>NZ_JAELVR010000004.1 GCF_016428585.1 Sedimentitalea arenosa | reverse complement strand
GGAAGTAGGGCTCCAGACGCGCCATCTGCGCATCCGTCAGCCAGAAAGGGTCAGACATATCACCGCTCCGTTTTCGTAGCCGCGAACCACGCAAACCGACCAAAATCAATGGGTCCTGAGCCTTGTGCTTCCCATTCGGCATCGTAGCATAATCTCTACCGCCAATGGTCTGTGCAAAATCAGGTTTCCGGTCCAAAGCCAAAACCCCCACCCAACACCTAGACGGCCGTCCCGCAGCGGACTGAGCGCGTCAGGCGAAGCGGATCACGTCGACGTCACGCTCGCTGGCTGTCTGGACAGATTGGTTTCTGCGGTCGGCTTCAATCCAAGTCGGTATGGGACACAGTCTCTACGGCGGACGAAAGCTGCGTTGATCTACCAGAAGGCTGCGCGGCAGCAAGGCGCTCCTTGCTGTGTAACCGTCGGGACGATCGCAAATGCCGCGGGTGCACCCGGCAGTTTTGTCCGGCGATCCGGACCTTGCCCACCGCCAAGATTGAACATCTGCAGCGAACGGCGGCTTTGGCTGGCTGCACCGCAGCATCGAGACCGCATTGTGGAGGTCGGCTGTGGGCCGTCCCTGGAACACTGGCTTGAAGTTTTCACCTTTCTCACGTTGTCGGTAGAAAGAATGCCGTGGAGAAACTGGAAGGGGCTCGAATCGTGACAAAGAGCTGGACTGCGATAAAGGGGGCGTTGTCGGGATTTTCCAGGGGACAGCTCATGGGCCTCGTCCAAGACCTGTATCGCGCCGACCCGAAGAACCAGGATTTCCTGCATGCAAGATTCCTGGTTTCGGATGGGGGCACCGACCTTTCACCCTACAAGAAGCGGATCAAGGCAGCCATCAATCCAAGTCGGTGGGACGCACCCATCAAATACCGCGACGCTCGACGTGCCATCTCCGATTACAACAAGGCGAGGGGACAGCTCGGCGAAACGCTGGAGCTAATGTTCTACTACGTCAAATGTGGCAATGACGTCACGCTGGAGTTCGGCGATATGGATGAGGCTTTCTACAACAGCATGGGGTCCATGTTTGGCTCGATCGTGAAGAAATTGTCCGTGCAGGCCAACCCGGAACTGACGGCAACTTGGCTGGATCGGCTGGAGAAAGAATATCAACGCGTTGCCAATACCGGCTGGGGCTATGGCGACGAACTTGGTAGCTACCTTGAAGACCTCAGGTCTTCGCAAACATAGTTCCTATCCGGTCCGGGCAGTGCGGCATCAACAGTGTCCACTCAGTAGGACACAGATTTTTCCACCGCCCGGATTTGCGGCTGCGTCGAATGTCCGCAACGACGGGCCGCGGCCCAGCATTGGGGTCGGTGGCAGATGTCCGCAGAGGCCCGGTAGCAGACCGAGACCGCTGGGACAGTGAGACGATCTGCGGCGAATGCGCTTCAATCGCAGTGCGCTTGGTCAGACGGAACAAGGGTGTTTTCAGGCCCGGGGCCCGGTTCTTCGACGATTCCTGGTATTGGGAATGCGGCTGGCGGACATGGGCTGTTCGGCTGCGTGCGAAACTCCTCCGCGTTGTTCTGCCATTGCACGGAGCGCGGCCACGCGGTTCGCGGTCGCGGGATGCGTTGCGAACAGACTGTCATGTTTGTGGGCGTGCAGGGGGTTGATGATGAACATATGCGCCGTCGCCGGGTTGCGCTCGGCCGCGTTGTTGTCGATCCGAGCCGCGCCCATGGCGATTTTCTCCAGTGCCGAGGCGAGCCAAAGGGGTTGGCCGCAGATCTCGGCTCCGGCTTTGTCAGCAGCGTATTCCCGCGTCCGGCTGATCGCCATCTGCACCAGTGCCGCGGAAATGGGCGCTAGGAACATCACCAGGAGGGTGCCGATCAGCCCGAGCCTTTCCCGGGATCCGCCGAAGAACAGCGCGAAGTTGGCCAGCATCGAAATGGCACCGGCGAAAGTCGCCGTGACCGTCATGATCGCGGTGTCGTGATTGCGGATATGGGCCAGTTCGTGGGCGATCACGCCGGCCAGTTCCTCCCTCGTGAGGCTGCGCAGGAGGCCCGAGGTCACGGCGACCGCCGCGTTCGCGGGATTGCGACCGGTGGCGAAGGCATTGGGCTGCGGCGTGTCGATCAGATAGACCTTCGGCTCGGGCAGGTTTGCAGTCCGCGCAAGTTCGGCGGTCAACGCGTGAAGGCCCATCCGGTCGCCGGTGGGCACAGGCTGCGCATTGTGCACGCGCAGAACCAGGCGATCCGAGTTCCACCAGGTCACGGCGTTCATTGCCGCCGCGACGACAAGCGCGATCACCGCGCCACCCGACCCACCGATCAGGTAGCCCACGCCCATGAAGAGCGCCGTCATCGCCGCCATCAGCATCGCTGTCTTCACATAGCCCATCCTGGTTCTCCGGTCTTCACATTCAGGTCGCGAAGGAAATATGGGGAGGTTCCCGACCTTCGCAAGCATGCGCACCAAACGCACAGGCGAAACGGATCGTCTTGAGAGCGTGGCGGGATGGCAGATTTGAGCGGGCCGCGATGACGGCGCCTCCATACGGCGAAGTCACTTTGAAACTGGAGATTGGTACCGAGGTTTCATCAGGCTTTGATCATGCTGCAGTCAGAACCGTTGTCGACAAATCCACAAAGTTTGCAGTCGTCGACAAGGCAGGAGAAAGCGACTTCGGCCTCCAAAGCAGCGCGCCACCACAGCGCCACCAGAGGCAAGAACACATGCGGTCCAAAAAGCAAAAATGGTTGTAAGTGATTGTTTTTAATGGTGCCCCCACACGGACTCGAACCGCGGACCTACTGATTACAAATCAGTTGCTCTACCAGCTGAGCTATAGGGGCATGCCTGCGCCCTTGCCGGGCGCTGACATATGGCCTGCGCAATCATGGATATCTCCACGATCGGGGATTCGCCGGCTGACGCCGTGTAGCAGCCCGCACACAACGGGGCAAGATGTTCCCGCA
This sequence comes from Sedimentitalea arenosa, assembly GCF_016428585.1. Taxonomy (GTDB): domain Bacteria; phylum Pseudomonadota; class Alphaproteobacteria; order Rhodobacterales; family Rhodobacteraceae; genus Sedimentitalea; species Sedimentitalea arenosa. Next base: position 324,656 of record NZ_JAELVR010000004.1, on the reverse strand, counting down.
ACCGCGGACGAACCTCTTCCACAACGAGCAGTTCGGCGAATTCTCAAGCAATCGTAACCGCTCCGTCACGGTCATGTCACGCCACTTTCACCGAGCCCGTCTAGCGTCCTCGACAACAGCCAGACCCTGACGCGAGACCGGCGTGATGCCCATCCTCAGAGTGAATGCCGACCAAGAGGTTTGCCGCTTGCACGGAACCATGCAGCCCCTTGGTGGAGCACTGAACAGGGCGGCTGAGAGCGACGGACCGGTCATCGTCATGATCACAGGGTTTAGCTATCAACCAAGTCATCCCGACCATTGCCCCCACCGGCTGGTGCTCGATCTGCCAAACGCGCCCCCCCCTCGCGGCGTGCCGAGTTGGCCGCAAGGTCTCGGCTTCGGGCATCGCGCGTCCGGTGAAGGACTGGCGATCGCCTTCGGATGGAACGCACGCGGGTCGATCTGGGGCGCGCGGCGCCGCGCCATCGCCGCGGGGCGCGCGCTGGCCAAACTCCTGACCGAACTGCGGCACCGAGCGCCGCGCCGCCGCGTTCATGTCATCGCCCACTCGATGGGTATCGAAGTCGCCGCCGCCGCCTTGCATCACCTGCCCGCCGGAACGATCCATCGGATGGTATCGATGACCGGGGCCACCTATCGCTCGCGGATCATCGCCGCGCTTGCGACACCCGCGGGGCGCGAGGTGGAGTTCTTCAACGTCGTGAGCCGCGCGAACACCGTATTCGACATGTTCTATGAACGGTTGATCAGCCCACCCGAGCGGCATGACAAGGCGCTGGGGCGCGGTCTGACCACCTCCAACGCCCTGACGATCGATCTGGATTGCAAACTTACACTGAAGCGTCTCGCCGATCTCGGCACCGCCATAGAGCAGCCGACGCACCGCATCTGTCACTGGTCCGCCTACACACGCCCGGGTGCGCTCGACTGCTATCGCGCCTGGTTGCGGGACCCGGAAACGCATGGGTTTTCGCTGCTGCGGGCACGCCTCGAACGACCGGATCCACATCGTTCTTCGAAAACAGCTGGCACTCCGGTCTTTGCGCGGGCGCAGCTGCTGACTTGATAGTCAACTTTGTGCGTCCCTGTCGCCACTTTCGTCGGGCTCGATCATGTAACGCTGCAGGCCCACGATCTGCCACCAGAGGAACAGGAACAGCGCCGCTGGAAAGCCGAAAGTCTCGATCTTGACCCAGGCGCTTTCAGACATGTTGCGCCAGACCAACTCGTTGCCGATGGCGAGCAGGATGAAAAAGACGAACAAGCGGCGCGTCAGGATCATCCAACCCTCGTCCTTCATCGGGATCAACTCGCCCATCACCCATTCCAGGTAGGACCTGCCCTGGGCCAATCCGATGCCCAACAGCGCCGCGAAACAGCCATACACGATGCTTGTCTTCATCTTGAAGAACCGCTCGTCATTGAACCACGCGGTCAGCCCGCCGAAGAAGATGACCATGAAGGCCGTGAAGACCTGCATCCGGCTCAGCGCTCCGGTCAGCGCCCATAGAATGCCCATCGCCACAAGCAGAATCGGTACAAAGACCACAGCGGCAACGATGAAACCGGAATATTCCGTTCCGTTGAATTGAAACGTGTCGTCCTGAATGCGCAGATAGAGCAGGAAGAACACGATGGTCGGGCCCAACTCCAGCACCTGCTTGAGCACCATGTTGATCTCTTTCGGTTTCTTCCGTTCGGCCATGTCCGCTCCTATCCGCCAGCCTCAACTATCACCGCACCCAGCGCGATCAAGGTCATAAGTGCGATCCGACGAGGCCCGACCGTCTCTTTCAGAACCAGCCAGCCGATCAACGCGGCGAAGACCGTCGAGGTCTCGCGCAGTACAGCCGCCTCGCCGACCTTGTCGAGCCGCGTTGCCAGCATCACCGACCCGAAGCTGAGAAACGCGACCAGGCCACCGATCACACCGCGCAGCATCAGCGGCGCCGCAGCGGGCGGTGCGTCCATCGACCGCCACCGCAGCAAGGCGATGAACGGCATCACCAGCCCGTCTATGGTGAAGAACCACGCGAGAAAGGTGAAGGGATCGGCCGTGGCACGGATGCCATAAGCATCGAACGTGGTGTAGAGCGCAACGAAGAGCCCCGTCACGACCGCCAGCCCCAACGCGAGCGGCAGCGTGTCGCGCTGGCTGTCGAGATGGCGCAGGTTGTAGACCGCGAGCCCGTAGATCCCGGCCAGCAAGACCGCGACCCCCAGCCATTGAACCACCGTGAAGACCTCGCCGAACAACAGGTAGGCCCCGATCACCGTGAACAGCGGCCCGGTCCCGCGCACCACCGGATAGACGACCGTGTAGGAGCCCTTTGTGTAGGCCATCGCCTGCAACATCTTGTAGACCAAGTGGATCGCCCAGGCGCCCGCAAAGATCGGCCACATATGCGGCTCGGGCCAGGGCACGACGAACAGCGCGAAGGGCGCCGCCATGATCGCATAGGACGCATCGATCGCGCCGCGCGACAGCCACGGGTCGTGCCGCCCTTTCTGCAAGGCACCGAACACGGCGTGCAGGAAAGCCGCCGACAGCGCCAGCCACAGCGCCAGGGTATGGCCGGCTTCGGTGCCTTCCAGCGAGACGAGCCAAGCGCTCATGCGGGCGCCCCGCGCTGCAACCATTCCGCCCGCCGCGCGTTGGCCCCATATGGACGAAGGGATTCACACATGTGGGCACAGTTCCTGAACGAACTCGACGGCACGTTCACGTCCGTGCCACCCGTCGTGGCCGCGGCGCGGCTTGTCGCGGCGCTGGCGCTTGGTGCCGTGCTGGGACTTGAACGCGAGATGCATGCCAAGCCAGCGGGCCTGCGCACCCACATGCTGGTGTCGATGGCTGCCTGCCTGTTCATACTGGTGAGCCAGCAACTGGCGTCGATGTCTTTCGGGGCCGAGGCCGAAATGCGTGTCGATCCTCTGCGCCTGATCGAGGCGGTGACCGCCGGGGTCGCTTTCCTGGCCGCCGGGGCGATCTTCACGTCGGGCGGACAGGTGCGCAACATCACCACCGGTGCGTCAATGTGGATGGCCGGCGCGATCGGGCTGGCCTGCGGATCCGGACAGATGCCGCTGGCCGCCATGGCCGCCTTCATCGTGGTCATCGTGCTCGCCGGAATCGGCTGGCTCGAGAAGAAGATGGGAACTCGGGACTGACAGCGCAGAAACGCGGCAGGATATCATGATTCATCTGGCCAGACCGGTGAGTGCCGCGGCGAAGTCCTCGGGGTCGAAGGGGGCCAAGTCATCGATCTGCTCGCCAACGCCGATGGCGTGGATCGGAAGCCCGAACTTGTCCGCCAGCGCTACCAGAACACCCCCCTTGGCAGTGCCGTCGAGCTTGGTCATCACGAGACCGGACACGTCCGCGATCTTGCGGAAGATATCCACCTGGTTCAGTGCGTTCTGTCCGGTGGTCGCGTCCAGCACCAGCAGCGTGTTGTGCGGCGCGCTCTCATCTTTCTTGCGGATCACCCGGACGATCTTGGCCAGTTCCTCCATCAGGTCGGCGCGGTTCTGCAACCGACCGGCCGTGTCGATCAACAACAGATCCGCCCCATCCGCCTGTGCCTTGGTCATCGCGTCAAAGGCGAGGCTGGCCGGATCGCTGCCCTCGGGCGCGGTCAGCACCGGCACACCGGCGCGATCGCCCCAGACCTGAAGTTGTTCCACCGCCGCCGCGCGGAACGTATCCCCCGCCGCGATCACCACGCTTTTGCCCGCCGCCTTGAACTGGCTCGCCAGTTTTCCGATGGTCGTCGTCTTGCCCGAACCGTTGACACCCACGACCAGAACAACCTGGGGACGCTTCGGATAGATCGGCATCGGCCGCGCCACGGGCTCCATGATCCGCGTGATCTCTCCCGCCAGCAGAGTCTTGATCTCTTCGGTCGACAGTTTCTTGCCGAACCGGCCTTCCGCCATGTTCGCGGTGACGCGCAACGCGGTGTCCACTCCCATGTCGGCGCTGATCAGCAATTCTTCGAGCTGCTCGAGCATGTCGTCGTCCAGCACGCGGCGCACCACCTGCTTGCGTCCCAGCAACCGGTCCAGAAGACCACCGCCCTGCTGCTGCGGAATCTCGGTCGGGATCTCGACCGGGATCGGGTCAGGCAGCGGCTCAGGCGCCGGGGTCGGATCGGGCGATGGCGGTGGCACCTGCTCGGGCTCGGGTGTGGGACCGGGTCCGGGGTCTGGCCGAGGCGCGGGCTCCGGCTCGGGCACGATTTCCGGTTCGGGCGCAGGCTGGGGCACCTGCTCGGGTTCAGGTTCCGGCTGCGGCCCGGGATCGGGCGTCGGGCGCTCGGGCGGCGGAACCGGCGCATCCGGTTCGGGCTGGGGCGGCACTTCCTGCGGACCCGTCGGCAGGTCCGGTGCGGGATTGCCGGTCACCGGCTCTTCGACGCCGCCATCCTGCACGATCGCGTCCAGCCCCTCCTCGAGCTTGGAGGACGATTTGAACAGCCGGTCCTTCAGTTTCTTGAAAAACGCCATGCGGATCTCCCTTCGCGTCGAAATCACCTAATCCCGATTGCGCCGATATGGAAGAGCGGCGGCGTTTGACAGCTCGGCATGGCCGCGCGATGCTGAGGTCCGACACCCACGCGTCGGAAAGGCGTCGATGATCCTGTTCGCTTTGGCCAGCCTGTCTCCGGTGGCAAGCCTCGCCGCCGCCTGCCTGCTCGGCGGGGTCTGGCCTCTGGTCGCGCTCTTGCACATGACGTTGCTGGTCGCGCTGCTCGACCGCCTGCCCGTCGCAGCGACCACACCGCGCTTGGATGCCGACCGTGCCGCCCATGCGCTGAACCTTACCCTTGGGCTGCTTCATTTTCCCGTGCTCGCGCTCGGCGTGCTGTGCCTTGCCCGCGGCACCCCGGGGGACGCCTGGCAGACCGGGGCCACCGCGCTTGCGCTCGGGCTCTGGCTCGGCCAGGTTTCGGTGCCCAACGCGCATGAATTGATCCACGCACCCGGGCGCGGGGCACGGCGCCTCGGGGCGGCGGTTTTCACCTCGCTCCTGTTCGGCCATCACGCCTCGGCCCATCCAAAGGTCCACCATGCCTACGTGGCGAGCGACGCCGATCCGAACAGCGCGCGCCTTGGTGAAGGTTTCTATCGCTTCTGGCCTCGCGCATGGGTCGGGTCTTTCCTGGCAGGCTGGCAAGCCGAAACCGCGATACGGGGGGAGCGCGGACGGCGCGCCTATGCGGGTTATGTCGGGGGCGCCCTGATCACGCTTCTCTTGGCCGCTGCGCTGGCCGGGTCATTGGGGTTGTTCGTGCTAGTGGGCCTCGCGCTCTATGCCCAGACCCAACTTCTTCTGGCCGACTACATTCAGCACTACGGCCTGCGCCGGAAGCGGGACGCCGAAGGACGACTCGAACCCGTCGGCCCGCAGCATTCCTGGAACGCCCCGCATTGGTATTCCTCGGCGATGATGTTGAACGCGCCGCGTCACTCCGATCACCATCAGCACCCGGCGCGCCGATTTCCCGCCCTGGATCTCTCCTCCGCGTCGATGCCGATCTGGCCGCGCCCGATGCCGGCGATGGCGGCGCTGGCGCTGTTGCCGCCGCTCTGGCGTCGCGTGATGGACCCCCGCGCCGCGCGCTGGCGGGGCGAGCCCGTGGCGTCTGCGCCCCCGATCTGCCAAGGTATCGACCATGCGAATGACCTGCCTGATTCCCCTCTGCCTGATCGCGGCGCCGGCGCTGGCGCAAGCCGACCTCTCGGCGGAAGCGTTTGACAGCTATACGCGCGGCAAGACGTTGTTCTACGGCTTTGACGGCCAGGCCTACGGGGTCGAACGCTATCTCGAGGACCGCCGCGTGATCTGGTCCTTCCTCGACGGGCAATGCAAGGAGGGCACCTGGTACGAGGAAAACGGCCAGATCTGTTTCATCTACGAGGACCGGTTCGACCCGCAATGCTGGACCTTCCAGTCCACGCCTGACGGCCTGATCGCAAGATTCGAGAACGACCCAGTTTCGACCGAACTCTACGAGGCCGACGAGATTGGCGAGGAGATGTTCTGTCTCGGACCGGATACCGGCGTCTGAGCCCCCCTTGCACCTCGGCGCACGCATAGCGATAGTCCGCCGGAACCAGTGAAGGAGAAGACCAACATGAAGATCATCTGGCTTGGACATGGCAGTTTCCGCATCGAAACCGGCGATCGCGTACTGTTGCTCGACCCCTGGCTGAACGGCAACCCGATGCTGCCCGAGGACCAGCACGAGGCTGCCGTGGCGGGCGCGACCCACATCCTGTTGACCCACGCCCATTTCGACCACGTGGTCGACGTGCTGCCCCTGGCCAAGCGCCTGAACGTGCCGGTCGTCGGTCAGTACGACCTGATGGGCTTCTGGGGCGAGACGGAGGGCATCGAGACGATCGGCTTCAACAAGGGCGGCACGGTCGATCTGGGCGGGGTAAAGGTGTCGATGGTCACAGCTCAGCACTCCTCGACCTTCGCCACCCCGGAGGGCCCGCGCACCGGCGGCTCCGAAGTGGGCTTCATGATCGCCGCCGAGAACCATGTCATCTATGCCTCGGGCGATACCGACATCATGGCCGACATGGAGTGGTTTGGGGATTACTACAAACCCGATATTGGCATCCTGTCCGCCGGCGGGCATTTCACCATGGACATGGCCAAGGTCGCCTATGCCGCCAAGCGCTATTTCGCGTTCAAGACCCTGATCCCCTGCCACTACCGCACCTTCCCGCTGCTCGAACAGTCGGCGCGATCCCTGGTGGATGCCCTGCCCGATGTCGACGTGGTCGAACCCCAGGTCATGCAGGCCATCATCGTCTAGATGCGTCGAACTCGTCTCTCTTCGGGAACCGCCGGATCCAACGTATCGCGCCACCCCGGCCACGTCGGAACAGCGGGCGCAAGCCGCGGCATGGCCGGGCGGACGAGGCCGGCATGATCCGCCCGTCCTCCGAACTGCTCGCGGTGTCGCGACGCTGGTTTGTCACGGTCATGAGCCGCGAAAAGACGACGATGCGGAAATTCCTTTCCGCCGGGGATCATTTCCGGTTCATCGGCACCGCCGAGGAAGAGCTCTGGTCCGGACCCGCGACCCACGCCGAGATCGCAGAACACTTCACGCGCATGCCGGCGATCGCGCAGCGCGACGAACTGCTCGCCGAGGCCTTCGAGGCGGGCAACATCGGATGGAGTTTCTGCATCCACAAGGTCTGGTTCGAAGGCCGAGAGGCGCCGTTGGTGTTCCGTGCCACGCTGGTCTTCGCCCGCGAGTCCGGCAGCTGGAAGATCGCCCAACGCCACGCGTCCTTCAGTTCGCCCAACGATCTCTACGAACCGGACCGCCCCGCGGATCCGTGACCGCGTCATGCTCCCGGCGTTGTGCCCTTTCCGCGGCGCGCGCCGAAGAAGGCGCGCAACAGCGCGGCGCTGTCTTCCGCGGCCAGCCCGTCATAGACCTCCGGAACGTGGTGGGTCTGGGCATGATCGAAGACCTGCGGCCCATGCGCGACCCCGCCCGATTTCGGGTCCGAGGCCCCATAGTAGAGCCGCTCGATCCGGGCGAAGGCGATGGCGGCGGCACACATCGGACAAGGTTCGAGCGTCACGTAGAGATCATGGCCGGACAGACGTTCGGAACCGGCCGCCGCGCAGGCGGCCCGGATCGCGAGGATCTCGGCATGGGCGGTCGGATCGTTCAATTCGCGGGTGCGGTTGCCCGCCGAGGCGACCACGCGCCCGTCGGGCGCAACGATCACCGCGCCTACCGGCACCTCGCCGCGCCCGGCTGCGGCGCGCGCCTCTTCAAGTGCCTGATTCATCTGGGATTTGAACACCATGGCCCAGAGTGGCCCGCAAACGGAGCTTTCGCAAGCCGGCAGAATGGTCTAAGCGCGCTGCATGACGGACAAGACCCCGCCCCCCGGCGAGCGCATCGCCAAGATTCTCGCCCGAGCGGGCGTCGCCTCGCGCCGCGAGGCCGAACGGATGATCGCTGCGGGCCGCGTCGCAGTGAACGGTGCACGCATCGACAGCCCTGCGCTGAACGTGACCGACAAGGATCGCATCACGGTCGACGGCAAACCGTTGGCAGAACCAGAACCCCCTCGCATGTGGCTCTTCCACAAGCCGCCGGGGTTGGTGACGACCGCGCGCGACGAGAAAGGCCGACCGACCATCTTCGACGATCTGCCCGAGGACATGCCCCGCGTGATGAGCGTCGGACGGCTCGACATCAATTCCGAAGGCCTGCTGCTGCTGACCAATGACGGGGCGATCAAGCGCAAACTGGAATTGCCGAGCACCGGGTGGCTGCGGAAATACCGGGTGCGCATCAACGGGCGGCCCAAGGACGAGGATTTCGCGCCGTTGCGCCAGGGACTGGTGATCGAGGGCGAGCGCTTCCAGCCGATGATCGTGACTCTCGACCGGCAGCAGGGCGCGAATGCCTGGCTGACCATCGCCATCCGCGAGGGGCGCAACCGCGAGATCCGCCGTGCGATCGAGGATGTCGGCTTCACGGTCAACCGGCTGATCCGCATCTCCTATGGACCGTTCCAGCTGGGCACTCTGAAGCCGGGATCGGTCGAGGAAATCCGCCGCAAGGTGCTGCGCGACCAGCTCGGGCTGGAGATCGGCGACACCACCGGCGAGGCCAAGCCCAAGGCCAGACCGCGTCGCCCTGCCCCGCCCCGAGGTGGCCCGAAACGCACGAAATGAACGCCGGCGCGGGCGGTTTTGCGCCCGATTGCGGTCCTGTTCCCCCTAGCAAGCCCATCATCCATGCATTAGATTGGGTTTTGTTCGGGTAAAGTCAGGGGGTTGGCGTGTCGCCAAATGGTATCCAGAAAACCGCCTATGCGGCTCTGATCGTTCTGATGTTCGGGGTCTGCACCGGCTGGCTGGGAGGCCTCTGACGCCATGGCAAAACGCTTTGGCGGAAAATACAGCCCCGATGGCGCCACATCCGAAAGCGATCCATCCCCGCGTGGCGCGTATGACGGTGCCCGTGTCGATCCTGTCGGAGCGCGCGCCAACGTCCTCTTCATCCCGCCGGTCGTCATGGTCTTCATGGCGCTCAACGATGGTGCGGTGGGCCTGACGCTCGGCCTTGTCTCGGCTGCGATCCTGACGTTTGCGGCTTTCCTGCTGCGCGAAGGCCTGCGGGCCGAGGCCGCATATGACGCGCGCAAGGTCGCACGCCGCCCCGCCTTTCCGCGCAAGATGGCGGCCAGCGTGATGACCGGCCTCGGCATCGCCGTTGCAGCCTACAAGACCGAACCTGGCCTTGTCGCTCCGATCCTCTACGGTGTGGCGGCGATGGGCCTGCACAGCCTGTCCTTTGGCTTTGATCCGCTCAGGAACAAGGGGATGGAGGGCATCGACAAGTTCCAGCAGGATCGGGTCGCGCGCGTCATCGACGAAGGCGAAGCGCATCTGCGCGAGATGTCCGACGCGATCGCCCGCGCGGGCGACCGGCAGATGGAGGACCGGGTCAAGGCGTTCCAGGTTACCGCCCGCGAGTTGTTCCGCACGGTCGAGGAAGATCCCCGCGACCTCGCCTCGGCCCGAAAATACCTGACCGTCTACTTGCAGGGCGCGCGCGACGCGACGATCAAGTTCGCCGATGTCTACGCACGCAGCCGCGATCCGCAGGCGCGCGCCGATTACGCCGCGCTCCTGGACGATCTCGAACAGAATTTCGCCGCCCGCAGCCGCAGGATGCTGCTGAACGACCACACCGACCTGACGGTCGAAATCGACGTGCTGCGCGATCGTCTGCAGCGCGAAGGTGTTCGGCTGGACACGTAGCAACACAAGGAAGACACCCATGTCCGACAACGTCCGCAAGAAGGCCGAAGAAACCGTGACCAAGGTCCAGGAGGTCACGGGCGTGGTGCTGCCCGAACCGGCGTCCGATATCGTGCCGCTCGAGAAGGCCGACGCGCCCGTCAGCGCGGAAATCCGCAAGCGGATGGGCGAGATCGACATGAACGACAGCAATTCGATCGTCGCCTTCGGATCGGCCGCGCAGGCCGAATTGCAGGAGATCAGCCAGGCGATGCTGGCGGATGTGCGAAACAAGGATGTCGGACCCGCCGGCGACAGCCTGCGCGACATCGTCACCACGATCCGGGGCTTTTCGGTCAGCGAGCTTGACGTGCGCCGCGAGCGCAGCTGGTGGGAAAAACTGTTGGGCAAGGCCGCGCCCTTCGCCAAGTTCACCGCCAAGTACGAGGAGGTGCAGGGTCAGATCGACCGGATCACCGACAACCTGCTGGGTCACGAGCACACGCTGCTCAAGGATATCAAATCGCTGGACATCCTCTATGACAAGACGCTGAATTTCTATGACGAGCTGGCGCTCTACATCGCCGCCGGCGAGGCCAAGATGGCCGAACTCGACGGTACCGCCATCCCCGAGAAGGAAGCCGCGGTCAAGGCCGCGCCCGAGGCCGACCAGGTGATGGCGGCGCAGGAACTGCGCGACCTGCGCGCCGCCCGCGACGACCTCGAGCGCCGGGTGCACGACCTCAAGCTGACCCGTCAGGTGACGATGCAGTCCCTGCCCTCGATCCGGCTTGTGCAGGAGAACGACAAGAGCCTGGTGACCAAGATCAACTCGACCTTGGTCAACACGGTGCCGCTCTGGGAAACCCAGTTGGCGCAGGCCGTCACCATCCAGCGCAGCGCCGAAGCCGCCGGCGCCGTGCGCGAGGCCAATGATCTGACCAACGAATTGCTGACCTCCAATGCAAAGAACCTGCGCGACAGCAACAAGGTCATCCGCCAGGAGATGGAACGTGGCGTGTTCGACATCGAGGCCGTCAAGAAGGCCAACGAGGATCTGATCGGCACGATCAACGAAAGCCTCGCGATCGCCGACGAGGGCAAGGCGCGGCGCGCCGCCGCCGAGGAGGAGTTGCAGAAGATGGAGGCCGAGCTGCGCGACACCCTGGCCAGCGCCAAGGCCCGCAAGGACGGCCTGGGCGACACGGCCAGCGGCGCGGTTCCGGGCTAGGACGGATTGTGCGTGCCAATCTGCCTTTTCGTGCGGCGGCACTGACGCTGGCTGCGGCGCTTGCGCTGGTCGGCTGCGAGGAAATGGGCGTCAAGACCTCGCCGACGCCGCAAGCCCGCCCCGCCTCGTTGCGGCCGCCCGCCGTTGTCCCGGTGGAACCCTCCGCAGCCAGCCGCGACCTGGCCAGGTACTATACCCGTGTCCAGAACGACCTGCTGACGCGCGGTCTGCTGCGCACCGATGGCGGCGGACCGGACACGCCGTTTTCGGCCGACGATCTGGCACGCAACTTCGAAACCATCGCCTTTTACGACGAATACACCACCGGGTCGGGTGTCAGCGCCCGCAACAACGGCGGCAGCGGGCGGCTCAGCCGCTGGAACGGACCGGTGCGCGTCCAAACCGAATTCGGCGCCAGCGTCCCGCAGGAGCGGCGCGCCATCGACGCCGCGCGGATCGACGCCTATGGCAAGCGCCTGGCGGCGATCACGGACCATCCGATCACCAGCGTCGCCCGCAATGGCAACTTCCACGTCTTCGTGGTGGGAGAGGACGACAGCGCCTTCCTGCAAGAGCGGCTTGTGCAGCTGATCCCCAGCATCAGTCCGACCGAGCTCGATCTCTTCGGCAACCTGCCGCGCTCGTTCTACTGCCTCGTCGTCGCCGTGTCGGGAAGCAGAACACCCTATCAGTACACCCGCGCCATCGCTCTGATCCGCGCCGAGCATCCCGACCTCGTGCGCCAGTCCTGCATTCACGAAGAAATGGCCCAGGGGCTCGGCCTGCCCAATGACAGCCCCTCCGCGCGCCCCTCGATCTTCAACGACGACGACGAATTCGCACTGCTGACCAACCAGGACGAGCTTCTGCTCAAGATGCTCTATGATCCGCGCCTGAAACTCGGCATGACCGCGGACGAAGCCCGCCCGGTGGCCCGCATCATCGCCCGCGACCTGATGGGCCAACCGCTCTGAGACGACGCAACGAAAGGAACCTGACATGGGAATCTTCGACTTTCTGACCGGTGAATTCATCGACGTGATCCACTGGGTCGACGACACCCGCGACACGATGGTCTGGCGGTTCGAGCGCGAAGGCCACGCGATCAAGTACGGCGCCAAGTTGACCGTGCGCGAGGGCCAATCCGCCGTCTTCGTGCACGAGGGCCAGTTGGCCGATGTGTTCACGCCCGGACTCTACATGCTCGAAACCAACAACATGCCGATCCTCACGACGCTCAATCATTGGGATCACGGCTTCAAGAGCCCCTTTGTCTCGGAAATCTACTTCGTCAACACGACCCGGTTCACCGACCTGAAATGGGGCACCAAGAACCCGATCATCTGCCGTGATCCGGAATTCGGCCCGGTGCGCATCCGCGCCTTCGGCACCTACGCGGTCCGCGTGACGGATCCCGCGAAGTTCATGACCGAAATCGTCGGCACGGACGGCGAGTTCACCATGGACGAGATCAGCTTCCAGATCCGCAACGTCATCGTTCAGGAATTTTCCCGTGTCATCGCCTCCTCGGGCATTCCGGTTCTGGACATGGCTGCCAACACCTCCGACCTCGGCAAGCTGGTCGCCACCGCGATCTCTCCCACCTTGCAGGAATACGGGCTCACCATCCCCGAGCTCTACATCGAGAACATCTCGCTTCCTCCGGCGGTCGAAGCGGCACTCGACAAGCGCACATCGGCGGGGCTGGCGGGAGACTTGGGCAAGTTCACCCAGTATTCCGCCGCCGAGGCGATGACCTCGGCCGCCAGCAACCCGTCGGGCGGGGGCATGGCGGCCGGGCTCGGGGCCGGTATGGGCATGGCGATGGCAAATCAGATGAGCCAGCAGCAGGGGCCATGGGGCAGCCGTCCCGCCGCCGCGCCGCCGCCACCACCCGTCGAGCATGTCTGGCACATCGTCGACGCGGGCGAGACGCGCGGCCCGTTCTCCAAGGCGACGCTCGGCCGGATGGCCGCCGAGGGCAGCGTCACGCGCGACACCTATGTCTGGACTGCCGGCCAGGATGGCTGGCTACGTGCCGAAGACGTACAGGAACTGGCCCAACTCTTCACCGTTCTGCCACCTCCACCACCGGGCGCGTGACGTAGTGGCAACGGCCCGGTCGATCTGGCGCTCCACCGTCAAGCTGCTGCACTGGACCGCGTTCGGCGCGCTGATCGCCACGCTGGTTGCAGGCAACAGCCTGCCCCTTCGCGTCGCGTTCAGCCTCGCGGTCGGCCTCTGGGCCAGCGGCACGTTGCTCTTCGGCCTGTCGGGCCGCCCTGGCCCCGCGCTGACCGGGGCGCTGCGGCGCTTGTTCGTGCCGGCGCATGCGCTGCTTCTCGCGCTGCTCGGTCTCGCCGCTGCCGCGCTCTGGAGCGCGGAACCCGATCCGCTTTCGGGATCGGTCCGTACGCTGTTTCTCGTGACGCTGGGCGCCGGGCTGCTGCACGGAATCTTCCACATGTGGCGGCACACGGTGCTGAACGACGGCGCGCTGCGCAACATGACACCCCGGATCATCCATGACTTCCTCTGACTCCAAGACCGCGACCGCGCCGACCGAACATCGTTTTCCCTGCGAGCAATGCGGTGCAGACTACCGTTTCGATCCGGCGCAGGGCCAGCTGGTCTGCGACCATTGCGGCCACACCGAAGCGATCAACGCCGGCCCCTGGGGCGGCGCGCGCCTGACCGAGCAGGATTTCAACGCCGGTGTCGCGCTCGCCCTTCCCGACACCGAGATCGAGGAAACCCGCGTTCTCACCTGCCCCAATTGCGCCGCGCAGGTCGAATTCGATCCGGCGACCCATGCCGCCGAATGCCCGTTCTGCGCGACACCCGTGGTCACCGACACCGGCACCAACCGCCATATCAAGCCGCGCGGCGTGCTGCCGTTCCAACTGGACGAACGCAGCGCCCACGCCGCGATGACCGACTGGCTGGGCAGGCTCTGGTTCGCGCCTTCCGGGCTCAAGGAATACGCGCGCAAGGGGCGACGAATGCAGGGCATTTATGTCCCCTACTGGACCTACGACGCCGCCACCACGTCGCGCTACTCCGGCCAGCGCGGCACGATCTACTACACCACGCGCACCGTGGTGCAGAACGGCAAGCGCGTGCAGCAACGTGTCGCCAACATCCGCTGGACCCCGGTTTCGGGCCGCGTCGCGCGGGCTTTTGACGACGTGCTGGTGCTGGCCTCGCGCAGCCTGCCCAAGTCTCACACGGATGCGCTGCCGCCCTGGGACCTCTCGGCGCTCGAGCCCTACCAGCCGCAATACCTCGCCGGGTTCCGCGCCGAGGCCTATACTGTCGATCTCAAGGAAGGATACCAGGAAGCCCGTGCCTACATGGCCCGTGTCATCGAACGCGACGTGCGCTTCGATATCGGCGGCGATCAGCAACGCATCAGCGCCATCGACAGCGACGTGCGCGGCGTGACCTTCAAGCATATCCTGCTGCCGATCTGGCTCGCCGCTTACAAATACAAGGGGCAGAGCTATCGGTTCGTCGTCAACGGGCAGACTGGACGGGTGCAGGGCCAACGTCCCTGGTCACCGGTCAAGATCGCCATTGCCGTGATCTTCGGTCTGCTGCTGGCGGCCGGAATCGGGTATCTGACGGCGACCCAGCAATAGGGCCGCCGCCGCCTAGTTACCCCGTGGAGTGGCTCAGGGTCAGCCCTTCGCGATCTTGATCCGCTGTGCCTTGTTCGTCGCTTCGGGTGCGAGTTTCGGCACGCTCACATGCAATACGCCGTCCTTCATGCTCGCGCTTGCCTTTGCGCCGTCCGCGTCCGCGGGCAGCCGGAACGACCGGCGGAACGCGCCATACTGGCGCTCCGAGAAATACCAGGTGTCTCCCTTCTTCTCGGTTTCGGTCTTCTTCTCGCCCCGGATCGTGACCACGCCGTCCTCGACCGACAGGTCGATATCGTCTTCGGACACACCTGGCAGTTCCATCGTGATGTCATAGCTGTCGGTTCCGCCCGATGCTTCGGTCGCGGGCGACAGCCAGTCGGCAATCCTTGCGCCCATGGCGCGGAACGGATCGTAAAGCGACGGCCAGAGGCCGGTGTGTTCGGTCTTTTCCACCATCGTTGGTCCTCCTTCTTGTTTCCTGCGAAAACCGTATTCCAAAGCCGGAATGTCAACCTTGATCCCGGTCAAATTCAACCACGATCCCGGCCTTGCGGTTCCGGCCGCCTGCCGCCATCCTGCGCCCGAAACCAGCAGGACTCTGCCATGACACTCTCCCATGCCGATCTCGATGCGCTTTTCGCGCAGCGCCACTCCTGCCGCGCCTTCCGGCCGGATCCGGTGCCACGCGCCACCATCGAGAACATCATCGCCACCGCCCGGCGCGTGCCGAGCTGGTGCAACGCGCAGCCCTGGCAGGTGACCCTGACCAGCGGAGACGAGACCGACCGGTTCCGCGTCGCCTTGCGCGCCGAGGCCGAAAGCACGGCCCCAAACCCCGACATGGAATGGCCCAAGCGCTATACCGGCATCTATCAAGACCGCCGACGTGCCTGCGGTTTTCAACTCTATGACGCGGTCGGGATAGAAAAAGGCGACCGCGCCGGCTCGGCCCGCCAGATGATGCGCAATTTCGATCTGTTCGACGCGCCGCATTGCGCCATCATCTCGAGCCCCGCCGATCTCGGCCCCTACGGCGCGATGGATTGCGGCGGGTTCGTCACCGCCTTCACGCTCGCCGCGCAAGCGCAGGGCGTAGCTTCGATCGCGCAGGCGGCGGTGGCCTCATACGGCCCCTTCCTGCACCGTTACTTCGGCATCCCCGAAGACCGCCTGATCCTCTGCGCGATCTCGTTCGGCCGCGCCGATCCCGACAACCCGGCCAATGCCTTCCGCACCGACCGCGCCGATCTGGCCGAGATCGTCGACTGGCGGGGAGAGGCCTGATGCGCGCGCTGATCCAGAGAGTCGCCGAGGCGAGCGTCACCGTTGAGAGCGTGGTAATCGGGCGGATCGGCCCCGGCCTTCTGATCCTGGTCTGCGCCATGCAGGGCGACACAGAGGCCGAGGCCAGAAAGCTCGCCGCGAAGATTCCCAAGCTGCGCATCTTCAAGGACGAGGCCGGCAAGATGAACCGGTCGCTGGCTGACAATGGCGGCGCGGCGCTGGTGGTCAGCCAGTTCACACTGGCGGCCGACACGTCGCGCGGCAACCGCCCCGGGTTCTCAACCGCCGCCGCGCCCGACGAGGGCGAGCCGCTCTACGACCTCTTCGCCGCCGATCTCGCCGCGCAGGGCATCGACGTGGCCAAGGGCCGGTTCGGCGCCGACATGGCCGTGGCGCTGATCAATGACGGTCCGGTGACCATCTGGATGGAGACCTGAGAGATGCAGACGAACACCTTGCGCGAGATCGAAGAACTGCCCGACATGGTCATCCCGCTGGCCGATGGTTGCCGCCTGTCGGCCCGTGTCTGGCGCCCGGTCGACGCGGCCGACGACCCGGTGCCGGCAATCCTCGAATACCTGCCCTACCGCAAGCGCGACGGCACTTGCGCGCGCGACGCGCTGACCCATCCCTGGTTTGCCCGGCGCGGCTATGCCTGCATCCGCGTCGACATCCGCGGCAACGGCGACAGCGACGGGCTGATGACCGACGAATACACCGAACAGGAGCTTTCCGACGCGGTCGAGGTGGTGAACTGGCTCGCCACGCAGCCCTGGTGTTCGGGCACCGTCGGCATGATGGGAATCAGCTGGGGCGGCTTCAACTCGCTTCAGGTCGCGGCGCTCGCGCCCGACCCCCTGAAAGCGATCATCACGCTCTGTTCGACGGTGGACCGTTTCGCCGACGACATCCACTACAAGGGCGGCGGCCTCCTGAACGAGAACCTCGGCTGGGGCGCGACGATGTGGAGCTATTCGTCCCGCGCGCCCGACCCGGCCTTGCGCCCCGACTGGCGAAGGATGTGGCTGGAGCGTCTTGAAAACGAACCCTTTCTGCCCGCGACATGGCTGCGCCACCAGCGCCGGGACGCCTATTGGCGGCACGGGTCCGTCTGCGAGGAGTATGCCGCGATCAAGGCAAAGGTGCTGGCGATCGGAGGCTGGGGCGACGCCTACAAGAACGCGGTGCCGCAGATCGTGGAGAACATCCCCGGCAGCAAGGGCATCATCGGCCCCTGGGTTCACAAGTACCCGCATTTCGCCGTGCCCGAGCCGCGCATCGGGTTTCTGCAGGAGGCATTGCGCTGGTGGGACCGCTGGCTCAAGGGGGCCGACACCGGCGTCGACTCCGACCCCGACCTGCGCAGCTACCTGATGGACGGCGTGCGGCCTGCGCGCTGGTATGAAACCCGGCCCGGACGCTGGCTGGCCGATCCCGTCACCCGCCCCGAACGGCTGCACCTGACAGACACGGGGCTCGCTCCGAGCGGCGGCGCGTTGACACGCAACGTCTGCTCGCCGGCGGATTGCGGTGCCGAGTCTGGCGAATACTGCGCCATCTGGCTTGGCCCAGAGATGCCGGGCGATCAGCGCCGCGACGATGCTCTGTCGGCCTGTTTCGACAGCGCGCCGCTTGACGCGGACATGGCCATCGCCGGCGCTCCGCGCCTGCGGCTCCGGTTGGCCTCGGACAAGACGCAGGCACAGATCGCCGTACGACTCTGTCATGTGCACCCCGACGGGGCCAGCACGCGGATTACCTATGGTGTACTGAACCTCAGCCATCGCGGTGGCGCAGCAGAACCGGCGCCCCTCGTTCCGGGCCAGCCTTGCGACATCGCCCTGCAACTCGATCACATCGCCTACAAGGTGCCGGCGGGACATCGGCTGCGGGTAGCGATCTCGACCGCCTATTGGCCACTGATCTGGCCCGCGCCCGGCGCCGCCACCCTGACCCTGACTGGCGGATCGGTCGATCTGCCGCTCTGCGACGTGACCGCGACGCCCGATTGGAGTTTTCCACCGCCGGATGCGGACGCCCCGTGGCAAACCCGCGAACTCCGCCCCGAGGCGCATGTGCGCCGCCGCGAGACCGATCAGGTCACCGGGCAGGTCCACCTGGTGATCGAGGACGATTTTGGCAAGGTCGAGGATGCGGATCATGGTCTGATCGCGGGATCGGTGGCGCGCGAGCGCTGGAGCATCCACCCCGACGATCCGCTCTCGGCCCGCGGGGCATGTCACTGGACGGACGAGCTGGAACGCGACGGGCTCCGGCTGCGCACAGAGACACTCTGCGAGATGTGGTCGGATGCGACCCACTTCCACCTGAGCGCGCGGATCACCGCGCTCGAGAACGACGAAGTGGTGCACGAACGCAACCTGAGCGAGCGCATTCCCCGCGACAACCTCTGAGCTTTGCGCGGGAATGTCGGACATTGCCCCTTGCGGGGTCGGCGGAAATACGCAAACCTTGACCCATCAATCAAGAAAAACGGCGCTGAAAGCGCTTCAGAGACAACCGGGAGACATTCTATGAACGATCAACTGACCTACATGGCCAGCCGAGTGACTGCGGGCCGCATGAGCCGGCGCGAATTCATGGGTAAGGCCGCGGCCCTCGGCGTCAGCGCCGCCGTGGCCAGCACCATCTTTGCAGACGCGGCCCGCGCGGAGACTCCGAAACGGGGCGGCACCATCAAGATCGGCAGCTCGGGCGGCGAGAGCACCAACACCCAGGACCCGGCGCTGACCGCGTCGGAAGTGCCGCTCAACAACCTCTACTGCTGGGGTGAGACGCTGGTCGAGGTCGATCCCGAAGGCCAGATCGAATTCCGCATGGCCGAAAGCGTCGAAGCGTCGGCGGACGCCAAGACATGGGCCTTCAAGGTCCGCAAGGGAATCCCGTTCTCGAACGGAAAGGACATGACGCCCGAAGACGTTCTGATGACGATGCAGCGCCACTCGAACGAGGACAGCCAGTCCGGTGCGCTCGGCATCATGCGCGGAATCGCGGACATGAAGATCGACGGCGACAATTTCATCGTCGAACTGGAGACCCCGAACGCCGACCTGCCCTACCTGATGGCCGACTATCACCTGATCATCCAGCCCGGCGGCGGCATGGACGATCCCGGCGCCGCCATCGGGACCGGCCCCTACACGCTCGAGGTGGACGAGCCCGGCGTGCGGCACGGCTTCAAGCGTCGCGACGACTACTGGGACGCCGACAACCGCGGCTGGGCGGCCGAGGTGGAGCAGCTGGTGCTGAACGACGCCACCGCCCGCACGGCGGCGCTGCAGTCGGGTCAGGTGCACGCGATCAACCGGGTCGACCCCAAGGTCGCAAGCCTGCTGGATCGCGCGCCCAACCTGGCGGTGCGCAGTTCCTCGGGGCGCGGCCACTATGTCTTCATCATGCATATCGACACGCCGCCGTTCGACATGAACGAACTGCGCCTCGCGCTGAAATACGCGATCAACCGGGAAGAGATGGTCGACAAGATCCTCCGCGGTTATGGCAGCATCGGCAACGACTTCCCGATCAACGCGTCCTATCCGCTGTTCGACGACACCATCCCGCAGCGCGAGCATTCGATCGAAAAGGCCGCCGAGCACTACAAGAAATCCGGCCATGACGGCAGCCCGATCATCCTGCGTACCGCCGATGGCGCGTTCCCCGGCGCCGTGGACGCCTCGGCACTGTTCCAGCAGACCGCACAGGCCGCGGGCATCCCACTCGAGATCAAGCGCGAACCCAATGACGGCTACTGGTCGGAAGTCTGGAACAAGCAGCCCTTCTGCGCCTCCTACTGGGGCGGACGCCCGGTGCAGGACCAGATGTATGCCACGGCCTACCTGTCGACCGCGGACTGGAACGACACCCGCTGGAAGCGCGACGATTTCGACGCCATGCTGCTGCAGGCCCGCGCCGAACTCGACGACGCCAAGCGCAAGGATATCTATTCCAAGATGGGCATGATGCTGCGCGACGAGGGCGGCCTGATCCTGCCGATGTTCAACGACTTCGTGAACGGCGTCTCCAACGACCTTGGCGGCTGGATCGACGATCCCAACGGCGAAATGATGAGCAACCAAGCCGCGGTGAAGTGCTGGCTCAAGACGGCCTGATGCACCCGGTCCTGAAACTCGTGGCCCAGCGACTGTCGCTGGGCCTGCTGCTTCTGTTCTTCGCGTCGATCCTGATCTTCGCAGGAACGACGATCCTGCCGGGAGACGTGGCACAGTCCATTCTCGGTCAATCCGCCACGCCTGAGGCGCTCGCGAACCTGCGCGAGGAACTGGGCATGAACGAGCCGGCGGTGACGCGCTACTTCACCTGGCTCGGCGGCGTGCTGCAGGGTGATCTGGGGACCGCGCTGACCAACGGGCGCGACATCGCCGAAAGCCTCGGCACTCGCTTCTGGAACACTCTCTTTCTCGCTTTCTGGGCTGCCGTCATCGCGGTGCCGCTGGCGATCTTCCTCGGCCTGCTGGCCGTGCGCTACCGCGACCGCTGGCCCGACAAGCTGATTTCCGGCGTAACGCTGGCGTCGATTTCGATCCCCGAATTCCTGATCGGCTACGTGCTGATGTATTTCGTCTCGGTCAAGCTCGGCTGGTTTCCGTCGGTCGCGATGATCAACGACAGCATGACGCTGGGCCAGAAACTGAACGCCATCGCGCTTCCCGTCATGGTGCTGACTCTGGTCGTGCTGGCCCACATGATGCGCATGACCCGCGCCGCGATCCTGAACGTGATGCAATCCGCCTATATCGAAACAGCCGAGCTCAAGGGACTCAGCCGATTCGACGTGATCCGCAAGCACGCCTTTCCCAACGCCATCGCCCCGATCGTCAATGTGGTCATGCTGAACCTCGCGTACCTCGTGGTCGGCGTCGTGGTGATCGAGGTGGTCTTCGTCTATCCGGGCATGGGCCAGTATCTTGTCGATCACGTGTCCAAACGCGACGTGCCTGTGGTGCAAGCCTGCGGTCTGATTTTCGCCGCCGTCTATATCGGTCTCAACATGATCGCCGACATCGTGTCGATCCTGACCAACCCGAGGCTGAGGCACCCGAAATGAGGTTTTCGCAGAACGGACTCATGCCGCACGACTACGCAGTCCCGCCGCACGGAAGCGCCGGCGGTCCCCCGGTCTCGGCAAAACACGACGCCCCCAGCAAACCGGAGGCGCCCGCATGAAAAACATCCCCATCTCCGCACTGATCGGCCTGTTCTTCACGTCGCTCTATTTTCTGATGGCGATCTTCGCGCCGTTGCTGGCCCCCTATGGAATGGCCGAAGTGGTCGGCGACGTGTGGGAGCCGTCCTCCGAGCAGTTTCTGCTGGGCACCGACAGCATCGGGCGCGACCTGCTCAGCAGGATGATCTATGGTGGGCGCACGACGATCTTCATCGCCACGATGGCAACCATTCTGAGCTTCGTTACAGGCTCGGTGCTCGGCTTCATTGCGGCGGTCTCCGGCGGCTGGATCGACCAGGTTCTCAGCCGCTTCGTGGACCTCATGATGTCGATCCCCTCGCTGATTTTCGCGCTGGTCGTCCTGTCGGTCATGCCGGTGACGATCCCGGTGCTGATCATCGTCATGGGCCTGCTCGACTCCACCCGCGTCTATCGTCTCGCCCGCGCCGTCGCCGTCGACATCACCGTGATGGACTATGTCGAAGCGGCCCGCCTGCGCGGCGAAAAGACAGCCTGGATCATCTTCCGCGAAATCCTGCCCAACGCGCTGTCACCTCTGGTCGCCGAGATGGGCCTGCGGTTCATCTTCGCGGTGCTGTTCGTATCCACCCTCTCGTTCCTCGGTCTTGGCGTCCAGCCACCCCAGGCGGATTGGGGCGGGATCGTCAAAGAGAACAAGGAAGGCATCGTTTACGGCATCCCCGCGGCCCTGATCCCGGCGTTTGCCATCGCCACGCTGGCGATCTCGGTCAACCTGGTGGCCGACTGGGTGCTGAACCGCACCACAAGCCTGAAAGGAGGGCGCGGCTGATGTCCGATCCGCTCGTCAAGGTCCGCAATCTCAAGATCGGCGCGACGGTCTATCCGCCAGGCGAAAAGCCGCATCCGATCGAGATCGTCCACGGGGTCGATTTCGATCTGCAGAAGGGCGAGGTGCTGGGCCTGATCGGCGAGTCCGGCGCCGGGAAATCGACGATCGGCCTCGCCACCATGGCCTATGGCCGTGGCGGCGTCGAAATCACCGGCGGCGAGGTCTGGGTCAACGGGCGCGACATCCTGAAATCCGGTCTTCGCGATGTGCGCCACCTGCGCGGCGGTGAAGTGACCTATGTCAGCCAATCAGCCGCGGCGTCCTTCAACCCCGCCAAGAAGATCATGGAGCAGGTGACCGAGGCCGCGATCCGCCACAACAAGTTCTCGCGAAAAGACGCTGAAGCGCGTGCAGTCGCGCTGTTCGCCAAGCTGGGGCTGCCGGATCCCGAAAACATCGGCAACCGCTATCCGCACCAGGTCTCGGGCGGACAGTTGCAGCGCTGCATGACCGCATTGGCGCTTTGCCCCGAACCCGACCTCGTTGTGTTCGACGAACCGACGACGGCGCTGGACGTGACCACCCAGATCGACGTTCTGGCGGCGATCAAGGACGCAATCCGCGACACCGGGGTCGCAGCACTCTATATCACCCATGACCTCGCTGTGGTGGCGCAGGTCTCCGATCACATCATGGTGCTCAAGATGGGCGACATGGTCGAATACGGAACCACCGACCAGATCATCAACACGCCGCAGGAGGAATACACCCAGGCGCTGGTATCTGTGCGATCGATCAAGCACGAGGAGAAACAACCGACACCCGAACCGCTGCTCAGCGTGCGCGGGATCACCGCGCGCTATCCCGGCACCCCGTTCGACGTGTTGCACGACGTCACCGTCGATCTGCACCCGGGCCAGACCCTCGCCGTTGTGGGCGAAAGCGGATCGGGCAAGTCGACCCTTGCCCGCGTGATCACCGGCCTCCTGCCTCCGCGCGACGGGCAGATCGACTTTGCCGGGCGCACACTGTCGCCCGACCTCGGCGGGCGCAGCTACGAGGATCTGCGCGAGTTGCAGATGATTTACCAGATGGCCGACACGGCGATGAATCCGCGCCAAACTGTCGGAACCATCATCGGGCGACCGCTGGAGTTCTATTTCGGGCTCAAGGGGCGCGAAAAGCAGCGGCGCATCCAGGAGCTGCTGGACGAGATCGAACTGGGAGATGGCTTTCAGGACCGCTATCCGGCTGAGTTGTCAGGTGGACAGAAACAACGTGTCTGCATCGCCAGGGCGCTGGCCGCCAAACCGAAGATGATCATCTGTGACGAGGTCACGTCGGCACTCGATCCGCTGGTCGCCGACGGGATCCTGAAACTACTGCTCCAGCTGCAGAAAATAGAGGATGTCGCCTATCTCTTCATCACACACGACCTGGCCACGGTGCGCGCCATCGCGGATTCGATCGCCGTGATGTACCAGGGAAAGGTGCAACGCTACGGCTCCAAATCCGAAGTGCTCAGCCCGCCCTTCGATGATTACACCGACCTTCTGCTGTCCTCGGTTCCCGAGATGAAGATAGGCTGGCTTGAAGAGGTGATCGATCATCGCAAGATGGAAAGCGCCGGACACTGACGCCGGGTCACCCTGCCGTGTTAACCCTGATAGTCCTTGAACCCTGCGGGTTTTAAGGGTAATTTAGATTAGTTTTTGTGTTTTTAACCAGTATGGAGCCATCTGCGATGACAATGCTCGCCGTTATGAAACCTGCCTGCGTCGCCGTGGCCCTCGCCTTTGCCGCGAGTTCGGCCGCAGCAGCAACCCTTTTCAGCGACGATTTTGACCGTCCCGACAGCAAAAGCGTCGGTGGCGGCTGGAGCGAGTTGGAACGCGCGCCCAATGACGTTTTCGTCAACAACGGCATGCTGCGTCTTCGGGACGTTCGCGATGGCAACCCAGATGCTGCGGCCTCGAGCATGGTGATCGATGCCACCGGATACGAAAATGTTACTGTCTCCTTCAACTGGCGGACCAACAGCAGCAACACAGCGAGCGACAGTCTCTTCTTGTCATGGACGTCCGTCGCCGCGCCGGCCATCGACGACACGTCCGCCTGGACTCAGGCATTTAAAGGCGGTGTCGATGGCGATGCACACTGGTCCCCAGAAGCCTGGTCCACCGAAACCATCACGCTGACCGGTGCCGCTAACGGCAAGTTCAACCTTCTTTTCTGGACAGATGTTGATGCCGCCAATAGAGGTTTCCGGATCGACTACGTGACGGTGACGGGCGACAAGCTCGTTGCCGGAGCGGTCGCCCCTGTTCCGCTGCCGGCCGGCCTGCCGCTGCTTGTCGGCGGCCTCGCCGCATTCGGCTTGATGAAGCGCCGGCGCGCGCGCGGCTGACTACACATTAGACTCACATCGTCTTGAGGGCCCGGCGTGTCGCCGGGCCTTTTTCGTTCTGCTGCGTCAACTCGACCCTTTACATTCGTTTTTTTGAATGCTTTATGTATTCCAATATTTGAATTCAAAAGGAGCCGACCGTGTCACATCATGCATCCCAGGCCCAGTCCGCCTATTCACCGCTCTACTTTCTGGCCTCCCTCGGCGCTGGAGGGCTGACCGTCACCTTCTTCATGTACCTGATGTTCTGGGTGCCCCACCCGGGTCGCCCGGTTCCGGTCTTCGAGGACATCCTTGCCGCCTTCGCCAGCGGCGGACCCACCATGCAGGCCGCGATCATCGCAGCCTGGATCGGTATTGCCTTCTTCGCGGCCCTCAACCTCAAATCGTTGGGTTGGAACCTCGCCGCACTGGCCCGATTCCGCCAAACGGACGCTTACAAGGCGCTGCGCAGTTCCAACGGCGAAACCACGCTGCTCGCCGCGCCGCTCGCGATGGCAATGACCGTCAACGCGCTGTTCATTGTCGGGCTGGTCTTCGTACCGGGATTGTGGAGCATCGTCGAATACCTCTTCCCGATGGCGCTGGTGGCCTTCGTCCTGATCGGGGTCTGGGCGCTGTCGCTGATCGGCGACTTCCTCGGCCGCGTCCTGTCGCAGGGCGGCGCCTTCGACATGACTGCGCACAACTCTTTTGCACAACTGCTGCCTGCGTTCGCATTGTCGATGGTCGGCGTCGGTCTCTCTGCACCCGCCGCGATGAGCGGTCAAACCTTGGTTGTCGGTGTTTCCCTTGTGCTCTCCACCTTCTTCGGTATCGCCGCTGTGCTCTACGCGGTGATTGCCGCGATCACCGGCATCGCCGCGATGCTGCAACACGGCACGGCGCGGGAATCGGGCCCGACGCTGATGATCATCGTGCCTTTGACCACGGTTCTCGGCATCCTCTTCCTGCGCCAGGATCACGGCCTGCACACCGCTTTCAGCGTGCATGACGCCCCCGGCGAGACGATGATCTTCCTGGCGCGCCTGCTCGCGGTGCAGGTATTGTTCCTCTTGCTCGGCGCCACCGTGCTGCTGCGACAGCGCTATTTCGACAGCTTCGTGTTCGGGTCCGAGCGGTCCGCCGGCTCCTACGCACTGGTCTGCCCCGGCGTCGCCCTGTCGGTCATGCTGCACTTCTTCATCAACAAGGGCCTTGTCACTGCCGGCGTGATCGCAAAGTTCGGAGCCGGCTACTGGTCGCTCACCGCGCTCGCCATCGCTGCACAACTGTTGATGATCGGTCTCGTTCTGCGGTTGAACAAGCAGCATTTCGGCCGTCCGGACCATCCGGGAGCCGCGATCCCCGCCGAGTGAGCCTCGCCAATCTTCCTCGACAAGGGCCCGCGCCGAAACGCGGCCCCTTTCGCTTGCGCAAGCGGCCCACGCTGCACACAGTGATGCGGCACAGGGGGAAGAGACATGGCAGCGCGCGTTCTGGTTTTCGGCTCCACAGGCACCGCCGGGCACGCGACAACGCGCGCTTTGCGCGACGCAGGCCACGATGTCACCTGCTATGGCCGAAGCGATCCCGCCATAGACGGTGTCCGGTTTCACCCTGGAGCGGTAACCAACCCGGCGCAGTTGGCGACAGCTTTCGCCCAAAAGTCCTATGATTGCGTCGTCTCGTGCCTCGCCTCGCGCACCGGCGATCCCGCTGACGCCCGAATGATCGACCGTGACGCTCATCTCGCTATCCTCGCCGCTGCGAAACAGGCAAATGTCGAGTGTTTCGTCCTGCTTTCGGCCATCTGCTTGCAGAAGCCCCGCCTTGCCTTCCAGCACGAAAAGCGCGCTTTCGAAACCGCGCTCGCAGACTCGGGTCTGACATGGTCCATCGTCCGGCCCACCGCCTTTTTCAAATCGGTCTGCGGGCAGCTTGACCGGCTGCGCGAGGGCAAACCCTATCTCATGTTCGGCGACGGCACGAGGACCGCCTGCAAGCCGATCAGTGATGGCGATCTGGGCCGATACATCGCGGACTGCGTGACCGATCGATCCCGCGCCAACCGCATTCTGCCGATTGGCGGACCCGGCCCCGCCGTCACCCCCAGGGAGATGGGCGCGGAACTCTTTCGACTGCTCGGCAAACCGCCGCGGTACCGCCGAGTCCCCCTCAACCTGCTCGCCAGCATCGAAACCGCGCTGCGCCTTGGCGGGCGTGTCCTGCCCCCGCTCGCCGCGAGGGCCGAGTTCGCCGCCATCGGGCGCTATTACGCCACGGAGTCCATGCTGCTCTGGGATCCCGCCGCGAGGCGCTACGATGCCGACGCCACGCCCGAAACCGGCACCGAGCATCTGTTCGACTTCTACGCCCGCCTCGTAGCGGGCCATGCCGATGCGCCGCGCGGCGATCACGCGGTGTTCTGACAGCGGCGCACCGTGGGTCGGAAGAGGGCGATTATCCGTTGCCCATGGGCGCCGCAAGGTACACAAATCAAGCCGAAAAGATGCAAGGATTCCCACATGCAGACCAAGCTCCTCCTCATCATACTTGACGGCGTGCCCGAGCGCAATTTTCGCCGCCTGTTCGGCAATCTCGAAGGCTGGGTGGAGTCGGGAGACGCCCGCGTCTGGACCCATCGCGCCGTGCTGCCGTCGATCTCGGCCAGTTGTTATGCCTCGATCCACACGGGCGTTTCGCCGCAGGTGCATGGCTGCACCGGTAACGGCAACGTGTTCCGCCTGTCCCAGCCTGATGTCTTCGGCCAGGTGCGTGCCGCGGGCGGAGTGACAGGGGCCGTTGCGCATTCCTTCTGGAGCGAGTTCTTCAACCGTCACCCGTTCGATTTCGTGCGCGATATCGAGTATGACGAGCCCGACAGCGACAGCATCAACCACGGTCGCTTCCATACGATGACCGCGTATGGCCATTCCAACCAGATGACCCCCAGCGACGTCGATCTATTCGCCACGCTGACGAGCCTCTGTAAACGCTATGGTCTGGACTACGGCATGCTGCATACCTGCACGCTGGACAGCATGGGCCACCGCTTCTTCCACGACTGCGCCGAAATGGATCACGCCTGCGGGGTGATGGACGAGATGCTCGCTCCCTTCATTCCGCAATGGCTGGCTGCCGGTTACGAATTGATCATTACCGCCGATCACGGCCAGGACGAACGCGGCCATCACGGCGGACGTGGCGCTTTGCAGCAGGACACTGCGCTCTACTACTTCGGTCCCGCTGAAGGCCCGCCCGAAGGCACCGTGATCGACCAGTTGCAACTGGCCCCCACGATCCTGTCCCGGCTCGGCGCACCGGCGCCCGAATCGATGACGGCCAGCCCGTTCCTGAGCTGACCGTCGGAAGGGCCCTGTCGCCCCTTTCGTCAGAGGGTAGGGTCGTTCAGGCCGCCCATTCCCACGGGCGTGTGAACCCGCCAAGCACCTTGGAGACCTCGGCCTCGTCGGAGCCGTTGGGCGCCAGTTGCGCCACCAATCCGCGTTTCTTGTCGTCGATCACGGACACCACCCGTGCCGGGACACCGGCCTCCTCCAGCGCGCCATTGTAGATCCGTGTGATTGCGTTCTTGCGCAGGTCAGGTTTGAACACCTTGCCCACCGCGGTCTTGGGCAGCTCGTCCAGAATCGTGATGTGCTTGGGGCGCGCCGCGCGTTCATGCACGTGGATGCTGCAATGCTCGAGCAGTTCCTCTGCGGAGACCGAGGTCCCCTCGACCAGTTCGACGAAAGCGCAGGGGATTTCACCGGCATGCAGATCGGGCTGCCCGATCGCACCGGCAAACGCCACCGCGTCATGGCTCAGCAGCGCTTCCTCGATTTCGGCCGGGTCGATGTTGTGGCCACCCCGGATGATCAGGTCCTTCGCACGTCCCGTGATCCACAGGTAACCGTCCGGGTCTATCCGCCCCAGGTCGCCGGTGCGCAAATGCGTGCCGTTGTAGTAGAGATCGGCGTTCTTCTCCGCCTCGGTGTAGGTGTTACCGGCAAAAACACCCGGGTTCGAGATGCAGATCTCGCCGATCTCGTCCACTGCGGCCTCGACCGGCCCGTCCGGCGTCTGGTTGTAGATCTTCACGTCCGTGTAGGGAAACGGAATGCCGATGGAGCCGACCTTCTTCTCGCCATCCACGGGGTTGCCCGAGACAAGGCACGTCGCCTCGGTCAGGCCGTAGCCCTCGATGATCGTGACGCCGGTCGCCTTCTCGAACCGTTTGAACAGCTCAAGCGGCAGCGGGGCAGAGCCCGAAAAGGCCTTCTTCACGGTCGAGATATCCGCGTCCACCGGCCGCTGCATCGACGCCGCGATGGCGGTCGGAACCGTCACGATGAACGTGGTCTTGTAGCGCTCGTTCAGCTTCCAGAAATTGTCGAACACGCCCTCACCGCGATAGCCCTGCGGTGTCGGGAAGATCACGTGGCTGCCGCAATAGACCGCTGCCATCAGGATCACGTGGCAGGCCATGACGTGGAACAGCGGAAGCGGACACATGATGTTGTCGTCCGGTCCCAGCAACAGCTCGCCGCCGACCCAGCCGTTATAGACCATCCCCGAGTACTTGTGCTGCGCGACCTTGGGCATCCCGGTCGTTCCACCGGTGTGGAAATAGAACGCTACCCGATCCCCGGTGCTGTCGGCAAAGGCCAACTGCTTGGGCTGCTTGGCGAGCTCCTTGTTGAAATCCTTGTAATCCGCGTGAGCGAGATGCTCCTTGTCGGCCATCTTGGGCCGGATCAGGGGCACGATCCAGGATTTCGGCGGCGTCAGGTAGCGGTTCAGATCGACTTCGAGAACGGTATCGACATCCGGTGCGTGGCGCACTGCCTCGGCGGTCTTCTGGGCCACATCGGTCTTGGGGAAGGGCTTCAGCGTGACCACGACCTTGGCCTTGGTCTCGCGCAGGATCGAGCTGATCTGCTCGGGCTCCAGCAGCGGGTTGATCGGGTTCACGATCCCGGCAATCGCCCCGCCCAGCAGGGTCAGCACGGTTTCGTTGCAATTGGGCAGGATGAAGGCCACCACGTCCTTCTCGGTCACGCCCAGCGACCGGAAGAGGTTGGCGGCCTGGCAGGACTTTTCGCGCAGTTGCGTCCATGTCAGCGTTTCCGCCTTGTCGGTCGGCCCCGACAGGATCTGGAAGCTCACCGCCTTGTTGGACGGATGCGTCTTCGCGGTGCGCGACAGCATCTCGTAGAGCGTCTTGGGAACATCCCGCTCGGTCCAAGGCATTTCATTCTCGATGGCGTTTCGATCCGCCATGTTCGCGATAGACATATCGCCTCCTCCCCTGATGGCCCAGTTTCTGGGTATTTTTGAATTCCGCCTAAAATGGGGCCAAAACCACGGTCGCGCAAGGCACCTCGTCACGCCCGCGGCGGTTTCGCGTGTATGACGTTGCGCCAGTTGCGGCGCCCTCCCGCGATCCGCCCGGACATGCGCGCGCGTCGTTTGCCACGCTCCACGTTTTCCGACCGGAAAACGTTCAGCAAGAGGAATGGCCCGGAACGGGCCTCCGCCGGATCACTCGGCAGCGAGACCGTCGGTGAACTGCAGCCGCGCCAGACGCGCATAGAGGCCGTCTTGCGCGACAAGCTGATCATGCGAGCCATGCGCCACGATCCGGCCCTGATCCATCACCACGATACGGTCGGCCTTCTTCACCGTCGCCAGCCGGTGCGCGACGATCAGCGTCGTCCGCCCGGCGCTGAGCTCGTCGACCGCGCGCTGTACCGCGCGTTCGCTCTCCGCGTCGAGCGCGCTGGTCGCCTCGTCCAGCAACAGCACCGGCGCGTCGCGCAGGATGGCGCGCGCAATGGCGATCCGCTGTTTCTGCCCGCCCGAAAGCATGACACCGCGCTCACCGACCTGGCTCTCGTAGCCTTCGGGCAGGAGCGAGATGAACTCGTGTGCCGCCGCCGCCCGCGCCGCCGCCTCGACCTCGGCATCGGTTGCCTCCGGACGTCCGAAGCGGATGTTCTCGCGCGCGGTGCCGCCGAAGATCACCGGGTCCTGCGGCACCAGGGCGATGTGCCGGCGGAACGCGTCGCGCGCCAGACTCGGCAGCGCCACGCCGTCCAGAAGAATCTGGCCACGATCCGGATCATAGAAGCGCTGGATCAGTTGGATGATCGTCGTCTTGCCCGCACCCGAGGGGCCTACGAAAGCCACGGTTTCACCCGGCGAGATGTCGAGCGAGATGTCGTCCAGCGCCACGGTGTCGGGCCGTGCCGGATAGCGGAAGGACACATCGCGGAACTCGATATGCCCGCGCACCGGCGTCGGCAACTGTGCGGGGTTCGCCGGATCCTTCACGGTATCGGTGCTGTTGAGCAGTTCGACAAGCCGTTCGGTCGCCCCGGCGGCGCGTTGCAGTTCGCCCCATATCTCCGACAGCGCGGCGACGGACCCCGCCACCATCACCGAATAGATGACGAACTGGATCAGCGTGCCTTCGGTCATCACCCCATCGCGCACGTCCCGCGCGCCCATCCACAGCACGCCGACGATGCCGGTGAAGACGAGAAAGATCACGATGACCGTCATCACCGCCCGCACCCGGATACGGTGCCGCGAGACGTCGAAGGCGGTCTCGGTCATGTCGGCGAACTGCTTGCGGCTGGCCGCTTCATGGGTGAAGGCCTGCACCGTCTGAACCGCCCCCAGCGCCTCGGAGGCATTGCCCGAACTGGCGGCGATCCAATCCTGGTTCTCGCGGCTCAGTTTGCGCAGGCGGCGCCCCAGCACGAGGATCGGCACCACCACGGCGGGTACGATCAGCATGACCATCCCGGTCAGCTTGCCCGATGTCAGGAGCATCAGGATCAGACCGCCCACGAAAATCAGCGCATTGCGCAGCGCGATCGAGATCGACGAGCCCAGCACCGACTGGATCAGTGTGGTGTCTGTGGTGATCCGGCTCAGCACTTCGCCGGTCATGATCTTCTCGAAGAAGACCGGGCTCATGCCGATCACACGATCGAACACCGCCTTGCGGATATCCGCGACGACCCGTTCGCCAAGTCGCGTGACCAGAGCATAGCGGAGCCCGGTCCCGATCGCGAGCAAGCCGGCGATGGCCAGTGCCGCAAGGAAATACTGGTCAAGGATCGCACCGTCCTGCACGCGGAAATTATCGACCACCCGGCGCACCGCCAGCGGCAGTGTCAGCGACACGCAGGCGGTCAGCACCAGCGCCAGCCCCGAAGCGATGATCAGGCCGCGATAGGGCGCCATGAACGGCCAGAGCGCTTGCAGCCCGCCGATCTCCTTGGAACGCGCACGCTCCTCGGTCGCACCGGGGGCCGGCGGTGGGCTGGTCTGGGCGGTCTGGGTTCGGGCCATGAGTGGTCCTCTGATCGCGTAGGTCTGGCCCCGGTTCATGGCCGCACGAAGCTTTGGGGTCAAGCGGTGAGATGCCGCGCCCCGGGCCCCTGCCCCGCTGCCACGGCGAATCCAAGCCGTTTGACCTGACCGGAAACTGCCGCTAGGCCAATCTCAGGCAACGGGCGGTCACCACACAAGAGATGCAGATCATCCTTCACACCGGCGCGCATGGCACGGACAACGACAAGCTTCTGAGATGCCTGCTGCGTAACCAGCAGCAATTCGCCGCCCGGGGCGTCAGCGTGCCTGGGCCGGCGCGATACCGCGACCTTCTGGACGAGACCCTCGACGCCATGCAGACTGCTGCGCCCGCTCCGGACGCGCGCGCCGTTCTGATGGATGCCTTGCTCGATGACGGCACCGCCGACCGGATGATCCTGTCCAACGCCTTCTTCTTCGGGCCGCTCCGCTTCGCGATCCGGGACGGCGAGATCTATCCGGATGCCCCCGCGCGCGTCGCCCATCTACAGCGGCTGTTCCCCGGCGACCGGGTCGAGATGTTCATGGCCCTGCGCAATCCGGCCAGCCTGCTGCCCGCGGTGATCGGCAAGATCGGCCCGCATCGCGAGAACGGCGTGCTCGGTGATGCCACGCCCGAAAGCTTGCGCTGGTCGGGCTGCCTGGCGCGCATTCACGAGGCGGCCCCGGATGTGAGCATGACGATCTGGTGCAACGAGGATTCGCCCGTGCTGTGGGCGGCGATCATCCGGGAGATGGCCGGCCTGCCGCCCGGCGAGAAGATCGTCGGCGGTTTCGACCTCTTGTCCGAGATCATGACACCCGAGGGCATGAAGCTGTTTCGCGCCCACCTGCAGCGGCGACCCAGGATGAGCGAGCCGCGCAAGCGGCGCGTGATGATGGCTTTTCTCGAGAAACACGCCATCGAGGAGAAGATCGAGGAAGAGCTCGACATGCCCGGCTGGACGGATGCCGAGGTCGATGAACTGACACGGCTCTACGATTCCGACATCGAACGCATCCGCACCCTGCCCGGCGTCAATTTCATTGCCCCCTGACGAACCGGCACGCAAATCGGCTTGCATCGGGCCGTGCGGGCTTGCGATACCTCTTGCGATCCAACCGCAAGCGGAGCGCATGCCCCATGATCCTCCCGGCCGTCCGGAAGCTGCTGCTGGCGCTGTGCCTCGTCACGGCGTCGACATCCGCGCAGGCAGACGGCCCTGTGACCGTCTTCGCGGCGGCCAGCCTCAAGACCGCGCTGGACGACATCGCGGCACGTTTCGCCGAAACCGGTGTCAAGACGCGCATCTCCTATGGTGGCAGTTCGACCCTCGCACGGCAAATCCAGTATGGAGCACCTGCCGACCTGTTCCTGTCGGCAAATGCCGAGTGGATGGACAGGCTTGAAGTGGAGGGGCTGATCGAACCCGGCACACGCCGGGATCTGCTGACCAATCGGCTGGTGCTGATCGCGGCCCCGGATGTCGATGACGAGATCGTCATCGCACCGGGTTTTGATCTCTTGGGTCTGCTGGGCGATCGTCGCCTGGCGATGGCGCTGGTCGATGCGGTACCCGCCGGGCTGTACGGACGCGCGGCACTGCAGCACCTCGGCGTCTGGGAGGCGCTGAGCGATCGCGTGGCGCAGGCCGACAACGTGCGCGCAGCCTTGATGCTGGTCGCCACGGGCGAAGCACCGTTCGGCATCGTCTATGCCACGGATGCCGAGGCCGATCCGCGGGTGCGCGTTGTCGGAACCTTCCCCGAAGATAGCCATCCCCCGATCATCTACCCCGTGGCACTCGTCGCCGGACGCGCCACGCCGGACGCCAGCGCGCTTCTCGCCTATCTGCGCGGACCCGAAGCCGCCGCGATCCTGCACAGCCACGGCTTTGGCCTGGCATCGGAGAGCGGCGGGTGACGGACTGGCTCGCCCCCGCGGAATGGGAGGCACTGGCGCTGTCGCTCAAGGTCGCCTTCTGGTCGACGTTGCTGAGCCTGCCGCCGGGGCTGCTGGTCGCCTACGCGCTGGCACGATGGAGCTTTCCCGGCAAGCAGGTCCTGAACGGGCTGGTGCATCTTCCCCTGATCCTGCCGCCGGTCGTGACCGGCTACCTGCTGCTCCTGACCTTCGGCGCGCGTGGAGCGATCGGCGAATGGCTTCAGGAGACATTCGGCCTGGTGCTGGCCTTCCGGTGGACCGGCGCGGTGCTGGCCGCCGCGATCATGGCCTTTCCGCTCCTTGTGCGCGCCCTGCGGTTGGCGATCGAATCTGTCGATCCCAAGCTGGAACAGGCCGCCGCGACACTGGGCGCGTCCCGGCACTGGGTCTTCGTGACCGTGACCCTGCCGCTGATCCTGCCTGGTCTGATCGCGGGCGCGGTATTGGCCTTCGCCAAGGCGATGGGCGAATTCGGCGCCACGATCACCTTCGTGTCCAACATCCCGGGTCAGACCCAGACCCTGCCCTCGGCCATCTACACCTTTCTGCAAGTGCCCGGTGGCGAAGCGTCGGCGTTGCGGCTGGTCCTGATCTCGATCGCGGTCGCGATGGCGGCGCTTCTGGCCTCGGAACTGATGGCGCGCCGCGCCGCGAAACGGGTGGCCGGCGCATGAGCCTGTCGGTCGACATCTCCCATCGCCTCGGTGAGTTGCAACTGGACATCGCCTTTCAGGCACCGGGCGGGATCACCGCCCTTTTCGGACGTTCGGGCACCGGAAAGACAACCGTGATAAACGCTGTCGCCGGATTGCTGCATCCGGACTCCGGCCGCATCGAGTTGTCGGGAGAAACCCTGTTTGACTCCGCATCCAAGCTGTCGCTCCCGGTGCACAAACGCCGCTTGGGGTACGTCTTCCAGGACGGGCGGCTGTTCCCGCATCTTTCGGTGCGCCAGAACCTCACCTATGGTCAGCGGTTCGCGAGGAATACCGAGGGCGCCTCGCTGGAGGAAGTCTGCGACCTTCTGGGCATCGCCGACCTTCTGGACCGCCGCCCCGGCGGGTTGTCGGGCGGTGAAAAGCAGCGGGTTGCCATCGGACGCGCATTGCTGTCGCGGCCCCGGATGCTGCTGATGGACGAACCGCTCGCGGCGCTGGATTCCGCCCGCAAGGCCGAAATCCTGCCCTTTCTTGAGCGCCTGCGTGATCAGACCGACATCCCGATGCTCTATGTCAGCCATTCGGTGGCCGAAGTCGCCCGTCTCGCGACCACGGTCGTCGTGCTCGAAGGCGGCCAGGTGGCAAGGTCCGGCCGGGCCGAAACGGTTCTGTCTGATCCCGACATGGTACGACAGATCGGCGTGAGGGAGGCCGGCGCGGTCCTGCCCGCGACCATTCTGCGTCACCACGACGACGGGTTGACCGAGTTGTCGGTATCCGGCGGGCGCCTGTTCCTGCCGCAGATGGAAACCGCGCCCGGCACTGTCACGCGGGTCCGGATCCTCGCGCAGGACGTGATCCTGTCACGCGACGTTCCGGTCGGACTATCCGCGCTGAACATCCTGCCGGCGGACATCATAGCGCTGCGCGAAGGCAGCGGACCGGGCGTGATCGTGCAGATGAAATCCGGGGAAGACCGTTTGCTGGCCAGGATCACGCGTCGGTCCGCGGATGCCATGCAGCTCGCACCGGGCGACCGAATCCATGCGGTGGTGAAGTCCGTCTCGATCGCCCGGACCGATGTCGGCGCGGGCTGATCGACACTCACATGCCGAGGGCTTCCTTGTACATCTCGAGGATGGCTTCCTCTTCGGCGATGTCGTCCTTGTCGCGTTTGCGCAGCGCGATCACCTTGCGCATGACCTTGGTGTCATAGCCGCGCGCCTTCGCCTCGGCCATCACCTCTTTCTGCTGGTCCGCGATGTCCTTCTTTTCGGCTTCCAGCCGTTCGACCCGCTCGATGAACTGGCGCAGCTCGTCCGCCGTCACGCGATAGCTGGTGTCTGTGTTGGTATCGCTCATCCGTGCTCTCCGTGTCGCGGCCTGGGTGGGACCTGCCGGATACCGCCACGCCGCGCGGGCCGCAAGACGCAATACATCACTCGCCTCGCATCCTGTCGGCTTGCGCCAGCCTGACCTATCGGGTAGGCGCTCGGCACGGAAACAGGAGGCCCCGAGGCGGCATGTTCGATATGATGGTCTGGGCCGGTGCGGCGGTCTCGCTACTGGGTCTCGCCGGATTGATCTGGTGTATCATCCGGGTATGGAGCGCGCGGCGCGCCAAACTGGCCGATGACGACATGCGCAAGGTGCTGGAAAAGGTGCTGCCGCTGAACTTGGGCGCCCTTTTCCTGTCTGTCATCGGACTGATGCTGGTCGTGGTCGGCGTGATGCTCGGCTGAGGCCTCAGACGGGCATGTTGTCGAACCGGGCCTCGATCGCCTCTTCGATCAGCGCGGCGTCAAGATCGCGCATTCGGTTCGGAACGGTCTGACCCGCCGATTTCATCCTTTCCAGCAACTCGCTGAACTGGGGCTGAAGCGCCAGTCGCCGCTCGGGCTCTGCCTTCGCAATCATCTGCTCGAGATTTTCGGCCTTGCGCTTGAGATCTTCGGTTCGCATGTGATTTCCCCCTGTGGATGTGGATCAGTATAGCTGGTCTTGCAACGGTCGTGCGACTGCCTGCCTTTTTCGCAGAAAGACGTGGTATGCTGTCGAGATGGGAACCGCGGTCGACCTCTGCAAAACCGGACGCCGCCATTTTCGCTGACGCCGGATCACGAGTCGTTGATGCACGTCAAACCCGCCCGAAAGCCGAGGTGGTTCGAAACAGGGTTGAAACACATGCGTCAAATTATATATGTTTGCCGAGCAACGAATGGAGACTTTCATGACACCCCAGGTCAAAGCATTTTTCGACGACGCGACGAACACAGTGTCCTATGTGGTCCGCGACCCGAAGGGCAGTGCCTGCGCCGTCATCGACAGCGTGCTGGACTTCGACCACGCGTCAGGACGCACCGATACTTCCTCCGCAGACGAGATCATCGCCTATATCCGCGACACCGGTCTGAAGGTCGAATGGGTTCTGGAAAGCCATGTTCACGCCGATCACCTTTCGGCGGCGCCCTACATTCAGGAGAAACTGGGCGGCAAGATCGGCATCGGTGACCAGATCACCGTGGTGCAGGACACGTTCGGGAAGGTCTTCAACGAGGGCACCGAGTTCCAGCGCGACGGCAGTCAGTTCGATGCGCTCTTCAAGGAAGGCGACAGTTTCCAGATTGGCCAGATGCGCGGCGACGTGCTGCATACGCCCGGCCACACGCCGGCTTGCCTGACCTATGTCATCGGCGACGCGGCGTTCGTCGGCGACACCCTGTTCATGCCTGACTTCGGAACCGCGCGCTGTGATTTCCCCGGCGGCTCCTCCGAAACGCTGTTCAACTCGATTCAGAAGATCCTCGCGCTGCCCGACGAGACCCGGATCTTCGTCGGTCACGATTACAAGGCGCCGGGCCGGGACGAATATGCCTGGGAGACCACGGTGGGCGAACAAAAGGCGCTGAACGTGCATATCGGCAAAGGGCGCAGCATCGAGGAATTCACCCGGATGCGTGACGAACGCGACTCGACCCTCCCGATGCCGCGGCTGATCCTGCCGTCGCTGCAGGTCAACATGCGCGCGGGGCAGATGCCGCCGCCGGATGAAAAGGGCGATGTCTTTCTGAAACTGCCGGTCAACAAGCTCTGATCCGACCGAAAAAACCGCGAACAACAAGGACAAACGGAATGCATCAGGATTGGATCTGGGGCCTGGTCGGCGGTGGGCTGATCGGGCTGGCGGGAGCAGTGTATCTGCTCGGAAACGGGCGCATCATGGGCGCCAGCGGGATCATCGGCGGCCTTGTCGACGGGACCGGTCGCGACACGCTGTGGGAGCGTCTGGCCTTTCTGGCGGGGGTGATCGTCCTCCCGGTTCTTCTGACCCCGCTCTACGCACAACAGATCGCGACCAACATCACCGACAACTGGTTGGTGATCGTCGTTGCTGGCCTGCTGGTGGGTGTCGGCGCCCGAATCGCCAATGGCTGCACCTCGGGCCACGGCGTCTGCGGGATCTCGCGGTTTTCTTTGCGCGGCATCGTCGCCACCGTCTTCTACATCCTGGCGGGCGGCCTGGCGGTCGCGCTCTTCCGCCATGTTCTGGGAGTGATCTGATGCGTATCCTGTTGGCGCTCTTGTCCGGCAGCCTCTTCGGGGCCGGGCTGTTCGTATCGGGCATGACCGACACCACCAAGGTGCAGGGCTGGCTCGACGTGTTCGGAGATTGGGACCCGACCCTCGCCTTCGTGATGGGCGGGGCGATCCTGCCGATGATGGTTGCCTGGCATCTGACACGGGGCCGCTCACCGCTTGCGGGCGGAACGTTTCCGGCCCTCCCCAAGCCCGAGTTCGACCGCCGCCTGATCGTCGGCTCGGTCCTGTTTGGCGTCGGTTGGGGACTGGCCGGGCTCTGCCCTGGGCCGGCGGTCGCATCGCTCAGCTATGGCGGAACAGGCGGTCTCGTCTTCATGGCAGCGATGCTGGTCGGCATGGGCGCGGCCCCGACACTCGCGGCACGTCTGGACAGGTTCGAAAGCCCGGCGTAAAGCTCTGGCATGGACCTACGCCCACTGACCCCCCGCTATATCGTATCACCGCAGATCGCGGTCGATGACGTGCCCGCCCTCCTTGAGGCGGGCATCACGCTCGTGATCTGCAACCGGCCCGACTCCGAGGTGCCGCCAAGCCACCAGGCCGACGCGATCGGAGCGGCAGTGCGCGCGGTGGGCCTGAGATTCGAGACCCTGCCCCTGACCCACCAGACCATGACCCCCGAAAACGTTGCCCGGCAACGCGACCTGGTCGAAAGTGCCGACGGGCCGGTGCTGGCTTATTGCGCCTCCGGTACCCGCTGTTCGGTGGTCTGGGCGCTTGGCCAAGCGGAAACCCGACCTGCCGACGACATCCTCGCCTGCACGTCGAAGGCCGGCTACCAACTCGACGGGCTGCGCCCGACGCTGGAGCAGATGTACAAGGGCTGAGCTCGGCAGGCCGGACCCTGAGGCGACTTCGCTCCCGATCAGCCGATCGTCATCGGCAGATCGCTGTTGTCCTCGGCGTCGATATCATCCGGCGACAGCCCCGCAAGGGCGGATATCTCCAAGGCCGCTTCCTCCGCACTCATGTTCGAGAAAGGATCGTCGCCGTCCTCATCCTCCTCCGGACGGTGCGGCCTCGTGACGGGTTTTGACGGAACGTCCGGCGTCGTGGGCGGGGATGGCGCCAGTTCCCCTTCAAGCACATCCGGATCATTGGCAACGGAAGGTTGTGCACCGATATCCGCGGCGAACCCCGACTGATCAGGCGCGCGCGTCATACGCAACTTGGTTTCGTTCAGGCGCAGCGCACGCAGACCGCCGATCTGGCCCAGACGTCCGACGGCAACAGGTTGCCCGGTGATCCCGACCAGTTCGGTGCGGTCCAGATGATCCTTGACCAGTGGCAAGACGTCCCCCGGGGCCATCGCCGAAAGATCGGACAGCGACACTCGCATCGTACAGATGACGGCCGTCAGGTCCGCCCGCGCCATCTCGATCGCGGCGCCGAGCTTCGGCGCCGTACTGTCCGCTTCGACCTCCTGACCGGTGGCGGCCTTGATCGGCTCGGGCAGCACGAGCGTCAGCACGCCCTGCTGGCCTTCGCTGCCGAATTCGAGCGTCAGCTCGAACAGCCGGAATCGTTCCGCCTCGATCGACAGCATCGCCGAGCGCGCGTCCTCGGCGCGGGCACCGAAACGGAACCCGCTCAGGCACTGGATGTCGATAGGTTTGTCGGCGAGGTCAGCGGCCCGTGTCAGCATCTCGTCGACCAACGGCGCCGCAAGCGAAGCATCGGTACTCGTGAACGGCCGGTCATCCGGCACCATGCCGCTGATCTGCCCCATCGTCTGCTGTTGGATCAGCGCCGTGAGAAGCATGCGGTCAAGCGTCAAGATGCCGAACTGGCCCTCCGGTCCGTCGAGCATCACCAGCAATCGGTCCTGCGGCAAGTGCGGCGCGAGTTCGTCCTGAGTCACCCGCGCCTGGCTGACGCCGATCACCACCAGAGCCAGGTCGAACAGGTCGTCGGCGGCCCGCGCAATGGCCAAACGCAAGGCCGCGGCCGCCGATCGCCCGATGCTTTCGGCGGCATCCCGACCGGCCGCCATCTTGCGCTGCAATGGTGACATGGACCCTGTGGTTGACATCGACTCCGACCTGCCCCGCGGACTGTGCTAGGTCTTCGGTCTAGACCGGCTGTGGTTACGAACTTCTTTACAGCAGGCGGATTCGCCCGGTCACTGTGCCGCCAGACGCGCCGCCATCGGCAGTGTGACGCGGAACGCGCCACCCGGAATTCCATCCAGATATGTGACGGTTCCGTCGAGCCGCTGCATGATCTCGCGGCAGATCGCCAGGCCCAGGCCGGCCCCGCTCGCTTTCTCCGTGCCGATCCGCGCGAATTTCTCGAAGATGAGACCCTGCGCCTCGCCCGGCACGCCGCTGCCATTGTCGACGAAATCGATCATCAACCGGTCTGCATTGCCATGCACACGGATCCGCAGCTCGGGCTGTTCGGCATCGCAATACTTCTGGGCATTCGCGATCAGGTTTATGAACACCTGCGCCAAGCGGTCGAGATCGGTGCTGAGATGGATCTCCTCGTCGGGGCGGTTGCGGTGCAGGATCAGCGTCCGATCCGATCCCGCCAGCGCCGCTGCCGACGCATGGTCAAGAACGTCGCAGAGAAGCCCGTCGCGGCGATTGAGGTTGACCTGTCCGCTTTCGAGAACGCTCAGGTCCAGAAGGTCGTTCAGCAACCGGGTCAGGCGCAGCGCCTCGTCGTGGATGATGGTCGCATAGCGCACCTTGTCGGCGGGCTCCAAACCGTCCGCATCGCGCAGGATCTCGGAAAACGCCCGGATCGAGGTCATCGGCGTGCGCAGTTCATGGCTCACCTGGCTCAGAAACGCGTCCTTCTGCACCGAAAGCTGGGTCAGTTTCTCGTTCGCCTCGCGCAGCTTGCGGGCGGTCCGGCTCAGCTCGGCGGACTTGGCTTCGAGCTGGCTGGAGTATTCCAACAGCTGCGCGCTCTCATCCGCCACGGCCAACAGGTCTTCGACCGATACCGAGGAACCACCGACGATCTGTCCGATCATCGCATGGGCCGTCGCCGCGCCGACCGACCCCGCGAGTTCACGCTCGAGCCGCTCGAGAAATACAGGGGTCGGTTCGGGCAGATGGCCGCTCACGCCCTGTGCCTCCGCCTCGCTGCTGAACAGCTCCTGCGCCTGCCCAGCGCCGAGGATGCGCTGCGACATGATCATCAGGTCTTCGCTCTGTGCCACCGACCCGGTCCAGCCGCGCGGCCCTGCCGAATGATCGAACACGTTGACGTATTGCGCGCCCTGCAGGCGTTCGAGCGGGCTGGGGAAACTGGCGAGCGACACGGCACAGAAGGCGATGGCATTCAACGACAGGCTCCAGAGGGTCGCATGCACCATCGGGTCAAGCCCGGCGATACCGAACAGTGCCTGTGGGCGCAGCCAGACGATGCCGAACGGCCCCGCGTCGAGAACCGCCTGCGAGAGCATCCCGGCGCCGAGCGTCGGCAGCAGCAGGGTATAGGTCCAGACCGCGAACCCAACGATCAGGCCGACAAGAGCCCCTGTCCGCGTGGCCCCGCGCCAGAACAGCCCCCCGACAAGTGCCGGAAGGATCTGGGCAATGCCGGCAAAGGCGATCAGACCGATGGCCGCCAGCGCCGCCCCGCCTCCGGACAGCCTGTAGTAGAAGTATCCCAGCGCCATGATGACCGCGATGGACACGCGTCGCGCCAGCAGGATCACGTCGCGCACATCGCCCGAAACCGACGCGCCGCCCCCGCGGGAGGACAGCCAGATCGGCATGACGATGTGGTTGGAGACCATGGTGGACAGCGCCATGGCCGCGACGATCACCATGGAGGTGGCCGAGGAAAATCCGCCGAGAAAGGACAGCATCGCCAGCCCGTCGCGCCCCTGGCTGATCGGGATGGTCAGCACGAACATGTCGGGGTTGGAGCCCTCCGGCATGATGTCGAGGCCAACCACGGCGATCGGCACCACGAAAAGGCTCATCAACAGCAGGTAGAGCGGAAAGGCCCAGGCGGCGGTGCGCAGGTGACGCTCGTCGTCATTCTCGACCACCATGACCTGAAACATCCGCGGCAGGCAGACGAAGGCCGCAGCGGCCAGGAAGGTGATTGCCACCCAGCGCCCGGAGTTGACCTGCCATGTGCCGATCTCGGACGCATCGATCCGTTCCATCATCGGGCCGATGCCACCGGCCAGCCCCCAGACCACGAACACCCCGACCGCGATCAGTGCGAGCAGCTTGACGATGGCCTCGAGCGCGACCGCGGTAACGACCCCGTGGTGGCGTTCGTTCACGTCAAGGTTGCGGGTGCCGAACAGGATGGCGAACACAGCGAGACCGATGGCCACCAGAACGACGCTGGAGTGTTCCGCATAGGCTCCGTTTGGGTCCGCATCGGCGAATATCGAGAAGGACAGCGTGATCGACTGCAATTGCAACGCGATGTAGGGTGTGACCCCGATCACGGCGAGCAGCGTGACACAGATGGCGAGCGAGTTCGACTTGCCGTAGCGCGACGAAATCAGGTCGGCGATCGAGGTAACGCGCTGGCTGCGCCCGATCCGCACCAGCTTGCGCAGCCCCCACCACCAGCCGAGCATGACCAGCGTGGGACCCAGGTAGATCGTCACGTATTCCAGTCCCGACCGAGCCGCGTAGCCGACCGCGCCGTAGAACGTCCAGGCGGTGCAGTAAATCGACAGGGACAGTGTATAGACGAGGGGAGAACGCAACCATGTGCTGCGCCCGCGTGCCGCCAGGCGGTCTGCAGCGAAGGCGACGGTGAACAGCAGGGCCACATAGCCCAAGCACACCAGCACCAGGAAGTTCAGCGAGGTCACTTACCCCTGTCCCGGCCCATGCGGGCTGTCATTGCGGCTCCAGTGGCGCGAGCTGAGCCCGAACAGCGCGATCACCACGATCATCGCCGCCCAGGCCGCGAACATGTAGATCATGGCAGACGACATCGGCACGCCATCACCGCCCGGAACGTCCGGATCGGGCACCGGCCAGAGTAGAGGGATCACGAACAGCAGGATGCCGAGGAGCGGTAGCAGGCGCGCCGCATCCATAAGACGCCGGCGGCGATAGCTTTGCCGCTCGAGGAACACCGGCCTGAGGGCACGGCCCGGCTCTGTCGCGGGTTCGGTCACAACCTCGAGGCCTGCGCCAGCAGGTCACGCACGGCGGTCAGGACTTCGGCATTCGAGAACGGCTTGGTCATGAAACGGCTGACACCGGCCTTTTCGGCCATGTCGCGGTCGCGTGTCTGCCCGCGCGCGGTCAGCATCAGGACCGGCAGCTTGACCAGATCGGGAATGTCGCGAACCTCGCGTAGAATATCCATGCCGCTCTTGCCGGGCAGCATCAGGTCGAGGATCACCAGATCTGGCCCGGCCGCGCGTATGACATCGACGGCGTCGGCTCCGTCGGAATGGGTATCCACCTGCCACCCGTCGCGGGTCAACAGAAAGCGTATGGCTTCGATGATGTTCGGTTCATCCTCGATCAGCAGCACCTTTCGGCTCATCCAGGCCTATCCTCCCCCGAGCGCACATGATGCGACCATGCGGCCTTTTCTTTTTTCGAAAGCTTAACCCCGTGGTCGCGGCGGTGTCAAAACCCTTCGCTGAGGATCGAAGGTTCGCGCCGGGCACGGCAGTTACCCCGAGGACAGACCCGGCAACTGCTGCCGACGGGCTGCACATTGCCGCCGCTGTCGTCGTCCGTCGGCACCGGCAAGATCAGCATGGTCGAGTTGAACAGGGGATCAGAGTCGAACTCGGGTGCCGAAACCGGTTCGGCCACCGCCAGGCAATCGAACTGCATCGCCGAGCGCCCCAGTTGCGACACCCTGCGGCGCAGAGGCACCATCGGACGGCTGAGCGCGGCGAAGATCGGCCAGAGCGGGCAGGACGCGCCGAAGCGCGGCATCGCGAAGCCCTCGATCTGCTTGCGATAGATGATGCTGCCGGACGCATCGCAGACGACCAGCCCGACCTCCGACGGAAGAACCTCGTGCGGCATGGCAGCAAGGCGCCGGAACACGGCCGAGAGGTTGACGCCGAACCGCTCGGCAAGCGCGATCGGATCGGGACCGAACCGCGCCAGCGCATCGCGGAAAGCCGCCAGCGGCATTTTCTGCGCATCCTCGGCATAGCGTGTCAGCACGTCGCGACCGATCAGCCGTGCCGCACGCGAGGTCAGTTCCGGTGCGGCCTGAACCAGATTGTCGGGCGCGGCGCTGCCTTCCTCGAGCGCATCGAAATGATGGCCGCGCCCGGCCACGAAGGCCTCCACCTCTTCTTGTGGCGCGCCGCGGCGATCCTCGGCCTGCTCGGTTTCGTCGAGATAGGCGACCAGCGCCTTGCTGCTTTCCGCCAAACGCAAACTGTCTTCGTTGAGGTTTTTGTGAAACCGGTCGCGCCATTCCTGTT
Organism: Sedimentitalea arenosa; assembly: GCF_016428585.1. Lineage (GTDB taxonomy): Bacteria > Pseudomonadota > Alphaproteobacteria > Rhodobacterales > Rhodobacteraceae > Sedimentitalea > Sedimentitalea arenosa. Next base: position 280,323 of record NZ_JAELVR010000004.1, on the reverse strand, counting down.
CCAGCTCATCCGTTTCCGCGAGAATGGACGCAGTCGACCGGATCGCCGCAGCGGTCGACAGCACTTCGTGCAGCGAGGCTGCAAGATGCGGGTCATGGGTGAGCCGGTCCGACAAGGTTTCGACCGTGCGCTCCAGAGAGGCGATGCGGCGGTGCTCGCCCGCCAGAACCTCGGCCCAGCCGGGAAAGCGCCCTGCGAACTCATCCGCGCGGTCGATCTCGGCCGCCACCGCTCCGGCATCGGCCGCCGCTTCCCGCAGCGTGGCGATCAGCGCGGCCTCGGCTCCCTGCGTCAGCATCGAGGGTTCGACCCCCAGAACCTGCGCGATGTCGAGCAGCAATTTGCCGCCGATTCTGCGGCGGTTATGCTCGATTAGGTTGAGATAGGACGCCGAGATTTCAACCTGCCGGGCAAGTTCGGCCTGGCGCAATCCGGCGATCAACCTGCGCTCGCGAATCCGGCTTCCGGTGAGGGTGTCGCGGGCCATCTTTTCCATGGCTTTGATTCCGGTTCTATATCAAAGACTTTCTGCGCCGCAACATAAGTTTATTTACAGTCGGCGCCGATTGACTGTTGAGATATTTACAGAATAATCCTTCTATTAAAAGAGCTTATTGCCAAATTTTCCGAAGCATTCACATACTGCTTTTGCACAATAGTGCCTGTGCCGCGCGAAACGAGGAGTCGCGCCGCACTTTTCACCAACGGGAGGGAATACATGTCCAAGTCGAACTTTACACGTCGCGGATTGCTCAAGACCAGTGCGGTCGGCGGAGCCGGTCTCGCCGTTCCGACGATCTTCACCGCGTCGTCCGCTTCGGCCTTTACCAACGAACCCACCGGCGACACCGTCACGCTGGGCTTCAACGTGCCGCAATCCGGCCCCTACGCCGACGAGGGCGCCGACGAGTTGCGGGCCTACGAGCTTGCAGTCGAACATCTCAACGGCACCGGCGCGGACAACGGCATGCTCGAGACCTTCAGCTCCAAGGCGCTGAAGGGCAACGGGATCCTTGGCAAGAAGGTGGAATACGTCACCGGCGACACGCAGACCAAGTCGGACGCCGCACGCGCCTCCGCGAAATCGATGATCGAGAAGGACGGCGCGGTGATGATCACCGGCGGTTCCTCCTCCGGTGTGGCCGTGGCCGTGCAGGCGCTCTGCCAGGAAGCGGGCGTCATCTTCATGGCCGGCCTGACCCATTCCAACGACACAACCGGCAAGGACAAGAAGGCCAACGGCTTCCGCCATTTCTTCAACTCCTACATGTCCGGCGCGGCGCTCGCGCCGGTGCTCGAGAAGATGTACGGCAGCGACCGCAAGGCCTATCACCTGACCGCCGACTACAACTGGGGCTACACCACGGAAGAGGCGATCGTGTCCTCGACCGAGGCCATGGGCTGGGAAACGGTGAACACCGTGAAGACCCCGCTGACCCAGACCGACTTCAGCTCCTACATCGCGCCGGTGCTGCAATCGGGCGCCGACGTGCTGGTCCTGAACCACTATGGCGGCAACATGGTCAACTCGCTGACCAACGCGGTGCAGTTCGGCCTGCGCGACAAGCAGGTCAACGGCAAGAACTTCGAAATCGTCGTGCCGCTCTACAGCCGCCTGATGGCCAAGGGTGCCGGCGCCAACGTGAAGGGCATCTTCGGCTCCACGAACTGGCACTGGTCGCTTCAGGATGATGCCTCCAAGGCCTTCGTGAAATCCTTCGGCACCAAGTACGGCTTCCCGCCGAGCCAGGCCGCGCACACCTGCTATGTGCAGGCGCTGCTCTATGCGGATGCGGTGGAACGCGCCGGCACGTTCAACCCCTGTGGCGTCGTCGAGGCGTTGGAAGGCTTCGAATTCGACGGCATGGGCAACGGCCCGACGCTCTATCGCGCCGAAGATCACCAGTGCTTCAAGGACGTGCTGGTCGTGAAAGGGAAAGAGAACCCGACCTCCGAGTTCGACCTTCTGGAGATCGTCGAGGTGACCCCGGTCGCCCAGGTGACCTATCCGCCAGATCACCCGCAGTTCGCGGGCGGCTCGCTCGGCTCCTGCAACCCGGGCGCCTGATCCAGTCCGAACCGATCCCCGGCTGCATCTTCGGATGCGGCCGGACATCCCGTATCCGGCCTCTGGCCGCGATGCGCCGGTGCCTGCCATTCTGATCAATCCGAGGGTTCAGACCAATGGACGCAATCATCCTGCAAATTCTCAACGGGCTCGACAAGGGCTCGGCCTATGCGCTGATCGCGCTCGGCCTGACGCTGATCTTCGGCACCTTGGGCGTCGTGAACTTCGCACACGGTGCGCTGTTCATGATCGGGGCCTTCTGCGCCGTCACCCTGTCACGCATCCTGACGCTCAGCCACACGGTGATCGACGAGACCAAGACCGATTTCCTCGGCAACCCGCTCAAGGTGGACGTGCCCTATATCTACGACATCTTCGGGCAGGCGACCGGTGACGTGATCATCGACTGGGCGGTGCCCCTGTCGATCCTGTTCGCCATTCCGGTGATGGTCGGCGTCGGCGTCATCATGGAACGCGGCCTGATCAAGCATTTCTACAAGCGTCCGCATGCCGACCAGATTCTCGTGACCTTCGGCCTGGCCATCGTGCTGCAGGAAGTCATCAAGTATTTCTACGGAGCGAACCCGATCCCGACGCCCGCACCCTCGGCCTTCACCGGATCGTTCGATTTCGGCGCGATGCTGGGTTTCGATCCGAACACCATCATCTATCCCTACTGGCGGCTGGTCTATTTCGCCTTCGCCGCAATCATCATCGGCGCGGTCTTCGCCTTCCTGCAATTCACCACCTTCGGGATGGTCGTGCGCGCCGGAATGGCGGATCGCGAGACCGTTGGCCTGCTCGGCATCAACATCGACAAGCGTTTCACCATCATGTTCGGCCTCGCCGCCGCGGTCGCGGGTCTGGCGGGCGTGATGTACACGCCGATCAATTCGCCGAACTATCACATGGGGATGGATTTCCTCGTGCTCAGTTTCGTCGTGGTCGTGGTCGGCGGAATGGGGTCGCTGCCCGGAGCCGTGCTTGCGGGCTTCCTGCTGGGCATTCTCGAAAGTATCGCATCGATGACCCAGGTGCTGGATGTTCTGCCAGGCCTGAACCAGATCATCATTTACCTGGTCGCCATCATCATTCTGCTGACCCGTCCGCGTGGCCTCATGGGCCGCAAGGGCGTGATGGAGGAATAAGCCATGTTCGGATTGAACAAGAAAGACTTCACCCTTCTGCTGATCGTGGCGGGCCTGACGATGTTCGCGCCCTTCCTCCTGAATCCCTTCCCCGAAGGTTCGGCGATGGCGCAGTTCAACGCGGGCTATCCCGACCTGATGCAGCGCTTCGTGATCTTCGGGATCTTCGCGATCGGGTTCAACATTCTCTTTGGTTTGACGGGCTACCTCAGCTTCGGGCACGCGGCCTTTCTGGGGGTCGGCAGCTATGCCGCGATCTGGATGATGAAGCTGCTGACGATGAACGTGATCCCGGCCATGATCATGGCCGTCATCGTCGCGGGGGTATTCGCGCTGCTCGTCGGGTTCATCTCGCTGCGCCGCTCGGGCATCTATTTCTCGATCCTGACGCTGGCCTTCGCGCAGATGTCCTATGCGCTGGCCTATTCAGTCCTGACGCCGATCACCGGCGGTGAAACGGGACTGCAGCCCAAGATGGCCGATCCGCGCATTCTCGACGCAGCCCTCACCGAAGGCGCCACCCCGCGGGCGAACCTGTTCGGATTGTCGATGACGTCGAGCTACGAACTGGAAGTCGGCAACTGGCTCTTCACCTTCAACGCCGGCTACTACATCGCGGCCGTGGTGATGCTGCTGGCCTTCTACCTGTCGATCCGCATCTTCCGCTCTCCGTTCGGCATGATGCTGCGCGCCGTGAAGTCGAACCAGCAGCGGATGAACTACACCGGCCTGAACTCCCGTCCCTACACGCTCGCCGCCTTCGTGATCTCGGGCATGTATGCCGGTCTCGCGGGCGGCCTGATGGTCGCGATGGACACGCAGGTCGGCCCCGAACGCATGTTCTGGACCGCCAGTGGCGAAGTCGTCCTGATGACGATCCTCGGCGGTGCCGGCACCCTGATCGGCCCGGTTCTGGGGGCAGGTCTGATCAAGTACATGGAGAACATCATCTCCAAGATCAACTCGGGCATCCTGCACGAATGGTTCGCCTTCCTGCCCGACGGATTGGAGGATCTGATCGTCACGCTGATCTATCCCTTCATCGGCAAGGGCTGGCACCTGACGCTGGGCATCGTCTTCATGCTGGTGGTCATTTTCCTGCCCGGCGGGCTGGTCCAGGGCGGCCAGAAGATCGCGGCCTGGGTGCGCGGCGGCAAGGCCGGGTCACGGGACAAGGCCTCCAAATCCACCAAACCTGCGGAATAGGGAGACGAGCACATGGGTATCCTTGAAGTCAAAGGCGTCAACAAGCGGTTCGGCGGGTTGCAGGCGCTCGGAGACGTGAACCTGTCGGTGAAGGAAAACACCGTCCACGCCATCATCGGCCCCAACGGGGCCGGGAAATCCACCCTGCTGAATTGCCTGGTCGGCAAGCTGATCCCCGACACCGGCAGCGTCATGTTCGACGGCCAGTCAGTGCTGGGACGCGCGCCCTACGAGATCAACCAGATGGGTATTTCCCGCGTCTTCCAGACACCCGAGATCTTCGGCGATCTGACGGTGATGGAGAACATGATGATCCCCTGTTTCGCGAAGCGTGACGGATCGTTCGAACTGAACGCCGTCGCCTCGATCCCGTCTCAAAAGGACATCGTGGAAAAGGCCGAGGCGATGCTGGTGGACATGAACATGATCGACAAGCGCGACATGCATGCCGCCGCGATGTCCCGTGGCGACAAGCGGCGGCTCGAGATCGGGATGTGCCTGTCCCAGGAGCCGCGCCTGTTGCTGCTGGACGAACCCACCGCCGGCATGGCGCGAGCAGACACCAACAACACCATCGACCTGCTGAAGCAGATCAAGGAAGAGCGCGACATCACGATCGCGATCATCGAACACGACATGCACGTGGTGTTCAGTCTCGCCGACCGGATCACGGTTCTGGCCCAGGGCACGCCCCTGGTCGAGGACGATCCGCAGAACATCAAGGGCAACCCCAAGGTGCGCGAAGCGTATCTGGGCGAAAGCGCGTAAGGGAGAAGACCCATGAACGTCAAACCGGACTTTTCCAAGAACGCCAACATGGCCACGACCGCACCGGCCTTCCTGTCGGTGTGGGACATGCACTCCTATTACGGCGAAAGCTACATCGTGCAGGGCATCAGCTTCAACGTCCACGAGGGCGAGATCCTGGCGCTTCTGGGCCGCAACGGGGCGGGCAAGACTTCGACCCTGCGCTCGATCGCGCGGCTGGGCGATCCCCAGGTCACCCACGGCGAGATCTGGCTCGACCACCAACCGCTGCACAAGATGACCAGCTACGAGGCCGCGAGCGTCGGTCTGGGCCTCGTGCCCGAGGATCGCCGCATCATCGCCGGTCTCACCGTCGAGGAGAACCTGAAGCTGGCGCAAATCGCACCGCCGATCGGCTGGTCGATCGAACGGCTCTACGAGCTGTTCCCGCGCCTCGGCGAACGCAAGAACCAGGAAGGCGTGACCCTGTCGGGCGGTGAGCAGCAGATGCTGTCGATCGCCCGTGCCCTTGCGCGCGACATCAAGGTCCTGCTGCTGGACGAACCCTATGAGGGGCTCGCCCCGGTGATCGTCGACGAGATCGAGAAAACGCTGATCCACATCAAGGAACAGGGCATGACCACGATCATCGTCGAACAGAACGCCGTGCGCGCGCTGGAACTGGCCGACCGGGCGGTGATTCTCGACACAGGCGGCATCGTCTTTGACGGCGCTGCCTCAGAGGTGCTTGAGAACGAGGAGTTGCGCGCCGAATACCTCGCGATCTGAGCGTATCGCCTTGTCGTGTTGAAAGGGTCGGTCCCGAGGGGCCGGCCTTTTTCATGTGGAACGCGACGCGACCTGTCTCGTTAGGGGAATCTTAACACCCGTTGAGTTAACCTTAAGATTGGGTGAGGGCTCCGTCCATGGAGCATCAGAATGAACATATCTATCGCATTGCCCGTGATGGCCCCGCAACCGACGGGTCATCCGGCGTCCTTGCCACCGGATCCTGCAGTGCAGAAGTCCGACAGCAAGGTCATGCCCGCAGGCGCCGGCGCGGCGTCCGATGAATCCCGCGCGCGGGATTTCGCGTCCCGCCAGGACAGGCAGACCGCCCCGCCCACCGCCATCCAGCGCAAGATCATGGAGATCCTTGAGCAGCAGGCGCTGGAAATGGCCGAACGCGAGGACGGCGCAGCCGAGTGAGCGCAACCGCTACTGGGCGGTCCATCCCCCATCGATCGGGATCGCGGTTCCGGTGATATTGTGCGCCAGAGGACTGCAGAGCCAGACGGCCAGTGCACCGATCTCGGACGGGTCCGATACGCGGAGGCTGGGCTGCTTCTCCCGCAGCAGGTCGGCGATGGCCGCGTCGCGGTCACCGTCGAAGGCGTCCATGCGCTCTTCGATCTGCGGCTCGATGATCGCCGTCTGCGTCCATCCGGGACAGATACAGTTCACGGTTACACCACCCTTGGACCGTTCGCCCGCATCGGCATACTCCAGCGCCGCCACCCGGCTCAGCCCGACCAAACCGTGTTTGGCCGCCACATAGGGCGCCTTGTTCTTGCTGGCGACCAGCCCATGCACCGAAGAGATGTTGATGACCCGCCCGTATCCGCGCACGGCCATATCGGGCAAGGCGGCCTGCATGGTGTGAAACGCCGCACTCAGGTTGATGGCAAGGATGCTGTCCCAGGTCTGCGCCGGCATCGACGACAGCGGCGCGGTCTGCTGGACACCAGCGTTGTTGACCAGGATGTCCGCCCCGCCCCAGGCCTGCACCGCAGCCATCAACTCGGCGATCTCCTGCGGATTGCGAAGATCGCCGTGAAAGAACTCGGCCTGGGGCGCGCCGAGCGCCTTGAGGTGTTCACAGGCTTCGTGCACCTGTGCGTCACCTGCCAGACCGTGGACCGCGATCCGCGCGCCGGCCGTGGCGAAGGCCCCGGCAATGGCCAGTCCGATCCCTTGTACCGAGCCGGTGACCAATGCGGTTTTTCCAGTCAGATCCGTCATGTCTTGTCCTTCAGCATCTTGCGCAACTCGGTCTTGAGAACCTTGCCGTAATTGTTCTTGGGCAACTGGTCGAGCCGCAAGTAGTCCTTGGGCCGCTTGAAGCGGGCGATGTTCTCGATGCAGAGCCGATCGAGCTCTGCCGTGTCCACATCCCCAACGATACAGGCAACCACCACTTCGCCCCAGTCCGGGTCGGGCCGGCCGATCACCGATACCTCGCGCAGGCGCGGATGGGTCAGCAACACCTCTTCGACTTCACGAGGATAGACATTCGAGCCCCCCGTGATGATCATGTCCTTGGATCGGTCCTGCATGGTCACGTAGCCGTCCGCATCCATGAACCCCATATCCCCGGTGCAGAGCCACCCGTCGCGAAGGGTCGCTGCCGTGGCCTCGGTGTTGCGCCAATAGCCCGGCATCACCACGTCACCGCGCACCCTGATCTCGCCCACCTCTCCGGGGTCCAGCGCGTTGCCTTCGGCATCCGCGATGCGCAGTTCGACAGGCGATTGCGCCCGCCCGACACTGGCCAGCCTTTCCCACCAACGCGGATGGGTGCGGTCTGTCACGTCGTGCCGTGACAGCGCCGTGATGCCCATCGGGCATTCGCCTTGTCCGTAGATCTGCACAAAGACCGGACCAAAGCGCTCGACAGCCTCGATGATGTCGGCGGAATACATCGGCCCGCCGCCATAGACGATCGTCCGCAAGCCTTCGCCGGTCGCGCCACTCTTCGCGGCGGCATCGACCATCCGCTTGATCATCGTCGGCGCCGCGAACATCTGCGCCCGCCCGAAGTGGCGGGCGAGGTCGAAGACTTCCGCCTCGTCAAAGCCGCCCGAAACGGGACAGACATGCCGCGTGCCCATCCGGACATGGATCATGTTGTAGATCCCGGCACCATGACTCATCGGGGCGGCATAGATTACCGAGTCTTCCGGGCTGACCGGGTCGACATCGACGGTATAAGCCAGCGACATGGCGATCAGCATCCGGTTGGTGATCATCACGCCCTTGGGCCGCCCCGTCGTGCCGGAGGTATAGAACAACCAGGCCAAATCGTCAGCATCACGCTGGATCGGCACCGCCAGCCGCGCGCCTTGCGCGGTATCGATCGCGGCCGGGTCGACCACGTCACAGGAGACATCGGCTTCGGCCAGCGCTTCGGCCAGGTCCGGCGAGGCGAAACACAGCCGCGCGCCAGAATCCTCGAGGATGAACGCGGTCTCTCTCCCGTGCAGCTTGGCATTGATCGGAACCGCCACCGCACCCGCATACCAGATCGCGTATTGCACGATCAGGTAGGCGGGGCAGTTCTTCATGAATATGGCGACGCGGTCACCGGGCACGATCCCACCAGCCCTCAGCCATTCCGCCAGCCGCGCAGCGCGCGCATCAAAGGCCGCGTAATCGGCGATCTGCCGCGTCCCGTGGAACAGGGCGGGCCGTTCCGGTAGCGCCTGCGCTTGACGATAAAGCCATTGCGCGAGGTTCATCGCCAGCCGACCTCGCCAAGGCCCAGTGCTGTCTTTGTGATCATCACGCGCGTCGTCCTCCCCGCGTCAGGATAGCGCGCCTTTCATGCCGGCTGCAATTCCACAACGCGCGCGCCGCGCCAAGTCGGCTGCTGGCCATTTGCCCGCATCCCTGCCATGGTCCGCTTACGCAACGGCGCTTTTCACGGGTTGAACCTTGGCCTATAAGCGCCTGCAGTGTTAATCCCGCGCATCAGACGGGAATGCGGAACCGGTCGAGGACATCATGACAGACACCAATCACGAGTCGGACGTGGCATTCATCAAGGCCCTGGCCGAGCTGCTGCGCGAGAACGACCTGACGGAATTGCAGGTCAAACGCGATTATGGACCCGACGACAGCCTGAACGTGCGCGTCAGCCGCGGCACCCTGGCGGTCGCGCCGGCACCGGCCGCTCCGGTCACCGCCGCATTGCCCAGCCCGGCCGCCTCGTCCTCCGCGCCCGCAGCGGCCACGCCGCCCGCCGCCAGCGATGACCCGGCCGCGCATCCCGGCGCCGTTCTGTCGCCGATGGTGGGCACGGTCTACATGCAGCCGGAACCCGATGCAGCCGCCTTTGTCAGCGTGGGCGCCGCGGTGAGTGAAGGCGACACGCTTCTCATCGTCGAAGCCATGAAGACGATGAACCATATTCCGGCGCCGAAATCCGGCACTGTGAAACGGATCCTGGTCGAGGACGGCGCCGCGGTCGAATACGGCACCCCGCTCGTCATCATCGAATAGGCGATCCCATGTTTGACAAGATCCTGATTGCCAATCGCGGCGAGATCGCCCTGCGCGTGGTCCGGGCCGCGCGCGAAATGGGCATTGCCAGCGTCGCGGTGCATTCGACTGCGGACACCGACGCGATGCATGTGCGCATGGCGGATGAATCGGTCTGCATCGGCCCCGCCCCCAGCCCGCAGAGCTATCTTTCGATTCCTGCGATCATCTCGGCCTGCGAGATCTCGGGCGCGCAGGCGATTCATCCGGGCTACGGGTTCCTGTCCGAGAACGCGAATTTCGTGCAGATCGTCGAGGATCATGGGCTGACGTTCATCGGCCCCACCGCCGAGCATATTCGTATCATGGGCGACAAGATCACCGCCAAGGACACGATGAAGACGCTTGGCGTACCCTGCGTGCCGGGCAGCGACGGCGGCGTGCCGGACCTCGAAACCGCCAAGCGCATCGGTGAAGAGATCGGCTATCCGGTCATCATCAAGGCCACCGCAGGTGGTGGCGGCAAGGGTATGAAGGTCGCGAAATCCGCCGCCGACATGGAACGCGCCTTCCAGACCGCACGCGCCGAGGGGAAATCAAACTTCGGCAATGACGAGGTCTATATCGAGAAATACCTGACCACGCCGCGTCATATCGAGATCCAGGTCTTTGGCGACGGCAAGGGAAATGCCGTTCACCTAGGCGAGCGGGATTGCTCGCTGCAGCGGCGTCACCAGAAGGTCTTTGAAGAGGCACCAGGCCCGGTGATCACGGAGGAAGAGCGCGCGCGGATCGGAAAGGTCTGTGCAGATGCAGTCGCCAAGATCAACTATATCGGCGCGGGCACGATCGAGTTTCTCTACGAGAACGGCGCGTTCTACTTCATCGAGATGAACACACGGCTTCAGGTCGAACACCCCGTGACCGAGGCGATCTTCGGGGTCGACCTAGTGCGCGAACAGATCCGCGTCGCCGCCGGTCTGCCGATGTCCTTCACCCAGGAGGACCTGGAGATAAAGGGACATGCGATCGAGGTCCGGATCAATGCCGAGAAACTGCCCAACTTTTCGCCCTGCCCCGGACGCATCACGCAATATCATGCGCCGGGTGGCCTGGGCGTCAGGATGGATTCAGCGCTCTATGACGGCTATTCGATCCCGCCCTATTACGACAGCCTGATTGGCAAGCTGATCGTGCATGGGCGTGACCGACCCGAAGCGCTGGCCCGGTTGGGGCGGGCGCTTGGCGAACTGATCGTGGATGGCGTCGACACCACGGTGCCCTTGTTTCACGCCCTGCTCCAGGAACCGGATCTGCTGCGCGGCAGCTACAACATTCACTGGCTGGAGCATTGGCTGGAAACCAACCTGGCCGACGGGTGATCGTGGCTTCGGCCAGCCGAACACGCGCCCCGGGATGGACGATCCGATGGGACTGACGCCCGAGCTTCTGCTGCAAGGCTACACGATCGGCATCTTCCCGATGGCAGAACACCGGGACGATGCAGAAATCTTCTGGGTCGATCCAAAGCGCCGTGGCATCCTGCCGCTTGACGGGTTTCACGTCTCGCGCTCCCTGCGACGCCGGCTGCGTCGTGGACAGTATCACGTCACCATCGACACCGATTTTCCCGGCGTTCTGGATGGGTGTGCAGACCGGGCAGAAACCTGGATCAACGCGGAGATCCGCGCGCTCTACATTGCCTTGTTCGACGCTGGCCGGGCGCATTCGCTCGAGGTCTGGGACGGCGACGATTTGGTCGGCGGCGTATACGGGGTCGCGATCGGGGCCGCGTTCTTCGGCGAAAGCATGTTCTCGCGGCGCACGGACGCCTCGAAGATCGCACTCTCCTACCTGGTGGACCGGCTCGGCAAGGCCGGGTTCCGACTGTTCGATACGCAGTTTCTCACGGCGCATCTGGCGTCACTGGGCGCGATCGAGGTGACCCGCGCGGAGTACCACCGCCGCTTGGCCGAGGCCCTCGCACTGCCTGCCGATTTTAGGGCACCCAAGACACCTTCGCCTTATGAAGTGATGCAGCGCAAAACCCAGACGTCATAGCGGCTGTGGTCAAGCGCATTCAGCGCCGGCGACGACGCGATCATCCACCCTTGGAAGCGAACGTTCGTCTGCCCGGTGTCGAGGATCGTCAGAAAGGCAAAGGCATCCCCGGTCGGGTTCTCCGCCGGGTACCGGCAATCCGCCAAGTCCACCGTGAGGCCGAACACTTCTGCCCGTCCCCCGGTCTGGATCTGCACGTCCACCGTCTGTCCGTTGACCTTGTCGAGCCCCCGCAGCACGGCCCCCTTGCCCGAGACCGCCTGGTCCTGGGCGATGGCCGGCGTGGTCAGAAGCAGCGCCGCGAGCAGGACAGAGCGGATCACTCGCCGCTCCCGCTGCCGGCCACGAACTTGACGAGAAGCGAGATCAGACTGACCGCGCCCTGCGTGTCTTCGATGTCGGCGCCCGGGTCGAAGAAAAAGGGCGAACCGCCCGGCACGATCTCGAGAAAATTGCCGCCCAGCAGTCCCTCGGAGGCCACCACCGCAGCGCTGTCATCGGGAATCTCGATCCCGTTACGCACCGAAAAGCGCGTATCGGCGCGATAGGTTTCGGCATTCAGCTCCACGTTGGTAACGGTTCCGATCTTGACGCCGGCAAGGCGCACATCAGTGCCCACGCCAACACCCTCGAGCGAACGGAAGCTCGCGTTCAGTTCGTAGCCATCGCCCCCGGTGGACAGGCCCGAGGCCTGCCCGGCATAGATCGCGAAGGCCAAGGCGCCGGCCAGAACCGCGCCCCCGACCAGGATTTCGGTGGTGTTGTGCGACATCACGTACGCTCCGTCGAAAGGACCGGTTTCACTCCGGCGTCCACGCCTCGTAGTCGCGGCGCGGGGTCGGATCGACGCGGCGCAGCGACCCGGCCGGGACATAGGCCATCGCGGTACCCGTTAGATTCTCCTGGTGCGGCTTTTCCCATTTTTTGTGGGCGAGCGGGCGGTCGGTCGGCGGTTCGTCCCAAGTGCGGTGCAGCCAGCCGTGCCAATCCGGGCTGACCCGGCTCGCCTCGACCTCGCCGTTGAAGATGACCCAGCGTTTGCTGTCATCCGCATTGCGATAGAACACGTTTCCCTGTTCGTCTTCACCGACCTTGACGCCCTTGCGCCAGGTAAAGATCTGGGTGTTCAGTGTCTGCCCGTTCCACCAGGTCACGGCGCGCAGCAGGGAATTCAGGATGCCCATGAGAGTCTCCGGTTTGTTGACCCTGATATGACCCATCCTGTGCCCGAGGTCCAGAGACAAGGCAGCGCAGGGCGGCGGGTCGGCGTCACTCCGGCAGCAGCGCCGTCACCTCGATCTCGATCCGGTATTTCGGGTCGATGAGGCCACATTCGATCATGGTGGCGGCGGGTGGATTTGCGCCGAATGTCTCTGACAGGATCGGCCAGCACGGTTCGAACTCGGCCCGGTCGGGCAGCATGTAGGTCACGCGGACCACGTCGGACCACCCAGCCCCGGCCTTGGCCAGCGCGTCCTCGATCACCGACAGCGCCGAGCGGCATTGCTCGACCACAGTGTCGCCTTGCCCGACAGTGCCCGAGACATGCACCAAACCGCCCGCAATCACCGCCCGGCAATAGCCGACCCGTTCTTCAAACGGGCCGCCGGACGCAATCCGCTGGATCGTCATGGATCAACCTGCGGAGACGGTGTCCTTTTCCGCGTCCGCATGGATCATCAGCGGCGCTGCGTCCGACATCACGGCTTCTTCGTTCACGACGACCTTGGTCACGCTGTCGAGGCCTGGGAGTTCGAACATCGTCTCAAGCAGGATGTCCTCGAGAATCGACCGCAGGCCACGTGCACCGGTCTTGCGCTCGATGGCACGCTTGGCGATTGCCTTCAGCGCATCGTCGGTAAACTGCAGTTCGGTGTCTTCCAGTTCGAACAGGCGCTGATACTGCTTGACCAGCGCGTTCTTCGGCTGCGTCAGGATCGTGACGAGGGCCTCTTCGTCCAGGTCCTCGAGCGTCGCGAGAACCGGCAGACGACCGACGAATTCCGGGATCAGGCCGAACTTCAGCAGATCCTCGGGCTCGAGGTCGGTGAAGATTTCGCCGATGCCGCGTTCGTCGTTGTCACGCACGTCCGCGCCAAACCCCATCGCACTGCCCTTGCCGCGGGCGGCGATGATCTTGTCGAGCCCGGCAAAGGCGCCGCCACAGATGAACAGGATGTTTGTCGTGTCGACCTGCAGGAATTCCTGCTGCGGATGCTTCCGCCCGCCTTGCGGCGGCACCGAGGCGACGGTGCCTTCCATCAGCTTCAGAAGCGCCTGCTGGACACCCTCGCCCGAAACGTCCCGGGTGATCGACGGGTTTTCCGACTTGCGCGTGATCTTGTCGACCTCGTCGATGTAGACGATGCCGCGCTGCGCGCGTTCGACATTGTACTCGGAGGCCTGCAGCAGCTTGAGGATGATGTTTTCGACATCCTCGCCGACATAACCCGCTTCGGTCAGCGTGGTCGCATCCGCCATGGTGAACGGCACATCGAGGATCCGCGCCAGTGTCTGCGCCAAAAGGGTCTTGCCGCAGCCGGTCGGGCCGATCAGCAGGATGTTCGACTTGGCCAGTTCGATGTCGTTGCCCGCCTTCTGGGCGTGGTTCAGCCGCTTGTAATGGTTGTGCACCGCGACGGAGAGCACCTTCTTGGCATTCGCCTGACCGATCACGTAATCGTCCAGCACCGCGCAGATGTCCTTCGGCGTGGGCACACCGTCGGTGGCCTTGAGCCCGCTCGCCTTGGTCTCTTCGCGAATGATGTCCATGCAGAGTTCGACGCATTCGTCGCAGATGAACACCGTCGGACCCGCGATCAGCTTGCGCACCTCGTGCTGGCTCTTGCCGCAAAAGCTGCAGTAGAGCGTGTTCTTGCTGTCGCCGCTTGAGTTCGTTGCCATGATTAACCTTTCCGGCTTCGATTTCCAACGTCGCCCCGAATTCTTCAGGACAGGGTCACCCACACAGGACAGCTTAGGACAGCGATCCGGGCATCACAATCGCAAAACGTGCCGCGCCCGATGTGGCCCGGCAGCTGTGCTACTAAGGCAGGCGTTATGCCCCCTTGTCGTCGCCCTTGTCGCGACTTGCCACGATCTCGTCGATGTGGCCCCATTCCTTGGCTTCCTCGGGCGACATGAAGTTGTCGCGATCCAGAGCCTTTTCGACCGCCTTCTTGGTCTGCCCGGTATGCTTGACATAGATGTCATACAGCCGGTCCTTGAGCTTCTGGGTTTCCGCTGCGTGGATCATGATATCGCTCGCCTGGCCCTGATAGCCGCCGCTGGGCTGGTGCACCATGATGCGGCTGTTGGGCAGCGAGAAACGCATGCCAGCCTCGCCACCGGCCAGCAGGACCGACCCCATCGATGCCGCCTGCCCGATACAGAGCGTGCTGACCTTGGGCTTGATGTATTGCATCGTGTCATAGATCGACAGGCCGCTGGTCACGACGCCACCGGGCGAGTTGATGTAGATGCTGATCTCCTTGGACGGATTTTCCGCCTCGAGATGCAGCAGCTGTGCCACCACGAGATGGCTCATCCCGTCATGGATCGGGCCATTGATGAAGACGATCCGTTCCTTCAGCAGGCGCGAGAAGATGTCATAGGCGCGCTCTCCCCGGCTGGTCTGCTCGACCACCATCGGGACGAGGGTGTTCATGTAGGTGTCTATGGGATCAAACATCTGTGCCTGCCTGCTGCTTGGACTGCCGGGACCATACCCGGCCATACGTTAGCAGAGTCTTAGTATCGCCTTTGGGGGGCTGCAAGGGCGGCAGGACAATTAGAAGTGGCAAGGGCCGCCCCGGTCGATCCGGGACGGCCCGTCTGTCAGGTCGGTTTCAGCCGAACATGTCTGCGGTGATACCGGCATACCATCCGAGGCTTTCCTCGTAGGTGATGCGGCGCAAATCGGCGTCTTCGCCGGTCTGGCTGATGAAACCGTCGACCTTGGCGATCTTCTCGTCCGTCGCCTCGTAGGTCGCACCGACCTTGACGCCGTCATCCGCGTCGATGAGCGACCAACAGGTGTTGGAGAATTTGGCCGGAAAGACCTTGGAGCCGGTCAGGGCCCCGCGTACGGCCATCGCGGCGACCTTGGCCTGGCTGTTGGCGGAAAAGCCCGACTTCGGCATGTCACCCTGATCGGTCGCATCGCCGAGCACGTGGATGTTCTCATCGACGCGAGATTGCATCGTGTGGCCTGAAACCGGTGCCCAGTTGCCTTCGGTGATGCCGGCACGTTCGCAGATCACGCCGGCCTTTTGCGCCGGGATCACGTTGCAGACGTCGACTTTCTCGTCGACGCCGTCGATCGACACGATCATCTCTGCCGGGTTCACCTGCACGTTGCTTGCCCCGAAGTCAGGGCCGATGCGCTCGATCATGCCACCGTAATGCTTCTGCCAGCCTTCCTCGAACAGCGCCTGTTTCGAATATTTCTCCTTCGGATCCACAAGCAGGATCTTGGCAGTCGGGTTGTTGGCCTTGAGCAGATGCGCGACCATGCTGATCCGCTCGTAGGGGCCGGGCGGGCAGCGATATGGGTTGGGAGGTGCGACCATGGCGAAACGCCCGCCCTCGGGCATCGCTAGGATCTGCGCCTTCAGCAGCTCGGTCTGCGAGCCGCCCTTGTAGGCGTGCGGCATGGCGTTCTGGGCCGACAGGTCCCAGCCGGGCACCGACTCGTCGACGAAGTCGATACCGGGTGACAGAATCAGCCGGTCATAGGGCAGCACCCCGCCACCGGCCAGCGTCACGGTCTTGGCGTCGCGGTCGATGCCGGTCGCCCAGTCATGCACGACGTTGACGCCCGAGGCCGCCAACCCGCCATAGGAATGCGCGAGGTCGCCGATCTCCTGGAACCCGCCGATATAGAGGTTCGAGAAAAAGCAGGTGTAGTAGCTGCGCGTCGGCTCGACCAACGTCACCTCGATCTCGCCCTTGCTGTCCTTGGCGATGTAGCGAGCCGCCGTTGCGCCACCCGCGCCGCCGCCGATCACGACCACGCGCGGAGTTCCCGCAGCCATGACCATCGGGGCGCTCAACGCGGCGGCGGTGCCGACCGCTGTTCCCAGAAAGTGCCGTCTGTTAAGTGTCATGGGGTCCTCCTCCCGTCGGTGTATCTCGTTATGTCGTCAGTCCAATGCCCCGAAATAGGCGGCAAGTGCCGCAATCTCCTCGTCGGACAAGCGGCTCGCCATCATCTGCATCACCGGATGCGGACGGATCTTGCGCTTGTAGGCGTGCATCGCGATAGCGAAATCCTCGGCCGGCCATTGCGTGATCGACGGAATCCCCTGCGCGCTCCCGTCGCGCTGATGGCATCCCGTGCATTCACTTGACAGGTATTCACCATACTCGGGGTCCCCCACGATGGCGAGCGTTTCCGGCGGCAGCTCCACCTCGCGCGGGCGCGCGGTCGGTTGGGCCTCCGGGATGTTCTGAGGATTGTCGGAGAAGCTGCGCAGATAGGCCAGCACGTCCGCGCGATCCTTCGGATCGTCGTATCCCGCGAAATTCATCCGGGTGCCGGAAACCAGCGCCTTGGGGTTCTCGATATAGGCATCCAGACGTCGCAGATCCCAGACCAGCCCGTCACGTCCGGCGCGCTGGATCCCGTCGGAATAGGGGTAACCGTCATGCGCGGCGGCCTTGCGCCCGAAGATACCGTTCAGATGTGGACCGATCCGGTCTTCGGCGCCGGCCCCGACCTCATGACAGCTGGCGCAATCCTCAAACAGGATCGCGCCGCGCTCGGCATCGCCGATCTCCACCGCTTCTTGTTCGGCCAGGGCCGGCGTGCACAGCAAGAGGCAGAGTATCCACGACGCGTGAGGTTTCACCATGCCGTCATTCTGTTTCGGGCGTCACGTCCAGCACACGCGCGCGCATGGTGATCTCGACGTTGTCCTTGCAGTTTTCCATGCAGGGATCGCGCACGAAATGGGCCTCGGCTGTCAAGCGATCATCGACGATGAAGCCGTCGGCGTTCGGCATCTCGACTTCCATGAAGGTTTCCTTGGACAGCACGAAATCCTCGTCCACCAGGTCGTTTGAGTACAGGATATAGGCGACGATCGCATAGACCTCGTCCGCAGTCAGGCTCTGCGCGTTGCCGAACGGCATCGAGCGGTTGACGTAGTCCCAGGTGGTCGACAGATACGGCCAGTAGGAGCCAACGGTCTTGAGCGGGTCCTCGTGATCGAGCGTCCCTTTGCCGCCGGCCAACTTGGGCCAGTTGCCGACGCCCTCGGCGAAGTCGCCATGGCAGACGGCGCAATAGTCGGCGAACAGTTCGTCACCCGTCCAGACATCGCCCGAGCCCTCGGGCAGCCCGGTCCCATCCGGGCTGACGTCGAGATCCCAGGCCGCGACCTCTTCGGGCAGGGCGGGACGGCCCAACCCCAGCTTCTCGGCCCAGAGCGGTCCCGCGGCCAAGGCGGCGATCAGCGCGCTTGCGACAAAACTCTTAGGACACTTCGACATTTTCCGCCTCTCCGCTTGCCTTGACCCACCAGGTCTGGATGCAGTTGTTGTGATAGATCGAGTTCAATCCGCGCACCTCGCGCAGTTCGGCCTTTGTGGGCTGCACATAGCCGGTCTCGTCCATGGCGCGGGACTGCAGCAGCATCTCCTCGCCATCCCACTCGGTATCGAGATAGAAACGAGTCAGCGCCATCTTCTCGCCGGGCTTGGCCAGGCGCGCGGTCTCCCAGGTCTTGCCACCGTCCTTTGAGACGTCGACGCGCGTGATCGCGCCGCGCCCGGACCAGGCCAGGCCCGAAATGACCAGCGGCCCGGCGCCATGGGTGATCGGGGATTGCGGGCTGGGGCTGGTCACGACCGATTTCGCATCCATCTCCCATGTCCACTTGCGGCTGATGCCGTTGGCCAGCGTATCGGTGTACTTGCTGGTTTCCTCGCGGCTTTCCACGGGGCCGTCCATCACCTCGACGCGGCGCAGCCACTTGACCCACATGTTGCCTTCCCAGCCCGGCACCACGAGGCGCACGGGATAGCCGTGTTCCTTGCGCAGCGCCTCGCCATTGGCCTTGAAGGCCACCAGCACGTCATCGAGCGCCTTCTCCATCGGGATCGAACGGCCATTGGAGGACGCGTCAGCACCTTCGACGTAAACCCACTTGTCTGACAGATCGCCCGCAGCGTCCAAACCCGCTTCTTCCAGGATCGTGCGCAGCGGTACGCCGGTGTATTCCATGTTATGGATCATGCCATGGGTGAATTGCGCCCCGTTCAACTGCGCCCCGGCCCATTCCATGCCGGTGTTCGCCGCGCATTCGCAGAAATAGACGTGGTTCTCGCGCGGAAAGCGCTCGAGATCGGCATAGGTGAAGACCAGCGGCGTATCGACCAGCCCGTTGATCATCAGGCGGTAATCTTCCTTGCGCAGCTCGATGGCGCCGGAGTGGTGCCGCTCGAATGCGCAGCCCTGCGGCGTGATCGTCCCGTCCAGCGCGTGGATCGGGGTGAAGTTGATCGAACTGATCGTGTCTGCGGTGAGCCATTCCACGTTGCGCCGGATCACGTCGGCCTCATACTCGATCGGCAGGCCATAAGGCGTGGCGTCGACGCCATCGCCGAAGCCCTGCGCCCAGTATTGCACTTCGGTGATCAACGGGTCCGGGCCATTTGCCTTGGCGGCGCCCGCAGCCATGGCCCCTGCCCCGGCGGCAGCCGCGCCGGTCAGAAACTGGCGGCGCGACGGCGTTTTCTTGTCCTTGAAACCAAACGTCATGCGTTCTGCTCCTCTTGATACTGTTGGCCGCGCGCTCAGGCGCCGACCACCTGAACCGATGTGTTGGGGGCGACCGTCACGGTGCCCTGCTTCTTGATGTGGCTTTCGACGACATCCCAGATCTGCGGGCCTTCAGTGCCTTCGTTGACGCTGGCCCAGCCGGCGACGACATAGGATTTCGCCGGGTCGATGGCCTCGCCGGTCTTGAGCAGGGTCATGTCGCTGATCCGTTCGCCCTGCGGCTTGGTGATGTCGATCCGGTAACCCAGCCCGCCTACGCGCACCATGTCGCCGCCCTGCTGGTAGTAGGGATCGGGGTTGAAGATGTTGTCGCCCACGTCTTCGAGGATCACCTTAATGAAATCGCCGGTCATTTCCGACCGATACGCCTTGCCATAGGTCATAGACGTCACGTTCCAGATATCCTCGCGCGTGATGTCCTGGCCGGGCAGGATCGATGGTCCCCAGCGCACGCCGGGGCTCATCGCGATGTCGGCCTCGCGCTCGGAAATCAGCGCGTCGCAGATCAGGTCGTCCCAGGACCCGTTGAAGTTTCCGCGTCGGTACAGCAGGCTGTCGGTCTGGCCGATCACTTCCGAAAGCTGGTCCGCATAGGGCGCGCGCTGCTCGTCGATCAGGGCGGTCATGGCCGGATCGGGCGCGATCACATCCGAGAAGATCGGGATCAGCTTGTGGCGGAACCCCATCATCCGCCCGTCGCGCACATCCAGATCGACGCGGCTGACGAATTTCCCGTTCGACCCCGACGCCACGATGATCGTCTCGCCCACCAGCACCGGTTCGGGCAGCGCGTCATGGGTGTGACCCGACAGGATCACGTCGATGCCCTTGACCACGCTGGCCATCTTCTTGTCGACGTCGAACCCGTTATGCGATAGGCAGACGACCAGTTCGGCGCCCTCGGCGCGAACCTCGTCGACCATTGCCTGCATGTGCTCGTCACGAATGCCAAAGCTGTACTCGGGGAACATCCAGCCCGGGTTGGCGATCGGCATGTAGGGGAATGCCTGCCCGATCACCGCGATCTTGACGCCGCCGCGCTCGAAGAACTTGTAAGGCTTGAACATCTCGGCGGGTTCGTCCCACTCGGCGTCAAAGATGTTCTGGCCGAGCGCAGCGAACGGCAGGCTTTCGACCAGTTCGGCGACCCGCGCGGAGCCGAGGGTGAATTCCCAGTGGAAGGTCATCGCATCGGGCTTGAGCGCGTTCATCACGTTGACCATGTCCTGACCGGCGGTGTGGTAGCACGTGTAGCTGCCGTGCCAGGTGTCGCCGCCATCCAGCAACAGCGCGTCAGGGCGTGCGGCGCGGATCGCGTTGACGACCGTGGCGACCCGATCGAGCCCGCCGACCCGACCGTATTCCCGCGCCAACGCCGAGAAATCGTTGTAGGTCAGCGCATAGGCCGAAGGACTGCCGTCCTCGATCCCGTAGAGTTTGCGGAACTCTGCGCCGGTGACATGGGGCACCGCGCCCTTGTTCTCGCCGACGCCGATATTGATCTCGGGCTCGCGGAAATAGATCGGTTTCAGCTGCGCGTGAATATCGGTCACATGGATAAGGCTGACATTGCCGAAGGTGTCGAACTCCAGCAATTGATCTTGCGTCAGGGCCTGTTGCGCGGCCAGCCGCGCCCAGTTGCCAAAGCCCGATGCGCCGACAAGAGCCGAAGCGGCCATCGACACCTGCAAAAAATCACGGCGTGAGATCATGAGATCGTTCTTTCCTGTATCCAAATTTATATTCGCATGTATGCATGCGATAGATCCGAAAAACCCGCGCCACCGAAGCGGCGCGGGTCGGGATCAGTTGCGGACGGCCGGGGTTTCGACCGTCAGGCCATTGCCGCGGCTCGCGACATAAAGCTCAAGCGCGACGAATTCGGGCGAACCTTCGGAATACGTCTCGGCCATGGTGTCGCGGATGCAGCCCTTGAAGCGGTTGTGGACAGCGATCAGGTTCGCCTGCTTCAGGCGATAGACCGGGAACCCGTTGGTCTGGCCCTGGCTGAGGTGGTCGGCGCGGATGTAGTTGTCATAGTTATCTTCGTGACAATTCGCGCAGCTCAGCTCGAGCTGACCGTAGCGGGTATAGTAGATTTCCTTGCCCTTTTCCCAGGTCTCCTGCACCGGGCCGTCGATGGCGACGTTCATGGGCAAACCGCGCGATTGCGCCCCGATCAGGGCCGTCATGTTCAGCATCGGCTGCGCTTTCCAGCCCCAGGGCTCGGCTCCCATGCGCTTTTCGCGGCAGTCGTTGATGTACATCTCCATGGTCCAGACTTCGCCCGCCGCCTCGTTCCACTTGGGCATCGATGCGCGCAGACCGGTCATCGTTTCCGCACCTTCATGACAGGAGGCGCAGGACTTGCCCTCGCTGCCATCCGCGGTGTTCCACGCTTCCGCCGCCTGGTCGACGAAGACCATCGCCGGGTTGTCGAAGTCGTCCATCTGCAAGGCTTGCGTTTCCGACGTGCGGAAGGTCCACCCGGAGCGGATGGTCGACAGCGCTCCGTCGAGATGCGCCGGGGCCTCGGTTTCCGTGACCATCTCGATCTCGCCGTTGACGACCAGAGCGGCGTCCTCGTCCGCGAACGCGGGCGCGGCCAGTGAAACCGACGCCAAGGCCAGCCATGTCAGCGATGTCGTCGCCGTTCTCTTTTTCATATCCGTGTCCCTCCCTGTTGTCCGGCCTTACGCGATGGTGACGGACTTGTTGTCTTCATAGACAGACCCGTCGTCATCATACCATTTGAAGGCGAAGTCGCCGGCTTCCGGGACGGTGGCCTCGAACTGGAAGTACGGGTTCGTGGAAATCGCGGGTTCCATCTTGATATCGACAACGTTCTGACCGTTGAAATCGCAGGTGAAGCGATTGATGATCGAACGCGGGATCACGTTGCCATCGCTGTCCTTGCGCTGGCCGCTTTCCATCTTGTGGCTGATCAGGGTCTTGATCGTGACCGCTTCGCCTGCGGCGGCGGAACTCGGGACCTTGACGCGGGGCTTTACACCAGATGCCATTTCTAAACTCTCCTTGATCTCAGGTGGGTGACGGTCGGCCGATCAGCCGCCGCAACCTCCGATTGTCACTTTCACGGTCGACGTCGCGCGCGCGAAGCTGCCGTCGGCCATCTTGGCGATCGCGACGACGTCCTGCGTGCCGGCGAGCCGGATCCGGGTCGATGCCGACTGGCTTGCGGACAGCGGTCCGAAATTGAACGTGGCGACGGCCGGCGTCGGGTTGCCGGTGGCCAGCACCATGATCGCGGCCGCGCCCGGGGCGGACACTTCGATCGGAACCGTGTTGCCGTTCTCGGCGATTTCCGGGGCGATCAGGTCGACCCCGCTATCGGCCATGTCGGCCCCGCCGGTGAAGGCGGCAATCGCCTCGTCCGTCAGAGAGGCATAAGCGCGGAACGGCAGCACCGTCATCGCCGCGGCTCCCAATCCCAGGGCCAGTGTTTCGCGTCGTGAGAATTCCATCTCTTGTCTCCTGTTTGTCCTGTGACGCGCTGCGCGTCACTCGTCCTTCAGCGTCATCAAGAATGCGACAACGTCTTCAACCTGCTGTGCAGTCAGCAACGGCTGCACCGGGCCGCTGGCGGCCTTGCCGGTGTACCCGTCGCCCGGCCGGGTGAACCCGTCGTTCTTGTAGAAGGACGGCATCACCGATCCTTCGAAGGTCATCTTGGCATTTGCGACGATGCCGCGAAGCTCGGCCTCGCTCCAGCGGCTGCCGGCGCCGTCGAGCGGCGGGCCCACCTCGCCGTGGAAAGGAATGTCGCTCAGCGCGCTTACGGCGTGGCAGGCGATGCAGTTGCCCGCACCCTTGTCCATGATCGCGGGCGCGTTCGCCGCATCACCGGGCATCCCGGTCAACGAGGATTCGATCGCGCCATCCACATAGGCGACATCCACCGGCATGATCTCTTCGGCGATGGCCGGTCCGGCCAGCAGCGCCGCTGCCAATGTGAGTTTCGTCAGCTTCATGTTCCCTCCCATGACTGCCGCCTGCTGCGGCTTTCGTAGCTTGGCATACCGTAGGACACGGTCGCCTCAGAACGCAACAACAAATTCACGATTGTGAATTATTCATGTCCTGAGAGCGCGATCAGTCGGTGCTGCCGTTCGACCGTTCCTGAATGCGACGAGCATGATACCGCTGGAAATCTTCCCCGTTATCAAGCTCGTACCGCTTTTCTGCGACCCAAGTGAACATGTCGGTCGTGGTGCCCACACCAAAGGCCCCGGGCATCACCGCGACCGCTGCCTGTTGCGCGGTCTGCCCCTCGGCGACCGATTCCGGAAGGAACAGAATCGTCGGCGTGAACAGGAGGTTCCACTTGCGGGCCATGTCCTTCTCGCTGAGCGTTTCGCCGTCAAAATCGGTCACG
Organism: Sedimentitalea arenosa; assembly: GCF_016428585.1. GTDB lineage: Bacteria > Pseudomonadota > Alphaproteobacteria > Rhodobacterales > Rhodobacteraceae > Sedimentitalea > Sedimentitalea arenosa. The sequence goes on along the minus strand of NZ_JAELVR010000004.1, from coordinate 256,651 downwards.
TCGACATCGCCGTGCAGGTTGAGCTGGACGACGAAGAACTTGTCCTCGATCAGCTGCGTCAGTTTGGGATCGGGAAAGACCTCCTCGTGCATCTTGGTGCAGTAGATGCAGCCGCGCTGCTCGAAGAACAGGACCAGGCGTTTGCCCTCTGCGTTTGCTTCGGCGAGGTCCTCGCGCAGGTCCTTGAACGTGTCGCGCATCCACGGGGTCTTGTGCAGCCCGTCATCTCCCAGCTGCGCCGCTGCGACCGGCCAGGCCAAGGCCACCGCGAAAGCGGTTGCGATCCAGTGTCTCATGATATCCTCCCTTCCTGTATGTCCAGATTAACCCAGAGACGTGAATCCCGGAAACCAATCGATCATCGCCTGTGCGATCAGGTTGACGCCACCGGTCACGATCAGAACCGCGAACAGGATCAGCATGACCCCCATGCCCTTTTCGACCCAGGCAAAGGCGGCGCGGTGTCGCTGCACCCAGGCCAGGAACGGCTTGGCGAAGAAGGCGGCCAGGATGAAGGGCGCGGTCATCCCGACGCCATAGACGAACAGCAGCAGCGCCCCGCGCCAGATGTCGCCCATGCCGCTGGCGATCATCAGGATAGAGGCCAGCGCGGGACCGACGCAAGGCGTCCAGCCGAAGCCAAAGGCAAGGCCCATCAGGTAGGCGCCCAGCACGGTACTGGCCTCGGCCTTGCTCTCGAGCCGCGCCTCCCGATAGAGCAAGGGCACCTTGATGACACCCAGGAAGTGCAGCCCGAAGACCACCAGGATCGCTGCCGCGACATAGGAGAGCGGTTCGAGATACTGCCCGAAGGCCTGCCCCAGCGCCGTCGCCCCCATGCCCAGCAGCATGAAGATCGTGGTCACGCCCAGAGCGAAGAACAGCGCCGACACGACGAGGCGCCGCTGCGCGCCGGGAGCGATCGCTCCGTCGCCGCGCAACTCCGCCATTGACAACCCGCCCATGTAGGACAGGTAGAACGGCACCATCGGCAGGATGCACGGGGTGAAGAAACTGAGAAGACCCGCGAATGCCGCGCCGACGAGCGATACTTCCAGCATCCCGAGTTTCTCCTGACGTTCCGTTCTTCAAGCCGACTCAGAGTCAAAAGCTTGAATCATTCACATATTCAGATTACGTTGTGCGATATGACAACGTCAACGGGGACAGCATGTCCAATCTGCGATTTCTTTGCAGGGCCGCTCTCGGGCCGGTCCTGGGCCTGCTGGTTCTGATATCGGCGACGGGCCTCGCCTGGGCGACCGAACTCGTTATGGTCGAACAGCGCGGCTGCGAATGGTGCGCCCGCTGGAATGCCGAAATCGCCCCCGCCTATCCGAAAACCAGCGAAGGCGCCTATGCGCCTCTCAGGCGGGTGGACCTGCGCGCGATGCCCGAGGATCTCGAGGTGCAGCGCCGCGTCACCTTCACGCCGACCTTCCTGGTCGTGCAGGACGGACGCGAGATCGCGCGGCTCGAAGGCTATCCCGGCGAGCAGTTCTTCTGGCCTGTATTGAACAAGCTGTTGATTGACCACACGGATTACAAGGGAGAGAACGGATGAAACGGATCGCAGCGATTAGCCTCGCCACCGCGGCCCTGGCCTTGCCGGCCGCCGCACAGGACGACGGCGCCTTCGTCGATTTCCAGGTCCTGAAACCGGAAGTGGCGCAGACCATGGCCGAAGCCGCGATGATCGCCTGTCGCGACGCCGGCTACCAAGTGGGTGTGACCGTGGTGGACCGGTTCGGCATTCCGCAGGTGTTCGTGCGCGACCGGTTCGCCGGGGTCCATGTCTATGAAACCTCGCGCCGCAAGGCCTGGACCGCCGTCAGCTTCCGCACCTCGACGACCGAGCTCGCCGAATCGACCCAGGCAGGTGAAACCGCCTCGGGCATCCGGCATCTTAGCGAAGCCTTGCCGCTTGGCGGCGGGCTGGTGGTCTATGAAGGTGGCGGTTCCATCGTTGCCGGAATCGGCGTATCCGGTGCACCCGGCCCCGAACTGGACGATGTCTGCGCCGAAGCCGGCATCGCCGCAATCGAAGACCAGATCGCGTTCTGAAGCGATCGCAGCAGCAGGATTCGCCCGCATGGCTCTTCCCCGGTTTACCCCAGACATGGCCGAAGACGAACTCGACGCGATGGTCGAAAACGCGACCACGGCTTCGAACTTCCTCAAGGCGATCAGCCACGAAGGCCGGCTGATGATTCTCTGTCATCTCGTCACCGGGGAGAAATCGGTGACCGAGCTCGAGGAACTGCTGTCGGCGCGGCAGGCGGCCGTATCGCAGCAATTGTCGCGGCTTCGTCTTGAAGGGCTTGTCGTTCCGCGCCGCGATGGCAAGGCGATCTACTACCGGCTCGCCGACGACCGGCCCCGCCGCATCCTCGAAGTCGTCTACGAGCTGTTCTGCGCGAACGAGGAAGCCTCCTGATCGTGACTTGATCGAATGGCCGCCCCGGCGCAAGATGCAGGCGGAGCTGGGAGGAGTCCGCAATGCATGCCGTTCTGACCGACAGCCATGCCGTCGCCTTGATCGGGATGTTCGGCGGCGTTCTGCTGGGGCTGGCGGCACGGCTCGGACGGTTCTGTACGCTCGGCGCGATCGAAGACCTGCTCTATGGCGGCAGCGACGTGCGGTTGCGCATGTGGGCGATGGCGATCGGCGTGGCGGTGTTTGGCAGCTTCGCGTTGATCGGCTCCGGGCTCCTGGCCGGCACCGACAGCTTCTATCTTTCAATCCGCTGGATGCCGATGGCCTCGATCGTCGGCGGGCTGATGTTCGGCTATGGCATGGCCCTGTCGGGCAATTGCGGCTATGGCGCGATCGCGCGTCTGGGCGGGGGCGATCTGCGCTCCTTCGTGATCGTGCTGGTGATGGGCGTGTCGACCTATGTGGTGCTTGCCGGCCCGCTCGCCCCGCTACGCGATCTGCTGTTCCACCAGGCACCGGTGACCACGGATACACCACCGGGTCTGGCCCATCATGCCGCCGCGCTGACCGGGCTGCCCGTTGCGGGCATCGGCATCGCGCTCGGCCTCACGATCTGCGCGCTGACGCTCATGTCCTCGTCGTTTCGAACTGATCCGAGAGCGGTGATCTGGTCCGTGGTCGTGGGCCTCGCCATCGTGTCGGGTTGGGCCGGCACCGCTTGGGTCGCGCGCACCGGGTTCGAGGCGCTGCCCGTCGTATCGCACAGCTTTTCCGCCCCGGTCGGCGAAACCATCCTCTATGCCATGACCGGCAGCGCACGCCCTGTCTCCTTCGCGGTGGGCTCGGTCGCCGGGGTCTGGATCGGCGCCTTCGTCGGCTCGCTGATCAAGGGACATTTCCGTTGGGAGGCGTGCGAGGACCCGCGTGAACTGCGCCGCCAGATCATCGGCGCGGCCATCATGGGCGCCGGTGCGGTGATCGCCATGGGCTGCACGGTCGGTCAGGGGCTGTCCGCGTTCAGCCTGCTCGCCATCAGCGCCCCGGTCACGTGTCTCGCGATTTTCGCGGGCGCGGCCTTCGGGCTGCGGCAATTGATCGAAGGGTTCTCCCCGGCGGAGTGACTCACCTTCGATCGGGCCTGTGCGGGGCCCGGTTTCATGTGCCTGTTACACCGCGCGCATTAGCTGAAGTTGGTATTTCCCTTCTACTCGCTGAGGAGCAACCCCATGGATCGCAAAAGCATTCTGTCCGACCCCGAAATCGGCAACAAGGCGGAGGCGTTCGAGGCCTTCGACGACATCCCGACCAACCCGCATCTCGGCCGCACCATCGGAGACGTCATCAACGCCCGTTATGGCCGCCGCGACGTTCTGCGCGGGTTTCTCGGCGTTTCGGCAACAACGGCGCTGTTCGGCACCTCGGCGATGATCGCGCCGCGGCAGGCCGCTGCCGCGACCGGCAGCCGCTACAAGTTCAAGGAACTGACCGCTGGCAACGACGAAACCCACCATATCGCCGAAGGCTATGACGCCGATATCCTGCTGCGCTGGGGGGACCCGATCACCGCGGACGCGCCCGAATTCGACGTGATGAACCAGACCGCTGCGGCCCAGCTCAAGCAGTTCGGCTACAACAACGACTATGTCGGCTTCTGGCCCCTGAACGACGAGGGCACGCGCGGCGTGCTCTGCGTCAACCACGAATACACCAACGAAGAGGTGATGTTTCCGGGTCTCGGTCGGCAGGACCGGCAGGAGTTCGCCGGCATGATGCAGGAGTTGGTGGACATCGAGATGGCCGCGCATGGCGGCACGGTGGTCGAGATCGCCCGCGGCGAGGACGGGAAATGGGCGCTGGTGCGCGACAGCGCGTTGAACCGGCGCATCACACCGCTCGATACCGAGATGACGATCAGCGGCCCCGCCGCCGGTCACGAGCGGATGAAGACGAACGCCGACCCCGAAGGCATGACCGTGATCGGCACCGTCAACAACTGCGCCGGCGGCATGACGCCCTGGGGGACCTACCTGATGGCCGAAGAGAACTTCCACGGCTACTTCTGGACCGAGGTCATGGACGCAGACGGCAAACCCGATGTCTCGGCGCATGATCATGCGGACAGCCTCAAGCGATATGGAGTGCCGGGACTTTGGTACGCGTGGGGCAAGTTCCACGACCGCTGGAACATCGACAAGGAACCGAACGAGCCCAACCGCTGGGGCTGGATCGTCGAGGTCGACCCGATGGATCCGAGCGCGAAACCCGTCAAGCACACCGCGCTCGGCCGTTTCCGCCACGAGGGCGCGGAGACCACGATATCGCCGGACGGACACCTGGTGGTCTATTCCGGCGACGACAACCGGTTCGACTATCTCTACAAGTATGTCTCGACCGGCACCGTGTCCGATGACCGCTCCGCAAACTCCGCCCTGCTGAGCGATGGCACGCTGTTCGTCGCACGGTTCGACGAGGATGGCAGCATCACCTGGATGCCGCTGGTGCATGGCGAAGGGCCGCTGACCGCCGAGAACGGCTTTGCCGGCCAAGCCGATGTTCTGATCGACACGCGCCTCGCGGCGGATGCCCTCGGCGCAACTCCGATGGACCGTCCCGAGGACGTGCAGCCGCGCGGGGACGGCACCGCCTATGTCATGCTGACCAACAACACCCGTCGCAAGGCTGACGAGGTCAACGCCGCCAATCCCCGCCCGGAAAGCAGCTTTGGCCATATCATCGAGATCAAGGAAGACGGCGGCGATCCCGCCGCACCCCGGGGCACCTGGTCGATCCTCGTCAAGTGCGGCGATCCATCGATCGCCGAGGTCGGCGCCCAGTGGAACCCGGAAACCAGCGAGAACGGCTGGTTCGGCTCGCCCGACAACTGCGCCATCGACGCCGACGGGCGTCTCTGGATCAGTACCGACCAGGGCAGCAGCTGGGCCAAGACCGGCAAGTCCGACGGGCTCTATGCGCTGGAAACCGAAGGCGATCTGCGCGGGCATTCGCAGCTGTTCTTTCGCTGCCCGATCGGCGGCGAGCTGTGCGGCCCCTACTTCACCGCCGACAACGAGACGCTGTTCCTGGCGGTGCAGCATCCGGGCACCGACGGCACCAAGGACTTCAAGGGATTCGAGCGCGACTCGGTGTTCGAGGACCCGGCGACCCGCTGGCCCGATTTCGACCCGGCGATGCCGCCGCGCCCCTCGGTGGTCGTGGTCACACGGCAGGGCGGCGGCAAGATCGCTCTCTGATCATGAAGCTGATGCCGGCGTGCGGCGGATCGCACGCCGGCTCAGACCAGGGCGGTATAGAACATCACGCAGGTGACGATGAAGCCCAGCGGAAAGACGACGCGGCTGATCCGGTCGAGCCGCAGCGCCAGAGCGTGTCGCCCTTGCGACGTCATGTAGCCGGTCGCCAGCGACTGGAACAGTGCGATGAAGACAAACACAGTGGACGCGGCGACGTACTTGTCGAGCATCGTGAAGTATCCAAGGCGCGGCAGCAGGTTCGTGGTCGCGAAGATGAAGGCGACCATGGTCAGGACCGAGGTGGCGGACAGACCGATCTGGGTGCCGAATTCCTTGGGGTCGATCCAGAAGGCGAACCAGGACATCACGACGATCATCGAGATCGGCAACATGATCTTCCAGAAGTAGTAGCTGGTGTATCGAGCTGCCGTGATTTTCAATTCATAGCTGGCCCGGGTCTGGTGAAACCCGTTGATATCCTGGGTCTGCACCGCCGCCTCGACCGACAACAGGCGCCAATCCGAAATGTTCAGAAGCGGAGCCGACCCGGTGAAACCCGGATCGTCCTTGAAGACCAGTTTCTCGATGCTCCAGTCCAACGGGTAGAAACGCAATGAGATTTCGACCGGGTCAAAAGGGTATCCTTCGAGCTTGTGGTAGGTCGAGAACGATCCCGATACCCGCTGCTGGTAGGTGACACGCCCGCCCTCCTCGATGCTCACGGTCTCGGGCCAGCGGGAGAACATCCGGCCGGAATTCTTGAGGATCAGCTCGGGAAACCAGATTGCGCTGATCGGCAGCTTGCAGCCCTCGTAAGCGGCGAGACGCGGGTCGGTCCAGCGCATCCGCAGGACCACATCGACGGAAATCGACTGGTCCACGTCGCTGATCGCGACAAGGTCCGCGATCAGCATGCCGATCGTCACCTCGGTCGGTTCACCGTCCGGGTCTGGACGTACGTCGTTGCGATAGCTCGGAGGCACACACGCGTTGGGGGCGACTGCGTCCTGCGCCCACGCGCCAGCGGGCAGAAGAAACCCGCCCACGCTCAGCAAAAGGGCGAAGACTGCAAAAAGAAAATGTCGCATGTCCGTATCCGCGAATGGTCAAAGGCCTTGACCGTCCCAGACATCACCTTTCGCCAAATCGGAAATGATGTCCAACCCATTTGATGCGCTTCGAAAAGATTGAGGTGAATCGGGTCGCCATGCGTTCCGGTCGAAACCGTCTCGGCGCCAGTTTACCTTGAAGTGGTACGGGCGGTGGGACTCGAACCCACACGGCACAAGGCCTTCGGATTTTAAGTCCGATATGTCTACCATTCCATCACGCCCGCAAGCGTTCCGTTCTTAGAACAGGCCGAGGGGCTACTCAACGGCGGATTGACCGCTAGCGGCTCAGCCGATTGGCGATTTGTCGGGCGAGGGTCGTGATCGCTGCGCTCGTGGCATCGGCGATCGCGGTCGGCGTTCCCGCGGCCATCGGTTGCGCGATGTCGAACCGATTCAGCGTTTCCCGCACCGCACCTCCAGGCGACGCGATGGCGAACTGGCCGGACATGCGGAATACACCATCGGTCTGCGCCACCATCCGATCTATACGCACCTCGACGCGCACCTGCGGCGAGTCGATCAACGGCCAGGGTTCGGCCGCGGCGGTCGCGGTCGAAACCGCCTCGATGTCGCGCGCGAGAGACAGCGTGACTGCGCGCACCTGATCGTCCGCCCAGACCGCGTTGTCGGACGGGCGCAAGGCACCGTCTTCGCCCTGCAGCATGATCTCGGATCCTGACGCATAGACAGGAAGGGTCACTTCGCGCAGTTCGATCGTGGACACCGGCAGCCGCATCCGCTCCTGCGCGGTAGGCGGCTCCAGCAGGTACCGCGCGGCGGGGTCTCCGCAGGCCGTCAGCGCCAGCGCCGACAGCAGGCCGAGAGTCAGGCGGAAGGAAGCGGTCATGGCGGGGTCACTTTCCGAACAGAAGGGAGTTGGGGCTACGCTCGAGCGAGCGGGCGAGCGACGTCACCGTGCGCGCAGCGGCGCTGATCTCGCGCAGCATCGACAGCGTCTCGGAGTTGAAGTCCGACCGCGCCCCATAAGCCGATATCAGATCTTCCGAGCGCGCGACCAGAGATTCCAGCCGAGCCGTCAGCGATGGCAGGTCCGCGGTCGCCCTTTCGAGCGACTCAGTCGCCGAGCGGGCCGAGGCCAGCGCCGCGTTGGTGTTCTCGATCGCGCCGCCTGTCTGCAATTCGGCCAGAAGGCCGCGCAACTGCTCAAGTGCCGCGGTCAGCGCGGGCGGAATGGCGCGGGTTTCCTCGGAGTCGATCAGCGCGTCGGCACCGTTGAGGAACTCGGTCGCCGACTCCACCAATTCGCGCGCCGGCAGATCGCGCGCTTCCGCAGCCACCTCGCGCAGGTCCGCGACCAGCGCCGGCAATTCATCCGACGCGGTGGACAGGTTCGCCATCGCTGCGTCGGCACTGGCAAGGGTCGAAGACAGCTTTGCGATCACCCCGTCGCTGTTCACCCTGTCGATGGTGATGCGCAAATCGGCCAACGCATCGAGCGCTTCTCCCGGCAACGCCTTGGCTGCCTCGCTGTTCACCAGCGCGCGGGCATCCTCGATCAGGTCGACTACCGCCTTGGGAATCGTCTGGATCTCGGAGCCTGTTGCCACTGTCTCTATGCTCGCCAGCGTGCTGGTGGCCTGCTGGATCAGCTCCTCGATCCTGAGACCGTTCACGCGCTTCAACACGCCTTCCAGCGTCGCGTTTATGTCCTGCACATTCGACGGCACGCTCGGGATCACCGGATAGGGGTCCGCCGTCCTGTCCAGCGACGCGGGACCGGCACCTTCGACCTTGGCCAATTCCACGATCAGTGTCGATCCGAGCAGGTTTGCCGACTCCAGCCGCGCGCGCAGCCCCTCGTCGACCGCCGGGGACAGCAGATCGAGCACATCCTCGAGACCGGAATTTGCGGGCAGGCCCATCAACTCGGGATCAATCTCCAGCAGCACCTGCTGACTGACCTCCATGTCGTTCCCCTCGCCGGTCACGAAAGCGGAAACGCTGCGCACCTCGCCGATCTTCAGACCTTCGTATCGCACTTCCGCCGGACTCGTCAGGCCCGATACGCCGCCCTGGAACACCGTCGCCAATGTCACGGTATTGCCCGAGACGCGCGAGAAGGCGTTCGTCTTGGCCGAGTCCTGATCGACGTAAAGCTCGTAGATATGACCGGCTTCGACCGGCCGCCCCCCATCGAAGAAGGTGTTGAACGAGATGCCCCCGCTCAGCAGCGCGGCAAAGCTGCCGACGTCCAATGTCAGCCCATCCGCGCCGAGCGAGACCGAGAAGCCGGAGTTGTCCCAGAACCGCGTTGCCGTGGTCAGCAGACGGTCATGCGGCGCCTCGACGAAGGCTTCGACCATTACCACCGAACCTGACTCGTCCAGCCGCGGTGCCTCGGTCCGTCCGACCTGCACGCCACGGTAAAAGACGGGCGTGCCTGCCGACGTCACCGTGCCATCCTGCGTTGTCAGGGTAACCCGTGTGCCCTCGTCCGTCACGTCGACCAGCGGCCGCTGGTCCAGCCCCTGGAAGCGATCCGGCGCGGGCCCGCCGGTCTTTTCCCAGGTGCCCTCGATGTAGACGCCGGACAGGACCGTGGACAGGCCCGACACTCCCTGCGCCGTGACCTCCGGACGCACCACCCAGAATTGGGCGGTTTCGTTCAGGAACGGCACGATGTTGTTGTCGACCCGCGCCGACACCAGAACCTTCTCCAGATCCTCCGTGAAGCCGACATTCTCGACCGTGCCGATGATCACGTCGCGGTAGTGCAGCGTGGTCTCACCCGCCTTCACCCCGGCGGCGTTCTGGAACTCGATCTCGATCAGTTGACCACGGTCGGCATAGGTGCGCCATGCGATACCGAGCGATACCACCAGCGCCAGGACCGGCACCAGCCAAACAACCGACAGGTTCCGCCAGGGCGAGGGTTTGCGCGGTCGCCGTTCCATCTCTGCCGGTTGCGGCATGTCGGTCATGTTCGGCGGTCCTCATCCGCGTCCCAGATCAGTCTGGAATCGAAGCTTTGGGCGGAAAGCATGGTGAATGCAACCGATAAGGCGAACGAAACGGCGGCGATTCCCGGGTGGATATTGACGATGAAATTGAACTGCACCAGCGCCGACAGGATGGCCACCACGAAGACGTCGATCATCGACCAGCGCCCGATGAACTCGACCGTTTCGTAAAGATGCTGACGCACTTTTCCCGGAAGAGTCGTGGGATACTGCACGCTGTAGGCGAGATAGGCGATGGCGAGGAACTTGCTGATCGGAATCACGACCGACGCGAAGAAGACGATGAACGCGACGCCATAGCTCTTGTAGTCGATCAGTTCGATCACACCGCCGATGATCGTGTTGTCGAGCTCGCTTCCGAAAGTCGAGGTCTTGAGCATCGGGTAGATATTGGCCGGAATGTAGCAGATCAGCCCTGCGAACCACCACGCCCAGACCCGTTGCAGACTGGTCTCGTCCCGGCTGGACAGCGCCGCGCCGCAGCGTACGCACATGGTTTCCTGCGCCCCGTGCACGCGGCCGCATTGCGTGCAGGCCACGAGGCCCGCATCCCGCGCGGTCTGGATCGTCGCATCGCTCATTGACGGCGGGTCTCCAGAGTTTTCCAGACGGTAAGCTTGCACATGAAGGTGTCCTTCAACGTCGTCACCAGCACCAGTGCGACGAAGGCCCAGAACGCGGGACCCATCGACACCGTGGCCAGCCCCGCCACCTTGACCAGCGCCACCGCGACGCCAACGATGAACACCTCGGCCATCGCCCAGGGCTTGAGCGCATTGGCCAGCCGAAACGCCTTTTCCGCCGCCGGAAGCGGCGCGTAGCCGGTCATCATCGGCCCGACCGTATAGATCACGGCGATCAGCCGCACCGCCGGCAGGATCACGATCAGCGCCGCCAGAGCCACCGACAGCGGCACCAGCAACCCGTCGGAATAGGCCAGAACGGCGTCGATCACGGAACTGCTGTGCTCAAGTCCGGCGACGTTCAGCTTGAGAAACGGAAAGAACACCGCCGCGACCATCAGCATCAGCGCGGTGGCCGACAGCATGACGATCTGCGTCATCGCCCCTTCACGCGGGGCCATGAGAACGGTGTGACAGCGCCGACACCGCGCTTGTTCCCCGACCGGCACCTCGGCGTCACGATGCAGGGCGTCGCAGGCCGGACATGCGATCAGCGCGTCCAGAGCGGGGTCATGTGCGGTCATCGGGCATCGTCCTGCATCCCAGTGTTGCGCCGGGACAGTGACGGGTTCGACCGACAGCCGCAAGGCACCCGTGCCGGCAAAAGGTCAGATATCCTCGCCGGGGGGCGCGAGCGGCCCGCCCGGCGCCGCCAAACCGCGCTCGGAAAGCCAGGGGTTCAGGGCCAGCGCCCGGTCAAGCTCGGCCCGCGCCTCGTCGATCCGGTTCAGGCCCAGCAATGTCAACGCCCGACCGGCGATCGCGGCGACGTGTTTGGGCGACAACTCGATGGCTTTGTCCAGATCGGGCAGCGCGGCCGCGAAATCGTGCCGCAGGTAGTTCACGAAGGCCCGCTGGTTGTATCCTTCCGCATAGTGCGGGCAGTAGTCGACCAACCGATCGAACGCCTTGAGCGCGCCGAGATAGTCATATGACGACCGGCGCGACATCCCCTGGTCCAGCATCGCCTGCGACGGCTCGTCCGGGGCATCCGCCCACAGCGCCCACATCCGGTTGGACAGATCCCGCGCCTCGGCATCCGACCCGGCGGCCTGAACCTGAGCGATCAACGCGTCCAACCGGTCGGAGTGATCGGGCGCGGTGGGACAGCCGTCCGCCCAGAGCGGGGTGGCGAACAGGAGGGGCGCGACGGCCACGGCGAAAATGAAACGAACCATGACGTCAAAGCTGACGTGATCGTCGTCCCGGTCAAGCCACATTTCCAAGTGGTCCCAACGAGGCATCCTCCTTGACCGCCTGCATCGCCACATAGGTCGAGGTGCCCGAGACATGCGGCAGGGTCGATATTTTTTCAGCCAGAACAATGCGATACTCGGTCATTGACCGGGTGCGCACCTTCATCAGGTAGTCGAAATTGCCGGCAATCAGGTGCACCTGCTCGATTTCACCGATCTTCGCGACCGCCGCATTAAAGGCAGCCAATGCCGCTTCGCGCGTGTCGTTCAGGCGCACTTCGACAAAAGCAACGTGATCCAGACCCAGCCGGATCGGATCGATCAATGCCCTATAGCCGGTGATGACGCCGTCGCTTTCCAGTCGCCGCAACCGCGCTTGCGTCGGCGATTTGCTCAGCCCGATGCGCCGCGCGAGGTCTGCGATGCTGATGCGCCCGTCCTCGGCCAGAATGGCGAGGATCTTGCGGTCGAACCGGTCAAGCGCACCCCAGTCGTCTTGCATTGAAAATCCTTTCAACTACGGTCCGAAAGGCTACCGTTTTTCCAGATTCAGGACAAACGCCCTCGATTTGACGTATATACTGGCCGAACAAACCGGAGACCAGACATGATCGACACCCCCGACCTGCGCACCCGTATCGACACCGGGAAATATGCCAACGAAGCCGCCGTGATCGAGACGCTGATCGCGCAGGCCGACTTGAGCGCAGCCGATCGCGCCGCGATCTGCGCTGCCGGGGCCGACCTGGTGCGCAGCATCCGCGGCAGCGCCGCACCGGGGCTGATGGAAGTCTTTCTCGCCGAGTACGGGCTCTCGACCGACGAGGGCATCGCACTCATGTGTCTCGCGGAGGCGCTGCTGCGCGTGCCGGATGCCGATACGATCGACGCGCTGATCGAGGACAAGATCGCACCGAGCGATTGGGGCAAGCACCTCGGCCATTCCGCATCCTCGCTGGTCAACGCCTCGACCTGGGCCTTGATGCTGACCGGCAAGGTGCTCGATGACGACCGCGCCAGCCCGGTGCGCGCCCTGCGGAGCGCGGTCAAACGGCTGGGCGAACCGGTGATCCGCACCGCTGTCGGGCGCGCGATGAAGGAAATGGGCCGCCAGTTCGTTCTGGGCGAATCCATCACCTCGGCGATGAAACGCGCCGCAGGAATGGAGGAAAAGGGCTATACCTACAGCTATGACATGCTTGGCGAGGCCGCCCGCACCGAGGCCGACGCGTCGCGCTATCACCTGTCCTACTCCCGCGCCATCACCGCCATCGCCACCGCCTGCACCGCGGACGATATCCGCGCCAATCCGGGCATCTCGGTCAAGCTGTCGGCCCTGCACCCCCGTTACGAGGTCGCGCAGGAGGCCCGCGTCATGTCCGACCTCGTGCCACGCCTGCGCTCGCTCGCCTTGCTGGCCAAATCGGCGGGCATGGGGCTGAACATCGACGCCGAAGAGGCCGACCGCCTGGCCCTGTCGCTCGACGTGATCGACGCGGTGATCAGCGAACCGGCATTGGCCGGCTGGGACGGGTTCGGCATCGTCGTGCAGGCCTATGGGCCGCGCGCCGGCACCGTGATCGACGCGCTTTACGACATGGCCACACGAAATGACCGCCGGATCATGGTGCGACTCGTCAAGGGTGCCTATTGGGACACCGAGATCAAGCAGGCGCAGGTCGACGGCATGGACGGGTTCCCCGTCTTCACCCGCAAGCCTGCGACCGACATTTCCTATATCGCGAACGCGCGCAAACTGCTCGGCATGACCGACCGGATCTACCCGCAGTTCGCCACTCACAACGCGCACACGGTCGCCGCGATCCTGCACATGGCAAAAGATCCGGCGAGCTACGAATTCCAGCGCCTGCACGGCATGGGCGAGGCGCTGCACCAGATCGTCAAGACCCAGAACCGCACGCGATGCCGCATCTACGCCCCCGTGGGCGCCCATCGCGACCTGCTGGCCTATCTCGTCCGCCGCCTGCTTGAGAACGGCGCCAACAGTTCCTTCGTGAACCAGATCGTAGACGAGACCGTGCCGCCGGAAACGGTGGCCGCCGATCCGTTCGAGGCGATCAAAGCGGATGCGCCGCACCTGCCCACCGGAACCGAGTTGTTCCTGCCAGAGCGCCCGAACTCGCGCGGGTTCGACCTGACCCACGCCCCGACACTGGCCGCCATCAATGCCGCCCGCAATCCGTTCCGTGATCATTCCTGGCAAGCGGCTCCGTTGATCGCAGGCCAAGCCGCGCCCGAAGATGAAACCCCGGTCACCAACCCCGCCACCGGGCAACGGGTCGGCACCGTCGCGACCACCAGCACCGCCGATATCGAAACCGCGTTGGCGCAGGCAGCGCCTTGGACGGCCGCCGCGGCCGACCGCACCGCGATCCTCAACGCCACCGCGGATCTCTACGAGGAGAACTTCGGTGAGATCTTCGCCCTCCTGTCGCGTGAGGCCGGCAAGTCGCTGCTCGACGGCGTTGCCGAACTGCGCGAGGCGGTGGATTTCCTGCGTTATTACGCCGCCAACATCCCCGACGCCCCACCTGCGGGTACCTTCACCTGCATCAGCCCGTGGAACTTCCCACTGGCGATCTTCACGGGCCAGATCGCCGCTGCACTGGCGACCGGAAACGCGGTTCTGGCCAAACCCGCCGAACAGACCCCGCTGATCGCGCATCTCGCCGTCACCCTCCTGCACCGGGCAGGCGTGCCGAAAGATGCCCTGCAACTGCTGCCCGGCGGTGGGGCAGTCGGCGCGGCGCTCACATCGGATGCGCGCGTCAATGGCGTCGCGTTCACCGGCTCGACCGCCACCGCGCTCAGGATCCGCGCCGCCATGGCCGACAACCTTGTCCCCGGTTCGCCGCTCATCGCGGAAACCGGCGGGTTGAATGCGATGATCGTCGACAGCACCGCCCTGCCCGAACAGGCCGTTCAGTCCATCGTTGAAAGCGCCTTCCAGTCGGCGGGCCAGCGCTGTTCCGCCCTGCGCTGCCTCTATCTGCAGGATGACGTCGCCGAGGACGTGCTGACCATGCTCAAGGGTGCGATGGATGCGCTGACGCTGGGCGATCCGTGGAACCTCGCCACCGATTCCGGCCCCGTCATCGACCAGCAGGCTCTGGACGGCATCAAGAGCCATGTGGACCGGGCCCGCGTCAATGGCCGGGTGCTCAAGGAACTGCGCGCCCCCGCCGGCGGCACATTCGTCGGCCCGACCCTAATCTCGATCAACGGCATCGGGGATCTGGAGCGCGAGATCTTCGGCCCCATCCTGCATGTCGCCCGTTTCAAGGCGCGCGATCTGGACCGAATCATCGGGGACATCAACGCCACCGGCTATGGCCTCACATTCGGGCTTCACACCCGTATCGACGACCGCGTGCAACACGTGACCGAGGCGATCCACGCCGGCAACATCTATGTCAACCGCAACCAGATCGGCGCCATCGTCGGCAGCCAACCCTTCGGAGGCGAAGGCCTCTCGGGCACCGGTCCCAAGGCGGGCGGGCCGAACTACATGCCCCGCTTCTGCGCACCGGACCGTCAGAGCAGCAGCGACACCTGGGATCAACCCGCCACCGCCCTGCCCGCTCCCAATCGCGCGCCAAAGGCCCCACCGCCGCAGACCCTGCCCGGTCCGACAGGCGAGTCCAACCGCCTGTCGATGATGCCACGCGCGCCCCTGCTCTGCATGGGGCCGGGCAAGGCCACCGCCCAGTCCCAGGCCGAAGCCGTGACTGCGCTCGGCGGTCGGGCCATCGTCCCCGACGGGCAGATCGATCCCGGTCGCCTCGGCGAACTCTCCGACCTGGGCGGCGTGATCTGGTGGGGCGAAGCCGAAACCGCGCGCCATATCGAGCAGGTGCTGGCCAGGCGCGACGGTCCGATCATACCGTTGATCCCCGGCCAGCCGGACATCGCCCGCGTCATGGGCGAACGGCATGTCTGCGTCGATACCACGGCCGCCGGTGGCAACGCAGCCCTCCTGGGCGGCAACGCCTGAGCGGACGCACGACCAACCGGCGCGGGGCGAGGTCGTTCCGACGGCTCTTGACCCCGCCCCGGTTTGCGCCCAGCGTCACGGCATGTTCCCGATCCGCGACCACAACCCGTCCGGCCGCACGCCCTACGTCGTCTACGGATTGATCGCCGCCAACGTGCTGATCTTCCTCAGCTACGCAGGTGCGATGGACAATCCGCGCGTGATGAACCAGCTCTTCATCGACTGGGCTATGATCCCGATCCGCATCAGCTATGGCGACGGTCTACACACCGTGTTCAGTTCGATGTTCCTGCATGGCGGCTGGATGCACCTCGCCGGCAACATGCTGTTCCTGTGGATTTTCGGCGACAACCTGGAAGACAAGATGGGACACTACAAGTTCCTCGGCTTCTACCTGCTCTGCGGGGTTGGCGCGGGCCTGCTGCAGGTCGCCACCGCACCGCAATCACAGGTGCCGATGGTCGGCGCTTCGGGAGCGATCGCCGGAGTCATGGGTGGCTACCTACTGTTGTTTCCAAAGGCGCGCGTCGACATCCTGCTGATCCTGATCGTCTACTTCCGCGTGTTCACGATTCCGGCATGGATCGTGCTGGCGGTCTGGTTCGCCATGCAGTTCATCGGTGGGCTCGGCTCCGACCCGGATCTTGGCGGGGTCGCCTATTGGGCCCATGCGGGCGGTTTCGTCGTCGGCCTCGTTCTGGCGACGCCCCTCTGGCTCCGGCTTGGCGGTCCGCGCTTCTGGCTGCGCACCGAAGGCCACCCGCCCCATCCGGAAGCGCGCTATCGCTTCAGCCCAAGCCGCATCCCGCGCGTGCCCCGCCGCTGAACCGCGACTCCGCTCCACGCGATCGCACACCCCAAAAACTGTTTGGAAGTGCCGCCTTACAACAGGATATTGGATCGCCCGCGAATAGATCTCTGCAAGCCCGTGGGGTCTCGCGGCTCTGAAGCTCTCAGCCCCGGATGACCTTGGCGAACTGGTCGAAGATCGCCTCGTTGGCGCAGAGGACCTCGCCGTCGCCCAGCAGATCTCCACCCGGTTGGATCGGTTCGATCAAACCACCTGCCTCGCGCACGATGACGACGCCAGCCGCCATGTCCCAGGCATTCAGCCGACGCTCCCAGAAACCGTCATAGCGACCTGCCGCCACATAGGCCATGTCCAGCGCCGCCGCGCCCCAGCGCCGCACCCCGGCGCAGGCCGGCAACAGCCGCCCCAGGTCCTTCAGCGTCTTGGGCAGGTCGGCCCGTCCGCCAAAGGGCAAGCCGGTCGCAAAGATGCTCTCGATCATCTTGCTGCGCCCCGACACCCGCAGCCGCGTGTCGTTCATCCAGGCACCCGCTCCCTTCTCGGCAAAGAACATCTCGTCCTTGGCGGCATCGAAAATCACCCCCGCGACCACCTCGCCCTTGTGTTCCAGCGCGATCGAGACCGCCCAATGCGGCAAGCCGTGGAGAAAGTTCGTCGTGCCGTCTAACGGATCGACCAGCCAGCGTCGGGTCGGGTCCTTGCCGTCGACCGGCGCGCTTTCCTCGCCGACCCAACCATAGGTGGGGCGCGCGCCCATCAGCTCGTCGCGGATGATCTTCTCTGCGGCCAAGTCAGCCCGCGACACGAAATCACCGGCGCCCTTCATCGACACCTGGAGGTTTTCGACCTCGCGGAAATCCTTGACCAGCGACCGGCCCGCCTTGCGCGCGGCCTTCATCATCACGTTGAGATTTGCACTGCCTACCATGTCGCCCGCTCCTGTCCGATCAGGCCGCGCGTATACGCGCGCCAGCGGCCATTGCCAAGCCGTCGCTTCGCACGCATCCGCCGATGCCGCAGCGTCAGACCGCATCGCCCTTGCCTTTGCCACGGCGGGTCGGCACCGTCGCGCCAACGCAACAGGAGGACCGACCATGACCGACCAGATGCAACACATCGCACTCGCCAGCCGCCCCAGCGGCGCCCCGACGCCCGAGAATTTCCGCCTCGAAAGCAAGCCGATGCCGACTCCCGGCGATGGCGAGGTGCTTGTCAAGGTGCACTACATGTCGCTGGATCCCTACATGCGCGGGCGCATGGATGACGCGAAGTCCTATGCTGCCCCGGTGCCGATCGGCGGCACCATGGAAGCCGGCGGCGTTGGCGAGGTCGTGGCCTCAAACAGCCCCCATTTCAAGCCCGGCGATTTCGCCTTCGGCATGCTGGGCTGGGCCACCCACGCGGTGCAACCCGCCAAGATGCTGCGCAAGCTCGACCCTGCGCACGGCCCAATCACCGCAGCGCTCGGCGTTCTCGGTATGCCCGGCTTCACCGGCTGGCATGGGTTGATGGAGTATGGCCGCCCCAAGAAGGGCGAAACCCTCGTGGTCGCCGCCGCCACTGGCCCTGTCGGGTCGATGGTCGGGCAGATCGCCAAATCGCTCGACCTGCGCACCGTCGCCATCGCGGGCGGAGCGGACAAGTGCAAGCTGGCGGTCGAGAAATTCGGCTTTGACGCCTGCATCGACCACCGCGCCCATGACACGGCCTCGGACTTGCGCAAGGCGCTTTCCGCCGAATGCCCGGACGGCATCGACATCTATTTCGAAAATGTCGGCGGCAAGGTGCTCGAAGCGGTCTTTCCGCTGATGAACCCGCACGGGCGCATCCCGATCTGCGGCATGATCAGCTGGTACAACGCCGGCGGTCTCGGCGCGGGCGCCGCACAGGAACAGCTGACTGCCCCGGCACTCTGGCGCAACATCCTCGTAAAGTTCCTGTCGGTGAACGGCTTCATCATCTCCAACCATTGGGACCGCTACCCGACCTTCCTGGGCGAGATTGGCCCCAGGGTCGCCAAGGGCGAAATCGCCTTTCTCGAAGACGTCGCGGAAGGTCTGGAAAACGCGCCCGAGGCCTTCATGGGCCTCTTGCAGGGCAAGAACGTTGGCAAGCAGATCGTCAAGATCGCCTGACCTTCATCTTCGCGGCAACTACTCCGGGGGTGAATGGACGCCCCCGGCGTCCAGAGGGGGCTGGCCCCCTGCCGCCCCCTATCCCGCTTACGCCGCCTGCAACCGGCGCGCCTCGCTGCGCGCCAGGGCGATCAGGGTCTGCATGAACGGCTTGTCGCGATCCTCTGTACGGATCGCGGCGTAAAGCCTGCGGGTGATCCCCTGCTCGGTCAGAGGACGCGTCACGTAGTCAGACGAATACTTGACCTCCCGCACCACCCAGTCCGGCAACACCGCGACACCTCGGTTGGAGGCGACGAGCAACAGGATCACCGCGGTCAGCTCGACCTGGCGCACCTGTGCCGGTTCCACCTTGGCCGGGATCAGCAATTGGCTGAACACGTCCAACCTACTGCGCTCGACCGGATAGGTGATCAGCGTCTGACCGCGGAAATCCTCGGCATCGATCCACGGCTTGCCTGCGAGCGGATGCGCCGCGGCGGCGACGAAGACCGGCGCGTAGTCGAACAACTCGATGAACTCGACACCCGACAGGTCTTCCGGATCGGAGGAGACCACGAGGTCGACCTCCTCCTTCTGCAGCGCGGGCAGCGCGTCGAACGCCAGACCCGGACGGATGTCCACATCCACGTCCTGCCATGTCTTGCGGAACCCCTCGAGCACCGGGAACAACCATTCGAAACAGGCGTGGCACTCGATGGCGATGTGCATCCGGCCGCTCTTGCCCTCGCGCAGGTTGCCGAATTCCGCCAGTGTCGCCTCGACCTGCGGCAAAACCTGATCAGCAAGGCGCAACAGCCGCAGCCCCGCCGGAGACAGGGTCATCGGCTTGGAACGGCGGACGAAAAGCTCGACCCCGGCCTGGTCCTCGAGCCCCTTGATCTGGTGGCTCAGCGCGCTCTGGGTGATGTGCAGCTGCTCCGCCGCGCGGGCGAGTCCGCCACATTCATGGATCGCCTTGATGGTGCGCAGATGGCGGAACTCGATATGCAACTGTCGTCTCACTCATGTTGTTGTTGAGGATTATGAAATTGTCTCACAACGGTTCGCGTGCAACAAGAGCGGAAATCAGAGGAATCCATCATGACCACACCCGCCGTTTCGTTCGAGTTCTTCCCGCCGCAGAACCTGGCCGGCTCGTTCCGGCTGTGGGACACCGTGCAGACGCTGGCACCGCTCGAACCGCGCTTCGTGTCGGTCACCTACGGCGCCGGCGGCACCACCCGCGACCTGACGCGCGAGGCGGTGGCGACGCTGCACGAGACATCGGGCCTGAACGTGGCGGCACACCTCACCTGCGTAAACGCCACGCGCGCGGAAACGCTGGCCATCGCCGACGGCTTCGCCGAGGCGGGCGTCACCGACATCGTCGCGCTGCGCGGCGACCCGCCGAAGGACAGCGGTGCCTTCCGCGCCCATCCCGAGGGGTTCGCCAATTCGGTCGAACTGATCGGCGCGCTGGCCGACACCGGGCGCTTCACGATCCGCGTCGGCGCGTATCCCGACATCCACCCCGAGGCGCGCGACATGGCCGCCGACATCGACTGGCTCAAGGCCAAGCTCGACGCCGGCGCGAGCGAGGCGCTGACCCAGTTCTTCTTTGAGTCCGAAACCTTCTTCCGCTTCCGCGACGCCTGCGCGGCGGCTGGCATCGACGCCCCGATCACGCCCGGCATCCTGCCGATCGAGAACTGGAAAGGTGCGCGCAACTTCGCCCGCCGTTGCGGCGCCGCGATCCCGACCTGGGTCGAAGACGCGTTTGAGAAGGCCGTGCGCGACGACCGCCAGGATTTGCTGGCCACGGCGCTTTGCACCGAGCTGTGCAGCGAACTCATCGACGGCGGCGTCGAGATGCTGCATTTCTACACGCTGAACCGACCCGAACTGACTCGCGACGTCTGCCACGCGCTCGGCGTCACGCCCAAGGTCCAACTGCAGAACGTCGCGTAACAATTGCCAAGCCCTCCGTCGCTGCTAGCCTCCGGGCGATCAGCTGGAGAGACCCCAATGAACATCGCCCGCACACCCGACGAACTGCTCGACACCTCCGAGGTCCTGTCGATGTCGGGGCTGGAATTCATGCAGGGCATGAAGGAGGGCCGCTATCCCGGGCCGCCGATCGCCCAAACGATGGGCTATTCCCTGCACGCGGTCGAGGACGGCAGGGTCGTGTTTCGTGGCGCGCCCGCGTTCGGCGTCACCAACCCGATGGGCACGGTCCACGGCGGCTGGTATGGAACGCTGCTGGACAGCGCAATGGCCTGCGCGGTGATGACGAAGGTCCCGCGCGGATCGGTCTACACGACGCTCGAATACAAGGTGAACATCCTGCGGCCGATCCCCGTGGGGATGGCGATCGACTGCATCGGTCAAATCGACCATGCCGGACGCTCCACCGGAGTGGCCCATGGCGAGATCCGCGGCATCGAGGATGGCAAGCTCTATGCCACCGGCTCGACCACCTGCATCATCATGAAGATCACCTGACCTCGGTGGCACCGCCGCCGTCGCGGGACTGAAACCGCAGCGAAGGCGCGTTGCCGTTGGCGAGCCCATCGATCCGCACGCTGTCATGCAGCCGTTCCGAGCGGTCGCGCCCGAACACCCGCCCGCGCCTGAGCCAGAAGATCCGCCCCCATCCGCGCCAGGTGCCGACCGACGGCGCATCGGGATCGGTGAAGAAGCGCGCGCGCCAGGTTTCCGGCAGCGGCATGCCGCAGGATGCGGCCTGGTCCAGCATCCACACCAGCGAGATGTTGGCCAGCGGGCGCGCCGGTTCATAGCCGTTCAGATGGCCGCCCACATCGCCATGTGTGCCGCGGAACCAGACCTGTTCGACACGGCCCTCGAATCCGTCGGGACATGTCCACATCTCGGGCTCGTAGACCTGGCGGGTCTCGTCCAGCGCCAGCGCGTGAAAGCCGTTGCGGATGCTTGGGCCCAGTTGCTGGTTGTGAAAGGCGTGTCGTGCCTCGGACCACTGCCACAGCAGGGGCAGGCGCAACCCAAGAGCCTTGACCGTATCCCAGACCCCGACCATTTCGATCGGCACGGAATCGTGGCAGAAGGCCGCGCGAAAGGCGCGCGCGTGCGGCCCGTTCGGGTTCAGTTCATAGTGGCGATAAGCGGTCTGGATATTGCGCTCGGTCGCATGTTCCGCCTTCAGCAGGCCGACCATGTCGATCACGCCGGCCAGAGAGCGCACCGCGAAAGCCCCGCGCGAGTAGCCGAAGAAGAAGATCCGGTCGCCCGGTCGGTAGCGCGAGGCGAGATAGCCGTAGGCCCGCCGGATCTGGCGGTTGATTCCGCGCCCCATGATCACGTCGATGGTGTTTCGCCAAGTGCTCCATTGCACCCCGGCCTCGTAATAGACCGAAACCTGCGCTCCCATCTCGCGGCACAGCCGATAGGTCATCCCGGCGTGGGTCTCAAAGCCCGGTTCGAGCGTCGACAGGGTGCCATCCAGAATGATCACATGGGTCAGTGGGCCGCGCGGCACGACCTCGGCGGAATGCGTCGCCCAGAGGGGGCGACCCAGCCAGCCGAGGAGCTTATTGGCGAGGCGCGTCAGACGCATGTCTCAGCATATCCCACACGCGGTTCGGCGTGAAGGGCATGTCGGCCTGGCGGACGCCGGCCTGCCACAACGCGTCCTGCACGGCATTGGCGACCGCGGCCATCGATCCGACGGTTCCGGCCTCGCCACATCCCTTCATCCCCATCGGGTTGGCGGTGGAGGGCACCGGTTCGGAATGGAACGCGATCATCGGGACGTCGGCGGCGCGTGGCATCGCGTAGTCCATGAAGCTTGCGGTCAGGATCTGGCCATCCTCGTCGAACACGACCCGCTCGGTGATCGCCTGGCCGAGGCCTTGCGCGACACCGCCATGCACCTGCCCTTCGGCGAGAAGCGGGTTGATCAGGTTACCGAAATCGTCAACCACGGTATATCTCTCGACCTTGACGCTGCCGGTTTCCGGATCGACGACGACCTCTGCCACATGCGCGCCATTCGGGAAGCTGCGCGCCGGCAGCGTCGCGCGGGCCTCGTGCTGCAGCAGATCGACGCGGCCATCAGCGCGCGCCATCTCGGCCGCGTCCAGCAGCGTCGGCGCGAGGTTGGTGCCGGTGGCACGGAAGGTGGCGTCCTCGAAGTTGACCGTTTCGGGGTCGACCCCCATCTTGTCGGCGACATAGGGTGTGAAGGCTGCGATCATCTTGTCTACCGTGACCAGGGTCGCGTGAGTCTGGGTCGTGACCGATCGCGACCCGCCGGTGCCACCGCCCTGCGCGATCAGGTCGGAATCACCCTGCACCACATGGATCATGTCAGCCGGAATCCCGGTCTGGTCCGACAGGAACTGCGCATAGACCGTTTCATGGCCCTGCCCGTTGCTCTGGGTGCCGACATAGATGCTCACCGATCCATCCTCGTGGAATTCGACCTTCGCGCCTTCGGCAGGATCACCCAGAATGCTTTCGATATAGTAACAGAGCCCCTGCCCCCGCAGCAGGCCCCGCGCCGCGTCCGCGGACCGACGCGTGGCGAACCCTTCGTGATCGGCTTCGGCCGCGGCCCTGTCGAGCACCTTGCGGAAATCGCCGACATCATAGGTTTCGCCGGTGGCGCTCTGGTAGGGGAAGCGGTCAGCAGGGATGAAGTTGCGCCGTCGCAGTTCCCACGGGTCGATGCCCAATTCACGGGCCGCGCGGTCCATCGCCCGTTCCAGAACATAAATCGCTTCGGGGCGGCCGGCGCCGCGATAGGCGTCAACCTGCGTGGTGTTTGTGTAGAACCCCTCGGCACGCATCCAGACGGCCTGAACGTCGTAGCACCCCATCAGCACGCGCGAGAACAGTTGGGTCTGGATCGGCTGGCCCATCTGGCTGTTATAGGCCCCGAGGTTCACGCGCGAATGAACGCGGTAACCGATAATATGACCGGATTCGTCAAAGGCCAGCTCGGCGCGAGAGGTCAGGTCGCGGCCCGCGTTGTCGCTGAGCATGGCCTCGGACCGGTCCGAGATCCAGCGCACCGGCGTTCCCAGCACCCGCGCGGCATGGGCGACAACGTAGTACTCGGGATAAGCCATGGCCTTCATCCCGAAGCCGCCGCCGACATCGGGAATGCGCACGTGTACGCGCTCCCGCTCGACCCCGAGGGCCCGAGCGAGGCGGTCCTTGATGCCCCAGACGTTCTGCCCGCCGAACACGAAATGCAGGCGTCCGTCCTCCCATGACGCGTGACAGGCGCGCGGCTCCATCGCATTGACGATGATGCGGTTGTCCTCGATGTCCAGCGCAACCACTCGCGCCGCCGACTTGAACGCCGCCTCGGTTGCGGCATCGTCTCCCATGGCCCAGTCAAACGCACGATTCTCGGGGGCTTCGACGTGTATCACTGGACCGCCGGCGACGGGGTCGAGTTTGACCGGCAGATCGTCGATCTGCAGTAGGATCGCCTCGGCCGCGTCGCGCGCCTGCTCCGGGGTGTCGGCGATCACGACCGCCACGGGCTCGCCGACAAAGCGTACCCGGTCCCGTGCGAGAATCGGACGCTCGGGCGCGGCCGCCTCGCTTCCGTCGCGATTGCTCACGAGGGTCGCATCCATGGCGACGTCCAGCCCGGCGGCCTCGAGGTCGTGCAGGGTGAGGACCAGATGCACGCCGTCCATCTCGCGCGCCGCGGACACGTCCAGATCGACAATCTCGCCATGGGCGACCTGGCTGCGCAGAACATGAGCGTGCAAGGCGCCCGCCGGTGCGGTGTCATCCACATACCGGCCCGACCCCAGCAGGAACCGCACATCCTCGACCCGTGTCACGGGTTGGCTTTTTCCGAATTTCTGCATGTGTCCCACCGTCTTCTTACCTTTGCGACTGCGCTGCGGACAGTAGCCCCTGCCGCGTTGATGTCCAGTTGCGGGATTGGATGAGAGAGTTGCACCAAGACACCATTGCCGCGCCTTTCCGATCGCCCGCACCCTGAGCCACCGGTCGGCAACCACCCCACCCTGTTCATGAAGAAATCCGTAGTGCCACCTTCCCCTTGGGGCGGGCTTTCGCTAGATGAAGCGCGACCAGAAAGAGGCATTCGACATGGCGATGGACAAGACATTCGATGCGGCCCGGGCCGAGGCGCGCCTGTACGAGGCGTGGGAGAAGGCCGGTTGCTTCAGGGCCGGGGCGAATGCCTCGCGTGCCGGAACCTACTGCGTCATGATCCCGCCGCCGAACGTGACCGGCAGCCTGCATATGGGTCATGCGTTCAACAACACGCTGCAGGACATCCTGGTGCGCTGGCACCGGATGCGCGGGTTCGACACGCTGTGGCAGCCCGGCCAGGACCATGCCGGCATCGCGACGCAGATGGTGGTCGAGCGCAAGCTGGCCGCCGAAGGCAAACCGCCGCGCCGCGACTGGAGTCGCGAGGATTTCACCGCCGAGATCTGGAAGTGGAAGACCGAGAGTGGCGACACGATCATCAACCAGCTCAAGCGGCTGGGAGCCTCCTGCGACTGGTCACGCAACGCTTTCACCATGTCCGGTGCCCCGGGCGCGCCCAAGGGAGAAGAGGGCAATTTCCACGATGCGGTGATCAAGGTCTTTGTCGAGATGTACAACAAGGGCCTGATCTATCGCGGCAAGCGACTGGTCAACTGGGACCCGCATTTCGAAACCGCGATTTCCGATCTCGAGGTCGAGAATATCGAGGTTGCGGGCCACATGTGGCACTTCAAGTACCCGCTCGCCAATGGCGCGACCTATGAGTATGTCGAGAAGGACGAAGACGGCACCGTCACCCTGCGCGAAACCCGCGACTACATCGCCATCGCCACAACCCGGCCCGAGACCATGCTGGGCGACGGCGCGGTCGCGGTGCATCCATCCGATGAGCGTTACGCGCCCATTGTCGGGCAGCTCTGCGAAATCCCGGTCGGCCCGAAAGAGCACCGCCGCCTGATCCCGATCATCACCGACGACTACCCGGACCCCGATTTCGGCAGTGGCGCGGTCAAGATCACCGGGGCGCACGATTTCAACGACTATCAGGTCGCCAAGCGCGGCGGCATCCCGATGTACAATCTGATGGACACCAAGGGCGCGATGCGTGCCGACGGCAAACCCTATGCCGAGGAGGCCGCCGTGGCACAGGCCATCGCGGCGGGCGAGCAGAATTTCGACGAGGCGATGATCGCGGCGATGAACCTGGTGCCCGACGAATATCGCGGGCTGGACCGGTTCGAAGCCCGCAAACGCGTCGTGGCCGACATCACCGCCGAGGGATTGGCCGTGACGCATCCGGTTGCAACGACCGATGCCGAGACGGGGGAGGAGATCACGGTTCAGGAACCGCTGGTCGAAAACAAGCCGATCATGCAGCCCTTCGGCGACCGCTCCAAGGTCGTGATCGAACCGATGCTGACGGATCAGTGGTTCGTGGACACCGGCAAGATCGTCGGACCGGCGCTGGACGCGGTGCGCAACGGCGACGTGAAAATCCTGCCCGTGCGCGAGGAAAAGGTTTATTTCCACTGGCTCGACAATATCGAACCGTGGTGCATCTCCCGCCAGCTCTGGTGGGGGCACCAGATTCCCGTCTGGTACGGGCTTGACCTGTCCGCAGAGGATTTCAAGGACGATGAGAACGACGGACAGCTCGACCTGGTCGAACTGGGTCGTCTGCTGAACGAGGGCGGCATGCTGAATCGTGGCCCCGTGATGGAATGCGCCGCCAGCTTCCAAGACGTTACCGACAAGTTTCTCGATGACAACGCCGACATTCCCAGCCCGCTGAGCCACGCCACCACGATCGAGGTCGCCGACAAGCACGAGGCGATCCACCGCTTCGCCGAAAGCCTCGCACAATACGCGGTCAGCCAGGACCCGACGCAGCTGGTTTATCCGGTCTGGCGCGATCCCGACGTGCTGGACACATGGTTCTCCTCCGGGCTCTGGCCCATCGGAACGCTGGGCTGGCCCGAGGACACCGAGGAACTGAATAAATACTTCCCGACCAGTGACCTGATCACCGGCACCGATATCCTGTTCTTCTGGGTCGCTCGGATG
The DNA here is from genome assembly GCF_016428585.1 of Sedimentitalea arenosa. Lineage (GTDB taxonomy): Bacteria > Pseudomonadota > Alphaproteobacteria > Rhodobacterales > Rhodobacteraceae > Sedimentitalea > Sedimentitalea arenosa. The sequence continues at coordinate 229,960 of NZ_JAELVR010000004.1, read as the reverse complement.
ATGATGATGCAATTGTCCGTGGTCGGTGAGATCCCGTTCAGGACGGTCTATCTGCATGGGCTGGTGCGCGACGCCAAGGGCAAGAAGATGTCCAAGTCGACCGGCAACGTGGTCGACCCGCTCGACCTGATCGACGAGTACGGCGCGGATGCGCTGCGCTTCACCAATGCGGCCATGGCATCGCTTGGCGGCGCGCTGAAGCTGGATACGCAACGTATCGCGGGCTATCGCAATTTCGGCACCAAGCTGTGGAACGCGATGCGCTTTGCCGAGATGAACGAGGTGTTCACCGCCGCAGGCACCGGTCTCCCCGCTCCGACGCAGACCCTGAACAAGTGGATCATCGGCGAGGTCGCCAAGGTGCGTATCGAGGTTGACGACGCGCTGGCAGGCTATCGGTTCAACGACGCGGCCAACGCGCTCTATGCCTTTGTCTGGGGCAAGGTCTGCGACTGGTATGTGGAATTCTCCAAGCCGCTGCTGCTCGACGACAACCCGGCGCGCGAAGAGACCCGGCAGGTGATGAAATGGGTTCTGGACCAGTGCCTGCTGATGCTGCACCCCATCATGCCCTTCATCACCGAAGAACTGTGGGAGCTGTCGGGGCAGCGCGACAAGATGCTGATCCACGGCGACTGGCCGAGCTATGGCGCCGAACTGGTGGATTCAGAGGCCGATCACGAGATGAACTGGGTGATCGGGCTGATCGAAAGCGTGCGTTCGGCGCGCGCGCAGATGCACGTGCCAGCGGGGCTCTACGTGCCGATGCTGGTCACCGATATCGACGCGCGGGGGCGCGCTGCCTGGCAGCGCAACGAAACCCTGATCAAGCGGTTGGCCCGGATCGAAAGCCTGAGCGACGCGGAAGAATTGCCGAAAGGCACGGTCGCGATCACGGCGGAAGGCGCGCGCTTCGGCCTGCCCCTGGCCGGGATCATCGACATTGCCGAGGAACAGGCGCGTCTGGAGAAGACGCTGGGCAAGCTGGCCAAGGAACTGGGCGGCCTGCGTGGGCGCCTGAACAACCCGAAATTCGCCGAAAGCGCCCCGCCAGAGGTGGTCGAGGAAACCCGCGCCAACCTCGCCGCGCGCGAAGAGGAAGAAGCCAAGATCAAGGACGCGCTGGCGCGGTTGGCCGAACTGGCCTGACCACGCCCGCGCGTTCGGGTCACTTGAACTTGGGTTTGCGTCCCTGCATCTGGGCGGCGATCACTTCCATCTGATCGGGCTGGCCGATCAGGCCGGCGGATTCGCGGGACTCTGCCATCAGGACGTCGGCGCGCTCTTCAGTTTCCGCGACCTCGATCAGGCGCTTGGCGGCGCGGATGGCCGAGGGGCTCTTGCCGGCGATATCGGCGGCCATGTCGAGCGCCGCGGTCAGCGGATCGTCCGAGATCGAGGTGACTAGGCCCCAGCGTTCGGCCTGATCGGCCTGGATCGGCCGCGCGGTGTAGGTCAGTTGGCGCAGTACGTCCGAGCGCACCAGCCGCGGCAACAGCACCATGCCGCCGAGATCTGGCACGAGGCCCCACTTCATCTCCATCAACGACAGCTTGGCGTTGGGAGCGGCGATGCGAATGTCGGCCCCCAGCGCCAGTTGCAGACCGCCGCCATAGACCGCACCGTGAAGGGCCGCGATCACCGGCACCGGAACGCGACGCCAGCACAGCGCCATTTCCTGCATCAGGTTGGTGTCGCCATGGGTCCGCCCCATCAGCCATTCGGTCGGATCGACCTGCCCCATCTTGGCGAAACTGGCGAGGTCGAGCCCGGCGCAGAAGCTCTTGCCCTCGCCCGACAGCACCACGGCGCGGGCATCGGACGCCGCGACTTCCTCGCCGGCATGCACGATCGCCTCGAACATCGCATCATCGAGCGCGTTCATCTTGTCGCCACGGGTCAGCGTGACCTGTGCAATGTGGTCTTCGTATGTGATCGAAACGCGCGCCATGTCCTGCCTCCTGGTCTGATCCGAGCGCATGTTGACCCGATTTCCGCCCGGTTGACCAGCCGAACGTCAGGGCACGGCAGGTTGCCCGGCGGCGGGTTTGCAATCGCGTGGCCGATCTGCAAAGGCTCCGCCATGGATGACTCGGCCCCTCCCCCCGGTGCCCCGGCGCCGCGCAAGCGCGATGCCGCGCGCCGACTCGCCTGGACTATCGCGGGCCTGTTGGCGCTGGCGCTCGGCCTGATCGGGGTCGTTCTGCCGGTGCTGCCGACGACGCCGCTCGTCATTCTCGCGGCCTTCTGTTTTTCGAGCGGCTCGCCCCGCTTGCGGCGCTGGTTGCTGGCGCACCGGGTGTTCGGCCCGGTGATCGCCGACTGGGAGGCGCATGGCGCGATCCCGCGCCCGATCAAGCGGCTGTCCTGCGCCGTCATGGCGTTGGTCTTCGCGGCCAACGTCTGGGCCGGGGTTTCCCCTTGGGTTCTCGTCGTGCAGGCCATCTGCCTGTCGGGCGCCGCAACTTATGTGTTGACGCGACCCGACGGGCCAGGCTGAGCACTGCTTGCCCTTGCCCGAACGCGTGGGTTAACTGCGCTCATGACCGGACCCAGATACACCCCGCTTGCCCGATCCCTGCCCGCCACGGTGCCCTTCGTCGGCCCCGAGACCCAGGAGCGCGCCCGCGGCGCCCCCTTTGCCGCGCGCCTCGGTGCCAACGAAAGCGTGTTCGGCCCCTCCCCCAAGGCGATCGCCGCCCTGCAGGGAGCCGCTGGCGACATCTGGATGTATGGCGACCCCGAGAACCACGACCTGCGCGCGGCACTTGCCGCCCATCACGGCGTGACGCCCGATCATGTCGTCGTCGGCGAGGGCATCGACGGGCTGCTGGGATATCTCGTGCGACTGCTGGTCGGACCCGGGGACCATGTCGTCACGTCGGATGGGGCTTATCCGACATTCAACTACCATGTGGCCGGCTATGGCGGCACGCTGCACAAGGTGCCTTATGTGAATGACCGCGAGGATCCGGCCAGCCTGTTCACCAAGGCAGCCGACGTTGATGCCAAGCTGGTCTACCTGGCCAACCCGGACAACCCGATGGGAAGCTGGCACAGCGGTGCGGACATCGTCGCGGCACTGGATGGCCTGCCCGAGGGTTGCCTGCTGGTCCTGGACGAAGCCTATGTCGAATGCGCGCCCGAGGGGACGGCCGCCCCGGTCGATGCCGACGACCCGAGACTGATCCGCATGCGGACGTTTTCCAAGGTGCACGGGCTGGCAGGAGCGCGTGTCGGCTACGGGTTGGCGGCACCCGATCTGGTCTTGGCCTTCAACAAGGTGCGCAACCATTTCGGAATGAACCGTGCAGCGCAGGCCGCCGCGCTGGCAGCCCTTGGCGACACGGACTGGTTGCGCCACGTTCAGGACCAGATCGACGCGGCGCGCACCCGCATCGGCGACATCGCACGCGAGAACGGCCTCGCGCCATTGCCCTCGGCGACGAATTTCACCGCCATCGATTGCGGCGCCGACGGGGTCTTTGCCAAGGCCGTGCTGGATGGGCTGATCGAACGCGGGATATTCGTGCGGATGCCGTTCGCGGCCCCCCAGAACCGCTGCATTCGGGTCAGTTGCGGCACGCCCGCCGATCTTGACGCCCTTGCCGCCGCGCTGCCCGAGGCGCTGGCGGCAGCGCGTCGCCGATCACCGGAGTGTTGACGGGCAATCAGCGGATCGGGGATAAAACCGTATCAATCGTGGGGGCGTGCAAAAGGGACCATGCCATGAACGACGACAGACCCGGCGCCGCCCCGAACTATACCACTGCCGCCCTGACGATGATGGCGATCAATCTGATCTGGGTCTTCGGCCTGCTCTGGGCGATCTTCGGCTTCGTGCCTGTGCTGCTCGTGGCATTGGCTCTGCATCACGGCATCGACCGGCTGTCCGCGCGGCGTAACGCCGGCTGACAATGGCCGATCAGCGCCCGGCGATCACCCGGGCCGCCGCCGCCACCCCGCCGGTGTAATGCGGAACCTCAAGCGCGCAGAGCCCCGCCTCGATCCCGCCCAACATCCCCAGAACCATCTGCCCGTTGACGTGGCCCATGTGGCCCAACCGGAAGAACCCGTGCCAGGCCGGATCGCCCGGCGCGGCCATGCCCAGCCCGATCCCGAGGGTCAGACCCAGATTCTCCTGCACCCAGTTCCTGAGCGCCGTGCCCTGCGGGGGTTGCAGCCGCAGCGCCGTGACCGCGTGGCTGCGATACGCCCGGTCTTCGATGTTGAGCCTGAGCGGCCCGTCGGCCTGCCCCCAGGTCTCGCAGGCGGTCCAGATCGCCTCGGCCAGACGCTGATGGCGCGCCCAGACATGTTCGATCCCCTCGGCGTGGATCATGTCGAGCGCCGTGCGCAGACCATAAAGATGCTGGGTCGGGGCGGTGCCGCCGAAATACTGGTAGAACTCGGCCGGATCGCCGCGCGGCCCCCAATCCCAATATCGACTGACCCGCGGCATCGCGGCGCGTACCGCGGCAGCCTTGTCGTTGAAGAACACGAAGCTGATTCCCGGCGGCACCATCAAGCCCTTCTGGCAGCCGGTCACCATCACGTCGACGCCCCAGGCGTCCATCTCGAACCGGTCACAGCCGAGCGACGCGATGCAATCGGCCATCAGGAGCGCCGGATGGCCGACGTCGTCCAGCACCGCGCGCAGACCGGCGATGTCGTTGCGCACGGAACTCGACGTGTCCACATGCACCGCCAGCACCGCCTTGATCGCATGCGCATTGTCGTCGCGCAGAGCATCCCGGATCCGGTCGAGATCCATGGGTGAGGATTTCCCGAAATCGATCACGTCGACCTCGGCCCCAAGCCCCTCTGCCATCTCTCCCCAGCCGATGCCGAAGCGTCCGGTCGCAGGCACAAGCACCCGTTCGCCCGGCGCGATCACGTTGGCCAGCGCCGCTTCCCAGGCGCCATGTCCGTTGCAGATATAGATCGCGGCGGAATGCTCGGTCCGGGCGATGCGCTTGAGGTCGGGAATCAGCGTCGCCGTCATTTCGATCAGCGCACCTGCATAGATATTGGGCGCCGGACGATGCATGGCCTGCAACACCGCATCGGGGATCACCGACGGTCCCGGAATCGCGAGGTATTCGCGCCCCTGCGCAAGCGAAAGCGGATGAGTCATGCGGTCCTCTCGACTGATACCGGATCACCCTAGCCGCGGCGGCGGCAAGGTCAATCCACCGGTGCGCGGGTTGCGCTGTTGTCGTCACGTGGTTAAATGGCGCCACCACGAAACCGGGGCGTGCTGCCTCCGCCGTCAATCGGATCAACAGCTTATGCGCACCCAGCCCAAATCCGCACCGGAACTGCTGAGGTGGCTCTGGCGCAACTATTTGCACCAGCACACCGGCACGATGGCCTTTGCCATGCTGTTCATGGTGATCGAGGGCAGCATGGTCGGTGCCGTCAGCTACATGATGCAGCCGATGTTCGACCTGGTGTTCGTCGAAGGCAACGCTTCGGCGCTGAAATGGGTCAGCGTGACCTTCCTTGTGATCTTCGCGGTGCGCGGGCTGTCCGGGGTGGTTCAGAAGGTTCTGCTGGCGCGCGTGTCGCAACTGACGGCCGCGCATCTGAGAGTGGACCTGATGAAGCGCATGGTGCGCCAGGACACTTCGTTTCACCAGACCCATCCACCGGGCTTTCTGATCCAACGCATCCAGGGTGATGTCGGGTCGATCAATATCGTCTGGCAGGGCATCATCACCGGGGCCGGGCGCGATCTCATTTCACTGATCGTGCTGATCGGTGTCGCGGTCAATGTCGACCTTGTCTGGACCGCGATCATGCTGGTGGGCGTGCCGCTGATGTTCCTTCCCATCGGCGTGGCGCAACGCTACGTGCGCAAGAAGGCCTCGGCCGCGCGCGATCTGGGCGCCACCCTGTCGACCCGGCTGGACGAGGTTTTTCATGGCATCACGCCGATCAAGCTGAACCGGCTCGAGGACTACCAGGTCGGCCGCTACGAAGGCCATTCGGACACCTTCGTGCGCTCGGAGATCCGCGCCTCCTTCGGCACCGCCGTCATCACCGGCCTGATCGACATCATGGCCGGGATCGGGTTCATGGGCGTGCTGCTCTACGGCGGCGCCGAGATCATCTCGGGCGAGAAGACCGTCGGCCAGTTCATGAGTTTCTTCACCGCGATCGGGCTGGCGTTCGATCCGATGCGCCGACTGGCGAGCCTGAGCGGAGCATGGCAGGCCGCCGCGGCGGCTCTGGAACGGCTGAAGGAACTGATGGACGCGCCGATCAAGCTGACCTCGCCGGAAAACCCGGTTCCCGCCCCAAAGGGGTTGCCGACCGTCGATCTGAAGAACGTGACGCTGAACTATGGCGAGGCGCGCATCCTCGACGATCTGACCCTCCATGCGGAAGCGGGCAAGACCACCGCGCTGGTCGGGGCATCGGGGGCGGGCAAGTCGACGATCTTCAATGTCCTGACGCGCCTCGTCGATCCGCGGGAGGGCAAGGTGCAGGTGGGCGGCGTCGATGTAAACCGGATCGCGCTCGACGACCTGCGCGACCTGTTCTCGGTGGTCAGCCAAGAAGCCGTGCTGTTCGACGAGTCCTTGCGCGAGAACATACTTCTGGGCCGTCAGGGGATCAGCGACGCCGATCTGAAGCCGGTGCTGGATGCCGCGCATGTGTCGGACTTCCTCGCCACCTTGCCCAACGGGCTCGACACGCTGGTGGGGCCGCGCGGCTCGGCCCTGTCGGGTGGCCAGCGCCAGCGCGTAATCATCGCTCGCGCGCTGCTGCGCAACACGCCGATTCTGCTCCTGGACGAAGCGACCAGCGCGCTTGACGCGCAGTCCGAGAAGGTGGTGCAGAGCGCGCTCGACAAGCTGGCGGGGGGACGCACCACACTCGTCATCGCGCATCGCTTGTCGACCATCGTCAACGCAGACAAGATCGTCGTGATGGACAAGGGCCGTGTCGTGGACGAAGGCACCCATCAGGAATTGCTGGCAGGCGGCGGTATCTATGCCGATCTCTACCACCTGCAATACCAGGGCGGCAAAACCGTGATAGACCCCAAGGGTGCGGCGGCTCTGCTGCCGCGCGCACCGCAGTTGACCGCGCCGGAACCGTCCCTGATGCGCCGGATCGCGCAACGCCTGTTCGGATAGCCTCAGCGGCGGTACGAGGCCGCGAGCCGTTCCGGATCGGTCCCGGCCATGTAGCGCCCCAAGGTCCAGAGGTTGCGTGCACCACGCCTGACCCATCCCTCGCTCTGATACCGCACCGCGCTGGTCATCGCACGTTGCGGCAGCGCCACAAGCGGCCCCTTCAGCGCCCGGACAAGAGCGACGTCTTCCATCAGGGGCTGATCCGGATACCCGCCAGCTTGGTCATACGCGGCGCGGCTCAGCAGAAGGCCCTGGTCGCCATAAGGCAGCCGCAGGGTTCGAGCGCGCAGGTTCGCCCAGCCCGCGACCCAGACCGGGCCGATCCCACGGGCGCGAAAGCCGAGGCGGAAATACGCTGCAGCCGACTGATCCGAGGCGACATGATCCGAAACGGAGCGCGCCCAGCCTTCCTCGAGTTCCGTATCCGCGTGCAGGATCAGCAACCATCGCCCGCGCGCTTGCGCCACGCCGCGCCGCAACTGGCCGCCGCGCGACGCCGGACCCTGCACGAGGCGTGCCCCCGCCTCGTCAGCGATCCGCAGGGTCGCGTCGGCGCTGCCGCCATCGGTGACGATCAGTTCGCGAATCAATCCTGCCGTGACCCCTTCCATCAATGCCGAAAGGCAGCCCGGCAGCACCGCTTCGGCGTTCAATGTCGGAATGACGATGGAGATTTCGGCGGACATGGGTCTTTTCCTGTTCACGGGCTGCGCGATACCTATATCAAGCCTACATGAAATTCAGGAGGGGCCCGATGACGCAACGCCGCATTCTTCGACTGACCGGCCGGGACACCGACAGCTTCCTGCAAGGCCTGGTCACAAACGATATCTCCCGGCTGAAGGACGGTCTTGTCTATGCGGCGCTGCTGACGCCGCAGGGCAAGTACATCGCCGACTTCATGCTGTTGCGGGATGGCGACGGCGTGTTTCTGGACGTGGCCGAACCACTGGCCGACGACCTGGTGAAACGGCTGAACATGTACAAGCTGCGCGCCGACGTGCGCATCGCCGAGTCGGGGCTGAACCTGCAACGAGGCACCGGGCCCGCACCCGGAGGCGCCTTTCCCGACCCTCGGCACCCGGATCTCGGCTGGCGCGCTTACAGTGCGGCTCCCGAAAGCGATGACGGAACCGATTGGGCCGCCATTCGCGTCGCCAATTGCATTCCCGAAAGCGGCATCGAACTGACCCCGGACACGTTCATCCTGGAAGCCGGGTTCGAACCTCTGAACGGAGTCGATTTCCGGAAAGGCTGCTATGTCGGTCAGGAAGTCACCGCACGCATGAAACACAAGACAGAACTGCGCAAGGGCCTGCGCCGGGTGGAGATCAAAGGCGAGGCCCCTGTCGGCACGCCGATCACGCGCGATGGCAAGCCATTGGGCACACTCTTTACCCAGTCGGGCGATCGCGCGCTGGCCTATCTGCGGCTGGACCGGGCGGGCGAAGGCATGGTCGCGGGCCCGGCATCGGTGAAGCTGGCCTGAGCCCCTTTCGCAGGCGGCATTCCGCGCGCCCCGTGACAGAGCACGGACGATCCGACGCCCGCGCCTGTCCCGCTTGGTCGGCCAATCGAACTGTGGGCACAACCAAGAGCTGCGCCAGCACCCCCCGCAGATCAGGCGAGACGCAACGTCACGCCCGCTCGGAATACTCCATGGTTTCGGTGTTCACGACGATCATCTCGTCCTGTCCAACGAACGGCGGCACCATGACCTTCAGCCCGTTGTCGAGGATCGCCGGCTTGAACGAGTTTGCGGCGGTCTGTCCCTTCACCACCGGTTCGGTTTCGACGATCTTGCAGGTGACCTTCTGCGGCAACGACGCGCTGAGCGCTTCGGACTCGTGGAACTCGACCACGACAGTCATTCCGTCCTGCAGGAAGGGACGACGGTCGCCCAGAATTTCTGCTGGAAGTTCAACCTGTTCATAGGTTTCCGCATCCATGAACACGAGCATCCCGTCGTTTTCGTACAGGAACTGCTGATCCTTCTGTTCGAGGCGCACGCGCTCGACCTTGTCGGCGCTGCGAAAGCGTTCGTTCAACTTGGACCCGTTGCGCAGGTTGCGCAGTTCGACCTGGGCGAAGGCGCCGCCCTTGCCGGGCTTCACATGGTCCACCTTGACCGCAGCCCACAGGCCGCCGTTGTGGTCCAGAACGTTGCCGGGCCGGATTTCATTGCCGTTGATCTTGGGCATGGTCAGAACCTTTACAAATGCTTGATAGCCACTTTGCGGCTCCTATATATGGCGGGCTACAGGCTGGCAAGACAACGAAATATCGTGCTGCACCTGCAGAAAGCCATGCGCTCAATGCAAGGGTGTTATGCATTTTCGGGGTATCCGAATCGATATCGATCGGTCATAAAGAACGCCACGCCGAAAAACGCAAGAGCAAGAATAACAAAGGAAACGAGATGAGAGATTTCGTTGACGGCACAGCCTTTAACAACGAACAAGGCAATCGTGCACGCAAACTTTTTGCCGCCGTTGTGCTGGCTGCACTGGATGACGCCATAGCCGACGACAAGAAATACGGCAATGGTCCTGAACAAATCGCCCGCTGGGCGCGCTCTCGCGATGGTCGCGAGGTGCTGTCCTGCGCCGGGATCGATCCCAACGAACGTGTCGTGGCCGGCCTGATGGAATTCGTCGGGCGGGGTGTGCGCACCTCCGTCGCCCTGTCTCGCGAAGAGAGCGAACGCCGCAACGCCGCGCAGCAGGCCGAAGCCGCCTGATCCAACAAATACGTGCGTTTTGAAAACACGCTGCCAATCCTTGGCAGCGTGTTTTCATTTTGTCTTTCGGGATGCCTTGGGGACGGTCGCCGTTCAGTTTCGACAGGTTGCGCCCGGCAAACCGACCAGGTCAGTCGAATTCGTGTGCGGTCATCGCGCGATTGATCTCGCGGCGCACCAGCTTGCGTACGTTCCGCGTGATCCGTTCGCCAAGCGGCCCCTGCAGCTCCTCGCGCACGATCTCGGCCACCATCGAGCGCAGCATGTCAGGATCGACCTGGGCGAGTTGTTCAAGCCTGGCCGTGCGATCGGCGTCGGCGGTCGCAGTCTCTTGCGTTCCCGAATTGGCATCCTGCGCATGCGGCTCACGCGATCGAGGCTCTGCACCGGTCTCGTCGTCGGCCATGCCCTCACATGTCTCCGCCGGCCCTGCCGCGATCATGTGCTCGGCTTGCAGCAGAAACGGATCGCTGTTGCCATGGTTGATCTTGGCATCATCCGTATCCGGTGCTTTCGGCACATCCTCCCTCCGGTACTGACCCAGCGCGAGCGGTACTGCCATCTGCGCCTTGGGTGCGACGGCAAGTTCGCGTGGAACACGCAAGGCGGGCGTCAGGATGAAACGCTCTGGCGCCGACGACGCGGATACACTCGCATCGACGGCCGATGCTGTCTCATCCGTCACGATCCGCCGGATCGAGGACAGGACATCTTCGACGTGAATGGATTTTGCAGGATCACTCATCGCGCTACCGCTCTCTCCTTGCTTGCAAGACTACCCTTCCGACGGCCTGAACGGCAACCGATAGCGCCAATTGTCACCGTTTCCCGATCGCCTCGAGCACCCGGTCGAGATCGCGGGATTGTTTGGAGACCCGCGCGGGCGCGTCCTTGGCCAGGTTGTAGTAGATGGTCGGATCATAGATCGGAACCGCGAGGCCCAGCCGTTCGGCTGTCAACAGGCCCTGCGACGCAACCAGCTGATACGAGGCGATGATCTCCTCGGCACGGGCTGAAATCTGTGCCGTCAGCGCGTCCAGAAGCTCCTGCTCGGCCGCGAGAACGTCGAGGGTCGTGCGCGCACCCAGCGTAGCTTCCTCGCGGATGCCGTCAAAGGCGACCTGCGCCGCGCGCACCCGTTCGGCACTGGCCTCGAGACTGGCACGTGCTACTTCCAAACGCACGAAGGCGTTGGCGACGTTCTGCACCGTGTCACGCTGGACATTCAGAAGGTTGCCGCGGGCTGCGTCCCGATTGGCCATCGCCCTGCGGATGTTGGATTGCAGCGCGCCACCGCTGTAGATCGGCTGGTTGAAATTCAACGACACCTCGGCGTCGTTGCCGTCAAGAGCCCGGTTCCAATCCTCGGACAAGCCGACCCGCGCGGTGCCAGTGAGATTCGGACCCAGCTTCTTCGTTTCGCTGACGATCTGCAATTCACGCGCGGCCACGGTGCGTTGTGCCGACAGGATATCCGGGTGATACCGGACCGCCACGGCTTGCGCCGCGTCGATCGACGTCGGGCGCTCGGGCAGGTTCGTCGGCGTGACCAACTGTCCGGGTTCGCGCCCCACCGCATTCACATACTCGGACCGGGCGTTCACCAGCAGGCCGCGCGCAGCGGCCAGGTTGCTGCGCGCGGCCGCGAGCCGGGATTCCGCCAAGGCGACGTCGGTTCGCGTGACTTCCCCGACTTCGAACCGGTCCTGCGCCGCGCGCAATTCCTCGCCCAGCACCCGCACGTTGTTCTCGCGGAGCGAAACGTTCTCGGTCTGAAGGATCACGTCGATATAGGCGGTGACCGCTCGAAACAGCACACGCTGTTCGAAAGACAGGAGCGATTGCCGGGTGGCGAGCACGAGTTCCTTGGCAGCCTGCACCGTGATCCGGCGCACCCCGTTGTCAAACAGCGTCATCGTCGCCTCCAGATCGGTCGTGATCCGCGAGGTCGCCAGTTCGCCGAAGCTGTTGCTCGTGTTGAAGCTGCTGTTGCTGGCGATCGCGCGGGCGACGAATTGCACCACCGGGCGCAGGCTGGCCACCGCAGTGGCAACATCCTCGTCCGCCGCCCTGAGCACGGCACGGTTCTGTTCAAGAAGACCGCTGGTGTTGTAGGCCCCGATCAGCGCGTCCGCGAGGTTCTCGGCCCGGGCCGTGCTTCCCACTGTCAGAAGCGGCACCGCGATCGCTGCCATCGCGGTGGCCTTCAGCCATCCGGCTATCCCTGGTCTGCTCATTTCAGCCTCCTGCCGCCGGATTTAATTGTTTTCTTTCCGGCGATCTCTCTGTGTCGGCCCTGCCCCGTGTCAGACTGCTGTCACAAGGCGAAGGCCTCTTGCTTCCGAAACCCCGGCAGAACCGGGGCACCCGCGTTGAACTCGAACCGCCACGAGATCGCGCCGCCGGACTTGTAGCCGATCCGAACGACACCCAATGCGTCCTCCATGAACAGGCAGGCGATGCGGCCGCCCTCTTTCAACTGGTCCGCAATCGCGTCGGGCAATGTGCCGATCCCTCCTTCGATCAGGATCACGTCATAGGGTCCGTGCTCCGCAGCGCCCTGCGCAAGCGCGCCGGTATGGACGATCACATTGTCTACGCCGGCATCGGCGAGCGCGGTCTCTGCCTCGGCGGCCATCGTCTCGTCCTCTTCCAGCGCCACCACAACCTGCGCCATACGCGCCACGACCGCGGAGGAGTAGCCATGCGCGCAGCCGATATCCAGCACCATCTCGTCGCCGGAAATATCGAGCGCATCGAGCATCTTCGCCAGCGTCCGCGGTTCCAGCACGACACGCCCGTCACCCAAGTCGATATTCTCGCCCGCATAGGCCGCTTCGCGCAGCGCGTCGGGCAGGAAAACCTCGCGCGGGACGGACAGCATCGCATCGATGATCGGGAACTTGGTCACGTCCGAGGGGCGGACCTGCGTGTCGACCATCATGCGGCGGCGGGCGGCGTAATCTGTCATGGCCAAAATCTTCCGTTCAGACTGATATCGAGGTTTTGACACATTGTATCTGCCCCGGCAACGGGGAGCGACGCGAATTCGCCCATTGTGACACTTGCGGCGCAGCGGCGGATCGGCTATCAGCCGGATCGCACCAAAGCGCGGCGAGTTGGCGGAGTGGTGACGCAGCGGATTGCAAATCCGTGTACACCGGTTCGATTCCGGTACTCGCCTCCAAGTGTTTTCCGAATTTTGACGGCTTTTGCGCCCACTTAAGGTTGCAAGTGCAATGTCTGCGATCGTTCCATTTGGATATTGACGGCAATATCCCGTTTTCTTCGGGCGATTTTGCACCGCCAGAAACCAAAAAATTGCCGTTATCCTTGGTGAGTGCGCCTGTGACTTGCGGGCCCTGGCCGTATGCAGCTCGTGGCAAAAGCAGCTCGCCTGGACCTATCCTCAAGCGACAGCGGCGAGTCGGTGCTGAAACCCAGTGACCTTGGCCTTGACCCGGTCCGCCGGCTTCCACGACGGAATTGCTGTTCCGGAAGGAATGCGACCAAGTGCCGAGCGGTCAGCAAGAACAGCCCGAGTGGCTGCGTGTCGCCGCAAACTGTCTTGAACTGACGGCAATACGCAGGACAAGCGCTGAGGTACGACCTGCTTGTCGACCTTCCCAATTCCGCCAAACACGTCGGCGTGTCGGGTTGCTCCGCGCTGCTCGGTCCCTGTTACAAAACTGTCATATCACTTTTGCATAAGCATCACAGAATCTCGTTAGCGACGCCGCAGAGGCTGACTGCTCCGGCCCTAAACGAAATCAGGAGATACAATGTCCTTCAACAAGCTTTCCGTGTCGGCTCTGGCACTTCTTGCCGTGTCCGCCACCGCCGCCGCAGCACGTGACGAGATCCGCATCGTCGGGTCCTCGACCGTGTTCCCCTATACCCAGGCGGTGGCCGAGCAGTTCGCCAACAACACCGGCGCGCCCTCGCCGATCGTGGAATCCACCGGCACCGGCGGCGGCATGAAGATCTTCTGCGGCGGCATCGGCGAACAGCATCCGGACGTTACCGGGGCATCGCGCGCGATGAAGGCGTCCGAGTACGAGCTGTGCCAGAAGAACGGCGTCACCGAGATTTCCGAAGCCCTGATCGGCTTTGACGGCCTGTCGCTGGCCATTTCGCGGACCAACGATTTCGCCTGGGACCTCACGCTCGGCGAAATCTACCTGGCTCTGGGCGCCCAGGTGCCGGTCGATGGTGAATGGGCCGACAACCCTTACACGACATGGGACCAGATCAATCCCGACCTGCCGGCCGTGGAGATCCTCGCCTACGGCCCCCCGCCGACTTCGGGCACCCGCGACGCCTTCGTCGAACTGGCAATGCACGCCGGTTGCGAGGAACTGGACTTCGTCAAGAACGGTGGTTTCGACGGCGACTGGGTCAAGGAAAACTGCTCGCGCATGCGCACCGACGGGCCCTTCGTCGAAGCGGGCGAGAACGACAACCTGATCGTTCAGCGTCTTGATGCCGACTCCAACGCCATGGGCATTTTCGGCTATTCGTTCCTCTACGAGAACCTGGACAACCTCAAAGGCGTGATGATCGACGGTGTCGATCCGTCGATCGAGACGATCGCCGACAAGTCCTACCCGGTTTCCCGCCCGCTGTATTTCTACGTCAAGACCGCGCATCGCGGCGTCATACCGAACCTCAACGAGTTCATCGAGGAGTACATGTCCGAAGACGCGCTGGAGGCCGGCGGCTACCTGTCCGAGCGCGGCCTCGTCGCGCTGTCTGACGACCGTCGCGCCGCCCTTCAGGATGCGGTGCTGAACGGCAAGTCGATGGACGCTCCGAAGTAAGCGCCAAAGATGGATCGACGGCCCGGGACGCCTGAGCGCGCCCCGGGCATTTCTTTCGAAAGAACAGTCCGATGACAGCTCTTCCCTTTCTCCTGCTCATCCTCGCGGTCGCCGCCGGATACGCGATCAACCGCGGCGCGGCGCGCGCCATTCGTGACGGGGGCAGCAGGCTCCATTCGATGACCTCCTATCACGGGGTGTTCGCGGCGTTGCTGATCCTCGTGCCGGTGCTGACATTCACGCTGCTTTGGCTGGCACTCCAGGGCCCGGTCATCGATCGTATCACGATGAGCGGATTGCCCGACGGAGCGCTGGACGGGCTCGACTCGGGAGGAGTCCAGTTGATCCTGGCCGAGATCAAGTCCGTGTCCCGCGGCCAAATCTTCGGAACACCCGAGGATTGGAAGATCGCCGCCTCGGAACGATACGTTCTGCTCCACACGCGGGCGGACTGGTTCCTTGTCGCCGCGGTTTGCGTTCTTTCACTTGCCCTGCTGGCCGTTGCGCGATCCAGGGTCGCCGCCGATTTCCGCGCTCGCCAAGGGGTGGAGGGGATCGTCACGGGGTTGATGATCTTCTGTTCGACCGTCGCGATTTTCACCACGATCGGGATCATCCTCTCGCTCTCCTATGAAACCTATCGCTTCTTCGAACTCGTTCCCGTGACCGAGTTCCTGTTCGGCCTGAACTGGGAACCCCAGATCCCGCTGCGCGACGACCAGATCGCGGCCGAGGGCGCGTTTGGCTGGCTTCCGGTGATCCTCGGCACGATCGTCATTACCGTCGTGGCGCTGGTCGTCGCGGTGCCGGTGGGTCTTTTCTCGGCGATCTACCTCAACGAATTCGCGCCGAAACGGCTGCGCTCGGTCGTGAAACCGGTGCTCGAGATCCTCGCTGGCGTGCCGACGGTCGTCTATGGCTTCTTCGCCATTCTCGTCGTGGCCCCGGCCATCCGGAGCTTCGGACAATCCATCGGTCTTGACGTATCCCCGAACACCGCCCTGGCCGCCGGTGGCGTCATGGGCATCATGCTCATCCCGTTCATCTCCTCCTTCGCCGATGACGCCCTCTCCGCCGTGCCGCAGGCAATGCGGGACGGTGCGCTTGGCCTGGGATCCACCCGCGGAGAAATGATGACGACGGTGCTCTTCCCGGCGGCACTTCCGGGCATTGTCGGGGGCGTGCTGCTGGCGGTCAGCCGGGCGATCGGAGAGACCATGATCGTGGTGATGGCCGCGGGCCTGATCGCGAAGATGACGATCAATCCGCTGGACAGCGTCACGACCGTCACCGTGCAGATCGTGACCATGCTGATCGGCGACACGTCGTTCGACAACCCCAAGACGCTGGCAGCCTTCGCCCTCGGCATGATGCTGTTCCTCGTCACGCTCGTCATCAACATTTTCGCGCTGCGCATCGTGCGCAAGTATCGCGAAGCCTACGATTGAGGCCACTGCCATGACCGATATCTCCAACGCCCATGGCGCCGCGCCGCGCCGGACAACGTCGTCCGAACTGGTCGCCGCCTCTCTCAAGCGCCGCCGACGCAAGCAGGCTTATCTGCAAGGGGTCGGCCTGGGCGCGATCCTGATCGCGTTCCTGATGCTGTTCATCCTGGTGGCATCACTGGTGTCGACGGGGTGGCAGGCCTTCACGCAAACGCACGTGACCCTCGACGTCTATGTCGATCCCGAGGAGATCCCCGCCGAACGCCTGCCGCGCGGCGGTTTCGACGATGCCCTCGCCGCCTCGCTCGGCCGCATGCTGCCCGGCACCGACATGAGCGATCGAGGCACGGCCCGCGCGGTCGAAGGCATCCTGTCCAACGGCGCCCAGTTCGAGCTGCGGGACCGTGTCGTGGCGGATCCGTCCCTGATCGGGCAGACAATCACCATGACGGTGCCGGTGTCCGACCCGTTCGATCAGTTGAACAAGGGCCTGATCGAGCGCGAAACCCCGGAGGTGAACCGCCGCGTCAAGGACAACGAGGTCGCTTGGTTCGATACGCTGGCCGCCAACGGCGCGATTTCCAAGCCGTTCAACTGGGGGCTGTTCACGAATGCCGACTCGCGATTTCCGGAACTGGCGGGTCTGAAGGGTGCCCTTGTCGGGTCCTTCTGGGCGCTGCTGACCTGCTTCCTGATCTCGTTTCCGCTGGGCATCGGGGCCGCGATCTATCTTGAGGAATTCGCACCCAAGTCCAGGCTCAGCGACTTCATCGAGGTGAACATCAACAATCTCGCCGCCGTGCCCTCGGTTGTATTCGGCCTGCTGGCACTGTCCGTCTTCATCGGCTGGTTCGGGCTGCCGCGCTCTGCCCCCTTCGTCGGTGGCCTGACGCTCGCGCTCATGACGATGCCGACGATCATCATCGCCACGCGCGCAGCACTGAAAGCCGTTCCACCGTCGATCCGCGAAGCGGCGCTCGGTCTCGGGGCGTCCAGACAGCAGGTCGTGTTTCACCACGTGCTTCCGCTGGCCATG
Organism: Sedimentitalea arenosa; assembly: GCF_016428585.1. Taxonomy (GTDB): domain Bacteria; phylum Pseudomonadota; class Alphaproteobacteria; order Rhodobacterales; family Rhodobacteraceae; genus Sedimentitalea; species Sedimentitalea arenosa. The sequence continues at coordinate 212,768 of NZ_JAELVR010000004.1, read as the reverse complement.
CCGGGCATCCTGACAGGGACGATCATCGGACTGGCGCAAGCCCTGGGCGAAACCGCTCCGCTGCTGCTCATCGGGATGAACGCCTTCATCACATCCGCGGCCAGCAGCCCGTTCGACAGTTCGACGGCCTTGCCGACCCAGATCTTCATCTGGGCCGACAGCCCCGAGCGCGGGTTCGTCTCGCGCACCTCGGCAGCGATCCTGGTCCTGCTCGGGTTCCTCGTGATGATGAATGCTGTCGCGATCTATCTTCGGCAGAAATTCGAGCGCAAATGGTAAGCGTCCCAAACCGGAGGACATTTGATATGAACGACATGAGAAAAATCGAATGGGACGCAATGATGACCGATACGAAAATCACGGCACGGGGCGTCGACGTCCACTATGGCGACACGCATGCCATCAAGGACGTGAGCGTCGACATCGCCGACAAGACGGTGACCGCGTTCATCGGACCGTCCGGATGTGGCAAGTCGACCTTCCTGCGCTGCCTCAACCGCATGAACGACACGATCGACATCTGCCGGGTGACGGGCGAGATCAGGATCGACGGCGAAGACATCAACCACAAGTCGGTCGACCCGGTCCAACTGCGCGCGCAAGTCGGGATGGTGTTCCAGAAACCGAACCCGTTCCCCAAGTCGATCTACGACAACATCGCCTACGGTCCGCGCATCCACGGCCTCGCGAAATCCAAGGCCGAGCTGGACGACATCGTCGAAAGATCCCTGCGCCGGGGCGCGATATGGGACGAGGTGAAGGATCGTCTGGATCAGCCCGGAACCGGGCTTTCGGGCGGGCAGCAGCAGCGTCTTTGCATCGCGCGGGCCATTGCGACCGAACCCCAGGTCCTGCTGATGGACGAACCCTGCTCGGCGCTGGACCCCATCGCCACGGCGCAGGTCGAAGAGTTGATCGACGAGTTGCGGCAGGATTACTCGGTGGTGATCGTGACCCACTCGATGCAGCAGGCGGCGCGTGTCAGCCAGAAAACCGCGTTCTTTCACCTGGGGCACCTGGTCGAGTTCAGCGATACCGGCGAGATTTTCACCAACCCAAGGGACAAACGCACCGAAAGCTACATCACCGGTAGAATCGGGTAAGGAAAAGATCATGAACGCAAAACACATCGTGTCCTCGTTCGACCGGGACCTCGAAAGCATCCAGGCAACGGTCATGAAGATGGGCGGTCTCGTCGAAAAGGCACTGATGGATGCGGCCACGGCCCTCAAGACTCGCGACGTCGAACTGGCCGGGCAGGTCCGCGAAGGCGACAAAGTGGTCGACGAGCTCGACATGACGGTCAAGACCGACGCCGCCAGGCTTCTGGCGCTTCGATCCCCCACCGCGGGCGATCTGCGGACCGTGCTTTCCGTCATGGAGATCGCGTCGCATCTCGAACGGTGCGGCGATTACGCGAAGAACATCGCGAAGCGGACGATCGCCATGGCGGAAAGCGGCGAAATCAGCGGCACGCTGACGGCGCTCGGCCGCATGTCCACTTTCGTCGAGGCAATGGTCAAGGACGCGCTGGACGCCTACATCCAGCGGGACACGTCGGCGGCGGCAGAGATCATCGACCGGGACCTCGAGGCGGACCAGATCTACAACACCCTGTTCCGGTCGCTTCTGACGCACATGATGGAAGACCATCGCAACATCGCCGTCGGCATGCATCTGCACTTCATCGCCAAGAACATCGAACGGGTGGGCGATCACGCGACGGGGATCGCCGAGCAGACCATCTATCTCGTGACCGGCGACCTCCCGGATGATGACCGACCGAAGAAGGACCGCACCTCGCTGGAGTTGCAGGAGGCCAAGGACTGATGGCCGAGATGCAAGCGTCCGTCCTGGTCGTCGAGGATGAACCGGCGCAGAGAGAGATCATTTCCTACAACCTCGAGAGCGAGGGATTTCGCGTCATCCAGGCCGAGGACGGGAACGAGGCATTGCTGCTGATCAAGGAGGAAGAGCCCGACCTGATCCTGCTCGACTGGATGCTGCCCGGCACCTCGGGCATAGAGATCTGCCGGCGCATCAAGCTGAACCCATCGCTGCGCATGATCCCGGTCATCATGCTCTCGGCGCGCTCGGAAGAGGTGGACAGGGTGCGCGGCCTCGAAACCGGTGCCGACGACTATATCTGCAAGCCCTACTCTCTGGTCGAAATGATCGCGCGGGTGAAAGCGCATCTGCGCAGATCACGCGCGGCATCGGTCGGAGAACGGTTGACCTATGACGACATCATGCTCGACGCCGAAACCCACAAGGTGTTTCGGGGTGAAAACGAGCTCAAGCTCGGGCCAACCGAGTTTCGCCTTCTGACGACCTTCATGGAGAAACCGGGCCGGGTCTGGAGCCGCGAACAACTGCTCGACCGGGTCTGGGGCCGGGAAATCTACGTCGACACGAGGACCGTGGACGTTCACATCGGGCGCTTGCGCAAGGCCCTGATCCGACACGGTGGAGAGGATCCGATCCGCACCGTCCGCGGTGCAGGATATGCTCTGGGATAGGACACGGCCTGCACCGGACACGGACAGGCCTTGGCGCTTGCCGGTGGCCAAGGCCTGGTTTTCCGAATGCGGCGTCACCTGATCGCTGGACCGCGTATCGGTCCGCCTGGATCCCGGCGTAGCATCTGCTGCGCGCTGACCGGCCTCTGACGCCACGCTTTCAGTCCGGTGGAACCTGGCGCGGCGCAGCCAGGGAATCGCGCCAGACCAGTTCGAGCGGCAGTTCCCGCCCACGCACAGGCCCGGCTCCGGAAATCCGTTCAAGAAGAACCTGCGCGGCCTGCCGTCCCATGTCGCGCTGCGGCACCCGCACCGTCGTGAGCGCCGGCAAGACAACCCGCGCAAGGTCGTGATCGTCGATACCGGTGATCGAAACATCTTCTGGCACTCGCACGCCACGCGCCCGCGCCCGCAGGATTGCGCCGGTGGCCAGAACGTCGTTGCCGCAGAGAATGACGCTCGGAATGGGGGCCCTCGCCATCAAGCGATCGAATGCCTCGTCGCCCCGGTCCAGACTGTAGCGCGTTTCCTGCACACCCACGATCCGCACCCCGCCGGCCGCTTCGGCCACGGCGGCGCGCATACCCTCGATCCGGCCGGCGGCGCGGTCATTGTCCGTGCTGATACCGCCGATGATCCCCAAGGCCCGGTGCCCCAGCCCGATCGCCGCCTCGGCGATCACCTTGCCCGCTTCATGGTTGTCAAACCCGACGGTCGGGGCCTCCGAGGCCGGGTCATGGCACCATGTCAGGACATGCGGAACGGCGCGGCGGGCGAGGTAGTCGCGCGTGGTGGCCGGTCGGTCGGTTCCGATCAGAAGGAGCCCGTCCGCGCCGCTGCCGACCAGCGCCCGAATCTGCCGGAACTCCTGTTCGGGGTCATAGCCGGACGTTGCGACCAGCATCGACTTGCCCGAATCCGACAGCACCTCCTGCACGGCTTGCAGCGCTCCCGCGAACATCGCGTTGTTCATCGTGGGGATCACGACGCCGATCGTGTTGCTGCGCCGCGACGCCAGCACCCGCCCGCCGAAATTGGGCGTGTATCCAAGCTCTTCGATGGCGCGTTCAATCCGTTCACGGGTCTTGCGCGCGACCTTTTCAGGGTCATTCACACAGCGCGACACGGTCGCGGTCGACACACCGGCGTGACGGGAAACGTCCTGCAGTGTCGGATGGCCAGTGCGGTCCATGCGCGAGGTCCAAAAAAACTACGACTGTGAAAATGTAAGCGCTTGCAACAACCGATGCAAGCGCTTACATCTTGGGTGCACTCGCCAGTCCCGACCCGGAAAGAGGAGCCCCGCATGGCGCCCGTCTACCTGAAGAAGGCCACCAAGACCGCCCAGACAGATGCCGGCGACGTGCGGGAGACCGTGCAGGCCATACTCGCCGACATCGAGGCCGGCGGTGACAATGCGGCGCGCACCTATGCAAACCGGTTCGACCAATATGACGGCAACATCCTGTTGAGCGACGACGACATCCGCGCCGCTGCCGACCGCGTGCCGGAAAAGCTCAAGGCCGATATCGCCTTTGCCCATGACAACGTGCGCCGTTTCGCCGAGGCGCAAAAGCAGACCATGCATGATATCGAATTCGAGGTCGTCCCGGGCCTGATCGCCGGGCAGAAGGCGATCCCCGTCCAGGCCGCAGGCTGCTACGTGCCGGGCGGCCGCTACAGCCACATCGCCAGCGCGATCATGACCGTGACCACCGCCAAGGTCGCCGGATGCAAGCACATCGTCGCCTGTTCGCCCCCGCGCCCGGACGAAGGCGTGGCGCCCGCCATCGTCTATGCCGCGCATCTCTGCGGCGCCGACCGGATCATGGCGATGGGTGGGGTGCAGGGTGTCGCCGCGATGACCTTCGGGCTGTTCGGTCTGCCCAAGGCCGACATCCTGGTCGGCCCCGGCAACCAGTTCGTGGCCGAGGCCAAGCGCATCCTGTTCGGGCGGGTCGGGATCGACATGATCGCCGGACCGACCGACAGCCTGATCCTCGCCGATGATACCGCCGATCCCGAGGTCGTGGCGACAGATCTGGTGAGCCAGGCCGAGCACGGCTACAACTCGCCGGTCTGGCTGGTCACCTCCGACCGCGCCCTGGCCGAAACCGTCCTGCAGCGCGTGCCGGAGCTCATCGCCGATCTGCCCGAGCTCAACCGCGCCAATGCCGAGGCCGCCTGGCGCGATTATGCCGAGGTGATCCTCTGTGCCGACCGCGAGGAAATGGCGGCGACATCGGACGAATACGCACCCGAACACCTGACCGTGCAAGCCGATGACCTGCCCTGGTGGCTGGACCGGCTGCAATGCTACGGCTCCCTGTTCCTGGGCGAGGAAACCACCGTCGCCTTTGGCGACAAGGCGTCAGGAACCAATCACGTTCTGCCGACCTCGCGCAGCGCGAAATACACCGGCGGGCTGTCGGTGCACAAATACATGAAGATCGTCACCTGGCAGCGGGCGACCCGCGAGGGCTCGCGCGACGTGGCCGAGGCGACGGCCCGGATTTCCCGCCTCGAAGGCATGGAAGGCCACGCGCGCAGCGCCGATATCCGGTTGCGCAAGTATTTTCCGGATGAATCCTTCGATCTCACGTCGACCGGATAGGCGCGGTGCCGCCGGACCCGATCTTCGATCTTGCAGGCAAGGTGGCCTGCGTGACCGGCGCCAGCAGCGGGTTGGGCCGGGCTTGCGCGATGGCGCTGGCGCAGGCCGGCGGGCGGGTCGTCAGCGTCGCGCGGCGGGGCGATGCGCTGGCCGCATGGCAGGCTGCAACCCCGGGCAGCACGGCGATCCACGAGGCGGATCTCTCGAACCGCGCAAGCTGGCCCGAAGTGGCCGACGCCGTCGCCCAACCGTTCGGATCGCCCGACATCCTCGTCAACGCCGCCGGGATCAACCCGCGCCAACCCGCCGATACGATCACGCCCGAAGATTGGGCCACGACACAGACGCTCAACGTCGCGGCCCCCTTCTTCCTGGCGCAGGCGCTGGTGCCGGCGATGCGAACCAAGGGCTGGGGCCGGATCATCAACTTCGCTTCGCTGCAATCGCGCCGGGCCTTTCCCGACGGCATTGCCTATGGCGCGTCCAAGGGGGCCGTCGAACAGATGACCCGCGCCATGGCCGAGGCCTGGTCGCGCCACGGCATAACCGCCAACGCACTGGCGCCGGGATTCTTCCACACCGAACTGACGGCGCCGGTCTTTGCCGACGCCGAACGGGCGCGCCGCCTGGCCGAGCAGACCTGCATCGGACGCAACGGCACGCCGGAAGACCTGCGCGGCCCGCTGCTGTTTCTCTGCGCCCCGGCTTCGGATTACGTCACCGGACAGGTGCTTTTCGTCGACGGGGGGTTCACCGCGAAATGAAGGCGCTTGTCTATACCGGTCCCGAAAGCCTTGCCCTGCGCGAGGTGCCGGACCCCGTCGCGGGGCCGGGCGAAACCCTTGTCGGCATACGCCACTCCGGCATCTGCGGGTCGGACATGCACGCCTTTCTCGGCCATGACGAGCGCCGCCCCGCGCCGCTCATCCTCGGCCATGAGGCCTCTGGCCTCGTGATCGGCGGGCCGGACGATGGGCGGCGGGTGACGATCAACCCGCTGGTCACCTGCGGCACCTGCCCCGCCTGCCGGGCCGGCAAGACCAACCTCTGTGCCAGTCGGCAGATCATTTCGATGCCCCCGCGCGACGGTGCGTTTGCCGAACTGGTGGCGATCCCGACCCGCAACCTCGTCCACCTACCGGACGACGCCGACCTTGCACAGGCCGCGCTGACCGAGCCACTCGCCTGCGGCTGGCACGGGGTCCGGCTGGGCCTTGCCGCCTTGGCGCAGGAGGCTCGGGACACCCGCGCGGTGGTTCTGGGCGGCGGCGCTATCGGGCTCGGCGCGGCGCTGTCCCTGGCCGCGCGGGGCGCTCTCGACATCACCCTGGTCGAACCGAACACCGCGCGGCGCGCGACACTGGATCGCCAACCGCAGTTTCGCACAGCACAGACCCTGCCCGATGGTGCGTTCGACCTCGTCATCGACGGCGTCGGTCTCGCCGCCACCCGTTCCAGCGCCTGCGCCGCCGTACGCCCCGGCGGCATGATCGTCCATATAGGGCTGGGCGAGGCGAGCGGCGGGCTGGATGTGCGCCGAATGACCTTGCAGGAAATCACCTTCATCGGCACCTATACCTACACGGCACAGGATTTCCGAGACACCGCGCAGGCCATCTTCGACCGCCGGTTCGGGGCGCTCGACTGGGTCGAGAGCCGGTCCCTTGAGGGCGGGGCCGCAGCCTTTGACGACATCCGCGCCGGGCGCACCGCCGCGCCGAAGATCATGCTGACACCGTAACGCCAACCCCGAGGAGAGAGTCCGTGTCCATCGACGAAAGAATCGTGGCCGACCTTGTCGCCAACAGGATCGAATTCGTCACCACCGTACCATGCAAGCAGCTTGGCGGGGTGATCGAACGGATCGAGGCCTGCCCCGACATCCACCACGTCCCCGCCAACAAGGAGGACGAGGGCATGGGCCTCTGCGCCGGGGCCTTCATGGCCGGCAAGCGACCGATGATCATCATGCAGAACACCGCGCTCGGCGTCACGATCAACACCCTGGTGACGCTGACGCAATTCTACCGGATGCCGCTGCCGATGCTGATCTCCTATCGCGGCGAACTCGGCGAGCCGGTGGCCTGCCAGGTCGAGATGGCGGTCCACACCAAGGCGCTGCTCGCGCAGCTGCACATTCCGACCTACCATTTCCACAAGCAGGACGACGTTGCCGAACTCGACAAGATCCTGAAACACACCTTCATGTGCAACAAGCCCGTCGCGATCCTGACCGACGCGTCCTTCTGGGGAGGATACTGATCATGAACCGCTCCGACGTCCTGCGCGCCATCGCGCCCGTGATTTCCGACCAGCTGGTTGTCTGCAACATCGGCCTGCCCAGCCAGGAACTGCACATGATCGACGACCAGCCGACCAATTTCTACATGCTCGGCACGATGGGCCTGGCCTCGTCGATCGGGCTGGGCCTGGCGCTCGGGCAGAAGGAAAAGGTCATCGCCATCGACGGCGACGGATCCGTCCTGACCAATTTCGGCACCCTGCCCACCATCGCCAACAACGAGGCCGACAACTTCATCCTGCTGATCATCGACAATGGCAGCTACGGCTCGACCGGGGATCAGCCGACCTATGCGGGCAAGAAGACCTCGCTGGCGGCGGTGGCCCGGGCCTGCGGCTGCGAGACCGTGGTCGAGGTGGCCGCCGAAGACACGGCGGAGGCGCTGAAAACCGCGCTGGCCGGGGACAGGATGACGATCATCGTCTGCAAGTGCGACAGCGGCAACATCAAGGTGCCCGTCATCACGATGGACCCTGTCGTGATCCGCGACCGCTTCATGCGCGAAGTGGCGCGTCGGAACGCCGGCTGACACGCGCAATTCTGCGGGGTCAGGCCTGTTCCCGCAGATACTCCATCACGGCAGGGCGGACGCTCTGTTCGCCGCGGTGGCGGGCGTCGATGATGACCTTGCGCACCTCTTCGAGATTGCAGCGCAGCAACAGGCTCTTGACCGGACCGATCGACGCGGGTCGCATCGACAGCGACCGCAGGCCGATCGCCGCCAGGCACATCGCCTCGATCGGACGCCCGGCATCCTCGCCACAGAAGCTGAGCGGCGTGTCGGTCCGCGCGCAGCGCTCCACGATCTTTTCGATCAGGCTGAGAAAGCTCACGTTCAGCGTGTCATAGCGTCGCCGGACCCGCTCGTTCTCGCGATCCGCCGCGAAGAAGAACTGCTTGAGGTCGTTGCCGCCGATCGACAGGAACTCGACCTCCCGGAAGAACTGTTCGGGCGCGAAGGCCAGCGACGGGGTTTCCAGCATCGCGCCGACCTCGAGCGTCTCGGGCAGCACGTGACCCAGCTTCACCTCGCGCGCGATGGCCTTGTCGACCTCCTTGCGGGCTTGGCGGTATTCCTCGAACTGCGCCACGAACGGGAACATGATCGTCAACGGCCGCCCGTTGGCGGCGCGGATAAGCGCCTGCAACTGCATCCGCATGACACCGGGCTTGTCGAGACCCACCCGGATCGCCCGCCAGCCGAGCGCCGGGTTGGGCTCGTCATTGGGCTTCATGTAGGGAAGCACCTTGTCGCTGCCGATGTCGAGCGTGCGGAAGACAACCCGTTTGCCATGCGCGGAATCCAGAACGCGCGCATAAAGCTCGGCCAGTTCCATCCGTTTGGGCATCTGGTTGCGGATCAGGAACTGCAACTCGGTGCGGAAGAGCCCCACCCCCTCGGCACCCGATCCCTGCAGCGACGGCAGGTCGGCCATCAGGCCGGCGTTCATGTTCAGTTCGATCCGGTTGCCGCACCGGGTCACCGCCGGCGTGTCGCGGATCGATGCATAGCGCTGCTGCGCCTCGGCCTGCATGGCGATCTTGTCGCGGAAGGCGGTGACGACGCTGTCGTCGGGGCGCAGGTGGACGACGCCCTGGTCGCCGTCAACCATGATGTGATCGCCGTTCAGCGCCTCGGTCGCGATGCGCCCGGCATGGACGATCAACGGGATCGCCAGGGCCCGCGCCACGATCGCCGCATGGCTGCCGACCGATCCGTCCTCGAGCACGACACCGCGCAGGCTGCGGCCGTATTCCAGCAACTCGGCAGGACCAATGTTGCGCGCGATCAGGATCGGGTCCGGCGGCAGATCGGCGCCGGTCTCGCGGCCCTGCCCGGTCAGGATTCGCAACAGGCGGTTGGACAGGTCGTCAAGGTCGCTCAGGCGTTCGCGCAGATAGGAGTCGGTCACCTGCCCGATCCGGGCCCGGGCCAGCGACTGTTCCTTTTCGACCGCCGCCTCGGCGCTCAGGCCGCGGCTGATGTCTTCCTCCATCCGCCGCATCCAGCCCTTGGAATTGGCGAACATCCGGTAGGCTTCCAGCACCTGAAGCTGCTCGCTGTCGCCGCTGCGCGACATGTCGAGCATCTTGTCGACACCGACGCGCAACTGCTCGACCGCCTCCTTGAGCCGCTCGAGTTCCTTCTGCGGATCGTCCGCGATCGGGTTGGTGACCACCACGCGCGGTTCATGCAGCCAGACATGGCCCTCCGCCGCGCCCTCCTGCGCCGTGGTGCCCTTGAATACGACCGGTTGCTGGTGACGCGCCGACAGGGCCGCGCCCTCGCCGACGAAGGCGCCCAGTTCGGTCATCTCGGCGATGACCATCGCGACCACTTCCAACGCATAGGTCTCGTCGGCGGTATAGACGCGCGCGTCATGCGACTGCACCACCAGCACGCCCAGCTTTTCGCCCAGGCGCTGGATCGGGATGCCGAGGAAGGACGAATACCGCTCCTCCCCGGTTTCGGGCATGTAGCGGAAACCCTTTTCCGCCGGCGCATCGGGCGTATTCATCGTCTTGCCGGTCTTGGCGACCCGGCCAACCAGGCCTTCGCCCAGACGCATGCGCGTCTGGTGCACGGCCGCCTGGTCGAGCCCCTCGGTCGCGCAGAGTTCCAGCGTTTCATCGTCCCGGAACAGGTAGACCGAGCAGACCTCGGTTCCCATGCTGTCGGCGATCAGGTGGGTGATCTTGTCGAGCCTGGCCTGCCCGGCCACATCGCTGGCCATGGCGTCTCGCAGACGCCCCAGCAGCTTGCGGCTTTCGCTCTCCATACGCTCGACCATGACTCCGCTTCAGTCCTTTTCGACAGGGCGGCCGCGCGGGATCGCCCTCAGGCCGCCTTGTCCAGTTCGAACGCATCATGCAGGGCTTGCACGGCGAGTTCCATGTATTTCCGGTCGATCAGCACGGAAATCTTTATCTCTGAGGTTGTAATGACCTTGATGTTGATCCCCTCCTCCGAGAGCACCTTGAACATCTTCGCCGCGACCCCGGTGTGGCTGCGCATCCCGATCCCGACGACCGAGACCTTCGCCACGTCCTTGTCGGCGACGAGTTCGGCAAAATTCAACCCCCCGGACGACTTGATGTCGGCCAGCGCCTTTTCCGCCCGCGCCACCTGCGCCGTCGGGCAAGAGAACGTCATGTCCGTGCGCCCCTCTTCCGAGATGTTCTGCACGATCATGTCGACGTTCACCCCGGCATCGGACAGCGCGGAAAAGATCGTCGCGGCGATGCCGGGACGGTCCGCCACCGACAGCAGCGTCATCTTGGCCTCGTCGCGGGAATGGGCCACACCGGCCACAACATTGGATTCCATGATATCCTCCTCATCGCAGACCAGCGTGCCCGCCGTGTCGGATTGTTCCTCGAAGCTGCTCAGAACCCGCAGCCTGACCTTATAGCGCATCGCCAGTTCGACAGACCGCGTCTGCAGCACCTTGGCGCCCAGACTGGCCAGCTCCAGCATTTCCTCGAACGAGATCCGGTCGAGCTTTCGCGCCTTGTCGGTGATCCGCGGGTCGGTCGTATAGACGCCATCGACATCGGTATAGATGTCGCAACGCTCGGCCCCGAAAGCGGCGGCGAAGGCCACCGCCGTGGTGTCGGACCCGCCCCGGCCCAGCGTGGTGATCCGGCCTTCGGGACTGATGCCCTGAAAGCCCGCGACGACCGCCACCCGCATGCCCTGGCCGAACTTCGCCGTGATGTTGTCGGTCGGAATTTCCTCGATCCGGGCGCTGGAATGGCTGCTGCTGGTCTTGACCGGCACCTGCCAGCCCTGCCAGCTGCGCGCCGGAACGTCCATCTCCTGCAGCGTCAGCGCCATCAGCCCGGCCGTGACATTCTCGCCCGACGAAACCACCGCGTCGTACTCGCGGGCATCGAACAGCGGAGAGGTTTCCTCGACCCAGCCGACCAGTTCGTTGGTCTTGCCCGACATTGCCGAAACGATGACGATCACGTCATAGCCCTTGGCGACCTCGACGCCGACGCGTTTGGCCGCGCGGCGGATCCGGTCGAGATTGGCCACCGATGTGCCGCCGAATTTCATCACGAGAACGGGCATGGTCCGGGTCTTTCCGCGCCTGGGCAGTCTGTATCGCCCGCCTCTTATGCGAGGGGTGCCTCAAGGGCAAGTGGGCAAAGACGCGGGGGCGATCGCCCGCCGTGACGTGGGCTCAGAACGGGTGCGACCTGCCGTCCCAGGTTTCAAAACAGCCCGTGCTGTCCAGCGACAGCGCCTTGAACCGCGCCATCAGGCCGGTCGCGGCCTGGTCGACCGTGATGTCGGCACCGCCGCCGCCCATGTCGGTCCGCACCCAGCCGGGATGATAGATGCCGACCGCGATGCCCTCCCCCCGCAGGTCGGCGGCCAGATTCCGCCCGAGGTTCAATGCCGCCGCCTTGGAGGCGCGGTAGATGTAGCTGCCGCCCGGCGCGTTGGTCTGCGACGCCATCTGCGACGAGATGATCGCGATCTTCGGCGCCTCCGACAGCCGCAGCAGCGGCAGCATGGTCTGAACGGTCAGAAAGACACCGGTGACATTGGCGGCGAACGTGTCCTGCCACATGCGCGGCGGATAGCCATCATCCAGAGCCTGCCCCTTGTCGAGATAGACACCGGCATTGCAGATCAGAAGATCGACCGCCTGTCCCGCCAGCGCATCCGCGACCGCGCGATGTTGCGCGGGGTCGACCACGTCCAGCGCCAGCCCGGCGCTGCCGTCGCGCGACGTTCCGGTGACGCGGTTGCCCGCGGCGCGGAAATGCTCGCCAAGCGCGTGACCGATGCCGCGATTGGCCCCGGTGATGACGATATGGGTCGGCTCGGACATGCGCGTCTCCTTGCATGACCGCACGGTCGGCACCGGCGGTCGCTTTGCTTCAGTTGGCCTTGGACTTGGGCAGGAAGGGCAGCGGGGCGACCGGCACGCCATCCTCGATCAGCTTGCGCGCCTCTTCGGGGCGCGCCTCGCCATGGATAGCCCGCTTGGGGGTGTCGCCGTCATGCATCGCGCGCGCCTCGGTCACGAACCGGTTGCCCACATAGTCGGATTCGCGCTCGATCTTGCGGCGCAATTCGGCCAAGGCCTGTTCGGCGGGGCTTGCGGGCTGGCTCAACGGGCCGGGGGCTGGTTCACTGTCGCGCGGCCCGCTCACTCTCGGGGCCATGATCGCCTTCTCGACTTGTGTGCCACCACAGACCGCGCAGGAAACCAGTCCGGCGGCCGCCAGCTTTTCGAAGGCGGCTGCGGATTGGAACCAGCTGTCAAAACTGTGCCCTTCGGCACATTTGAGGGCGTATTGGATCATCGTCCCATCTCGTCGTGCACAGTGTTAGATATCCACCCGGCCGTTGCGATCAAGACAACAGAGCGGCTCAGCGGATCATTTTCGGATCGAAATCGCGCAATATCCGGGCCAGCTCCGGCTCGGACACGCGGTTCGCCGCCTTCGCGGGCGAAAACCACTTGCGCCGGCGCTGGTTCTTTTCGGGATAGTCCGGGGCCAGCGACTTGACGCGGACGGGATAGACGATGGCGACACAGGGCAGCCCGCTGCCATCCAGCACCTTGTTGTAGGAAAACAGTCCAAGCGCCTGGTCCGCCGCCTTGCCGATCACGCCCGCCTCTTCCCAGGCCTCGCGCTCGGCGCAGTGCGCCGGGGTCTTGCCGTGCATCGGCCAGCCCTTGGGTATGATCCAGCGTCCGGTGCCGCGCGACGTCACCAGCAGGACCTGCGGCTTGTTCTTGGCGATCCGGAAACACAAGGCCGCAAACTGGGTGCGCACGTCGCTCTTGTGGGACGCCCGAACAGTGATCGGCAATTGTTTGATCAACATCCCGCGCACTTTGCCTCTGGTTCGTGTTTTTTCGTCAGGTTACACGCGGCGTGCGGGCATTCCACCCCAAAATGCGGCGCGGAAATCCGATTTTCACGGATAGCGGCCTTGGTGACGCAGTCTCAGCGCAACCTGTCCTGCATCCGCGCCGTGAGCGCGGCGACCAGCTCCTGCTGCGGCACGTCGGCATCGATCGCCAGGCGTCTGAGCCCGAAATGCACCCGCGCGATCTGCTGGTAATAACTGGTATAGACGTAATTCGCCGTCGCGCCGGCCACCGCGCCCAGTATCGGCACGGTCTGCGCCGCCAGCTTCTGGCCAAGCGCCGCGGCAAGCTTGGGCGCCACCGTGGCGATCAGCTTGTGCATCGCGCCCCCCGTCAGCGTCAGCCGCAGCGAAATGAACCCGAGGTCGGCCCCGTCATCCTCCGCCAGCGGTCCGGCAGCAGCGAAGACCCGAATGCAGTCGAACTGCACGTTCTCGGCGGATGGATCAAATCCCATGTCGGCGGCGACGCCCTGGATCGAGCGCAGCAGCATCGTGGTCGTGGCCGGCAGTTCGATCAGCGCGGTCGGCAAGCCCCCGAACCCGCCGGCGGCCCCCATTGCCGTGGTCACCGCGGTATTCACCCAGGGCTTCTGGTCCGGCACGGCGCCGCGCGAGCTCTGCGCCGCCTGCATCGCCAGGATCAGCGCCTGCGCCGTCGCCCCGCTCAACTGCGCGCGCACCGGGGCCGGCAACCGGTCGAGCAGGTTCTCGGCCCGCCCGCCGAGCGTCGTCAGCATCTGCACACCGATCCCACCCGCCGCGCGGTACTCCCGCGCCAGCCGGTCCAGTTCCGCCTCGAGGTCAACCGGCTCCACGGTCACGATGTCGTTCATTCCGAACCCTCCGATATCCGCTCCAAGATCGGCACTGCGCGCGGGCTTTTCAATGTTGCCACCCCACGGCGGCGTCAAACCGCGTCCCACCGCTGCACATCACCCGCGACCCCGTCCCAGGCCCCCGGCGTCAGGTCCTGCCCCAGGACCCTCTCCGGATTGGTCGGCGGTGGCATCCGCACATCGGTCAACCGCGAAAAGCCGAAACGCCCGTAATAGGGCGCATCGCCCACCAGCATCACCCGCGTCCATCCGTGCGCGCGCGCCGCCGCCAGCCCGTCGCGGATCAGCACGCCGCCCAGCCCCTCGCCCTGGTGCGTCGGGTGCACGGCGACCGGCCCCAGCAGCAAGGCCGGCAGCCCCCCGACCCGCACCGGCCAGAACCGGATCGCGCCGGTCACGATGCCGCTCTCGTCGCGGGCCACCAGCGACAGTCCGGACACCGGAGGGATGTCGTCACGCAGGCGATAGGAGGACAGCGCTTCGCGACCGGGCGCGAAACACAGGTCATACAGCGCCTCGACCTCCCACCAGTCGTCCTGTCTTTCGGGCTTCAGTTCTATCACGCGAGAGGTCCGTGCGGCGTAATCGGGTGGCAATCGCCCTAACACGCCGCTAGGTCTGGGGCAAACATCCCGGAGACCCCCAATGTTCTACAAACCCGAGGACGGCCACGGACTGCCGCACAACCCGTTCAACGCCATCGTCACGCCGCGCCCGATCGGCTGGATATCGACCCGCGCAGCGGATGGCACCCGCAACCTGGCGCCCTATTCCTTCTTCAACGCCGTGGCCTACGTTCCACCGCAGGTCATGTTCTCCTCGACCGGGGCCAAACCCGACCAGCCCGGCACCAAGGACAGCGTCGCAAATATCGCCGAAACCGGCGTGTTCTGCGTCAACATCGTCGAATATGCGATGCGCGATGCCATGAACGTCAGCTCGGCAGGGCTCGGCCGCGAGGTCGACGAGTTCGACGCCGCCGGTCTCACAGCGCTTCCTTGCGAAACCATCGACTGCCCGCGCGTCGACGGCGTGCCCGCCGCGCTGGAATGCAAGCTGACCCGGATCGTCGAACTGCCCGGCGCGCACAATCGCCTGGTGCTGGGCGAGGTGACGGGCGTGCACATGCGTGACGATTGCCTGCGCGACGGACGGTTCGACGTGACCACCTTCCAACCGCTGAGCCGGCTGGGCTATCGCGACTATTCGCACGTGACCGAGGTGTTCGAGATGATCCGCCCCGACGAGGCCTGAGCACGAGGCTCCCGCGCTGGACCTCGGCGCGGGGCTCGGCGATAACGCGACAATGGCCCGCGACATTCCCCTGCCCATCGACGATGCGCTGCCGCAGCTGATCGCCGCGCTGCGCGACGGCCGGCGCGCGGTGCTGCAGGCCCCGCCCGGCGCGGGCAAGACCACCCGCGTGCCGCTCGCCGTGCTCGAAGCGGGGCTGCTTCCCGAAGGCCAGAGGCTCATCATGCTCGAGCCCCGCCGCCTCGCCGCCCGCGCCGCCGCCGAACGGATGGCGCAGACCCTGCGAGAGCCGGTCGGACGCACCGTCGGCTACCGCATGCGGGGCGCCGCCAAGACCTCCGAGGCGACCCGGATCGAGGTCGTGACCGAAGGGATCCTGACCCGGATGCTGCAATCCGCGCCCGACCTGCCCGGTATCGGCATGGTGGTCTTCGACGAATTCCACGAACGCTCGCTCAACGCCGACCTCGGCCTCGCGCTCTGCCTTGAGGTGGCGGGCGCGCTGCGCGAGGATCTGGGGCTGCTGGTGATGTCGGCCACGCTCGACGCAGAGCCGGTGGCGGCGCTGATCGACGCGCCGATGGTGACCTCGGAAGGCCGCAGTTTCCCGGTCGAGACCCGCTGGCTCGACCGCCCCCTGCGGCCCGACGACCGGCGCGACATCGCACTGGCCGACCTGGTGACACGGGCCGAGGCCGAGACCCGTGCCCTCGGCGGCGGCCTCCTTGTCTTCCTGCCCGGCGAGGCCGAGATCCGGCGCGCCGAGGCGGCACTTACCCGCCGTCTGCCTGACACATGCACGCTCAGCCCGCTGTTCGGCGCGATGCCCTTCGCCAGGCAACGCGCCGCCATCGCCCCGGCGACGCGCGGGCGCAAGGTCGTGCTGGCCACGTCGATCGCGGAAACCTCGCTGACCCTGCCCGACATCCGTGTCGTGGTCGATGCCGGCCAGGCCCGCCGCGCGCGGTTCGACCCCGGCTCGGGCATGTCCCGGCTGGTCACCGAACGCGTGACCCGCGCCGAGGCGACACAACGGCAGGGCCGTGCGGGACGCGTGGGCGACGGCATCTGCTACCGGCTCTGGACCCGCGGCGAGGAAGGCGCGTTGCAGGCCTTCCCCCCTGCCGAGATCGAAGCCGCCGATCTCACCGGACTGGCGCTGGAACTGGCGCTGTGGGGCGCGCACGAGAACGACCTGGCCTTCCTGACGCCGCCGCCCGCCGCCGCGCTGGCCGAAGCGCGCGCCCTGCTGGCGCTGCTGGGCGCACTGGATGATCGTTCACACATCACGCCCCATGGGCGCAGTCTCGCGGCGCTGCCGCTGCATCCACGGCTGGCCCATATGCTCGTCACGGCCGGGCGCGATGCGGCGCCGCTGGCCGCGCTGATGGCCGATCGCGACCCGCTGCGCGGCGCCCCCTGCGATCTGTCGTTGCGGCTCAAGGCGCTTTGGGCCCGCGATGGTGCGGGGCAGCCCCACCAGGCCGATCCGGGCGCGCTCGCCCGCATCCGCGACGACTCCCGGCGGCTGGCGCGCGGGCAGCGCCAGGGCGATACGGATCTCTCCGTCGCCGCGATGGCCGCGCTGGCCTATCCCGACCGGATCGCGCAGCGGCGCAAGGGCGACGACCCCCGCTTCGTGCTCTCGGGCGGCAAGGGCGCGGCCCTCGCCCCGGACGATCCGCTGGCCGGTGCGCCCTTCCTCGTCGTCACCGATCTGGACGGCGACCCGCGCGAGGCGCGCATCCGCATGGCCGCCCAGATCACCGAGCGCGAGATCCGCGCACTGTTCGCCGACCGCATCACGTCCGAGGACATCTGCACCTGGTCCCGACGCGACCGCCGGGTCCTGGCCCGGCGGCAGGAGCGGCTCGGCGCCGTGGTGCTGTCGGATCGGACATGGACCGATGCGCCCGACGACGGGATCGCCCGCGCGATGCTCGACGGCGTGCGCGAGATCGGCCTGCGCCTGCCGCCCGCGGCACAGCGGTTCGCGGCCCGGGTCGAACTCGCCCGGGCGGAGGGCCTGGACCTGCCCGATTTCTCCACCGACGGGCTGATGGCGTCGCTCGAGGAGTGGCTGTTGCCGATGCTGTCGGGCGTGCGCTCGGCCGAGGACTGGAAACGCTTCGATCCGCTGCCTGCCCTGCGCGCGGCGCTGAGCTGGGCGCAGACCCAGGCGCTCGATGCCCATGTGCCCAGCCATTTCACCACGCCGCTCGGCCGCCGGGTGCCGATCGATTATGGCGGCGAGGATCCCGCCGTGGAACTGCGTCTGCAGGAGGTGTTCGGCGTGACCCGGCACCCGACCTGCGGCGGCGTGCCGCTCAAGATCACGCTGCTTTCGCCGGCACAGCGGCCGATCCAGATCACCCGCGACCTGCCGGGCTTCTGGGCCGGCTCCTATGCCGAGGTGCGCAAGGACATGCGCGCGCAATACCCCAAGCACCCCTGGCCCGAGGACCCCACCTCGGCCGATCCGACCCTGCGGGCCAAGCCGCGCAAGTAGCGCTCAGGCGTTGTCGACGCGCGGCCAGTCCCCGTGATGATCGCCCGGCCTGTCGATCCGCCGGAACCCGTGCGCGCCGAAACTGTCGCGCTGCGCCTGGATCAGGTTGGCGGTGCCGCGCGCCTGCCCCATGCTGTCATGCCACGCCAGCGCCGCCGACAGGGCGGGAACCGGCAAGCCGCTGGCGACCGCCCACCCCACGACCCGCCGCAGTCCCGGCACCGCGTCGGCAAGGCGCGCGGCGATGTCGGGCGACAGGATGAGCACCCCATGCGGCACCTGCCCCGCCAACGCCGAGGCGAGATCGTCGAGCAGTGCCGAGCGGATGATACAGCCGGCGCGCCAGATTTCCGCGATGCGGGACAGGTCCATGTCCCAGCCATATTCCCGTGCCGCAGCCCGCAGCACGGCAAAGCCCTGCGCATGGGACAGGATTCGCCCGGCCAGCAACGCCTGCGCCAGCGCGTCCTGCGACGGGGCGTCCGACGCAACCGGCGGAGCGTTAAACAGCGCGCTCCCCGCGTGCCGCGCGGCGATCTCGGCGGACCACGCCCGCGCACCCACCGCGGCCTCGATCGCGCTCGCCGACTGGCCGAGCCGCAACGCCTCGATCACCGTCCAGCGCCCGGTGCCCTTCTGGCCCGCGCGATCCTCGATCAGGTCGACCAGCGGCCTGCCGGTTTCGGCATCCACGTGGCCGAGCACTTGCGCCGTCGTCTCGACCAGGAACGAGGCCAGCGGTCCGCGCGTCCAGTCGCCGAAAAGCCCCGCGATCCGCCCGGCTTCCCAGCCTGCGCCGTCGCGCAACAGGCCATAGATCTCGGCGATCATCTGCATGTCGGCATATTCGATCCCGTTATGCACCGTCTTGACGAAATGCCCCGCCCCGTCCGAGCCGACATGCGCCACGCAGGGGTCCGCGCCGAACCGGGCCGCGATGTCGGTCAGGATCGGGCGCAGGCGGTCCCAGCTCTCGGGACTGCCACCGACCATCAGCGAGGGACCGGTGCGCGCACCCTCCGCGCCGCCCGACACGCCCATCCCGACATAGTCCAGACCGTGCGGGGCCAGCTCGGCCGCGCGCCGGCGCGTGTCGTTGAAATCGGCGTTGCCGCCATCGATCAGCACATCGCCCCTGTCCAGCAGCGGCCGCAGGCGGGCGATCATGTCGTCCATCGGCGCGCCGGACGGGATCATGCACAGCACCATGCGCGCCGGCTCGAGCGCGGCGACGAAACCCTCCAGCGTTTCCGCGGGCACCAGGCGGTCAGCCAGCGGCCCGGCTTCGGACATCGTGTCGGCAACCCAGTCGGTCTCGCGGTTGGCGATGGCGACCCGCACGCCGTTCTCCGCGAGGTTCAGCGCCAGGGCCCGCCCCATCGTTCCCAATCCGTAAACCCCGATCCGTGCCGGCTGCATCTTGCGCGCTCCCCGTCAAGTTCCTGCCCGTACCCCAAGCATCCGCGCATTCGCCCCGATGCGCAATCCATGGCCGGCCCCGGGGAGCGGAACTGGTATTGTCCGCGCAAGCTGCTATATTGATGTTTAATAATAAAGTAATCAGTTCACAGGCAGGCTTGAACGATGGACAATGCAATTTCGAAAGCGTGGACGGAACTCGTCCTTCCGCTGATCCAACGCCCCAAGCGGGTCCAGGTCGCGGCGCTCTGCTACCGGCAGGGCAACAAGGGCAAGGACGT
The DNA here is from genome assembly GCF_016428585.1 of Sedimentitalea arenosa. Taxonomy (GTDB): domain Bacteria; phylum Pseudomonadota; class Alphaproteobacteria; order Rhodobacterales; family Rhodobacteraceae; genus Sedimentitalea; species Sedimentitalea arenosa. The sequence continues at coordinate 193,132 of NZ_JAELVR010000004.1, read as the reverse complement.
TCTGCTGATCACCAGCCGCGGCACACGACGCTGGATCGTCCCCAAGGGCTGGCCGATCGACGGTCTCGACGGGCCCGAAGCGGCCCTGCAGGAGGCCTGGGAAGAGGCCGGCGTCAAGACCGCCGAGATCGATCCCGAGGCCGCCGGCACCTACGAGTATGTCAAGGGGCTGGATTCCGGCGGCGAGGCGCTGGTCGAAACCACGGTCTACCTGACGCGCGTGATCGACCTCGACAACACCTACCCGGAATCGGACGAACGCGACCGAAAATGGGTCGCGCCGGACGAGGCTGCGAACATGGTCGACGAGCCCGGCCTCAAGGACATTCTGCGCAAGCTGTGACGACGTGACCGTCACGAAATTGTTGCAATCCCGATCCTGACACACTAGGCGCGCTCACGAGCATCACCACGGACGGTTCGGGAACCAAAGGCATGTCCAACGCGCCAATCGGCAGCCAGTGGAAGACGCTGGACACAGATCTCAACAGGATCAGCCAGGTCGAGTACGCGGCCGCCTATGTCGGCCGCCCGATGGTCGCCACCGGCATCGCGATGGCCTTCATCGTGATCGCCGCCCTCGTCGGCGCGGTGCTGTTCGGACAGACCCCGATCAGCCTGGTGGTTCTGTTCGCCGCCGCCTTCGGCGCCTACATGGCGATCAACATCGGCGCCAACGACGTGGCCAACAACATGGGGCCGGCGGTCGGGGCCAAGGCGCTCAGCATGGGCGGCGCGATCCTGATCGCGGCGATCTGCGAAAGCGCCGGCGCGCTGCTGGCGGGCGGCGACGTGGTCTCGACCATTTCCAAGGGCATCATCGATCCGACCAGCGTGCAGAACACGCGAACCTTCATCTGGGCGATGATGGCGGCGCTGATCTCCTCGGCGCTCTGGGTCAATCTCGCGACCTGGGTCGGCGCGCCGGTCTCGACCACCCATTCCGTCGTCGGCGGCGTGATGGGCGCGGGGATCGCCGCCGCGGGTTTTGCCGCGGTGAACTGGCCGACGATGAGCGCGATCGCCGCCAGCTGGGTGATCTCGCCGATCCTCGGCGGCGCGGTGGCAGCCATGTTCCTCGCGTTTATCAAGGCCAAGATCATCTACCAGGACGACAAGATCGCGGCGGCCCGGCGCTGGGTTCCGGTGCTGGTGGGCATCATGGCCGGGACGTTCACCTCCTATCTCGCGCTGAAGGGGCTGAAAAGAGTCATCGAGATCGACCTGCCCGCCTCGCTCGCGATAGGCGTGATCGTGGGACTCCTGGTCTGGATGGTGACCCGGCCGATGATCCGCCGCCAATCCGAGGGCATGGAGAACCGCAACAAGTCGCTCAAGACCCTGTTCGGCCTGCCGCTGGTCGTCTCGGCCGCGCTGCTCAGCTTTGCCCATGGCGCCAACGACGTCGCCAACGCGGTCGGCCCGCTGGCCGCCATCGTCCACGCCGCCGAGTTCGGCGATTTCGCCGCCAAGGTGGCGATTCCGACCTGGGTCATGGTGATCGGCGCCTTCGGCATTTCCTTCGGCCTGTTCCTGTTCGGCCCCAAGCTGATCCGCATGGTCGGCAGCCAGATCACAAAGCTGAACCCGATGCGCGCCTTCTGCGTCGCGCTCTCGGCCGCGATCACGGTGATCGTCGCCAGCTGGCTCGGCCTGCCGGTCAGTTCGACCCATATCGCCGTCGGCGGGGTGTTCGGGGTCGGCTTCTACCGCGAATGGCACATGGAACGGCGCCTGCGGTCGCAGCAACTGAAGCCCGACGTCAAGCGCATCGCGCCCGAGGAACGTCGCCGCCGCAAGCTGGTGCGCCGCTCGCATTTCATGACCATCGTCGCCGCCTGGGTCATCACCGTGCCCGCCGCGGCGCTGATGTCCGGGCTGATCTTCCTGCTGCTGAACACGGTCGTACAGTAGCGGCACGGCCGACCTACCTCTGGGACCAGCCGGCCCTGACCTGCGCGACGCTGAGACCCGGCAGCCCCGCCCCACGAGTTTCGGCCTCGCGGATCAGCCCTGCGACGCGGCGGCAGAGCGGCACCGGCGTACCGGTCTCCTCGGCCAGGCGGAGGATCCGGCCCTGCAATGCATCGATCTCGGTGGCGCGTCCCGCCAGGAGGTCATGCGACATCGAGGCCCGTGCGCTGGGATCGATGACCATCATCCGCGCCGCGATGCGCGCGAACAGGGGCGTTGGCAGGCGCAGCACGTGCGGGATCAGGCCCGGCGGCGCGGCGGTGGTGGACGTGACCGCGATGCCCGCCGCGCGCAGCACCGTCAGCGCCTCGGACATCTGGTCGGCCATCAGGCGACGCCACTCCCGGTCCTGCAACTGCGCGTGCAGGGTAAGGCCCGAGAGCGCGTTCAGCGCGTTGTTGAGGTTGAGCAGCAACTTGCCCCATTGCACCGCGGTGATGTCGGCGGTTTCCGCGACCGGCAGGCCGGGCACCGACAGAAGCGGCGCGAGCGGCTGCGCGCCACTGCCGATCAGGATGTCGCCGCTGCTGGCCCGGTGAAAGCGGCCCGGCCCCATCGGCACCACGTTGAACGGCACCATGCCGGCCCGCAGATCGCGCCCGGACAGCCTGCGCGTCAAAATCTCCATCCCGTCGAGTCCGTTCTGCAGGCTGACCACCGGAGCCGCCGGCGGCGCGTGGTCCGCAATCGCCTCCGCGATGGCGGCGGTCGCCGCGGTCTTGACGGTGACGAGGGTCAGGTCGGCACCGGCGAGGCAGGCAGGATCCTCCGTCAGGGTCATCCGTGCCGCGGGCACGGTCCGGTCGAGCCCCGCGAAATCGGTGAGCGTCAGGTCATGCGCCGCGATCTCGGCGATGGTGCGGGGCCGCGCCAGCAGGGTGACCCGCCGCCCCGCGGCGGCCAGCAGCCCGCCGGTGAAGCAACCGACGCTGCCGGCGCCGGCGACGACGATATGGGAGGATGCGGAGATCAGACGCCCAGACACCAGCGCATGACGGCCTTCTGGGCGTGCAGGCGGTTCTCGGCCTCGTCCCAGATCACCGAATGCGGCCCGTCCATCACCTCGGAGGTGACTTCTTCCTCGCGGTGGGCAGGCAGGCAGTGCATGAACAGCGCGTCGGGCTTGGCCTCGGCCATCAGCGCCGCGTTGACCTGGTAGGGCCGCAGCATGTTGTGGCGGCGTTCGCGCGCCGATTGGCTGTCATGCATCGACACCCAGGTGTCCGCGACTACGAGGTCGGCACCCTGCACCGCCTTGTGGGCATCGCGTTCGATGGTGATCGTGCTGCCCTTGTTGCGCGCGAGGCCCACGAATTCGTCCTCGGGGTCGAGCTGGGCAGGACCGGTGAAGGTGAGGTCGAAGCCGAACTGGCCCGCCGCATGCAGGAAAGAGGCGCAGACATTGTTGCCATCGCCGGCCCAGACGACCTTCTTGCCGGCGATCGGGCCGCGATGTTCTTCATAGGTCATCACGTCGGCCATGATCTGGCAGGGATGGGTGCGGTCGGTCAGCCCGTTGATCACCGGCACGTCGGCATAATCCGCCATCTCGGTCAGCACGGTTTCGTCGAAGGTGCGGATCATGATCAGGTCGACGTAGCGCGACAGGACGCGCGCCGTGTCGGCGATGGTCTCGCCATGCCCGAGCTGCATGTCGCTGCCCGACAGGACCATGGTTTCGCCGCCCATCTGGCGCACCCCGACATCGAAGGAGACGCGGGTCCGGGTCGACGGTTTCTCGAAGATCAGCGCGACCATGCGCCCGGTGAGCGGCTGTTCATCGTCCGGGGCACCGCGCGGGCGGCCGTCGCGGGCCTGTTTCATCCGGCCCGCGTGATCGATCATCTCCCGCAGGTCGGCGGGGTCGGTCTTGTGGATATCGAGGAAGTGGTTCATGTCGGTGTCGCTCTTGTCTGGACCGGTGGCGGGGGCCAGCCCCCGCACCCCCGGAGTATTTGTCCGAAGATGAAGATCAGGCGGAAGACACGGCCTGGGCAGCGGCGTCGAGCCGGCGCAGGGCCTCGGTGATCTCCGCGTCGCCGAGGGTCAGCGGCGGCAGCAGGCGGATGACGTTGTCGGCGGCGGGCACCGTCACGATGAGGGCGTCATAGCCGGCGCTGACCACGTCGGTGTTGGTGGCCCGGCACTTGAGCCCCAGCATCAGGCCGCTGCCGCGCACCGCCTCGAACACCGACGGATGCGAGGCCACCAGGCCTTCGAGCCCCTGCCGCAGCAGCCCCGCCTTGCGATTCACCTCGGCGAGGAAGTCCGGCGTGGCGACGATGTCCATCACGGCGCTCCCGACGGCGCAGGCCAGCGGGTTGCCGCCATAGGTCGAGCCATGCGTGCCGGCGGTCATGCCCGCCGCGGCCTGCTCGGTGGCGAGAACCGCACCGAGCGGGAAGCCCCCGCCGATGCCCTTGGCGACCATCATGATGTCGGGGGCGATCCCGGCCCATTCATGGGCGAAGAGCTTGCCGGTGCGGCCCATGCCGCATTGCACCTCGTCGAGGATCAGCAGGATCCCGTGCTCGTCGCAGAGATCGCGCAGCCCCTTGAGGCATTGGTCGGGCAAGGGGCGGATGCCGCCTTCGCCCTGCACCGGCTCGATCAGGATCGCGCCGACCGTGTCGGTGATCGCCGCCTGCAGCGCCGCGTGATCGCCCCAGGGCAGGTGGATGAAGCCCGGCAGCAGCGGGCCGAAGCCCTTGGTCATCTTCTCGGAGCCGGCGGCGGCGATCCCGGCCGAGGAGCGGCCATGGAAGCTGCCCGCGAAGGTCACGATGTCGGTGCGCGCGGGCTGGCCCTTGTCGTGCCAGTACTTGCGCGCCATCTTGACCGCCAGTTCGCAGGATTCCGTGCCCGAGTTGGTGAAGAACACGGTGTCGGCGAAGGTCGCGGCGACCAGCTGGTCGGCCAGCGCCTGCTGTTGCGGGATCCGGTAGAGGTTGGAGGTGTGCCACAGCTCCCGGGCCTGCCGGGTCAGCGCCTCGACCAGAGCCGGATGGGCATGTCCCAGCGCGTTCACCGCGATGCCGGCCCCGAAATCGAGGAACCGGCGGCCGTCCGCCTCGATCAGCCAGGCGCCTTCGCCCTTGACGAAGGTCAGGGGCGCACGGGAGTAGGTCGGCAGAACGGACGGGATCATCGGATCATCCTTTTTCAGGCAGGAAGCCCTGTGAGTGCATCACGCGGGGCGGTTTCGTCAACGATTTTCGATGGAAGGGCGCCGAACACCGGCGCGGGGACAGGCGCGGGTTTACGCGCGTCGGCGTCGCAGGCGCAGGGGCGCGATATCTGTGTGTCCTGTCATGCGGGGGGCATTAGGCCAGAAATGCCGCCGGGGAAAGCCCCTTTCGACGCGCCGCTGGTCGAACCGCGGCGAATTCGGGCTTTGCGCCGGGCGCGGTTGCGGGCAAGCTGACCGCACAGCAGAGGAGATCGCCCGTGACACGCCAGGATGCCCGCCCCCCGACACCCGACCCTGCCCCGGATTTCGATGTCCTGATCGTCGGCGCCGGCATCTCGGGCATCGATGCGGGCTATCACCTGTCGCGCGAGCGGCCCGGCACGCGCTTCGCCCTTCTCGAGAGCAAGGACACGTTCGGCGGCACCTGGGCGACCCACAGTTTTCCGGGCATCCGCTCGGACAGCGACCTGTTCACCTTCGGCTTCAGGTGGAAACCCTGGAAAGGGGTCGCGATCGCCACCGCCGAAGAGATCCGCAGCTACCTGGCCGAGGCGGTCGAGGAAAACGACCTGTGCCAGCACATCCGCTTCGGCCACCGGGTCGAGACGGCCTCCTGGGACAGCGGCACGGCGCTCTGGACGGTGTCGGTGCGGTCGCCCCACGGTCCGCGCGAGCTGACATGCCGGTTTCTCTGGATGTGCGCGGGTTACTACCGCCATGACCGGGGATACCAGCCGCGCTGGCCCGACATGGAGCGGTTCGCGGGCGAGATCGTTCATCCGCAGACCTGGCCCGACACGCTGGATCACGCGGGCAAGCGGATCGTGGTGATCGGATCGGGCGCCACGGCGGCGACGCTGATCCCGGCGCTGGCGCAAACGGCGGAACACGTCACCATGCTGCAGCGTTCGCCGACCTATTACTTCCCCCGTCCGATGCGCGACGAGTTCACCGAAACCCTGCGCGCGCTCGACCTGCCCGACGACTGGTTTCACGAAATCATGCGCCGCAAGCACCTGCACGAGTCCCGCACCGTGGCGCGCCGGGCGCGCGAGGACCCGGATGCGGTCGCCGCCGAGATGATCGGCGCCGCGCGCGCCTATCTCGGCGACGCGGTCGACATCGAAACCCATTTCACGCCGCGTTATCGGCCCTGGCGGCAGCGCGTCGCGATGATCCCCGACGGCGATCTCTTCGTCGCGATCCGCTCGGGTGCGGCGTCGGTGGTGACCGACGACATCGCCCGCTTCGTTCCCGAGGGTATCGAACTGCGCTCGGGCGAGGTGCTCAAGGCCGACCTGATCGTCAGCGCCACCGGGCTCGAACTGAACGCGCTCGGCGATCTCGGCTTCACCGTCGATGGCGTGCCGGTCGACCTGTCGGAGTGCATCACCCACCGCGGCATCATGCTCTCCAGCCTGCCCAATCTCGCCATGGTGTTCGGCTACCTGCGCTCCAGCTGGACCCTGCGCGCCGATCTGGTTTCGGACTATGTCTGCCGGCTGCTCGCGCATATGGACACCCGCGGCGCGCAGTCGGTGACCCCGCGTCTGCGCGCCGAGGATGAGGAGATGACGTTGCGCCCCTGGATCGATCCCGAGAACTTCAACGCGGGCTATATCCTGCGCGCGCTGGACCGGCTTCCCAAGCAGGGCGACCGCCAGCCCTGGGTGATGACACAGGACTATTTCGACGACCGGATCACCCTTCCCGTCGCAGATCTGGAAGACGGAACGCTGGTCTATGAGACGGCGCATCCCGAACCTGCAGGTGTGACGTTTCGGTCAGGGTTAACCGGAAATTAATACCCACGGGAAGAAAATTGTTTCCATGCTGCGGCTTACCTGCAACCTTTAATCCAAGTTGCAGAACCGGAAGGACATCGCATGGCGCTGGATAGCCTTTTCAAGGTCGCAAATCCCGATCGGATCAGCGCAGACCACGCACCGTGTCGCCGGGCCGCCGGGCCCGCTCCGGGCACGCCCGCCGCAGGCATCGCGGCGACCTGACCCGACCGGGTCGGCACGGAAATCGGGAGGACGGCATGACTACCGCTACCGCATTTCTGGTCTTGGCCGCCACGCTGGCGGCCCTGCCGGCCATGGCGCAGGACAGGGAGCGGCCCAGCTGGGCCAGGGTCCTGCTCGGCAAGGGGATCGAACTGGACACCAAGCCGCGCAAATCCCGCCGGATGCCCGGCGTCTCGACCATCGACATTCACGGCGATCCGACGCTGTTCGGCCTGCACACCGGCTATCACCGCGATTTCGGTCAGCTGGTGCTGGCGGGCGAGATCAAGCGCGATCTCGAGACCGCGACCATCGGCCATGGCGGCGTCGAGGAGATGCGCCACCTGCGGGCGCGCATCGGCTTTGACGGTGGCGACTTCCTGCCCTACGCGGTGATCGGATATTCCTGGCAGGACCGGGCCGATCCCACGCGCAGCATCCGGGACGAGGGCGCCGATTTCGGCATCGGCGCGGCCTACCAGATCAACGAATGGGTCGTGCTGGGAACCGAGTTCATCGACAGCGACCTGCCGGGACGGGGCAGCGCCAGCCTGCGCGACCAGATGACCGCCACGCTGCTCTTCTCGTTTCAGTTCTGAGATCAGATCCAGGCCAGCGTCGCCGCCGCCAGGATCACGTAGCGCCCGGTTTTTGCGATGGTGACCAGGACCAGCACCACCCATGCCGGCTCGCGCAACAGGCCCGCGACCACGGTCAGGGGATCGCCGATCACCGGCATCCAGCTCAGCAACAGCGAATAGCGTCCGAACCGGTGATACCAGCGTTCGGCCCGCGCCAATTGGGCCGGCGCGACGGGAAACCATGGCCGGTCGCTGAACCGGGCGAGGCCGCGCCCCAGCGCCCAGTTGATCATCGCGCCCAGCACGTTGCCCGCGCTCGCCACCGCCAGCAGGGTCAAAACCGGGTATTGCCCCTGCACCAGCAGGGCGATCAGCACCGCCTCCGATTGCGCCGGCAAGAGCGTCGCGGCCAGCAACGCCGACAGGAACAGCCCGCCCAGCGCGATCATCGCGGCAAGGCCCGCGTCGCGACCGGTGAAACGCTCTTGCCCCGGCGGCGTTTCGGGGGCAAGGCAGCGCCATGTTCGTCCCCAAGGCCCACAATCCCGCGCTGGCCGCGCTCCTGATCCTCGTTGCGACCGCGTTCATCGCGGCGACGACGCTGCTCGCCAAGGCGCTGGGCACCGACACGCTGGGTCCGCCCCTCAACCCGCTGCAGATCAGCCACGGGCGCTTTCTCTTCGCCTTCACCGCGCTGCTGTCGGTCGCCGCCGTGGTGCGGCCCCGCATCTCGGCGCCGCATTGGCGCCTGCACCTGGGCCGCACCCTGTTCGGCTGGATGGGCGTCACGCTGATGTTCGCCTCTGTGGCCTTCATCCCGCTGTCGGACGCCACCGCGATCAGCTTCCTGAACCCGGTCTTCGCCATGATGCTGGCGATTCCGCTGCTCGGCGAAAAGGTCGGCCCGGTCCGCTGGAGCGCCGCCGCGATCGCGCTCGCCGGGGCGCTGATCCTGCTGCGCCCGACCCCCGCGACCTTCCAGCCGGCGGCGCTGCTGGCGCTGGGGGCGGCCTGCGTCATGGGGCTCGAGCTGATCTTCATCAAGAAACTGTCGGGCCGCGAGCCGGTGTTCCAGATCCTGCTGGTCAACAACATGATCGGGCTCTGCATCGCCACGGTCGCGGTCCTCACCGTCTGGCAGCCGCCGACCGCGGCGCAATGGGGCGCGCTGGCGGCCCTCGGGCTGCTGATGGCCTGCGCGCAGACGCTCTTCGTCAACGCGATGGCGCGGGCCGATGCCAGTTTCGTCGCGCCGTTCAGCTATGCGACGCTGATCATGGCCGCGCTCTACGACTTCGCGGGCTTCGGCGTGGTGCCCGACGCGGTGTCGGTGCTCGGCGCCTCGGTCATCCTGACCGGCGCGCTGCTCCTGGCCTGGCGCGAAGGCCGGGTGCGCCGCGCCTGACCCGCAGGCAAGCCCCGCCGCCCGCATCCGATCACGGTTTCGCGAAAACGACCTGCCACACGGTCGCATTCGTCTGCGACAACCCCCCCGCCGGTTTGGCAGGGACAGGACAGCACGCGCAGTTCCGAAGACGTCCCCATGCACGAAAAACGAATTCCCGAATGGTTGCGGCATCCGCCCGCCCCCGGCATCCGCGGTTTCGCCTCGCTCGCCGGATGCGAGGCGGTGGTGCGCGGCATGCTGGTGTCGGTCTTTCCGGTCATTCTCTACCAGGCGGTGGCTGACGCGCAGATCGTCTCGGCGCTCTATTTCGCCATCGGGATCCTGTCGCTCGTCGTCGGCCTGATGGTGCCCTGGGCAATCCGCCACGTGCCGCGCCGCTGGATCTACAGCGCCGGCGCGCTGTTCTACGTTCTGGCCGCGGGCTTCGCGATCGACGGGCGGCCGGCCTGCGTCATCACCGCACTGGCACTCAACACGGTCGCCACCGTCACGACCTTCGTCTGCTTCAATGCCTACGTGCTGGACTATGTCGCACGGGTCGAACTCGGCCGCTGCGAGACCGCGCGGCTTTTCTACAGCGCCGCCGGCTGGACCGTGGGCCCGGTCGCCGGGGTCTTCCTGATGGGCTGGTGGCGACCCGCGCCCTTCCTGATCTCGGCCACGGCCGCACTCGCCATGCTGGCGCTGTTCTGGATGATGCGGCTGGGCAACGGCAAGCTGATCAGCCGGGCGCGGCGCGCACCGCCCAACCCGCTCGCCTATCTGCCGCGCTTTTTCGCCCAGCCACGGCTGGTGGCGGGCTGGCTCTTCGCGGTGATCCGCTCCTGCGGCTGGTGGATCTACGTCGTCTACCTGCCGATCTTCGCGGTGCAGAGCGGGCTGGGCAAGGAACTGGGCGGCATCGTCCTGTCGATCACCAATGCCAGCCTGCTGGCCGCGCCGCTGATCCTGCGCTGGATGCAGCGCCGCAGCCTGCGCCGGGCGGTCTCGACCGGCTTCGGCGCGGCCGGTCTGCTGTTCTGCGTCGCCGCCGTCGCGGCGCCCCTGCCGCCCCTGGCGGTCGCGGCCCTCATGGCGGCCTCGTTCTTCCTGATCGTGCTGGATGTCTGCGGCGGCCTGCCGTTCCTGATGGCGGTGAAACCCTCCGAGCGCACCGAGATGTCGGCGATCTATTCCAGCTTCCGCGACGTGTCGGGCATCGCCACGCCGGGCCTTGCCTGGCTGGTGCTGCTGGTCGCGCCGGTGTCGGGCATCTTCGCCGCCGGTGGCGTGGCGATGTTCGCGGCCCTCGGCATCGCGCAGCGCCTGAATCCGCGGCTCGGCCGCGCGCGGATGCCGGTGCAACCGGCGGAATGAGCGCGCCGCCAAGCGCTCAGGCCTTGAGCCGGTACCCGCTTCTCAGCATCCACCACGCCAGCAGCGACACCGCCAGCGTCGCCGTGCCGCACACCGCGAGACCCAGCATCGGCGAGCTGTCCGAAACCCCGATCACGCCGAACCGGACTCCGTCGATCAGGTAGAAGATCGGGTTCATGTGGGTGATCTCGTTCAGCACCGGCGGCAGCGCCTGAACCGAGTAGAAGGTGCCCGACAGGAAGGCCAGCGGCGTGATGATGAAATTGGTGATCGCCGCCATCTGGTCGAACTTCTCGGCATAGATCCCCGCGACGATCCCCAGCGCGCCCATGAGCGCCGCGCCCAGCACGACGAAGACCAGCGCGATCAGCGGATGCGCCGGCGCGATCCCCAGCACCAGCAGCAGGCCCAACCCGATCGTCACCGCCACCACGACGCCGCGCGCGATCCCGCCGGCGAGATAGCCCAGCACCAGCTCGGCACCGGACAGGGGCGGCATCAGCGTGTCGACGATATTCCCCTGCACCTTCGAGATCACGATCGAACTCGAACAATTGGCGAATGCGTTCTGGATCACCGTCATCATCAGGATACCCGGCGCGATGAAGGTCAGGAACGGCACCCCCATCACGTCGCCCCGGCGCGGACCGATGGCCAGGTTGAAGATCATCAGGAACAGCGCCGCCGTCACCAGCGGCGCCAGCAAGGTCTGGGTCCAGACCGTGGCAAAGCGCATGACCTCGCGCTTGGCCAGCGTGTAGAGCCCCAGCCAGTTCACGCGCCCGAAACGGCGCATCCCCTGCGTTTCGTCCTGCATCTTTTCCATTCCCTGCGCCTCGCGCGGCCGGTTGGCCGTTCAAGACGCCTTGTAACTCAGCCCGCACTGACTAAAATAGGGAGACAAAGAAAAAAACCTGAAGCGGCCGCTGCGGTGGGCCGCTTTTTAGCTGGAAAGGGTTTCCATGTCCTGGACTGACGAGCGGGTCGAAACGCTGAAGAGAATGTGGGGCGAAGGGCAATCTGCGAGCCAGATCGCCAAGGAACTCGGCGGTGTGACGCGCAATGCGGTGATCGGCAAGGTGCATCGCCTTGGCCTGTCCAACCGGACGGCCGGGACCGCCACTCCCAAGCCCGAGGCCAAGTCGAAGCCCGCCACCCCCGCCCCGGCGCCCAAGCCCGAGGCCAAGCCGCGCCCGCAGCCCAAGACCGAGGCCGCGCGCCCGCAGGCCGACCCCAACGCCGAGGCCAAGCCATCCACCCCGGCGCGCCGCCAGATCATCCCGGCCGGTCAGCCGCTGCCGCCGCAGCCCTCGGCGAACGAGATCAGCCCCGAGGCGTTGGCCAAGGTCAACGAGGTCGAGAAGAAGGCCAAGAAGATCGGCCTGATGGATCTGACCGAACGCACCTGCAAATGGCCCGTCGGCGACCCCGCGACCGAGGATTTCTGGTTCTGCGGCCTGCCCGTGCAGGCGGGCAAGCCCTATTGCGAGGCCCATGTCGGCGTCGCGTTCCAACCGATGAGTTCGCGCCGCGACCGCCGGCGCTGACCGGCGTTCAGCCGTCGCGCAGCGCCGCCACGACCCGGTCCAGCCGGTCGCCCGCATCGCTGGCCAGCTCCGACAGGTCCGGCGCCTCGGTCAGGCCCGACCCGCCCAGCATCTCGCGCGCATCCGGGATCCGCACCAGCGTGCCCTCGTCCGCCTCCTCGACGGTGACGTTGCAGGGCAGAAGCAGGCCGATCTCGGGCGCCGCCGACACCGCCTGGTGCGCCAGCTTGGGGTTGCACGCCCCGAGGATCGTGTAGCGCGGGAACGACACCCCCAGCTTTTCCTTGAAGGTGTCGTGCATGTCGATCCGCGTGATGACGCCAAAGCCCTGGTCGGCCAGCGCCTGCGTCACCCGCTCGATCGCGGCGTCGAAATCGGCTGCAAGCCGGATGCGATCATGCGTCATGGCGAGACTCCTTTTCGTCGGTTCAGCATTCAACGGTCCCAGTCTTTCCGCAAGCGCGCCGAGGGTCAAGCAGGTGGCGGCCCGGCGGCGGAGGCTCCGCCGGGCACCGGGGCTCAGTTCCGCGCCGGGGCGCTTGAGTCGAAGTTCGGGATCGGGTTCTCCGAGGCCGGCGCCGGGTCGATCTCGGTCCAGTTGCCTTCGGCCAGGCTGATGTTGCCCGGAATGTCCTCTTCCCAGAAGCCGACCACGTTCTTGGTGATGTTCAGATAGAGCTTGTCATCGACGATGCGCCACAGGTTCGGGTTGCCCGGCACCTTGCCGCCCTTGCTGACGCCATAGGCGCAATGGCCGTCATATTGCGGCGCGTATTTCGCCGGATCGCTCAGGAACAGGTCGCGGTTTTCCTCGGTGGCAAAGGCAAAGGTCGCGCCGTTGTAGTCGGCGGTGATGTCCGCCCGCCCGGGAACCGCGGCGGGCTGTTCCGTGCCGACGGGGTTCTGCGGCAGGTCGCGATAGGCCACCACGTCATAGCCCGACACGGCAAAGCCTGTTGTATCGACATATTGTTCGCCTGCGAAGGCCGGGAAGGCCAGTCCGAGGGTGGTGGCGAGCGCGAGGGAAAAACGTCTCATCGGGTCTCCTAGGGAATCGACACGCCGGCCCGGTGCCGGGCGCTGGGGACACCATCCTCCAGGACCGCCGCCGCGCGAAGCCCTGCTCTCGCGCCTGTGACGCGGCACGACCGGATGTGACCGGATCGGTGGCATTGTTTCAGAACCGCCGGCGTGCGCGCCGCCGCTCGGGCCGGATGTTTCAGCCGCTCAGCGCAGGATCGGCGGGCGGTCCGGATCGCGCCCGGGGCCGGGACGGTCGGCCGGGGCGGCGGTCTCGGGTTGCGGCAGGTCGAACCGCAGCCCATGCGCCGCCAGCCGCGCCGCCATCGGGTCCTGTGATGCAAAGAACCCCACGTCCATCGCCCCCGCCTCGATGCCGGAAAAGGTCAGCGCCTCGCCAGCCGCCTTGGCCAAGGCCGCCTCCGCGCCCTCGCGCGCATCGACGAAGGCCAGCAGGTGCCCCGTGCCGCCCTCCGCATAGGTGACTCCGACCAGGTAGGCCGCCTCCGCCAACCCCACCGCCGAGGCCAGCTTGGCGTCCAGTGCCCCGAGCAGCGTTTCGGGCAGCCCGCGCGGCGCGCCCACGGAGTCGATCCGCGCCTCGACCTCGTCGGGTGCGTGGTCCAGCGTCTGCGCCAGCCAGCCCATCGCCTCGGCCGGGATCAGGGTCGCCGAGGGTGCCACGTCGAGGTTCAGCCCCAGCCCCAGGCCCTCCGCCGCCAGCATCCGCGCCACCACGCGCCCCGACAGCGCCGCATAGGGCGCCGGGCGGCCCGCGAACGCGGCCAGCCGCGCCTCGAGGTCGAAACCCAGCACGAACCGGCCATCCGCCACGTCGAAGATCTCGGGCGACAGGCTGTCGCCGCGCGCTTCCTCGGTCAGCAGGATGAACAGCTCGCAATCGCCCAGCCGCTCGAAGAAGCGCAGCCGCGCGGCATCCCCGCCGCCCGCCTCTTCCATCGCGGCATGGGCGCGGTCCAGAACCGTCGTATCCGTCATCTCAGCACCTCCTGCACGCGCTGGCGCAGCACCGGCAACAGGTTGCTCTGAAACCACGGGTTGCGCTTCAGCCATGCGGTATTGCGCCAGGACGGATGAGGCAAGGGGAAGACCCGCGGCGCATGGTCCCGCCAAGCCCGCACGGTCTCGGTCACCGGCGCGCGCCGGCCCAGATGCCAGCGATGCGCATGCCCGCCGACCAGCACCGTCAGCCGGACGTCGCGCAGCATCTCCATGACCCGCGCGTGCCAGGTGTCCGCGCAGACCGGCGGCGGCGGCAGGTCGGCCTTGCGCGCGTCGTAACCGGGAAAGCAGAAGGCCATCGGCACCACCGCCACCCGGTCGCGGTCATAGAAGGTCGCCGCGTCGATCCCCAGCCAGTCGCGCAACCTGTCGCCGGACGGATCGGTGAACGGGCGGCCCGACTCGTGCACCCGCGCCCCCGGCGCCTGCCCCGCGATCAGCATCCGCGCCCCGGGGCGGAACCACACCACCGGGCGCGGCGCGTGCCGGGTTTCGGTGGCGGCAAAGCGCGCCGCGCAGATCCGGCAGCCCCGGATCGCGTCGATCAGCTCCGCCCCCTCCCGCAGCGCGCCGCCCTCGCCCCGATTGCGATTGGTATTTGTTTCACAATTGGACATAATGAGCCTGTTACAACAAGAACGCCCGTTAACGAAGTTCTGTTACGGACGGCAGCGCAGACCAGACGCGGGAGACGATAGCGGCACATCCGCCGCAGGAAGGCCGATGCTTGAATTCGAGAATGTCAGCAAGTCCTTCTGGACCGGCACCCAGCGCAAGGTCATCCTCGACCGTGCGTCCTTCCGGGTCGAGCTGGGCAAGTCGCTCGGCGTGCTCGCCCCCAACGGCACCGGCAAGACGACCCTCATCAACATGATGGCCGGGCTCGAAAAACCGGACGAGGGCGAAATCCGCCGCGGCTGCAACATCTCCTTCCCGCTCGGCTTCATGGGCGGCGTGGTCAGCAAGGTCTCGGCGATGGAGAACGCCCGCTACATCGCCAAGCTCTACGGGCTCGACCCGGATTACGTCGAAGCCTATTGCCGCTGGCTCTGCGATCTGGGCGAGTATTTCGACCAGCCGCTCGGCACCTACTCCGCCGGGATGCGGGCGCGGTTCTCCTTCGCGCTGATGCTGGCGCTGGATTTCGACATCTACCTGATCGACGAGGGCATGCCCGGCACCACCGACGTGGAATTCAACAAGAAGGCCGGCGCGATCCTCGAGGAGCGACTCCGGACCACCACCATCATCATCGTGTCCCACCAGCCCGCGACGCTGGAAAAATTCGCCCGCTCCGCGGCCGTGCTCATCGATGGCCGCCTGCAGATGTTCGACACCTTGGAAGAGGCCAAGCAGCTTTATGACTACCAAACCCAAGGCTAAACGGTTCAGGATCAGGCGCACCGGTGCGCCCTCCGGGGACGGGCCCGCCCCCGAGGCGCCCGACACCGCCGGCGACGCCGCGCGCGGCCCCGACACCCCTTACGCCGCCCCCCCCACCGGGGCCGAACAGGCGATCGAGGCGATCCGCGCCGAAGGGCTGACCGGGCGGCAACTGCGCATGGCCCGCCGCGTCGCGCAGAAACACAACCTGCCCGCCACCTCCGACCACGACGCCGTCCGGCTGCTGCGCCAGAAGGGCATCGACCCGTTCAAACGCTCCAACATGCTCGAACTCGTGGTGCCCCAGGCCGGCGCCGCGGCAGACTCGCGCGAGGGCGACGCGCCCCGCATCCAGTTGCCCCAGACCGTGCGCGACAAGGTCACCGAACCCGCGACCGAGCTCAGCCCCGCCGCCCAGCGCGACTTCGAGATCCGCTCGATCCAGCGCGACATCGCGCGGCGGCGCCGCCGCCGGCTGGCGCTGCTGATGGCCCGGCTCGCCTTCTTCGTCTTCCTGCCGACCGCGATCGCCGGCCTCTACTTCTACAAGGTCGCGACGCCGATGTACGCGGCCAAGTCCGAGTTCCTGATCCTGCAGGCCGACAACATGGGCGGCAGCGGGCTCGGCGGGCTGCTGTCGGGCACCCAGTTCGCCACCAGCCAGGATTCCATCGCGGTGCAATCCTACCTGCAATCCAAGGACGCCATGCTGCGGCTGGATTCCGATCTCGGCTTCAAGTCCCACTTCAGCCAGGACTGGATCGACCCGGTCCAGCGCCTGACCGCGAACCCGACCAACGAGGAAGCCTACAAGACCTACCGCAAGACGGTGAAGATCGGCTACGACCCGACCGAGGGCGTGATCCGGATGGAAGTCATGGCCGCCGATCCGCAGGTCAGCGCCGATTTCAGCACCCACCTGATCTCCTATGCCGAGGACCGCGTGAACAGCCTCTCGCAACAGAAGCGGGGCGACCAGATGGAGGACGCGCTGCAAGGCTTCGAGGACGCCCAGGCGGAGCGGCGCAAGGCGCAGGAGGCGCTGGTCGAACTGCAGCAGCAGGGCGCGATCCTCGACCCCGAAGGCGTGATCGCCGGGCTGCGCGCCCAGATCAACAATGTCGAGCTGCAGCTGCAGGAGAAACAGCTGCAGCTGGCCGCGCTGATGGACAATCCGCGCCCCAATCAGGCCAAGGTCGACGGCACCAGCGCCGATATCGGCCGCCTCGAGGACCTGCTCGCCGCGCTGAACACCCGCATGGTCGATGCCTCCAAGGGCGAGAACTCGCTGGCGCAGCTGACCGTGCGGATCCAGATGGCCCAGGCCGACCTCGCCACCCGCGACATGATGCTGCAATCGGCCCTGCAACAGGTCGAACAGACACGGATGGAGGCCAACCGCCAGGTGCGCTATCTCACCGTCTCAGTGAACCCCGTGCCCAGCCAAGACCCCAGCTATCCCCGCAAGTTCGAGAACACGATCCTTGCATTCCTGATATTTGCTGGCATCTATCTCATGATCTCACTCACCGCATCGATCTTGCGCGAACAGGTAACATCCTAACCATGCCCCATGTTGACGTCGCCGGCCTGAGCATCGGCAATGACCGCCCGCTGACCGTGATCGCCGGTCCATGCCAGCTGGAAAGCGCCGACCATGCGCTGATGATCGCCGGCCGCATGAAAGAGGCCTGCGACGCCGCCGGCGCGCAATACGTGTTCAAGGCCAGCTTCGACAAGGCCAACCGCACCTCGCTCTCGGGCAAGCGCGGTCTCGGGCTCGACGACGGGTTGCGCGTTCTGGCCGAGGTCAAGGCCCGGATCGGCGTGCCCGTCCTCACCGACGTCCATACCGAGTCGCAATGCGCCCCCGTGGCCGAGGTCGTCGACATCCTGCAGATCCCCGCTTTCCTCTGCCGGCAGACCGACATGCTGCTCGCCGCCGGACGCACGGGGGCCGCGATCAACGTCAAGAAAGGCCAGTTCCTCGCGCCCTGGGACATGGCGAACGTGGTCGACAAGATCGAAAGCACCGGCAACACCCGGATCCTCCTGACCGAGCGCGGCGTCTCCTTCGGCTACAACACGCTCGTCGCCGACATGCGCGCGCTGCCGATCATGGCCAAGACCGGCTACCCGGTGGTGATGGACGCGACCCATTCGGTGCAGCAGCCCGGCGGCCAGGGCGGCAGTTCGGGCGGGCAGCGCGAATTCGCCCCCGTCATGGCCCGCGCGGCCGTGGCGATCGGCGTCGCCGCCGTCTTCATCGAAACCCACGAGGACCCCGACCGCTCGCCCAGCGACGGTCCCAACATGGTCTATCTCGACC
This sequence comes from Sedimentitalea arenosa, assembly GCF_016428585.1. Lineage (GTDB taxonomy): Bacteria > Pseudomonadota > Alphaproteobacteria > Rhodobacterales > Rhodobacteraceae > Sedimentitalea > Sedimentitalea arenosa. The sequence goes on along the minus strand of NZ_JAELVR010000004.1, from coordinate 175,312 downwards.
AGATGCCCGACCTGGTCGCCATGTTGATGCAGCTCGACGGGATCGCCAAAGCCAATCCCGTCGCAATTTGAACTCCACCAGAGATATCCGCATGACCAGACCTGCCGCCGAGGTGACGCCGAACACCTGGAACTTCCTGCGCGACCCGATGATCGCACCCACCGGCTTCCGCGAATACGACGCGCGCTGGAAATACCCGGACGAAATCAACCTGCCCGGCATCACCGCGCTGGGCCTTGGCCTGGGCATCCAGATGCACCGGCGCGGCATCCGGCCCGAGATCGCCGTCGGCAACGACTACCGCGACTATTCGCTGTCGATCAAGAACGCGCTGATGCTGGGCCTGATGCAGGCCGGCATCCAGGTCCATGACATCGGCCCCGCGCTCTCGCCGATGGCCTATTTCAGCCAGTTCCACCTCGACGTGCCCGCCGTCGCCATGGTCACCGCCAGCCACAACCCCAACGGCTGGACCGGCGTCAAGATGGGGTTCGAGCGCCCCCTGACCCATGGCCCCGACGAAATGGCCGAACTGCGCGACATCGTTCTGACCGGCGCCGGCGAAGCCCGCCCGGGGGGCGGCTACCGCTTCGTCGACGGCGTGCGCGAGGCCTATCTGGACGATCTCGTCGGCGACTTCCGGATGACCCGCAAGCTCAAGGTGGTCTGCGCCACCGGCAACGGCACCGCCAGCGCCTTCGCACCCGAGCTGTTCGAGCGCATCGGGGTCGAGGTCGTGCCCAGCCACAACCGCCTCGACTACACCTTCCCGCACTACAACCCCAACCCCGAAGCGATGGAGATGCTGCATGACATGGCCGACAGCGTCCGTGCCTCGGGGGCCGACTTCGCCCTCGGCTTTGACGGCGACGGCGACCGCTGCGGCGTGGTCGATGACGAGGGCGAGGAGATCTTCGCCGACAAGGTCGGCGTCATCATGGCGCGCGACCTGGCCAAGCTCTATCCCGGCGCGACCTTCGTCGCCGACGTGAAATCCACCGGCCTCTTCGCCTCCGACCCCGAACTGCTGAAACACGGTATCAAGGCCGACTACTGGAAGACCGGCCACTCCCACATGAAGCGCCGCGTCAAGGAGATCGGCGCGCTGGCGGGCTTCGAGAAATCCGGCCACTACTTCCTCGCCGACCCGATCGGGCGCGGCTACGATTGCGGCCTGCGCGTCGCGGTGGAAATCTGCAAGCTGATGGACCGCAACCCCGACAAGGCGATGTCCGACCTGCGCCGCGCCCTGCCCCGCACCTACGCCACCCCGACCATGTCGCCCTTCTGCGCCGACACCGAGAAATACGACGTGCTCGCCCGCCTGGTCGAAAAGCTTGAAAAGAAAGCCGAAAACGGCGACACCATCGCCGGGCGCGCGATCGCGCAGGTCGTCACCGTCAACGGCGCGCGCGTCATCCTCGACAACGGCGCCTGGGGGCTGGTGCGGGCCTCCTCCAACACGCCCAACCTGGTGGTGGTCTGCGAAAGCCCCGAAAGCGACGCCGAACTGCGCGCCATCTTCGCCGAGATCGACGCGGTGATCCGCACCGAACCGGCGGTCGGCGACTACGACCAGACAATCTGAGCCGAGGCGCATCCCGAAGCCTCTTCATCTTTGTTGAAATACTCCGGGGGTCGCCAGAGAAGCGCCATTGGTCCGAGCGACACTGGCGACGGCAGCGCCTCAGTCCTTCTCTCTGGGCAGCGCCACCCATTGCGCCTATATCCGCCAGCATGGCCACGAATCCCCCGACCCTGCGCCCCGACCTCGCCCCGCGCGCCCGCCTGTCCGACGCCCCCCGTGCCGGTCAGCCCACCATCGGCATGGTCAGCCTCGGCTGCCCCAAGGCGCTGGTCGACAGCGAACGCATCCTCACCCGCCTGCGCGCCGAGGGCTACGGCATCTCGCCCGACTACACCGGGGCGGACGCGGTGATCGTCAACACCTGCGGGTTTCTCGACAGCGCCAAGGCCGAAAGCCTCGATGCGATCGGCGAGGCGCTGACCGAGAACGGCAAGGTGATCGTCACCGGCTGCCTCGGGGCCGAACCCGACTACATCCGCGCGCATCACCCGCGCATCCTGGCCGTCACCGGCCCGCACCAGTACGAACAGGTGCTCGACGCGGTGCATGCGGCGGTGCCGCCCGATCCCGACCCGTTCATCGACCTCTTGCCCGCCAGCGGCATCAGCCTCACCCCGCGCCACTACAGCTATCTCAAGATCTCCGAGGGCTGTAACCACAAGTGCAAGTTCTGCATCATCCCCGACATGCGCGGCAAGCTGGCCTCCCGCCCGGCCCGCGCGGTGCTGCGCGAGGCCGAGAAACTGGTCGAGAACGGCGTGCGCGAATTGCTGGTCATCAGCCAGGACACCAGCGCCTATGGCACCGATATCCGCGAACGCGACCACAAGCACCCGATCCTGCCCCTGGCGCGCGATCTCGGCACGCTCGGCGCCTGGGTGCGGCTGCATTACGTCTATCCCTACCCGTTCGTGCGCGACCTCGTGCCGCTGATGGCCGACCCGGCGAACGGGCTGCTGCCCTATCTCGACATTCCGTTCCAGCACGCCCACCCGGACACGCTCAAACGCATGGCCCGCCCGGCAGCGGCGGCGCGCACGCTGGATGAAATCGCCGCCTGGCGCGCGATCTGCCCCGATCTCACCCTGCGCAGCACTTTCATCGTCGGCTACCCGGGCGAGACCGAGAAAGAATTCCAGACCCTGCTCGACTGGCTCGACGAGGCGCAACTCGACCGGGTCGGCTGTTTCCAGTACGAAAACGTCGCCGGGGCGCGGTCCAACGCCCTGCCCGGCCATGTGCCGGAAGCGGTCAAGCAGGACCGCTGGGACCGGTTCATGCAGAAGGCCCAGGCGATCTCCGAGGCGAAGCTCGCCGCCAAACTCGGCCGGACCCTTCAGGTCATCGTCGACGAGGTCGACGCCGACGCCGCCACCTGCCGCACCATGGCCGACGCGCCGGAAATCGATGGCAACCTGTTCATCGACACCGGGCACGAGACGCTCTCCCCCGGCGACATCGTCACCGTCACGGTGGACGAGGCCGGCGACTACGACCTCTGGGGCACGCGCGCCTCCGCCTGATCCCCGCGCGGGCCAAGTCGTCGCGCAAGGTTGCGATCCGCCTCCGGATCGTTATATTCAATTGTGACGATATCAAACAAGCCGAGGTCCGCAGATGCCCCTCAGCTGTTCGACTCTTGGCGCGCTCGGCGCGCTCGGCCTGCCCCTCGCGCTCGCGGCCTGCGCCACCTTCGTGGTGTCCGACGACTGGGAAAGGAACACCACGCCCTCGATCTTCCGGTTGACCTTCAGCTGCCCGGACACCACGCAGGACTGGGTCAGGGAAGGCTATTTCGACGCCGCCAAGGGCCATTTTTCGAACCAGGTCACGGTCGCCAAGATGTATGGCCCGCTCTGCACGCGGCAGGGGCGGACGGTCGACCAGGCAGCCTTCGAACGCGGCCAGGCCCTCGGCCGCAAGACCTACTGCACGCCCGAGGGCGCCTACTGGCTTGGACGCGGCAACCTCGGCCCCTCCGAAGGCCCGCGGGTCAAGACCGCCCAATGCTCGCCCGCCATCGGCGCCGCCTTGAACACGGCCAACGAGGCCGGCCGCCATTACAAGCGGCTCGATACCCGGATCGAGAACGCCGAAAGAGAGTTCGAAGAGCGCACCTCCAGCGACGCCCGCAAGGCGCCGGATTTCAGCTATCCCTACGATCTCTTTTACGAGATCGGCAGCATGGAGTCCGAACGTGACAGGCTGCCGACCTACGACAAGCCCGACCATCCCTTCTGACCGCCCCCCGTCGCACCGCGCCGGATGACCACCGGGCTTGCCGCACTCACGCCGCGCCTTACCTCCTGATCAGGAGGACCCATGCCCAGCGAAACCCGCGTGCTCTACAATGCCGCCTGCCCGGTCTGCCGGGCCGAGATCGACCACTACGCCCGCTACACCGAAGCGCGCGGCCTGCCCGTGCGTTATGACGATCTGAACTCCGGGGCCCGCGCCGACTGGGGCATCGACGCCGACACGGCGGCGAAGCGTCTGCATGTGCTCAAGGACGGGCAGCTCCATTCCGGTATCGACGGCTTCCTCGTCCTGTGGCGACAGATGCCGCGCTATCGTTTGTTGGCGATGCTGGTCGGCTTGCCGGGGCTGCGGCAACTGGCCGGGCTGGTCTATGACCGCATTCTCGCGCCGCGGCTCTACCGGCGGCACTTGCGCCGACGAAGCGCTTGACCCCACCCGGCGGGATGCCATGGTTGTGCCGACGCCAGCACGAGGAGCAGCCAGCATGTCCGACGACACCCCCATCATCGCCCAGAAGGCCCCCTACCCGGTCGAAGTGACCGCCGGCAAAAGCTACTTCTGGTGCGCCTGTGGCCGATCCGCCAGGCAACCCTTCTGCGACGGCAGCCACAAGGGTACGGACTTCGTCCCGGTCAAGTTCACCGCCGACTCCGACCGCAAGGTGTTCTTCTGCGGCTGCAAGCACACCGACAACAGTCCGCTCTGTGACGGCACCCATTCCCGGCTCTGATCCCTACTCGCGTATGCACGCGGTATGTACGCGATCTGCACGCGATCTGCATCGCCCGATCAGCCCGCCCCGTCACGGTGATCGAGGTAGTGTCGCACCGCGTCCTGCACCCGCCGGAACCGGTCGCCGCCCAGTTTCCGGCCACCGTACCAACGGGTCACAACCACGATGTGATCGGTCAGGTTCTCGCGCTCGAGCATCCGCAGGATCACCATCCCCGCCCCGCTCTCCCCGTCATCGTTCTTGAGCGGCCCGTCCGCCAGCAGGACCCCCCAGGTGTTGTGGGTCGCCTTGGCGAATTTCCGGTTGGAACACAAGCGCTTGACGAAATCCTGCGCCTCCTCCCGGCTGCGCGCGACGCCGCCCGAAACAGCGTAGCGACTGCCCCGATCGGTCAGCACGCCTTCGAAAATCTGCATGGCCCGTCCCTGGTCCGCCGCGGCGCGATCAGGCCTGCCGCAAGCGTTTCAGCACGTCGCGATGCAGGCACTCCTCCGGCGGTTCTTCGGCCAATTCGGTGCGGGACGCCAGCCAAAGCTGGCAGGACTCCCGGCACGACCCGCTGCGGCAGCGCGTCACCATCTCGCAATACTCATCCGGACTCAGCCGCCCTTGCGCCATCGCCTTGCTCAGGCAAACGCCCATCACCCGCGCGACCGATCGGGTCAGCCAGAAGTGCCGTTCGATTTCGCTGCAAGTCACTGACATACTGGCCATTTCACGCCTCTTGGGTTTCGTTCTGCGGGGCCGCTGTCCGAAGCCTCTCGAACACCGCGCGGTTCGGGCACTGCCCCGGTGCCGACTCGGCGGTCTCGTGGCAGTCCAGCCAGTCGGCACACTCATCAGACCAGCCACAGCGGCGACATGTCTGCACCATCTTCGCCCAGTCCCTTTGCGTCAGCTCGCCCTGCGCATGGGCGGCGACCAGGTCGGTCCGTGTCGCCCCCGCCATGCGCGCGACGAGGCGGACATGATCCATCAGTTTGCCCATTACCCGCATCGCGTCGTCTCCTTGTCCTCGGGGGCGTCGCCACCTGCGCGCAGCCCGATCAGGACCGCGTGATTCAGACAGAAATCCGGTGGCCGCCCGACCTTGTTCTCGAGCCATGTTTCGCAGAGTTGCGGACGGGCGCAGTCGGTACAATGCAGCACACTGTCCGCCAGATCGTCCATCGGCAGCCGCCCCGACATCACCGCGCCTTCGAGATCGACCCCCACCGCTTCGGCCATCCTGTCGAGCAATGCAGCATGCTGCTTGATCCTGTCGGGCGTCGGCATCTGGCAAGGCTCCTGTCCAACTCGCGTCTTCTCCCGAGCCTATCGGAAACAGAATTGGGCGCCTTGATGCAGGTCAATGGGCCGTCGACCGTGCGGGACCGCTCAGCCGCCGAGCGCCCGCACCGTGCGCGCCACCGCGTCCATCCGCGCCGCATTCGGCGGGTGGCTGCCCAGAAAGCGGTCGCCCGGATCGGGAATCCGGGTGAAATATTGAGCCCCCACAAGGGGATCGAACCCGGCGCGATAGGTGATGATCGTGCCGAGCTGATCGGCCTCAAGTTCGAATTCCTTGGAATAGGCGCGCGCCCCGACCGCCGCGCCCAGCTCCTGTGCCGTGGCGATATCCGCCGCGCCGCCGCCCGTCAGGGTGGCGAGACTGCCGAAGATGTCGGCGGCGGCCGCGGCGTTCAGGCGCTGGCGCGACAGGTGATCGGCGATGTGGTGCGCGGCTTCGTGCCCCATGACAAAGGCCATCTCGTCGGCGTTGTTCACGCTGCCGATCAGCGACACCGTGAAGGTCAGCACCGGCCGTCCCTGCGGGTCGACACTCTGGAACGCATTGGGCTGCGCGCGCGGGTTGCGATCCACCGCGATCAGGAAGTCGCAGTTCAGCGACGGGCTGCGGCGGCGGCATTCCTGCTCCGCGACCGGCTCGACGGCGCGTACGACGTCGGTGAAGCTGCGCGCCGCCTGTTCGGGCGTCATCTGCACGATCGTGCCCTGCACCTGCGTCTGCGGCGCCGGAACGGGTGTGATCGGCGCGACCTCGCAGGCCGCAAGCGTGACCAGGGCGGCGCCTAGCGCCGCCAAGCGGAAAGGGGCTCTGAAACGGACTGACCAAATCATGACCCGATATCTAGGCGCGCGCGCGCCCGGCTGCCAGTGCCATTCAGCACGCCGCGAAAACGGCGCTTGCAAAGGATCACCGCCAGCGGCAGGCTACGGCCATGTTTTCGATCGAACATGAATTCGACTCCACGGTGATCACCTTGGTGGATGACGGCGCGGCCCCCCTGCAGGAGGACGTGATCATCAACAGTTTCGCCGAATGCGTGACCCTCGAGCAATTCGACCCGCGCACCGACCGGGTGCAGAAGATCACGCTCTCCCCCGAACAGGTCCGGGACCTCGCGGCCGCCCTGGACCTGCCGGAAGGCGTCTACCAGCTGCGCGTGGACCGTGATCAGGACTAGAGGATGACGGGTGTTCGCCGGCGGCGGGAACATTTTTTCAAGGACAGCAAGAAGGGAACGGCCTGATGGCGACCGGGTTTTACTGGGATGAGCGGTGTTTCTGGCACGCCGGCGGGAACTACGTGTTCACCCTGCCGGTGGGCGGGCTGGTGCAGCCACAGGTCGCGGGCGGCCTTCCCGAGAACCCCGAAACCAAGCGGCGTCTGAAGAACCTGATGGACGTGACCGGCTTGACCCGCGAACTCGACGCGCGGGGCGCCGCCCCGGCCACGTGGGACGATCTTCTGCGCGTGCATCCCGAGTCCTACCTGAGCGAATTCAAGGCCCTCTCGGATGCCGGCGGCGGCCAGCTTGGGCTGCGCACACCCTTCGCGTCGGGCGGCTTCGAGATCGCCGCGCAATCCGCCGGTCTGGCGATGGCGGCGGTCGACTCGGTCCTCACCGGGCAGCACCGCAACGCCTATGCCCTGTCGCGCCCGCCAGGGCATCACTGCCTGCCCGATTTCCCGAACGGGTTCTGCCTTCTGGCCAATATCGCCATCGCGATCGAGGCCGCCAAGGCCCGCCACGGCCTCGGTCGGGTCGCCGTCATCGACTGGGACGTGCATCACGGCAACGGCACCGAAGCGATCTACTACGACCGCGACGACGTGCTGACGATCTCGGTGCACCAGGAAGGCAACTACCCGCTGGACACCGGCGGCATCGGTGACCGGGGGCGCGGCGCCGGCGAAGGTTTCAACATCAACATACCGCTGCCTGCAGGGGCCGGACACACTGCCTATCTCGCGGTCATGGACGAGATCGTGCGCCCCGCGCTCGATGCGTTCCGTCCCGATCTGATCGTCGTCGCCTGCGGCTACGACGCCTCGGCCTGCGATCCGCTGGCGCGGATGCTGGCCACGGCGGACACGTTCCGCCAGATGACCCTGCGGATGATGGACGCTGCGCGCGACCTCTGTGGCGAGCGGCTGGTGCTGGTGCACGAGGGCGGCTATTCCGAGATGTACGTGCCTTTCTGCGGCCATGCCACGCTCGAGGCGCTGTCCGGCAGCGCCATCACCGCGCCCGACCCGATGGCCCAGACCTTCGCCGTGCGCCAGCCCTCCGAGCGGTTCGACACCTTCCTGCGCGAGGTCGTGCGCGATGCGGCACAGCAGCTGCGTCCCGGTTGACCCCTCCTGCCAAGGGGCGGTTCGCGCTTGAAACTCGGCCCGAAACCACCGACATGGAGGGCTGACGCATCAACAGGGGCCCGTTCCATGCCTGACGCAAATCCGGCCGCGCTCGACTTTCTTCTGACCCGCCGCTCGCGCCCGGCCAAGACGCTCGCGCCCCCGGTGCCGTCGCGCGACGACCTGATACCGCTGCTCACGGCGGCGGCGCGCAGCCCGGATCACGGCAAGCTCGAACCCTGGCGCTTCATCGTGATCAAGGGCGCGGCCTTCGGCCGGCTGGCGCGGCTCGTGCAGGAGCGCGGGGAGGCGCTCGGCAAGTCGCCCGAGGACATCGAAAAGGGCCGAGCTCAGTTCGACCAGGGTCACCTGGCGGTCGCCGTGATCGAGGTGCAGAAGCCATCCGACAAGATCCCCGCGATCGAGCAGAGCTATTCCAGCGGCGCGGTTTGCCTCGCATTGCTGAACGCGGCTTTGGCCGCGGGCTGGGGCGCCAACTGGCTGAGCGGCTGGCCCAGCCACGACCGCACCTTCGGCGAGGACGGGCTGGGGCTGACCGACGGCGAGCGCATCGCCGGATTCATCCACATTGGCACCGAACGCAGCGCCCCGCCCGAGCGCCCGCGCCCGGACCTCGCGCAGATCGTCGACTGGGTCGACAGATGATCCTGCAATCCTTTTCCCTGGCCCTCGCCCAGTTGGGGGACCCGCGTTTCCGCCGCGTCCTCCTGACAGGTGTGGCCCTGACGCTGGGCCTGCTGATCGCGGCCAGCGTCGGGTTCATGGCGCTTGTTGGCTGGCTGGTGGGCGAGGATGCCTCGCTGCCCTTCATCGGGCAGGTGGCGTGGTTGAACGACGTACTGAGTTGGACCTCACTTCTGGTCATGATCGTGCTGTCGGTGTTCCTGATGGTGCCGGTGGCCTCGGCGATCACCTCGATGTTCCTTGACGAAGTCGCACAGGCGGTCGAGGACAAACATTATCCCGGTCTGCCGGAGGTGCCCGGTGTGCCGGTCATCGACGCTGTGCGCGACACGGTCGGGTTCCTCGGTGTGCTGATCCTCGCGAACCTGCTGGCGCTGATCCTCTACGTGATCTTCACACCGCTCGCGCCCTTCATCTTCTGGGCGCTGAACGGCTTCCTCCTGGGCCGCGAATACTTCACCCTGGCGGCCATCCGGCGCGTCGGGCGGGTCGAAGCCCGCAAGCTGCGGGCACGCAATACGGGGACGATCTGGCTGGCCGGCACGCTGATGGCGATCCCGCTGTCGGTGCCGCTGGTCAACCTGGTGATCCCGATCCTCGGCGCGGCCACCTTCACGCATATCTTTCACCGGGTGCAGAACGTCCACGAGTGACCGCGGGCGCTCACTCGATCAAGCGTAAATCGTTCCCGTCCCAATACCAGATGAAATCGCAGCTGGTGGTTCCGCGCTGCTGACACATCGACAGCGATCCACCGGTCACCACCCCGTTGTTGCCGTTGTTCAGATCGATGAGCCTGACCCCGGCCGCCAGAAGATCGGCCGGGCCTTCGCTTGCGTCGAACCCCTGGCTCACGAAGACCGTCGCGGAACACATCGCGGCGCCGCAAAACGGGCGCGGATATCCACCCGAACAGGTGATCGCGGACCAGTCAACCACCACGTCCTCGCGACCGTCACCGTCGATATTGCCAGTCAGGATGGCGTTCGCGTCCAGCTGCGCCGGCCCGCCGCAGCCGGTACGGATCGACGCTTCGGCCACCTCGCGCATTCCCGCCCGCACTGGCGCGGAGGGTTGGGCCGCCGGCACAGTGGCCCACGGCTTGCCGATCGCCGTGAACATCGCCTGGCAATGCGCGGTCAGTTGCGCGAAGGCCGCCCCGAAGCCGTTCGCCGGCACGACAACCGACCGGTCTGCGCTGCGCAGTTCGAACTCGGGCTGTGCGGCGATCACATTGAACACCGGGTCGTTGGCCTGCAGGTCGGTCTGCCAGGCGCTGAACAACTCGTCCCAAATGATCGTGGGCAGCCGATATCCGGTAGATCCGACCACCAGAAGAACGTCCTGTCGCTCAAGCGTCACCCCGTCAAAGCCGCTGATTGCCGCGTCGTCAAAGAACAGGCGGACACTGTCCGGCCGGGTTATGTCGGGCTCCATGTTACCGGTCTGCTGGGGCGACAGCCCCTGTGGCGAGCGCTCGCCACAAAGCAGCGCAAAGGCCGGACCGGGCTCGGTGCGGATCGCTGCGCTGAAATAGGAGCCATCGTCGAAGGTGTTGAACTCCCATCCCTGCGCCACCGCCAAAACCGGCGACGCCATCACAGCCAGGGCGAGAATGAGACGCCGCACGATCACGCGCCCCAGTGCCTCAGGGCGTCAGCCGCCAGACCCCGTCCGATGCCTTGCATTTCCTGAACTTCAGCTCTTCGGACGCGTCCCGGCCCTTGGGGTGAAACACGTGGCGGATATAGGCGCACCCGTCGCGCACGGATGTCACTTCGACGATGCCCTTCGAGCCGCTTTCCGGATTGTCCCATGTCGCATTTCGCCCCGCTTTCGGGGCGGGCGCGATCAACGCGTCTTCGGTCGCGGACATGATCTTGAAGTCCTCCGGGCTCAGCCCCGCCTGCGCGACGATTTTCGACAGCGGCTTGGCGAAACCCGCCTGAGGCGCGACCGACAGAATCAAGAGGGCGCAAAGGGCGATCGGAAATGGTCTCATGACAGTCCTCGTGACAGCAAATCTCGGGAAATCGTTACACGGCAGATGCGCTCTTGTCCAAAGCCGACACGAGCCATCCCCATGTTTTCTGCACAGCGCGACCGGTATTTTCAAAAATCCGCTAACAATCCTGCTTGAAGACCACGCCTAGCCGCGTCCTGGCCTTTCGCCCCATACTGCGACCAACTCCAAACCGAGGAACCCCATGTCCGACAAGTTCTATTTCGCGCCGACCGGAGGCCACCCTCCGCAGGACCAGCTGCTGACCGATCGCGCCGTGTTCACCGAAGCCTATGCGGTCATCCCGAAAGGCACCATGCGGGACATCACGACCAGCTTCCTGCCGCATTGGACCGCCACCCGGCTCTGGGTGATCGCGCGCCCGATGACCGGCTTTGCCGAAACCTTTTCGCATTACATCATGGAAGTCGCGGCCGGCGGCGGCAGCGACCGGCCGGAGAGCGACCCCGAGGCCGAGGGCGTTCTGTTCGTGGTCGACGGTGCGGTGACGCTGACCATCGGCAAAGATCGGCACGTGATGGAGCCGGGCGGGTTCGCCTACCTGCCCGCCGGATGCAACTGGACGCTGCACAACCATGCCGGGTCCGAGGCGCGCTTTCACTGGATCAGGAAAGCCTATGAAGCCGCGGACGGTGTGGGCGCACCAGACCCTCTTGTCACTCGCGATGCCGACGTGGCCCCGACCGAAATGCCGGGCACCGAAGGCCGTTGGGCAACCACGCGCTTCGTCGATCCCGCCGACTTGCGCCATGACATGCATGTGACCATCGTCACCTTCCAGCCCGGAGGCGTCATTCCCTTCCTCGAAACCCACGTGATGGAACACGGGCTCTACGTGCTTCAGGGCAAGGCGGCCTATCGGCTGAACCAGGACTGGGTCGAGGTCGAGGCCGGCGACTACATGTGGCTGCGCGCGTTCTGCCCGCAGGCCTGCTATGCCGGTGGGCCGGGCCCGTTCCGCTACCTGCTCTACAAGGACGTGAACCGCCACATGCCCTTGCGCCTGTCCCGGCGCTGACCCGCGGCGGCCTTGCGGCGGCGGCGGGAATGGCTAACACTGGTTTCACGCGGGCCGACCGCCAGTCTTGGAGCGCATGCCGATGAAAACCCCGATCCTGCTGACCGCCCTTGCCCTCGGCGTCGCCGGGTGTTCGACGACGAACCCGTTCGATCCGCCCGAGAGCACCCAGGTTCAGGTCATGGGCCGCACATGGACCGTGACCGCGGAGCCGGACCGCGCCAACGCCTTCGTCGCCGAGCGCGACAACAACAACCTCAATCCGTTCGGAGGCCCCGCCGCGCAGCGCACCCCGCAGGCAGTGCGCGCCCTGCAACTGGCGACCGGCTGCAAGGTCGTGCCCGGACGGATCAGCCAGGATGTCGGGGCGATCTATCACGCCGACATGGCCTGCCCCGGCTGACCGCCACGACCTGACTGATTTCCGCACCGGACACCTGCCCCAATGCGTATCGCGATCAACGGATTTGGCCGCATCGGCCGCACGATCCTGCGCCAGGTCCTCACCCGGCCCGAACACGGCGACGTCGAGGTCGCGGTGATCAACGACATCGCCGATGCCGACATGCTCGCCTATCTCTTTCGCTACGACAGCACATTCGGACCGCTGGACGAAGAGGTCATCGCGAGCGACGGCGTCTTGCGGATCGGGGAACATGCAATACCGGTCACCCATTCGGACGACCTGACCCGGCTCGATCTCGCCCGGGTCGACGTGGTGCTGGAATGCACCGGCATCGCGCGCAGTTCGGATGTCGCGCATCGCGGGATCCGTGCCGGGGCGCGGTCGGTGCTGATCTCGGGCCCCTCGCCTGCGGCGGACGTGACCGTGGTGCTGGGCGCCAACGAGGCGCAGATCGGCGCGCACCGGATCGTCTCCAACGCGTCCTGCACGACCAACGCGCTTGCACCGCTGCTGAAGGTTCTGGATGACTCGGTGGGCGTCGAAAACGCGCACATGACGACCATCCATTGCTACACCAACAGCCAGCCGCTGGTGGATGCCCCGCGCGACGATTTCGCCCGCAGCCGGGCCGGGGCGCTGTCCATGGTGCCGACCACCAGCAGCGCCACGCATCTGGTGGACGAGGTGCTGCCACAGCTCGCCGGGCGGATCACCGGCGCCGCCGTGCGGGTGCCCGTGGCCAGCGTGTCGGCGGTGGATCTTGTCGTACGCACCCGCGATGACGTTGCCGAGGATGTTTTCCCGCAAATGCTTCGCGAGCGGGTGGGCATCTCGCCCGTTCTGGGCTGGACCGATGCGCCTCTGGTTTCGGGCGATCTGCGCGCGCGGCCTGAATCGCTCGTCATCGCGGGTCCTGAAATCCGCCTCGCGGGCCAACGCCAGGCGCGCGTCTTCGGATGGTATGACAACGAATGGGGATTCTCCGTACGGATGCTGGACGTCGCGCGGCTGATGGCGCGGCGCGAGGCGCGCTGAATCCCGGTCCGGTCGTGCCGGCACCGCCTCCAAGAAGCGTCGCAAGGGCAATTTCGTGTTTTTTTAAACGCCGGACGTGATAGTTAACGAAACGTGAGAGATGATATATCGGGGTCGACAACCGCGCTGACGCGAGACCGCTCCCGGTCAACAGGCAAGACGGAGCCTCGCACATGAACACAGCAGGTCGGCGTACCCGCCTCAGCCGCAGCCTCTTCGCGCTCTGGCTCTGTTGCGCCCCCGGCCTCGCAATGGCCCTGACCACGACGCTCAAGGCCCCCGGCGCGCCGGAGGACGTCGAAGAGCGACTGTCCGGCTCGTCCTCGGTCATGTCGGCTGAATCCAACGGTCTGACCAAGCCGCAGGAATTGATCGCCGCCGCCTTGTCGGATTACCGCACGCTGGTGCAGGTCATGTATGACGAAGGCTATTTTGCCCCGGTCGTGACGATCCGCGTGGACGGGCGCGAAGCGGCCTTGATCCCGGTGCTCGAGCCACCCCGGTCGATCGACACGATCGCCATAACGGTGCAGCCCGGCCGCAAGTTCACCTTCGGCACTGCGCGCATCGCACCGGTTGCACCCGACACAGACCTGCCGGAGGGGTTTCGCAGCGGCGAGACCGCGACCACCGGCGTGCTGCGCGACGCGGCCTCTGCCGGGGTGCTGGGCTGGCGCGACGTCGGCCATGCCAAGGCCGATGTCGGTCCGCAGAAGATCACCGCGCGCAACAGTCAGGCGAAGCTGGACGCCGACATCACGCTGCTGCCGGGGCCGAAACTGCGCTTCGGGCGCCTGACCGTACCGCAGAATTCCGCCGTCCGCCCCGAGGCCATCGCCAAGATCGCCGCCTTTCCGAGCGGCGAGCAATTCTCGCCCGCCATGGTTCAGCGGGTCGGCACGCGCCTTCGCCGCACCGGTGCCTTCTCGACGGTCAGCATCCGCGAAGCCGAAACCCCGAACCCGGACGGCACGCTCGATTTCGAAGCACTGGTCGAGGACCAGGCTCCCCGCCGCATTTCCCTGGGCGGCGAGATCGCATCCGAAACCGGCGTTGAACTGTCGGCCCAATGGATCCACCGCAACCTGTTCGGCAATGCAGAGCGGTTTCTCTTCGACGCCCGCGTGCGAAACATCGGCGGCGAGGAGGATATCGACGGAGCGATTTCGTTCCGGCTCGACCGACCGGCACGCTTCGGCGGGGACGACAACCAGTTCTATCTCGGCGGCCTGTCCCGCGACAACCAGCCGAACTATTCGCTGACGCGGGCCTATCTCGGCGCCGGGGTGCGGCGGACCTTCTCGGACCAGCTTTTCGCCGAAGCGTCGATCCTGGCCGAGTGGAACGATTCAGACGACGCTTTCGGCGACGGGCGCGTGTTCAAGATGATCCCGCTCCCGGTGCTGGTGGAATGGGATCTGCGCGACAACAAGGTCAACGCGACCGACGGTTTCTTCATCCGCTCGACGCTCACGCCCTATCTCGGGCTGTCGGGCACCGAATCCGGCACCTCCATCGTCGCGGATGCGCGCGGTTACCTCGGGTTCGGGGCCAACGACCGGGTCGTGCTGGCCGGGCGTGTGCAACTGGGATCGGTCGTCGGACCCAGCCTCGCGGACATCTCGCCGCAATACCTCTTCTACTCTGGTGGCGCGGGCACCGTCCGTGGTCAGCCCTACGAATCGCTCGGCATCCCCGTGAACAACGGGCTGGTCGGCGGGCGCTCGCTGTTGGCACTGTCGGCCGAAGTGCGCACAAAGATCACCGATACGATATCGGTCGTCGGCTTCTTCGACATCGCCGCGATCGATCGCAGCCAGTTCGTCGACGGCGACTCTCCGTTTCATTCCGGCGCGGGGCTTGGCGTTCGATATGATCTTGGCGGACTCGGCCCGCTGCGCCTGGACCTCGCGCTGCCGGTCGATGGCGACACCGGCGACGGGCTGCAATTCTATCTCGGGATCGGACAGGCATTCTGATGCGTCTACTGGCATATCTCCTCGTCGCGGCGCTATTTGCTGCGATCGCTCCGGCGGCACCGGTGTCGGCGCAGGATGAAGAAGAGGCCGGCGGCTTCCTCGTCAACCTGCTGCAGGACAACCTGTCGGGCGACAATCGCTATATCCGCGTCGTCGGACTCGAAGGCGCACTGAGCGGCGCAGCCCGGATCCAGCAGATCACCGTATCCGACGATGACGGCGTCTGGCTGACGGTCAACGAGGCGGTGCTCGACTGGAATCGCCTGGCCCTGGTGCGCGGGCGCTTCTCGGTCAACACGCTCAGCGCGGCCGAGATCATCGTCGCGCGCAAACCCGGCGCGACCGAGGCCGCCGAGGACCTGCCGGAGCCCGAAGCCAAACCGTTCCAGTTGCCGGAACTGCCCGTCGCGGTGGAAATCGGCGAGTTGCGGGTGGACCGTATCGAACTGGGCGAGCCGCTGATCGGGCGCGCCGCCGAACTGGCCGTGGACGGATCGCTGAGCCTCGCCGACGGCACGCTGTCTTCGGGACTCGAGATCACCCGGCTGGACAAGCCGACCGACCAGCTCGACCTGACCGCGGGCTTCGCCAACGAGACCAGCGTCATCACGCTCGACCTGCGGCTGATCGAGGCCGCCGGCGGTCTGGTCTCCGAGGTGCTGAGCATCCCCGATCGTCCCTCGATCCTGCTGACCGCCCAGGGCGAAGGCCCGGTCACCGATTTCACCGCCGACATCACCCTCGCGTCGAACGACGAGGAACGTCTCGCCGGGCAGGTGCGCCTGTCCAGCGTGACCGACCCGGATGCAGACGATGCGTCGCCGCCGGGCATCGGGTTCGAAGCGGACCTCGCAGGAGACATCACCCCGCTTCTGGCCGAGGACTACCGCGAATTCTTCGGCGATGGCACGCGCCTGCAAGTGCAGGGCCGATCCGAATCCGACGGGCGCATCGCTGTGGAGACGTTCGACGTGCGCTCCAATGCAATGGACCTGACAGGCGGTCTCGACATATCGGGCGCCGGGGTGGTCGAGCGCGTGCAGCTTCAGGGCCGCATCGAGCCGCCCAGCGGTGCAGATGTCGTGCTTCCCATCGGCGAACCGCGCACCACGATTCGCTCTGCCTCGATCGACGCGCAACTCGACACGTCACAGGACAACGGCTGGACCCTGAGACTGGGGGTCGACGGCCTGGGCCGCCCGGACCTCGCGCTTGCCCGCGCCGAAATCACGGCCAGCGGCACGCTCGATCAGCAAAATTCTATGCGTCTCATCGGGCAGGTAAACGCTGCCCTGCGCGGGATCGACCTGCAGGATCCAGCTCTGAAACAGGCCGTCGGCAGCCAGGTTCTGCTCGACGGCAGCTTTGATCTGCAGGACGAGACCGCTCTCAGCCTGCAGGCCTTCCGCCTGCGCGGACCGAATTACCAAGCCACCGTCGATGCCCGGATCGACGGGCTCGACAGCGGCTTCGCGGTCGATGGCACAGCCACCGTGCGCGCCGACGACCTCGCGCGGTTCTCGGCACTGGCCGGGCGCGACCTGACCGGCGCGGTCGAGGCGAGCGTCACCGGACAGGGGTCACCGCTTGCCGGCAGTTTCGATATCGATCTGACCGCGACCGCGCAGGACCCGAGCATTGGCATGGAGCAGGTCGACAACCTGATCGCCGGCACCACGCGTCTCAGGCTGGACGCCAAGCGCGACGAAACCGGGCTCGAGATCCGCACCTTCGACCTCGCCGGCACCGCGCTGAGCGCCGATGCCGAAGGCACCGTGCGAAGCGGCGATCTCAACGCCACGTTCAACGCCCGGCTCGATGACCTCGCCCGCGTTGTTCCCGACGTCAGCGGCCCCGTCACCCTCTCGGGCGACGTGACCCAGACCGAGGCTGGCCTGACCGCGAAGGTCCGCGCCAATGGCCCCGAGAGGTCCATGGCTCGTCTGGATGGCAGCATGACGCCCGAGGGCGATATCGACGTCGACTACGACGCGACGCTCGCCGCGGTCGAACGCTTCGTGCCACAGATCGTGGGCGCGATCCGCGCCGAAGGCCGCGCCAGCCGCAAGGGTGAAACATGGCAGGTCACCAGCAGGATCAACGGACCGACGGGGTCGATCGCGAAGCTCGACGGCGCGATGGAGGCCGACGGCAGCATCGAAGTCACCTATGATGCGACCGTAGCCGCAGTCGAACGTTTCGTTCCGCAGATCGTCGGCGCGGTCACGGCGCGCGGCGTGGCGACCCGTGTAGACGAGGCGTGGCAGGTCACCAGCAGCGTCAATGGCCCCACCGGATCGGTTGCGCAACTCGACGGCTCAATGGACGCGGACGGTACGATACAGGTGACCTATGACGCCACCGTGGCCGCGGTCGAACGTTTCGTGCCGCAGATCGTCGGGGCGGTCAAGGCGCGCGGCGTCGCCTCCCGTGTCGACCAGGCCTGGGAGGTGACCAGCAGCGTCAACGGCCCCACCGGTTCGACGGCCGAGTTGCAGGGCACGATGGACGCGCAAGGCGCGATCGACGTGACCTACGACGCCAGCCTGACCCGGATCGAACGCTTCGTTCCGGAGTTCCCGGGAACCCTGACCGCCAAGGGCACCGCCTCGCGCAGAGATACGCTCTGGACGATCGATACCTCTGCGACAGGTCCTGCAAGTGTCACCGCGGACGTGTCCGGCACGTTCGACCAGGCGACGATGGAAGCCGACATGACCGCCACGGGGCAGTTGCAGGTTGGGGCCGCCAACCAGTTCATCAAGCCGAACTCGATCCGAGGGCTCGCGCGCTTCGATCTGGCGCTGAACGGCCCCGCATCCCCCGAGTCCCTCAGCGGAACGATCACCATGGACAACGCCGCGGTGGCGATCCCCGATATTCGCCAGGCGGTGGACGACCTCGACGTGCGGATCGGGCTCGCCAACGGCTCGGCCGACGTCTCCGCGACCGCGCAGATCGCCGCGGGCGGACAGATCCGGGTCAGCGGTCCGATCGCGCTGGCTCCGCCGTTCGATGCCTCGATCGTGGTCGACCTCCAGCGCTTGATCCTGACCGATAACGTCTCGATCGACTCCTCGGCCGATGGGCGTATCACCTTCAACGGCGCACTTGCCGGTCCGGGCGCCATCGCCGGCGAGATCCTGATCGGCGAGACCAACATCAACATCGCCACGATGGCAGGCTCGGCCAGTGCGGCCCCGATTCCACCGATGCAGCATGTCGGTGAATCCGCGGCCGAGCGCGCGACGCGTGAATGGGCCGGGCTGATCGATACCTCGACCGGTGAAACCAAAAGCGGCGGGCCGGTCTACAGTCTCGACGTGCGGATCGTGACCGCCGAAAGCATCTTCGTGCGCGGACGCGGATTGCAGGCAGAGCTTGACGGCGACATCCTGGTGCGTGGCACCACGGCGCAGGTCATCCCATCGGGGCAGATCGATCTCGTTCGCGGCACAATGGCGATCCTGACGCGGCGCCTGAACCTGACCCGGGGTCTGGTCGCGCTTCAAGGTTCTCTGGTGCCCTATATGGAGTTCGTGGCGACCACGAGCACCTCGCAGGGGGATGCCACGATCGAAATCGCCGGGCCGCTCAACGCGCCGAAGGTCAACGTCTACTCCGACCCGGAACGCCCCAGCGAAGAGGCGCTGGCGATGCTGGTATTCGGCGATCAGTTCACCAACCTGTCGCCGCTCAAAGTGGCGCAGCTGGCCGCGTCCCTGGCACAGCTCAGCGGCGGTGGCGGTGGTGTCGGAGAGTCCGCGCGCGAGGGGCTCGGCGTCGATGCGTTCGACATCGGCACCGACGATACCGGCAGCGCGCAGGTCGGCGTCGGCAAGTATATCGCCGATGGGGTCTATACGGACGTCAACATCAACACCGAAGGCAATACCGAGGTGAACCTGAACCTCGATCTGACCGACAATTTCACGGTCAAGGGGTCGGTGGACAACACCGGGGAAACCTCGCTCGGCCTATTCTTCGAACGCGATTACTGAGCGCGCCGCGTCGCCGCTTCCAGCCTCTGAACCAGGACCCGCGCCGCACCGCCAAGCGCCGCGGCGTCGTCCGTGATGACTCGGATCGGGACATCGCCCAGCCGGTCCGACAACAGCCCCGGCGCATCCAGCGCAGAGAGGAATGCATCGCGCGCGCGCGACGTCAGGATGCCGCGGGCAGCGCCGCCCGCGAAATGTATGCCGGCGAAAGGCAGATACTGATAGACGAGCTCGCGACTGAGCACGCCCAAGAGACGCGCCGCCAGCTCGACCGTGCGCGTGGCGGCTTCGTTGTCGCCTGCCTCGAACGCGGCGAGAACGGCATTGCCACCCATCGTCCCCCCGCCCGAAAGGATACGAAACAGGTGCGACAAGCCGCGCCCGGAAAACAGCGCCTCATAGGTGACGAACTGCCGGGACGCGGTACCGATTTCCGCGTGCAGCAGATCGGCCAGCACGACGGGCAGGCTGGCATGGCCCAGTTCAGCCTCCAGAACCGTGTCCGCGCCCTTCACCAGGCACACGTTGAACCCGGTCCCTACCCCCGCCACCAGCGCCTGATCGTTGGCAGGGTCATCCCCGGACGGCGCACGGACGTCTTCGACCTGCCCCGCGTCGAGCGATGGCAAAGCATGGCCGAGCGCCGCCAGATCGTTGAGAAGGAAGACGCTCTCCGGCAACACGCCGGGCAGGTGCGGCGCGATCCCGGTCGGGCTGAACTGCCAGTCCCGGTTGGTCAGGCGGGCGCTCTGCGGCCGCACCGGTCCGGCCACCGCGATTGCGCAACCGGCGAGGTTCGCAAGCCCGTTGGTGGCGACGAACCGGTCCAGCACAGACGCGAACCGGTCGAAATCATCATTTGCGAAGCGGGCGATCCGGCCAAGATCCCGTGACGGGTCGAAGCAAGCGATGCGCGTATTCGTTCCCCCGACATCCGCGACCAGAAAGCGGCCCTCGGCCGGCGTCATGGCGCCTCAGGCCTCGACAGCGCCGGGCGCCTTGCCCAGGATGATCATGCCGAGCAGGTCGTCATCTGTCACATCCGCGACGTTGACGGTGCCGACGAGCTTGCCGTTCTTCATCACGCTGGCCCTGTCGCAGAGCGTCATCACGTCGTGAATGTCATGGCTTATCAGGAAAATCCCGATCCCTTCAGCCTTGAGTTGGGTGATCAGTTCGGCCACCATCCGGGTCTCGTGCGGGCCGAGCGCAGCGGTCGGTTCATCCATGATCAGGATGCGGGCGTCGAAATAGACCGCGCGAGCGATGGCGACCGATTGGCGCTGCCCGCCGGACAGGGCCGAGACCGGATCGGCGAATTTCTGGAAGTTCGGATTGAGCCGCGCCATGATCTTGCGGGTCTCGCTTTCCATCGCGTCGTCGTCGACCAGCCCCAGCGGCGTGACCAGTTCGCGCCCCAGGAACAGATTGCTGGCGGCGTCAAGATTGTCAGCCAGCGCAAGTGTCTGATAGATCGTTTCGATGTTGTAGCGACGGGCATCGCGCGGGTTGTGGATCTCGGCCTTTTCGCCGTTGATGAAGATCGCACCGCTGTCGGGACGGTAGGCGCCCGAGAGCATCTTGATCAGCGTCGACTTGCCGGCGCCGTTGTGGCCCAGCAGCCCGACCACTTCACCGGGATAGAGGTCGACGCTGACGTGATCGACCGCCTGCACGCCACCGAAGCTGATGCACATGTCGCGCATCTCGACCAGCGGCAGCTGCCCTTCTGTCTGGACCGAACCAGTCATGTCGGCGCCCTTGTCTGAAATCTGCAATCCATGTTCAGCCGCCCCCGGTGCGCTTGCGATAGAGAATATCGATCAGGACCGCCACGACCAGCACCGCCCCCACGACGATGTTCTGAAGCGGCGCGTCGACGCCGACCATCGCCATACCCGATTGCAGGGATTGCATGATCAGCGCGCCAAGGATCGCCCCATGGATGGTGCCCAGCCCACCGGCCAGCGCCGTGCCTCCGATGACCGCAGCGGCGATCACGCGCAACTCGTCCAAAGTGCCGATATCGTTGGAATGGTTCGTCAGCCGGGCCGAGGCGACGACGGCCGAGATCGCACAGAGCGCGCCCATCAGGGCAAAGACCTTGACGGTCAGCCAGCGGGTGTTGATGCCGCTCAGTTCGGCAGCGTCGGGATTGCCGCCGGTGGCGAAGATGTAGCGTCCGAAGCGGGTGCGCTTGGCGAGGATGGTCATGGCGATGGCAATGGCGATCAGCAGAAGCACCGAGATCGGGATGCCATAGGACTGGGTATAACCCTCGGGCATGACCAGCCCCTGGTCCTCGAAAAGACGTTCGAGCCTGCGGGTCGGCACCTCGTAGGCGTTGAGCACCGCGACGAACGCGAGGATCGCAACGGCGGCGAGCGAGGCCAGCACCGCCTCGGCCCAGAGCGGCTTGACGGCGACTCCGTGGCGCAGCTTGTTGCGGCGCGCGGCGAAGAGGCCATAGACCGCGGCCGCCACGGCCAATCCGCCGACGATCCACGACCCGGTCGCGCCCAGAGTGCCGTTGATCCCGCCGAACTTCTGGAAGGTCTCGTCGAGCGGACCGATCGTCTTGCCGCTGGTCAGGTACCAGGCGACGTTGCGCCAGACCAACAGACCGCCCAGCGTCACGATGAAGGCCGGGATCATCAGATAACCGACCAGGTAGCCGTGGAACGCACCGATCAGCGTGCCGGTCACCAGCCCCGCGAGGATCGCGATCCATGGGATCAGCGGATGGCCGAGCTCCAGCCCCAGCATGTTCGGCAGGATTTCGGTCTGGGTCATGGCCATCACCGCCGAGCAGGTCGCCAGCAGCGCCCCGACGCTGAGGTCGATATGGCGCGTCACGATGATGAAGACCATGCCGGTGGCCATGATCGCGACCGAAACCGTCTGGATCGTCAGGTTGAAGATGTTGCGCGGCGTCAGGAACCGGCCACCGGTCATCAGGTCGAAGCCGATGCAAAGCACCACGAAAGCGCCCACCATGCCGAGCAGGCGGAGGTCGAGGTCGAGAGCCTGGATGACGGATTTGCGGCGCGGCGCCGGTGCTGGGTCCGTATCGGACTTGGTCATGTCATGTCCTGCGGGGCGTGGGCGGTTGCCGGAGGGCGGTCGCCCCGTCCCGGTCTGGCCGGGGCGGGACTGTCACGCGTGAGTGGTCTTGGCTTAGTTGCAGGGAGCGGGACCGTCGGTCACGCCTTGGCACAGCGCGTCCTTGGTGATCCACTGGGCATCGACCACCACGCTCAGGTTGTCGCGGGTAATCGGTTGCGGAGCGAGAAACACCGCGTTCATCTCGGTTCCAGCGGGCGAGGTCCACAGTTCGGAATTCTGGATTCCGTTCATCTGGGTGCCCTTGGCCATGGACACGGCAATGCGGGCGGCCTCGCGGCCAAGGTCGCGGGCGTCCTTCCAGACGCTGACGGTCTGGGTGCCCTTGGCGACGCGGTTCAGCGCGGCGTGATCGCCATCCTGCCCCGAGACCGGGATGCCTTCCATCCCTTGCGCGGTCAGCGCCGCAACGACTCCGCCCGCGGTGCCGTCGTTGGAGGCGACCACCGCATCGACCCCGTTATCGGTCGCCGTCAGGATCTGTTCCATGTTGCGCTGCGCATTGGCGGGAAGCCAGCCGTCGGTATAGGCCTCGCCGACGATCTCGATGTCGCCCGCGTCGATGGCTGGCTGCAGAACTTCCTGCTGGCCGCCGCGCAGGAAATCGGCGTTCGGGTCGGTGGGCGAGCCCTTGATCATCACATAACGCCCCTTGGGCGCGGCTTCGAGCACGGCACGGGCCTGCATCCGGCCAACCTCGACATTGTCGAAGGTCAGGTAGAAGGCGCGGCTGTCCTCGATCAGCCGGTCATAGCCGACCACCGGGATACCCTCGTCCGCCGCGGCTTGCACCGCCGGGCCGATGGCCTGGGCGTCCTGTGCCAGGATGATCAGCGCGTCGGCCCCCTGCGCGATCAGGCTTTCGATGTCGGAAAGCTGCTTGGCGGAGGAGCTTTGCGCGTCAGCCGAGATATAGGTCGCGCCGTGCTCGTCCAGCTCGGCCTTGATGGCCGCCTCGTCGGTCTTCCAGCGTTCCTCCTGGAAATTCGACCAGCTGACCCCGATCACAAGGTCCTCGGCGAGCGATGCCGTCCCCAGAACGGCACCCGCGATGACCGCCGTGGCGGTTGCAAAGAATTTCATGTGTGCTCCTCCAAAACTGTGTCCGCACCGCCATTGTTGTTCTGAAGCGCGGTGTGCGTTTCAAAAGGGTGGAGTATTTAAATTTGAAAATCAAATTAAATCGCCTAGGCTGGAAGGAACCGGCGCGGATCACCGAGGTTCAACGTGCCAGCGCCGGTCATCAGCGGCCCTGACGGGTTGTTTGGCAGGCTGGGTGGGAAAGTCGCAAGTGGCTGTCTTGGCGAGAGAATACGGGCGTCGCGCTCTTCTGAAACACATCCGGCGAGCCGGCAGGATCCCGCGTATCGAACTGGCGGACCAGACCGGGATCAGCCGTGCAACGGTGACGACGATCACCGCCGAACTGCTCCAGAACGGGCTGATCGAGGAGATCGACCGCCCCGGCGGCGAGTCCGACACGCGCCGCGGACGACCCCGTGTCGACCTGAAGATTCGCGGCGCTGCGCGGCTGGTGGCCGGGGTGAAAATATCCAACCGCAAGCTGTCTCTGGTGCTGCTGGACTTCGAAGGCACCCAACTCGCGACATGGGAGACCTCGATCGAACGCGACGCCCTGCCCTGTGCCGGGATGGCTGAAGCGATCACCCGCGCCGTGGCGGCGTTGGCGCGCACCGCGGGGCGGTCGATCCGGGACATCTCGGGCGTGGGAGTCGGAATTGCGGGGATCGTGCAGGCCGCCGAGGGGGTGGTTTATTGGTCGCCCTCCCTGACCGAGCGCAATGTCGACTTCGGCGCAATCCTGTCGCGGCGGCTGGAGCGTCAGGTCTTCATCGACAATGACGCAAACCTTGTGGCGGTGGCGGAGAAGACTTTTGGGCTGGGTCAGAACCATTCGGATTTCATCGTCGTGACGATCGAGAGTGGCGTCGGAATGGGGCTGGTGATTGGCGGCGAGCTTTACCGCGGCACGCGCGGGTGCGGAGCCGAGTTCGGCCACACCAAGGTGCATCTGGACGGGGCGTTGTGCCGTTGCGGACAGCGCGGGTGCCTTGAGGCCTATGTCGCGGATTACGCGCTGCTGCGCGAGGCGATGACGGTGCCTGGCGACGACCCGACCGCGCCGCCCGCCGCCCGGATCGAGGCGCTGCTGTCCGCCGCGCGGACGGGCGATGCGACGGCGCGCAGCATCGTCGGGCGCGCCGGGCGGATGTTTGCGCTGGGGCTGGCGAACCTCGTGAACATCTTCGATCCCGAGTTGATCATCCTTGCCGGCGAACAGATGCGGTTCGACCATCTCTACGCCGACGAGGTCATCGCGGCGATGCGAAACTCGATCGTGCAGATCGACAAGGCGCCGCCCGAGGTGGTGATCCACAAGTGGGGGGATCTGATGTGGGCGCGGGGGGCTGCGGCCTATGCGCTGGACAACGTGTCCGAACTGGCGCTTGCGGGGCTCGACGACAATGCGGCCTGAGGCGGTCGCGCTGATCGCAGCGCTCACGTGCACCCCGGTTCTGGCCGGGCCGGCCTTCGCCCCGGTCGAGGTGCCCGCCCATGTCTATTCCGGCGGCTGGGAACACTTCGTCGGTGGCGGCGTGGCGGTTCTGGACTGCGACGGCGACGGGCTGGGCGAGGTGTTCGCTGCCGGGGGCGCAAGCGAAGCGGTGCTGCTTGCAAACCGCTCGACGCCGGGGGGCGCGATCCACCTGGAGGAGGCGACGCCCGTTCCGCTGCGCCTGCGCGCGGTCATCGGGGCCTATCCGCTGGATATCGACGGAGACGGTTGGCAGGATCTGGTGGTGTTGCGCGCGGGCGAGAACCTGCTGCTCCGCGGCGGACCCGGCTGCACGTTCACGAGCCTCGACGACATCGGTTTCACCAGCAGTGACCGCTGGACCACCGCCTTTTCCGCCACCTGGGAGCGCGAAGCGCGACTCCCGACCCTGGCGTTCGGCAATTATGTCGACCGCGCCGATCCGGAAGGTCCGTTCCGCGCCTGCGACGCCAACCTGCTGTATCGCCCGGATGGCGGCACCTATGGCGCGCCGCTGCCGTTGACGCCGGGCCATTGCGCCCTGTCGATGCTGTTCAGCGACTGGGGCCGACAGGGACGCGCTGATCTGCGCATCAGCAATGACCGCCATTATTATGTTGATGATGGACAGGAGCAGATGTGGGCGATGGAGACGCAGCCGCGCCTGCTGACCGAGGCGGATGGCTGGCGCACGCACAGGCTCTGGGGCATGGGGATCGCTGCGCGTGACCTCAGCGGCGATGGGTTGCCCGAGGTGTTCCTGACCTCGATGGGCGATCAGCGCCTGCAACGGCTGACCCAGACCGACCTGCCCACCTACGCCGATGTCCCGTTCGACCGCGGCAGCACAGCGCACCGGCCCTATACCGGGGGCGACGGACGGCCGTCGACCGGCTGGCACGTGGTCTTCGGCGACGTTCAGAATGACGGGATCGACGACGTGTTCATCACAAAGGGAAATGTCGACCAAATGCCTGACAGCGCCATGGATGACCCCAATAACCTGCTGCTCGGGCAGCCTGACGGGCGCTTCGTCGAGGCCGGTGCCCGGGCCGGGCTGGCCAGCCTGCATCGCGGGCGCGGCGGCGCGCTGGTCGATCTGAACGGAGACGGATTGCTGGACGTCATCGTCAACAATCGACGCGCACCGCTGGAAGTCTGGCAGAACGTCACCAGCGACGGGGGCAACTGGGTCAGCCTGTCGCTGTCCCAGCACGGGCCGAACATCAGCGGCATCGGCGCCTGGATCGAGCTGCGCGCCGGTCAACTGCATTTCGTACGCGAAGTCACCGTGGGCGGCGGCCATGCGGGCGGTGTCTCGGTCGGCGAGCATTTCGGGATCGGCACCGAGGCCGTGGTCCGCGTGCGCGTGTTCTGGCCGGACGGAACGGTGTCGAGCTGGGTCGATCTTCCGGTCAACAGGCGCGTTCGGGTGCTGCGCAGCGGTGCGGCACTTGTGGCGCGGCCCTACTGATCGACCGGCAGGCCACTGGGCACGGTGGCCGGAATGCCGAGCCGGCCCGCAAGACTCCGCGGATCGGTCAGAGCGTCGAGAAACGCGATGAGATCGGCCAACTCCGCCTCGGTCAGACGAGAGGGCGCGAGTGTATTGGCTGCGGCGATCTCGGCACGGTCGGGGGTCGGCTGCGCCGCGTCGCCCGCAAGGTCACCCACGGGCAGAACCGCCTGCGCCGGATCAAAGCCCATCAGGCTCGCCACCGGGTCGAAATGGTGGCGCAGCACCGCTTCAAGCGTCGCGAAGGCGCCGGAATGGCCGTAGGGCGCGGTGTGGACCACGTTGCGCAAGCTCGGCGTGCGAAAGCGATAGGCGTCCGTAGGATCGCCCGTGACCCGCATCCGCCCGACATCGCGCGCATGGCTTTCGAACCGCGCAGCCTTGCCGGGACCCAGCTGCGGCATGGCGATGGCGTGGAAATCGTGATCCGTCTGGAATTGCCCGGAATGGCAGGTGGCACAGCCCGCCGCCCCATAAAAAAGACGCAGACCGCGCATGGCGGGCACGGGCAGACCGGCCTCGCCACGCAGGAAGGCATCGAACGGGCTGTCATCGGCGCGCCATTCGAAGGCGACGAAGGCTGCGATCACGTTGGCGATGTCGGCAAACGCGATCGGGCGCGAGCCGATCACGTCGGTGAAGCGCGCGCGGTACTCGGGGATCGCCGCGACCCTGTCGGTCAGGATCGACCAGGCACCGCCCGGCCCGGTCAGCCGCCCCTGCCGCACCGCCTGGGCGACATCGTTTTCCGAGTAATGCCCCGC
This sequence comes from Sedimentitalea arenosa, assembly GCF_016428585.1. Taxonomy (GTDB): domain Bacteria; phylum Pseudomonadota; class Alphaproteobacteria; order Rhodobacterales; family Rhodobacteraceae; genus Sedimentitalea; species Sedimentitalea arenosa. The sequence continues at coordinate 147,962 of NZ_JAELVR010000004.1, read as the reverse complement.
CATCTCGTCGGGAGACAGCACCGGGAACATCGCCTGCGCAGCGAGGGCCGAAGCAAAGCCCTGTTCCATGTCGGCTCCCAACGGCGTGCGCAGACCCGAGGCGCGGGAGGGATCGGATTCGAGGCGGCCGTCGTGAAAGAAGCGGATGAATTCTTCCGCACCCAGGTTGAACATCGCCGGTGAATTGCGGGGGATGCGCTGTTCGGGCGGGTTTTCAGGGTCGATGCGGCGCCCGGGGCCCAGTCCGGTGCCGCCATCGCCCAACCCCAACGACAGCCCGTCGGACGTGCCGAACCGGGGATGGTGGCAGGTGGCGCAAGACACGGTGCGATTGCCGCTGAGGATCGGATCGTAGTAGAGCAGCCGCCCCAGCGTGATCTCCTCGCGGCTGTGGTCGGCAAAGACGGCATCCGCGACCGGCAACGGTTCAGCCGTGGCTGGCACGGTGAACGCACAAGCCGCCAGAAGCGCCGCCGCGAAGCGATGCAGGACGTCAGACAAAACGGTTGACGATGTTTTCCAGCCGCTCCTGCCGGCCAGAACGGGGGGTGGAGATCACGTCGCCCGACAGGACGCGCGCGAAGATGCTGTCGAAATCGCTGTCGAGCATCGCTTGCGCCGCCGAGGTGTCCCAGCCCGCATAGCGCTCACGCTGCGCCGTTTCCAGCCTGCCGTCTTCGATCATCGCGGCAGCGGCCTTGAGGCCCCGCGCGCAGACATCCATCGCGCCGACATGTGCGGCGATCAGATCCTCGGCATCCAGGGACTGGCGGCGCAGCTTGGCGTCGAAATTGGTGCCGCCCGTGGTGAAGCCGCCCGCCTTGAGGATGTGATAGTAGGCCAAAGCTACTTCGGGCACGTTATTGGGGAACTGGTCGGTGTCCCAGCCGGACTGATAGTCATTTCGGTTCATGTCGATGGAACCGAACATGCCTTCGGCGGTGGCGACGGCGATCTCGTGTTCGAAACTGTGCCCGGCGAGGATGGCATGGCCCTGTTCGAGGTTCAGCTTGACCTCGTTTTCAAGGCCATACTTTCGCAGGAAGCCGATGCAGGTGGCGGCGTCGTAATCGTACTGGTGCTTGGAGGGTTCCTGCGGCTTGGGTTCGACCAGGATGGCGCCCTGAAAGCCGATCTTGTGCTTGTAGTCGACGACCATGTTCAGGAATCTGCCCATGTGGTCCAGCTCGCGGCCCATATCGGTATTGAGCAGGGTTTCATATCCTTCGCGCCCGCCCCAGAGCACATAGTTCTGCCCGTCCAGGCGATGGGTCGCATCCATGCAGGTCTTCACCGTGGCGGCAGACCAGGCGAACACGTCGGGATCGGGATTGGTGGCGGCGCCGGCCATCCAGCGACGGTGGCTGAACATGTTTGCGGTGCCCCAGAGCAGGCCGATCCTGCGGCTCTCCATCTTCTCGCCGAAATAGTCGATGATCGCTTCGAAGTTGCGCAAGGACTCGGCGAAGGTCGCACCTTCGGGGCGGATGTCGGCGTCGTGCCAGCAGAAGAACGGCAGGCCGAGGATATCGAACATCTCGAACGCGGCATCGGCCTTGATACGGGCGCGCTCCATATCGTCCTGTGGGTGCCAGGGGCGCTCGAACGTCGGACCGCCGAAAGGGTCGCCCCCCTCCCACGCGAAGCTGTGCCAATAGGCGACGGCAAAGCGCAACTGGTCTTCCATCCGCTTGCCCATCACGATCTGGTCCGGGTCGTAGTGGCGGAAGGCAAGCGGGTTGTCGCTGGTTTCTCCCTCATAGGCGATGGGCGCGATATCGGAGAAATAGCTGTCAGTCATGGCATGGCCTTCAATGCTGGATAGGTCTGGGCAAAGGCGGCGTGCGCGTCGCGGTAGGCGGCGCTGCGCCGGGGATCGGGCAGGACGGTTTCAGAGATCAGCGGTTTAGTCATGACCTCGGCAGGCGCGGCGCCGGTGACGCCGCAGATGGCGAGACGGGCGGCTCCGAGGGCGGCTCCGAGCTCTCCCTTCTCAGGCAGATCGATCGGCAGGTCGAGCACGGTCGCCAGCAGCTTTACCCAGTAGCGCGACTGCGCCCCGCCGCCGATGGCGAGCAGGCGATCCAGCGTCGCGCCGCTGGCCTGAAGCGCGAGCAGGCTGTCGCGCAGGGCAAAGCTGACCCCTTCGAGCACCGAACGAGTCAGATCGTCCCGCCCGGTGGCAATCTCGAGTCCGATGAAGGCACCGCGTACCGCGCTGTCGTTGTGGGGCGTGCGCTCTCCCGACAGATAGGGCAGGAAGCGGACACAGCCCGGCTCGTCGAGATCCTCGCCAAGCGCACGCGTCAGCGCGGCGGGCGTCTCTCCCGTGACGCGGGCGAGCCAGTTCAGGCTGTCGGTGGCTGCAAGCGTGACACCCATCTGGTACCACGCCCCCGGCACCGCGTGGCAGAAGGTGTGCACCGCGCTGTCGGGTGCCGCAGCAAAACCGTCACGCGCCGTCAGCAGGACACCCGAGGTGCCAAGCGACACGAAGCCATCGCCCTCGGTCAGCGTGCCGACGCCACAGGCCGCGGCGGCATTGTCGCCTCCACCAGCCACGACCAGCACATCCTCGGGCAAGCCCAGATCGCGCGCCAGATCGCCCCGGACCGGGCCGACGATGTCGGTTCCCTCCAGCAAGTCTGGCATCTGGTCCCGACGCATCCCGCCCTGCGCCAGCAGATCGGGCGACCAGGCGCGCGCACCGACATCGAGCCAAGCGGTGCCGGCGCTGTCGGACATCTCTGAAACGCGGCGCCCCGTCAGCCAGAAAGACAGGTAATCCTTGGGCAGCAGAACCGTTGCGACACGCGCAAAGATCTCGGGCTCCTCCTCGGCGACCCAGGCGAGCTTGGGCGCGGTGAACCCGGGAAAGACGATGTTGGCCGACCGTTCACGCACGCCCGGCAGCGCGTCGAGCCGCGCGGCCTGCCTGTGACTGCGGGTGTCGTTCCAGAGGATACAGGGGCGCAGCACTCCGCCGTTTGCGTCCAGCAAGGTCGCGCCGTGCATCTGCCCCGACAATCCGATGCCACGCAGTCGGGCAATGTCCGCCGGCCTGTCCGCGGCGAGCGCGACCACGGCGGCGCGGGCCGCGGCAATCCAGTCAGCCGGGTCCTGTTCGCTCCAGCCGGATTTGGGATGAGTTACGGCAAGCCGGGCTTCAGCACTGTGGCGCGGCGCTCCCTCGTCGTCGACAAGAAGGGCGCGCACGCCCGAGGTTCCCAGATCAAGACCGATGAACATGCTGCTTCCCCACCCTTGGGAGAAGTGTTTCGCGATTTAATTCTCAAGTCAAATTAAAACCTGACACTGGACTTGGTTCACCCGGGGGAAGGCGATCAGAAGGTGCCGTAGGTTTCCATGTCGATCAGCACCCGGCGCTCGGCGCGAGAGTCGGCGTCGATGCATTTCTGCATTTCGGCTGTACCGTCGGCAAAGCCGAGATCGCGGCACTCGGCCAGCGCCTCGGCGGGCGACTGGTCTGCAAGCGGGGCCGAAGTCGTCGTGTCGCAAGCGGACAGGAGCAGACCGGCGAGAGCGGGAAGCAAAGCATGTCTCATCTTCTGCGATCTAGTCGCAGGCAAGCCCCGGTCAACCCGCGTCGTGCATCGCCATCGCGGTGTCGAGCATCCGGTTGGAAAAGCCCCATTCGTTGTCATACCAGCTAAGCACGCGCACAAGGCCGCCCTCGCCCACATGGGTCTGGGCGCTGGCCACGATCGAAGACAGCGGATTGTGGTTGAAATCGGAGGAGACGAGCGGCAAATCGCTGACACCGAGCACGCCCGCCAGCGGGCCGTCCGCGGCCGCGCGCAGGGCGGCGTTGACCGCTTCGGCTGTGGCAGCCCGCTCGGGCATGAAGCAGAGATCGACGACCGAGACATTCGGCGTTGGCACGCGGATCGCCGAGCCGTCGAGCTTGCCCTGCAATTGCGGCAGCACCAAGCCGACGGCCTTTGCCGCTCCGGTCGAGGTCGGGATCATCGAAAGAGCCGCGGCGCGGGCGCGGTAAGGATCCGAATGCGCCGTGTCCAGAGTTGGCTGATCGCCGGTATAGCTGTGCACCGTGGTCATGTAGCCCGTCGCGATGCCGAAGGCGTCATCCAGCACCTTAGCCACTGGTGCGAGGCAGTTGGTGGTGCAGGAGGCGTTGGAAACGATCCGATCCGCCGCGCCCAGCCCATCATGGTTGACGCCATAGACCACGGTCCGGTCAGCCCCCTCTCCCGGTGCCGAGATCAACACCTTGTTCGCCCCCGCCTCGAGGTAGTGCGCTGCCTTGTCGCGCGCCTTGAAGATGCCGGTGCATTCCAACGCGATGTCCACGTCCTGCCAGGACAGGCTGTCCGGGCTGCGCTCCTGCGTGACGCGGATCCGGTGACCCGCGACGACGAGCGCGCCGTCTTCGATGGAAACCGGCGCGGTCAGAGGTCCGTGTACCGAGTCGAACTGTAGAAGATGCGCATTCATGTCGAGCGGCGCGAGGTCGTTGATCGCGACGATTTCGACATCCTTGCGCCCGCTTTCGATCCAGGCGCGCAGCACGCATCGGCCGATCCGTCCGAAACCGTTGATGGCGAGTCTGACTGGCATGACATGTGGTCCTTTTCGCTCTGGCGGGCGCGCTTGGCCGGTCCGCAGGAAGGTTAGCGCTAACATGACTCACCTATCATCGCTCCGCCGGTTTGGCCAGCCCCGGTCGGGAGACGCCAGCCACGCAGATCGGCGTGGTAAGTCGGACGCGGTTTTCAATCGCTGATCTTGGTCCACGCACCGCCCCTGGTCGAAGATCTGATGCAGGCGCCCCCGAAAGCCATGCCCGCCAATCCGTCCGCCACATCCGAAAACTCGACCTCCTCAGCGAGCTTCTTACCTTCCCGACGAGGCCGGATCGCTTGGGCCGCTTTACCGCAGATCGTGACGATAGCCACAAGTTTCCTTTCGCGATGGCCGGGCGGCAAGCGGCTCACACGGGCGGCAGCCAGGCCGCTGGCGGCATGAGCGCGAGTCAGCTTTTGCGGGGGCGCACCATAGGGGGTCACCCAAGCGGGTTCTGAGTCTCCTTTGTCGATTCCAGTTCACCCTTCGCGCCGAAAGTCCTTTGTCGCAAGGCGTTCTGGTTGCCGGCCGCCTCCTGGCTCGACCAGAAAACACCGCACGCGCCGCCGTGAAACCTCAGCAACACATGAGCATTGTTTTCCAGCCGAAGCCCCGGGACGAAGCTCTGCATGTCCGCACACACGGATTCGAGTCTCGGAGGGTCAGCCCGAAAAACGCCCCGGATCTGCGCACCGTGTCGGCCATCCTCTTCACCTCGCCCAGGCGCGTGGACCGCAGCTTGTCGCAGATGACATGGATTCCTCGCTTCAGGAATTCGCGCGCCACCGGGCAATCATGTGGTTCGGCGCGACGATGGCCACCGTCTCCATCCCCTGCGTCAACCGCGCCGCCCGCTGCGCCATCACGGTGACGTCGTCATTGCCCCGCGACGCGCCGAACCCGAGATCGGCCGACGCAGCGCAATTTCGCCACCATGGCTGAAAAACACCCCACCACCAATTCGAACCTCCGTCGATCCGGCTGGCGATCCGGTGCATGTTTCCGATGAATGCACCCTGCCCGCCGCCGACCATCCCCAACCTGATTCTGCTATTCCCATATCTGTTCTCCCCTCCCGAGCGACTCTTCACCCTTCATCTTCGTGCAAACACTCCGGGGGAGTCCCGCAGGGACGGGGGCAGAGCCCCCACCCCGCTCACAGCCCCAGCGCCCTGCGGTTCGCCGCCACGTCAGTGTCAGAGCCGGCGAAGGGACGCGTCACAGGCCGGGCGCAACGCCACCAGTTGGCCCTGCAGGTAATACGAAACTTCGGTGACTTCGATCCAGTTCCAGGCGGTGCCCCCCTTGAACGTGTCCCAGAAGTCGACCGATTCCGCCGCCGTCGCGCGATCGATGACCCGTGCATCCCAGCTGGGCACCCGCACGTCCTTGTAGCCGCAGTTGCCCACCTATATCTTGATCGTCGGCCACGTGTTTGACGGCACCTCGTCTTCGGTGAACTACGCCAGGAACGGTGCCCGGCCTTGATCGTCTTCACGGTCGTCTCCCTTGCATCCTCGCGGTTCCCCCTCCCGCCACCGTCTTGGCAAGCATGATCTTCCCACTCCGTCGGCCTGAACCTGTCATGTCTCCCTGTCGCGGAATTTTCCGGGGCTGGTCCCGGTCCAGCGGCGGAACGCATCATGGAAGGCTGCGAGGCTGGAATAACCGAGCAGGAAGGCGATCTCCCGCAGCCGCAGGTCAGGGTTGGAGAGATAGGTGATGGCGAGCGAATGGCGCAGGTTGTCAAGGATGGAGAAAAAGGTCGTATCCTCCTCGGCCAGTCTGCGCGACAAGGTGCGCGCACTCATTCCCATGGCGCGGGACACGATGTCCTGCACGGCTTCGCCCGAAGCCAGCCGGTCGGCGATCTCGCGCTCGACCCGCACGACGAGCGAGGATGTGGCCGGGGCCGAGCGTTGCAGCGCATCCTCGGCATAGCCCTGCAGCATATCGAACAGATGGTCGTCCGAGGTCGACAGCGGCAGCGAAAGGTCCCCGGCGGCGAACTGGAACGCGTTCACCTCCGTGCCGAACTGGACGGGACATCCAAGAAAACTTTCCACCATCGCCACATCGGTGTTCCGGGCATGGCGGAAACGGGCGTTGAGCGGTTCAATCCTCGTCTGCGTCGCCTGTCGGATCGCGGCGACGATGCCCGACGCGCCGAATTCCACGTACTGCCGCCGCCCCACCGTGCTGGGCACCGCGAAGGACCAGCGGAGTTCTCCACGGTCCTCGAGATGCTGCACATCGATCTCCAGCGCGTCGGTGAACACGCGCCGGTAGCGCGCGATGTTCTTGATAAAATCCATCACGGTCGGCGACGATATCCCGACATAACACAACAGCCCGATCCGACGCATTTCGCGTACCTCGCCACGCCGGAAACCAAGCGTGTCGTCGTCGGTCAGTTCGGCGGCGTGTTCGAAAAAAGCCGCGATGTCTGAAAACTCGGCGACGGGATTCCTCTCGCCGAGGATCTCGGGACCGAACGGAAAGTCCCGGAACACCTCGGCTTCGCTGAATCCCTGCGCCAGCAGATCCTCGGCCAGGCTCTGCACATAGACAGCGCCATGACGGGGCGATCGGGCCGGCATCAGGTGCCCCCGCCCGGTTCGCGGCATCTTGCGATGTCCTGCGTGGGCGCCGTCGCGCTGCACGGCGGCGCATGGCTACTTTCCGAGCCTCGTGTCAAACGTCGCCTCCCTCTGTCCACGTGAACCGCCGGCCAAGCATGCTTTGACATCGTGTCGACCCGCGGTGTTAATGTCTCCAGATGTATCCTGCACACCGAAAAAGGAAAATCTATGCCGGTCTCTCTCCAGGTCATGTATCCGATCCGTGACGACACCAAGTTCGACTACGATTACTACCTGACCACACACATGGCGCTGGTCGGCGAACATATGGGTCCGCACATCCAGAGCACTCTGGTAACGAAAGGTGTCGCGGGCGGGCCGGATACGCCACCCTCTCTCTATGCGGTCGCGACGATCGTCTTTGCCGACCAGGAAGCGATGGGCAAGGCGATGAAGGTATCGGCCCCCGTGATGGCGGATATCCCGAACTTCACAGATACCACGCCGCAGATCTTGATCGGCGACGTGGTCGGCTGATCCACCATCTGCGCAAGACCCAAGAGCCCCTCATGCAGACGCCTGCCCCTGCACGGTTTCCCGACCTCGACGGTGCCTCGGTCTTCATCACCGGGGGCGGGGCGGGAATCGGTGCCGCGTTGACCGACGGCTTCCTAGCGCAGGGCGCGCGCGTCGCCTTCATCGGGCGCTCGGATGCCGGCGATTTCGTCGGGCGGATGCAGGAGCGGCACGGCAACGCTCCGCTGTTTCTGCAAGGCGACATCACCGACACGGACCGCCTGCGCTCTGCCCTCGCCGAGGCCGCCGAAGCGCACGGGCCCGTCACAATACTGGTCAACAACGCTGCCCATGACCTGCGCCACACGTTACGCGAGGTCACGCCCGACTCCTGGGACGCGCTGCTGGCGGTCAATCTCAAGGCCTATTTCTTTTCCTGCCAGGCCGTCGCGGATGCAATGGCGGCTGCGGGCGGTGGCGCGATCATCAACTTCAGCTCGATCAGTTACATGATGGGCAACGCGGGATACCCGGCCTATACCGCCGCCAATGCCGCGATCACCGGTCTGACGCGCAGCCTTGCGCGGGAACTCGGCCCCGAGAACATCCGTGTGAACGCCATCGCGCCGGGGTGGGTTCTGACCCAGCGCCAGCGTGATCTCTGGGCCACGCCCGAGGCGCTGGCTGCGCACATGGACCGGCAATGCCTCAAGCGGCACCTCATGCCCGACGACATGGTCGCGCCCGTTCTGTTCTTGGCCTCGCAGGCCAGCGCCATGATGACGGGCCAGTGCATGGTCGTCGATGGCGGCGTCGTGGGAACGGGCTGATGGTGCAGGTAGCACCAGACTGGATCGCCGTCGATTGGGGCACGAGCCGCCTGCGCGTCTGGGCGATGCAGGGTGCGACCGCGCGCGAGCAGCGGCAAAGCGAGGACGGTCTGACCGGCCTGACGCCTGACGCATTCGAACCCGCGTTGCTGCGCCTTGCCGGCGATTGGATCGGTCCGGACGGCATGGATATCGTGGCCTGCGGCATGGTCGGCGCGCGGCAGGGGTGGCACGAAGTACCCTATGTGGCCGTGCCCACTGCCCCGCCGGTCGCAGCGGCAGTGCGGTCCCCGGCAATCGACACGCGAGTCAGGCTGTGGATCGTGCCGGGCATGAAACAGGCCAGCCCGCCCGACGTGATGCGCGGAGAAGAGACCCAGATTGCCGGTTTCCTTGCGCTCAACAAGGGCTGGGACGGGGTGATCTGCCTGCCCGGAACCCACACGAAATGGGTGCATGTCAGTGCCGGGGAGGTCGTCAGCTTCCAGACCGCGCTGACGGGAGAGCTTTTCGCCCTGCTGGCGCGCCACTCGACGCTGCGCCATTCCATTGCCGAAACCGGCTGGGACGAGGATGCCTTCGCCGCGGCGCTCGATCAGGCCCGGTCGCGGCCCGAACGGCTGGCCGCCGCCTTGTTCGCCCTTCGCGCTGACGACCTGCTGAACGGCTGCCCGCCCGACACCGCGCGGGCCCGGCTCTCGGGTCTGTTGATCGGGGCGGACCTGGCCGCGAGCCGGGCGTACTGGCTGGGCCAACAGGTCGCCGTGATCGGCGCGAGCGAGACGGCCGCGCCCTATGTCCGGGCGTTGCAGTTGCAGGGCGTGCCCGCCACGGTCGCCGATGGCGATCGCATGACACTGGCCGGGCTGACCGCCGCCCATCGCGCCTTATGAGCCGGCCTCTGATCGCCATTCTCCGCGGTATCACACCGCCGGATGCAGTCCCCGTCACGCGGGCGCTGATCGATGCGGGCATCGACCGGATCGAGGTACCGCTGAACAGTCCAGACGCCCTGACGAGCATCGCGGCCATGGTGGATGCCTGCGGCGATACGGCCCTGATCGGGGCCGGGACGGTGCTGAGCGTCAGCGAAGTTGACGCGGTCTCCGTCTGCGGTGCGCGCCTGATCGTCTCGCCCGATTGCAACCCGGCAGTGATCGCGCGCAGCAAGGAGCAGGGCTTGCAAAGCTGGCCGGGTGTCTTCACCCCGACCGAAGCCTTCACTGCCCTGCGCGCAGGCGCGGACGCCCTAAAGCTGTTTCCCGGCGGATTGGCGGGACCGGCCGGGCTGCAGGCGATGCGCGCCGTCCTGCCTGCCGCCACCCCGGTTTTCGCCGTCGGGGGCGTCGATCCGTCCAACATCGGAACGTGGCTGGAGGCCGGCGCAGACGGGTTCGGCATCGGAACCGCGCTCTATGCGCCGGGCCGCAGCGCAAGCGATATCGCTACGCGCGCCGCCGGACTCGTGACCGCATTCGATGCGGCCACGTCCGGGCGAAGAGGCTAAGCGCCTATTTGCGCTTCTTCGGTGGCATCAGGTCGGTGATCGTGCCCTCGAACATCTCGGCCGCGAAATTGATGGTTTCGCTCAGCGTCGGGTGCGGGTGGATCGTGTGGCCAAGATCGACGGCATCCGCTCCCATCTCGATGGCCAGCGCGGCCTCTGCGATCAGGTCGCCCGCGTTGGTGCCCACGATGGCCGCGCCGATCACCCGGTCGTCTTCCGGATCAAACAGCAGCTTGGTCATGCCCTCGCTGCGCCCGTTGGACAAGGACCGCCCCGATGCTGCCCATGGAAACACGCCCTTCTCGACCTTGATGCCCTTGGCCTTGGCCTCGGTTTCGGTCAACCCGACCCAGGCGACTTCGGGATCGGTATAGGCGACCGACGGGATCACCTGTGCATCGAAGGCCCGCTTGTGCCCGGCGGCGACCTCGGCTGCCACCTTGCCTTCATGCACCGCCTTGTGCGCCAGCATCGGCTGGCCGACCACGTCCCCGATGGCAAAAATGTGCTTCTGCCCCGTGCGTTGCTGGTGGTCCACGGCGATGAAGCCGCGTTCGTCCACGGCCACGCCCGCGGCCTCGGCATCGATCAGCTTGCCATTGGGCTTGCGGCCCACGGCGACCAGGACGCGATCGAACATGTCGGTCCTGACCTCGCCCTTGTCGTCCTCGAATGTGACCTTCAACCCCTTCTTCTGGGCCTCCATCGCGGTCACCTTGGTCTTAAGAAGGATGTTCTCGTACCGCCCCTCGATGCGCTTGTGCAGCGGGCGGACCATGTCCTTGTCCGCCCCCGGCATCAGCTGGTCCATGAACTCGACCACGGTGATCTTGCTGCCCAATGCGTCATAGACGCAGGCCATTTCCAGCCCGATGATACCCCCACCCAGCACCAGCATCCGCTTGGGGATATCGGCCAGTTCCAACGCACCGGTGCTGTCCATCACCCGCGGATCATCCTGCGGGATGAAGGGCAGGCTGACCGGTTCGGACCCCGCCGCGATGATGCACTGATCGAAACTGACGGTGGTATCGCCATCAGGCCCCGAGACCGCGATCATGTTCGGGCCGGTGAACTTGCCGGTGCCGCGCACGGTCTTGACCTTGCGTGCCCGTGCCAACCCGTCCAGACCGCCGGTCAACTGGCCGACGACGCTGTCCTTCCAGCCACGCAGGGCGTCCAGATCGATCTTCGGCTTGGCAAAGCTGATCCCGTGGTCGGCCATCTCCTCGGTCTCGGTGATGACCTTGGCCGCGTGCAACAGCGCCTTGGACGGGATGCAACCGACGTTCAGACAGACACCACCCAGGGTCGGGTTGCGCTCGATCAGGATGACCGACTTGCCCAGATCGGCAGCGCGGAACGCCGCCGTGTAACCGCCGGGGCCGGAGCCCAGAACGACGATTTCGGCATGCTGCTCGCCCTTGCCCGTCGCCCCCCCGGTCGCTGCGACGGCAGCCGGGGCTGCCGGCGCAGCCGCGTCCGGCGCCGTCTCGACGGCGGCGCCGGACGCCGCCCCCTCCAGCACCAGGATGACACTGCCCTTGGAGACCCTGTCGCCTTCATCCAGCTTGATTTCCTTGACCACGCCAGCTGCCGGCGATGGCACTTCCATCGTCGCCTTGTCGCTTTCCAGCTCGATCAGCGGGTCTTCCTCGGCCACCGTGTCGCCGACACTGACCAGGATCGAAATCACCGGCACATCGGTGAAGTCGCCGATATCGGGAACTTGAACTTCCATTGCGCGCGCCCCTTACAGCATCAGCCGGCGCACATCGCCGAGCAGGTATTTCAGCGTGGCGCAGAACCGCGCCGCCAAGGCGCCGTCAATGGCGCGATGATCGTAGGACAGCGACAGCGGCTGCATGTTGCGCGGCACGAAGGCCTCTCCATCCCAGACCGGCGCCATCTTGGACCGTGTCAGACCCAGGATCGCAACTTCAGGCGCGTTGACGATCGGGGTGAAGGACGTGCCGCCGATTCCGCCCAGCGACGAGATGGTAAAGGTCGCGCCCGACATGTCCGGCCCCTTGAGCTTGCCCTCGCGGGCGAGCGCGCTGAGATCGCCCAATTCCTTGCTGATCTGCACGATCCCCTTACGGTCGGCATCCTTGATCACCGGCACCACCAGCCCGTTCGGCGTGTCCGCGGCGAAGCCGATATTGTAGAAATCCTTCTTGATCAATTTGTCGCCGTCGGGATGAATGGAGCTGTTCACCTCCCAATGGGTTTTCAGTGCCGACACAGACGCCTTGATCACGAACGACAAGAGCGTCACGCGATAACCGTCCTGTTTGGCCTGCGCATCCAACTCGCGCCGATACTGGTCCAACTCGGTGATGTCGGCCTCTTCGTTGTGGGTCACATGCGGAATGTTCAGCCAGCTGCGATGCAGCGCCGGGCCGGACAGCTTCTTGATGCGCGGCATCTCGATCTCTTCGACCGGACCGAACTTGCTGAAATCGACCGGCGGAATCGGCGGAATGCCCATGCCGCCCTGCACGGCACCTCCTGCAGCGGCCGGCGCCACGGCCGATTTGAGATACTTGGTGACATCCTCGCGCAGGATGCGGCCCTTGCGCCCCGTACCGTTGACCTTCGCCAGATCGACATCGAGTTGACGCGCGAAGGCGCGCACCGACGGGCTGGCATGGACTTTTCCGAACCCCGCATCGGTCACAGCTGGCGCCGCCGCCGGCGCTGGGGCCTCGGCAGGCGCTGCCTTCTCCGGGGCGGCCGCGGCCGGAGCCGCCTCGACGGCGGCTTCGGCCGCCCCCCCTTCTTCCTCGATCAGCAGGATCACGGCGCCCTCGGACACCTTGTCGCCTTCCTTGACCTTGATCTCCTTGACCTTGCCGGCAGCCGAACTTGGCACTTCCATCGTCGCCTTGTCGCTTTCCAGCTCGATCAGTGGATCCTCCAGCGCGATCATGTCGCCCACCTCAACCAGGATCGAAATCACCGGCACGTCGCCGAAATCGCCGATATCGGGCACTTTCACTTCAGTCGTCATTCTCTTGTCTCCTCGTGCCCGTTCTCAAACCAGGCGGGGGTTCGGCTTGGCGCCGTCGATGTCATATTTGTTCAGGGCCGATTCCATCTCGTCACGGCTCACGTGACCGGCGCGGAACAGCCGTTCCATCGCCGCCGCCGCGATGTGGTTCGCGTCCACCTCGAAGAAGCGGCGCAGGTTGACCCGGCTGTCGGACCGCCCGTAGCCATCCGTGCCCAGCACGGTGTAATCCCCCGGCACCATCGCCCGGATCTGTTCGGCAAAGTTCTTCATGTAATCCGTCGCCGCGATCACCGGGCCCTTGGCCTTGCTCAATTGCTGCGTCACAAAGGGCACGCGCTCCTCCGCCAGCGGGTTCAGCCGATTGTGACGCAGGCAATCCTGACCCTCGCGCGCCAACTCGTTGAACGAGGTCGCCGACCAGATGTCGCTGGTCACGCCGAAATCCTCTTCCAGCATCTCGGCCGCCTTCAGCGCCTGCACGAGGATCGTGCCCGAGCCCATCAGGTTGACGTGCCGCTCGCCGGGTTTCGGCGTTTCGCGGAACCGGTAGAGCCCCTTGATGATGTCGTCTTCCACCCCCATCGGCATGTCCGGATGGGCGTAGTTCTCGTTCATCAGGGTCAGGTAGAAATAAACGTCCTCCTGCTCGACATACATGCGCCTCAGCCCGTCATGCACGATCACCGCGACCTCGTACTGGAAGGTCGGGTCATAGCTGATGCAGTTGGGAATGGTGCTCGCAAGGATGTGGCTGTGGCCATCCTCATGCTGCAGGCCCTCGCCGTTCAGCGTCGTGCGCCCGGCGGTGCCGCCCAGCATGAAGCCGCGCGCCCGGCTGTCGCCCGCCGCCCAGGCCAGGTCGCCGATCCGCTGGAAGCCGAACATCGAATAGTAGATGAAGAACGGGATCATCGGCACGCCGTGGTTGGAATAGGACGTCGCCGCCGCGATCCAATCGGCCATGGCACCGGCCTCGTTGATGCCTTCCTGCAGCACCTGCCCGTCGGTGCTTTCCTTGTAGTAGGACATCTGCTCGCGGTCCTCGGGCGTGTAGTTCTGCCCCAGCGGGTTGTAGATCCCGACCGAGCGGAACAGCCCTTCCATGCCGAAGGTGCGGCTTTCATCGGGCACGATCGGCACCACGTACTTGCCGACCTTCTTGTCGCGCAGCAATGTCGTCAGGATGCGCACAAAGGCCATCGTGGTCGAAATCTCGCGATCCCCTGTGCCCTTGAGCTGGCCGTCGAACTTGGCCAACTCCGGGATGTCGAGCTTGTCGCTGGTCGCCTGGCGCTGCGGGAACGCACCGCCGAGCGCCTTGCGCCGATCCGCAAGATAGGCCTTCTGCGCGTTGTTCAGCGTCACGAAAGGTGCCTTGCCGACATCCTCGTCGCTGACCGGGATCTGAAAACGATCGCGGAAGGCACGCAATTGCTCCTCGTTCAGCTTCTTCTGCTGGTGGGTGGTGTTCTGCCCCTCGCCAGCGGTGCCCATGCCGTGGCCCTTGACCGTCTTGACCAACAGGCAGGTCGGTTGGCCCTTGTTCTCGCTGGCGCGCTTGAAGGCGGTAAAGACCTTTTCCGGGTCGTGCCCGCCCCGGCGCAGCGCCCAGATCTGGTCGTCGGTCCAGTCCTCGACCAGCGCCGCGGTTTCCGGGTACTTGCCGAAGAAATGCTTGCGGATATAGGCGCCGTCCTTGGATTTGAAGGTCTGGTAATCGCCGTCGACGGTTTCATCCATCAACTGGCGCAGGCGTCCGGTCGAATCGTTCTCGAGCAGTTCGTCCCAGCCCTTGCCCCAGAGAAGCTTGATGACGTTCCAGCCCGCGCCGCGGAAATCGCCTTCGAGTTCCTGGACGATCTTGCCGTTGCCGCGCACCGGCCCGTCGAGCCGTTGCAGGTTGCAGTTGATGACGAAGATCAGGTTGTCGAGCCCTTCTCGCGCGGCAAGGTCGATGGCGCCCCGGCTTTCCGGTTCGTCCATCTCGCCATCGCCAAGGAAACACCAGACCTTGCGGTCGGCCATATCGATATGGCCGCGGTTGTGCATGTATTTCATGAACCGCGCCTGATAGATCGCCATGAGCGGGCCAAGGCCCATCGACACGGTCGGGAACTGCCAATAGTCGGGCATCAGCCACGGGTGCGGATAGCTCGACAGGCCCTTGCCATCGACCTCTGACCGGAAGTTTTCGAGTTCCGCTTCGCTGATACGGCCTTCCATGAAGGAGCGCGCATAGATCCCGGGGATCACGTGACCCTGGAAGAACACAAGATCGCCGCCGTGAATGGCGGATTTCGCGCGCCAGAAATGGTTCAGCCCGACATCATACATGACGGCGGAACTGGCGAAACTGGCGATATGGCCGCCATATTCGCTGCTGACCTTGTTGCGCCGCACGACCGTGGCCATAGCGTTCCAGCGGTTGATGGTGCGGATGCGCCATTCCATGTCCATGTCACCGGGGAACGGCTCCTGATCGTCCGCCGGAATGGTGTTCTGATACGGGGTGGTTGCCGAGAACGGCAGGTTGGCGCCGGCGGCGCGGGCCTGTTGAACCGCCTTGTCGAGCAGGAAATGCGCGCGGTTGGCACCATCGCGCTCGATCACATCCTCGATCGCCTCCTGCCACTCCTGGGATTCGACCGGGTCGATGTCCTTGACTTGTTCCATTTTGTGTTCCTCTCCCTCGCCTCACAGCAGAGCGTTTTGAATTTGTTTAACGTTGAACTATCAAAAGTTCCACAGGGCAAACTCGCACTGTCGCATCATGGTCCGCTCCCTCGCGCACGCCCTAACATGCCAAGGTGACGTTGCGTAGACTGTCTGTTGCATAGCTCCCCCCTGCAGAATGCATGTCTTTTTGTTTAGCCTTGAACCTTTTTGAGGCCATGCGGGATCACCCCCAAACCTGCGCCGCCACTGCGAGCCCGACGACCAGCAGCATCGACACCGCCATCGCGCCGTTGATCGCCATGTGCATCCGGCGCGGAAGGTCGAGCTGTCCCAGACGGATCCCCGCCCAGAGCCAGAGAAAGTGGATCGGCACCCAGATCGCGTTGATGATCACGAACTTGAGCGCGGTTTCGGCCAGCAGGCTCTGCGGCAAGAAGGAAAAGCCGGTAAACAGCGTCGTGTTCACCGCATAGGCCTTGGGATTGATGGCCTGAAGCGCGATGCCGCCCAGAACTCCGGGCGGTCGCTGCCGTTCGATGAAGGCCAGGTTCGAGCCGGCAAAGGCGATCCGCGTCGCCAGATAGAACAGGTAGGCGACCGACAGCACGAACAGCGCGGTCCGCAGCCGCGTGTCCGCGAGAAGGAGGGCGGCAAGCCCGCTGACCACCGCCAGCGCGACGAGATTGGTGCCGATGAACAGGCCGCCAACATAGCGGGTTCCCGCCGCCGCGCCGAAGCCGGAGCCGACGCCGGCGGTCGAGAGAACGCCCGGCCCCGGCGTGATGATGAGAAAGAACACGGCCGCAGCGAAAGTCAGCATGACCGGACTCCACGCAACGCTGGACCTATCTTGGCCGGATCGGAGTGCAGGAAGTCGCGCGTCATGGGCACAGGCTGCCTGAAACGAGCGGCAGAGTCACACCTTTCCGTCCGGCGCATCGATTGGAGCATTCATCTGCGCAATCCGAGCGCCCGCTCGCGCTGCCAGATCAGCAGCCCCGAAAAGACCACGATGGCAGCGCCGATCAGGGTGTAGATGTCCGGCACGTTGCCGAAAACCACATAGCTGGTGATCGTCAGATAGATCATGAAGGAATAGGTATAGGGCATCAACGTGTTCGCCGGCGCGAAGCCATGCGCGCGGGTCAGCAACTCGTGCCCGGCCCAGCCCCAGAGCCCGAGCCCCAGCATCAGCGCCCAGTCGAGCCCGGTATCGGGCGTTTGCCACGTCATCACGGCCAGCGGAAACAGCACGACCGTTCCGAGCGCCCCGGCATAAAGCTGCATCGTCTCCGCCGCGATCAGGCCCGCGAGACGCCGGGTCAGAACCGAGTAGAAAGCCATCGAGAAGGCGTTTCCGACCGACAGCAACGCCGCCCAGTGAAAGGTTTCATCAAACGGGCGGATGATCACGAGGACCCCCGCGAAGCCGAGGAAGATCGCGAACCAGCGCCAAGGGCCGACCCGCTCGCCCAAAAGCGGAACAGACAGGGCGCAGAGGATGATCGGTGCCGAAAACATGATCGCCGAGGTGACCGTGAGCGTCAGGTAGTTCAGTGCAATGAAGTTCAACACGGTCGAGGCCACGAGGAAGCTTGCCCGCAGCAGGACCAGACCGACGTGGCCCGATCCGAACCGGGCGAAAGTGACCCCGCCCCGTCCGATCTGCACGAGCGATATCAGGAAATGCCCGAGATAGCGCATGAAGGCGAGTTGGAAGGCGTGGAATCCTGCCAGAACCAGCCATTTCACCGAGGTATCGACCGCCGCGAACAGCATGTACGCGCCCAGCATCATCGCAATGCCGAGCTGGGCGCGATCCTGCCGAACCTGGGCGGTCAGGCCGGCCATGGCCTATTTGTCGAAGCGCTTGACAAAGAAGTCGACCATTTCGGGCACCATGGCGTCTCCCATGCCCTCCTCGATCGCCGTCCCCAGCGCCTCGCGGGCGCAGTTCGACATGATCGTGGCCGCGCCAAGATCCTTGGCCATCGTGCCGTAATAGCCCACATCCTTGGCTGCGTTCCGGACCGAGAAGGCCAGCATATTGGGATCGCCATCGACGCCATAGGCCTTGATGAAATCCATCATGCCAGATTTCAGCGGCCCCGCGGACATCACGTTGTAAAGCTGCTCACGCGACACTCCGGCGCGGTCGGCCATCGCGAACGCCTCCGCCATGGCGTTGGCGGTGGTCATCGCGAAGAAATTGTTGATCAGCTTGATCGTATGCCCGTTCCCCAGCGCGCCGAGGTGAAAGACGTTCTCGCCGAGATCCTGAAGCACCGGTTCGACGGTGTCGAAGGCCGTCTTGTCGCCCGAGCACATGATGTTGAGCATCCCGTCGACCGCGTGCGAGGGCGTGCGTCCGAGCGGTGCGTCGAGATAGACCGCACCGGCCGCGGCGACCTCGTCTCCCAGCGCCTTGGTCGATCCGGGCAGAGAGGTGCCGAAGTCGATGACGATGGTCCCGGCCGTCAGCCCGGTGATCACGCCGTCATCGCCCCGCATCCGCGCCTCGACGGAGTCCGACGTGTCCATGCACAGCATGACGATGTCCGATGCCGCGGCGAGCTCGCGCGGATTGGCCGCCTCGGTCGCACCGGCGGCCACGGCGGCGTCGATCCGGTGGCGGGTCACGTTGCCCAGAACGGTCAGATCATAGCCAAGCGATTGCAGCCTCCCGACCATCGCCGCTCCCATCAGACCCAGCCCGATAAACCCGATACGTGGTTTGCTCATCTTTCATTCTCCCTTTCTGTTTTGCGTCCAGAGTTTGTCCATTCGCCGCGGTGCGTCCTGCATGGTGCTTCGCCACCGCGGCACTGGTCCGACCAGCAGCGGCACGGGATGTTCGAGAAACGCGGCGCACCTGCATGCGATCAGGCCGGCCCCGGCAAGCCCGTTACATTACCGCCCCGATCTGCCAGGGCACGAACTCATAGTCGCCAAGACCCTGCGCTTCGGATTTCGACGCCTCTCCGGAGGCGACCCGCAGGATCATCTCGTAGATCTCGCGACCCTTGGCTTCGACCGTCGAGTCGCCCGTCAGGATGTCGCCCGCGTTGATGTCCATGTCTTCGGTCATGCGGGTGAACATCTCGGTGTTGGTGGCCACCTTGATCGTCGGCGCAGGCTTGGAGCCAAAGGCCGAGCCGCGCCCGGTCGTGAACACGACGAGGTTGCAACCGCCCGCGATCTGCCCGGTGACGCTGGCCGGATCGTATCCGGGACTGTCCATGAAGGTGAAGCCGCGCGCCGTGACCGGCTCGGCATACTTGTAGACGCCGGTCAAGGGACTGGTACCGCCCTTGGCCGCAGCGCCAAGCGATTTCTCGAGGATCGTGGTCAAGCCACCCTTCTTGTTGCCGGGGCTGGGGTTGTTGTCCATGCTGCCCTTGTTGCGCGCGGTGTAATCCTGCCACCAGCGGATCAGCCCGACCAGCTTCTCTCCCGTGGCGCGATCGACCGCGCGCCGGGTCAGGAGGTGCTCTGCACCATAGATCTCGGGCGTCTCGGCCAGAACACCGGTGCCGCCTTGGGCGGCCAATAGGTCGCAAGCGTATCCCAGCGCCGGGTTGGCCGTGATGCCCGACCACGCATCCGAGCCGCCACATTGCAACGCCACCATCAGGTCGGACGCCGGACAGGGTTCGCGCCGCGCCTCGTTGGCAAGCGGCAGCATCGCACGGACCTTTTCAATCCCCAGTTCGACCGTGCGCCGCAATCCGGCGACGGACTGGATGTTCATGGTCTGGAACAATGGTCCCTGTTTCAGACCGTAAGCCTCGAGCAGCCAGTCGATCTGGTTCATCTCGCAGCCCAGGCCGACCATCAGGACACCGGCATGGTTGGGGTGGCGCGCATAGCCCCACATGACCCGTTGCAGCGCCTCGAACCCCTCGCCATCTCCGGCCATGCCGCAGCCGGTGCCGTGCACGAAAGCGACCACCCCGTCGACATTGGGATAGGCGGCCAGTTCCTCGCGGCCGAACGCATCGGCGATACGACGTGCGGCAGTGGCCGAGCAATTCACAGAAGTGACGACGGCGATGTAGTTGCGCGTGCCGACCCGTCCCGTCACGCGGCGATAGCCCATGAAGCTGTCCCGGTCCGCATCGGCGACCGGAGGAACCGGACGCATGTCGGTGCCATATTCATAATCCGCATCGGTCGCGCTGAAATCCACGTTGTGGGTGTGCACATGCTCTCCCGGCACGATGTCCTGCGACGCCAGTCCGATGAACTGGGCGTATTTGCGCACCTGTTCGCCCTTGGCGATGGCGCGGGTCGCGATCTTGTGGCCCGAGGGGATCAGGCTGCAAGTTGCAATGCCGTCCACATCGGTTCCAGCCTCGAGCGCCCGGGTCGCCGTCACCACGTTGTCGTCCGGGTCCAGTCGGATCGCCTTTTGCATCTTGTCCTCGTCGGGTTACGCGCACGACGGTGAATCCGACCGCCAGCGGTGAATGTCGATATGAGGCTGCACGGACAGCCGCGCCCTTGCCTCGCGCCAGAGATCGCGCCATGCGCGCCAGTCCGTCAACACCGTTTCCGGCGCGCGGGGCGAGCGGGCGACGAATTCGGGGAAATGTGCGCGGCCGGTGGGCTGCCCTGTCCTGTTGAAGCGCAGATCGAAGGACCAGCGCAATCCGTCCGAAAGGTTGGGCAGCGAGGCGTGCGGCACCAGCGGATCGAGGATCACGACACCGCCCGACCGCACCGGCAGCGGCACCGCGTGACGTTCGTCCACATGTCCGTCGGCAATGGCGGTCTGCGTCTTCGGGCAGTGTGGAAGCATCCGGTCGTGCCTGTGCGGAATGACCTGAAGGCAGCCGTTCTCGACCGTCGCGTCCGTGACGGCGATCCAGACGGTGACCATCTCGGTTTGGTCGGCTTCCTCAAGCGCCACGGCGCGGTCCTGGTGCCAATCGGTGCCGCCGACATGCGCACGGGCTTCGCCCGGTGCCAGCTGTTTGGCGGGCGGCTTGATGCGCACATGCTGGATCGGGGTCGAGGTGATCTCGGGTCCGATGAGCGTCTCGACGAGGTCGAGCAAGCGGCCATCGGTCACCATGTCAAACACCGCCGGACCGAAATGCATCGGCGTGTCCATCGTGATGCGATCGCCCGGCAGCGAAATGTCCATCGGCTGGAACCAGTCGCAGCCGGCCGCGTAAGCCGCTAGAAGACGGGCCTCGAACCCTGCCACGTCGTCGGGCACCCGCCCCTTGGCAAGCCAACCTTCGTAAAGATCGTCCATCAGCACGGCGTATTCCGCGCGTACCGGGTCGAGCACGCGCGCCTGGTCCAGAATGTTCTCGACGACCAGATAGCCGTCGCGGCGAAATCGGGCGATCTGGTCAGGCGTCAACACGGAATGTCACCGGGTATTGAGTCATCTGAAGAACATCGTCAGTTCCGGGAAGAACAGGATCAGCATCAGAACGAACAGCTGGATCGCGATGAAAGGCAGGAATCCGCGGAAAATATCCGGCAGCGAAATGTGCGGCGGCGCTACGGATTTCAGGTAGAAGGCCGCCGGCCCGAAGGGCGGGGACAGGAAGGACACCTGCATGTTCACGCAGAAGAGGATGCCGAACCAGACCGAGAGGAAACGAGGATCCGCGACCAGCGGTGCGAAGACGCCGATCTCGTCGATCGGCAGTTTCAGCACGATGGGCAGAAAGACCGGCATGACCAGCAGCACGATCCCGACCCAATCCATGAACGCGCCGAGAAACAGGAAGATGATCATCATCACGGCCAGCACGCCCAGCGTCGGCAACTCGTATCCGACGATCAGGTTGGCGACATAGGTCGGCCCGCCCGCGATCGTATAGGCGCCCGCAAGCGCGGTCGCGCCGAAGGTGACCCAGATGATCGTGCCGGTCGACTTGAAGGTGCGCATCAACGCCTCGCGCACCAGCGTGAACGAGAATTCCCCGCGCAAGATGATGAGGACGAGAACCGCCACGGTTCCCATGCCCGCCGCCTCGGTGATGCCTGTTATGCCGCCATAAATCGAGCCCAGCACGACGCCGACCACCAGCATCGGCGCGAGGAGGCCCTTGCCCACATGCCACGCTGCCACAACCCGCGCCGGTTTGACGACGATCATCAGGTAGGCCAACAGCGCCGCCACGATCAGACCCCGGGTGATCATCTGCGTCGAGGACAGGATCGACGTCTGTTCGTCCACCCGGTCCATCGCGATCAGGAAGCCCGAGCGCACCAGCGTCACGCTGAGCACGAGAATGGCGATCATCGACAGCAGCGCGCTGCCATAAACACGTTTCTGCGGGCCGGTCATGTCGTTCGGCCCCGGCTCGGGCAAGGGGGCGAGGTCCGGATTGATCCGGGTGCGAACGATGATGTAGATCATGTAGCACGCCGCGAGGATGAAGCCCGGGACGAACGCCGCCTTGAACAGTGCGTGGATCGAGGTTTCGGTGATCAGTCCGTAGAAGATCAGCACGATCGAGGGCGGGATCATCGTGCCGAGCGATCCGCTGGCGCAGATCGTGCCGATGGCGAGGTTCTGATCATAGCCCAGCCGCAGCATCTGCGGCAGCGCGATCAGGCCCAGCAGCACGACCTCTCCCCCTATGATGCCCGACATCGCCGCCATGACCACCGCCATCAGCGACGTGACCAGCGCGATGCCGCCGCGGGTGCGGTTCAGCCAGACCGAGAGCGAGGAGTACATGTCGCGCGCGATGCCGGAGCGTTCGAGCAACGTCGCCATCAGGATGAAGAGCGGCACCGAGATCAGCACGTAGTCGGTGGTCAGCCCGTACATCCGTTGCGCCAGAATGTTCAGCGGACCGGTCCCGAAGTTGCTGAACAGCAGATCGGGGCCGAACTTCATCACCATGACCACAACGGCCAGGAAACCCGAGGCGAAGCCGAGCGGCATCCCGATCGCCAGCAGGGCGAGCATGCCGATCAGGAGAACCAGCGAGATCGTTCCGATATCCATGACGGGCTCCCGGCGGCGTCAGGCCTGGTCTTTCTCGACCTTGGCCTGTGCGCGTTTCACTTCTTCGATTGCGATGTCGATGTCGTCGGTCACATCGTGCGATTCCGGGTCCTTGTCCCAATCGTGGTAGAGATTGGAGACGGCCTGGATCGTGACCCATGTGAGAGTGATCAGGATCAGCGGTTTCATCGTCGCGGGAATCGGTGGATCCCACGCGGTTCCAAACCGCTCCCAGCGCATGAACTTGGCATAAGCCTCGCCGAACCCGCCCCAGATGACCGCGACGCAGAAGATGATGATCGCCAGCGTCGACAGCACGTCGAACAGCTTGCGCCAGGGTCGCGGAACCGCATCGTAAAGGATGAAGATCCGGATATGGCTGCGCTGCTGCATGGCGTAGAGGCCGGAGAACAAATAGATCATTCCGCCCAGCCAGAGCGACGCCTCGTTCACCCACAGCGTCGGCTTTTCGAACACGTAGCGCATGATCACTTCGTAGAACATGATCGCAACGATTATGGCCGGCAGGATCATCGCCGCCCGGCTGAATCGCCAGGTAATCGCGTCGACCCATCCGGTGCGCTCATGTTCGACCATGGTGCCCTCGTGCTGTCAGGTGAAACGAAACGGGCGGCCGATGCAACGGCCGCCCATCGGGCGCGTCGTTACTTTGACACGAGACCCAGTTGATCGAGATAGGAGAGATGCGCCTCGACCAGGGCTTGCGCCTCGGGCGTGGTCGCGAATTCGGGCCAGGTCGACTGCGCGGCATTGCGGAAGGCCTGCAGGTCTTCAGGCGACCATTCGGACAGGGTCACCCCCTGCTCGCGCAGTTGCGCGGCGGCTTCGGCGTTCTTCTTCTCGAAGGTCAGCGCGGTGCGCAGGGCGAGCGATTCCATTGCGACCGACATGATGCGGCGATGATGTTCGGGCATCGCGTCCCACTTGGCCTTGTTGCAGGCCAGGTGATCGGAGGGCATCGAGTGGAAGCCCGGGTAGTTGGTGAACTTGCCGAGGTCGTAGAGACCGAGACCCACGTTATTCGCCAGGCCCGAGGCGTCCGCGCCATCAATGATCCCGGTTTCCAGCGCGGTGAAGATCTCGGTGAAATCCATCACGATCGGCTTGGCGCCCAGTTTCTCGAAGATCTTGGTCTCCATCCCCGGAGGCGAGCGGAATTTCCAGTCCTTGAGGTCGGCGATGCCCGCGATCGGTTTGGTCGAGGCCAGGCTTTCCTGCCCGTAGACCCACCAGCCGACGAGTTGCATGTCATACTTGTTGTAAAGCTCCTGCGCCGCGTCCAGACCGCCACCATAGTAGAGCCAGCTCAGCTGCTGATACGGGGTGGAATAGCCGCCCATGATGTCGCCGACGAACTGGAAGGCCGGGTTCTTGCCGGTCTGGTAGGCTCCGCCCGTCATGTCGCAATCGAGGATGCCGGTCGCCGCGGCGTCGAAGGTTTCGACCGATTTAACGACCGAGGACGAATAGAACATCTCGATCGAGATTTCGCCGTTGGACATGGTCTGAACGTTGTCCACGTACTCGGCGGCCAGTTTTCCCGATACCGTTTCCGGCGCATAGTGGGTCTGAATCCGCAGTTGCGTGCTTTGTGCCGATGCCGTCATGGCAGTGGCCGACAGCAACGCCGCGGCACCCACGGCACAAGCCGTTCTTGTCAAAATCTTCATGATGTCCTCCCAGACGATTTGTCAGTGCTGCCCTGCGGTTTCTGCGAGCGCTTGGCGGGCTGCGTTCGAAAACTGTAGCAACCGAGGTCTGACCCGACAACAAAAATTCTGAAATTCTTTGAATTTTGAAATTTTTGGGTTATTTCAAGAAAATGAAATCACAGGACCAGAACGCCCCGCGGCTCACACGCCAGGACACGCGCGATATCTATGAAGATCTTCGGATCAAACTGACGATGGCCGGTTTTCGCCAGGGCGCGAAGATGAAACCGGCCGATCTGCGCGTGGCCTACGGGTGCTCGGCGAACACGATCCGCGAAGTGCTGTTCCGGCTGTCTACCGTCGGCCTCGTCCTGTTCGAGGACCAACGCGGGTTTCGCGCCAGCCCTGCCAGCCCGCAGCGGCAACACGACCTGACGACCTTTCGCATCACGCTCGAACAGGAAGGCGCGACGCAGTCGATGGTGCGGGGCGGAATCGAATGGGAAGCCCGCCTGACCGCCGCTCATCACAAGCTGCTTCATATCGAGACACAGATCAGGAACACGGGCGAGATCGAGCCGATCCTGATCCCGTGGTGCCGGGCGGAATGGGAATTCCACGAAACCCTCGTCTCGGCCTGCGACTCGCCGTTCCTGATCCGCACCTTTCAGTCGATCTATGACCAGTTCCGCCAGCAACTGGTCAGCAAGGAGCGCAACTACGGCTACTTCCCCGGCAACGTGAGCGAACATCAGCGCATCGTCGAAACGGCATTGACCAAGGATGCCGACGCGCTGCGCGCGGCGATCCATGACCACCTCAAACGCAACCTGCGAAGCGATCAGCCGGCGGTCATGTCCTCGTCGATGTAGGTGCGGATGATCTGGGCGAAATCGGTTTCGGCCTCAAACCCCAACGCTTTGGCACGGCTCGGATCGAAGTCGCGGGGCCAGCCCTCGACGATCTTCATGATTGCCTCATCCGGCACTGGCTTGATGCACGCCACGACATCGGCGCCCGCGATCTCGCGCAGGGACTCGATCTGCTCGGCCACGGTGCAGGACAAGCCGGGCATGTTCAGGCTGCGCCTTGCACCCAGGGGATCGAGATCCATCGTTCCAGCCCGCACCAGGAAGCCGACGGCCGAACGCGGCGAGGCGTGGGTGTGGCGCACGCTGTCGGGTACAGGCAGGATCGCCTCCTGCCCGTTCAGGGGCTCGCGGATGATGCCGGAAAAGAACCCCGAGGCCGCCTTGTTCGGCGTGCCGGGCCGGACGCAGATCGTCGGCAGGCGGATCGAGACGCCATCGACGAAGCCCTTGCGGCTGAAATCGCTGACCATCAGCTCGCAGCAGGCCTTCTGCGCGCCGTAGGACGTCAGCGGGGCGGTCAGGAACTCGTCGTCGATCCGCTCGGGAAACGGCGCGCCGAAGACGGCGATGGAGGAAGAAAACACCAGCCGCGGCCGATAGCTGCCGACGCTCGCCTCATGTTCGGCCCGCACCGCCTGAAGCAGGTTCCAGGTGGCGAACATGTTGACCTGCCAGCCCTTGTCGAACGCTTGTTCGGCTTCGCCCGACACGATGGCGGCGAGGTGAAAGATCACGTCGGGGCGGCTGGCGACCAGCTTCTCCGCCGCGTCCGTATCGGCCAGACTGCCGGTGATCCGCTGCGCCGCAGGGGCGCCATCGGGCGGAAAGGCGATGTCGTGCAGGGTCACGCTGGCGGGCTGGCCATGCCAGCCCTCGCGGGCGATGTGATGCGCCAGTTTCTGGCCGATCATGCCGCCGCCGCCGAGGATCAGGATGTTGGTCATCGTTCAGTCCTTGTCCATGCCGTTCTGCCGGCGCAGTTCGAGGTAAAGGCCGGAATGGTCCTTTTCGGCGCCGTCCATCTCGGTGCAGAAGGCCACGAACCGGTCGCGGATGTGTTGCGAAGTCGGCAGTGTCAAGTTGAGGCTCGCAGCCTCCTCGAGCAGGTTGTCCAGGTCCTTGACCTGGAACTTGGACAGACCGCCTGGTACGAAATTGCGTTGGGTCATGCGTTGACCGTGCTGCTGCAGGATCACGCTGTCCGCAAACCCGCCCTTGAGCGCGCGCCGCACCGCCGCCGGATCGGCCCCGCCTTCTTCGATCAGCAGCATCGCTTCGGCCACCGCGCCGATGGTCACGGCAACGATCGCCTGGTTGGCGAGTTTCGAAAGCTGCCCTGCGCCGCTCGGGCCGACATGAACCGGGCGGCCCATCGCCTCGAAGACCGGCGTCGCCCTGTCGAAGACCCCGGCATCGCCACCGACCATGATCGCAAGGCTTGCGTCCTCGGCCCCCTTGGTGCCGCCCGAAACCGGCGCATCGAGGTGATCGAAGCCCAGATTTTTCAGATACTCGGCCTGAGCGCGCGCCTCGCCGGGCTTGGTCGAACTCATGTCGAGCCAGGTCGCGCCGTCCTTCAGGGCGTCCGTTACGCCCGTGTCATGGATGATCGCGCCGGTCGCGCTGCCGTCGCTGAGCATGGTGATCACGAAATCCGCTTCTGCCACCGCCTCGGCCGGGTCGGCACAGACGATGGCGCCGTCGGGCGCAAGCGCCTCGGCCTTCGCGGTGCTGCGGTTCCAGACGCGCACGGGAAACCCCGCCTTCAGCAGGTTGCGCGCCATCGGCGCCCCCATCAGGCCGGTGCCCAGAACGGTAACGGTTACGGTCATCTTGCTGTCCTTTTCAGATGGAGGCGGTCATGCCGCCGTCGACATAGAGCGTGTGCCCGTTGACAAAGGAAGACCCCGGCCCGGCGAGAAACACCGCTGCGGCGACCAGTTCGTCAACATCGCCCCAACGCCCTGCGGGAGTGCGCTGTTCCAGCCAAGCGGTAAAGTTGGGATCGTCCACCAGCGCCTGGTTTAGCGGGGTCTTGAAATAGCCCGGCGCGATGGCGTTGCATTGCAGCCCGTGCCGCGCCCAGTCCGTCGCCATCCCGCGGGTCAGGTTGCGGATGGCGCCCTTGGTGGCGGTATAGGGCGCGATACCGGGGCGGGCCAGTTCGCTCTGCACAGACGCGATATTGATGATCTTTCCCGCGCCGCGCGTGATCATCCGCGACGCCACGGCCTTGCCGACCAGGAAGGCGCTGGTGACGTTGGTCGCCAGCAGCAAGTCCCACTTGTCAGTCGGAAACTCCTCGAGCGGCGCGCGGAACTGCATTCCGGCGTTGTTGATCAGGATGTCGATCGGACCTTCGGCGTCCTCGATCCGGGCGATGGCAGTCTCCACCGCGGCCGCGTCGGTGACATCGAATGCCGCTTCCGCAACATCGAAGCCGCGCCCGCGCAAGATGTCTGCCGCTTCGTGCAAGCGGGTTTCGTTGCGCGCGTTCAGCACCACGCTGGCGCCGTATTCAGCCAGCCCCTCGGCCAGTGCGCGACCGATCCCGAGGCTCGATCCCGTGACCAGCGCCCGGTGCCCCGTCAGGTCGAAATGTGTCCGTGTCATGGCCTCTCCCCCCGGATCCTCGCCCGCACAAGCAGGCAGAACTGGACCCTAGTATTTTCAATCGCTTTGCACTAGGCCATTAAAAAACGGCGTGGTTCAACGCCGATCTGGAGGGATCGTATGAAGGCTGTCGTGATCCATGCCGCAAGGGATTTGCGCATAGAATCATGCACATGCGACCCAGTTGGCCCCGGTCAGGTCAAGCTGGCGGTGCAGGCGGGCGGGATCTGCGGTTCGGACCTCCACTATTTTCACAATGGCGGATTCGGCGCGGTGCGACTGCGCGAACCGATGATCCTCGGGCACGAAGTCGCGGGCGTTGTCGAGGCGCTCGGCGACGGCGTGACGGGGCTGGAAATCGGTGACCGTGTGGCGGTTTCGCCCAGCCGGCCCTGCCATGCATGCCGCTACTGCGACGAAGGCCTGTTCAACCACTGCCTGAACATGCGGTTCTACGGCAGCGCGATGCCGATGCCCCATATCCAGGGAGCGTTCCGGGAAAGCCTGGTTGCCGACGACAGCCAGTGCCACAAGATCGATGCGAACGTTCCGATCGAACACGCGGCCTTTGCCGAACCGCTGTCGGTCGTACTCCACGCGCTCAAGCGCGCAGGCTCAGTCAGAGGCAAGCGGGTTCTGATCACCGGCTGCGGCCCGATCGGCGGGCTCGGTGTTCTGGCCGCGAAACACAGCGGTGCGGCCGAGATCGTCGTGACCGACGTGGTCGACAACGTGCTTGCCATCGCTCGCACGCTCGGCGCCGACCGGGCGATCAATGTCGCGACCTCGCCAGACTGGACCGCAAGCCATTCGGCTGACAAAGGCAGTTTCGACCTGATGCTGGAGGCGTCCGGCACCGAGGCCGCGTTGCGGGCGGGACTGGACGTTCTGCGCCCGCGTTCGACGCTGGTGCAACTCGGGCTGGGCGGCGACATCAGCCTGCCGATCAACGCCATCGTCGCCAAGGAGATCGACCTGCGCGGCGCTTTCCGCTTTCATGAAGAGTTCGCGGACGCCGTCGCCTTGATCAATTCCGGGGTGCTGGACCTCGCACCGCTTCTGACCGCGCGCTTTCCGATCGCCGAAGCGACAGAGGCCTTCACCCTCGCCGCCGATCGCAGCCGGGCGATGAAGGTCCAACTCGATTTCACGACCCACTCAAGGACATCGACATGACACGACTGACCGGCAAACGCGCCCTGGTGACCGCCGCGGGCCAGGGTATCGGCAAGGCCTCGGCTTTGGCCATGGCCGCCGAAGGAGCGAAGGTCTTCGCGACCGACGTCAACGAGGAGGCGCTGGCGCAGCTGGCGGACGAAGCAGAAGGCAAGATCGAAACCTACAGGCTCGACGTTCTGGACGACGCGTCGGTGCGCGAAGGCGTCGAACGGGCGGCTCCCGACGTGCTGTTCAACTGCGCGGGGTTCGTTCATTCCGGCTCGGTTCTGGACGCGAGCGAGGAGGAGTTCGACTTCGCCGTGAACCTGAACGTGAAGTCGATGTTCCGCACGATCCGTGCCGCCCTGCCCGGCATGATCGAGCGCGGCAGCGGCTCGATCATCAACATGTCCTCGGCCTGTTCGTCGGTGATAGGTGCGCCCAACCGGTTCGTCTATGGCACCACCAAGGCGGCGGTGATCGGGCTGACGAAATCAGTCGCGATCGAGTACATCACCAAGGGCATCCGCTGCAACGCGATCTGTCCCGGTACGGTCGAAAGCCCGTCGCTGCATGACCGGCTGCGGGCCACCGGCGACTACGACCAGGCGATGAAGGATTTCGTCGCCCGCCAGCCGATGGGCCGGATCGCCAGGGCCGAGGAGATCGCCGCGCTGGTTGTTTACCTTGCCAGCGACGAAAGCGCCTTCACCACGGGTCAGCCGCATATCATCGACGGTGGCTGGTCAGGCTGACCGGCCCATCACAAGGAATCTCGCAATGTCTGACAAGACTCCCAAGCTGCGGTCGCAGAACTGGTTCAACAACCCGGACGATCCGGAGATGACCGCGCTCTATCTCGAACGTTATCTGAATTACGGGCTGACACGCGAGGAACTGCAGTCGGGCAAGCCGATCATCGGCATCGCCCAGACCGGCAGCGACCTGAGCCCCTGCAACCGTCACCATATCGAGCTGACGAAGCGGGTGCGCGACGGGGTGATCTCGGCGGGCGGCACGGTGATCGAGATCCCCGTGCACCCGATCCAGGAGACCGGCAAGCGCCCGACCGCGATGCTCGACCGCAACCTGGCCTACCTGTCGCTGGTGGAAACGCTGTTCGGCTATCCGATCGACGGGGTGGTGCTGAACATCGGCTGCGACAAGACCACACCGGCGCTCTTGATGGCGGCGGCGACGGTCAACATCCCCGCCATCGCGCTGTCGGTTGGCCCGATGCTGAACGGCTGGTTCCGGGGCGAGCGCACCGGGTCGGGCACCATCGTCTGGAAGGCGCGGGAACTGT
Source organism: Sedimentitalea arenosa (assembly GCF_016428585.1). GTDB lineage: Bacteria > Pseudomonadota > Alphaproteobacteria > Rhodobacterales > Rhodobacteraceae > Sedimentitalea > Sedimentitalea arenosa. The sequence goes on along the minus strand of NZ_JAELVR010000004.1, from coordinate 117,626 downwards.
TGGCGGCGGGCGAGATCGACGACGACGGGTTCCTCGAACTCGTCTCCTCCTCGGCCACGTCGGTCGGCTATTGCAACACCATGGGCACCGCCACGACGATGAACTCCCTGGCCGAGGCGCTGGGGATGCAATTGCCGGGTTCCGCCGCGATTCCAGCGGCTTACCGCAAGCGCGGGCAGATGAGCTATGCCACGGGACAGCGCATCGTGCAGATGGTGCATGAGGACTTGAAACCGACCGACATCATGACCCGAAAGGCGTTCGAAAACGCCATTGTGGTCAACTCGGCCATCGGCGGCTCGACCAACGCGCCGATCCATCTGAACGCCATCGCGCGCCACCTGGGCGTCGAGTTGAACAACGACGACTGGCAGAAACTGGGCCACAAGGTTCCGCTGCTGGTGAACCTGCAACCCGCCGGAGCCTACTTGGGCGAAGATTACTTCCACGCGGGCGGCGTGCCCGCCGTGATCGGAGAATTGATCGGCGCGGGGCTTCTGCCGCATCCGGACGCGGTCACCGCAAACGGCCAGACAATGGCCGAAAACTGCGGCGACAAGCGCACCGAAACGCCCGACGTGATCAAGCCGATCGCCGAACCCATGACCAGGGAGGCCGGGTTCATCAACCTGTCGGGCAACCTCTTTGACAGCGCGATCATGAAGACCAGCGTGATTTCCAAGGAGTTCCGCGACCGCTACCTGTCCAATCCAGAGGACCCGGACGCCTTCGAAGGCCGCGCCATCGTGTTCGACGGGCCCGAGGATTTCCACAAGCGGATCGACGACGAGAGCCTTGGCATCGACGAACACTGCATCCTCATCATGCGCGGAGCCGGACCGATCGGCTATCCCGGTGGGGCCGAGGTCGTGAACATGCGCCCGCCTGCCTACCTGCTGAAACGCGGCATCCACGCCCTGCCCTGCATGGGCGATGGGCGGCAATCGGGCACATCGGGCAGCCCGTCGATCCTGAACGCCAGCCCCGAAGCCGCGGATGGCGGCGGCCTGGCATTGGTCAAGACGGGTGATCGCATCCGCATCGACCTGCGCAAGTGCACCGCCAACATGCTGGTTGATCAGTACGAACTGGACGCACGCCGTGCCGCCCTGCCCGAGCGCCCCTTTGCGCCGGACAGCCAATCGCCTTGGCAGGAGATCTTCCGCGAGAAGGTGCGCCCCTTCTCCGAAGGCATGGTGCTGGACGGTGCCACGAAATTCCAGGACATCGCGCACAAGTCCCTGCCGCGTGACAATCACTGAAGAAAGGATCCAACTATATGAAACTGGTACGTTTTGGCGAACCCGGCGCAGAGAAGCCCGGCCTGATCGACGGTGACGGCACTCTGCGCGACTTATCCGGCGAGATCGCCGACATCATCGGCGCAACACTGGATGACGATACTCTTGCCCGCCTGCGCGGGCTCGACCCGGCAAGCCTGCCTGCCGTGTCGGGTGATCCGCGCATCGGCCCCTGCGTCGGGAGCATCGGCAAGTTTCTGTGCATCGGCCTGAACTATTCCGACCACGCCGCTGAAACCGGTGCCAAGATTCCGGATCACCCGATCCTGTTCTTCAAGGCCAATTCCGCCGTCGTCGGCCCGAACGACACGGTCAGCATGCCGCGCGGTTCGACCCATACAGATTGGGAGGTCGAACTGGGCGTGGTGATCGGAAAGACCGCGAAGTACGTGTCCGAAGCCGACGCGCTGGACCATGTGGCGGGTTATTGCGTGATCAACGACGTGTCCGAGCGGCATTTCCAGAGCCAGTTGTCGGGCCAATGGACCAAGGGCAAATCCTGCGACACATTCGGGCCGACCGGCCCGTGGCTGGTGACGCGCGACGAAGTGCCAGACCCGCAGAACCTCGACATGTGGCTCGACGTGAACGGCGAGCGCCGCCAGACCGGCAACACCAAGACCATGATTTTCACCGTGGCGCAGATCATCGAACACCTGTCGGGTCTGATGACGCTGCATCCGGGCGACGTGATCTCGACCGGCACCCCTCCCGGTGTGGCTTTGGGGATGGAGAACCCCGTGTATCTGAAGGTCGGTGACCGGATGGATGTCTGGATCGAGGGCCTCGGCCAGCAGACCCAGACCGTGGCGGAGGACGCCTGAGCCATGGCCCCCAAACTGCTGCAGATCGGACCGCTCACCGAGCGGATGAAGTCCCACCTGGAAGCGGAATTCGAGATCGTTCCGCTGCCGATGGATGACACGCAAGCGGCGTTCATCGCCGAGCACGCCGAGTCCTTCACCGCCGTCGTCAATGTCGGCCACTACGGGGTGCCTCCCGACCTGATGGCGGCGCTTACGAACCTCAAGATCATCTCGAACTACGGGGTCGGCTACGACACGATCGACGCCGCCGCTGCTGCAAAGCGCGGCATCGTCGTCACCCACACCCCGGAGGTGCTGAACGACGAGGTCGCGAACACGGCCATCCTGCTGTGGTTCGCGGTCAGCCGCCGCCTGGTGCCCTACGACGCCTATGTCCGCGCGGGCCGGTGGGAGAAGGAGGGCAACACGCCGCTAACCCACTCCGTTCAGGGCCGCACCGTCGGCATCGTCGGTCTGGGCCGGATCGGACAGGCCATCGCGGATCGGCTCGCGGTGTTTGACGCGACCGTGGTTTATCACGCGCGCAGCGAAAAGGACGTGCCGTATCGCTACTACGGTGATCTGACCGAGATGGCCAAGGAGTGCGACGTGATGATCGTCATCACGCCCGGCGGGCCGGAAACCAAGCATCTGGTGAGTTCCGATGTGATCGCCGCGCTCGGACCCGAGGGCATTCTGGTTAATGTCGCGCGCGGCACGGTCGTGGATGAGACCGCGCTGGTGCAGGCGCTGAAGGACGGCAAACTTGGCGGCGCTGGGCTCGATGTGTTCGAAGCCGAACCTAAAGTGCCCGAGGCGTTGTTCGCGATGGACAACGTCGTGCTGCAGCCTCACGTGGGCAGCGCCACGCATGAGACCCGCCAGGCGATGGGCGACCTGACCTGCGAGAACCTGACCCGGTGGCTGAAGGACGGCACCACCGTCACCCCCGTTCCCGAGTGCAAGGACCTCTGATGCCGAAGATCGCCGCGCTTCGCTGCCAACTGTTCAATGTCCCGCTGGACGAAGTGCTGGTGGATGCGAAACACGGCGATCACACGCATTTCCAGCTGATCACCGCGACGGTCACTCTGGAGGACGGACGGGACGGCACCGGCTACACCTATACCGGCGGCAAGGGCGGGCACGCGATCAAGGCGATGATCGAGCATGATCTCGCCCCTTTCCTGATTGGTCAGGACGCCGGGGACGTCGAAGCGCTTTATGAGGCGATGCAGTGGCACGTACACTACGTTGCGCGCGGTGGCATCGCCTCTTTCGCGATCTCCGCGGTGGACATCGCGCTCTGGGATATCCGTGGAAAAGCCAGCGGGCAGCCGCTCTGGAAAATGGCGGGCGGGACCGCCGACCGTTGCCGGACCTATTGCGGCGGGATCGATTTGGGCTTTCCCCTTCCCAAGCTGCTGGACAGCGTTCAGGACTATCTGGATCGCGGCTTCAACGGCGTGAAAATCAAGATCGGCCAGCCGACGCTGGCCGAGGATTTGGAGCGCATCAAGGCGGTGCGTGAGTTGATCGGCCCTGACATCGCCTTCATGGTCGATGCCAATTACTCCATGTCCGAACCGCAGGCCACAGAGGCCGCCCACGCCTTTGCTCCGTTCGACCTGTTGTGGTTCGAGGAGCCGATCATCCCGGACCACTACAGCGCCTATGCCCGCATTGCGCAGGCCACTGGAATGCCGCTGGCAATGGGTGAAAACCTGCACACGATCCACGAGTTCGAATATGCCGCCGAACAGGCGCGCGTGGCTTATCTGCAACCGGACGCATCCAACTGCGGCGGCATCACCGGGTGGCTCCAGGCCGCGGCGGTCTGCGCGCGCCACGACATTCCGGTGTGCAGTCACGGGATGCAGGAACTGCATGTCAGCCTCGTGTCCGCGCAGCGCAATCCCGGCTGGATCGAAGTTCATTCATTTCCGATAGATCGCTACACCACGCGACCACTGGTTGTGGAAAACCACTTGGCCGTCGCGCCAGACACGCCGGGCACGGGTGTCGCGTTCGACTGGAACCGGCTCGCGCCTTATCACGTCTGAAGGACTCTCGCCATGACACAGCCCGCCAGGATCGCCGTCATTAGGGGAGACGGCATCGGCCTCGACGTGACGGATGCGACGCTTGCAGTGGTCGAAACAGCACTCGCCCGTGTCGGCTTGCCGAGGCCGGTCTATGACGACATCGCAGCCGGAGCAGGCTATTTTCGCGACACCGGAAAGGATATCGAACCCGGCGGCGAAGAGCGCGCTGGAGAGGCCGATGCGATCTTCCTGGGCGCGATCGGACTGCCCTCGGTGCGCCATGCGGACGGAACCGAGATTTCGCCGCACCTGCGCCTGCGCGACCGGTTCGAACTCTATGCCGGAGTGCGCCCGGTGCGCGCCTATCCGAACGCGCCGCAACGGCTGGCGGACCCGCGTGCGGCGGATATCGACCTGGTGATCCTGCGTGAATCCACCGAGGGACTGTTCTACTCCGCCGCAGTGCATGGCCGCAGCCAGATCATCGGCGACAGCGAGGTGCGCGACACGCTGCGCATCACGCGCTCGGTCAGCGAACGGTTGCATCGTTTCGGGTTTCGCCTGGCCGAGAAGCGCAAGGCACGGGGCGGAAAGGGCCTGCTGACCTGCGTCGACAAGGCCAACGTCTTCGCGTCGATGGCTTTTTTTCGCAAGATCTTCGACGAGATCAGCCCGGAGTTTCCAGGCATCGACACCGGCTACGCTTATGTCGACGCGCAAGCACTCGACCTCGTGCGCCAGCCCTGGGCCTTTGACGTATTGGTGACCGAGAACATGTTCGGCGACATCCTGTCGGACCTCGCCGGCGGGCTGGTCGGGGGCATGGGCATGGCGGCTTGCGCCGAGATCGGGGATCGCCACGGGCTGTTCCAGCCCGCGCATGGCAGCGCGCCAGACATCATGGGCCAGGACAAGGCTAACCCCCTTGCGGCGATCCTGTCGGGCGGACTCATGCTGGACTACCTTGCCGACAGGCTGGGCGTGGAGGCCTATGCGAACGCAGCCACCTTGATCGACGACGCCGTGATGGCTGGTTTCGTCGCCAACCGGCTCCGACCGATGGAATTCGGCGGCGACATGGGAACACGCGCGGTCACTGCGACGGTCGTGGACCTGATCGGCGAGGGTGCATGACGATCTGCATTGGGGCCATCGCTGACGACTATACTGGCGCGACGGACCTCGCCGTGACGCTGGTCAAGGGGGGGATGCGGGTCGCGCAGCTGTTCGGAGTACCCGAATCACCCATAGATATCGGCGCGGCCGACGCGGTGGTGATCGCGCTCAAATCGCGGACCATCGCGCCCCCCGACGCCGTCGCGCAATCGCTCGCCGCGCTGGATTGGCTTCGCGCACGCGGTGCGCATCAGGTGATGTTCAAATACTGCTCGACCTTCGATTCGACCGAGCGAGGCAATATCGGTCCTGTCGCCGACGCCCTGCTAGAGGCATTGCAGGCTCCGCTCGCGCTGGTTTGCCCGGCCTTCCCGGTCAATCGGCGCACCGTATACATGGGCCATCTCTTCGTCGGCGAACAGCTGTTGTCGGAGTCGCCCATGCGTGACCACCCGCTGACCCCGATGCGCGACAGCAACCTTGTCAGCCTGATGGCGGCCCAGTCCCGGCATACGGTCGGCCTCGTCCCGCACCCGGTCGTTGCGCGCGGAGCCGATGAGGTGCGGTCGGCGATCGGGAAACTCCAAACGGACGGGCGTCGGTATGCGGTGCTCGACGCGATAGACGACCACGACCTGCGGACGATCGGGCAAGCCGCGGCGGACCATGCGCTGATCACAGGCGGCTCGGGTATCGCGCTCGGCCTGCCCGCGAATTTCGGCTTCACCGCCAGCGACGCCCCACCCGTCCGCCCCGAGGTCCAAGGGCGAAGCGTCGTGCTGGCCGGAAGTTGCTCGACAGCGACGCGGGCCCAGATCGACCATGTGCGGGATATCTGGCCCAATTGGAAGATCGACGCCGAGGCACTGGCGGAAGGCCCTGACCCCTGTGCGGACATCCTCGCATGGGCGCGGGAAACACCGGCTGGTTCACCGCTGCTCATCCACGCCTCGGACGATCCCGCCACCGTCGCGCGTGTCCAGGCACGGCTCGGCGCGGACCGGGCCGGAGCGCTCGTAGAACAGACAATGGCCCGACTTGCGACCGGTCTGCGCGCGGCGGGGTTTTCGCGCATGGTCGTGGCCGGCGGGGAAACCTCCGGCGCCGTGGTTGGCGCACTGGACCTGCCAGCACTCGAGATCTGCGGCGAGATCGACCCCGGCGTGCCGTGGACGCGCACGCTTTCGGGTCCGCCGATGGCCTTGGCACTGAAATCCGGCAATTTCGGTGGCGTCGACTTTTTCGACAAGGCGTTCAAGGTGCTGGCATGAGCGAAACCAGGCAGCGCGACGATATCGTCTCCCTGGCGAAATCCCTGTTCGACCGGGGTCTGACCTTCGGCAGTTCGGGGAACATCAGCCTGCGCCTTGAGGATGGCTGGCTAATGACGCCGACCGGCTCATCGCTGGGCGATCTGGACCCGGCGCGGATCAGCAAGCTCGACTCTGAGGGACGGCACGTGTCCGGTGACGCCCCGACCAAGGAAGCGTTCCTGCACGGCGCCATGTACGATCGCCGCCCGAACGCAGGGGCGATCGTGCATCTGCACGCCACCCATTCGGTCGCCGTAAGCTGCCTTCACGACATCGATCCAGCCAACGTCCTGCCGCCCCTGACGGCCTATTACGTGATGCGGATCGGCACGCTGCCCTTGATCCCCTATTTCGCCCCCGGTGACCTCGATCTCGCGCGCGCGGTGCGCGAGATGGCCTCCGACCACCACGCGGTTCTTCTGGCCAACCACGGCCCGGTCGTTGCCGGAACGTCCCTGCGCGACGCGGTCCACGCCACGGAAGAACTGGAGGAGACGGCAAAGCTGTTCCTTGCGGTGCACGGCATGAAGACCCGCCCGCTGACCCCAGAACAGGTCGCCGACCTGAGACGCAGACATCCGGTGCGGACATGATGCGTGTCGCCATCGTCGGGTTGGGCTATTTCAGCCGACTGCACCAGGAGGCGTGGGCCGCGCGCGAGGATGCCGAGATCGTCGGCGTGACCGATCTGGACCGCGCGCTTACAGAGGCAACAGCCGATCGGCTCGACGTGCCGGGATATGCGGATCTGCCGGATCTGCTTGCCGCGCAGGACCCGGACATCGTCGATATCGTCGCCCCGCCGCCGGCCCATGCCGCGCTGATCCGCGCCACATTGAAACCGGGGCGCATGATCATCTGCCAGAAGCCGTTCTGTCGGTCGCTTGCTGAAGCGCAGGCCACGCTCGACGCGGCGCAAAAGGCCGAAACACAGCTCGTGATCCACGAGAATTTCCGTTTTCAACCTTGGTACCGCGAGGTGAAAGCGTTTCTCGACGCGGGCCGGATGGGACAGGTCTATCAGTGCCGCTTCGACCTGCGGCCAGGCGACGGGCGCGGCCCCGACGCTTATCTGGCCCGCCAACCTTCGTTCCAGACCATGCCGCGCCTGCTGATCCACGAAACCGGTGTGCATTTCATCGACCTGTTCCGCTGGCTTTTCGGCGAGATCACCGAAGTCTATGCCGACCTGCGCCGCATCAACCCGGTTCTCGCCGGCGAAGACGCTGGCACGTTGATCCTGACGCATGCGGGCGGTACGCAATCGGTCTTCGACGGCAACCGCCTGTCGGACGTGCCGGCACGGAACCCGCGCCTCACCATGGGCGAACTGCGTCTGGAAGGCGAAGCGGGAACGCTGCAACTGGACGGGGATGGTACGCTGCGTTTTCGGCCCTTCGGCGCGCGCGCGGCAGAGATCGTTCCGCTGCGGGCCCCTATCGATCCCGACGCGTTCGGCGGTGGGTGCGTGGCCGCGCTGATCGACCATCTCGTCCGCTGCCGGCGCGACGGCACGGTGCCCGAAAACACCGCCGAGGACTACCTCGGCGTGATCCGCGCCACCGACGCGGCCTATCGCTCGCATGACGAACGCCGCCGGATCGTGCCATGACCCCGAAAGGATCGACATGTTCGCCGTTTGCGTGACCTTTGAACTGGCGCAGGACGCGCTGCCTGCGTTCCTGCCCCTGATGCGCGTCCAGGCCCGCACCTCGCTGGCCAAGGAGCCCGATTGCCATGTGTTCGACATCTGCGTCGATACGGGCACGAACGTGGTGTTGCTCTACGAACTTTATTCGGATGCCGAAGCGTTCCAGGCGCATCTGGGCACAGCGCATTTCAAGGAATTCGACGTGGCGGTCACGGATCTGGTGCGCGGCAAATCCGTCAGGACGTTTCCCGAGGTGATCCGCTCATAGCCCGAAACTGCCATAGGGGATGAAGCGCACCATGTCGCCGGGGCGGATATGCCGTTCGCCGTCGCCGATCTCGACCAGCCCTTCGGCCCAGCTCAGCCCGCTGATCCGGCCCGAGCCTTCGGATTTGAACACCTCGGCGCGCCCGTCGCGTACCCGCGCCCGCAGGTATTCTCGCCGGCCGGGCTTCTTGCGTTTTTCGAAGGCCGCCGGCAGGTCGAACCCCTGCGGAGCCTGCCACGCGGCTCCGGCAAGCAACGCCATCGCGGGATGCGCGAAGATCAAAGTGCAGACCATGGCCGCCACCGGGTTGCCAGGCAAACCGAAAACCGGTGTCCCCGACCAGAGCCCCAGTGCCAGCGGCCGACCCGGTTTGACCGCGATGCGCCATTCCTGCATCGCGCCGGTCTCTCTCAGAAGGGCCGAGACATGGTCTTCGTCCCCGGCGGAGGCACCGCCGCTGGTCAGGATCACGTCGGCCTGCCGGGCCGCCGACTCGAGCCGCGCGCGCAAGGCCGCGCGGTCATCCGCGACCCGGCCCATATCGACCGGCTGAAACCCGAAGGCGCGGATCATGCCAAGCAGCATGGGACGGTTGGCATCGAAGATCTGTCCCGGCCCGGCTGCTTGGCCCGGCTCGACAAGCTCATCGCCGGTCGACAGGATGGCGACGCGCAGGCGGTGCCGCACCATCACGCGCGAGACACCCACCGCCGCCAACAGGGCGAGGTCTGCCGCCGTTACCACGCGCCCCGCTCGCAAGGCCGTTGCGCCCTCGACCACGTCCTCTCCCGCGCGCCGCGCGTTCGCCCCCATCTTGAGCGGCCCGCGAAAGGCGATCCTTTGACCGTCCGATGCCACATCTTCTTCGAGCAGGACCGTGTCCACGCCCTCAGGCAGGGCAGCCCCGGTCAGGATACGGATCGCGTGGCCCGACGGGACCGCGCCGTCAAACGGCACCCCGGCGGCCGCGCGACCCTCGATGAGCGGCAGGACATGGTCGCCTTCCGGCACCCCGCCTGCGAACCCATACCCGTCAACTGCGGAATTGGCCTGCGGCGGGTTCGAGCGCACGGCGATCACGTCCTGCGCCAGAACCCTTCCCTGGGCTGCGCCGATGTCGACAACCTCGCTGCCGACCGTGCAGGTCAGCCTCGTGCGCAGCAAGGCCAGCGCCTCGTCCACGGGTGTCCAGTCGACACCGGCGGGCAAGGAGAAGCAATCGTTGCGCAACGGCGGCGGCGCCAGCGGCACGGGCCCCGCGAGCGCGCGAAGTTCCTCCGCGTGCCCCGCGCCGAGGATCCATGCCTCCTCCCTTGCCTCCTCGGGGAAGTCTTGCATCATCACGGCAAGGCGATCGGGTGTCAGGCCCGCAACGGCGCGCGCCAGCAGGCGGACCTGTTCGCGGTCACGGATCGGTGGATCGGCGGCGTCCAACGCCTGTCTGACCGCCGGTTCGATGAGACCCGGCCAGATTTCCGCCAACACCGTCTGCGCGTCGTCCCACGCATCAAACGGCCAGACCGCCACGCCGGGCAGGCGGCGCAGCCGCGCCAGCATCGGCAGGCCCATCAGGACCTGGCTGCCGACCGTCGGAGGAAAAGCCAGTTGGAAACAGCTCGACGCCGCATTCGCACGCACGTCCGCGCTGCGGCGTTCGGCGATGCGCTCAAAAGCGATCCCCGCCTTGCGGTAAGGCACGTCGGGCCACATGTCCCGCGACGGCTTGCCCCAGAACGGCCCAAGCCCTTCGAAACAGCGATTCATCTCCTCGGCCACGTCGAACCGGTTGTTCTCGCCCGCGTCATCGTCCCGGATGCGGCTTTCGAGCCACGTCCACAACGCAAAGACATCATTCGACCCCGTCACGGCGCGCGCCGTGCCCCTGGGATAGCCGAAGGGGAAATCGAACCCCATCAACACCCGTCGCCCGGCCGCGTTTTCCGTTTGCAGGAAATGGGTGATCCAGGCCTCGGCCTCGATCCGGCTGCGGAAGTAGAGAGGCTCCTCCTCGCCACTGCCACGCGCAATCCCGATCCAGATCGCGTCCTTCGTTGGCCGCTTCGGCGCCCGCTTGCCCGCCGACCAATCGACGATGACAACCGTGTCGAACCCGCTCACAATCCGACCTCCTGCAGAATGAATTCGGCAATGGCCGCGGTGTCGTCGAGATCGAACACCGGCCGGTCGATCGAAACGGCAACGTCGCTGGCCACGGCCCGGATCGTCCGGTCGTCCGTTGCGATCAGCGGCGTGCCCGCCGCCTTGCGGTGGGTTTCGATCTTTGGGTGGGGTTCCCGCTTGTAGCCTTCGATCAATACCAGATCGACAGGCGAGAGTCGGGCGAGCAATGCAGCAAGCGGCGGCTCTTCCTCGTCGTGCAGTTCGTGCATCAAGGCCCACCGCTTTCCCGAGGCCAGCATGACCTCGCGGGCGCCGGCGACGCGGTGGCGATGGCTGTCGCGCCCCGGCTGATCCACGTCGAAGGCATGATGGGCATGTTTGACGCTCGAGACGGAATGGCCGCGCGCGGTGAACTCAGTCACCAGCCGCTCCATCAACCCGGTCTTTCCGGTGTTCTTCCACCCAGTGACACCGTAAATCCTCATGCGGACTCCGACAGCAGAGCCTCGGCACGGGCCAGGTCTTCGGGCGTGTTCACGTTGAAGAAAGGATCGACGCGACCGACCGGGAAGAGCGCCGTGCGCCCGTCGTGCCGGTCGGTCCAGAGCACGACCTTGCGCAACCCGTCCTGCAGCGACGCGCGCAAGTCATCGCGCAGTGACACCGGCCAGAGCCCGAAGGTCGGGTGGCGCGCCTGGCCCCGCTCGGGATCGGGCGTGGCGGCCAGAACCAAAGGGGCGCCCATGCCCTCCGAGGCCGTTTGCAGCCGGGTCACCAGGTCCGCAGGAAAGAAGGGTGTATCGGCGGCGGCGGTCACGATGCTGTCCGCGCCTTGCGTTGCCGCCCAATCGAGCCCTGCGAGAACTCCGGCCAGCGGACCGACGAACCCGTCGATACTGTCGGACAGGACCGGAAGGCCGAGACTCTCGAACCGGGCCGGGTCCCCGTTCGCGTTCAGGGCCAATCCCGAAACCTGTGGGCCCAGCCTGTCGATCACACGCGCGATGAGGGTCCGATTGCCAAGGCGCAACAAGCCCTTGTCGCCGCCGCCCATCCGACTGGCCAGACCGCCGGCGAGTATGACACCGAGCGGTCGCGTCATGCCTCGGCGCTCTTGCGACGATGTTTGCGATCTTCCGAGGCGACGGTCGACGGATCGACGTCGCGCACCAGCCGATCCTCTCCCGATAGACACACGAACCGCTGTCCGCGCATCCGGCCGATCAGGGTCAGACCGACCTCGCGGGCGATCTCGACCCCCCACGCCGTGAAGCCCGAACGCGACGCCAGCACGGGGATGCCCATCATCGCCGTCTTGATCACCATTTCGGAGGTGAGCCGCCCTGTCGTGTAGAGGATCTTGTCGCCCGCCGACGTGTCCGTCTGAAGCATCCAGCCGGCGATCTTGTCGACGGCGTTGTGCCGCCCGACATCCTCCATATAGACGAGCGGGCGGTCCTCGTGACACAGAACGGTGCCGTGAATCGCGCCCGCCTCGAGATAGAGAGACGGCGTGCGATTGATCCGCGCGGCCAGGGCATAGAGCCAGCTGGTGCGGACCGGGACCGGCGGCAGCCTGACGCCTTCGAGCCCCTCCATCATGTCGCCAAAGACCGTGCCGACGGCACAACCGCTGGTGCGGGTCTTCTTCTTCAGCTTGTCCTCGAAACTGGTCTGCCGCAGGGTGCGCACGACGACGGTTTCGAGATCTTCTTCATAGTCGACCGCGGTGATCCGGTCGTCCTGCAACAACATACCCTGATTGCGCAGGAAGCCGAGCGCCAGGTATTCCGGGTAATCCCCGATCGTCATCGCGGTGACGATCTCCTGCGCATTCAGAAAGATCGTCAGCGGGCGCTCCTCGACCACAGAAATCCTGGACCGTTCACCATTCTGATCCACGCCCTCGACCGCACGGGTCAGGCGCGGGGCATGCGGGTCGGGCGCGATGATGAAATCCGACCTGTCCTCTGATGTCGCCAATTGAAACGCCTCCCGATCCCCGATAGTGCGGGCGAGCATATCCTAGGGGCATTGCATGACGGCGACCACACCGAATTCGTACTTCTGGCGGGGCATTCGCGACAGCCTGCCTTTCGTGTTCGTGGCTGGTCCGTTCGGTTTGCTGTTTGGCGTGCTTGCGGTCGAGGCCGGATTGAACCTGCTGGAGACCATGACCTTCACGATGACCGTGTTCGCCGGTGCGGCCCAGTTCACGGCGCTGCAGCTGATGCAGGAGAACACGCCCACCCTGATCGTCTTGGCCTCGGCTCTGGCGGTCAACCTGCGCGTAGCGATGTATTCCGCCTCGCTGACGCCCTACCTCGGGGCGGCGCCACTGTGGCAACGGACCCTTGCCGCCTATTTCACGGTCGATCAATCCTATGCCCTCTCCATCGTGCGCTTCGAACTCGAACCCGAGATGACGATCGCGCAGCGCATGGCCTATTTCGCCGGAACCGTCGGCCTGATCGCGCCACTCTGGTACCTGGCGACCCTCGCCGGCGCGATGATGGGGGCGCAAATTCCCGAAAGCTGGGCGCTCGACTTCGCGCTGCCGATCGCGTTCCTCGCGATGATCGCGCCGATGCTGCGCACGCCGGCGCATGTGATCGCGGCGCTGGTTTCGATCGTGACCGCGATCCTGGCTGCCGGCGTGCCTTACAACCTCGGCCTGCTGATCGCCGGGTTCGCCGGTATGATGGCCGGTGCACAGGCGGAACTGGCGCTCGAGCGCAAGGCCCGGACCCGATGACCGAGACCGTTCAGGCGTTCGACCAGGCCACGCTCTGGACCGTGATCGCAGGGCTCGCGATCGGCAGTTTCGCGCTGCGCTTCGTGTTCATCGGGCTGGTCGGCAATCGGGCGATGCCGACATGGCTGTTGCGTCACCTGCGCTACACCGCGGTCGCGATCCTGCCCGCGCTGGTCACGCCGCTGGTGATCTGGCCTGCCGCGACGGGCGGCGAACCCGATGCCGCACGCATGGCCGCCGCCGGCATGACGCTGGCTGTCGGCTTGCTGACACGGAACGTGGTCGCAGCGATTTTCAGCGGTGCGGTGACGCTGTTCGGACTTCTCTACCTACTCGGATGATCGCGCATCGGCTTCGGCCAGTGCGAGTTGCAGGTCGGGATTGTCGTTCTCGTAATAACGCGTGGTCACGACGCCAGGCATCTCTTCGAGCTGTGCCATCAGCTTCTTCGGGCGCATCGTGGTGCTGACGTTTTCGAACCCGGGCACGTTGGCCAGCAGCTTGGAGGTCGCGCTGGTGCAGAAGGCGCCCGGCACGGCACCGTTGGACAGGGCAAGGCGATAGGCCGTTTCCGCCTGCTCGGGCGTGACCTGCACTGTCTGGCTGACCACGTGGTAGGTGCTGCGCGCATGCGCGCTGCGATAGGCCTTTTCCATGCCGGGAGTGATACCGAACAGCACATCGTCCCGCTCGGGCACAGCGGAGGAATAGAAGGAGCCGGCGGGGTCGAAGATCACTTGCTCGGACGCGTTGATCAGCATCGCGGTATGGGCACCCTCGCCCGAACGGTTGTTGATCATCGTGTAGACGGTCAGCGACTTCGGCCCCGGCTCCCTGTAGGAAGCAGCCAAGACTTCGGCGTCCGAAGCATAGGGCTGCTGGGTCGCGCAACCAGCTACGGTCAGCAGCAAGGCTGCCGCGATCAGGAAACGCCGCATGTCAGGCGATCTGTCAGCGAGCGAAAATGGCGAGGAAGACGAGAACGGCCAGAATGACGATCACCGCCCAGGTGGTCCACTTCATGAACCCGTCGAAAGTCTCGGTCTGGACCTTGATGTCCATCTCGCCGTGCTTGTGTTCCGCCATGTCAGTTTTCCCGTTCGCGTTGGTTTTGGCCTGATTAGCGCATTCGCAAATCCATGTCACCACGTCAATCGCGCGCAGGCCGCGCGACGTCAATCATGGACAGGCAACGCGGGATCAATCGCCTGTCAGCGTCTGCAGCACCGAACAGTTGGGATAGCCATACCCCCACCGCCAGGACAGACCGGAACACGGCCCGCCACCGAACCGGACGGCAAGATGCATCGCATCCGCGATCAGGCCGTATGCCAACTCGACCCGGTCGGGTGTCACGCCATATTGCTCGGCCAGTTCGCTCCGGCGCAACCGGCCGGTCTCGTTGACGCAAGAGCGCAGTTCGGCGTCGGCCAGAACGCGCGCGTCATAACTCTCCTCCGCCGTCGAGGCCTCGGCGGCGGCGTGATAGGCGCGGTCATGCGTGAAACAGCAGGCTTCCCATGGCGGCGCGGCCTTATAGGTTTCGGCAAACTCGGGAAACCGGGCCGAGACCATGCCCCAGACCTGCGACAGCCCGCCGCTGCACCCATCGGTTTCAAATGGCGCGAGCCCGGTATCGGGCCGGGCAATCCGGTCGATCAGCGCCTGGTGCGCGCGCAGTTCCAGCGTCCGGGTCAGCCCGGTTTCGGGCTCCTGCGCCAGCACCGGACCGGCCACCAGCACCACGAGGGCCGCGACTCGCGGCACAGTTCTAGGGCGAGCCATCGCGATAGGCCTTGTCGTTGAGCGCGATGCCCAGTTCCTCGGTCAACCACAGAACAAGCCGTTCGGGCGTGCTGAGGTCCGCCCGTGCGGCGACCACCTTGCGGGCGAGCGCCGGTTCGTCCGTGATCAGCCCGTCGGCACCCATCGATATCATCTTGGACATCTCGAGCGGATCGTTCACCGTCCAGACGAACAGCGCCTTGCCGCGGTTCTCGAGAGAACGCGCCAGCCAGGGGCTCGCCCTGCCCGCGCTGACCGCGACGAAATCGCCATCCAGCCCCGAGAGATCCCCGACCGCCGTGGCGGCCAGAACGCCGCTCGGCCAGTCCGGCCGCAGCTCCAGCATCTTCTGCACCAGCGGGTATTTCAGCGACATGGTGGCGACCTGGTCCTGCATGCCCAGGTCCTCGACGATCTCGATCACGCGATGTTCAAGGTTCTCGTTGTGCCCGTAATACTTGAGTTCGATCAGAACTTTCGCCCTATCCCGGGCGCGTTCCAGAACCTCGCGCAGCAGCGGGGTGCGCTGGTCGGCATAGACCGGATCGAACCAGCCCCCGATATCGATCTCGGCCAGGTCCTCCATCGTGGCGTTCCAGACCTTGAGATCGACGCCGGCCAGTTTCATGAAGTCGCTGTCATGGACCACGACGATCTGCCCGTCCGCGGTTTCCTGCACGTCGATCTCGACCCAGTCGGCCCCGTCCTCGAGCGCCTGTTCGACCGAGGCCAACGTGTTCTCGGGTCGGATTCCGGCAGCGCCGCGATGGGCGATGATCTCGACATTGTCCTTTGTCGAAATCCCATCGATGATGCGCGCCCCGGCCCAGAACCCGACACCAACCACAACTGCGAGAACACCGATGGCGCCAAGCAGGCGCGCCTTGACGCCCTTGGCGCGCGGGGCCGGTGGCACCTCGAGCGCCGCGTCGGGTGCATAGAGCCCGTCGATCACCCGGGCGAGAGCGGCCAACGCCAATGCCGAAATCACCAGCCGGGCCAGCATCCAAAGGGCCGCCACCGCCAGCGTGACGGTCAGCACCCCGCGCAAGCCCGATTCCAGGTCGAAGGGGATCAGGTTCAGGATCAGCCCCGCCAGCAGCGCCACGGCGTTGAGCATGAGGAAACGCAGAAGCAGCCAGACCAGAATCTTGCGCTGCAACCGAAACTTCTTGCCTGCCATGAGCGCCGCACTTTCACGGAAGGCTGCCGTCGGCGCGGTCTTTGCAAAGAGCACGAGGTGCAGCGACAGCGCCCAGCCGGTCAGTTGCACCAGCAGCAGCGCGGCCAACAGCAGCACCAGAAGCCCGATCAGCGCAGCGGCCACCAACGCCTCTGTCGGTTTTTGGGTCAGGTAGTAGTTGATGTCATAGTCGCTCAGCAGCATCCAGGCGACCAGCAGCCCGGCCAGAACGAAAGGCGCCGCCAGCACCAACACCCGGAGCACGAAGAGCACGGCGAATTGCAGTAGAGGCCAGCCCCGATGCGCGACGGCGAAAACCGCAGTGCGCACAGTCTCGAACCGTTCCTGGGCGCCGGATCGCCAGATCGCCGTCATCAGCGCGAAGCCCAGAACCTCGACGACCAAAAGCAGGCTCAGCACCAAGACCGCGGCGACGAATCCCGCAGGGCTCAGGATGAACCCGGCGATATCCTGGTCGGTCAGTGCCGATTGCGCCGAGAGCGAGACCGAAAAGCCGATGAGCGCCGCCAGAAGCGGTGCGAGGACGGAATAGCTGACCAGACGCAGCGCGAGGTAGACGCCCACGATCACCCTGCGGCGGCTCCACGCATCCGTGAATGCGCCGAGAACTGCTGAAACGGCCGTCATGATCGAGACCTCCCTTGTGTCCGGTCCCATAAAAGGGGGCGGACGGTCTCAGCACAAGGGGTCAGTCCTCTTCCAGCCCGGCCGCCAACCTGAACCCGATGCGCGTGGCGGGCGCATCCTCGAGCGGCTTGGGCAGTGCGCGCAGCAAAACGCTCAGCTGGCTGACATGCTGCACCAGTTGCGTGCGCACACCCGAGGCATCCGTACCATAGAAGGTCACGATGTCGGGATCATAGTATCCGAGCCCCTGGATCCGCAGGACACCGGCGTCGCCGCCGGCGAAGCCCATCGCCACTTCGTGCTCAGCGTCGAGTTGCTGTTCGAAGTTCTGGATGTACAGGATCAGCCGTTCATAGGCCCATTGCGCCGGGCTCTTACCGTCGACCGGCTGTTTCAGACGGTTGGGCACCGCCGAGGGGCCTGCGCAATCGTCGGGATCGGCATGAACCTCGCGCATCTTCGGCAAGACGTCGGCCTCGATCGCTTCGGCGGTGGTGCTGATCTTCTCGTCCATCGGCTCACTCCCTGCGTTGATAGAGCCACGCCCCGTCATCGCGGCGGGTGCGGCTGACCCGTCCCTGCTTGTAGAGATGGTTGACATGGGCAATCGCTTCAACCAGCGCGAGCCCGTACTCTCCCGGCCCGATGCGCCGCTTGAACAGCGTCGTGAAGCAGGCCGAGGCGGGCTTCGGCTCGCTCAGCAGTTCGGTCAGCCGTCGCAACGCGCCGTGGTGGTTCTCGATCAACTGCTGCAACCGGAACGGCAGACCGGTAAAGGGCAGCTTGTGCCCGCCGAGGACCAGATGATCCTCGCGCGCCATCGGCTGAAAGCGCTCGCAGGCCTCAAGCCAACCTTCCAGCGGATCGGCCTCGGGTTCGGTGGCGTAGACGCCGATATTGGGACTGATCGACGACAGGATCTGGTCCCCCGAGATCACGAGATGATCGTCGCGGCTCCAGAAGGTGGCGTGTTCGGGGGCATGTCCGTTGCCGATATGCACATCCCAGCGACGCCCGCCCATCTCGATCACGTCGCCCTGTTTCACCCGCGTGAAGCCCAGCGGCATTGGCGCGACGATGTCGGCGTAGTTGAACGGTTTTTCCGCCGCACGCTGCGCGTAGATCTCTGGATCCATCCCCGCGCTGCGCCAGAAGGCGAGGGTTTCGGGCGGCGGGCGCGTCTGGTCGTCCAGTAGCAGCATCCGCGCGAACAGCCAGGCTGTGCGCGTCGTGATCAACTCGGCCCCGTGCTCGGCCTGGAACCATCCGGCGAGACCCACGTGGTCGGGATGGTGATGCGTCACCACGACCCGGTGAACCGGTTTGCCCGCGAGGGGGCCGGCCAGCAAGTCGCCCCATATCCGCCGTGTCGTTCCAGTGTCGAACCCGGTGTCGATCACGGTCCATCCGTCGCCATCATCCAGCGCGTAGATGTTCACGTGATCGAGCTTCATCGGCAGCGGCAGGCGCATCCACAACACGCCCGGCGCCACCTCTGTCGCCTCCCTCTGAGCGGGGGGCGTTTCCCAGGGATATCTCAGGATCGGCGCAACGTCGGCATCCACGCTCACGCCACCAGGTCGTCGAGGCTGAGCGCATAGATCCCGTCCGAGCCACGCTGCGCATGGGCCAGCAGGCCGACATGTTCGGGCAACATGCGTTCGATGTAGAAACGGGCCAGGTGTTCGCGCGGCCCGCCCTTGTCGGCCATCGCCGCCATCAAGTGGAAATGCCCGCCCAGAACCCGCGCAAAGGCGCGCAGATAGGGCACGGCGCCCGCGAAGCGATCGTTCACGTCATCCTGCGCCACCAGCCATTCGGTCGCCTCGCGCAGCGTTTCCTTGGCCTGCCAGACCGCCTCTGCCATTTCGGGGAGCACATCGCGGGCAGCTTCGGCATGGGCTTCGATCTCGTCCAGCAACTGCGACGCAGCCTCGCCGCCATCCATCATCTTGCGCACGACCAGATCCATCGCCTGGATGCCATTGGTACCTTCGTAGATCGTGGTCACCCGCACGTCGCGCGCGTATTGCGCCGCGCCGGTTTCCTCGATGAAGCCCATACCGCCATGCACCTGCACGCCCATGTTGGCCAGGTCGACGCCGGTATCGGTGCCGAAAGCCTTTGTGATCGGCGTCAGCAGCGCCGCGCGCGCCGCCCAGTCGGGCTCGCCAGTGGCAGTTTCCATGTCGATCGCGACGGCACAGGACAAGGCGATGGCGCGCGCCGCGAAGATGTCGGCCTTCATCGTCGTCAGCATCCGGCGGACATCGGCATGGGCAGCGATCGTGTAGCCGTGATAGGACCGACCCTGCTTGCGGTCGAGCGCATAGGCCAGGGCATGCTGGTAGGCGCCCTCGGCAACGCCGATGCCTTGCCCGCCGACTCCAAGCCGCGCGTTGTTCATCATCGTGAACATCGCCGCCATGCCGTCATGCTCTTCGCCGATCAGCCAGCCGGTCGCGCCGTCATACTGCATGACGGCGGTGGGCGAGCCATGCAGGCCCATCTTGTGTTCGAGGGACACCACCTTGAGCGAATTGGCGACGCCCGCCTTGCCATCTGCATCGGGAATGCGCTTTGGCACCAGGAACAACGAGATCCCCTTGGTGCCCTTGGGACCGTCGGGCAGACGCGCAAGGACGAGGTGGCAGACATTGTCCGCGACGTCGTGATCGCCCCAGCTGATATAGATCTTCTGCCCGGTGATCGCATAGGTGCCATCCCCGTTGGGCTCGGCCTTGGTGCTCAGCGCCCCGACATCCGACCCGGCCTGCGGCTCGGTCAGGTTCATCGTCCCGGTCCATTCGCCCGACATCAACTTGGGCAGATACAGGGCCTTCAGCTCGTCGCTGGCGTGATGCTCGAGCGCCTCGATCTGCCCCTGGCTCATCAGCGGGGCCAGTTGCAATGCGATGCAGGCCGCGGCCATCATCTCGT
Organism: Sedimentitalea arenosa; assembly: GCF_016428585.1. GTDB lineage: Bacteria > Pseudomonadota > Alphaproteobacteria > Rhodobacterales > Rhodobacteraceae > Sedimentitalea > Sedimentitalea arenosa. Next base: position 97,694 of record NZ_JAELVR010000004.1, on the reverse strand, counting down.
TGACCGCGGTGGTCACGGTCATCGGCAGGCCCATTCCGCCATACTCCACATCACCGCTGATGCCGATCCAGCCACCTTCGGCGATGGCGCGCCAGCCCTCGGCGAAGCCCGGTGAGGTGCGAACGATGCCGTTCTCAAGTCGCGCCGGGTGCAGGTCGCCATTGCGCTGCAACGGCGCGATGACTTCCTCGCACATCTTGCCCGCTTCGGTCAGGATGGCTCCGACCACGTCGGGCGTGGCGTCCGAGAACCTTTCTGTGGCGACGACCTGCTGGAATCCGACCACCTTGTCGAACAAGAACTCGTAGTCTGAAACCGGCGCACGATAGGGCATGGGTAACCTCTTGGGCTGGGCGCGAGCGGACTTGGATTCGGCTGGTACCGCCGCTATGGAAAGAATGCCAACCCATTCCAAACCACACCGCTCCGCCACGCAACCGAAACGCCGCGTCACAGCCATGGACAGTCCAGACCCGCTCATCCTGCCGTCGACCGAGGCGGGCATCGCGCGTGCCGCGAGGCTGCTGCGCGCGGGCGAACTGGTCGCGTTCCCGACCGAAACCGTCTATGGGCTTGGTGCCGACGCCACCTCTGGACCTGCGGTCGCCGCCATCTACGCCGCCAAGGGCCGGCCCAGTTTCAACCCGCTGATTGTCCACGTGGCCGACGCCGAGGCCGCCCGACGCCATGTCGTCTGGTCCAACATGGCCGAACGTCTGGCAGGCGCATTCTGGCCGGGTCCGCTGACCCTGGTGTTGCCGCTTGCGCCAGATCACGGCATCGCGTCGCTGGTGACGGCGGGCTTGGAGACACTGGCCGTTCGCGTTCCGGCGCAGCCATCTTCGCAGGCTTTGCTGCGAGCCGTCGACCGTCCTGTCGCCGCCCCCTCGGCCAACCCGTCAGGACGGATCAGTGCAACAACGGCGTTGCATGTGGCGGCCGGTCTGGGCCCGCGAGTCGCGGCGATTCTCGATGACGGCCCCTGCACTGTGGGGCTGGAATCCACGATTCTCGGAATCGCGTCGGAGGGACCGGTCTTGCTCCGCCCCGGCGGGCTCGCCACCGAACGGATCGAAGACCTGCTCGGCGAGACACTGAGGCAACGCGAGGACAGCGAAGGATTGTCGGCGCCGGGCCAGATGCTGTCACACTACGCCCCGGCCGCCGCCGTCCGCCTGAACGCAAATGCTGCGCGGACTGGCGAGGTGCTGCTCGGCTTCGGCCCCATGGACTGCGACCTCAACCTCTCGCCCACGGGAGACCTTGCTGAGGCCGCCGCCAACCTGTTCGATCATCTGCATCGTCTGGATGCCACCGGCCGTCCGATCGCGGTCGCGCCGGTCCCTGTGCAAGGCCTCGGACTGGCGATCAACGACAGGCTGCGCCGCGCGGCCGCTCCGCGGGACTGAACCGCCCCGCGTCTCAGGCGTGACCGGCGCTCGCCGACAGGGTCAGCGGATCGACGCCCAGCGATTGCAGGGCCGCGCCCCATTTCTCGCTATCCGCCGCATCGAAGACGAGGTTCGCATCCGCATCCGCCGTCAGCCAGCCGTTCAGGGCGATCTCGCTTTCCAGTTGGCCTGGCCCCCAGCCCGCATAGCCCAGCATCATCAGAGCCTTGTCGGGTCCGCTGCCGGTCGCGATATCCTCGAGAATGTCGAGCGTTGCCGTCATGCTGAACTCGTCGCTGACCGGCATCGACTGCAGGCTCGAGGCGTATTCGGAGGAATGCAGCACGAATCCCCGGGCGCTTTCTACCGGACCGCCGAAATGAACCGGCATGTCCTGGCCAGGGGGAGTCGGGCTGATGTCGAGCTGTTCCAGAAGATGCGACAGGCGCACGTCCTCGGCCGGCTTGTTGATGATCAGCCCCATGGCGCCATCGTCCCCGTGGCTGCACAGGAACACGACGGAGTGCTCGAACCGCAGGTCACCCATCCCGGGCATCGCGATCAAGAGTTTTCCCGTCAGATCCATACGTCGTCCCTGTTGCACCACACCGGTCACGGAGCCGTGTCCAACCGGGTGTCTCCAACATGGCCGCGCAGTCCGCGTCGTGCAAGACCCCCGAGGCGCGACAGAATAGGCGCAGCATTGACCGGAACGTGACTTGGCATTTCATCGCGAAAGCCGCATGTATCCTGAATGATGAACCGTATCGCAGCTCTTCTGGCCGTTGTCGCCGCCGTTTCGCTCTCGCCGACTGGGCTTCGCGCGCAAGTGGCGATGGACGATCTCGTGCGGGTCCATGTGCTGGACGGCGGGCAGACCGGAAGCGGCACCTATATGAGCGCACTTCGGCTGGTCCTTTCGGACGGGTGGAAGACCTATTGGCGCGCGCCCGGCGACGCGGGCATTCCGCCGCAATTCGACTGGAGCGGATCGAGCAATATCGGCAAGGTCAGCTATCACTGGCCGACCCCGCACGTGTTCGATCAGAACGGCGTGCAGTCCATCGGATATGACCGGCAACTGGTTCTGCCCGTCGAGGTCACGCCACGCGATCCGTCCCAACCGGTGCGCCTGAAGGGAACCGTCGAGATCGGCCTCTGCAAGGATGTCTGCATCCCGGGCACGCTGACGGTCGACCATACGCTTGACGCCAAGGCTGGCCGCCACCCGGCCATTGCCGCGGCGATGGCGCAGCGCCCCTACAGCCGCGGCGAAGCCGGCGTCAGCGCAGCCACCTGCCGTCTGAGCCCGACCAGTGACGGCATGCGGATCGAGGCGCGGATCACGATGCCATCCTCGGGCGGGACGGAAGTCGCCGTGATCGAACCGGGCAGCGCGCTGATCTGGGCGTCGCCTGCCGAGACCCGCAGGCAAGGCAACGTGCTGTTCGCCGCCAGCGACCTCGTTCATGTCAAGAACGGTCCGTTGGCGCTGGATCGCTCGGCCATCCGCATCACGGTGCTGGGCAAACGTCACGCGGTGGATATCGTCGGCTGCAGCCCCGGATGACATGACTCTTTCGGCACCACGGCTCGGGGCGATCGCGGTCCTGTTCGACGGCGAAAATGTCCTGCTGGCACGCCGCCGCAATCCGCCGGACGCCGGTCTCTGGGGTTTTCCGGGCGGCCACGTCGAACTGGGCGAAAGCGCGCTGGACGCTGCCGCGCGCGAGGTGTTCGAGGAAACCGGAATCACAGCCGAACCGCTCGAGTATCTGACCAATATCGACGTCGTACGCCACGGTGCGGAGGGCCGCGTTACCGTCCACTACCTTCTGGCCGCTGTCTTGTGCCGCTATGTGCGGGGCACGCCGATGCCGGCGGATGATGTGACTGAGGCAACCTGGGTGCCTTTGGCGCGCCTGCGCGCAGGTGGCCTCGTTACCAGTGACCGGGTGCTGCCGCTTGCGGAACAGGCGCTGTTGCGGCTTCAGGCCCGGCGCGACTGAGCGCGGCCAAGACCCACCGCCGCCACGAGGAAAGCCAGCAGAGTGATCAGAAAAGCGCCCGGCACAAAGAGCGCCAACGCAGCGCGGAGCGCGCCCGTGGCCGCGAGTCCCGGCGCGAGTCCTTCGAGTCCCGGCAGCAGGCGGCCGGTCACCATGGCGAAGCCCATCGTCGCTCCCATCCACAAGAGCACAAGCGCCCCTGCCCCCGCGACCAGCCCCCGCAGCGGGCGGTTGGGGCTGTGCAGAGCGCGCCGCAGGGCGATCAGCGGGCGGCGCACATCGTTCTGGATCGCGACCAGCGCCGGAACCACCAGCAGCACCAGAACCATGCCGAAACCAAGGCCATAAACCAGCGTGATCACCGTCGGTTTCAGGAACTGCGCCTGTTGGCTCTGCTCATAGAGCAGAGGCGCGAGACCAAGCACCGTCGTCAGGGTGGTCAGCATCACCGGGCGCAGCCTGTCGGTCGCGCCATCGATAATCGACGGGATCAGGCCCCGCTCCTTGGCGTATTCGTCGATCGTCGTGACCAGGACTATCGAATCGTTGATGATGATACCGGTCATGCCGAGCAAGCCGACGACCGTGAACATGCTGAGCGGCACCTCCCAGACATTATGGCCATAGATCGTGCCGACCAGACCGAACGGGACGATCGCCATAACCACGAAAGGCCGCGTCCAGCTGGCGAAGACCCAGGCCAGCACGAGATAGATCCCTGTCAGGCACAGGATAAGACCCGTGCGCGCATCGTTGAGGAAGTCGTCCTCCTGTTCGCTGAGTCCCGACAGGCGCCATTCCACCTGCCGCTCGCTGGCGATCCGGGGCAGGATCTCGGTCTCGAGCGCGGTCTGGATCTCTTGCGCGCGGGCCGGATCGTCTTCGGAAATGTCGCCGGTGACCGAGATGAGGCGCAGCCCGTTCTCGCGCCGGACGGTGGAAAAGCCGCTGCGCCGTTCGACGCTGACGATGTCGGCGAGAGGCGCATAGACACCACCCGGTGTGCGCATATAGGTGCGTTCGAGGAAATCCGCCGTTAATTCGCCCTCGGGCAACTCGACCCGGATCGCGGCGCTGCGCGGACCGTCGGGATAGGTCGCCGCCTCGATCCCGTTCAGCCGCGCCCTGAGAGCGCGGCCCAGCGAGTCAATAGTGAAGCCGAGTGCCTGGCCCTGCGCGGTCAGGTCGAGAATCAGCTCTTCCTTGTCGTAGGCGAGGTTGTCCTGCACCGCAGAAACCTCGGGATAGCGCAGCAACGCCGTCTGCAGGTCCTGGCTTGCCGCCTTGAGCGTCTGCACGCGCGCACCGAAAAACTGCACGTCGAGCGCATCCCCGCCCGGACCAGACCTCCAGCCACGGAACGAGACCGTCTCGACCAGCGGGTGATTGCGCACGCTTTCCTGCAGCTCGGCCACGAAAGCGAAGCTGGAATAGGGTCTCAGATCGGCGTCGATCAGCTCGATCGAGATACCACCCAGGAGGTCGGTGTCCTTGGTCTCGACACCTGCCAGCCCACCGCCGGAATTGCCGCCGATCTCGGCCATAACATAATCGAGCGGATTGAGACCGTAGCGCGCCTCGTATTCCTGACCCAGAGCCTCGGTCGCGCGCTGCATCTCGCGCATCATCTCGAGCGTGTCGTCGCGGGAAGCCCCTTCGACCATGGCGAAATTCCCGGTGACCGATCCGCGTTCGGGCGCGTTGAAAAAGCGCCATTGCACGTCGCCCCGGATAAACACCGCAAGCTGGCCGGCAAGCACCGCCAGAACCGCCGCGATGACCACGTAACGCCCCCGAACCACCAAGCCCATCAATGGGCGGAACAAGGTGTCGCGTACCCATCGAAAACCCCGGTTCACGATCCGGTTGGGCAGATCGTACCAATGCTGCTTGGCCGAGTGGGCGATGGCATGGGACATGTGGTTGGGCAGGATCAGGAAACACTCGACCAGCGACGCCAGAAGCACCGCGATCACTGTAAAGGGGATATCCTTGATCAGGTCCCCGAACCGTCCGCCCACGGACGTCAGCCCGAAAAAGGCGATCACCGTCGTCAGGGTTGCGGCGAAGACCGGCATGGCCATGCGCCGTGCCGCGTTCTCGGCTGCCTGCACCGGGTGTTCGCCGAGCCGCCTTGCGCGGTAGTCCGCATGTTCGCCCACGACGATGGCGTCGTCGACCACGATGCCCAAGGTGATGATCAGGCCGAACAGGCTGACCATGTTGAGAGTCAGCCCCCCCACATACATCAGCGCGATCGCCGCGAACATCGCGACCGGGATGCCCGCGGCGACCCAAAAGGCGATGCGCGCGTTGAGGAACAGGAACAGCAGACAGATCACCAGCCCCAGTCCCATCAGGCCGTTGTCGATCAGGATATCGAGCCGCCCGCTGATCGCTTCGGCGCGGGTGCGGATCAGCTCGATGGTCACGCCGGCGGGCAGGCTGGCCTGCATCTGCTCTGCGACCTCTTCGACCGTGCGCTGAATGCCGATGGCGTCGCCCTGGTCGGACCGGTCCACCCGGATCGAGATCGCCGGGTTCGCGCCGACGAAATAGCTGCGCTTGCGGTCGACGCCTTCGACCCTGATCTCGGCGACGTCGCCGATCGTCAGCTTGGAGCCATCTGGATTGGAGCGCAGAACGATCCCGGCGATATCCTCGGCGCTGCGCTTTTCGGTGCCGGTCCGCACCCGCGCGTTGGCGCCGGTCACGTCCCCGGCCGGGTCGGCATTGACTTCGGCCGCAATGGCCTCGGCGATGTCGGTCATCCCGATATCGTTGGCGATCAGCTTGGCCGAGGGCACTTCGACGATCGTTTCGGGCGCCGCGACCCCACGAATCGTGGTGCGCGTCACACCGACCCTGAACAGGCGTGTCACCAGTTCGTCGGCGAACAGCGCCAACTGCTCGGGCGCGATGGGGCCGGTCAGGACCACGTCCGTCACCCGATCGCGCCACGCTCCGCGCCGCACTGACGGTTCTTCGGCCTCCTCGGGCAGGGTGGTGACCGCATCGACCGCCGCCTGCACGTCGTCCGCGGCGCGCGACATGTCCCAGCCGGGCTCGAAATCCAGCGTGATGTTGGCTTGCCCCTCGCGCGAGGTCGCTTCGCTGCTTTCGACCCCGTCGACCGACAGGAGCGTCGGCTCCAGCACCTGCACGATGGCACCATCGACATCCTCGGGCCCGGCACCCTCCCACTCGACCGAAACGGTGACGTTGTCGACGATCACGTCGGGAAAGAACTGCGCCCGCATGTTCGGCATCGCCGCCGCGCCCAACACCAGCATGACGACGAGCAACAGGTTCGCGACCGTGCGATGCCGCGTGAAATAGGACAGCACGCCACCGGCCGCGCGGGGTATGTCGCGCGCCACGGCCTAGCCCCCGCTTCGCGATTCGATCCGTTGCACCAGTTGCGCGGGCACGCGCGTTTCGCCCAGCTGGTTGAGCACCCTTGCCTTGGCTTCGGACGGCATCCGGTCATTGGCCTCGACCACCGCCACCAGCCGCGCGCGGCGATCTTCGGTCAGTTCCAGCATCGCCTGGTCCGGCTCGGCCTGCGCCTCGTCCCGCAACGGCCGGACCCGTATGCCCGCGCCCAGAAGCGGCGTGCGCCCGACCACCACGTCTCGCCCCGCAAGCCCCTCGCCGCGCACCAGAACGTCATCGCCCTGCCGGCGCACCAGTGTCACCGGCAACGCCTCCAGGCGATCGTCCGGCCCGATCACCAGCACCGTTCCCGAAGCGTCCAGAGCCGAGGCTGGCAGGCGGGCGACATCGGCGACCGGCGGCTCCTGCACCGCGACGGTGACGAAATCACCGGGTTTGAACCCCGGCGCGGTCTGCAGCTGCGCAAAGATCAGCCGACCCGATTGCCCCTCGCCCGCTGCGGCGCTGTCGCGGCTGATGCTCCCCGTTGCCATGAGGTCCGCACCCGCCGCATCCAGCGAAACCGTGACCTCGGCCGGGATCAGCACGCCGGACGCGTCCAGCAGGCGCGCGTACTGGGCGGTCGACACCCGGAAGGCCACTTCCAACGCCGTTGGGTCGACCAGCAGAGCCAGCTTCTCGTTCGGCGAGACCAGCCGACCCTCGACAAGGTCGACCTCGCTCAAAGTGCCATCGAAGGGAGCCGAGACAGTGGTTTCGGTCAGGTCGCGCTGCGCCGTCGCCAGCGCGATCCGGGCGCGCGCAAGGCGCGTGGCCGCCTGATCGACCCGCGCTTCGGCCTGCGCAACCGCCTGACGGCGTGACAGCACCGCCTGTCGGGCCGACGCTGCTGCCAGTTCGGCGATCTCGACGGCCGCGGCGGTACCGACCCCGCGGGATTCAAGATCTTTCTGACGCTGGAAGGCGGTTTCCCGCAGCTTGGCCTGATCCTCGGCCGCAACCAGTTCGTCGCGTGCCAGATCGAGCGAGCGCCGCGCGTCGCGGCCTTCGGCTTGCGCATCCATCAGGTCGCTTTCGACCCGATCGAACTCGGATTGCACGTTTGCCGGATCGATCTGGATCAGCACCTCGCCGGCGCGCACCTCGCCGCCTTCTTCGAAATTGTCCGCAAGATCGACGATCCGGCCGCCGATCGCCGCGCGCAGCTCCAGAGTGCGGCGACTCTGAACCTGACCGAAGGCCTGCATGAGCGGTGCGACGGTCTCGAGTTTCGCAGTCACGAGGTTGACGGCGAAGACCCGTTCACGCGCCGGCGGGGGCGAGCGGTCGTCGTTCATCCGCGTCTGGACCGCCGACACTACCAGGCTGGCCGCATAGACCAGAAGGGCCAGCGTCACGGACGCCAGGAAGACCCCAACCAGACTCTGTCGCAAGAACCGCATCCCGGAAACCTCGAAAGCGCATGTCGCGCCCTGTGTTCTAACCTAGCGGCACTGCGGAAAATGCCAAGATGGAACGGCTCTGGCGGCTCTGCGTCACTTTCTGCGTTGGTGCTCGTCCAGTCGCGGCATGATCTCGACGAAATTGCAGGGCCGGTGGCGATAATCCAGTTGCCGGGCGAGGATCTCGTCCCAGGCATCCTTGCAGGCACCGGGGCTGCCGGGCAGCGCGAAAAGATAGGTCCCGCCAGCCACGCCGCCGGTCGCGCGCGACTGCACGGCGCTGGTGCCGATCTTGGCCATCGACACCATGGTGAAGACGGTCCCAAAGGCGTCGATCTCCTTTTCGTAGACGTCGCGATGGGCTTCCACGGTCACATCACGCCCGGTCAGACCGGTGCCCCCGGTGCTGATGACCACGTCGATGTCGGACGACTCGATCCAGGCGCGCAACTGCGCGGAGATTTCGGCGCGCTCGTCCCGGATGATCTTGCGATCCGCCAGGAGATGTCCTGCTTCGGTCAACCGGTCGACCAGGACCTGGCCCGACCGGTCCTCCTCGATACTCCGGGTGTCGGACACGGTCAGAACCGCGATCCGGACCGGGATGAATTCCATGGTTTCATCAATGCGTGACATGATCAGATCCTCGTCAATTTCGCTGCTCCCGCAGCCGCGCCTGCAACTCCAGCAGATCGGCCCAGGCCTCGCGCTTGGCGCTCGGCGTGCGGAGCAGGTAGGCAGGATGCGTCATTGGCAGGACCGGGCGGCCCCAGGCCTCGGCCCAGTTTCCGCGCAGGCGCAGGATGCCGCGCCGCCCAAGAACGGCATCGCAGCTGACATTTCCCATGCAGATGAGCACATCCGGCGCGGCAAGGTCCACGTGACGCTGCAGGAACGGGCGCATCATCGCGATTTCTTCGGGCTTCGGGTCCCGATTCTGGGGCGGACGCCAGGGCACCACGTTGGTGATATAGACCGAGCTGTCGCGCGTGAGACCGATCGCCGCCAGCATCCGGTCGAGCAACTGCCCGGCACGTCCGACGAACGGCCGCCCCTCGCGGTCCTCATCCCGTCCGGGCGCCTCGCCGATGATCATCACGCGCGCGCCCGGCACGCCGTCGCAGAACACCAGGTTGCGGGCACCCTTCTTCAACTCGCAATGGGGAAAGGCGCCCAGGGCCGCCTGCAACTGGTCGAGATCCGATGCCGCCTTCGCTGCCTTGCGCGCGTCATCGACAGGGTCCACGGCTTCTGCGGCGACGTGCATCGCGGCCGCCGCGGGCGCTGTTTGCACCGCCGGCTGCGCGAGCCAGGGGGCGCGGGCCGGTGCCGCGTAACGGTCGATGGGCGCATCCGCGATCGCCTCGGTCGCGCCGAGTTCGATCTGCCACGCCAGAAGTGCGCGGGCCGTGTCCATGTCCTTCACCGAATCCATTCTAGGGACGCTAGTCGCTTCACGGGGGCACGAAAACCTCCACCGCGTCTTTCCGGTCAAATATCGCCAGATTCCGTCCCGTCTCGCACACCGGGTGCCCGGGCTTCTTGCCGGCCCTCTAGCAGCCTCCTATAAGGCGGTGATCATCACCGGAGCGCCCATGTCCTTTCTCCATCGCCACCTGCTGGGAATCGAACAGCTTGGCCCGCAGGACATCACCACGATCCTCGACCTGGCCGAAGACTACGTGACGCTGAACCGTCAGTCGGCCAAGCATTCCGACGTGCTGGCGGGCCTCACGCAGATCAACATGTTTTTCGAGAACTCGACCCGCACCCAGGCCTCCTTCGAGATCGCCGGCAAGCGGCTCGGTGCAGACGTGATGAACATGGCGATGCAGGCAAGTTCGATCAAGAAGGGCGAGACTCTGATCGACACCGCCCTCACGTTGAACGCGATGCACCCCGATCTTCTGGTGGTGCGCCATCCGCAATCGGGCGCGGTCGACCTGCTCGCGCAGAAAGTCAATTGCGCGGTCCTGAATGCCGGCGATGGGCGGCACGAACATCCGACCCAAGCGCTGCTCGACGCGCTCACGATCCGCCGCGCCAAGGGGCGGCTGCACCGGCTGACGGTGGCGATCTGCGGCGACATCGCCCATTCGCGCGTTGCACGCTCCAACATCCTGCTGTTGGGCAAGATGGAGAACCGCATTCGGCTGATCGGCCCGCCGACCCTGATGCCCAGCCAGATCGAGCAGTTCGGCGTCGAAGTCTTCGACGACATGCATGCGGGTCTCGCCGATGCCGACGTGGTGATGATGCTGCGCCTGCAACGCGAACGCATGGATGGCGGCTTCATTCCGTCCGAGCGCGAGTATTACCATCGCTTCGGCCTGGACCTCGAGAAACTGGCCCTCGCGAAACCGGATGCGATCGTGATGCATCCCGGGCCGATGAACCGCGGGGTCGAGATTGACGGCACGCTCGCGGACGACATCAACCGCTCGGTAATCCAGGACCAGGTCGAGATGGGCGTCGCCGTGCGCATGGCTGCGATGGAGCTTCTGGCCCGCAACCTGTTGTCCAGCCGCCCGGACGCCGCATGACCCAACCTCTGATCATCCCCGCCAACGAGACCGGCAAGGTCCGGGTGTTCGAACTGAACATGCCCGAGGACTGCGCGGAGGACCTGCGTCAGCCGGGCGGTCCGGACGGGGTGCTCGGCGTGTTGCAGGTCGATCCCGCCTATGTCGAGATCTTCCCGGTCGAGGATCTCGAACAGCTGGGCCTCGCGGGCTATCTCGTCGAAGGCTGCGGCATCCCCGCCGAGCAGGTCGCGCCGGACCGCGCCAGGCTCGAGTCGCTGAAAGGCCACGTCATGCTGGTGCTCAGCCGCGCCTTCGGGGGGCGTGCCGTGACTCTGCACCCGACCTCCGACATCCGACTGGTCGCCACCTACGAGGAACCGCCGCTCGACTGGACCGCCACGCCGATCGAGACCGCCAGCGCGCGGCCCAACACGGATGCGCCGCGCTCGCCCCGCGCCGCGCGACAGCGCGCTCGCCAGATCGGTGGCGGAATCTTCGCGGCGTTCATGTTGCTGATCGCGGCGGTCGTCTACCTGGTGCTGCGATGAGCGGCACCGTCGTGCGTTTTCCGGCCGACCGCGACGCCTATGTACAAAGCCACGTCAAGCTGGCCGCCTTCGCCATGGCGGCGGCGATGCTGATCCTCTGGCTGCTGGGAGATCCCCACATCTGGACCGGCGCGGTCGCGGGGCTGGCGGCAATTGCCTTGCGCGGCTGGTACATGGCCTCCGAACAGTTGTCGCAAGTCTGGGAGCTTCAGGACGATGCGCTGGTCGGCCCAATGGGACAGCGCGTTCCGCTGGCACAGATCGCCACCCTGCGGAGCATGGCCAGTTTCGTGCAGGTCGTCACGACCGATGGCCACAAGCACCTGATCCGCTACCAGGCCGATCCTGCAGCGACCATCGCCGCGATAGAAAAGGCGCGTCCATGACTGTTCAACTCTTCATCAACGCCCGCCTGATCGACCCCGAGGCCCGGACCGACCAGCCCGGCATGCTGCTGGTCAGTAACGGAGCAATCGCGGCCCCGCCCGAATCGGCCGAGACGCCCGCGGCAATCGCAAACGCGCTCAAGTTGCCACCCGGGACGCTCGAGGTGATCGACTGCAACGGCAAGTGCCTCGCCCCGGGCATCGTCGATATCGGCGTCAAGGTCTGTGAACCCGGCGAGCGGCACAAGGAAAGCTATCGTTCGGCCGGGCTGGCCGCTGCCGCGGGCGGTGTCACGACCATGGTGACGCGACCCGACACGGTCCCGGCGATCGACAGCCCGGAAACGCTGGAATTCGTGACCCGGCGGGCGAATGCCGCCGCGCCGGTCAACGTGCTGCCGATGGCCTCCCTGACCAAGGGACGCGCCGGGCGCGAGATGACCGAGATCAGCTTCCTGATGGATGCCGGTGCCGTCGCCTTCACCGATTGCGACCACGTGGTGCAGAACACCAAGGTCTTCGCCCGTGCCCTCACCTATGCGCGCGCGCTCGGAGCGCTGGTGATCGCCCACCCGCAGGAACCGATCCTGTCGGATGGCGCCTGCGCAACCTCGGGCAAGTTCGCCTCGCTCAGGGGACTGCCCGCAGTCTCGCCGATGGCCGAGCGGATGGGGCTGGACCGCGACATCGCGTTGCTCGAGATGACCGGGGCGCGCTATCACGCCGACCAGATCACCACTGCCCGTGCTCTGCCCGCCCTGCAACGCGCCAAGCGCAACGGGCTGGACATCACGGCAGGTGTCAGCATCCATCACCTGACGCTGAACGATCTGGACGTCGCCGATTACCGCACCTTCTTCAAGGTCAAGCCGCCGCTGCGCGCCGAGGACGACCGGATCGCGGTGATCGAGGCGCTGCGCGATGGGCTGATCGACATCATCAGCTCGATGCATACCCCGCAGGACGAGGAATCCAAACGCCTGCCGTTCGAGGAAGCCGCGAGCGGCGCGGTGGCGCTTGAAACACTGCTGCCCGCGGCGATGCGGCTCTTCCATGCCGGGCAGGTCGACATGCCGACGCTTTTCGCCGCGCTGTCGCTGAACCCGGCCAAGCGCCTCGGCTTGCCCTGTGGCCGGCTTGCCCCCGGTGCGCCCGCAGATCTCGTGCTGTTCGATCCGGATGTGCCCTTCGTGCTCGACCGCACGACGTTGCGCTCGAAGTCACGCAACACGCCCTTTGACGGCGCCCGGATGCAGGGGCGCGTGATCGCAACCTATGTCGCCGGCGCGCCGGTCTTCAGGAGAGACTGATGCCGACCTTCGACTCCACCGCCTTCGAACTGATCCTCTGGGGCCTCCTCGGCTACGGGCTCGGCTCGATCCCCTTTGGCATGATCCTCGCGAGACTCATGGGACTCGGAAACTTGCGCGCGATCGGATCGGGCAATATCGGGGCGACCAACGTGCTGCGCACCGGCAACAAGCTGGCCGCAGCGCTGACCCTGCTGCTGGATGGCGGCAAAGGGGCCGTGGCGGTGCTGCTGGCACGCGGCTTTGCCGGCGAGGACGCGGTGCAACTGGCCGCGCTGGCCGCCTTCCTCGGCCATTGCTACCCGGTCTGGCTGGGGTTCCGCGGTGGCAAGGGCGTCGCGACCTTCCTCGGCATCTGGCTCGCGCTCGCCTGGCCTGTGGGCGTCGCCTGCTGTGCGACCTGGCTCGCCGCGGCAGCGGTCAGCCGCATTTCCTCGATGGGAGCGCTGGCGGCGGCCGCCTTCTCGTCGATCTGGGCAGTGATGCTCGGCCACGGCACGGCGCTGGCGTTGAGCATCGTGTTGACGCTGCTGATCTTCTGGCGGCACCGCGAAAACATCGCTCGCATTCGTGCCGGCACCGAGAGCCGCATCGGCCAGAAGGGGTGACGGCCCAACCCCGAGTCGGGATCGGGCGCGCAGGGTTCAGTAGCTGAAATCCCCGTAGATCCGGCTCAGATCGCCGTTCCAGTCGCCGTTGTAGCGCTGCAGCAACTCGTCAGCCGGCACCTGGCCGGTTTGGATGCTGTCGCGGAGCGCATTCAGGAAATGTGTCTCGTCGGGGACCATGCCGCCCGCGCCGGGACAGGCGCGCGCGTTGAGCCCCGCATCGGCGATCGCCACGACCTCGCGCGCAAGATCGTGCATGCGGACGGACCCGACCTCGGCCTGAAGCCCCTGTTCACTCGCCGCGACGCGCAGCGCCTCGCGGGTCTCGGCATCCCAGTCCTTGACCAGGTCCCAGGCCGCATCCAGCGCGCCCTGATCATACATCAGCCCGACCCAGAACGCCGGCAAAGCACAAAGCCGACGCCAAGGCCCGCCATCCGCGCCGCGCATCTCGATGAACTTCTTGATCCGTGCCTCGGGAAACAGCGTCGTCAGGTGATCGGCCCAGTCGCTCAACTGAGGTTTCTCACCTGGCAGCGCTGGCAACTCGCCTTTCAGGAAATCGCGGAAGGATTGTCCCAGCGCATCGACATACCTGCCGTCGCGATAGACGAAATACATCGGCACATCGAGCGCGTATTCGACCCAGCGCTCGAACCCGAACCCGTCTTCGAAGACGAAGGGCACCATGCCGGTGCGGTCCGCATCTAGGTCGCGCCAGACCCGCGACCGCCAACTCTTGTGACCATTCGGCTTGCCGTCGAGGAACGGTGAATTGGCGAACAGGGCCGTCGCCACCGGTTGCAGGGCGATCGCGACCCGCAGCTTCTGCACCATGTCGGCCTCGGAGGCGAAATCGAGATTCACCTGCACCGTGCACGTGCGCCGCATCATGGTCGTGCCCATGGTGCCGACCTTCTGCATGTAACTGTCCATCAGCTTGTAGCGCCCCTTGGGCATCAGGGGCATGTCCTCGTGCCGCCAGATCGGCGCAGCGCCAAGACCGATGAAGCCCACGCCCACCTTGTCGGCCACGTCCTTCACTTCGCGCAGGTGTTCGTTCACCTCGTCGCAGGTCTCGTGGATGGTTTCGAGCGGCGCGCCGGACAGTTCGAGCTGTCCGCCGGGTTCGAGCGAGACGTTCGCGCCGTCCTTCTCCAACCCGATCAGATTGCCGCCTTCCTCGACAGGCGCCCATCCATGCGCGTCGCGCAATCCTTCGAGCACGGCCCTGACAGAGCGCGGGCCGTCATAGGGGATCGGCTTCAGCGTGTCCTTGCAATAGCCGAACTTCTCATGCTCGGTGCCGATGCGCCAGTCCTGCTTCGGCTTGCAGCCATCCGCCAGGTATTCGGCAAGCTGTTCGTGCCGTTCGATCGGTCCGCCGCCGGACTGGGGAATGGACATTGCTCGCTCCGATCCTTCCGTGTCGCATTGGCGGTCAGAAGTGCGGCGAATTGGCCGGGGTGTCAATCCAGCCTTTGGTGGTCGCGGCGCGTGCCATGACGTTCCCAGATCACGACCGGGTGTGCTGCACGTCCGCGCAGCTCGGCCAGCATCCTCTCTGTGCGGATACCGGGCAACGCGGCGAACACGTCAAACAGCACATCGGCCCCCTCGGCATTGACCGGGATGGCCAGCGCGGGTGCGCCGGGTTGCTCGAGCAGCCAATGCGCCGGGTGGGCGGTCGGATCGAGCACCAGCCGCGCCAGTTCGCCTGCGGCCACGGTGCCGCCATCCAGCGGCCCGAAATAGGTGATCTGGCCTTCGTCCACCTGCACCACGCCCGGCCCGCCGTCGCCGGCCCGGAACCGCGCTCGCTGCAGCCCGACGACACAGAGCGCAAGGCCAGCAAGGCAGAGCGCCCCGCCGACCCATCCCAGCAAGCCGCCCGGCCCGATGGCCCACCACAGGCCAAGGCAGGATACCGCCGCGCCGCTCAGGACTTCGCGCCACCGCCAGAGACCGGCGCGCGCTTCCGGGCGGATGAAACTCACGATCGTTCCTGCGCCAGCGTCGCGCGACGACATGCAAGATCAGTCACGCCAGTCTCCCAACGCCTGTTGCCAAAGGGTCAGCGCGGCCACCGCCGCCGTGTCGGCGCGCAGAATGCGCGGGCCCAGGCTGACCGACTGTGCGAACTGTGCGGACGACAGGCGCTCACGCTCATTCGGGGAAAAGCCGCCTTCGGGCCCAATCAGGACCGCCCACGGCTCTCCCTTTGATCGCGTCTCGAAATCCGACGACGGGCCGGCCAGAGATTCGTCGCAGAACAGCAGGCGGCGCTCCGGCGGCCAGTCCGCCAGCAGTCGGTCCAGCCGGATCAGGTCGGCGACCTCGGGCACGAACGTGCCGCCGCATTGCTCCGCCGCCTCGACCGCATGGGCCCGCAGCCGGTCCTGCCGGATGCGATCCGCGTTGGTGTATTCAGTTTGCACCGGGACGATCCGCGCCACCCCCATCTCGGCGGCCTTCTCGACGATGAAATCGGTCCGGGCCTTCTTGATCGGGGCGAAGATCAGCCAGAGATCGGGTGGCAAGCGCAGATCGGCGGTGCGTTCGACGCATCGAAGCGCCCCGCCCCGCTTGCCAGCCTCGCTGACCTCGGCCCGCCATTCCCCGTCGCACCCGTTGAACAGCAGGACCGGCGCGCCCACCGCCTGGCGCATCACGCCGAAGAGGTAATGCGCCTGGTCCCGGTTCAAAGGAACCGTTTGCCCCTCCCCCAACGGGTGCTCTACATACAGCCTGATCTTTGCAGTCATGAAAGCTTACATATGCAAGGCAACGCCCCAACACCAGACGGTCAGGTCGCAGATGCGCCCGCAGACAACTGGGTCGACCACTACGCTCCGGCAGAGACCCGGCCCTATCTGCGCCTGTCGCGGGCGGACCGCCCGATCGGAACCTGGCTGTTGCTGCTGCCCTGCTGGTGGGGCCTGACACTCGCGATGCTGGCGGACCAGTCGCCGCGATGGGAAGATGCGTGGATCGCCATCGGCTGCGCCATCGGCGCCTTCCTCATGCGTGGCGCCGGCTGCACTTGGAACGACATCACCGACCGCCACATCGACGGCAGCGTAGCGCGCACGCGATCCCGTCCGATCCCGTCGGGTCAGGTCAGCCTGCGCGGGGCGATCCTGTGGATGTGCGTGCAGGCGTTGCTGGCCTTCGGAATACTGCTGACGTTCAACCGGGCCGCCATCGCGCTGGGGGTTCTGTCGCTGCTGCTGGTGACGATCTATCCATTCGCCAAGCGCTTCACATGGTGGCCCCAGATCTTTCTGGGCCTCGCCTTCAACTGGGGGGCGGTGATGATCTGGACCGCCCATGCGGGCAGCCTCGGCTGGCCGGCCGTCGTGCTCTATCTCGCGGGCATCTGCTGGACCGTGTTCTACGACACGATTTATGCGTGCCAGGACACCGAGGATGACGCTTTGATAGGTGTGAAATCCACCGCGCGCCTGTTCGGCGACGACACGGCGAAATGGCTGAAGTATTTCCTCGCCGCCACTGTCGCGCTGATGGGCCTCGCCGTGATCCTGGCGGTGCAGCCGACCGGATCGTTCATGGCGCTGGTGCTGGCTCTGGCCGGGCCTTGGGCCATGGGTTGGCACATGGCCTGGCAATTGCGCGGGTTCGATCAAACGGACGACGCCAAGATGCTGCAGCTGTTCCGCGCCAATCGAGACACCGGCCTGATTCCGCTCATCTTCTTTGTGCTCGCCCTGTTCGTCTGATTGAACCCCGTGGCCCGGACAGGTATGAACCGGCCATCCAACACGAAGCCGGCACCGCATGAAACTGTCCTCGCTCTTCTTTGTTCTGATCAGCTTCCTGTGTGGCGCGGCGCTGAGTTTCGTGGCGGCCGGGTTTGCCGTGACGGCGGTCGAGGATGGTTCGGAAATCGCTGTGCGCGAGGTTCTGGACACCACTGGCCATGACTGGGCCGAGGTCGAGGCCGACGGCTTGCAGGTGATCCTGACCGGGACCGCACCGACCGAAGCCGCGCGGTTCGACGCGGTCAGCCAAGTCGCCACGCAGGTCGACGCGGCGCGGATCATCAACGCGATGGAGGTGACCCCTTCCGCCGGTATCGCGGCCCCAAGATTCTCGCTCGAAATCCTGCGCAATGACAGTGGCATCTCGATAATCGGTCTGCTCCCCGCCGCCACCGACCGCGAGGAACTGATCGGGCGATTGGCCGAGATCGCGGATCCGGACCCGGTCACCGACCTGCTGGACATCGCCGACTACCCCGTTCCACCCGGGTGGGAGGATGCGCTGGCGTTCTCGGCTATCGCGCTCGACCGCTTGCCGCGGTCGAAACTGTCCGTCGAGGCGGGCCTCGTGAGGATCACCGCGCTGTCCGAGACCCCGGAAGCCAAGGCCGAACTTGAACAGCAGTTGAGCCGCGCCGCACCGCCGGGCCTGCGGATCGGGCTCGACATCTCGGCGCCGCGCCCGGTCATCACGCCCTTCACGCTGCGGTTCCTGATCGACGACAAGGGCGCCCGGTTCGACGCGTGCTCGGCCGACAGCGAGAAGACGCGCAGCCGAATTCTCGACGCGGCTTTCAGGGCCGGCCTCTCGGGCAACGAGGTCTGCACCATCGGGCTCGGCGTGCCATCGCCCAATTGGGCGCGAGCAGTCGAAGTGGCGATCGGCGCGGTGGCCGAACTTGGCGCGGGATCGGTCACCTTCGCAGATGCCGACGTGACGCTGGTCGCCGCGCAGGAGACGAATCCCGCGATCTTCGACCGGATCGTCGGAGAGCTTGAAACCGCGCTGCCGGACGTCTTCGCCCTGCACGCGGTACTTCCCGAACCGGAAAACCGTGCGGATGGAGGGCCGCCCGAATTCGTCGCCACCCTCAGCCCCGAGGGCCTCGTGCAGCTGCGCGGACGCCTGAATTCGGGCGACCTGCGACGTGCGGCGGACAGCTATGCCAAGGCGCGGTTCGGAACCGACAGCGTCTACACGGCGACCCGTCTGGTCAACGACCTGCCGCCGGATTGGGCGGTGCGGGTGCTGGCTGGTCTCGAGGCGCTGTCCCTGCTCAGCCAGGGTGCGGTCGTGGTTTCGCCCGAAACCGTCGTGGTGCGCGGTGTCAGCGCGCGCGAGAACGTCAACGCGCGCATTTCCGGCCTGCTGTCGGACAAGCTGGGTGAGGCCGAAACCTTCGAACTCGACGTCGCCTATGTCCCGCCACCACCGCCGGCCGACATTCCGCCCACTCCCGAGGAATGCGAAGCCGAACTGGTCGCGATCCAACAGCAGAGCAAAATCCAGTTCGAACCCGGCTCGGCCACCATCGCGGAAGAGTCGCGCGGCACGATGGACGACATCGCCGAGGTCCTGGATCGCTGCGGCGAGATCCGGCTCGAAATCCAGGGGCACACCGACAGCCAGGGCCGCGAATCGATGAACCAGCAACTCAGCCAGGCCCGCGCGCAATCGGTGCTGAACGAATTGCGCGCCCGGCGGGTGCTGACCGCCAGCTATGTCGCGGTTGGTTATGGCGAAACCACGCCGATCGCCACCAACGATACCGAAGAAGGCCGGGAAGAGAACCGGCGCATCGAATTTCGCCTGATCCGGCCGGAACCGATCCCGGAAACGCAAACCACGCTGGACGCGGTTGCCGCCGATCCGGTGGAAGATCAGGATGGAGAGGCCGACGCAGGGTCGCCCGACGCTCCCGAGGAAGGATCGGACAATGAACAGAACTGAGTTCATCATCGCCACCGCCGTTATCCTGTTCGTGGCTTTCGCCACCGGATGGTTCGCGAACTGGTTGCTGCACCGGTTCACCCGCGTGCGCCAGAGCGACGTGGCCGATCTCGACCGGATGAGCCAGGAACTGCATGAGGCAGAGGAAACCCGCGATCAGGCGATCACCTACATGCAGCAGCGCGAAGCGGACCTGACAAACCAGCTGACCCAGACCGAGGCAGAGTTGCGCGCGGCCATGGAAGGCCTGCGCGAGGCGCGTCACGAAGCCGAAGAATTGCGCGGCTATGTCGACCGCATGAAGGCCGGGCGCAGCTGACAGGCCTGCCTGACGAACTGCAAGCCTACCACCGGCCGAGCGCGTCCTCGTCCTCATCGCGGGCGGCGACCCAATCCGCGCCGCGCGTACCGATCTCCTTCTTCCAGAAGGGCGCGCGGGATTTCAGGTAGTCCATCAGGAACTCTGCCGCTTCGAACGCGTCCTTGCGGTGGCGCGCGGCGGTTGCGACCATCATGATCTGCTCGCCGGGAACAAGCCGACCGTGGCGGTGGATCACGAGAACGTCGTCCAGCGACCAGCGCGTGCGGGCCTCCTCCGCGATGGCGGTCAAGGCGGATTGGGTCATCCCGGGATAGTGCTCGATCTCCATCGCCTGCAGATCGCCCTCCGCCGTGTTCCGCACGACGCCGGTGAAGGTTGCGATTGCGCCGGTATCCGCGCCGCCGAAGTCCCGGACTTCGCCCAGCCCGTCGAAGGGCGCCTCCTGAACGACGATGCGCATCGTCAGCCCCCGGTCATCGGCGGAAAGAAGGCCACCTCGCGCGCTCCGGCGAGCGGAGCGTCGAAATCGCTCAGCTCTTGGTCGATCGCGACGCGCAGCGCCGACAGGTCTGCGAAGGCCGCCTCGTAGCGCTCCTCGCGCCCGCGCAGTTCCTCGACGAGTTCGGCAACCGTGACGGCCGACGTTTCCACTGTCTCGCGCGGCAGCCCGACCCTTTCGCGCACCCAGGCGAAATACAGAACGTCCATCATCGCACCTCCTTCAGAAACGGCAGTGCCTTGCGGAAATAATCGTAGCCCGTCAGCAGGGTAAGTGCCGCCGCCAACCACAACAGCCACAGGCCGATGCGTCCGGCCCATTCCATGCCCGCCATCTTCCAGCGCAGCCCGTGGAGATCCGGCTGCGCCCCGGTGAGCACATCGTTGAACACCTGAGGGTCCATCCCCCATGCCGCGATGCCAAGGTAGTGCTCGAAAATACCCTGCGCGAAGAGCACGGATATGGCCACCATCTGGGCCGTCGTCTTCCACTTTGCCAGCGGCGTCACCTTGAGCACCCCGGCCGTGGTGCCAAGATACTCGCGCAGTCCCGAGACAAAGACCTCGCGGAACAGAATGACGGTCGCCGGCAGCACCAACCAGGGCGACATCGAAGAGTACCCGACGATCACCATCAGCGCGATCACCACCATCGCCTTGTCGGCGATCGGATCTAGCATCGCACCCAGCTTCGTCTCCTGCTTCCACGCGCGGGCGAGATAGCCATCGAACCAGTCCGTCACCGAGGCCGAAACGAAGAGGAGCAACGCGAACCAATCGGCATAGGGACGGTGGAAATACAGGAACATCACGGCCAGACCCGGCGCCGCGAACAGCCGAAGCACAGTCAGGATATTTGGCAGGTTCCACCTCATGCACGGACCCTACCCCGCGGGTTTGGAACATGAAAGCGCATGTTCGCGCCAACGCCATGCAGAAGCGCCGATTTGGGTTGCACGCAACGCCACCGACGGAAGCATCTCGCACCAGTCGGCAGCGGCCGGCTCAGCCCTGGTCATGAAAGAAATCATAGATGGTTTCCGCCAATGTCCCGGAAATGCCATCCACCGCCTTGAGATCGGCGAGGTTGGCGCGGCTGACCGCCTTGGCACTGCCGAAATGCGCCAGCAGCGCGCGTTTGCGGGTGGCTCCGACACCGGGGATGTCGTCCAGCGGCGTGGCGCCGATGGACTTGGCGCGCTTGGCGCGGTGGGTGCCGATGGCAAAGCGATGTGCCTCGTCCCGCAGGCGCTGGATGAAGTACAGCACCGGATCGTTGTGGCGCAACGCGAAGGGACGCCTGCCGGGACGGTAGAATTCCTCCTTGCCGGCGTCCCGATCGACTCCCTTGGCCACGCCGACCATAGGAATGTCTCCAACCCCGCGTGCGGCCATGATCTCGGCCACCGCGCTCACCTGCCCGGCGCCACCGTCGATCAACAGCAGATCGGGCCATTGCCCCTTGCTGCGATCCGGGTCGTCCTTGCTGAGGCGCGCGAAGCGGCGCGAGAGAACCTCCTTCATCATGCCGAAATCATCGCCCGGAGTCAGGTCCTCGCCGCGGATGTTGAACTTGCGATAGCTGTTCTTCATCAGGCCCTCGGGGCCGGCCACGATCATGGCGCCGACCGCGTTGGTGCCCTGGAAATGGCTGTTGTCATAGACCTCGATCCGCTGCGGCGGCGCGTCGAGATCGAAGGCCTCGGCCAAGCCGCGCAGCAGCTTAGCCTGAGTCGCGCTCTCGGACATGCGGCGGGCGAGCGATTCGCGCGCGTTGCGCAGGGCTCCGGCCACGAGTTCGGCCTTCTCGCCCCGCTGCGGCACGAGGATCTCGACCTTTCGCCCCGCCTTGCCGGCCAGTGCCTCGGCCATCAGGTCTTCGTTCTCGATCGCATCCGACAGGATCAGTTGCCGGGGCGGCTCCTTGTTGTCGTAGAACTGGCCGAGAAACGCTTCCATCACCTCCGCTGCGGCCACGTCGGGCCCGACACGGGGATAGAAATCGCGGTTGCCCCAGTTCTGGTTGGCACGGATGAAGAACACCTGCACACAGGCCTGTCCGCCATCCAGGTGCAGCGCGATCACATCGGCCTCGGAGACGCCGCGCGGATTGATCCCTTGGCTCGACTGTACCTGGGTCAGCGCGCGGATGCGGTCACGAAGACCGGCGGCGCG
This sequence comes from Sedimentitalea arenosa, assembly GCF_016428585.1. Taxonomy (GTDB): domain Bacteria; phylum Pseudomonadota; class Alphaproteobacteria; order Rhodobacterales; family Rhodobacteraceae; genus Sedimentitalea; species Sedimentitalea arenosa. The sequence continues at coordinate 75,351 of NZ_JAELVR010000004.1, read as the reverse complement.
TTCGAATTCCATCGCCTCGGAAGCCTCGGCCATCTGCGCCGCAAGGTCTTCCTGCACCCGGGTCGAGCGGCCAGACAGGAACCGCTCGGCGTCGCGCACGCTTTCGGCATAGGCCTCGGCACTGATCAGGCCGGTGCAGGGGGCCGAGCAGCGCTTGATCTGGTAGAGCAGGCAGGGCCGGGTGCGGCTGTCGAACATCGCGTCCGAGCAGTTGCGCAACAGAAAGGCCTTCTGCAGCTGGTTCAGGGTGCGGTTGACGGCGCCGGCACTGGCGAAGGGTCCGAAATACGCGCCCTTTTCCTTCTTGGCGCCGCGATGCTTCTTGATCTGCGGAAAGGCGTGATCCTTGGCGACGAGGATGTTGGGAAAGCTCTTGTCGTCGCGCAGCAGGACATTGTACTTGGGCTTGAGTTGTTTGATCAGGTTCTGTTCAAGCAGCAGCGCTTCGGTTTCGGTGCGCGTGGTCAGGAACATCATGCTGGCGGTTTCGCGGATCATCCGGTCGATCCGACCGCTATGCCCTCCCGGTCGGCTGTAATTGGACACGCGCGCGCGCAGGTTGCGCGCCTTGCCGACATAGAGAACACGGCTTTCTGCATCCAGCATCCGGTAGACACCCGGAGAACTGTCCAGCGTTTTCAGGTAGCCCTGAATTCGCCCATATCCGGTTCCCCCGTTCTCGGGAGTTGCGTCGCTGCGGTCACTCATGGGGAACAGATATGATTCTCGGTCTGGGGCTGCAATCTTGCACCGGCGGGTTCAAGACCAAACAAATCCACGGAAAGTGTGGATAAGTCTGGCGATATCTTTGGGGGCTGTCGGATTTTCCGTTAGATTCAGGCGCTTTCTCCGATTTGCATATTTTTTAGGCAAATCCTCAAGCCCCTGTTTTCAAATGAAATTTTCTTTTTCTTCGCGCAAGCCAATGATAAACAAGACTATTTTGTAACGCATTGGTAACACAACCGCGACCGGTGCAAAACTTGACCCGGGGGCACCTCTTATTCGGTCCCAACCACGTCGGGAGTCTGCCATGCGAGATGCTGACCGCCGTCCACGCAGAGCATCTGTCCGGTCACGGACGGCGCGTCGAGCAAGTAGCCGAGCGCCGCCGTGATGTCCGCCGGACTCGCGCCGCGGGCGAGCGGTGTAGCGGCGCGCTGTGCGGCGAACTGGACCGGCGTCTGGCGCCCGCCCCGCAATGTCGGGCCCGGTCCGATCGCGTTGACCCGCAGCGCCGGGGCGAGCGCCTGCGCCGCGGTCTGCGTCAACGTCCACAGCGCGGACTTGGCGAGCGTGTAGGTGGTGAAATCCGGGGTCAGCTTGCGCACCCGCTGATCGATCATGTTGACGATCAGACCGGCAGCGAGCGGTTCGCCCTGATCGTCGATCACCGGGTCCAGCCCCTGGGCCGCCATCGCCTGCGTCAGCACGAATGGCGCGCGCAGGTTGCTGCCCATGTGGCGATCCCAGCTGTCCCGGGTTGCGGTCTCTATCGTGTCGAATTCGAAAATGGAGGCGTTGTTGACCAGGCAGGTGATCGGCCCGCCAAGCCGGTCGACCGCCGCCTGGAACAGCTCGGTGGTCTGCTCATCCTCAAGAAGGTCAGCGCCGAGTGCAAAGGATGCCCGCCCCAGTGCGCGGATCTCGGCCGCGACGCTCTCCGCGGCCTCAGCGGAGTGGGCATAGTGCACGACGACATCATGGCCACGATGCGCGAGGTAAAGGGCCATAGCGCGCCCAAGGCGATGCCCGGCACCGGTGACGAGGCTGCGTGTCATTGGACTGTTCTCTTCTGCCGCGATGAACTCAGGTCAGTATGATCGCAACATAGACCAGATAGAGCGCGGTCAAGACGAAACCCCAGATGCGGGTGATATCGACACGGAAGAACACGAACGGGATAAGCATCAGCGATGCGCCCAGCATCACCCAGAGGTCGAAGCGCAGGAACGAGGGATCGACGGGAATGGGGCCGAAAAAGGTCGCGACGCCGACGATAGCCAACAGGTTGAACATGTTGGACCCGATCACGTTGCCGAGTGCCACGTCCGCCTGCCGGCGCAGCGCCGCCATGACCGTTGTCGCAAGTTCCGGCAACGAAGTTCCGACGGCCACGAGCGTCAAGCCGATCACCGTGTCGCTGACCCCGTAGGTCTGCGCGATGAGGGACGCGTTCTCGACCAGGACATGCGCCCCCAGCGGCAGCCCGACCAGACCGAGCGCGAGGTAGAACGCCACACGCCAATAGGGCATGTTCGGGTCGGCTTCCTCGATCTCCTCCAGCTCGGCGGTCTCGCCGGCCTTCTGGTGAGCGCGAGCGTCCCGGAAGGCATCCGCAAGCACCAGCGCCAGCATGGCGAGCAGGATCAGACCGGTGCCGAAGGTGAACACCCCACGGAAGGCGAGGGCAATGAACACGACCGACGCGGCCAGCATGATGACGTAAGTCTTGCGCGTGTGGCATTCGCTCGTGTGCAGAGGGGAAAGCAGCGCCGGAATCCCAAGAACCAGAAGGATGTTTGCGGTGTTGCTGCCCACAACGTTGCCGAGCGCAATGCCCGGTGCGTTGTCCTGCACGGCGCTGATCGCGATGAGAAGCTCGGGCGCCGAGGTTCCGAAGGCGACGATGGTCAGGCTGACGATCAGTGCCGGCACGCCCAATCGCAGGCTGAGATTCACGGCCCCCCGCACCAGCGCATCCCCGGCCAGCAGGAGGATGACCAGTCCGAGCCCCGAGAGCAGCCATTCCGTCATCCACGCCCTCCGTGGCCGCAGGAGCACGGCCCCTTGCCGATGCGATACCGACCGCACCCCGGACACTTCGCCGAAGCAAGTTTCCTGCTGCCCGGAAATCGCAGCTTTCCGAACATCGCGAGCACTGCGATGGCCACAAGGAACAGGGAGACGATCTTGACAATCACGTCACAGGCCGAACCGGGAAAACGCCGCGCGTTCTTCGAAACCGGCCACCGCGTCGTCGACGATCTGCGTACCGAACCGCGCAAGGAAAGGGCGGCGCAGGGCGTATCTGCGGAACTGCACCTTGTCACCGAAGCGGGCCTGCATCTTGGGCTTGAGATGCCCGATCCCGTCGATCAGACCCAGGTCGGCGGCGCGGCGGGCCAGCCAGAACTCGCCGTTGAAGATGTCCTGTGTGGTGTCGAGCTTGTCGCCGCGGCGGTCCTTGACGTGGGCGATGAAGTTGTCGTGGATATCTCCCAGGATCACCTTGAGCCGGGCGACGTCTTCCTCTTTCTCGGGTTGAAAGGGATCAAGCGTGGATTTCGACTTTCCGGCCGTGTAGACGCGCCGCTCCACGCCCTGCCGGGCTAGGAACACATGTGCGCCGAACCCGGCCGAGATCACGCCGATGCTGCCGATGACAGAGCTGTCGTCGGCCCAGATCTCGTCAGCCGCCGCGGCCAGCCAGTATCCGCCGGACGCCGCGACATCCTCGACGAAGGCGGCGACCGGCACTTTGGTCTCCTCCGACAGGCGTCGGATGCGTGACCCGATCAACGAAGACTGCACCGGCGAGCCGCCGGGGGAATTGATCTCGAGAGCGACCATGTCGGGCTTGCCCTTGCGAAAGGCTTTCTCGAGCAGGGGCGCGATGGCGTGGTCGTTCAATCCGCCGCGCGTCGCCATTCCGATGGCGCCGGTGAGACGAACCACCGAGACGACCGGCGCGTTCTTGACGAAGGGGATACGCAGTTTCATGCGATCCGATGTAGAACGCCGCTCTGCGACAAACAAGGCGTCGGCATGGCTTGAAACGCGCGCGCACCACGATTGACCTTGCGTCAGGGTATATTTGCCACGGGCCACGATCGCGCCGGTTCAGGCGCGAATGCGCCATCCCGTCTTGAAGATCCACCAGATGAAGCCGAGGCAGAGCGCCGTGAACCCGGCGATTGCCAGAAGGCTCAATCCGATCGGAACGTCGGCAAGACCGAAGAACGACCACCGGAACCCAGAGATGAGGTAAACGACCGGGTTGAACAACGTGATCGTCTGCCAGACCGGCGGCAGCATGGAGATCGAATAGAACGACCCGCCGAGAAAGATCAGTGGCGTCACGATGAGGAGCGGAACCAGCTGCAACTGCTCGAAATTCTCCGCCCAGATCCCGATGATGAACCCCATCAGCGCAAAGCTGAGGCATGTCAGCAGCAGGAAGAGCACCATCGCAAGCGGATGTGCAATGGTCAGGTCGACGAAGAACTGTGCTGTGAACAGGATCACCACACCGATGAACAAGGCCTTCGTGGCAGCCGCGCCGACATATCCGAACACGATCTCGAGGAAATTGACCGGTGCGGACAGCAATTCATAGATCGTGCCGGTGAACTTGGGAAAGTAGATGCCGAAGGACGCGTTCGAGATCGCCTGCGTGATGACCGACAGCATGATCAGTCCCGGAACGATGAATGCACCATAGCTGACCCCCTCGACCTCGTCGATGCGACTGCCGATCGCCGCGCCGAAGACCACGAAGTACAGCGAGGTCGAGAGGACCGGTGACAGGAAGCTCTGCATCAGGGTGCGGAAGAACCGCTGCATCTCGAACTTGTAGATCGCCCAGATTGCCGTCCAGTTCATGCCGGCTCTCCATCGACGAGGTCCACGAAGATGTCTTCGAGACTGCTTTGCCGCGTTTGCACGTCGCGCAGCACCAGACCGGCTTCGGCGAGGGCGACGAGGAGTCCGGTGATCCCGGTCCGCTCGCCGTGGGTATCATAGGTATAGACCAGGCTGTCACCGCCCTCCCCCAGCTTGACGTCGAAGCGCGCCAACGACTCGGGGATCGCCTTGATCGCCTCGCCCAACTGCACCTCGATCTGCTTCTTGCCCATCTGTGCCATCAGCGTTTCCTTGTCCTGCACCAACAGCAACTCGCCGTGCGTGATCACCCCGACCCGGTCGGCGATGGCCTCGGCCTCCTCGATGTAGTGCGTGGTCAGAATGATCGTGACGCCATCGGCCTTGAGGTCCGCGACCGTGTCCCACATGTCCTTGCGCAACGCGACGTCGACGCCGGCAGTCGGTTCGTCGAGGAAGAGGATGCGCGGCTCGTGGCTCAACGCCTTGGCGATCAGAACGCGTCGCTTCATCCCGCCTGACAGGGCGGTGATCTGCGTGTCCTTCTTGTCCCAGAGCGACAACTTGCGCAGCACCGACTCGATATGCGCATCATTGCGTGCCTTTCCGAACAGCCCGCGTGAGAACCGCACGGTGTTGATGACCGTTTCGAATGGCTGCAGCGCGATTTCCTGTGGGACAAGTCCGATCATGGCCCGCGCTGCGCGGTAGTCGGCCTGGGTGTCATGCCCGTCGACGGTGACGGTCCCACTGGTCGGAGTCACCATACCGCAAATGGTAGAGATCAAGGTCGTCTTGCCCGCGCCGTTCGGACCCAGCAAGGCGAGGATCTCGCCGCGCTCGATCGTGAGCGACACGCCTTTGAGAGCCTTGAAGCCGTCATCATAGGTCTTCTTCAGGTCCGTGATGGTCAGGATTGCAGTCACAGCATCTCTCCTCTCTCCCGAGGACCCTAGCTGCGCGCGAACCGCCCCGCCAGAGCCGGCCTGCACATTGGGGGCTGCGGCAGCGCGCAGGTCGCGTATGGACAATGAAGGCTCCTGTGATAGCGAAAGGGAAAGAAGCGGAGCATGCCGCCCAGCAGGAGATCGTCAATGACAGCGCCCTCGCTTGACCGCTCGACCGCCGGCATCCTGTTCGTTCTGGCCGGAATGGTCGCGATTTCGATCAACGACATGCTGATCAAGCAGTTGTCCGGCGGCTATCCCCTGCACCAGATCGTCTTTACCCGGTCCGCGATCGGGCTGATCTTCAGCCTGGCCCTCGTGCAGATGGAGGGCGGCTGGTCGATCCTCAAGACGCGCCAGCCGGGCGCGCATATCCTGCGCTGCCTGCTGGTGATCGTTTCGAACATGGCCTTTTTCGTGGCCCTCGCCGTGATCCCGCTGGCCGATGCCACCGCGCTGTTTTTCGCCGCACCGCTGTTCATCACGCTGCTGTCGATCCCGATCCTGGGCGAGAAGGTCGGCCCGCTGCGGATCGGGGCGGTTCTGGTGGGGTTCGCCGGGGTTCTCATCATGCAGCGCCCTTGGGCTGCGGCCGAGTCGCTCGACGCCAATCGACTCGTTTTGCTGCTGCCAGTCTTCGCCGCGCTGACCTATGCGATCATGCAGCTGATGACCCGCAAGCTGGGCGCGACCAGCAAGGCCTCGGCCCTGTCGGTTTACATCCAGGCGATGTTCATCCTTGTGTCGCTCGGCTTCTGGCTCGTGGCCGGAGATGGACGCTTCGCCGAAGGCACCGACTCACCCAGCATAGAGTTCCTGCTCAGGGCCTGGATTCGGCCCGCACCGGAGGATTGGCCGATGTTGATCGGTCTGGGCCTGAACTCGGCTGTAATCGGCTATTGCCTGGCGCAAGCCTATCGCCTCACGGACGCGGCCACGGTGGCCCCTTTCGAATACGCGCTCTTGCCGATGGCCGTGGTCTGGGGCTGGCTGATCTGGTCCGAACTGCCGGATCCGGCGGTTTGGCTGGGCATGATCTTGATCGTCGGGTCGGGACTGTTCGTGTTCCTGCGGGAAAAGCAGAAGGCCCGCCGTGTCGCGCGCGCCGCGATCAAGGCGCGATACTGACCCGGAAAGGTTTGGGTTGTCTTCACGCGGCGCCGGAGCTTGTACGAAGACAGATTTGCCAGGCAAAACGTTACCAAATTTCTTGTGATCTCGAAATTTGTAACTTTTTCTTGTAGGGAATCGGCGTCCGCAATATACCGACCAGGCGGTCAGCAATGTTGTGCGGGAATGCGACGCCGGGACTACCCGTGGCGGGAGGCTATGTGGTAACATTTCCAGGCGATGCGTAGATCGCGGCCCTGACGCGACGAAAGGAGCGACCAATGTATGCACAGATGGTGAAGTCGGAAGCGACGCAGGAAGACCCCGAAAAGCTGGCGACGTTCCAGGCGCGGATCGATGCCGGCGAGAAGATTGAACCGAAGGACTGGATGCCCGCCGGCTATCGCAAGACATTGATCCGCCAGATCGGCCAGCATGCGCATTCCGAAATCGTCGGCCAACTGCCCGAAGGCAACTGGATAACCCGCGCGCCGACGCTCGAGCGCAAGGCGATCCTGCTGGCCAAGGTGCAGGACGAGGCCGGGCACGGGCTGTATCTCTACTGCGCGGCGGAAACGCTGGGCGTCAGCCGCGATGAGCTGACCGAGATGCTGCTGGATGGCCGCATGAAGTACAGTTCGATCTTCAACTACCCGACCCTGACCTGGGCCGATATGGGCGCGGTCGGCTGGCTGGTCGATGGCGCGGCGATCATGAACCAGGTGCCGCTGCAGCGAACATCCTTCGGCCCTTATTCCCGCGCGATGATCCGCATCTGCAAGGAAGAAAGCTTCCACCAGCGCCAGGGCTACGACATCATGATGAAGATGGCCCGGGGCACGCCCGAGCAGAAGCGCATGGCGCAGGATGCGCTGAACCGCTTCTGGTATCCGTCCCTGATGATGTTCGGACCCTCCGACAAGGACAGCGTGCATTCGGCACAGTCGATGGCCTGGAAGATCAAGATGAACACAAATGACGAGCTGCGTCAGAAGTTCGTCGATCAGACCGTGCCGCAGGCCGAATATCTTGGCCTGACCGTACCTGACGAAACCCTGACGTGGAACGAGGAGAAGGGCGGTTATGACTTTGCCGAACCTGACTGGAAGGAGTTCTTCGAGGTGATCCAAGGCAATGGCCCCTGCAACACCGAACGCCTCGCCGCGCGGAACAAGGCGTGGGACGACGGCAAGTGGGTGCGCGACGGGCTTCTGGCGCACGCCGAGAAACGCAGCATGAGAAAGATCGCAGCAGAATGAGCTCTCCCAATTCCGCATATCCCGACACGCCCGAAACGCAGACCCGGCCCAAGCGTCACGAATGGCCGCTGTGGGAAGTGTTCATCCGTGGCCAGCACGGCATGAGCCACCGCCACGTGGGCTCGCTGCATGCGCCGGACGAAGAGATGGCGATCAAGAATGCCCGCGATGTCTATACCCGCCGCAACGAAGGCGTCAGCATCTGGGTGGTCGAGGCCCGCCATATCGCGGCGTCCTCGCCGTCTGAAAAAGGCCCGCTTTACGAGCCCTCCGAAAGCAAGGTGTACCGCCACCCGACCTTCTTCGACATTCCCGACGAAGTGGGAGCGATGTGATGAGCGATGACGCGCTGTTCGAGTTTCTCTGCCGCATGGGAGACAACACGCTGGTGCTGGGGCACCGGGTCAGCGAATGGTGCGGTCATGCGCCGGTGCTGGAAGAGGATATCGCGTTGGCCAACACCGCGCTGGACCTGATCGGTCAGACCCAGATGTGGCTGGGCCTCGCGGGCGAGATCGAGGGCAAGGGACGCAGTGCGGACGACCTCGCGATGCGGCGCGACGTCTGGGATTTCCGCAACATCCTGCTGGTCGAACAGCCCAACGGCGATTTCGGCCAGACCATGATGCGGCAGTTCCTGTTCGACCTCTGGCACCTCGAGATGCTCAAGGCGCTGAGCGGATCGTCCCATGACCGGGTCGCGGCGATCGCGGCCAAGTCAGTGAAGGAGGTGCAGTATCACGTCGAACGCTCCGGTGACACGGTGATCGGGCTGGGCGACGGAACTTCCGAAAGTCACCGCCGCATGCAGGCCGCGCTCGATCTGCTGTGGCCCTATGTCGGCGAGATGTTCGTGCCCGACCACATCGACGCGCAAATGTCCGAGGCCGGGATCGCGCCCGACCCGGGCGAGTTGCGTGCGACCTACGATGCCCGCCTCGCCGAAGTGATGACCGAAGCGACCCTGACGATCCCCGACAGCGGGTTCGCCCACAAGGGCGGCAAGAGCGGCATGCGCCATTCCGAACATCTCGGGCACATGCTGACGCAGATGCAATGGCTGCAAAGGGCCTATCCGGACGCGACCTGGTAGGATGAAACCGTCGGTAGCGGAAATATGGACCTGGCTGGACGAGGTGCCCGACCCGGAGATCCCGGTGATCTCGGTGGTGGACCTGGGCATCGTGCGGCATGTGGCCTGGGACGGAGACACGCTGGAGGTGGCCGTCACCCCCACCTATTCGGGCTGCCCCGCCACCCGTATCATCTCGCTGGACATCGAAACGGCGCTGCACGACCGAGGCATCGGCGACGTGCACATCGAGACCCGGATCAGCCCACCCTGGACGACCGACTGGCTGTCAGAGAAAGGGCGCGCCAAACTGATGGATTACGGCATTGCGCCGCCGCGCGCGGCGGGCGGGCCGGAATGCTGCCCTCGATGCAAGTCGACCAATGTCACCCGCATCAGCCAGTTCGGCTCGACCCCCTGCAAGGCGCAGTGGCGCTGTGCGGACTGCCTCGAACCTTTCGACTATTTCAAATGTATCTGATCCCGAAGAGGAACCGCCCGTGACCAGCCCGACTTGCAGTCCGCGCGCCACCGTAGATGCCTATATCGAGGGCACGCGCAACCGGGATATCGCCCTGCTCAAACAGCTTTTTCATGATGACGCAGTAATGACCGGTTGGTTTGACGGCAGTTTGGGGGTCGGCGGGCCGGGGCCATTCTTTCAGGAGCTTGAGCAAAACGAGGTCGGCCAGAACTACACGGGTACTGTCGTCTCTGTCGTGCAAACCGACCGAATTGCCACGGCACAGGTCGACGAGACCAACCTTCTGGGCGTTTCGTTTTCCAACCATTTCCATCTGATTCAGATTGATGACGGCAATTGGCGCATCATCTCGAAACTCTTCCGGCATTATTGAGGCACTGCGATGGCCCATTTTCATGACCTGACCGTCACTGACGTCACCAAGACAATCCGCGATGCGGTCGTCGTGACGTTGAAGCCCGTGAACGGCGGCGACTTCGACTTCATCCAGGGCCAGTACCTGACCTTTCGGCAGAAATTCGACGGCATCGAGGTGCGTCGCTCCTATTCGATCTGCGCTGGCAAGGACGATGGCGTGTTGCAGGTCGGCATCAAGAAGGTCGAAGGCGGTGCCTTTTCGACCTGGGCCAACGAGACTCTTGCCCCCGGCATGGTGATCGAGGCGATGGAGCCGATGGGCAGCTTTCATACGCCGATCGATCCGCGGCAGGCAAAGAACTATCTCGGCTTCGCCGGCGGCTCGGGCATCACGCCGGTGCTGTCGAACATGAAAACGGTGCTGGCACGCGAACCGCGCAGCACCTTCACGCTGGTCTATGCCAACAGGGGCGTGAACACGATCATGTTCCGCGAAGAACTCGAAGACCTCAAGAACCTCCATATGGGCCGGCTGACGGTGATCCATATCCTGGAAAGCGATGCGCAGGATATCGATCTTTTCACCGGGCGGATGGATGCCGAGAAGTGCAAGGCGCTGTTCACCCACTGGATCGATATCGACAGCGTGGACACCTCATTCATCTGCGGACCGGAACCGATGATGCTGGGCATCTCCGCGGCTCTGCGCGACCACGGGTTGAGCGACGATCAGATCAAGTTCGAACTGTTCGCGAGCGCTCAACCCGGCCGGCTGAAGCGCAAGGCCGGCAGCGCTGCCAGCACTGCCGCGGCCAAGTCCACCGAGGCCACCATCACCATGGACGGCGCCTCCCGCAGCTTCACGATGGACAAGGATCAGACCGTGCTCGACGCGGCACTCGAAAACGCGCTGGACGCGCCTTTTGCCTGCAAGGCCGGCGTCTGTTCGACCTGCCGCTGCAAGGTGATCGAGGGCGAGGTCGAGATGGTGGCGAACCACGCTCTCGAGGATTACGAGGTGCAGCAGGGCTATGTCCTGTCGTGCCAATCCTACCCGCTGACCGACCGGATCGTTGTCGATTACGACCACTAAGAAAAGGGGCCGACCATGGCACAGGACATGACCATCGACAGCTATCTGGCCCAGGGCGGCAAGCTGACCAACCCGACCAACGTGCCGCCACGCTACCGCGCCGAACTGCTCAAGATCATGGCCACCTTCGTGGACAGCGAACTGGCCGGGGCAGCCGGGTTCGCCGACGTGATCAACGCGGGTCCCGGCATCAAGGAACGCATCGCGGCCGCCCGCATCGTGCTGGAAAAGACCGACAACGCCGACACTGTGCTGAACCTGATGGGCGAGTTCGGCGCGAACACGGACCGATATGCCAATCATCATCCCTGGACGGACCGGCTTCCCCGCGACACCCCGCCCGGGACCGCGCGCAATGCCCATGACATGCGGCTCTCGGTGCTCAACTACCCACTGGACGGTTGGGTCGATGCGGTCACGATGAACCTCTGCATGGGGCTGGCCGTCGGTGTGCAGCTCGACGAATTCCTGACGTCCTCCTACCAGCCTTTCGCCGAGGCCATCCGCAAGATCACCCCGGTCGAAGCGCGCCACACCGAACTGGCCGAGGAAGGTCTGCAAAAGCTGATCGCGCAGGGCGGTGGCCCCGCCGCCGTTGCGGCCGTGACCTACTGGCGCCCACGCGTCGCCGCCGTCTTCGGCGAGGGCGCGCGCGACCGTTTCGAGCAGCTCAAGGCATGGGGCCTGCGCCGGACGCCGAATGCCACGCTCGGCGCGACATGGGAGTCGCGGCTGGACGACGCCCTCGCCCGGCTGGACCTGTCCGCCTGACGCGGTCCTAGCTGCGCTTCATCGCGTCGCGCAGCGCCGCACCGAAAGCGCCGGTCTCCTCGCGACGGGCCGGTTTTGGTTTCGCCACACCACCGTTGGCCTTGCCCTTTGGCGCAGCGCCCCTGTCGCCGCGCGTGTCGCGCGGAGGGGTTTCGCGCTCCTTGCGCATGCTCAGACCGATCCGATTGCGCGGCACGTCCACCTCGGTCACGCGCACCCGCACCACGTCGCCCGCCTTGACGACCTCATGTGCATCCTTGACGAACCGGTCCGCCAACTGGCTGACGTGGACCAGCCCGTCCTGATGCACGCCGATATCGACGAAAGCACCGAAGGCCGCGACGTTGGTGACCGTCCCTTCCAGCATCATGCCGGGCTTCAGGTCCTTGATGTCGTCGACCCCGTCGGCGAATTGCGCGGTCCTGAAGTCGGGGCGCGGGTCGCGTCCGGGCTTTTCGAGTTCGGAGAGAATATCGCGCACGGTCGGCAAGCCGAATTCGCCGTCGACGAAATCCTCGGCACGCATTCGGCGCAGGGCCGTGGCATCGCCCATGATGTCGCGCAGATCGCGCCCGCAGGCCGCCACGATCCGTCGTGCCACGCCATAGGCCTCGGGATGCACGGCCGAGGCGTCGAGCGGCTCGTCGCCTTCCCGCACCCGCAGAAAGCCCGCGCATTGCTCGAATGCACGCGGCCCCAATCGGGCCACATCGAGCAGTTGCTTGCGCGAGCGGAACGCGCCGTTTGCATCCCGATGCGCGACGATGGCCTCTGCCAAGCCCGGACCGAGACCCGATACGTGCGACAGCAGCGGCGCCGAGGCGGTGTTCAGGTCGACGCCGACCGCGTTCACCGCGTCCTCGACCACCGCCTCGAGCGACCGGCCCAGCCGGTGCTGGTCGACATCGTGCTGGTACTGTCCCACCCCGATCGAGCGGGGCTCGATCTTGACCAGCTCCGCCAGCGGATCCTGCAGCCGGCGGGCGATCGACACAGCACCGCGCAGGCTGACGTCGAGATCGGGAAACTCGCGTGCCGCCAGTTCCGAGGCCGAATAGACCGACGCCCCCGCCTCGGACACGATCACCTTGGCCGGCGCCTTGCGCCCCTTGGGCAGGGCCTTGAGCGTTTCGCCCACCAATCGTTCGGTCTCGCGGCTGGCGGTGCCGTTGCCGATGGCAACCAGCTCGACCCCATGTTGGGCGATCAGCCGCAGAATCGCTGATTTCGCGCCGTTCACATCGTTCTTGGGCTGGAACGGATAGAGTGTCTCGGTCGCGACCACCTTGCCGGTGGCATCGACCACCGCCGCCTTGACCCCGGTTCGGATGCCGGGATCGAGTCCCAACGTCGGGCGCGGCCCGGCAGGGGCGGCAAGTAAGAGGTCCTTGAGGTTGCGTGCGAAGACGGTGATTGCGTCCTCATGCGCGCGCGCGCGCAGGTCACCGAACAGATCCATCATCATCGTCGTGGCCAGCTTGACGCGCCAGGTCCATCCGGCAGCGGCGCGCAGCCAGGTGTCACCTGCCCCCTGCCCCGAGATGCCGATATGGCGCATGACGATCGCCTCGGCCCGTGCGGCACCGGTGTCGGGGTCTGGAGCGATATCGACCGTCACGACCCCTTCCTTGGAAGCGCGCAGCATCGCCAGCGCCCGGTGCGAGGCGACCTTGGCCCAAGCCTCGCGGTGATCGAAGTAATCCGAAAATTTCGCACCCGCCTGTTCCTGCCCCGGCACCACGCGCGAGGTCAGGATCGCCTCCTGCTGCATGAAGGCGCGCAGATCACCCAGCAGGGCGGCGTTTTCCGACAGGCGCTCGGAAAGGATGTCACGCGCTCCGGTCAACGCCTCCTTCACGTCGGCGAGCGGGCCACCGACATGGGGCGCGGCCAGAACTTCGGGGTCGGCTTCGCGATCGGCCAGGATCGCGTCGAGCAGCGGCTCGAGCCCATTCTCGCGCGCGATCATCGCCTTGGTGCGCCGCTTGGGCTTGAACGGAAGATAGATGTCCTCGAGCTCGGCCTTTGTGGTCGCACCGGCGATGGCGCGTGCGAGATCGTCGGTCATCTTGTCCTGCGCGCGGATCGACTCGCCAATCGCCGCCCGCCTTGCTTCCAGCTCGCGCAGGTAGGTCAATCGGTCCGACAGGGTTCGCAGCTGCGTGTCGTCCAGCCCACCGGTCGCCTCCTTGCGATACCGCGCCACGAAAGGAACCGTGGAACCATCGTCGAGCAATCCGATCACCGCTGCCACCTGCTCGGGACGGGCGCCGATTTCGGTCGCTATGAGGTGCGAGATGCGCGTTTCGGTATCCAAGGCGGCCTCCTGCTCGGGTTGGGGACCCGAGACATACCGCCGTGCATCGGCGACGCCAAGACGGCAAATTCAGGTGCGGGCGGCGACCACGATGAATTCGACAAGGTAGTCCGGGGTGGCCAGTTTCGCCTCGCCGCAGGCCCGCGCCGGGGCATGACCCTTGGGCACCCACGCGTCCCAAACCACATTCATTTCAGCGAAATCCGCCATGTCGGCCAGCCAGATCGTGGTTTGGAGGATCCGAGTCTTGTCGCTGCCGGCCTCGGCAAGCAGTGTTTCGACCTTTTGCAGGCAATCGTGCGTCTGTTCGGTGACACTGGCCCCCGGTGTTCCGACCTGGCCTGCCAGATAGATCGTGTCGCCATGTCGCACGATCTGGCTCATGCGGTCGTTGGTATGGGCGCGAATGATATCTGTCATGTCGGTCTCCTTGGGGTCTGGCGCGACGGATTGCACGTGTGCGGCCACGCTAGCGTGGCGGATGCGGGGTCACAACGGGCGATCGCGCGCGCGGATCACGTCGCCTGGACGGCCGGCCAGATGCCGAGCGCCCCGACGAGGATCAGGCTCAACGCCCACAGAACGTCGAGGTTGAACCAGGTGCGCGATAACACGCTCAGGCCCATCCACGCATAGACCCCAACCGCGATCACGCCGCCGGCAACTGTCATTGCGGCGGTGTGCACCATCGCGACCGCGATCGCCGTGCTGAAATTCTCGGCCATCAGGCCGGTGGCGGCGCGATGCCCCGCATCCAGTTCGTCAAGGCGGCAAAGGCCCAGATAGATCGGCACCAGCATCAGCGCCGCGCCATGGGCGATCGCCGCGAGGAACGACCAGAGCGCCAGCCGTTCGGGTTTGATCCGCGCCAGAAACCGCGGGTGACGGCGGCTGATCAGGAGATACACGCCGACGGCCATGACGAGCGCACCGGCACCTATCCTGATCTCACGTTGCCATTCGACCAGGGCATACATCGCCGAGAACGGGACCAGGATAACCGCCATCGCGAGGAAATGCCCGAGGCCGAGCATCATCAGCGCGATGAGCAGCGCGCTGCGGCGCTGTTCCATGAGTGCGGCGGAAACCGCCAGGGGCCAGCCCATGCCGGGATTGGCCCCGTGAAACAGCCCGACGCCGATGACGGCCCACCACAGGGCCGCCAGCGAAGGTTCGGCCGCCACGGTCAGGTGTTGGGATAGCAGAAACTGTCGGTCGAACAGTCGCCCCCTTCAAGCCGGATCTGGTGGCTGCGATAGCCTTTCGGGAACTCGACCCAGAAATCCTCGGCCAGGGTCAAACCGCCATCGTCACCCACGTTGGCCATGACCATCGCCCCGCCCCGGTCGCCCGGATAGAATTGATCGTCCCAAGTGGAATAGAGCGAGTTGGTCCAATAGACCCGCTTTCCATCGCGGCTGATCTCGACCATCTGCGGACCGTACCCGAAGGTCTTGCCGTTGGGGTGCGGCGTCTTCTTGACGATTCCGCCGATCTCGACCTTGCCGGCCAGTTTCGGGTTCATCGGGTCGGACACGTCGTATTGATGCATCTCGCCCGTGCCCCAGCAGGAGACGTAGAGAAACCGGTCATCGAGGCTGAGATCGATATCGGTGACCAGCGGCGGCACCGCTTCGAACCCCTTGAGCAGGTCGGGCAGGTCGTCGGCCGAAGCGGGTTGCGGATCGATGGTGATTGTCTTCCTGGTCTCGAAGCTGCCATCCTCGTTGCGCCACCAGGTGAAGATCGCGCCCTGCAGGTTGGTCGTGTCCACGACCACGCCGCAGAAGCCGTACTGCTTGGCCGGATCATGCGCCGGGCGGATCTCCAGCGCCATCTGGTGATTCTCGCCCAGGTCGATGGTCTGGATGTTCTTGCGGCCGCGCAAATCCCAGAAATGGATGCTGTGGCCGTACTTGTTGCTCAGCAAGTCCTCGGCGACGATCCCGTTCTCGAATTGCGGCGGTAGCCCCCATTCACTGCTGACCATGTAGTCGCGTGGCAGGTTCCACCAGAAATCATAGTGCTTGTCCTGGAGGCCACGATCCATCTCGTAGCGTCCGAGGATGTCGAAGGTCTCGCAATCCATGATGAAGATGCCCGGAGGCCCGTCGGTGCCGTCTTCGCCTCTTCCGCCCAGCGTCGAAACATAGATGCCCTCGGGACCGCAATGGATCGTGTGCGGCCGCGAATAGCCGGTCTTGGCAAAGACCTCCTCGGGTTCGATGATCTTGTGGATCTTCGCCTTCAGCGGCTCCTTGACGTCGATGATGTAGATGCGGCTGGACCGGATGCCCGGAATGATCAGGTAGCGGCGTTCCAGAAAGGCGTGGCCGGTCAGCGGACTCAGCGCCGAGGAACAGGCGTTCCAACCGAAATGGTGAAACTCGTCGCCCGTGTTTGGCATGATCACCTTGTGGACGATCTGGCCGTAAGTGTCGGAGTTCGGGTTCACGTCGACCACTGCAAGACCGTCGGGCTGCGCGCCGTCGGGACTGAGCATCAGGGTGAAGGCAAGCGTTTCCGGCGGCGCCGCCATGGCCAGTTTCGGAGTTGCATGAAAGGTCGGATCGGGTCTCAGGTTCATGTCGCAGTCTCCTCCCAGCGGCATCCTGCCGCCTGTTGTCACTCGTCCCTCGAAACTGACTTTTTCCGAACAGTAGCGCGATTCGTCCGCCGGCCGTCAACAAATCCAAAGGGAGCGGCACGCCCTTTGGATCAGCCGACCGATCAATACCGTCATCAGTCGTTCAGCGGTGCGACATCGACCAGCGCGGAGTGCGCGCTGCATCCCTGGCCCAGCCGCGACGTTCCGACATCGCGTGTCAGCACGTTCGGGTTGCCATGCGGGTCGATGTTGTCGCCCGGATCGCCGAACCAGGCGCCGGTCGGCAAGGCAACGACGCCCTGCAGGATGTCTTCGGACAGGACCGCGCGGGCGCGACAGGCGCCGCGGGCGTTGAACACCTGCACAAGATCTCCCGTGGTGATCGCCCTGGCCGCGGCATCCGCCGGATGGATGATCACGGATTCGGGGCGCGCGCCCGCGACATCGGCCAGCGCGCTTTCGAGCTGGCTGTGCAGCTTGTCGCCGGGCTGCGGCGACACGAGGTGCAGCGGGGCGGCGCCCGTCGCGGTTCCACGCCACTCGCCCGGGGGCAGAAAGACCGGATGGCCCGGACAATCGGCATATCCGAAGCCTTCGATCGTTTCCGAGAATATCTCGATCCTGCCCGAAGGAGTCTGCAGCGGGTGCGCCTCGGGGTCTTCGCGGAACGGCGCCAGCAGCGTGCGGTTGGGCCCCCTGGCGGCAATCGGGAGCCGCATCCAGTTGCGTTCCCTCAGCGTGTCGAGGTCAGGCACATCGACCCCTTCCTCGCGCGCAAGGCCGCGGAACTCTTCGTAGAGCAGCTCTATCCACTCCGCGGACGAGCGGCCCTCGGTGAACTCTTCGCCATGCCCCAACCGCTCGGCAAGGGCTGCAAAAATCTCGTAGTCGTCGCGGGCCTCGCCGACCGGCGGGATCAGTTGCGGCATGTGGAACATGTAATCGTCGAGATTCGCGCGCCCGATATCAGCGCGCTCATAGGGCGTGGTCGCCGGGAACACGATGTCGGCGCGTTTCGCCGTCGCCGTCCACCACGGATCATGCACGATGATCGTCTGCGGACGCGTCCAGGCGTCGTGCAGCGCGTTCAGGTCCTGGTGATGGTGAAACGGGTTGCCGCCGGCCCAGTAGATCAGCTTGATATCCGGATAGGGCTCGCGCCGCCCGTTGAAATCATAGGGCTGCCGCGGATTGCGCAGCATGTCCCCGATCCGCGCGACCGGTATGACTGTCTGCACCGGGTTTTCACCCTGCGAAAAGGTCATGCCCCGCAGCCCCTTGAACGACTTTCCAACGCCGCCGATGGCACCATAGCCATATCCGACGCCGGCACCCGGCAACCCCACCTGTCCCAGCATTGCCGCCAACACCGCGGACATCCAGTAGGGTTGCTCGCCATGCTCGGCCCGCTGCAACGACCACGCCACGGTGATCAGCGTGCGGGTTGACGCCATCCGATGCGCCAGCGCCCGGATCGTCTGGGCGTCGACGCCGCAGAGCGGGGCCGCCCACTCCGGTGACTTGGGCGCGCCGTCGCTCTGGCCCATCAAGTAGGGGCGGAACCGGTCGAAGCCGACCGTGCAGCGATCGAGGAAAGACCGGTCGGTCAGCCCGTCTGTCTCGAGCACATACGCGAGGGCCAGCATCAGGGCGGTGTCCGATCCGGGCGTGACCGGTATCCACTCGCAGCCCTCCGGCGCATCGGTCCTTTGCGGCGAAACGTTGATGCAGCGCATGCCCTTTTCGGCGAAGCGGTCGAACCAGTGTGCGGTTTCGTGCCGTGTGACACCACCCATGCTGACCTGCGCGTTCTTCGGATTGATCCCTCCGAACATCACGAGCGTTTCCGTGTGCTCGCAGATGGTCTCCCATCCGTCCTGGTGCTCGTAGAGGAACTTCAGGAACGGGCCGCCCAGAACATGCGGCATGATCGCCTGGGCGCAGCCGGTCGAATAGCTGCCGAACGATGCGACATAGCCACCGATCTTGTTGAGGAACCGGTGCGCCTGGCTCTGTGCATGGTGGAACCGCCCGGCCGAGCCCCAGCCATAGGAGCCGCCGAAGATCGCCTCGTTGCCATGGGTCTTGCGCACCCGGTCGAGCTCGTCCGCCGCGATGTCGAGCGCCTCGTCCCAGGGCAGGTCGACGAAGTCGTCGCTGCCCCGCCCGCCACGGTCGCGGGACTTGAGCCATCCGCGCCGCACCGACGGACGCGCGATGCGGGATCTGTGGTGCACGGCCTCCGGCAGGATCGCGGGTATCGCGCTGGGATGCGGGTCCTCGGCGAAGGGACGTGTCGCAATGATGCGGCCGTCCTCGACATCGACCTCGAACGCCCCCCAATGGCTTGATGTCACCTGCGTCCGCATTGCATCCTTGGATTCCATCGCTCACCTCCAACGCGATCCGTGTTCGTAACAGCGCCGGACCGCAATGCATTCACTCCATGACCTTGATACACCCCGGCGTCGCCTATTTCACGCGGGAAGTGACTCGCAGTGTTCCGTGCACAGCGATTGTGCGAGGCTTTTGCATCGGGCGTGTCGCCTTTTTCAACGGCCGTGCTAACTTCGGCGCATGAAGGAAGTAACAGGAGGTCCCAGAATGTCCCTCATACGTGCCAAACTCACCCGACGCGCAGCCCTCGCTGGGGCGGCCGCCCTGCCCCTCGCGGCGACGGCGAGCCGCGTCAAGGCCGCGGCCCCGATGATGGACGCGGGGTCCGCTCCCTACAATCGGGTCAAGCTTGGCGAGTTCGACGTCACGACCATCCTGGCGGGCACTCGGGCGGTTCCGGACCCGCAGACCATTTTCGGCATGAACGCCACGCCCGAAGAATTCGCCGAGGTGTCGACCGCGGCCAACCTGCCGACCGACCAGGCGCAGTTCTTCTTTACCCCCACCGTGGTCAATACCGGCTCCGAACTCGTGCTGTTCGACACCGGGCTCAGTGCCGCGGGCACGACGGCGGCGCTGGCGGCGGCGGGATATACGCCCGACATGGTCGACGTTGTGGTGATCACCCACATGCATGGCGACCATATCGGCGGCCTGATGAACGAGGGAGCGCCGACCTATCCCAACGCGCGCTACGTGACAGGCGCGGCCGAGTTCGATGCCTGGGACATGTCCGGCAATGAAACCTTCGAGGCGCAGATGCGCCCCCTGGCCGAACAGACGACGATGATCGATCCCGGAACCGACGTGGCCAGCGGCATCACGGCGGTCGAGGCGTTCGGCCACACGCCCGGTCACATGGCCTACATGTTGGACAACGACGGCAAGCAGCTGCTGATCGGCGCGGATTTCACCAACCACTACGTGTGGTCGCTGGCGCATCCGGACTGGGAGGTCAAGTTCGACCGCGACAAGGAGGCGGCGGCCAAGACGCGGCGCAAACTGCTGGACATGCTGGCCGCCGACAACGTGCCGATGATCGGCTACCACATGCCCTGGCCCGGGATCGGCTATGTCGAAACCCAAGGCGATGGTTATCACTACACGCCGCACAGCTACCAGTTGCTTCTCTGACGCGACCACCGGGCGAGACCGCAGCGCGGACTCGCCCCCCCCTGAAAGGCGACGGAATGAACAGGACCATCAAGACCCCGAACGCGCCGGCATCGTTTTCCGCCTACAGCCAGGCCGTCGAAGTCCCGGCAGGCGCACGCACGCTGCGCGTCTCGGGCCAGGTCGGCGTCTCCACAGACGGCACACTCCCGGCCAATGCGGAAGCGCAGCACGAACAGGCCTGGATCAACATCTTCGCCATTCTCGCGGCCGCCGACATGACCAAGACCGATATCGTCGATGTACTGGCGATGGTCAGCGATCCGGCCGGGGTGCCGATCTTCCGCCAGGTGCGCGACCGGATGCTCGAAGGTCACATGGCGTGTTCGACACTGCTGATCTGCGGTCTGGCAAGCCCCGACTGGAAAGTCGAAATCGCCGTCACGGCAGCGGCGCAGGGCTGAGCCCGGCTCAGAACCCGTGATCCGGCCGCACGACGCTGCCATCGAGGAATCGCGAAAACCGGAATGGGTCCGGGTCTACGATAGGCGGCGCACCCGTCACCAGGTCGGCCATCAGCCGCCCCGCGCCGGGGCCGATGCCAAAGCCGTGACCGGAAAAGCCGGTCGCGATATGCAGGCCGGGCAGCGCATCAATGGTCGATATGACCGGGATCGCATCCGGCGTCACGTCGATCAGCCCGGCCCAGCTCTGCACGACTTCAGCCTGTGCGAGGAACGGGAACGCGCGTCCGGCGTCGGCCCAGCTTTGTCGCAGCGCGCGCTGGCTGGGGGCGGGGTCGAGCACGCGGGTACGCTCGAACGGGGTTTCCTCGTCGGGCCGCCAACTGCGCGGCTCGCGCGCCTCTTCGCGCCAGCGCGAAGACAGCCGAAAACGCAGGCTGCGCCAATCCTCGCGCAACGCGGGCAGGAAACGCCGCGCAAGGCGGAAACTGTCGGGGACCAGATCGACCGTATTCTCGGTGCCCGAGGCGACGGTATAGCCTCCGTCGGCGCGCTTGCGCAGCGCAAAGCCGTCGGCCCAGACGGAGGTCTCCGGCCCCTCGACCCGCGTCGTGCGCATGACCGTGTTCAGCACCTTGAGCTGCGGCAGGTCGATCCCCGCGTTGCCGGCAAAGAGCCGCGACCACGCACCGCCCGCCAGCACCACCGCGTCGCAGGCCACCCGTCCGCGCTCGGTGATCACGCCGGCGACGCGACCGCCCACCATGTCGAGCGACCGCACCGCACAGCCCGTCAGAACCGAAGCGCCCGCCGCACGGGCCGCCTCGGCGATGGCAGGTGCGGCCCATTGCGGCTCGGCCCGCCCGTCGAGCGGCGTGTAGAGCGCGCCCTTTACCGTCATCCGGTGTCCCGGCAACAGGCGGTCGAGCTCGTCGCCCGACACCATGCGGCATTCGATCTGGTGGGGAGCAAGGTGCCGCGTCCAGCGATCGAACTGGGCATAGGTCCTGTCGGTCGGCGCGGTGAACAGGATACCGGTGCGGGTATAGCCGGTCTTGCGCCCGGTGCGGCGATCCATGTCGTCCCAAGCCCGGATCGCCTCGATCATCATCGGGATCTCTCGCGGATCTCGACGCGAGATGCGTACCCAGCCCCAGTTGCGGCTGGATTGCTCGCCGCCGATCTGGCCCTTCTCGCAAAGCAGAACTGACTGCCCCCGCTCGGCCAGTTCCAGCGCCGTGCTGACGCCGATGATGCCGCCACCGATCACGACCACGTCAACCCGCGCGGGCAGGGATGGATCGCTGTGAAAGGGGGTAAGGGCCGGACCGGGCATGGCACCACCTAGACACGGGTGCCGGACGACGTAAAGCCCCGGCGCAAACAGCCCTTTTCGACGGCACCGGATTGGCCCATATGCGAACCATGACACCGGACAAATCGCTCGCCCATTTCGAGACCGTGGCCCGCACCACCGTCGATGCGCTGCCATCCGCCTTCCTTCCGGCGGCGCGCGAGGTCGCACTGCGCGTGGCGGACTGGCCCGACCGGCAGATTCTGCGCGAGCTCGGCGTCGCGCATCCGCTGGATCTCACCGGCCTGTATGAAGGCGTGCCGATGACAGAGAAATCGGTCTGGGACCAGCCGATGGGGCCGGACACGGTCTGGCTGTTCCGCGAACCTATCCTGGCCGAGTGGCGCTCGCGCGGGGATGTGGAGTTGGACGACCTGATCGCCCACGTGACGATTCACGAGTTCGCGCACCACTTCGGCTGGTCGGACGACGACATCGCCCGAATCGATCGCTGGTGGGAGTGAGCGCCGGTCAGGGCACGCTCGTCATCATCAGCTGGGATCGCGCCACTGGTTGACGATGGGATACCGGCGATCCAGCCAGAACGCTCGCTTGGTCAGGCGCGGCCCGGGTGCCGACTGGAACCGCTTGTATTCGCTCAGATAGATCAGCCGCTCGACCTTCTGCGCGGTCTCGCGCGCGAAGCCCGCAGCGACGCAATCGGCGATCGACCCGTCCCGATCCACGAGGATCTCGAGGATCGCGTCCAGCTCGGGATAATCCGGCAGGCTGTCGCTGTCCTTCTGATCCTCGCGCAGTTCCGCCGTCGGCGGTTTGGAGATCACGTTGGGCGGAATCACCTCGCCCTCGGGCCCCATCATCCAGTCGCGATGGTTGGCGTTGCGCCAGCGGCAGGTTTCGAACACCCGTGTCTTGTAGAGATCCTTGATCGGGTTGTAGCCGCCCGCCATGTCGCCGTAGATCGTGGCATAGCCGACCGCCACCTCGGACTTGTTGCCCGTGGTCAGAAGCATCTCGCCGAACTTGTTGGACAACGCCATCAGCAGCAGCCCGCGCAGGCGGGACTGGATGTTTTCCTCGGTCAGGTCCGGCTTGAGCCCGTCAAACAGCGGCGCCAGCGTTTCGGTGATCGCCGCCCTGCCCTTGGTGATCGGGACGTGGTCATACCGGCAGCCCAGCGCCTCGGCGACCGCCTCGGCATCGGCGAGGCTCTCACGGCTGGTGTATTCCGACGGCAGCATCACGCAGCGCACATTCTCGGCCCCCAGCGCGTCGACAGCGATGGCCGCGACGATGGCGCTGTCCACCCCACCCGACAAGCCCAGCAGAACCTTGTGAAAGCCCGACTTGGCCACGTAGTCGCGCAGCCCCGTCACCATGACACGATAGTCCTGCTCGTACGGATCGGGATGCCTGTGCTCGACTCCCGGCACGATGCGCCAGCCGTCATCGCCGCGTTCCAGGTCGACATGGGTGATCGCACGGTCGAACAGCGGCATCTGCACCGCCAGGGCACCGCCCGGATTGAGCGCGAAACTGCCACCGTCGAACACCTGGTCATCCTGCCCGCCGACCATGTTCAGGTAGATCAGCGGCAGACCGGTCTCGACCACCCTTGCGACCATGTGGTTGAGCCTGGTGTCGAACTTGCCGCGGTAGTAGGGAGATCCGTTGGGCACCAGCAGGAACTCGGCCCCGGTCTCGGCCAGCGTTTCGGCTACATCCTCGTGCCAGGCATCCTCGCAGATCGGGCTGCCGATCCGGGTGTCGCCCACCGAATAGGGCCCGCCGAGCGGTCCCGCGTCGAAGATCCGAACCTCGTCGAACACGGTTTCGTTGGGCAGGTGGTGTTTCAGCACCGTGCTGGCGATCCGCCCGTCCTTGAGGATCATGTAGGCGTTGAACAGACCCGTGCCTTCGACCCAGGGCCCGCCGATGGCCAGCGCCGGACCGTCGGCGCAGTCGACCGCAAGCTGGCGCACGGTTTCCATCGCGGCGGTGTGGAACGCCGGTTTGCGCACCAGGTCCTGCGCGTTGTACCCGGTGATGAACATCTCGGGCAGCGCCACCAGGTCGGCCCCGGCCGCGCGTCCCTCGGACCACGCGTCACGGGCCTGCGCGGCGTTTCCGGCGAGGTCGCCGACGACCGGGTTCAACTGTGCCAAGGTCACGCGAAATCGCTCGGTCATCCTGCCCTCTTGCCCAAAACCATCTGCTGCCATTTAGCAGATCGCCGCCGGAGGGGAAGGGAGACGGGGCAAAAGACATTGCTCCCCGGAGCACGAACACCTAATTTCAACACAAACGGGTCAAAATGCCCGCGAGCAGGCAACAGGACACGCATGACGATGCAGCACAGCGCGACATTCCGGCTTTGCGCCGCCGCCTTCGGCCTGACCCTGTGGTCCCTCGCGGCTCAGGCCCAGAACGAGAACGGCCAGGTTCTGACCACCCAGGACGATGTCGGGGGCGTCTACGAGGGCACCTTCCGCGGCGGTCTTCAGCATGGCACGGGCACCTATACCCTGCCCAACGGCTACCGCTATTCCGGTGAGTGGGAAGAGGGCGAAATCAAGGGCCGCGGCACTGCCTGGTTCCCGAACGGCTCGGTCTACGAGGGCGAATTCGCCAAGGGCAAACCGCATGGCGCCGGCAAGATCACCTTTGCAGACGGTGGCACCTATGACGGCGAATGGAGCGACGGGGCCATCAACGGGCGCGGCACGGTGATCTATGCCGATGGCTCCCGCTATGAGGGCGGCTTTCGAAATGCCGGGCATCACGGCACCGGCGTGATGCGCACGGCGGAGGGCTATGAATACCGCGGCGACTGGGTCGACGGGGTCAAGCAGGGCAAGGGCGAAATCACCTTCGCCGATGGTGCTGTCTATGACGGCGAGATGCAGGATGGCAAACGGTGGGGCCAGGGCACGTTGACCCTGCCCGATGGAGTGACCTATTCCGGCGGCTGGAAGAACGGCCAGTTCGACGGCACCGGAACGCTGACCCAGCCCAATGGCGATGTCTACACGGGCGAATTCGTCGGCGGTCGGCGACAAGGCCAAGGGCGCGTCGAATACGCCAATGGCGATGTCTACGAGGGCAGCTTCGTCGAGGACCGTCGGGAAGGCACGGGTACCTTCACTGGCCAGGACGGCTATGTCTATACCGGCGCCTGGACCAATGGGCAGATCGAGGGCGTCGGACAGGTCACCTATCCGGACGGCTCGATCTATGTCGGGGATTTCCGCAACGATCTCGCTCATGGGGTCGGCAAGATCACCTACACCGACGGCTCCTCCTACGAGGGCGACTGGGTCGCCGGCGTCATCGAGGGCAGCGGCACCGCGATCTACGCCAATGGCGTCGTGTACAAGGGCGAGTTCAAGAACGCGCTGAACCACGGGCAGGGCGTCATGACCTATGCCGACGGTTATCGCTATGAAGGCGAGTGGGAGAACGGTCAGCGACACGGCGAAGGCAAGGCGACCTATGTCGACGGATCGGTTTATACCGGCAGTTTCCGCCGCGGCCAGCGCGACGGCACGGGCGAAATCGTCATGGCGGACGGCTTTCGCTATTCGGGCACGTGGAAGGATGGAGAGATCAGCGGCGAAGGCATCGCGACCTATGCCAATGGCGACGTCTATGAAGGCATGTTCGAGAACGGCAAACGCCAGGGACCGGGCACAATGCGCTATGCCAGCGGCGAAGAGGAAACCGGGCGTTGGGACAACGGCGCGCTGACGAACGGCGCCCCGCCGGCCGCCGAGGACGACACCCCGGCCGCGCCTGACGAGGCCCCCGCCTCGGACGGCTGACACCGCACGTTGCGCGCGAACCTACACCGGCTCGCCTTGGTTCAACCGAGCCAGAAGCGCGCCGGCGTCCGATAGCACAGTATCGCGCCGCTCGGCGTCCATCCGGTCCCAGGTGCGGTACATGTTGCCCATGCGAGGGTTGCTTTCGAAGCGATCGCGGTGACGATTGAGGAAATGCCAGTAGAGCAGGTTGAACGGACAGGCGCCCTCGCCCGTCTTGACGCTCACCTTGTAGTCGCAGGCCTTGCAGTAGTCCGACATCCGGTTGATGTAGGCGCCGCTGCTGACATAGGGCTTTGAGCCGACGATCCCGCCATCGGCGAACTGGCTCATCCCGATCGTGTTGGGCGCTTCCACCCATTCGAACGCATCCGCATAGACCGCCAGATACCACTCATGCACCTGCGCCGGGTCGATGCCCGCGAGAAGCGCGAAGTTTCCCGTTACCATCAGGCGCTGGATATGGTGCGCATAGGCATCCTCGCGCGTCTGGGTCACCGCCTGTTCCATGCAGCGCATCCCTGTCTCGCCGCCCCAATAGACCGATGGCAGGTCGGCGTCGTGTCCAAGCGCGTTCAGCCCGGTATAGTCCGGGCCCTGCAGGAAGTAGATCCCGCGCACGAATTCGCGCCAGCCGAGAATCTGCCGGATGAAGCCTTCGGCTGCGTTGATCGGCACATCCCCGTCGCGCCAGGCCTGTTCGGCCGCCTTGCAAACCTCCATCGGGTCGAGAAGCCCGATATTCAGGTAGGGCGAGATCACCGCGTGATAGAGTGTGCGCTCGCCGCGCATCATCGCGTCCTGGTAGTCGCCGAAGCGGGGCAGCGCGTGGCGAATGAAATGCGCAAGCGCGCGGCGCGCCTGTGCCTGATCGGTGGCAAAGTGAAACGGGCGCAGGTCACCGAAATGATCCGAGAACCGGGACTCGACCAGATCGAGCACCTCCTCGATGACCTCGTCGGGCGTGAACTGCATGGGCCCGGAATGGTCGACCCCCTCGGGCGGTGGTTTGCGGTTCTCGGAATCGAAGTTCCACTGCCCGCCCGCGGGCTCGTCCTCCTCCATCAGCAGACCGGTCTTCCTGCGCATCTCGCGATAGAAATACTCCATGCGCAACTGCTTGCGCCCCTCGGCCCAGGTTTCGAAATCCGTGCGCGACGCGATGAAGCGGTCGTCGGCGTGAAACCGAATCTTGATCGGGCAATGCCTGAGCGCCTCGATCAGGCGCCATTCTCCGGGCGTGGTGACCAGAACCTCGTCTGCGCCCTGCTCTTCGGCCCGGCGCAAAATCTCGGCGCAGATCGAGCTACCGGCCTCCGGATCGTCGAGCCGCGTGTAGGCCACGCGCCAGCCATCTTGTTCCAGTCGCGCCGCGAACTTGCGCATCGCGGCCAGGATCAGCGCGATCTTCTTGGGATGGTGCCGGACATAGACGCTCTCGTCCGCGACCTCGGCCATCACCACCACGTCGCTTGACGGATCGGCCTTTCGCAAAGCGGACAGGCTCTTCGACAGTTGATCGCCGAGAACAAGAACCAGCCGGGTCACCAGGGCACCGGCTTTCCGGCCCAGTCGTAGAAACCACCGTTCTGCTCGGGCGTCAGCCCGTCGAGCACCCCCAGCAGATTCTGCGCCGCGTCCTCGGCAGCGACCGAAGGATGACGACCCAGATATTTCTCGGTGAAGGCGGTTCTGACCGTGCCGGGATGCAAGGCGACACAGACCCCCTGCTTGTGGCTGCGCGCCAGTTCGATCGCGCCGGTGTGGATCACCTGGTTCAACGCCGCCTTGGAGGCTCGATAGCTGATCCAGCCGCCCAACCGGTTGTCGCCGATCGAGCCGACCCGTGCGGACAGCGCCGCAAAGACCGACCGGCGATTCCGCGGCATAAGGTCAAAGGCATGTCTCATCACCAGCGCGGGCCCGATGACGTTCAGTGCCATCTGGTCCGCCATCGCCTCTGCCGATATCGCCTTGACCGTCTTTTCCGGCCCCGCGCCCCCGATCTCGAGCGCACCTGTCGCAATGAAAATCAGATCGAACTCTCCGTCAAGCCGCGCCATCCCCTCGGCCACGGCGGCCTCGTCGGTGACGTCGAACCCGTCCTGCGACCGGGACAGGCCGGTTACCTCGCTGCCCCGCGCGCGCAGCGCGGACTCGAGCGCCGAACCGATCCCACCCGAGTTTCCGATGATCAATACACGTTCCATGCCCTTGGACTTAACCGGGTTCGGCGCGAGGTCCAGCCTCGTGCCGGTGAAAACCCCGTGCCGATCGCGCACTCGCCGAATGATGAGAAAATTCGGCCTTCCCATTTGTGCCATGGCCGATATAACCTGTCCCCATGACCAACGCCGCCCATATCGCCGTTTCGTCCGCGCTCTGCGGATGTTCCGCGTGCGGCTTGCTGTTCCTAATGCGCCTCTGAGCGTGCCATTCAGGCGCGCCCGCTCAGAGGATGCAGCCCGCGCGCCATGGCTATAGGACAGAAACGAAAGACTCCGACATGACACAGATTGCAGACAAGGACCGCGTCCTGATCTTCGACACGACCCTGCGCGACGGCGAACAGAGCCCCGGCGCCACGATGACCCATGACGAGAAGCTCGAAATCGCAGGGCTGCTCGACGACATGGGCGTGGACATCATCGAGGCTGGCTTCCCGATCGCCTCCGAGGGTGATTTCCAGGCCGTGTCTGACATCGCGGCCAACGCGAGGAATTCGGTCATCTGCGGCCTCGCCCGCGCCAATATCGCCGATATCGACCGCTGCTGGGACGCGGTGAAACATGCGCGTCAGCCGCGCATTCACACCTTCATCGGCACCTCGCCCCTGCATCGCGCCATTCCAAACCTGACCCAGGACGAGATGGCCGACCGCATCCACGAAACCGTGACCCACGCCCGCAACCTCTGCGACAACGTGCAATGGTCGCCGATGGATGCCACGCGGACCGAATGGGACTATCTCTGCCGGGTGATCGAGATCGCGATCAAGGCCGGCGCCACGACGATCAACATCCCCGATACGGTGGGCTATACCGCCCCGGTGGAAAGCGCCGACCTGATCAAGCGCCTGATCGCCACCGTGCCCGGCGCCGACGAGGTGGTGTTCGCCACCCACTGCCACAACGACCTGGGCATGGCGACCGCCAACAGCCTCGCCGCCGTGGCGGGCGGTGCGCGCCAGATCGAATGCACGATCAACGGTCTCGGCGAACGGGCCGGAAACACCGCGCTGGAAGAGGTCGTGATGGCGCTGAAGGTGCGGCACGACATCATGCCCTGGACCACCGGCATCGACTCCACCAAGATCATGAACATCAGCCGTCGTGTCGCGACCGTCAGCGGCTTCCCGGTGCAGTTCAACAAGGCCATCGTGGGCAAGAACGCCTTTGCCCATGAAAGCGGCATCCACCAGGACGGGATGCTGAAGAACCCCGAGAATTTCGAGATCATGCGCCCCTCGGACGTGGGCCTGTCGGAAACCAACCTGGTGATGGGCAAGCATTCCGGACGCGCGGCGCTGCGCGCGAAGCTGTCCGATCTCGGGTTCGAACTGGGCGACAACCAGCTCAAGGACGTGTTCGTGCGTTTCAAAGAACTCGCCGACCGCAAGAAGGAAGTCTATGACGACGATCTGATCGCGCTGATGCGCGTCGGTGAAGACCCGGAAAACGACCGGCTCAAGATCAAGTCGCTGCAGGTGGTGTGCGGCACCAAGGGACCGCAGAAGGCGGACCTGGTGATGGAGATCGACGGCGTCGAACACTCCACCACCCAGACCGGCGACGGTCCGGTCGACGCGACCTTCAACGCGGTCAAGGCCCTGTTTCCGCACACTGCGCAACTGCAGCTCTACCAGGTGCACGCGGTGACCGAAGGCACAGACGCACAGGCCACCGTCAGCGTGCGCATGGAAGAGGACGGGCGCATCGTCACCGGCCAGTCGGCGGATACAGACACCGTGGTCGCCAGCGCCAAGGCCTATGTCAACGCGCTGAACCGGCTGATCGTGCGGCGCGAGAAATCCGCGCCGGGCAGCGACACGCGCGAGATCAGCTACAAGGACGTGTCCTGACACCCACCGGGCGCGGGCCGCTCTGGTCCGCGCCCGGTGGGCCGTGATCAGAGCGCGGTCACGATGGGGCCGAACTTGTCCCGGATCGTGCCGCGCAACTGCTCTACCAGAAGCTCGATCAACCGCATCCGCCCGGTCGAGCGCCGCCAGGCGCATCCGACGGTCCGGTTCAACCGCCCGGGCCGGAACGGCACGATCGCGACGGAGGAATCCCTGCCCCGGATTTCGGACTCTATGTAGAGCGCCGGTAGAAACCCGCAGCCCATGCCCATCCCGATCATCTGGCGTTGCGCGTCCAGGCTCGTGCCCTGGTAGTTCACCATCAGGGTCGCCCCGAGATCCGCGCACAGCGATGTGACGATATCGTTCAGCGCATATCCCTGCCCCAGGGTAAGAACGGGCATACCCGCAAGGTCGCTGTCCTGCGCCGCGCCCTGCCCGGCCAGCCTGTGATCGTCGGCCACGACCAGGAACAGCGGTTCGCGGAACACCGGAACCGTCATCACATCCGAGCTGCGCAGAGGCAGCTGCGAGATGATGATATCGTGCTCGCCTTGCAGCAGTTCGACCTCCAGCGCGCGCGGCGCGCCCTCGCGGATGAACAGGCCCATGTCGGGAT
Organism: Sedimentitalea arenosa; assembly: GCF_016428585.1. Taxonomy (GTDB): domain Bacteria; phylum Pseudomonadota; class Alphaproteobacteria; order Rhodobacterales; family Rhodobacteraceae; genus Sedimentitalea; species Sedimentitalea arenosa. The sequence goes on along the minus strand of NZ_JAELVR010000004.1, from coordinate 44,918 downwards.
AGCTGCGGTGCAGGTCGCGCACGACATGCGGCATCAGGTACGGGCCGACCGTGGACGACACACCGACATTCAGAACGCCGGACGTTCCGGCGCGCAAACTGACCGACAGATCCGCAAGACCCCGCACTTCTTCCATCACGCGTTGTGCGCGGGCGTGGATTTCGCGCCCCGGCGCGGTCAGCATGATCTCTCGCCCGCCCCGCTCGACCAGTTGCAAACCCAGTTCATGTTCCAGGTTGGCGATCTGCGCGCTCAGTGACGGCTGTGTCACCCCTTCGCTCTCGGCCGCCTTGCGGAAATGCCGTTTCTGCGCAACGGCGAGGAAAAACCGCAACTGTTTCAGCGTGATCCGTGTGTCCATGCGCCCGCATCCCGATCCGGTTCTGGTGTCTCCGATAGGGAATTCCGATCAGAGGCTCATGCAAAATCATATTCCAAAACGGCGATGCCGGCATACCTGAATTTCACCGAAACCCTGCACGCGGTGTCGAACGATCTTCCCGCCAGACTGCGCGACCAACCAAGGATTGAAAGCGATGAACGAGATTTACGGAACGCCCGGAAACGACATTCTGAACGGGACGCCCGGCAATGACGAACTCAACGGTCGGGGTGGACGCGACCAGTTGTTCGGCGGGGCCGGGAACGACGAACTCAACGGCGGCAGCGGCAACGACATTCTGAACGGAGGGGCTGGCAACGACGAATTGTTCGGCGGCCGAGGCGCCGACATCTTCATTGTCGGAGAAGGCTTCGACACGATCGACCTGCTGCGCCGGGAAGACACGGTCGAGATCCTGGCCGGGTCAGGCGTCTCGTCCTTCGCGGAGCTGTTGGCCGCCTCGACCATCGTGGACGGTGGCGACAGCACCCGCATCGATTTCGGCAACGGCAATGGCCTCTTGCTGGAAGACGTTCGACTGGATGCGTCCTATGAAAGCCAGTTCGTCTTTCTCGACGGTCCCGGCACGCCTCCGACGCCGCCCACGCCCCCTGCGCCACCGACCGGTCCGATCACCGGCACCAACGGCGCGGACGATCTGACCGGCACATCGGGTGCCGACGTGATCAACGGGCGGCGTGGCAACGACGATATCGACGGTCTCGGCGGCGACGACGTCCTCAGGGGCAATGCCGGCAATGACGACCTCAACGGAGGCGCTGGCGACGACACGCTCGAAGGCGGTGGTGGACGGGACGATCTGACCGGCGGCGACGGCGACGACACGCTGAACGGCGGGGCCGGGCGCGATGATCTGGTCGGCGGCGCGGGCGATGACGTGCTGGACGGAGGCCGGGGCAATGACGAGATGCTGGGAGGCGCGGGCAGCGACATCTTCATCTTCTCGCAGGGCCGCGACGAGATCGAGGATTTCAGCGCCGAGGACACGATCTGGATCGATGCCTCCGAGGTCGGCGTCGCCAGCTTCTCGGACCTGATGGCCACCGCCCGCGTGGTCGGCGACGGCGACGACGTGCGGTTCGATTTCGGCGGCGGCAACTCTCTGCGGCTCGAAGACACGGCGCTCGCCAGCCTCAACGAATCGGACTTCGTGTTCATCTGACCCCACCCGGGGCGGCGTGCGCGCCGCCCTACCGGCCGAAGGCGGCGTTCTCGACCCAGGAACGCTTGCCGCCGGCCGGGCCCATCTTCATCATCAGGCAGGCCGTGCCGGCATTCTGGTAATAGAAGATGTCGAGGTCATACCATCCGGCCTGCGGCGCTTCGACCTGTGTCACGACGGTGCTCTCGCACCCCTGGATGCCATCGAAATACCCGACCCGCTGGCCCCCGATGCGCGCATCCAGCCCGTCATTCACGAAGAACTCGATGTCATAGACCCCTGCGGCGGGGAAATAGTAGTAACCGTTTATCTGCGCCGTCATGTACCACGCGGCGGTCGAGGTCAGCGTCATATCGCCGAAATCGGTGTCGCGATAGTCCAGTCCGGACAGCGGCGGACCCGCCTTCTTCTGGCCCGAGTTGTAGATGCTCCGCGCCAGATCGATCGACTTGAACTTGTCCGACGCATAGCCGTACCTGACGTCCAACCCGCTCTTGACCGACCCCGGCTGAGGATTGGCCGGGGTCAGTTTCAGCGGTGCCGCCGACAGCACCGAAGCGCAGAGCGTCGCCAAGGCGACAACCATCGCGATCATCCCGGTTTTCATTGCGATCTCTCCGTTTGCAACTTACGGCGCAAGAACCTGCGCCGGCCCGATTTCAGCCTAGCAAGCGCCACGGCATTCGAACAGACCCGAGTCCGCAAGCTGACGCCGGAACACGCGCGCAAGACCGGGCAGTCTGGCGAAATGGCGCTTACCGGTGGCCATTACCTGCTTTCACCCACCTGGTCAGAAGCCTATAACAGCCTCGGCCTTCGGCTCCCCGAGTCGCAGGCCCAATGGCAGTTGTCTACAGGATCGATCGCATGTCTTGGTTTGGAAATTTTGGCGGACTCTTCGCGGCCGACATGGCGATCGATCTCGGCACGGCAAACACCCTGGTCTACGTCAAAGGGCGCGGGATAATCCTGTCCGAACCATCGGTCGTCGCCTACCACGTCAAGGACGGGGTCAAGAAGGTGCTGGCCGTGGGCGAGGACGCCAAGCTCATGCTCGGGCGCACCCCCGGCAGCATCGAGGCAATCCGCCCGATGCGCGAAGGCGTGATCGCGGATTTCGACACCGCCGAAGAGATGATAAAGCACTTCATCCGCAAGGTGCACAAGCGGTCCACCTTTTCCAAGCCCAAGATCATCGTCTGCGTGCCCCATGGCGCCACCCCGGTCGAGAAGCGCGCGATCCGCCAGTCGGTCCTGTCCGCGGGGGCCCGCAAGGCCGGCCTCATCGCCGAACCGATCGCGGCGGCCATCGGGGCAGGCATGCCGATCACCGATCCCACCGGCAACATGGTCGTGGACATCGGCGGCGGCACCACCGAAGTCGCGGTGCTGTCGCTGGGCGACATCGTCTATGCCCGCTCGGTCCGCGTCGGTGGCGACCGGATGGACGAGGCGATCATCTCCTACCTGCGCCGGCAGCAGAACCTGCTGATCGGGGAAAGCACCGCGGAACGGATCAAGACCAGCATCGGCAGCGCGCGCATGCCCGATGACGGACGCGGCGCATCGATGCAGATTCGCGGCCGCGACCTGTTGAACGGTGTGCCCAAGGAAATCGAGATCAGCCAGGCTCAGGTCGCCGAGGCGCTTGCCGAACCGGTGCAACAGATCTGCGAGGCGGTGATGACCGCGCTCGAGACCACGCCGCCCGACCTCGCCGCCGACATCGTCGACCGGGGCGTCATGCTGACCGGTGGCGGCGCGCTGCTGGGCGATCTCGACCTCGCCCTGCGCGAGCAGACCGGCCTCGCCGTGTCGATCGCCGACGAGTCGCTGAACTGCGTCGCGCTCGGAACCGGCAAGGCGCTGGAATACGAAAAACAGCTGCGCCACGCGATTGACTACGACAGCTAGGGCGCGCACCCTTTGATCATCGGGTAATCCGCGTCCCGGCGCGGCAAACGAGGGTCCATTGGCCAAGAACCGATCACAGCGTGATGACTATACCGGCCCCCTGCGGCGGCTGCTGCTCGGGGCGCTCTGTCTGTGTCTGCTGGCGATCTTCCTCGTCTGGCGCATCGACAGTCCGCGTGTCGAACAGTTTCGCGCGCGCGTGACCGACGCGGTCGTGCCGCGGATGGACTGGGCGATGGCGCCGGTCACCGGGGTCATCAACCTCGTGCGCGATTTCCAGAGCTACCAGCGCCTGTCCGAACAGAATCGCGACCTGCGCAGCGAATTGCGCCAGATGCAGGCCTGGAAAGAGGCCGCCCTGCAACTGGAACAGGAAAACGCCCGCCTTCTCGACCTCAACAATGTCCGGCTGGACCCGCGCCTGACCTATGTCACCGGCGTCGTGATGGCGGATTCGGGCTCGCCTTTCCGGCAATCGGTGCTGCTGAACGTCGGGGCGCGCGACGGCATCATGGATGGCTGGGCCGCGATGGACGGGATCGGCCTGGTCGGCCGGATTTCCGGCACCGGGCAGACGACCGCGCGGGTGATCCTGTTGACCGATCCGGCCAGTTCGGTGCCCGCACAGGTGCAGCCGTCGGGACAGTCGGCGCTGGTCGCCGGGGACAATTCGGCCGCGCCGATCCTGGACTTTCTCGAAAGCCCCGACCTCGTGCGCCCGGGCGACCGGGTGATCAGTTCCGGCGACGGCGGCGTCTTTCCCGCGGGTCTACTGATCGGGCAGGTCGCGGCCGATCCGTCCGGGCGGCTGCGCGTGCGGCTGTCGGCCGACTACGAGCGGCTCGAGTTCCTGCGCGTTCTGCGCCATCACGGTACCGAGGGGATCACCGATCCCGGCACCATCGTCGCGCCCGCCACGGCTGCGGTTCCCCTGTCGACAGAGGAGCCCACCGATGGATAGGCTGACCTCTCCCCATGTCTGGCTCATGCGGGTCTGGTTCATCGGCCTGGCCCTGCTGATCCTGTTCTTCCACCTGCTGCCGCTGGACACCCAGCCGCGCCGCTGGGCGCCACCGGACCTGCTGCTGGCCTTCACCTTCGCCTGGGCGATCCGCCGGCCCGATTTCGTGCCCGCGGCCAGCATCGCGGCGGTCATGCTGACGGCCGATCTGCTGCTGCAGCGCCCGCCGGGGCTGATGGCGCTGCTGGTGCTGCTGGGCAGCGAGTACCTGAAATCGCGCGCCACGACCCCGGGCGAGACCAGCTTCGCGGGCGAATGGGCCTCGGTCTGCCTCGTTCTCGTGGCGATCACGGTGCTCAACCGGTTGGCCCTCAGCCTGCTGCTGGTCGACCAGGCCCCGTTCGTGCTCAACCTGATCCAGATGGCGCTGACCATGCTGGTCTATCCACTCGTGGTGCTGATCACCCAGGGTGTCATGGGAGTGCGCCGCCTGTCTCCCAGTGACGCCGAAACCCTGGGAGCCCGCTGATGCGCCGCAATCCTCGCGAACTGGACGCCACCCACCGCACCATGAGCCGCCGCGCGGCATTGATGGGCGGGGTGCAACTGGCCTTCGTGGGCGCGCTCGGGCTGCGGATGCGCTACATGCAGGTCGACCAGGCCGACCAGTTCCGCCTGCTGGCCGAGGAGAACCGGATCAACATCCGCCTGATCCCGCCGGCGCGCGGCGAGGTGTTCGACCGCAACGGAACCATCGTTGCGCGCAACTCTCCCAGCTATCGTATCGTGATCGTGCGCGAGGACGCGGGCGATGTCGACAAGACCATCGCCGATCTGTCACGGCTCGTCGAACTGAACGAAGAAGACCTGAACCGGGCGATGACCGAAATGCGCCGCAGCGCGCCCTTTCTGCCCGTCACCATCGCCGACCAGGTCAGTTGGGACGCGATCAGCAAGGTCGCCGTCAACGCCCCCGCCCTGCCCGGCGTTACCCCCGAAGTCGGCCTGACGCGCGTCTATCCGCGCGGCGCGGACCTTGCCCATGTGGTCGGCTATGTCGGCCCGGTCAGCGACTACGATCTCAGCCAGCTCGAGGATCCGGAACCGGTGCTGCGGATTCCGCGCTTCCAGATTGGCAAGGTGGGGCTGGAATCCAAGCGGGAAGACGTGTTGCGCGGCGTCGCCGGGGCCAAGCGGGTCGAGGTCAACGCGACGGGGCGCGTCATGCGCGAACTGGACCGGCGCGAGGGCGTTGCGGGCGCCGACCTGCAACTGGCAGTCGATGCCGACCTGCAAGGCTATGTGCAGGCGCGGCTCGGCACCGAAAGCGCCGCCGCGGTGGTGATGGATTGCGAGAACGGCGACCTGGCGGCGATCTGCTCCTCGCCCAGCTTCGACCCGAACCTCTTCGTGCGCGGAATCTCGGTCGCGGACTACCGCGCGTTGACCGAGGATCCCTATCGCCCGCTGGCCAACAAGACCGTGCAGGGCACCTACCCGCCGGGATCGACCTTCAAGATGATCACCGCCATGGCGGCCCTTGAAAACGGCCTTGTGGGGCCGGATGAAACCGTCTGGTGCCCGGGCCATCTGGAAGTGTCGGGCCGCCGCTTCCACTGCTGGAAACGCGCGGGGCACGGGCATATGGACCTGCTGAACTCGCTCAAGCAGAGCTGCGACGTCTATTACTACGACCTCGCGCTCAAGGTCGGGATCGACAAGATTTCGGAAATGGCCAACCGCTTCGGTCTGGGCGTGCGCCATGACGTGCCGATGTCGGCGGTGGCGCAGGGGCTGACCCCCGACCGCGCCTGGAAAGAGCGCGTGCATGGCGATGTCTGGCGCGTCGGCGACACCGCCAACGCCTCGATCGGACAGGGCTTCATGCTGGCCTCGCCGCTGCAACTGGCGGTGATGTCCGCGCGGATCGCCACCGGCCGCGACGTCGCCCCGCGCCTGGTCAAGACGATCAACGGCATCGAGCAGCCGAGCGGCGCCGGCATCTCGATGGGGATGAACGAAAACAACCTGCGCAAGATCCGCCGCGCCATGTACGCGGTCTGCAACGACCGGCGCGGCACCGCCTATCGCAGCCGCATCATCGCGGACGATCTGCGCATGGCCGGCAAGACCGGCACCAGCCAGGTGCGCAACATCACCAAGGCCGAGCGCGCCGCAGGCGTGATCCGCAACAGCGACCTGCCCTGGGAGCGGCGCGATCACGCGCTGTTCGTCAGCTTCGCGCCTTTCGAGAACCCGCGCTACGCTGTGTCGGTGGTGGTCGAACATGGCGGCGGCGGCTCGACCGCGGCGGCCCCGATCGCGCGCGACGTGATGCTGCAGGCGCTTTACGGCGGCACCCCGCCGCTGTCGGCCTATCCCGCCGGCGACCGCAGCGCGATCAAGGCCCAGCAGGAGCGGCTGCACCGCGAGCATCCCAATATCGGCGCCCCGGTGAGCGACCGCGCATGAGCTATCTCGAGCATAATCTCAAGTCGACCCCGACGGGTCTGCGCAAGCTGCTGCACATGAACTGGCCGCTGACGCTGCTTCTGATCAGCGTCGCCTCGGTTGGCTTCCTGATGCTCTACTCGGTCGCGGGCGGCTCCTTCACGCCCTGGGCCGAACCACAGATGGAACGTTTCGCGCTCGGGCTCTTCGTGATGACCCTTGTCGCGATGGTGCCGATCTGGTTCTGGCGCAACATGGCCGTCGTCGCCTATGGCGTGTCGGTGCTGCTGCTGATCCTGGTCGAGGTGATGGGCACGGTCGGCATGGGCGCGCAGCGCTGGATCGACCTCGGGTTCATGCGGCTGCAACCGTCCGAGCTGATGAAGATCACCCTCGTGATGCTGCTGGCCGCTTATTACGACTGGCTGCCGGCCCGGCGCACCTCGCGCCCGTTCTGGGTGCTGATCCCGGTCCTGATGATCCTGTTTCCCACGTTTCTCGTGCTGCGGCAGCCCGATCTCGGCACCTCGATCCTGCTGCTGGCGGCGGGCGGCGGGCTGATGTTCCTCGCCGGGGTGCACTGGGCCTATTTCGCCGCGGTGATCGCCGCAGGCGTCGGCCTCGTCACGGCGGTGTTCCAGAGCCGCGGCACCGACTGGCAATTGCTCAAGAACTACCAGTATCGCCGCATCGACACCTTCCTCGACCCCTCGACCGACCCGCTGGGCGCCGGCTATCACATCACCCAGTCCAAGATCGCGCTCGGCTCCGGCGGCTGGACAGGGCGGGGCTTCATGCAGGGCACCCAGTCGCGGCTGAACTTCCTGCCTGAAAAGCACACCGATTTCATCTTCACGACCCTGGCCGAGGAATTCGGTTTCGTCGGCGGTTTCTCCCTGCTGACGCTCTACACGCTCATCATCGTCTTCTGCATCGCCACGGCGCTGGCCACGCGCGACCGGTTCTCGTCGCTCGTCACGCTGGGGATCGCGATCAACTTCTTCCTGTTTTTCGCGGTGAACATGTCGATGGTGATGGGCCTTGCGCCCGTGGTCGGCGTACCGCTTCCGATGGTCAGCTATGGCGGCTCTGCCATGCTGGTCCTGATGGTCGCCTTCGGCCTCGTTCACAGCGCGCATATCCACCGCCCCCGTCAACAGGGACTCTGAAATGACCGCCAATATCCTTTTCGCGGCCACGGCGAACCGCTGGGCCGAATACGAAACACCGCTGTCCGAAGCGCTGCGCGAGGCCGGTGTCGCCTTCGACCTGCGCACCGATTTCCCGCCCGACGAGGTCGATTACATCGTCTATGCGCCCAACAGCGAAGTGCAGGACTTCAAGCCCTACACCCGGCTCAAGGCGGTGCTGAACCTCTGGGCCGGGGTCGAGGACGTGGTCTTCAACCCGACGCTGAGCGTGCCGCTGGCCCGCATGGTCGATCACGGTCTGACGCAGGGCATGGTCGAATGGGTGACGGGCCACGTGCTGCGCCATCACCTCGGCATGGACGCACATATCCTCGGCCAGGACGGGCAATGGCGCACCGAGGTGCCGCCTCTCGCGCAGGATCGGCGCGTCACGATCCTCGGGCTGGGTGAATTGGGACGCGCCTGCGCCGACAGCCTCGCCCGGCTGGGCTTTCCGGTCTCGGGCTGGAGCCGCAGCGCCAAGAGCCTGCCCGACGTGACCACCTACCACGGCGATGACGGCCTCGCCGAGGCCCTGTCCCGCGCGGACATCCTCGTGCTGCTCCTGCCCGACACGCCCGATACCACAGACCTCGTGAATGCGGACAGGCTGGCCCAGATGCCCGAGGGGGCCGTCCTGATCAACCCCGGGCGGGGCACGCTGATCGACGACACGGCGCTGATCGAGGCGCTCGACAGCGGCCGGCTGGGCCACGCCACGCTCGACGTGTTCCGCACCGAGCCGCTGCTGCCCGTGCATCCGTTCTGGGCGCATCCCAAGGTGACCGTCACGCCGCATATCGCTTCGGCGACACGGGCGGACAGCGCCAGCCGTGTCATCGCCGAGAACGTCCGCCGGGGCGAGGCGGGCGAACCGCTCCTGCATCTTGTGAATCGCGACCTCGGCTACTGAGGCTTGCGCCACCACACGCCGGTGTGGTCGATGCGGTGGATTTCCGCGGCGATGCCTTCGGCCGCGCGGTAGTCCTCGATCGCCGCGCGACAGGCCTTGATGCCGCCGTAATCGTCCACGATCACGAACCCGCCCGGCGCAAGCTTGGGATAAAGCGCGGTGATCGCCTGAATCGTGGATTCATACATGTCGCCATCCAGCCGGATCAGCGCGAACTGCGGCACGTCCAGCTTGTGCAATGTGTCCTTGAACCAGCCAACGACGAATTCGACCTGCTCGTCCATCAGATCGTAGGCCTCGAAGGTCTTCCGGACCGCCTCGACCCCGACCGCCAGCCGACCCCGCGTGTGATAGCGGCTGCCCGTGTCGGCGGGAAACGCCGCCTCGTCGGGCGGCGGCAGGCCTTCGAAACTGTCGGCCAGATAGACCTTGCGGTCGGTCACGCCGCGAAACTTCAGCACCCCGCGCACCATCGCCGACGCGCCCCCGCGCCAAACGCCGGTTTCGATGAAATCCCCGGGGACGCCTTCGGCGATCGCCCGGTCGGTCAGGTGCGCCACGTTCTGCAACCGCTTGATCCCGGCCATGCTGTGCCCCACGACCGGCCAATCGCGCCCCTGGAACCGCTTCCTGGCATCGAACTGCACCCGCTTGCCGCGCCGCACGATCGGGCGGTCCGCGCCATAGATCATGTCGGTCAGGCATTTCGCCATCAGATCGACATACATCTCGAAGGGCGGATCGCTGGGCAAGGCGCGGTCGGGCGGCACCTCCCGCGCGTCCGCGCCGGGTTCCGATCCATCGCTCATGCCGCCAGCCCGCGGCCTTTGAGCAGCGCCTCGACCCCCGGCAGCCGGCCGCGAAACGCGGTGTAGAGCACGTCGGGCTCGCGCGATCCGCCGGTCGACAGGATGTGGGTCTCCAACGCCCGCGCGCGCTCCTCGTCAAAGGCACCGCCGGCTTCCTCGAACGCGGCAAAGGCATCGGCGTCCATCACCTCTGACCACATGTAACTGTAGTAGCCGCTGGAATAGCCGTCGCCGGAAAACACATGCGCGAATTGCGGCGTGGCGTGGCGCATCCCGATGGCGTGCGGCATGCCCAGATCGGCCAGAACCTCGGCCTGTCTGGCCATCGGATCGGCCGGGGCCGCGTCCTCGTGAAAGGCCAGGTCGACAAGCGCCGAGGCGACGTATTCCACCGTCTGGAACCCCATGTCGAAATTCGCGGCCTTCAGCACCTTGTCCAACATGTCCTGCGGCATGGGCTCACTGGTCTCGGCATGAGTGGCGAATTCGCGCAACACCTCGGGCACTTCCAGCCAGTGTTCGTAGAGCTGGCTCGGCAGTTCGACGAAATCCCGCGCGACCGAGGTGCCGGAAATGCTCTCATAGGTCACATCCGACAGCATCTGGTGCAGCGCGTGGCCGAACTCGTGAAACAGCGTCCGCGCGTCGTCGTAGGACAGCAGCGCCGGATCGCCCTTGGCGAAATTGCACACGTTGATGACCACCGGCGCCTGCACCGCGGGAAACTTCGCCTGGCTGCGCATCGCACTGCACCACGCGCCCGACCGCTTGCTGCCGCGCGCGAAATAGTCGCCGATGAACACCGCCACATGCGCGCCGTTTCTGGTCACCTCCCAGGCCCGGCAATCCGGATGGTAGAGCGGGATGTCCAGTTGCCTGAACTCGAGCCCGAACAACCGGTTGGCGCAGGCGAACGCCGCCTCGATCATCCGATCGAGCTGCAGGTAGGGTTTCAGCGCCGCCTCGTCGAGGTCATGCTCGGCCTTGCGCCGCTTCTCGGCATAATAGCGCCAGTCCCACGGCTCCAGCGGTCCGTTGATGCCGTCCTCCTGCATCATCCGGGTCAGCACCTCGGCATCCGCATCCGCCCGTGCCTTGGCCGGCCCCCAGACCGCCATCAGCAACTCGCGTACCTTGGCGGGCTCGCGCGCCATCTCGGTCTCGAGCTTGTAGTCGGCAAAACTGTCATAACCCAGCAACGCCGCGCGTTCCTCGCGCAGTGCCAGCGTCTCTGCCGCGATCGCCCTGTTGTCGGTGTCGCCGCCATTGGCCCCGCGCGCGGCCCAGGCAAGATAGGCTTTCTCGCGCAGGTCGCGGCGCGGCGAAAATTGCAGGAACGGCACGATGATCGACCGCGACAGCGTGACCACGGGACCGTCCAGCCCCTTTTCCTTGCCCGCCGTGCGGGCGGCATTGACGACGAAGCCCGGCAGCCCTTCCAGATCGGCCTCGCTCAGCTCCATGTGCCAGTCGCGCTCATCCGCCAAAAGGTTCTGGGTGAACTGCGTGCCAAGGCTCGCAAGACCGCTCTTGATCTCCTTCATCCGCGCATCCTCGGCCCCGTCCAGCGCAGCCCCCGCGCGCACGAAGCCGCGATGGGTCAGCATCAGCACCCGCGCCTGTTCTTCGGTCAGGTCGAGACTGTCGCGCCGCTCCCACAGGTCGGCAACCCGCGCGAACAGCACCTTGTTCGACGAAATCGCCGAGAAATGCGCCGCGAGACGCGGCGAAAACTCGCGCTGCAAGGCCTCCCGCGCAGGGTTGCTGTCAGCGCCCGCCACCGTGAAGAACACCGACAACACCTTGTCGAGCTGCCGGCCCGCGGCCTCCAGCGCCTCGACCGTGTTGGCGAAACTCGCCGCGTCCGGATTGTTCGCGATGGCGTCGATCTCGGCCTCGTGGGCGGCGAGCGCCTCGTCCAGCGCCGGCGCGAAATCGTCATCGGAAATGTCGTCGAACGGGGCGATCTCAAACGGTGTCGCCCAGTCGGACAGGATCGGATTTGTCATGCGGATCTCCTTTGCGCCCAAGCTAGGCGCGCACCCGACCGGGGTCCAGTGCCAGCGGTCGCGACACGAGCAAAAACAGGTTGCAACAGGCCTGTGGCGCCGCCACGGTGCCGCGACATGTCAGAAAGGAGCCCCACATGAGCCGTCGCAACGCATCGCACGGACCGATGACCACCGCCATTCACGCCGGTGAAAGCCCCGATCCCGCGAACGGCGCCTCGGCACCCGCGATCCACATGTCCTCGACCTTCGTCTCGGGCGACGTTTCCGGCTTTTCCGCCCATGACCTGACGCCCGACAGCCCCTATGCCTATGCCCGCTGGGCCAATCCGACCACTGCGATGCTGGAAACCAAGATCGCCGCGATGCAGGGCACCGAGGAGTGCCTCGCCACCGCCTCGGGCATGGCGGCCGCCAGCGCGATCTTCTTCACCTTCCTGTCGGCAGGCGATCACGCGGTCATTTCCGATGTCTCCTATGCCGGCGTCGGCGAACTGGCGCGCGATACGCTGCCCCGGCTGGGCATCGAGGTCACCACCGTCAACATGTCCGATCCGGCCGCCGTCGCGGACGCGATCCGGCCGAACACCAGGCTTCTGCACAGCGAAAGCCCGGTGAACCCGATCATGCGCCTGACCGACCTCGCCGCGATTTCCAGGCTCGCCCATGACGCCGGCGCGCTCCACTCGACGGATGCCACCTTCGCGTCGCCACTTGGCATGGACACCGGCGCGCTCGGCGTCGACTTGGTGATGCACTCGACCACCAAATATGTCGGCGGGCATGGCGACGCGGTCGGCGGCGCGGTCGCGGGCCGGGCCGAGCTGATCCGCCGGATGCGGCTCGAAGCCTCGATCCACCATGGCGGCATCCTGTCACCGTTCAACGCGTGGCTCATCGCCCGCGGCGCCGCGACCCTGCCCCTGCGCATGAAGGCGCACGCTGCCGGCGCCCAGGCGGTGGCCGAATGGCTCCAAACCCACCCGTCCGTCACCAAGGTGATCTATCCGGGACTGGAAACGCACCCGCAGCACGACCTGGCGCAGCGGCAGATGTCCAACTGCTCCGGCATGCTCAGCTTCCAGGTCGGCGACGCGGCCACCGGAGAGCGCATCGCCCAGCAGATGATCGACCGGTTCGAGGTCATCCACTACGCCGTCTCGCTCGGCCATCACCGCAGCCTGATGTTCTGGATGGAAACCGCCGGGTTGATGGAGACCTCCTTCCGCCTGACAGGCGCCTCGCAGGAAGACTACCGCGCCTATGCGGGCGACGGCATCTTCCGCATGTCCGTCGGTCTGGAAGACCCCGAGGATCTCATCGCGGATCTTGACCGCGCGTTGTGACGCCGCAAACCGGGCAGTCGGCGCGCGGCTTCAACCGGATGGTGCGGGTCTCGCCGTAAAGCGCATCGTAGATCAGCATCTGCCCGCGCAAGGGCGCGCCGGCATCGGTCACCACCTTGATCGCCTCCACCGCCATCATCGCGCCGATCACACCCGGCAGCGGGCCGATCACCCCCGCCTCGGCACAGGACGGCGCCAACCCCGGCGCCGGGGCTTCCGGGAAGATGCATTGATAGCAGGGGCCGGAATGCGCCGGGTCGAACACGCTCAACTGCCCCTCCCATTGCGACAACGCGCCCGAAATCAGCGGCTTGCCTGCCGCCACGGCGGTCGCGTTGGACAGGTAGCGGGTGTCGAAATTGTCGGTGCCGTCGAGGATGACGTCATAATCCGAAAACAGATCGGCGGCGATCTCCCCGGTCAGCCGCCGGTGATAGGGCCGCACGATCACCGCCGGATTCTGTGCCTCCATCGCCGCCTGCGCGGAAAACACCTTGGGCATGCCGATATCCCGGTCCCGGTGAATGACCTGCCGCTGCAGGTTGGCGTTCTCGACCACGTCGTCGTCAATCACCCCGATCGTGCCGATCCCGGCCGCCGCCAGATACTGCAGCGCCGGCGCGCCCAGACCGCCGGCCCCGATAACCAGAACCCGCGCCTGTTTCATCCGCTTCTGCCCGGGCCCGCCGATCTCGCGCAGCACGATGTGGCGCGCATAGCGGTTCAGCTCGGTCTCGGAAAACGCGCCGACCGTCGCCCCGGCGGGCGGTGCCTCGCTCGCCTCCGCCCGCCGCCTCAGCCGCTTCAGAACCTGCCCATAGCCGACACCGATCAGCGCGAACCCACCCAGGATCAGCCACAACGCGGGGGACTCCCCGGTCGCCTGCCGCACCGGGTGCCCGTCAGGCAGAACCAGCTGCAGCAAGAGCACGCCCCCGAACAGGATCGCGATCATCACGAACCGCGCCCGCCGCGGCGCCTTCATCAACGCGCCCAGTCCCCAGAGTAGCGCGGCAAGTGCCAGAACCAGCAGCATCAGAACCGTCCCGTCGATCCGAACCCGCCGGCGCCCCGCGCCGAACCGCCCAGCTCCGCCACGAGGTCGAACCGCGCCTGCACCACCGGGGCGATCACGATCTGCGCGATCCTGTCGCCATGACGCACCTCGAACGGCGCCTCCCCGGCGTTCATCAGGATCACCCCCAGCGGCCCGCGATAGTCGCTGTCGATGGTGCCGGGCGCGTTCGGCAAGGTGATCCCGTGCTTCAGCGCCAGCCCGGATCTCGGCCGGATCTGCGCCTCGTAGCCCGCCGGAATCTCCAGCCGCAGCCCGGTCGGCACCAGCGCCCGTTCCCCCGCGGCCAGCCGCATCACACCGCGATCGGCGAAGTTGGCACGCAGGTCCGCGCCCGCCGCGCCGGCGGTCTCATAGCTGGGCAGGGCGACGCTCTCATCCGCCCCCTCCTCACGTGTCACCCGGATCGAAACCATGTCCTGAACCTGCTTCATCTTTGCGAAAATACTCTCGCCGAAGGCGGCGTCACCCGCTCAAGGCATCGGCGATCCGCTCGGCCAACTGTCGCGCCACCGCATCCTTGCCCATGCGCGGCCAGGTCTCAGCACCATCCGCCGAGATCAGAACCACGGCGTTCTCGCTCCCGCCCATGATCCCGGTCGCCGGGCTGACATCGTTGGCGACGATCCAGTCGCACCCCTTGCGCACCCGTTTCGCGGTGGCATGCGCCACCACGTCGTCGGTCTCGGCGGCGAATCCGATGACAAGCGCCGGGCGGCCCTGCTCCATCTGCGCCACGCCCGCCAGGATATCCGGGTTCTCGGCGAACCTGAGCACCGGCATCCCGTCGCGCGTCTTCTTCAGCTTGCGCTCAGAAGCCTGCGCCATGCGCCAGTCGGCCACCGCCGCCGCGAACACCGCCGCGTCGACCGGCAGCGCCGCCTGCACCGCGTCGGCCATCTCCTGCGCGGTCTGCACCGGCACGATCTCCACCCCCTCGGGCGGCGGCACCGAGGCCGGACCGGTCACGAAGATCACCTCCGCCCCCAACGCCGCGAGCGCCCGCGCGATCGCGGTGCCCTGCGCGCCCGAGGAGCGGTTGGCGATGTAGCGCACCGGGTCGATCGGCTCGTGCGTCGGCCCCGAGGTCACCAGCACCCGCCGCCCCGCCAGCGGCCCGTCCGACAGCCCCGCGTCGATCGCGGCCAGGATCTCCGCCGGTTCGGCCATGCGGCCGGGGCCGAACTCGCCACAGGCCATCGATCCCTCGTTCGGCCCGATCACCCGCACGCCGTCCCCGCGCAAGCGGTCGAGGTTGCGCCGTGTCGCCGGGTGCTCCCACATCCGCACGTTCATCGCCGGCGCGATCAGCACCGGCGTGTCGGTGGCCAGCAGCAGCGTCGAGGCCAGATCGTTCGCCAGCCCCGTCGCCATCTTCGCCATCAGGTCTGCGGTCGCCGGGGCCACCACCACCAGATCGGCGCTGCGCGACAGCTGGATATGGCCCATCTCGGCCTCGTCGCCCAAATCGAACAGGTCGCGATACACCTTGTGACCGGCCACCCCCGCCACCGAAAGCGGCGTGACGAATTCCTCCCCGGCGCGGGTCAGAACCGGCGTCACGGCGGCCCCCGCGTCCTTCAACCGCCGGATCAGTTCAAGCGTCTTGTAGGCGGCGATGCCGCCGCCGATGATCAGCAGAATGCGTTTTGAAGCCAGCATGGCGCACGTCTCCGGTCCGAACCGCCCCGACCATAGGCGCGGCACTTGCGATCCGCCAGCGCTTATCCGCGCCGGCTCAGTTGCTGCGCGTGAAGGCGAGGCAGGGATCGTCGCGCTCGACCGGCGGGCTGTCCAGCACCGCGTCGAACACCCCGTCGATGCCACCGTTCTCGGATTGGCCGAGCGCGAAGACGGCAAGGCCCGGACGCACCCGGTCGAGATAGACCGGGATGCCCCAATCCCGGCGCGCATGACCGTTGCCGGTGATCACCGCCACCGGCCCGCCGGTTTCTTCCAGCGCCATCAGCACCTCGCGCGCCAGAACCGCGTCGCGCAGGCGCTGAATCCCGACCATGGCCGGCAAGCGGTCGCGCGGGATCGCCTCGCAATGGGCGGCGAATTGCAGCTCGACCCGTTCCGCCATCTCCGCGGGCGGCAGATCGACGGTCAGCCCGTAGCGCGCCGCATCCGCTCCGAAGGCCACCGCTTCGCCCGCCTGCATCGCCGCCATCGCCGCCTCGCGCGGGACCGCGCCGCCATAGATCCGGGCGCCCGGCACCGCCTTGAACAGCGGGTAATACATGGCGAAGGCCGGCCAGCCGGATTCGGCCCAGTCCAGAATGCGCGCCATTTCCTCGGGACGGTTGATCAGTTGCGCGCCGATCCGGCCGGCCTGCACGCCGGTCAGCATCTCCCAGACCACCGCCTTGGGCTGCAACGCGGCCAGTGCCGCGCGTTGGGTCTCGTGATGGGCCGGGTTGTCGTGGATTTCACCCAGCAGGACCACGTCCGCCTCTGACATCCGCTCCAACAGGTCATCAGACAAAGAGGCCGCCCAACTCGGGGCGGCCACACATGCCACAAGGGCGATCAGGATGTTGCGAAAGGATCTCATGCGAGAAAGTGTTGCACTTCGCGCGACTGGCTTTCAAGACTCTTGCGCATCTTCTGGAACGCCGCCGCTTCGAGCTGGCGCACCCGCTCCTTGGACAGGCCCAGCTCGTCGCCGAGGCTCTCCAGCGTGCGCGCCTGGTCGCGCAGCTTGCGCTCGCGCACGATGAATCGCTCGCGATCGCTCAGCGTCTGCATCGCGGCCAGCAGCCATTCGCGCAGCTGCTCGCGGTCATGAGTGTCTTCGACCAGTTCTGCGGCCTGCGCGCTGTCGTCTTCCAGCGCATCGATCCACTCGCGGCCCTCGTCCTCGACCGATTGGGTCGCGTTGAGCGAGAAATCCGACCCCGACAGGCGACCTTCCATCATTTCGACATCCCGCAGCGGCACGCCGATCTCGGTCGAGATCATCTGGTGCAACTGGTGCCGGTCCAACTTGTCGCCCCGCGCGGCCGCCTCACGCTCCAGCCGCGCCTGCACCCGGCGCATGTTGAAGAACAGCGATTTCTGGGACGAGGTTGACCCGGTGCGCACCATCGACCAGTTGCGCATCACGTAATCCTGGATCGACGCCTTGATCCACCAGACCGCGTAGGTCGAGAACCGCACACCGCGATCCGGGTCGAACTTGTCCGCGGCCTTCATCAGCCCGAGCCCGGCCTCCTGCACGAGGTCGTTCATCGGAGCACCGTACCGGCGGAACTTGGCCGCCATCGAGATCGCCAGTCGCATGTATGCGGTGATCAGGCGATGCAGGGCCGCCTCGTCGCGCTGGTCCCGCCAAGCGTAGGCCAGCCTCAACTCGGTCTCCGCATCCAGCAATTCGGCCTTCATCGCCTTGCGTGACAATGAGACTTCTCGAGACGCATCCAGTGCCATCAGGTACCCCCAGTCGTTGTCATTCGGAAGCGCGTCTTGTCTTGCGCTTTTGTGACGTTTACGCAGGTTAACGGAAACTGGATCACTCAAAGGTCAAATGCACGTGCGGCAAACCCTGACCCTGGTGCTCGGCGGGGCGGCATCCGGCAAATCGGCCTTTGCCGAGACGCTGGTGATGGCGACAGGAAAACCGAGGGTCTACCTCGCCACCGCGCAGGCGTTCGATGACGAGATGCGCGCCAAGGTCGACCGCCACCGCGATCAGCGCGGCCCCGACTGGACGACGCTCGAGGCCCCGCACGATGTCGCGCCGGCCCTGTCCGGCTTGCACACCGATCAGGTCTGCCTGCTGGATTGCGCGACCATGTGGCTCAGCAACCGGATGCTCGCCGAGGACGATCTTGCCACCGCCCAGGACAAGTTTCTGGCCGCGCTCGCGGGCTGTGCCGCCGAACTGGTCGTCGTCAGCAATGAAGTCGGGCAGGGAATCGTACCGGACAATGCGCTGGCACGGCGGTTCCGCGACGCGCAGGGGCGACTCAACATCGCCCTCGCCGCCCGGTCCGACCGCGTGATCCAGGTGGTCGCCGGCCTGCCGCTGATCCTCAAGGGCGCCCCGCTGTGACCACGCTGCACCTCGTCCGGCATGGCCCGACTCATGCGAAATCGATGGTCGGCTGGTCCGACCTGCCTGCCGATCTCAGCGACACGGAAACGTTGCGCCGCCTGTCGGGACATCTCCCGCCGGACGCGGTGGTGATCTCCTCGGACCTGTCCCGCGCCGCGCACACCGCCGACGCGATCCAGGACAGCCGCGAACGCTTGCCGCATGATCCCGACCTGCGCGAGATCAATTTCGGGGCCTGGGAACTGCGCCGCGCCGCCGAGATCGAGGCGGAAGATCCGACACTGATCCGCGCCTACTGGGAAACTCCCGGCGATATCCGTCCGCCCGGCGGCGAAAGCTGGAACGAGGTGCGCGCCCGCGTCGACGCCGCCATCGATCGGCTGATCCGCGCCCATGACGGGCGGCACGTGATCGTCGTGGCCCATTTCGGCGTGATCCTGACCCAGCTGCAACGCGCCACGGGCCTCGCCGCCTATGACACCTTCGGCCACCGCATCGACAACCTCTCGGTCACCGACATGCGGGCGGGGACCGCGGGCTGGCGGATCGGGCGGATCAATCACCGCCCGTGATGCGGCTGCGCACGAAAATTCGGTGGTCGCCGGACGACCGGCCGGGCTACCCTCCGCGCCATGACCTATGATTTCTATATCGGCGACAGGATGTTCTCCAGCTGGTCCCTGCGCGGCTGGCTGCTGCTGGAACGGTTCGCCATCGCCCATCGGGTGCACATGGTGGGCCTCTATTCCGGCACGATGGCGCAGGACATGGCGGCGCTGGCCCCGGCCCGGCTCGTGCCGACGCTGCGCACGCCCGACGGCACGATCGTCGGCGAAAGCCTCGCCATCGCCGAGACGCTGGCCGAACGCCATCCCGAAGCCGGGCTGTGGCCGACGGCGCCCGACGCGCGGGCGACCGCGCGCTGGCTCTGCGCCGAGATGGCCGCCGGCTTCTCGGCCCTGCGGTCGGACTGCCCAATGCAGCTGCGGCATTGCCATGTCGGCTTTGCCCCCGGACAGGGCGTGCTGGCCGATCTCGACCGCCTGCAGCAGCTCTGGGCGCATGCCCGCGCGCTGTCCGGCAGCGACACGCCCTGGCTCTTCGGGGCCTATTGCGCCGCCGATGCCTTCTTCGTGCCGGTCGCGGCGCGGATCATCGGCTACGGCCTGCCGGTCGGCGACACGGCGCAGGCCTATTGCGCGGCACTCCTGTCCGACCCGCCGGTGCAGCAGTGGCGGCGGCTGGCGCAGCAGGTCAGCTACGATCCCGACCCGTACGCGCTCGACCTGCCGACCCGGCCCTGGCCCGAATGGGACTGAGCCCGCGCTTTCCCGGTCGCTTTCCCGGTCTCCGTTAACAGTTTATCAACCACGAACCCGCTACCCGTTAACCATTGCAGGGATGGGCAGGGGTTCGAATGATCGCGCGCGCCTACACGGTGGCTTTTCAGGGGGTTGACGCCCGGCTGGTCGAGGTGCAATGCGCGGTCGCCCCGGGCCTGCCGGCCTTCTCCATCGTCGGCCTGCCCGACAAGGCCGTCTCCGAGGCCCGCGACAGGGTGCGCAGCGCGCTCAGCGCGATGGCCATCGCGCTGCCCTCCAAGCGCGTCACCATCAACCTGTCTCCCGCCGATCTGCCCAAGGAGGGCAGCCATTTCGACCTGCCCATCGCGCTGGCCCTGCTGGCGGCGCTGCAAATCGTGCCGGCGGACGAGATCGAAGGCACCGTGGCGCTCGGTGAACTGTCGCTCGACGGCTCGCTGGTGCCGGTGCTGGGGGCCTTGCCCGCGGCGATGGCGGCGGCCGAGGAAGACCGCGGCCTGCTCTGCCCCCGCGCCTGCGGGGCCGAGGCCGCCTGGGTCGGCGCCGCCCAGGTGATCGGCGCCGAAACCCTCGGCGACGTGGTCCGCCACTTCACCGGACAGGCTCCGATCCCCCCGGCCGAACCGGGCGAGACCGCACCGGCGCAGCATGACCGCGACCTGCGCGAGGTCAAGGGACAGGAGCGCGCCAAGCGGGCGCTCGAGATCGCCGCCGCCGGGCGGCACCACCTGATGCTGGTCGGCGCGCCCGGATCGGGCAAGTCGATGCTCGCAGCCCGCATCCCCGGCATCCTGCCCCCCCTGACCGCGCCCGAGGCGCTGGAGACCTCGATGATCCAGTCACTCTGCGGGCTGCTCGACGAGGGCGGCATCAACCGCACCCGCCCGTTCCGCGAACCGCACCACACCGCCTCGATGGCGGCCATCGTCGGCGGCGGCCGCAACGCCAAGCCGGGCGAGATCAGCCTCGCCCATAACGGCGTGCTGTTCATGGACGAATTCCCCGAGTTCAACCGCGCGGTGCTGGAAACCCTGCGCCAACCCATCGAAACCGGCGAGATCATGATCGCGCGCGCCAACGCCCATGTCCGCTATCCCTGCCGCTTCATGCTGATCGCCGCGGCCAATCCCTGCAAATGCGGCTACATGACCGACCCGACGCGCGCCTGCGCACGGGTGCCGGTCTGCGGCGCGGACTACCTCGGCCGGGTGTCGGGCCCGCTGATGGACCGCTTCGACCTGCGGATCGAGGTACCGCCCGTCGCCTTCACCGATCTCGACCTGCCCGCCGACGGCGAAACCTCCGCCACGGTCGCCCAGCGCGTCGCCGCCGCGCGGCAGGTGCAGGCCATGCGCTTTCAGGACCAGCCCGGCCTGCGCCAGAACGCCGATGCCGAAGGCGCCCGGCTCGAGGAGATCGCAACGCCCGATGCCGAAGGTCGCGCGCTGCTCAGCCGGGTCGCCGAACGCTTCGGCCTCTCGGCCCGCGGCTATCACCGGGTGCTGCGGGTCGCGCGCACCATCGCCGATCTCGACGGCTCGCAGGAGGTGCGCCGACCGCACGTCGCCGAGGCGCTGAGCTTCCGGCTGACCCAGGCGACCTGAGGCTCAGGCCAGCCTGGCCTCGATGGCGTCCCAGATCTTGGCCGCGATGTTGACCTCGTCGAACCGCTCCAGCTCCTGGATCCCGGTGGGCGAGGTCACGTTGATCTCGGTCAGGTACGAACCGATCACGTCGATCCCCACGAAGATCTGTCCCTTCTCGCGCAGCAGGGGGCCGATCGCCGCGCAGATCTCGCGGTCCCGATCGCTCAGCCCGATCTTCTCGGGCCGCCCGCCCACATGCATGTTCGACCGGGTCTCGCCCTCCGCCGGCACCCGGTTGATCGCGCCGACCGCCTCGCCATCGACCAGGATGATCCGCTTGTCCCCCTTGGCGACGTCCGGCAGGAACTTCTGCACGATCAGGGGCTCGCGCGAAAAGCCGGTGAACAGCTCGTGCAGCGAGGTCAGGTTGCGGTCATCCGCATCCAGCCGGAACACCCCCGCGCCCCCGTTGCCGTAGAGCGGCTTCAGGATGATGTCGCCATGACGCTCCTTGAACGCCTTGATCGTGGCCAGGTCGCGCGCGATGGCCGTGGGCGGGGTCAGGTCGGGAAAGTCCAGCACCAGCAGCTTCTCGGGGTAGTTGCGCACCCAGAACGGATCGTTGACCACCAGCGTATCCGGCGCCAGCCGATCCAGCAGGTGCGTCGACGTGATGTAATGCATGTCGAAAGGCGGGTCCTGGCGCAGCCAGACGACATCGAACCCGGCCAGGTCGACCTCGCGCATCTCGCCCAGCTTGGCGGGGTCGCCCGCCACCCGCTGCACGGTCATGTCCTGCCCGCGGGCGGTTATCCGCCCCTCCTGATAGGCCAGGTGATCCGGGCCGTAGTAGAACAGCGAATGGCCCCGCGCCTGCGCCTCTTCGGCCAGGCGGAAGCTGCTGTCGGCATTGATGTCCACGGCCCCGATCGGGTCCATCTGAAAGGCGATCTTCATGCGGCTGCCCCCTGGTTGCGCGCATGATACATGGCGCAGGCACGCGGGGGGATCAATGCCGTTCAGGCGGCGCCGAAAGCGTTTTCCACGATTTCGAACGCTCCGGTCGCGTCGACCAGCGCCACGTCAAAGCGCATTTCGGTCAGCGCCCCGCGCGGCTCGCCAGCGATGAATTCCTCGGCCGCGGCGCAGAGCCGCGCCATCTGCCGGGCGCCGAGGCTGCGCGCGGCCTGCGCGAAGCTGCGGCTCGCCTTCACCTCGACGAAGACCAGCGCGTCGCCGTCGCGGGTGATCAGGTCGACCTCGCCGGCCCGCCCGCGCCAGCGCCGCCGCGCGATGCTGTGGCCGCGCCGCTCATAGTCGCGCGCGATGCCCTGTTCGGCCGCGTCGCCCTTGCACTGCGCCATCCGCCCGCGGCTCACCCTCTGCATGTCGCTACCCGTCCTTCGTCAGTTCCAGCGCCATCTGGTACACCTTGCGCCGCGGAACATCGTGCATCCGCGCCACCAAATCCGCCGCGTCGCGCATCGACTCGCGCGCCAGCGCCACCCGCAGATCCTCTTCTATCGTCGAATCCCTAACAGTTTCCGAATCCCCGCGATCCACCACCAGCACGATCTCGCCCCTGACCTTCTCCTCGGCGACCGAAGCCGCCAGTTCGGACAGGCTGCCCCGGCGCACCTCCTCGAATTTCTTGGTCAGTTCCCGGCACAGGGCGGCGGCCCGTCCGGCGCCCAGCACCTCCGCCATGTCCGCAAGGCTCGCCGCCACCCGCTTGGGCGATTCGTAAAAGACCAGCGTGCCCGGCACCGCCCTCAACGCCTCGAGCCGCGTCCGCCGCGCCGCCTTGGCGTTGGGCAGGAAGCCCGCGAAAAAGAACGCATCCGTCGGCAGCCCGGCCAGCGTCAGCGCCGCCAGCACCGCCGATGGGCCCGGGGCCACCGTGACCCGCGCGCCCGCCTCTGCCGCCGCCCGCGCAAGGTCAAAGCCCGGATCGGCGATCAGCGGCATTCCCGCTTCCGAGGCATAGGCGACCGACTGTCCCGCGCCCAGCGCGTCGAGCAGCTTGCGCCGCGCCCCCGCGCCGCTGTGATCGTGATAGGACAGCACCCGCCGCCCGGCGAGCGGCACGCCGTGAATGTCCATCAGGTGGCGCAGGCTGCGGGTGTCCTCGGCGGCGATCATGTCCGCCGACGCCAGCACATCCAGCGCCCGCAGGGTGATGTCCCGCGCCGTCCCGATCGGCGTCGCCACGAAATGCAGCCCCGGGTCCAATCTGACCTTTTGATGATTCAACGCTGGACCCGCCCCTGTTGACGTTTATTATCCCGACCTGACAGACTTGCGGCCTCGTTCCGCCAGTAAAGGGAGTTGTCCATCCATGTTTGCCGTTTTCGCCCTGCCCCGCAAGGTGGCGCTTCGCTGGCTCGCGCTGTTCGCCCTGCTGTTCCTGGCCGCCTGCGAAACCGGCCCCGTGGGAGGCCCGACGATCAACACCAACGCGCCGGTTCCGGTGGCCCTGCTGGTGCCGCAGAACTCGGGACAGGCCGGCGACGCCCTGCTGGCACGCAGCCTCGAGAACGCGGCGCGACTGGCGATCGGCGATCTGAACGGGGTGCAGATCGACCTGCGCGTCTATGATACCGGCGGCAACGCCACCACGGCGGCGGCGCAGGCCACGCAGGCGGTGAACGACGGCGCACGCATCATTCTTGGTCCGCTCTACGCCGAGGCCACCAACGCGGTCGGCCTCGCGGTGCGCGGCCAGAACGTCAACGTGCTGTCCTTCTCCAACAATCCCACCATCGCCGGCGGCAACGTGTTCGTGCTGGGCCAGCTCTTCGACACCGCGGCGAACCGCCTGACGCGCTATGCCGTGCGCCAGGGCAAGGGCGACATCGTGATCGTCCACGGCACCGATCTCTCGGGCCAGCTGGGCCGCGACGCGATCCGCAACGCCATCTCCGGCAGCGGCGCGCGCCTCGTCGGCACCGTGCCCTACGACCTGTCCCAGCAGGCGGTGATCGCCACCGTCCCGCAGGTGCGCAGCGCGGTCGAAAGCGGTGCGGCGACCTCGATCTTCCTCACCTCGACCACCGCCGGCGCGCTGCCGCTCTTCACCCAGCTGCTGCCGGAATCCGGCGTGTCCCCGGCGACCACCCAGTATATCGGCCTGACCCGCTGGGACATCCCGCCCCAGACCCTGGCGCTGCCGGGCGTGCAGGGCGGCTGGTTCGCGATGCCCGACCCGACCCAGACCCAGCAGTTCAACGCGCGCTACGCCGCCGCCTATGGCGGTGCGCCGCACCCGATCGGCGGGCTGGCCTATGACGGCATCGCCGCCATCGGCGCCCTGGTCGGTGCGGGCAAGGCCGATGCGCTGACCGGCGGCGCGCTGACGCAAAGCGCGGGGTTCCAGGGCGTCAACGGAATCTTCCGGCTGCGCCCCGACGGCACCAACGAGCGCGGCCTGGCGGTGGCCACGATCCAGAACAAACAGGTGGTTGTGATTGACCCTGCCCCAAGAAGCTTTTCCGGCGCCGGTTTCTGAACCGCCCGGCCCCGACAGGTACCACCCGACCGCCTCCGGCACGCTGGTCTGCGCGCCGGAGGCCATTTTCGACGCGCACACCGTGCAGCGCCGCATCGCGGAGGCGCGCGACAGTGCCGCCGACAACGCCGACCTGCGCGCCGAAGCGGTGCGCATCCTGCGCGACATGCAGACCGAGGGGCGCAACGCGATCGCCGGCGCCTTCGCCGAGGAGCCCTTCGCCGCGCGCCCGGTCACGCGCTCCTACACCTTCCTGACCGACGGCCTTGTGATGACGGCGCTGCAGGTCGCCAGCACCATGCTGCACCCGCGCCCCAACCCGACCGCGCAGGAACGCATCGCGGTGATCGCGGTCGGCGGCTACGGACGGGGCGAAATGGCGCCGTTCTCCGATGTCGACCTGCTGTTCCTGACGCCCTACAAGATCACCCCCTGGGCCGAGAGCGTCATCGAATCGATGCTCTACATGCTGTGGGACATCAAGCTGAAGGTCGGCCATGCCAGCCGCACCATCAAGGACTGCCTGCGCCTCGGGCACGAGGATTTCACCATCCGCACCGCCCTGCTCGAACACCGCTTCCTGGCCGGCCACGCGCCGCTGGCCCAGGAGTTCGACCGGCGGCTCGGCGCCGAGCTGTTCTCGGACACCGGCAAGGACTTCATCGAGGCCAAGCTCGAGGAACGCGAAGCGCGCCACAAGCGGCAGGGCCAGCGCTACATGGTCGAACCCAACGTCAAGGAGGGCAAGGGCGGCCTGCGCGACCTGCAATCGCTGTTCTGGATCGCGAAATACATCCACGGCGTGCAGGACGCCGCCGAACTGGTGCCGCTCGGCGTGTTCCGCCCCGAGGAATTCGCCCAGTTTGTCACCGCCGAGGATTTCCTCTGGGCGGTGCGCTCGCACATGCACCTGATCACCGGGCGGGCGACCGAAAAGCTGACCTTCGACCTGCAGGTCGAGGTCGCCGACAGGATGGGATACAAGGATCTCGCCGGCCGCCGCGGGGTCGAGATCTTCATGCAGGAGTATTTCCGCCACGCCACCGCGGTCGGCGACCTGACCCGCATCTTCCTGACCAAGCTGGAAGCGATCCACCTGAAATCCGAACCCCTGCTGGAACGGATCTTCCGCCGCAAGCCCAAGGTCAAGGCGGGCTATTCCGTCACCAACAACCGGCTCGACGTGATCGATCCCAAAGCCTTCCTGTCGGACAAGCTGAACCTCCTGCGCCTGTTCGAGGAGGCGCTGCGCACCGGGATGCTGATCCACCCGGACGTGATGCGGCTGGTGCGCGCCAACCTGCACCTGATCGACGACGAGATGCGCAACGACAAGGAAGCCCGGCGGATCTTTCTCGACCTGATGCTGAAACACGGCAACCCGGAGCGCGCGCTCCGGCGCATGAACGAACTGGGCGTGCTGGGCGCCTTCGTGCCCGAATTCGAACCGATCGTGGCGATGATGCAGTTCAACATGTATCACAGCTACACGGTGGACGAACACATCATCCAGTGCATCGTCAACCTGGCGCAGATCGAAAAGGCCGAACTGGTCGAGGAACTTCCGGTCGCCTCCGGCATCCTCAAGCGCGGCGTGAACCGCAAGGTGCTCTATGTCGCGCTGCTGCTGCATGACATCGGCAAGGGCCGCCCCGAGGATCACTCGATCCTCGGCGCCCAGATCGCCCGCAGGGTCGCGCCCCGGCTGGGGCTGAGCAAGGCCGATTCCGAAACCGTGGAATGGCTGGTGCGCTATCACCTGCTGATGTCGGACATGGCACAGAAACGCGACATCGCCGATCCGCGCACGGTGCGCGATTTCGCCAAGGCGGTGCAGACGGTCAAGCGGCTCGACCTGCTGACGGTGCTGACGGTCTGCGACATCCGCGGCGTCGGGCCGAACACCTGGAACAACTGGAAGGCCGCGCTGCTTCGCGGGCTCTACCGGCAGACGCGCCGCGCGCTGGAAACCGGGATGGAGGACCTCAACCGCGAGAATCGCGGCGCCGAGGCCAAGAAGGCGCTGCGCGCGGCGCTGCCCGACTGGCCCAAGGCCGCGCTCAAGCTCGAGACATCGCGCCACTACCCGCCCTACTGGCAGGGGCTGCATGTCACCGCGCATGTGGATTTCGCCCACATGCTGCGCCAGCTCGAGGCGGCGGAGGATCCGGGCGAGATCCTGATCAACCTGCACCCGGACGAGGACCGCGACGCCACCCGCGCCTGTTTCGTGATGGCCGACCACCCGGGCATCTTCGCGCGTCTGGCCGGCGCGCTGGCGCTGGTCGGGGCCAACGTGGTCGACGCGCGCAGCTACACCACCAAGGACGGCTACATCACCGATGCGTTCTGGATCCAGGACAGCGAAGGTCATCCGTTCGAGGCCGCCCGCCTGCCCCGCCTGACGCAGATGATTCACAAGACGCTCAAGGGCGAGGTCATCGCGCGCGAGGCGTTCAAGTCGCGCGACAAGATCAAGAAGCGCGAGAAGGCCTTCAACGTCCCGACCCATATCAGCTTCGACAATGACGGCTCCGAAATCTACACGATCATCGAGGTCGATACCCGCGACCGGCCCGGCCTGCTCTACGACCTCGCCCGCGCGCTGGCCAATGCCAACGTCTACATCGCCAACGCGGTGATCGCGACCTATGGCGAACAGGTGGTCGACAGCTTCTACGTCAAGGACATGTTCGGGCTGAAATACCATTCCGAATCCAAGCAGCGGTTTCTCGAGGCCAAGCTGCGCGAAGCCATCGCCGAGGGCGCCGAGCGCGCCGACACCTGACGGGGCGGTGCGCCAGATTTGAATTGCGCAGTGCCGGCGCAAACGCTACGGCACGCGGGGCCAATCCCATCGCGTCTGAGGGGTCTGAACTTGAAACCGATCCGCCTGATGTCCGGCTTTCTCACGGTCGGAGTCTGGACCCTCCTGAGCCGCGTGCTCGGCTTCTGCCGCGATGTGCTGATCGCCGGCTGGCTCGGCACGGGCCCGGTGGCCGAGGCGTTTCTCGTCGCCTTCAGCCTGCCCAATATGTTCCGCCGCTTCTTCGCCGAAGGCGCGTTCAACACCGCCTTCATCCCGCTCTTCTCCAAGAAGCTTGAAAAACGCGACGCGCCCGAGGCATTCGCCAACGACGCCTTCGCCGCGCTGGCCAGCCTGCTGATCGTCTTCACCGTGCTGGCGCAGATCTTCATGCCGTGGCTGGTGCTGGCGATGGCCAGCGGCTTCATCGGCGACAGCCGCTTCGACCTGGCGGTGTTCTTCGGCCGCATCGCCTTTCCCTACATCCTGTTCATCTCGCTCGCTGCGCTGCTCTCGGGCGTGCTCAACGCCACCGGGCGGTTCGCGGCGGCGGCGGCGGCGCCGATCCTGCTGAACGTGATCCTGATCGCGGCGCTGATGCTGGCGGAATCCGGCTGGCTGTCGCCCTTCATGCAGGTCGAGACCGGCGAAGGCACCAGCCGCACGGGGATGCACCACGCGACGCTCCTGGTCTGGGGCGTCGTGCTCGCGGGCATCGCGCAGCTCGCCCTGCTCTGGGTCGCCGCATCGCGCGCCGGCTTTCACATCCGCCTGCAATGGCCGCGGATGACTCCCGACCTCAAGCGCCTCGCGGTCATCGCCGTCCCGGCGATGCTCGCCGGCGGCGTCGTGCAGATCAACCTGCTGGTCGGACGGCAGGTGGCCAGCTTCTTTGACGGCGCGATCGCCTGGCTCAGCTATGCCGACCGGCTCTATCAACTGCCGCTCGGCGTGGTCGGCATCGCCGTCGCCGTGGTGCTGCTGCCCGACCTGTCGCGCCGCCTCGCGTCCCGCGACGACACCGGTGCGAAATACGCGTTGAGCCGCGCGGGCGAGGTCTCCCTCGCCCTGACGATCCCCTCGGCCACCGCGCTCGTGGTGATCCCGACCCAGCTCGTCTCGGTCCTGTTCCAGCGCGGCGCCTTCGATGCCCAGGACACCGCGGCGGTGGCGCTCGCCGTGTCGGTCTACGGCTTCGGGCTGCCCGCCTTCGTGCTGCAGAAGGTGCTGCAACCGCTCTACTTCGCGCGCGAGGACACCCGCTCGCCCTTCCGCTTCGCGCTCGTGTCGATGTGCGTGAACGCGGTGGTGGCGATTTCGATGGCCTATGTGCTGGGCTTCGTCGGTGCCGCTCTGGGCGCCACCGTGGCGGCCTGGGCGATGGTCTATCAGCTGATGCGCGGGGTCCGGCCGCTGGGCGACGTCGCCCGCTTCGACGACCGCTTCCACAAGCGCCTGTGGCTGGTCTGCCTCGCCTCCGCCGTCATGGGCTGCGCGCTCTGGCTGTCGTCCTGGCTGATGACGCCGCTCTTCATGACCCATGGCTGGCGCTACCTCGCGCTCGCGGCGCTGATCGTCATCGGCGCGGTCTCCTATTTCGGCTGCGGCCAGCTGATCGGCGCCTTCAAGCTGTCCGAATTCCGCAACGCGGTGCGCCGCCGCCGCTCCGTCGACCCGGGGCCGCCCGTCGCCTGAAACAGATTGCCGCATCCAGGGCGCACGTTTCGGCCGCGACAAGATATTCCCGTTATGCTATATGTTCTCCATTCCGAAGCGCCAAGGAAAGGACATGGAATGACACGAAATGAAGGAACGCTCGACCGCGCGCTGCGCGTCATACTGGGGCTCGTGCTGCTGTCGCTGGTCTTCGTCGGACCCAAGACCGCCTGGGGCCTGATCGGGATCGTGCCCCTCCTGACCGGCGCGATCGGCTATTGCCCGCTCTACCAGCTGCTGGGCATGAACACCTGCCCGATGCGCAAGAACTGACAGACCACCGCCGATCCGGCGCGCCCCCGTGCCGCCGGATCAGTCGTGCCGGATGCGCGAGCGCAGCCGCGCCCAGCCGCCGGGCGACACGAAGAACGACAGGCCGAACCCGGTGGCGAACCCGGCGAGATCGGCCACCCAGTCGTTGTTGCCCCCGAACAGCAGGCCGAACAGCAGCTGGATCCCCATCAGGAAACTGATCAGCGTGAAGGCCCGCGCCTGGTTCGCCCCCACCGTCGACAGCGACCGCCACAGCATGTAGGTGAATGCCCCGATCAGCCCGTAGACCGGCGGAAAGCCCCCGATCAGCGGCACCGGATCGTCCAGCAGCACGCCATAGGCCAGTGCGCCGCCGATCCCCGACACCACGAACACCACCAGGAACGCGACGCTGCCGAACACCTCGGCCACCATCTTGCCCATCGCCAGCAGGAACACTCCAACGAACAGCGCATGGGTAAACGAGGTGTGCACGAACGGATAGCTCAGGAACCGGAACAGGTGCTCCGGCGGCCATTGCCCGGTCTCCCGCATCCAGTCGAGGATATCGCCCGAGAACGCATAGGTCTGGATCGCCTCCAGCCGCCAGCCCACCGCGCCGGGCCCGCCGACCAGGCCGCGCGTGCCCAGCTGGAACAGAAGCTCGATCCCCAGGATGACGAGAAACAGCGCCGCGACCACGGGCGGCAACGGGTTGACGGCGCTGATGTTCTGATCGTTTCCCATGCGGTGCAATCCCTTCTGCGGCCTGCGTTCGGGGCCTGTTGACGATACCCCGCCCCATGGGTAAGCGAGGCGGGCCAGATATGCCAGACGGGAGTTCCCCATGACCGAGTCCAGTTTTACGCCGCGCGTGTTCTCCGGCATCCAGCCGTCCGGCGGGCTGACGCTCGGCAACTACCTCGGCGCGATGAAGCGTTTCGTCGACATGCAGGAGGCAGGCAGCTTCGAGACCGTCTATTGCATGGTCGACCTGCACGCGATCACCGTCTGGCAGGACCCCGCCACGCTCACCCGCAACACGCGCGAGCTCTGCGCCGGTTTCCTCGCCGCCGGCATCGACCCGGCGAAATCCATCCTGATCAACCAGAGCCAGGTGCCCGAACACGCACAGCTTGCCTGGGTGTTCAACTGCGTCGCCCGCATGGGCTGGATGCAGCGGATGACCCAGTTCAAGGACAAGGCCGGCAAGAACGCCCAGAACGCCTCGCTGGGCCTGTTCGCCTACCCGTCGCTGATGGCCGCCGACATCCTGATCTATCACGCCACCCACGTCCCCGTGGGCGAGGACCAGAAGCAGCATCTCGAACTCACCCGCGACATCGCCACCAAGTTCAACCACGACTACGGCGTCGACTTCTTCCCGATCACCGAACCGGTCATCGAAGGTGCCGCCACCCGCGTGATGAGCCTGCGCGACGGCACCAAGAAGATGAGCAAGTCCGACCCCTCGGACATGAGCCGGATCAACATGACCGACGACGCCGACGCGATTGCCAAGAAGATCCGCAAGGCCAAGACCGACCCGGAACCCCTGCCCGACAGCCTCGACGGGCTGGCCGACCGGCCCGAGGCGCGCAATCTCGTCAACATCTACGCAGCACTTGACGACAGCACGGCCGAGGCGGTGATGACCCAGTTCGCAGGCCAGCCCTTCGGCACCTTCAAGCCCGCGCTGGCCGACCTCGCCGTTGCCAAGCTGTCGCCGATCTCGGCCGAGATGTCCCGCCTGATGGCCGACCCGGCCGAGATCGACCGCATCCTGAGCGCCGGCGCCCACCGGGCCCGCGAGATCACCGCCCCGATCCTGCGCAAGACCTTCGACATCGTCGGCATGGTCGGCCCCGTCGGCTGACCCCTGTGCGGGCGCGCAGCCCGTCTGCGCGCCGCGCGCCCTTCCACGGGCCGCGTCCTTCGCCCATATCTGTGGGCGAAAGGACCTCACCATGGATCATCCCATCGCCCCGCAGACCCGCGTCGGTCACGTTCACCTCAAGGTCGCAGACCTCGACCGC
Source organism: Sedimentitalea arenosa (assembly GCF_016428585.1). Lineage (GTDB taxonomy): Bacteria > Pseudomonadota > Alphaproteobacteria > Rhodobacterales > Rhodobacteraceae > Sedimentitalea > Sedimentitalea arenosa. Next base: position 13,399 of record NZ_JAELVR010000004.1, on the reverse strand, counting down.
GCCATCGCGTTCTACGGCGGCGTGCTCGGCTTTGAGCTGACCCAGCGCTACGGCAGCCAGGCCGCCTTCCTCGCCGCCGGCGGCTATCACCACCATATCGGGCTCAACACCTGGGAGAGCGCCGGCAGCACGCCCCCGCCCCCGGGCCATACCGGCCTCTACCACACCGCCTTCCTGTTTCCCGATCGCACCGCCCTGGCCCAGGCCCTGAAACGCGTGCTCGACGCCGGCATCCCGCTCGACGGCGCGGCCGACCACGGCGTCAGCGAAGCGATCTACCTGCGCGACCCGGACCAGAACGGCGTCGAACTCTACCGCGACCGCGCCCCCGAAGACTGGCCCCGCGATGCCGACGGCCAACTGCAGATGATCAACGCACCGCTCGACGTCCCGGCCCTGCTCGCCGAGGCGTGAGATCACTGCAAGCCGAACCTGCCCAGTTCACATTCGGAGAAAGACACAAACACACTTCAAGTCGAAGTATCAAGATGGACCATCTAAGTCCTGCTTTTCAAAGCCTTGTTCTCCAGCGGCAGAAATGGTGATTTCAATTCGTCAGAATTGAAAAAAGGGAACGACCATTGCGCAAGGCAACGACAGTCAATTTCAGGCAATATACAATCAAGGCCATGCCCGTCAGAGACGCTTGGGAGGCGCGCGCCTTTCTCTCAAAGGCAAAGCAAGGCTCGGGTATCGTCGCTCAGGCATCCGCACCTGACGAAAAACAGGTGCTGGACGAAATACGCCAAAAGCTCGACGCGCGGGATAGCGACGCCAAAGCAGCGCGCAGATTTGAAGAAAGCATGAACTTCCATGTTCCGTCCAAAGCGGAATACGCGATAGCACTCGGCATCGCAGATTTGCACAAAGCCCAACGTGACATGCTCAGGGCACACGCACGGGCGGACGAACAATTAATGACGGCATCTGAACTCGCAAGATCGGGTGGCTACTCTGATTTCTCCACCGCGAATCTACACTACGGAAAAGCGGGAAGACTGCTCGCCGACGCCATGTCGATCCGTGTGCCTCAATCTGGCTCTCGCGAAAAAGACTTCCCAACGGGCGTGATCGCGCTCTGGATTCCGGAAAAGAACACTCCGGGCCTGGAAGGCCGTTGGAAAATGCATCCAGAGCTGCGCAGCGCCATCGTCGAGCTCCCTCTCTGAGACCCCCTTGTGCAATTGATCCCGCGCGGCCGCAAAATAGTCCGCCGAAAAAACACGCCTTCATCAAAAAGAAAAAACGCCCCGGAGGATCACTCCGGGGCGTTTTCGCAATCACCTTCGAAAACCGCTCAGTCGCGCTCTTCGATGATCTCGACCATGTGCGGGATGCTGTTGATCATGCCGCGCACGGACGGCGTGTCTTCCAGTTCGCGGGTCTTGTGCATCTTGTTCAGGCCCAGGCCGATCAGCGTCGCGCGCTGCTTGGCGGGGCGGCGGATCGGGCTGCCGATCTGCTTGACGACGATGGTTTTTGCCATGGTTTAAGCCTCCTCGGCCACTTGTGCCGACGCCGTGGGGGCCTCGTCACGCTTGGGCAGGATGTCGGCCACCTTCTTGCCGCGGCGCTGCGCGACGGACCGGGGCGACTGTTCCTTCTTCAACCCGTCCATGGTGGCGCGGATCATGTTATAGGGGTTCTGGCTGCCGGTCGACTTGCTGACCACGTCCTTGACGCCCAGCATCTCGAACACGGCGCGCATCGGACCACCGGCGATGATCCCGGTTCCTTCCGGCGCCGTGCGCATCACGACCTTGCCGGCGCCGTGACGGCCTTCCATGTCGTGGTGCAGGGTGCGGCCTTCGCGCAGTTGCACGCGGATCATGCCGCGCTTGGCGGCCTCGGTGGCCTTGCGGATGGCCTCGGGCACTTCTTTCGCCTTGCCCTTGCCAAAGCCCACGCGGCCCTTCTGGTCGCCCACGACGACGAGCGCCGCGAAGCCGAAGCGCTTGCCGCCCTTGACGGTCTTGGACACACGGTTGATCGCGACCAGGCGATCTGCGAATTCGGGCGTCTCGTCGCGGTCGCGACGGTTGCCCCGGCGGTTGTCATCTCTGGCCATGTGGCCTCCTTCGGTTTCGGGCACGCGGCCCTGTTCTTGTCTCAATCCAGGTGAGCACGCGGCTCCCGGATCATCGAGACGGCCCCACCACCGGGGCCGCCTTCAGCCATGCGACGTCAGAGCGACGTCAGAGCTTCAGTCCGCCCTCGCGCGCAGCGTCGGCCAGGGCCTTCACCTTGCCGTGGAACAGGAAGCCGCCGCGGTCGAAATAGGCTTCGTCCACACCGGCCTTCTTGGCGCGCTCGGCGATCGCCGCACCCACCTTGGTCGCGGCCTCGACGTTGTTCTTGCCGACCACGCCCAGGTCCTTCTCGAGCGTGGAGGCCGACGCGAGCGTCACGCCGTTCACGTCGTCGATCAGCTGCACGCTGATGTTCTTGTTCGAGCGGTGCACCGACAGGCGCGGACGCCCGGCGTTGACCTTGCGAAGCTTGTTCCGAACGCGCAGGCGGCGCTTCAAGAACAGTTGTCTTTTGCTGTTTGCCATGTCTTGCGTCCTTACTTCTTCTTGCCTTCCTTGCGGAAGATGAACTCGCCCTTGTAGCGGATGCCCTTACCCTTGTAGGGCTCGGGACGGCGCCAGTTGCGAATGTTCGCGGCGACCTGCCCGACGAGCTGCTCGTCGATGCCCTCGACCACGACCTCGGTCTGCTTGGGCGCGGAAACGGTGACCCCGTCGGGCGCCGTGTAATCCACGTCATGCGACAGGCCCAGGTTCAGCTTCAGCGTGTTGCCCTGCATCTGGGCACGATAGCCCACACCCTGGATCTCGAGTTCCTTCTTGAACCCAGTGGTCACGCCGGTGACCAGGTTGGCGATCATCGTGCGGGACATGCCCCACTGCTGACGCGCCCGTTTGGAGGAGCCGCGCGGCGTGATGGTGACGACATTGTCCTCGACAGCCAGGGTCACGTCATCCGTGGCCGAGAAGCTGCGCGTGCCCTTGGGGCCCTTGACCTCGATGGTCTGGCCCGCGACGGAGGCGGTCACGCCACTGGGCAGTTCGACCGGTTTCTTGCCAATACGAGACATCGATGGACCTCCTTAGAATACGGTGCAGAGCACTTCGCCGCCGACATTGGCATTGCGCGCTGCTGCATCCGACATCACACCCTTGGGGGTGGAGACAATCGACACGCCCAGGCCCTGACGAACCTGCGGGATGTCCTTGACGCCCATATAGACGCGGCGACCGGGCTTGGAGACCCGCTTGAGCTCGCGAATGACGGGTTCGCCTTCGAAGTATTTCAGGCTGATTTCCAGCGCCGGATGGCCATCGGCCCCGGTCAGCTTCTCGTAGCCGCGGATATAGCCTTCGTCGGCCAGCACATCCAGAACCCATGCCCGCAGCTTCGACGCCGGGGTGATCACGGTAGATTTGCCGCGCATCGACGAGTTGCGGATCCGGGTGAGCATGTCTGCGATAGGATCGTTCATCTTATGCCCTCCTCACCAGCTCGACTTGACCATGCCGGGGATCTGGCCGGCAGAGCCGAGATCCCTGAGCGCGATCCGCGAAATCTTCAGTTTGCGGTAATACGCGTGCGGACGCCCGGTCAGTTGGCACCGGTTGTGCAGACGCGTCGCCGAGCTGTTGCGCGGCAGCTTGGCAAGCTTCAGGCGCGCCTTGAAACGCTCTTCCATCGGCTTGCTCTCGTCATTCGCGATCTCTTTCAGAGCGGCACGCTTGGCGGCGTATTTCTTCACCAGCGCTTCCCGCTTCTTCTCGCGTTCGATCATTGCTTTCTTGGCCATGTGTAATCCTTCCCGCGCTTATGAATTGAAGGGCATGTTGAAATGCTTCAACAGCGCCTTGGCTTCAGCGTCGGTTTTCGCCGTGGTGGCGATGATGATGTCCATCCCCCAGGTCTCGTCGACCTTGTCGAAATCGATCTCGGGGAACACGATGTGTTCCTTCAGGCCCATGGCATAGTTGCCACGGCCGTCGAACGACTTGCCCGGCACGCCGCGGAAGTCGCGGATGCGGGGCATCGCAATGGTGATCAGACGATCAAGGAATTCATACATCCGGTCGCCGCGCAGCGTCACCTTGGCCCCCAGGGGCATCTCTTCGCGGACCCGGAAGCCGGCGATGGATTTCTTGGCCTTGGTGGTCACGGCCTTCTGGCCGGCGATGGTGGTCAGGTCTTCCTGCGCCGACTTTGCCTTCTTGCTGTCACGGACAGCCTCGGCACCGCAGCCGATGTTCAGGACGATCTTGTCCAGACGCGGGATCTGCATGTCGTTCTTGTAACCGAACTCTTCCTTCATCGCGGCCTTGATGCGTTCGCGGAACTCGGTTCTGAGGCGCGGGGTATAGTTCGCGGTATCAAGCATCGATCACGTCCCCCGTGGTCTTGGCAAAGCGCACTTTCTTGTCGCCTTCCGTCTTGAAGCCCACGCGCGTGGGCTTGCCGTTGGCATCGAGCAGCGCCAGGTTGCTCAGCTGGATCGGCATCGCCTTCGGGATGCGACCGCCCTGGCTGGTCTGGCTTTGACGGGTGGCGCGGATGGCGATGTTCACACCATCGACCACGGCCTTGCCGGCCTTCGGGTCAACGGAAGAGATCGTGCCTTCCTTGCCCTTGTCCTTGCCGGCCAGAACGACGACCTTGTCGCCTTTGCGGAGTTTGGCAGCCATGATTACAGCACCTCCGGAGCAAGCGAGATGATTTTCATGAAGTTCTTGGCGCGCAGCTCGCGCACCACGGGTCCGAAGATCCGGGTGCCAACGGGCTCGCCCGCGTTGTTGAGGATCACGGCGGCGTTCCGGTCGAAGCGGATCGCGGTGCCGTCATCGCGGCGAACTTCCTTGGCGGTGCGCACGACGACGGCCTTGCGGACGTCGCCCTTCTTCACGCGGCCGCGCGGGATGGCTTCCTTGACGGACACGACGATGATGTCACCGACACTCGCGTATTTCCGCTTGGACCCACCCAGGACCTTGATGCACTGAACTCGGCGTGCGCCGGAGTTGTCAGCGACATCCAGATTGGTCTGCATCTGGATCATATGATGTCTCCCGACCTTTGGGGACAGGCGTCCTGCCCCAGGGTTTCGATTAAACGGTCAGTTCCGCAGGCTTACGCCTCCAGAACCTCCCAGCGTTTCGTTTTCGAGCGCGGCGCGCATTCGATGATGCGGACGGAATCGCCGACCTTGAAAGCGTTCTTCTCATCGTGAGCCCGGTACTTCTTGGACTTACGGATGGTCTTCTTCAGAACCGGGTGCGTGAAACGGCGTTCCACGGACACGGTGACGGTCTGTTCGTTGGCGTCGCTGGTGACGGTGCCTTGCAGGATACGCTTGGGCATCTGATTACTCCTCGGATGCCGCGGCAGCGGCCTTTTCGTTCAGGATGGTCTTCACGCGCGCGGCTTCGCGACGCACAGCCCGCATGCGGGCCGTGTTCTCGAGCTGGCCGGTGGCCTGCTGGAAGCGCAGGTTGAAGCCTTCCTTTTTCAGATTGACCAGCTCTTCACGAAGCTGATCGGGCGTCTTGTCACGCAATTCCTGGGCGTTCATCGCCGTTTTCCTTTCTCAAAACACCAGAGAGCCCCGACGGTCGGGTCACCCTTGACCTGGTGGATGACAGATTGACACGCGAATCCCCCGCCATTGGCAGGAACCCGCAAGATGCCGCTCTATAGGGGCCTCACTCGATGAGGGCAAGAGAAAGTTTGCACGCCCCTGCGGTCAGCCGCGATGAGCGGCCAGAGACCGTCGTCGCCCCTGCCCGCGCGATGGACAGACCGGCGGTCGGGCCGTAACTTGCGGCCGACCCTGATCCTTGCACGGACCCCATCTCGATGATCGACCTGATCCTTGCGGCAGCCCCGTTCGCCCTCCTCGCCGTGCAGGACCCGGCCCCCCTTCCCGCGGACTGGAGCGCCGAGAAATGCGACCTCTACCAGCAGGCCTTCAGCGACGCCCTCGCCGCCGTCGGACCTGTCGGCCTGCGCCCGGGCTTCCTGGCGCAGAACGACGCCTTCATCGCGTCGGGCTGCACCACGCAGGGAACGGTCTGCGCCGAAACCGAGGCCGAGATCGCCCTGGCCGACCTTCTGACGATCATGACGATGAACGAAGGCATGGCCAGCACCTTCGTCCCCTTCGGCTGCAAGGCGCCCGACTGACCGGCGCGCGCCCTGTTTACCGGCCCCATCGGCACAGCGCGTATGCACGCGATCTGCACGCAGTCTGCACGCCCTGCACAACCCGGAGTCGCCCGCATCGCCCTTGTTAACCTGGCGAGTCGCAGCTGCGCGGCGTCTTTCGCCCCGGTCGCGTTAAGGTTCGGGTAACGGATCAAGCGCGGTCGCGACCGCGGGCCGCGTCCCCCTACGCCCAGGCGTAGTTGAAGCTGACGCTGATCCGCTCGTCCTCGGCCATGTTCATCGGCACCTCGTGGCGCAACCAACTCTCCCAGAGCAGCACATCGCCCACCGCCGGCGTCACGTAGATGAACGGCCGCATCTCCCGGCGCGCCGCCTTCACCCTCGGCGGCGCCGCCATCATCCGCGCCGACCGCGGATCCTCCAGCTTCAGCGCGCTCGCCCCGTCCGGCATCGCCACATAGGTCGTTCCGCTGATCACGCTGTGCGGATGGATATGGCTCGCATGGGTCCCGCCCTCGGGCAGGATGTTGATCCACAGGCTGTCGAGCTTCAGCTTCCGCGCGCCCAGGTCGAACTCCAGATCCTCGGCGAAGGCCGCCACATGGGCATCCAGCACCGCCTCCAGATCCTTGAAGATCGGAAAGCGCCAGGGCAGATCGTCCAGCGATGCATAGCTCGTGTAGCCGGGATAGCCGTTCTCCTCGCACCACGCCTGCCCCGCCTCGTCATCCTCGGCGATCGCAAGACAGGATGCCTCCAGCTCCGCCACATCGATCCCGCCCCGCTCGCCCAGGGCGGCACGGTACAGACGGGTGACGAAAAGCGACTCGATCTCGGCCATACCCCCTCATAGCGCAGCGAAACACCGAGGACGAGGGCAGATCACGCCGCAACCCGGCTCTTCTTCTTGGTCCAAATACGGCGGGGGAGTCGCGGCCCGCCGCGACGGGGGCAGCGCCCCCTGCAAAAAAGGAAAGCCCCCGCCGGTGTCCCGGCGGGGGCAATATCTGAACCGGAGCGCGCACAGCGGCGACGCCGTCGGTTACCAGTCTTCGCGAACCACGACGCGGGTCTTGATCGGCAGCTTCATCGCGGCAAGGCGCAGGGCCTCGCGGGCGATGTCGTCATTGACGCCGTCGATCTCGAACATCACGCGGCCCGGCTTGACCTTGGCGGCCCAGAAATCGACCGAGCCCTTGCCTTTACCCATCCGCACTTCGGTCGGCTTGGAGGTCACCGGGGTGTCCGGGAAGATCCGGATCCAGACCCGGCCCTGGCGTTTCATGTGACGGGTCATGGCACGACGCGCAGCTTCGATCTGGCGCGCGGTGACACGCTCGGGCTGCAACGCCTTCAGGCCATAGGTCCCGAAGTTGAGGTCAGATCCGCCCTTTGCCTGACCGCTGATGCGGCCCTTGTGCTGCTTGCGGAATTTTGTGCGCTTTGGTTGAAGCATCTTTCATTCCCCCTTAGCGACGGCCACCGGCACCGCGAGGTGCTGGTCCGTCCTGGAGTTCCTGTGCCTTGCGGTCGCGTGCCGCCGGGTCGTGCTCCATGATCTCGCCCTTGAAGATCCAGGTCTTGATCCCGATGATCCCGTAAGCGGTCTTGGCTTCGACATGGGCGTAATCGATGTCCGCGCGCAGCGTGTGCAGCGGCACCCGGCCCTCGCGATACCATTCGGTCCGCGCGATCTCGGCACCGCCGAGACGCCCGGCGAGGTTCACCCGGATCCCCAGGGCCCCCATCCGCATGGCGTTCTGCACCGCGCGCTTCATGGCGCGACGGAACGACACCCGGCGCTCGAGTTGCTGCGCGATGGATTCACCCACCAGCGCCGCGTCGAGTTCCGGCTTGCGCACTTCGACGATGTTCAGGTGCAGCTCGCTGTCCGTCATGTTGGCGATCTTCTTGCGCAGCGTCTCGATATCCGCGCCTTTCTTGCCAATGATGACGCCCGGACGCGCCGTGTGGATCGTGACGCGGCACTTCTTGTGCGGACGCTCGATGATCACGCGGCTGATGCCGGCCTGCTTGCACTCGTCCTTGACGAAATCGCGGATGGCGAGGTCTTCCAGAAGAAGATCACCATAATCCTTGGTGTCGGCATACCAGCGGCTGTCCCAGGTGCGGTTCACCTGCAGGCGCATGCCAATCGGATTGACTTTGTTACCCATTAGGCTTGCTCCTCTACCTGGCGCACTTTGATGGTCAGTTCCGAGAACGGCTTCATGATCTTGCCGAACCGGCCACGAGCCCGCGGACGACCGCGCTTCAGTGTCAGGTTCTTGCCCACATAGGCCTCGGCGACGATCAGTTCATCGACGTCCAGGTTGTGGTTGTTCTCGGCATTCGCAATCGCGGACTGAAGACACTTCTTCACGTCCTCGGCGATCCGCTTGTTGGAGAACGTCAGATCGGTCAGCGCCCGATCGACCTTCTTGCCGCGGATCATCGCGGCGACCAGGTTGAGTTTCTGCGGCGACGTGCGAAGCATGCGCAGTTTTGCCATCGCTTCGTTGTCTGCCACGCGGCGGGGATTCTTGTCCTTGCTCATGGCTTACTTCCGCTTCGCTTTTTTGTCGGCGGCATGGCCATAATAGGTCCGCGTCGGGCTGTATTCGCCGAACTTCTGACCGATCATGTCCTCGCTGACGTTGACGGGGATGTGTTTCTTGCCGTTGTAGACGCCGAACGTCAAACCCACGAACTGGGGCAGGATCGTCGAGCGGCGCGACCAGATCTTGATGACTTCGTTGCGACCGCTTTCGCGGGCCGCTTCGGCCTTCTTCAACACGTATGCGTCGACGAAAGGCCCTTTCCAGACAGAGCGAGACATCTATCAGCGTCCCTTCTTCTTGGCGTGCCGCGAGCGGATGATCAGCTTGCTGGACGCTTTGTTTCTGTTGCGGGTCTTGGCACCCTTGGTCGGCTTGCCCCAGGGCGTCACCGGGTGACGGCCACCGGAGGTGCGGCCTTCACCACCACCATGGGGGTGGTCGATCGGGTTCATCACGACACCGCGCACGGATGGGCGGATGCCCTTGTGACGCATGCGCCCGGCCTTGCCGAAGTTCTGGTTGCTGTTGTCCGGGTTGGACACGGCGCCGACGGTGGCCATGCATTCCTGGCGCACCAGGCGCAGTTCACCGCTGCTCAGACGGATCTGGGCATAGCCGCCATCGCGACCGACGAACTGGGCGTAGGTGCCGGCCGCACGTGCGATCTGGCCGCCCTTGCCGGGCTTCATTTCGATGTTGTGCACGATCGTGCCGATCGGCATTCCCGAGAACGGCATCGCGTTGCCCGGCTTGATGTCGACCTTGCTGCCCGCGATGACCTTGTCACCGATCGCCAGACGTTGCGGCGCGAGGATATAGGCCTGCTCGCCGTCTTCGTACTGGATCAGCGCGATGAACGCGGTCCGGTTCGGGTCATATTCGATACGCGCCACCACGGCGGACATATCCAGTTTGTTGCGCTTGAAATCCACGACGCGGTAGAGGCGCTTTGCCCCGCCGCCCGTGCGACGCATGGTGATCCGCCCGGTGTTGTTCCGTCCGCCCGACTTGGTCAGACCCTCCGTGAGGGCCTTGACGGGGCGTCCTTTCCAAAGCTCCGAACGGTCGATCAGAACCAGCCCACGCTGGCCCGGCGTCGTCGGCTTGTACGACTTGAGTGCCATGTTACTGTCTTCCGTTTGCTGAACGGCGGGACAGGTCCCGCCTATGGTATGAAGGGCCCCGAAGGTCCCCGACTTGACGTTCCGCGGATCGGACGCATCCGGTGCGGAACAACGGCAAAGCCCCGGACGAATCCGGGGCCTCGCGGATGGTGTCTGTTATAAAGGACTGGCGGGCGGGTCAAGCGGCAAAGGCCGAATAATCCCATCGGCCCAGTCCGGAAAAGAGACCTGCAGCACCGTGCCGCAAGAAATCCCTTGGCGGAGACCTGCGGGCGCACGGATCCCGGCGTCGTTACCGCCGCGTATGCCGCCCTACTCCCGGTCCGGACGTCAGGCAGACCGCCGGCGGGCCCCATAGACAGCGCCCATCGCACCTAGGGCGGCCAGCATCATCGGAAGCGCCGCCGGCACCGGAACCGGTGACACCTCGCCCCCGCCTTGGGCCCCGGTTGCGCTGATCGAAAAGGACGAGTCGCTATTGGTGCTGTAGAAGCGAACGAATCCGTAAAGCGGTCCCTCAAACCCGTCCGGAAGCACGAAGGTATACCTGTCCTCGGGATCCCATTGGTTTGCATAAAGCTCGCGCGCGCTCATGCTGCCCGCCTCGAACTCGTCGATCGTCCAGTCCCACTCGCTCATCGTGAAGGGAGTGGACGACAAGCGGATCAGCATGTTCGAGCCCTGCCCCGCGTTCGTCAGCGAAAATTCGAGGCTGGTCGTTCCTTCAAGAAAGGAATCGAACCGGAAATACTCGAAATCCTCACGCTCGTTCGAACTGCCGACGATCGTGTCGTACCCGGTGAAATCGGTCGGCACGTCGAACCTGTCGCCGAACTCTCCGAAATCCGCCTCGATCAGCGTGGCGGCCGATGCAACTGCGGTTGAAAGCGCGACGGCAACGAAAGCAGCCGCGAAAACTCTGTAAAACATGATGGAACTCCGTACCGATCTTCTGCTGCAGGTGCAGCAAGATCGAAATTGCAACGCCGCCCACGTAATCGGTTTCCCGGACGGAACAAGCAGCGGCCGTTGTGACGTTGCGTCGGCCAGTTCCGCTGCGCGCATCTCGACCGGCAAAGGACCTCGCCTCCCAACGCCCCCGAAAACGTGAAACCCCGGCCGCTCGCGCAGCCGGGGTTCTTTACCGTCGGGTGAAACCGCGCTTACAGCCCGGTCGTCACGTCGATCGTGTTGCCCTCTTCGAGCGTCACATAGGCTTTCTTGACGTCCTTCCGCTTGCCCATCTGGCCGCGGAACCGCTTTGCCTTGCCCTTGGTGATGGTCGTGTTCACGGCCTTCACCTTGACACCAAAGAGCGCCTCGACGGCCTCCTTGATCTGCGGCTTGTTGCTGTCGATCGCCACTTCGAATACCACCGCGCCGCTTTCGGACGCCATGGTGGCCTTCTCGGTGATGACCGGCTTGCGGATCACGTCGTAGTATTCCGGTTTCGCGCTCATTTCAGACGAGCCTCCAGTGCTTGGACACCCGCTTTCGTGATCACCAGCGTGTCACGCTTGAGGATGTCGTAAACGTTTGCGCCCATCGTCGGCAGCACGTCCAGGCCTTCGATGTTGCGCGCCGCCTTGGCGAAACCTTCGTTGACCGATGCTCCGTCGATGATCAGCGCGCGCTTCCAGCCCAGGCTCTTGACCTGCTTGGCCAGGGCGCCGGTCTTGCCGTCGGCGGCCGCTTCGTCGAGGATGACCAGCTCGCCCGCTTTCGCCTTGGCGGACAGCGCGTGGCGCAGGCCCAGCTTGCGGAACTTCTTGGTCAGCTCATGACCGTGGCTGCGCGGGGTCGGCCCCTTGTAGATGCCACCACCACGGAAGATCGGTGCGTTCCGGTCACCGTGGCGTGCGCCGCCGGTGCCTTTCTGGCGATAGATCTTCTTGGTCGAGAAGCTGGTTTCAGAACGGGTCTTGACCTTGTGGGTGCCCTGCTGCGCGTTGTTGCGCTGCCAGCGGACCACGCGGTGCAGGATATCCGCACGCGGCTCCAGGCCGAACAGATCGGCGTCGAGCTCGATATCGCCGGCTTTGGCACCGTCGAGTTTGATCACGTCGAGTTTCATTCCTCGCCTTCCTTCTTCTCGGCCTCGATCTCGGCCTCGGCGGCTTTCAGCGCCTCGGCCTCGGCGGCGGCCTGTTCCTCGGCCAGGCGCTTGGCCTCGGCCTCGGCTTCGGCTGCGGCGGCTGCAGCGGCTTCCTCGGCCGCTTTCGCCGCGGCCTCGGCTGCGGATTTCAGTGCGGCGGGCAGGATCGCGTTCTCGGGGAACGGCTTCTTGACCGCATCCTTGACGGTGACCCAACCACCCTTGGAGCCGGGAACCGCGCCCTTGACCATGATCAGGCCGCGCTCGGAGTCCGTGCGGACGACCTGCAGGTTCTGCGTGGTCACGCGGGCAGCGCCCATGTGGCCGGCCATCTTCTTGCCCTTGAACACCTTGCCGGGGTCCTGACACTGGCCGGTCGAGCCGTGGCTACGGTGACTGATCGACACGCCGTGGCTGGCGCGCAAGCCGCCGAAATTGTGCCGCTTCATGGCACCGGCGAACCCCTTACCGATCGAGGTGCCCGCCACGTCGACGAACTGGCCTTCAAAGTAGTGATCGGCGGTGATTTCCTCACCGACCTCGATCAGGTTCTCGGGATCGACCCGGAACTCGGCGACCTTCCGCTTGGGTTCGACCTTAGCGGTGGCGAAATGGCCACGCATGGCCTTGCTGACCCGCTTGGCCTTGGAGGTTCCAGCCCCCAGCTGAACGGCGCTGTAGCCGTCCTTCTCGGCGGTGCGCTGAGCGACCACCTGAAGCTTGTCCAGTTGCAGGACCGTCACCGGAACCTGCTTGCCGTCTTCCATGAACAGTCGGGTCATGCCGACCTTCTTGGCGATGATACCAGAGCGCAACATTCTCATTACCCTCCCGGCTTACGATTGCAGCTTGATCTCGACATCCACGCCGGCCGCGAGGTCGAGCTTCATCAGCGCGTCCACGGTCTGCGGGGTCGGATCGACGATGTCCAGCAGGCGCTTGTGCGTGCGGATCTCGAACTGGTCACGAGATTTCTTGTCGACGTGGGGACCACGCAGAACGGTGAACTTCTCGATCTTGTTGGGGAGCGGGATCGGGCCACGGACGTTGGCGCCGGTCCGCTTGGCTGTGTTCACGATCTCCTGGGTGCTGGCGTCCAGCACACGGTAGTCGAACGCTTTCAGCCGAATGCGAATGTTTTGGCTTTGCATTTCGTCAGCCTTTCAAGGCTTTGGAGTTGATAGGACGACCGGTGGCTCATTCCATCGGCCCTCTTCGAACCCGAAGGGCGGGAGTGACTCCCGCCCGAAGGTCAGATCGGTTCTGTACGATCCGCGCCGCGCTTTCGCACAGCGCGGACCGCGCATCAAGCGCTTACTCGATGATTTTGGAGACGACGCCGGCTCCGACGGTGCGGCCGCCTTCGCGGATGGCGAAGCGGAGGCCGTTTTCCATCGCGATCGGGGCGATCAGCTCGACGCCGAAGCTCACGT
>NZ_JAELVR010000003.1 GCF_016428585.1 Sedimentitalea arenosa | reverse complement strand
AGTAGGGCTCCAGACGCGCCATCTGCGCATCCGTCAGCCAGAAAGGGTCAGACATATCACCGCTCCGTTTTCGTAGCCGCGAACCACGCAAACCGACCAAAATCAATGGGTCCTGAGCCTAGGAACAAGATTACGAAAACCATGGATAAGTATATCGAAACTGAGAACGAGGCGGTGTCGGATGCGTTGCAAAAAAAGTTAGACAAACTGTACCGACAACAAGCTTTGGCCAAAGAAAAATATGAGAAGGAGGAAGAAAACCAAGGAACATTCGATGAGTTGTTCGAACCGGCGATGGACGTTCTCGCAAACCCCTCTGAAATTTGGGAAAAATCGCCACTGGAATGGAAGAGACTACTACTGAGAATGGTGTTCTCTGAAAAGGTCACCTACAGCAGATCTGAAGGCTTTCGAACCGTTAGTTTTTCGTTGGCTTTCAATGCCTTATGGGACAGGTCAAAGTTGAAAGATGTTTTGGTGCGGCCGAGAAGACTCGAACTTCCACGGGTGTTACCCCACAGCGACCTCAACGCTGCGCGTCTACCAATTCCGCCACGGCCGCATCTGCCCTTGGCATGGTGAAGCGCGTCTTAGAGCAAGCGTTCGGGCTTGTGAAGAGGCAAAAGCCACGGATCGACATGCGCGGTTGATTTCCTGCATCGCGATCCCCACCCTTGGGACCTGACCGTCAGGAGAAGACAGTTCATGCCCAGCGACACCCAGCACCCCGGTACCGTTCAGGTCGACATCGTTTCGGACGTGGTCTGCCCGTGGTGCATCATCGGCTACCGGCAACTCGAACAGGCGCTGGCGCAGTGCGGGCTCGGCGCGATCCTGCGCTGGCATCCGTTCGAACTGAACCCCGATATGGGGCCCGAGGGCGAGAACCTGCGCGACCACCTTGTGCGAAAATACGGGATCGACGCGGCGCAGAGCGTTGCCGCCCGCGAGCGGATCACCGCCATCGGCCAGGACCTCGGCATAGAGTTCGCCTATGGCGCGGAAATGCGGATCGTGAACACCTTTGCCGCGCATCAATTGCTCGACTGGGCGCTTGACCACGACCGCCAGCACCCGCTGAAGCTGGCCCTGTTCCGCGCCTATTTCACCGAGGACCTCGACGTCTCGGATCCCGAGGTTCTGCTGCAGGCCGTGGCGTCGGTCGGCCTGCCGGTCGACGAGGCCCGTGCGCTGCTCGCGTCGGGCGACCGCGCCGCGCAGGTGCGCCGCAAACAGGCGTTCTGGACCGAGAACGGCATCTCGGGCGTTCCAGCGATGGTTCTGGGCGGCAAGCTGCTGCTGAGCGGCGCACAAGGGGTCGAGACCTACGCCGCGGCACTCAGGCAGTTGCACCCCACGGCCGCCTGACCTCTTCCCTGCGCGCCTGACACGCGCTAAGCAGCCGCCATGGTCGAGTGGATCACGAGTGACGGGCTCACGCCCTACGAAGAGGCGCTGTCCTTCATGGAGCGCCGCGTCGCCGACATTTCGGCCGGGCACGCTCCGGAGTGCATCTGGCTGCTGGAACACCCGCCGCTTTATACCGCCGGCACCAGTGCCCGGATCGAGGATCTGACCGATCCCGACCGATTCCCGGTCTTCGAGACGAAACGCGGCGGGCAATACACCTATCACGGCCCCGGCCAACGTGTCGTCTATGTCATGCTCGACGTGGGCCGGCGCGGGCATGACGTGCGCCGCTTCGTGCAGCAACTCGAAGCCTGGGTGATCGCCGCCCTGGCGGAGTTCAACGTCACCGGCCATATCCGCGAAGGCCGCGTCGGCGTCTGGGTCGAACGCGGAGACAAACCGCGCACCGCGACCGGGAAGACAGCCGAGGACAAGATCGCCGCCATCGGCATCCGCCTGCGCAAATGGATCAGCTTTCACGGCATCTCGATCAACGTCGAACCCGATCTCGAGCATTTCAGCGGGATCGTGCCCTGCGGCATCACCGATTACGGGGTCACCAGTCTCGTCGATCTCGGGCTGCCGGTGACGATGGCCGATCTGGATGTCGCCCTGCGCCACAGCTTCCAAACCGTGTTCGGCGAAACCAGTTGAACCGGATCAATCGCTTGCGCGACAACGCTCGAGGATTGACGCGGCTCAAAACTGGTAAACATTTGGTTTAAATAAAAAAGTTCCCCGCGGGGAACGCGCTGTGTCACCGATGACCGATCCGAAGCGGTGCGTCGCAGGCATGGGCCGCGCATTCAAGCTCCAGCGTGCTGTGCGCGATCCCGAACCGGTCCGCCAGCATCTGCTTGACCCCGGCCTTGATCGCGTCCGCTTGCCCCCACCGGCCTCCGTCGATGACAAGGTGCGCGCCCAACGACGCCGCGTGCTCCTGCATCGCCCAGAGATGCAGGTGATGTACGCCGCGCACACCATCCACCGCTTCGATCGCACACGCCACCTCCTCCGCCTGCAACCCAGGAGGGCTGCCGAGCATCAGAACCCGCATCACGCCACCGATCTCGGACCACACGTGCCACAGGATGTAAGCCGCGATCATCAGCGTCACCAGCGGATCGACCCAGACCCAGCCGCGCAGGATCACCAGCGTGCCCGCGACGATCACCGCAACCGACCCCAGCGCATCCGCCAGGTTGTGCAGGAAGGCCGCGCGGATGTTCATGCTGTCCTTTGCCATGCTGTAGGTCAGCGCGGCCGTCACCAGATCCACGGCCAGCGCCAGCGCCGCGATCCAGACCACGAGCCAGCCGTCGATCGGCTGCGGGTCGAGCATCCGCAGGACGCCCTCGTAAACAAGGTAGAGCGCCAGAACCACCAGCGTCGTGTAGTTCACCAGCGCCGCCACCACCTCGACCCGCCCATAGCCGAAACTCATCTCCGCATCGGCCGGCCGACGCGCGATCCGGCGCGCGAAAAAGGCGATGATCAGCGCGATCGCATCCGAGAAATTGTGCAACGCATCGGCGATCAGCGCCAGCGATCCCGACAGGAGTCCGCCGACGACCTGTGCCAAGGTCAATCCCATGTTGACCGCGATCGCCCAGGAGATGCGCGTATCCCCGGCCTCGGGATCCAGATGGACGTGCCCGTGATGATCATGCGGCATGTGCACGCTCCCCGGGCCTCATCGCCTCCGCTCTCCGCCCGGCCCGTCGCGGCGGCACGGCAAACCCGCGCGCCAGTCAGTCCGCTGTGAGGGCCGCGCGAATCTTTTCGGCATTGGCCTTGATCACGGCCATGTCTTCCATCTTGCCCGGTGGACGCATCGATTGCCCCGCATGACGCGGCAGAACGTGGAAATGGAGATGAAACACCTCCTGCCCGCCATCCGTCTCGTTGAACTGCTGGATCGTCACGCCGGTCGCGCCGAACGCCGCCATCACCGTGTGGCTCATCCTCTGCACCGTCGCCATCACCGCGGCCAATTGCGCGGGGCTCGCGTCCAGAACGTTCCGGCAGGGCGTCTTGGGAATGACCAGGCAATGCCCATCCACCCTGGGCATGATATCCATGAAGACCAGCGTATCGTCATCCTGGAACACCTGTTCGGACGGGATCTCGCCGCGCAGGATCTTCGCAAAGATATTGTCGGTATCATAGCTCATGGCCGCCCCGTCGCTCTACGTCCGCCCCGGTTTGTGATCGTCCCGCGCGCCCGCGTCAAGGCACTCCGCCCCGTCCCGTCCCTTCATCTTCGCGCAAATACTCCGGGGTTCGGGGCAGCGCCCCGAGACCTCAGTCCGCACGAACCGTCGCAAGGGGGCGCGTCAATTTATCTTGATCCATATCAAACTCGGCCATTGAAGCCCCTGTGTAGTCATTCTAAAAACGGAATGAACTTCGCGCGCCGCATCCCCGGCGCGTGCGCATTTTCAACAGGAGGCGCCAAATGGCAGACGCAGCCATTCATGGTCACGAGCACGAGGATCAGCGAAGCTTCTTCGTCCGCTGGTTCATGTCCACAAACCACAAAGACATCGGGATTCTCTACCTGATCGTCTCCGCATTCGCGGGTTTCATCTCGGTGGCCTTCACGGTCTACATGCGGCTCGAACTGATGGAGCCGGGCGTCCAGTACATGTGCCTCGAAGGCGCGCGCCTGATCGCCGACTCGGCCACGACCTGCACCCCGAACGGGCATTTGTGGAACGTCCTGATCACCGGCCACGGCATCCTGATGATGTTCTTCGTGGTGATTCCGGCCCTGTTCGGCGGGTTTGGCAACTATTTCATGCCGTTGCAGATCGGCGCACCGGACATGGCCTTCCCGCGGATGAACAACCTGTCCTTCTGGCTCTACGTCTTCGGCACGACGCTTGCCGTCGTTTCGGTGCTGGCGCCGGGCGGCAACGACCAGGCCGGCTCGGGCGTGGGCTGGGTGCTTTACCCGCCGCTCTCGACCAACGAAAGCGGCATGTCGATGGATTTCGCGATCTTCGCGGTGCACGTTTCCGGCGCCTCGTCGATCCTCGGCGCGATCAACATGATCACCACCTTCCTGAACATGCGTGCTCCTGGCATGACGCTGTTCAAGGTGCCGCTGTTCTCCTGGTCGATCTTTGTCACTTCCTGGCTGATCCTGCTCTCGCTGCCGGTTCTGGCGGGCGCGATCACCATGCTGCTGATGGACCGCAACTTCGGCTTCACCTTCTTTGACCCGGCCGGCGGGGGCGACCCGGTGCTTTACCAGCACATCCTGTGGTTCTTCGGCCATCCCGAGGTTTACATCGTGATCCTGCCGGGCTTCGGCATCATCAGCCACGTCATCGCCACTTTCAGCCGAAAGCCGATCTTCGGCTACCTGCCGATGGTCTGGGCGTTGATCGCCATTGGTGTTCTGGGCTTCGTCGTCTGGGCACACCACATGTACACGGTCGGCATGACCTTGAATCAGCAGGCCTACTTCATGCTGGCGACAATGGTCATCGCGGTGCCGACAGGCGTCAAGGTGTTCAGCTGGATCGCGACCATGTGGGGCGGCTCGATCGAGTTCAAGACGCCGATGCTCTGGGCCTTCGGCTTCCTGTTCCTGTTCACGATCGGCGGCGTCACCGGTGTCGTGCTCAGCCAGGCGGCCGTGGATCGCTACTATCACGACACCTACTACGTCGTGGCGCACTTCCACTACGTGATGAGCCTCGGCGCGGTCTTCGCCATCTTCGCGGGCATCTACTTCTACCTGCCCAAGATGAGCGGCCGGATGTACCCGGAATGGGCCGGCAAGCTGCACTTCTGGATGATGTTCATCGGGGCCAACCTGACATTCTTCCCGCAGCACTTCCTGGGTCGCCAGGGCATGCCGCGCCGCTACATCGACTATCCCGAGGCCTTCGCCTACTGGAACTACTGGTCGAGCTGGGGTGCCTTCCTGTCCTTCGCGTCGTTCCTGTTCTTCTTCGGCATCATCTTCTACACCCTGCGCTCCGGCGCCAAGGTGACCGAGAAGAACCCCTGGAACGAATACGCCGACACGCTGGAATGGACCCTGCCCAGCCCGCCGCCCGAGCACACGTTCGAGCAGCTTCCCAAGCGCGAGGACTGGGACAAGGGCCACGCTCACTAGGGCTTTCCTCTGAAAACACGGATCAGACCCCGGAGCACGACGCTCCGGGGTCTTTTCGTTTCACCGCCGCTTGTGTGGCTGTATCGCGTTCCTAGATTGGAAAGGCCGACGCGACGGGCGCGCCCGCTGTCAAAAAGGAGTTCAGACCATGATCGACGTGAAACCGCTGACCGAGGCCGGCATCATGGAGATAGACCTGACCGGCACGATTACCTCCGAAGACTACAGCAACATTCTGACACCGGCGTTGGACCAGGCCCTTTCGGCGCATGAGCGGGTCAAGCTCCTCGTGCGGATCGGACCCGAGTTCGAAGGCTATTCCGCAAAAGCCGCCTGGGCCGACACCAAGTTGGGCCTGCGCCATTGGAGCGGGTTCGAGCGGATCGCCGTGGTCACCGACATCGACTGGATCGAGACCGCGGTCGGCGCGCTCGGCTTCGCGCTGCCCGGTCCGGTCGAAACCTTCGACGTGGACGAGATGGACGAGGCGCGCCGCTGGCTGACGGAATCGCTGGGCAGCATGCACATGACCGACCTGGGCGGCAACGTGCTGCATGTGCAGCTTGTCGGCAAGCTCGACGGGGCCGCCTACGACCGGGGACAGGACAATCTCGATGCCTTCATCCGTGATCATCCCGGCATGAAGCTGTTGCTGGACCTGCGCGAGTTCGACGGCTGGCAGGGGCTCGGTGCGCTGGCGGACCATTTCAAGCTGGTGCGCGACCACCGTAACGTGCCGAGTCGCATCGCCATCGTCGGCGACGAAGCCTGGCAGAGGCTCGCCGCGCGGGTCATGGGGCGCTTCGTGACAGCGGAGAGCCGCTATTTCGACGAGAACCAGTTCGAGGACGCCAAGCGTTACCTTGCCTGAGGACCCAAGCCGATGGTGAAGGCCCTGCCCGACACGGCGCTGCGCCTGCTCTTGTCCCCGCTTCTGGCAGCGCAAGCGGTGCACGTGCGCAGCCGCGCGCTCAAGCTGCCCGAAGCCGCGGGCGCACGGGCGGGAGTTGCCGGCGCGGGGCCGGGCCTGCGCCTGCTGATCCTGGGCGATTCCTCCGCCGCCGGAGTCGGCGTCGCCACGCAGGACAGCGCCCTGACGGGCGAGTTGATCGCGCGTCTGTCAGCCAGCTTTCGCCTGCACTGGACGCTGGATGCAGTGACCGGGGCGACCACCGCCTCGACGCTCGCCCGGCTTGAGGGCAGAACGCCCGTCGCCGCCGATGCCGTTGTCGTGGGTCTGGGTGTGAACGACACCACCCGCTTTGTGCCCGCGCATCTGTGGCGCGCGCGACAGGCACGGCTTCTCGACCGTCTGCGCCAGCAGCACGGCGCGCAGCGCATCTACGTGTCGGGCGTGCCGCCGCTGGATCGTTTCCCGCTGCTGCCCAACCCGCTGCGCTGGACACTGGGTCGGCACGCGGCCCGGCTGGACGCCGAGCTGCGCGCTCTTGTGGCCGCGCGACCCGACTGCGCCTATATCACGCTCGACCTCGAGCTTGAGCCGCACCTGATGGCCGAGGACGGGTTTCATCCCGGACCCGAAGTCTATCGCGCCTGGGCCGATACGGTGGCCGAGCGAATCGCCCATGATTTCGCCGCGATCAGCGATGCGCGTTCAAATTCTGCGGCAGAGGCGTGACAGAGATTTGCCCCCGTCTGTAAGAATGCTATTTTCGCTGCTGACATGCCCTATGCTTGGAGCGAAACCGACCCGTCAGCCCCCCGGCAAGAGCTTCAGCTCTGGCCGCATCAGTCATTGCCGCCAAAAGGGTTCGCGGCTTTCATCCTGGCGACTTTCGGGCTGATCATGATCCCGCTGTTCCCGCTTCTCGGCAGCGTGGTGCTTTGGGGCATACTGCCGTTCCTGTTGGCCGCGCTGGCCGGTGTGTGGTTCGCGCTCGACCGCAGCCACCGCAACGCACAAATCCTGGAAGTGCTGACCCTCACCGACGACAGCGCCCGTCTGGTGCGGCACAATCCGACGGGTGCGGCGCAGGAATGGGATTGCAACCGGTATTGGGCGGTGCCCCAGATGCATGCCAAGGATGGGCCGGTGCCGTACTACGTGACGCTCAAGGGCGGTGGTCGCGAGGTCGAGATCGGCGCCTTCCTGTCCGAGGACGAACGCGTCGCGCTCTACGACGATCTGGTGCGGGCGCTTCGGCGCTGAGTGGCGCGGTCAGGCTTGACCGGCGCAGAGCCTGTCCTTGACCATCGGGCCGACCTTGCCGAAATCCATTTGCCCGGTATAGCGGCCCTTGAGTTCGGCCATGACCTTGCCCATGTCGCGGATGGAATCCGCGCCGGTCGCCTCGACCGCCTTCTTGACGGCGGCGGCGACTTCGTCCTCGTTCAACTGCTTGGGCAGGAATTCCTCGATGATCTCGATCTCCTGGCGCTCGCGCTCGGCGAGGTCCAACCGTCCGCCCTCCTCGTAAGCCCGGGCACTTTCCTGACGCTGTTTGGTCATCTTGCTCAGGATCGCCAGCACCTCGGCGTCTGTGACGCCGGACTCGGCCCCGTCACCGCCTTCGCCGCGCGTTGCGATCTCCTGGTCCTT
This sequence comes from Sedimentitalea arenosa, assembly GCF_016428585.1. Classification (GTDB taxonomy): domain Bacteria; phylum Pseudomonadota; class Alphaproteobacteria; order Rhodobacterales; family Rhodobacteraceae; genus Sedimentitalea; species Sedimentitalea arenosa. The sequence continues at coordinate 362,570 of NZ_JAELVR010000003.1, read as the reverse complement.
GATCGCGGCACAGATCAGTCGCAGCGTCGAGACCCGCATCTGCGCCTTGTCCCGCATCGCCTGTTTGAGGGCGGTGTTCACCCGCTCACGCATGTTCATATCGTTTTTTCCATCCCCATGGAGCCGAACCCCGACAATACCCAAGGAAAATGCCTTGCACAACCGGTGGCAAAGCGGTGTAAGTCACTGATAACAAACAACGTCCCAAATTGTGAGCGGGCTTGACCCGAGGTCCCCGCCCCCGTAGACAACGCTGAACCCAGCCCACAGGAGAGTCGCGCCATGGCCAAGACCGCCCAGCCCAAGCCCACAGCCTGCCTGGTTCTGGCGGATGGTGCGGTGTTCTACGGCACCGGCTTCGGCGCGACCGGCCAGACGGTCGCCGAGCTGTGTTTCAACACCGCCATGACCGGCTACCAGGAGATCATGACCGATCCGTCCTATGCCGGACAAGTCGTGACGTTCACCTTCCCCCATATCGGCAATGTCGGCGTCAATCCCGAGGATGACGAGACCGTCGATCCGGTCGCCTCGGGCATGGTGGTGAAGTGGGATCCGACCCAGGCCAGCAACTGGCGCGCCACGGAAGAGCTGCGCAATTGGCTCGAGCGGCGCGGGCGCATCGCCATCGGCGGGATCGACACGCGCCGCCTGACCCGCGCAATCCGCCAGCAGGGCGCTCCGCATGTCGCGCTGGCGCACGATCCCGAGGGCAATTTCGACATCGCCGCGCTGGTAGCGGCGGCACGCGGGTTTGCCGGGCTGGAGGGCATGGACCTCGCCAAGGACGTGACCTGCGCGCAGAGCTATCGCTGGGACGAGATGCGGTGGGCCTGGCCCGAAGGTTATGCCCGCCAGGAAGCTCCGAAACACCGGGTGGTGGCGCTCGACTACGGTGCCAAGCGCAACATCCTGCGCTGTCTCGCCAGCGCGGGATGCGACGTGACGGTATTGCCCGCCACCGCCACCGCTGAAGAGGTGCTGGCGCATGATCCGGACGGCGTGTTCCTGTCCAACGGCCCCGGCGATCCGGCGGCGACCGGGCGTTATGCGGTGCCGATGATCCAACAGGTCATGTCCGAACGGGACATTCCGATCTTCGGGATCTGCCTCGGCCACCAGATGCTGGCGCTCGCGCTGGGTGCGAAGACGGTCAAGATGAACCACGGCCATCACGGCGCGAACCATCCGGTCAAGGATCTCGAAACCGGCAAAGTCGAGATCACCTCGATGAACCATGGTTTCGCGGTCGATGCCCAGACGTTGCCCGACGGCGTGATCGAGACCCACCGCTCTCTGTTCGACGGCTCGAACTGCGGCATCCGCATGGCGGAACGACCGATCTATTCTGTTCAATATCATCCCGAAGCCAGCCCCGGTCCGCAGGACAGCTTCTACCTGTTCCAGCGCTTCGCCGCCTCCATGGCCGCGCGCGAGACCGCCTGACCATCGCAACCGCCCGGCATCGCGCGGAAAATTCTCCGGACTTAACCGGCTGTTAACCCTGCTGGCCGAACGTGGCCGGGGATTGGGACGCAGCGCGCTGGACGGTTCGGATGAACGCTCGGACATCAAGACTCGTGGCCGCCGACACGGCGCGCCGTGTCTCCCCGCCCCCGTCCGCGCGGCAACCGCTGGGCCGGCACCTGGTCGACAGCGGTGTCATCACCTCCGAACAACTGGTCAAGGCGCTGCACCTGCAGTTGAGCCTGGGCGCACCGATCGGCGAAATCCTCGTGGCCGAGGGCTGGGCCGACCGCACCGACATCCAGGCGGCCCTGGCCCGCCAGCACGATATCCCGCAGGTCGAGCTGGGACTGGAATGGCCCGATTCCGCGCTCTGCAACCGGATGCCCTATGAATTCTGGCTGCATCATCGCGTGGTTCCATGGATGCGGCAGGGCCGGACGGTGTTGATCGCCACGGACCGCCCGCACCAGTTCGACACCGTGCGCGCCGCGCTGGCCGACACCTTTCCGGACACCCGGCCCGTGCTGTCCACCGACACCGAGATCGACGCCGCCATCGCGAATCGCTTCTCCCGCCCGATGGCACGCGCCGCCGGCAGCCGTGTCGCGGCGCGGTTCAGCTGCCGGGACTGGCGCGCCACGAACCGAGTGGTTCTGCCGCTGGTCCTGCTGACCTGCCTCGCGGTGCTGCTGGCGGCACCGGTGCTGACACTCGCGGTGCTGAGCCTTGTCGCCATCGCGACGCTCGCGATGTTCATCACGTTGAAAGCGACAGGGACAGTAGCACATCTGGTCGCACACCGGCATCTGACGGCGCCCGGCACCGCGGCGACTGCGGCCCCGGTCCGGCTGCCCAAGGTTTCCGTCCTGGTGCCCCTGTTTCACGAAAAGGAGATCGCCGGTGCCCTGGTGCGGCGCCTGTCGCAGCTGACCTATCCCAAGGCATTGCTCGACGTGATCCTGGTGCTGGAGGAAGAGGACGAGATCACCCGGGACACGCTGGCCCGCACGACCCTGCCGGCCTGGATGCGGGTGATCCGCGTACCGGCCCATGACGGTTTGACCACCAAGCCACGGGCGATGAACTATGCACTGGATTTCTGCCGTGGCGATATCATCGGCGTCTGGGACGCCGAAGACGCTCCGGTGCCCGGGCAGATCGAGCAGGTCGCGATCCGCTTCGCCGAAGTGCCCGAGGACGTGGTCTGCCTGCAGGGCATCCTCGACTACTACAATCCGCGCAGCAACTGGCTGGCGCGCTGTTTCACCATCGAGTACGCGAGCTGGTTTCGCGTCGTTCTGCCGGGCATCGCCCGCCTCGGACTGGTGGTGCCTCTCGGCGGCACGACCCTGTTCTTCCGCCGCGACAAGCTGGTCGAATTGGGCGGTTGGGACGCGCATAACGTGACCGAGGATGCCGACCTGGGTGTGCGCCTGTGCCGCGCCGGGTACCGCACCGAGATGATCGACACGGTGACCTACGAGGAAGCCAATTGCCGCGCCTGGCCCTGGGTCAAGCAGCGCTCGCGCTGGCTCAAGGGATTCATGGTCACCTATCTGGTGCACATGCGCCGGCCCCGCCAGCTGCTGGCCGACCTGGGTCTGCGGCGGTTCCTGAGCCTGCAGGCATTTTTCGTCGGCACACTGTCGCAATTCCTGCTGGCGCCGGTGCTCTGGTCCTTCTGGCTGATCCTGCTGGGAGTGCCACATCCGGTCGAGGCGTTGGTGCCGCTGCCCATCGTCTATTCGGTGTCGGGCTTCTTCGTGCTGGCCGAACTCATGGTGATGGGGATCGGCCTTCTGGGCGTCTCGGCACCCGAGCGGCGGTTCCTGATGCGCTGGGTGCCGACGCTGATGTTCTATTTCCCCCTGGCCGCGCTGGCCGCCTACAAGGCTCTCTACGAACTGGTCATCAAGCCCTATTACTGGGACAAGACCCAGCACGGCCAGGCCGCGCCCGAGATCGCGCAGAGCTGACGCTCAGCGCGCGCCGGCATCCTGCTGCAGCCGGGTCATGAAGGCGATCGAGATGTGCTCCTTCAGCGCCTTCTCCGCGCCGGTTTCGTCGCGGGCCTCGATGGCGGCGACGATGCCGTCATGCTCGCTCTGCGCGATCTGGCCACGCCCCTGCGCCGCCAACGACGTGGTCGCCATCAGCGCCATCGTCCGGTGGACGAGATCGAGCTGCTGCACGAGGTAGCGGTTGTGCGAGGCGAGATGGATCTGCTTGTGAAACCGCCGGTTGGCGCGCGCCAGCGCCGCCGGATCGTCGATGAGCGCGTCATCGGCCGTGACCATGCCGCGCAGAACGGCCACCTCCTCTTCGGTCGCGTGCCGCGCCGCGAGGCGCGCGGCCAGGCCTTCCAGCTCGCGCCGCACGACGTAGAGTTCGGCCATCTGGTTGTGATCGAGCGAGGCGACGATCAGCGAGCGCCCGTCGCGTTCCAGCAGCGACTGGGTCTCGAGCCGCTGCAGAGCCTCGCGGATCGGCGTGCGCGACACACCGAACCGCTCGGCCAGTTCGCTTTCCACTAGACGGTCGCCGGGCTTGTAGACGCCGGAGTCGATGGCGTCGAGGATCATGCTGTAGGCGTCGGTCTGCGGCGGTTTCGTCTGTGTCATCCGGGCGCTTCTTCTGGTGCTGTCCGATCCTGTCTACAGGCCCGCGCGCGCCGCGATCAAGCCTGCCGTTGCCTTGGCGCGCAGGCTGGCCTAGACGGGGGCATGGTCAAGGATGCCTTTTCACACGTCACCGCCTGGGTGTTCGATCTGGACAACACCCTCTATCCGCCCGAAACGCGGCTTTTCGACCAGATCGAGGTCAGGATGACGCGCTACGTGATGGAAAGTCTCGGCGTCGATGCGATCGAGGCCGACCGCCTGCGCCGCCATTACTGGCAGCTCTATGGCACCACGTTGGCCGGGCTGATGCGCGAGCACGACGTGGACCCTGGCCCCTACCTGACCGAGGTCCATGACATCTCCTTTGACGAACTTGTGCCCGACGCGGTTCTGTCGGCCCGGATCTCGCGCCTGCCCGGGCGCAAGATCGTGTATACGAACGGGACCGCGCGCTATGCCGAACGGGTGCTGGAGGCGCGGGGGCTGTCGGGTCTGTTCGATGCGGTCTATGGCGTCGAACACGCGGGGTTCTTGCCAAAGCCCGAGCGGGCGGCATTCGAAACGATCTTTGCGCGCGACGGCATCGACACGACCCGCGCCGCGATGTTCGAAGACGATCACCGCAACCTCGCGGCCCCGCACGAAATGGGAATGCGCACGGTCCACGTGGCTCCCGACGCCCATGAGGCGGAGCATATCCACCACCACACCGACGACCTGACCGGGTTCCTGCGAAACCTCGCGTAACAACCCGGAAATTGCGACAATCTGCACCTGTTTGACCGGGGGCAAGCGCCTATCTGAGCCCTGCAACGCGCAGAACAGGAGCATCCTACATGAGCCATGCCGACCCGACGCGCCGCGCCCCTTTGTGGCAGCGGCTGTTTTTCATCATCCCCGTGATCGGCTGGGTGGCCCGCGACCTCATGGAAGGCGACTCCGACACGATCTGGTACGCCATCGCGGCATTCGTCAGCCTGTGGCTGTGCTGCATCCTGCTCTTCGGCATTCCGGGCCTCTACATCCCGGCCGTGAGTCTGGTGCCGCTGATCGTGGTCGGCCTGGTCATCATCACCTTCGGCTGAGCGGGGACAGGATGTCGCTTGGCCTTGGCACCGGCGACAACCTAGTGTGAGCGCTGAAAGGGAGGGACGCGACGATGGCCGAAACCTGTGACATCCTGATTTCCGGCGGAGGCGTTGCCGGCCTGACCGCGGCGAACGCGTTTGGCAATGCCGGGTTCTCGGTGATCTGTGTCGACCCGGCGCCCCCCGTCACCTCCCGCGATGCCGAAGGGTCCGACCTGCGAACGACGGCGATCCTGCAACCGGCACAGGCGCTGCTGGAGGACTGCGGTCTCTGGGCCCGGCTGTCTCCACACGCCGCGCCCTTGCAGGTCATGCGGATCGTCGATGCCGGCGGCGAGACGCCCGAGCCGCGCATCACCCGTGACTTCAACGCCGCCGATATCTCGGAACAGCCTTTTGGCTGGAACCTGCCCAACTGGCTTCTGCGCCGTGAACTGGTGGCACACCTCGAGAGCCTGTCGGGCGTCTCCTTCCGTCCCGGGATTGCGGCGAACAGCCTCTTCACACGTGTGGGCGAGGCGCGTGTCGGCCTAAGCGACGGACGTCGTGTCCATGCGCGGCTGGTGATTGCGGCTGACGGGCGCAATTCGCCGATGCGAGAGGCCGCCGGGATCGACGTGCACACCACGCGCTATGGCCAGAAGGCGCTGGCCTTCGCGGTGACCCACCCGGTCCCGCACGAGAACGTGTCGACCGAAATCCATCGCAGCGGCGGCCCGTTCACGCTGGTCCCGCTGCCCGATTACGAGGGACACCCCTCCTCCGCGGTGGTCTGGATGGAGCGTGGTCCTCGCGCCATGGAATTGCTGAACCTCGACGTGGCGGCCTTTGAAGCTGAAATGACAGAGCGTTGCTGCGGGCTTTTCGGACCGCTGACCCTGGCCTCGCGCCGCACGATCTGGCCGATCATCACCCAGCACGCGGACCGCCTGTCGGGCGAGCGTATCGCGCTGATGGCCGAAGCGGCCCATGTGGTGCCCCCGATCGGCGCGCAGGGGCTGAACATGTCCCTCGCCGATCTCAGGACCTTGCTGGACCTGGTCCGCGCACGGCCCGAGGGGCTGGGCGATGCGCAGATGCTGGAGGCCTATCACCGGGCCCGAATCCGCGATATCCGCCTGCGTGTTCAGGGCATCGACATCCTGAACCGCGCCTCGATGATGGCCCCCCGCCCGCTGAGGGACGCGCGCGCGCTGGGTCTCGATGCGCTCTATGCGCTTGCCCCGGTGCGGCGCACGCTGATGCAAATGGGCCTCGGCGTTCGATAAGCGGGCCAAGCGCAACATGAAGGCGTGACCCGCAGAAGGCCTCGCCGCTCGGGTTCCCGGCACCGGTGCTGATCCTGCAGCCAATTGCCGCGCAGTAGATGTTTCAGTCCCGGGAAAGCGGGGTCACAGAACCTTGTCGAGAACTCGGGCAAGGCGCGCCAGAGTGGCATCGACATCGTAGAGCTTGTCGAGACCGAAGAGCCCGATGCGGAAGGTGCTGAAATCGGCCGGTTCATCGCATTGCAGCGGCACACCGGCGGCAATCTGCATGCCGTTGGCGGCGAATTTCTGACCGGTCTTGATCTCGGGATCGGCGGTATAGCTGACCACCACGCCCGGCGCCCCGAACCCGTCGGCCGCGACCGAGACGACGCCCCGGTCCCGCAGGAGCGCACGCACGCCGTCGCCCAGCTTCCACTGCGCCGTTCGCAGCCGGTCAAAGCCGTAATCGCGGGTTTCCAGCATGGTATCGCGAAAGGCGCGCAGGCTGTCGGTGGGCATGGTGGCGTGATAGGCGTGGCCGCCGTTTTCATAGGCAACCATGATCTGGCGCCATTTTGCGAGGTCGATTGCGAAACTGTCGGACTTGGTGTCGGCCAGCCTTGCCTCGGCGCGTGCGGACAGCATCACGAGACCGGCGCAGGGCGTTGCGCTCCAGCCCTTTTGCGGGGCGCTGATCAGCACGTCGACGCCGGTCGCGCGCATGTCGACCCAAACACAGCCCGACGCGATACAATCCAGAACCATCAGTGCGCCGACCTCATGCGCGGCGGCGGCCATCGCGGTGATGTAGTCGTCGGGCAAAATGACGCCGGCACTGGTTTCGACATGCGGGGCGAAGACGATATCGGGCTTTTCGTTGCGGATCGTTTCGGTCACCTCGTCGATCGGGGGCGGGGCAAAGGGCGAAGGTGCGCTGTTACCAGTCTGGCGCGCCTTCATCACCGTGCAGTCGGCCGTCAGGTCGCCGTTTTCGATGATCTGGCTCCAGCGGTAGGAGAACCAGCCGTTGCGCACCACCAACACTTTGGAATTGCGCGCGAACTGCCGCGCGACCGCCTCCATCCCGTAGGTGCCACCGCCGGGGATCACGGCCACGGCGTCGGCATTGTAGACCTCTTTCAACATTTCGGAGATGTCGCGCATGACCTTCTGAAAGGCAGCAGACATGTGGTTGAGCGAGCGGTCTGTGAAGACGACCGAGAACTCTTCGAGCCCGTCGGGATCGATGGTGTCGAGAAGGGCGGGCATGGGCAGACTCCTTTGGATTCGTCCGTATCGCTCAAGACCGGGACTGCGGTTTGTCTGCTTTGTACACTGCCGGCGCGGCGCCTGCTAGGCACGGGGATCAAGCGACCGGTAAATCCCGGCCCCCAGCGATGCGCCGCTCGCGCGCCTGTCAGGAAAGCCCGCGCGCCGCGTTGCAATCCTTTCGGTCAATGTGCATCACTTTGACGTTGAAGCGCGAAGGCCGGGGCCCGCTTTGAAATCAGGAGGCGGCATGCTGACGAACTCCGACTTGAACGAGCTGGTGGCGTTTCGCCGCGAATTGCATCGCGCACCGGAACTGTCCGGCGAGGAAGTGGAGACGGCCCGCAGGGTCGCGGCGGCCCTGACCCCGCTAGCGCCGACCCGAATCCTGACCGGATTGGGCGGTCACGGCGTCGCGGCGGTGTTCGACAGCGGCACACCCGGTCCGAAGGTGATGTTCCGCGCCGAACTCGACGCCCTGCCGATCACCGAAACCAATGACATCGACTGGGCGTCACAGATCCCCGGAAAGAGCCATGTCTGCGGCCATGACGGACATATGACGATGCTGCTTGCGCTGGGTCGCCTGGTGTCGCGCCAACCGGTGGCAAAGGGCCGTGTCGTGCTGATGTTCCAGCCTGCCGAGGAAGACGGCAGCGGCGCACGCGCCGTCGTATCGGACCCGGCCTACCAAGAAATCAAGCCGGATTGGGCTTTTGCGATCCACATCGAACCGGGGCGGCCGTTTGGATATGTCGCGACCTGTCCGGGGCTGATCAACTGCGCCTCGCTGGGGTTGAAGATCACGCTGAGCGGCAAGACGGCCCATGCCGCCGACCCCGAGGACGGGATATCGCCGGCCCTTGCCGTCGCCGAACTGATCCCCGCGCTAAAGGCTCTTGGAGGGGGCGGCGCGCTGGAGGACGGGTTTCGGCTGGTCACGATCACCCATGTGCGTGTGGGCGAGCCGACATTCGGTGTCGCCCCCGGCGACGCGGTTCTTCACGCCACCTTGCGAACCACCAGAGATGACGCGCTGAACCTGCTGCTGGGCGAGGCCCGCGCGCTCGCGACGCGGGTGGCGAACGAGTCCGGGCTTGGCATTGCGTTCGAGGTTGTCGATCACTTCGCCGCCTCCATCAATGATCCGCAGGCCCATGCAGTCGCCGCCGCCGCGATGAACGCACTCGGGGTTCCTCATGGGGACGCAGGCGTACCGATGCGCGCCTCGGAGGATTTCGGGGTGTTCGGCTGGGACGCGAGGGCCGCGATGCTGTGCCTTGGGCCGGGCGAGAAATACGCCGCGCTGCACAATCCGGATTATGACTTTCCGGATGATCTCATCCCCGTCGGCAGCGCCATCTTCGAACGCATCGCGCGGGATCTGCTGGGATCGGCCTAGATCGGCCCCGGGCGGCGTTCTTCGGAGAGGAGCACGTTGGCTTCGAGATCGCCGGCGCCTGGCAGGGCCATGATGCGGCGTCTGAGAACGCGTTCGAAGTCGGACAGGTCGCGGGCGACGACACGCAGCCGGAAATCGTAGAGGCCGAGCACGTGTTCGACGGTCTGCACCTCGGGGATGGCGGTCACGGCGCGTTCGAAATCATCGAGGCTGACCTGCCCCTTGCGCGCCAGCTTGACGCCGAGAAAGACGGTGACGCCGAACCCCAGCGCTTCGGCATTCAGACGCAGGCGACGGCCACGGATCACGCCGGCCGTCTCGAGCCGCCGGATGCGGCGCCAGGTGGCGGGTTGCGACAGGCCGAGGGCGCGCCCCAGCGCGCCGGCGCTTTGCGTGGCGTCTCGGGACAGCGCGCGCAGGATCTGGCGGTCGATGTCGTCGAGATCGATCATATCGGCAGGGTCTCGTCGCTTTTCACCCGCGCGATGTGCATCAGCGCCTCGATATCAGCGATATGCGGCAGGGTCAGGATGCGGTCGCGATAGAGCTGCTGATACTGCGCCATGTCGCGCGCAATGACCGAGAGACGCAGATCGACCCGACCGAGGAAGGTCTGGATTTCCAGCACCTCGGGCACCTCGCGTGCCGCCGCGATGAAGTCGTCAAAGGCGCGGGGCTGCGTCTTGTCGAGCGTGATGCGCAAGCTGACTTCGACCGCGTAGCCGAGCGCTGCCCAGTCGATCACGGCTTCGACGCCTTCGATAACGCCACTGGCGCGCATCCTGTCGAGCCGCCGGGTGCATTTGGACAGGCTGGTGCCGGCGCGGTCGGCGAGGTCGGCGCCGGACAGGGTGGGATCGCCCTGCAGGACACGCAGCAGTCGGCGGTCGAGATCGTCGAGCATGATTTTTTCACTCATAGCCCAAATCACGAATGAATAATCCGGAAACTGCACGAGAACTTTGTATTTGTCCACTCCCACGCAGACGGATTCCGGGCTACACCCGTCGTCAGTTTACACTCTGACCGGAAGGGAAAGACAGATGCGGGTCTATTACGATCGCGATTGCGACATCAACCTGATCAAGGACAAGAAAGTGGCCATCCTGGGCTATGGCAGCCAGGGGCATGCGCATGCGCTGAACCTGCGCGATTCAGGTGCCAAGAACCTCGTCGTGGCGCTGCGCGACGGGTCGGCCAGCGCGGCCAAGGCCGAGGGCGAGGGCCTGAAGGTCATGGGAATTGCCGAAGCGGCAGCCTGGGCGGACCTCATCATGTTCACCATGCCCGATGAATTGCAGGCCGAGACCTATCGCCAATACGTGCATGACAACATCCGCGAGGGCGCGGCGATCGCCTTTGCCCACGGTCTGAACGTGCATTTCGGACTGATCGAGCCCAAGCCGGGCGTCGATGTCATCATGATGGCCCCCAAGGGTCCGGGGCACACGGTGCGCGGCGAATACACCAAGGGCGGCGGTGTGCCCTGCCTCGTGGCGGTGCACAATGACGCGTCGGGCAAGGCGCTGGAAATCGGCCTGTCCTATTGTTCCGCCATCGGCGGTGGCCGGTCGGGCATCATCGAGACCAATTTCCGCGAAGAATGCGAGACTGACCTGTTCGGGGAGCAGGCGGTTTTGTGTGGCGGTCTGGTCGAACTGATCCGGATGGGGTTCGAAACGCTGGTCGAGGCGGGATACGCGCCCGAGATGGCCTATTTCGAGTGCCTGCACGAGGTGAAGCTGATCGTCGATCTGATCTATGAGGGCGGTATCGCCAACATGAACTATTCGATCAGCAACACGGCGGAGTATGGTGAATATGTCAGCGGGCCGCGCGTGCTGCCCTATGACGAGACCAAGGCGCGGATGAAGGCGATCTTGACCGACATCCAGACCGGCAAGTTCGTGCGCGATTTCATGACCGAGAACGCGGTCGGGCAGCCGTTCTTCAAGGGCACGCGCCGCTTGAACGACGAACACCAGATCGAACAGGTCGGCGAGACCCTGCGCGGCATGATGCCGTGGATTTCCGCCGGCAAGATGGTGGACAAGGCGAAGAACTGACGCCAAGCACGGTCCAAGCGCCGTGCCACCGTGACGCGACGGACCCCGGCCACCATGCCGGGGTCTTTTCATCTTGAGGTCCAGAACCGCCATGCAGTCCCCCGACATCACGAGATCCAGCTGGATCATGATCATGATCCTCGGCTTTACTTGGGGCGGGACATTCCTGGTGATCGAGCTGGCATTGGAGGGGATCACCCCGTTTTGGCTTGCGGCCTACCGGATCGGGTTCGGGGCGCTCCTGACCACGCTGGTCTGGCGGATGCGCGGTGGCGCGCTATTCGCCGAACGGCCGGGCGCTGAGGTGCGCGTCAACCTCGTAGCCGTGGCAGCGGCGAGTTCGGCCCTGCCCTTCATGCTGATCTCCTGGGGTCAGCAATACGTTACCGCAGGGTTCACCGGGGTCTCGATGGCCAGCGTCGCGCTGATCGTGCTGCCACTGGCGCATTTCCTGGTGCCGGGCGAGCGGATCACCTGGCGGCGGGCTCTGGGGTTCGTGATCGGCTTTGCCGGCGTGGTGATCCTGATCGGCGGGCAGGCCTTCGAAAGCACTGGTGTGGCGCTGGAACTGCCCGGACGCATGGCCTGCGTCGCCGCGGCAAGCTGCTACGCGGTGAGTTCGATCCTGATGCGGCGGCTGCCTCAGGTCGATCCGGTTGGGCTGGCGGCGGTGCTTCTGCTGATCGGCTCTGCGATGGTGATTCCGATGGCGCTGTTGGTCGAAGGACCGCCGCCCCCGGTCGACACTCGAACCTTGTGGGTGCTGGCATTTCTTGGGTTGGTCCCGACGGCGGCGATGAACCTTCTGAGGGTGCAGGTGGTGCGCACGGCCGGACCTGTGTTCATGAGCCTCGTGAACTACATGGTGCCAGTCTGGGCGGTGACCTTGGGCGCAGTGCTGCTGGGCGAGCCGTTGCCGCCGTCGCTGCTCTGGGCGATGCTGCTGATCCTGGTCGGTGTCGCGCTGAGCCAGTTCGGCGCGTTGAGCCGTCTGTTCCGCCGCTAGTTCATCGACCTGACGCGGTTGGTCGAAGCGCCATCACCGCGGCAGAGGAGAATGCTGGCCGTCAACGGGCCCTGGACGCCGTATCGGCAGACGTCGTCATGTCAACATCCACAAGGTTTCGGCCGGGCCGGTAACGCTCCATGACCGAAACTGCAGCGGCCTCCCACAACCGTTGGGCATCCCTGAAATCAGGTGATGTCGCGGCCTTCTTCTGGCCGAATGCCTCTCGCGGCACTCCCGCTTCTTCGGCGATCCGTCTCGGGATCGGCCGATCGTAGGTGCCGCCGATACTGAACGGCTTCATTTCGGGGCTCACCGACAGCTTGGCGATATCCCGTTGCGACATGGAGCTGGCGACGATCGGTGGATAATGCGCGTAACCGACTCTCAAACGAAACTCTGTCGTGCTCTTGGCAAACCGAATGCTGACCGGGATGCCAAGTTGGCCATCACATGCGATATCCCATGATCCATCCCCCCCGACACCCGACAGAAGCGTCCGGTTTTCCAAGGCCTCTTCGAACGATGCAAAAGTGACGTCGTCACCGATCCCGGCGGTCGCGATAAACTCCTTTGCAACGTCGAAATCCACCTGTGCGACATCCATGACCAGACCATCCACGACGCTTCCTGCGACATGATCAAACGAGCGCAAGTTCATTCCAAGCGCCTGAGCAACGGCAGTACCGGAATCATCATGCCCGTAAACGGTGACACCAAGCGTGATCGCGTCCTCGCATCCGCATTCCTTGGCAATCGCCGCGACGCCCACGGAGTCGTAACCGGTCGACACGGTTGCAACTGGCGGAAGTTGGATCTTACGGCCTGGATGCATCGCGTTTTCGAAAACCCGGCGGGTCGTGTCGACCAGAAAAGAGTGGTATTCTTGGTAGTCCCTGTAGGAACGACCGAAGAAATCCTTTTCGAAGGTCACAGCGCCATCAGAACTGATCCGGAAATTCGCGTAGAACAGCCGGTAGAGAACATAGTTGTCGTCTTCGGCCACGACCGGATCATACCTATGAACCCCCTGCGCGGTAGCTGTGTGGGTCGTGTCAACAAGTTTATCGGCAATCGACTTGAAGAATGCTTCATCGGGATTGATCCCGGACCGGGCGAGGCAAAAGCAGATGGAGTTCGATATGATGTCCACGCCGTCCGACTTGCGCCTCAGAATGAACGTGAATTCGCGGCCGTCTTTGCGCTGGATGAAGCACGGCAGGCCCGTGCCAAGAACCACGCCGGATCCAAAGGAGATCGAGGTAATCACGGAGCTCAAATCCGCAAAATCTCCGGGCCAGACACCTTCGAAAAAACCGTTCCGAAAGACCTCGACCGACCGTCCGATCTCAAACCTGTAGGCGCTTCCCTTGCGCTCGCAAATCCAAGCCAATTGCGGGATATCGGCGTTCATTCGTACTGAAACGTCCACGGCCTCAACTTGGCTCTGGCTGACGTCTCCAAACACGCGCTCGATTTCGCGAAGGCCCTCTATGAAAGCTTTTCGCTCGTCTTCATTTGACGCCGAAAGGTTGTCTCGACGTTGTCTTGCCAGCGATCTCCGCTCTTTCCATGCTGCCAACTTCCTCTTGATCTTTCGGATCACCAACTCTTCCTTCAATCGTGTGGCGCCATGCGCCTCTGTCAAGCGCGCCGACAGTCCCTTGGGTCATGCGACCGGCTTGGGCTTCCGGAGCGGATATGGCAACAGCATCAGCCTGCTGGCGAGCCCGAGTCGACAGCCTGCGCCACCGCATCGACAACGCTGTCCACGGTGCGTTCTAGCAGGGTTACGTCCTCGCATTCGGCCATAACGCGGATCAGGGGTTCGGTGCCGGACTTGCGGATCAGGAGGCGCCCCTGCCCGGCCAGCGCGGATTCCGCGTCTGCGATAGCGCTCTGAACAGGCAGCATGTCGAGCGGCGCCTGGTCGGCTGCGAACCGCACATTCTTCAGAAGCTGCGGCACCGGGTCGAACTGGCGCGCCAGGGCGCTGGCTGGCTGGCCCCCGCGAACCATCTCGGACAGAAAATGAAGGCCGGCCATCAGCCCATCGCCAGTGGTGGCGTAATCCGTCATGACGATGTGGCCGGATTGCTCACCCCCGAGATTAAAGCCGCCCTCGCGCATCCGTTCGACCACGTAGCGGTCGCCGACTCCGGTGCGTTCTAGTCTGAGACCTCGCTCGGAGAGGTATCGCTCCAGTCCGAGATTGGACATGACGGTCGCGACCAGCGCACCGCCGGCGAGCCGGTCCTCAGCCGCCCAACGGCCCGCGAGCAGTGCCATCAGTTGATCACCATCGGCGACGGCGCCGGTCTCGTCGATGAGAATCACCCGGTCGGCGTCGCCATCGAGGCAAATCCCAACGTCGGCACCATGGGCAATCACGGTTTCGGCGGCGATGCGCGGCTGGGTGGAGCCGCACTCGCGGTTGATGTTGAACCCGTCGGGCGCGACCCCCACCGGGATCACGTCGGCGCCGAGTTCCCACAGGATCTCGGGGGCGGCGCGGTAGGCCGCGCCGTTGGCGCAGTCGATCACCACCTTCAGCCCGTCGAGCCGCAGATCGCGCGGCAGAGAGGATTTCACCCGTTCTCCATACCGGAACCGGGCGTCGTCGATCCGCTTGGCGCGGCCGATGTTTGCGGCGTCGGCGGGATCGACCCCGGCATGGATCAGCGCCTCGATCTCGGCTTCCATCTGGTCGGACAACTTGAAACCGTCGGGACCGAAGAACTTGATGCCGTTGTCCTCGGCCGGATTATGGCTGGCCGAGATCATCACGCCAAGGTCGGCGCGCATCGAACGGGTCATCAGGCCCACGGCCGGTGTCGGCACCGGGCCGAGCAACAGCACGTTCATGCCTGTGCTGGTCAGGCCCGCGGTCAGCGCGTTTTCGAACATGTAGCCCGACAGGCGGGTATCCTTGCCGATCACGACGCGGTGCACCCCCCCGGCCTCGCGGCGGAAATAACGCCCGACCGCCGCGCCGATGCGCAGCGCCATGTCGGCGGTCATGGGCGCGACATTGGCCCGGCCCCGCACGCCATCGGTTCCGAAAAGTTCACGCATTGCCTATCCCCGTCTCACCGCCGTCCAGAGCCGCACCGCTTGCGCAGTTTCGGCCACATCATGCACCCGCAGGATTTGCACACCCTGATCCAGTCCCGCAAGCCCCACCGCGATTGAGCCGGGTGCGCGCGCCGCCGGGTCGGGCGCCTGACCGATCGCACCAATGAAGCGCTTGCGCGACACGCCCAACAGGATGGCGCAGCCGAGGCCGTGAAAAAGGCTGATGTTCCGCAGCAGCCGCAGGTTGTGCTCTTGGGTCTTGCCGAAGCCGATGCCGGGGTCGACCACGATCGCGGCGCGCGTCACTCCCGCCGCTTCAAGCCTGTCGACCTGCAACGCCAGCGCATCGTAGACGTCCAGCAACACGTCGTCATAGGTCGGATTGTCCTGCATGGTCGCGGGGTCGCCCTGGGCGTGCATCACGCAGACCGGCGCGCCGCGCGCGGCACAGAGCGGGGCCAGGTCGGCATCGAAAGTGAAACCCGACACGTCGTTGACCAATGTCGCCCCCGCGTCCAGCGCGGCGCGCGCGACCGCAGCCTTGCGGGTGTCGATCGAGATCGGCGCGTCGGTTTCGTGACGCAGAGCGGCGATCACCGGCGCGATGCGGGCGATCTCCTCGTCGATCGGAACCTCGAGCGCGCCGGGTCGGGTGGATTCGCCGCCGATGTCGATCATCGTGGCTCCCGCCTCGATCATCGCGAGGGCCGCCGCGTGGGCGCGCGTCGCATCGTCATGCAGGCCGCCATCGGAGAAACTGTCGGGCGTGACGTTGAGGATGCCCATGATCTGCGGCGGGCCCATGTCGCAGCCGGCAACGGGCGCGCGCGGTGCAGTCAGTCGCGCAAGTTGGTCTTCGGGCACTTGAGCGGCTGAAACGATGCGCGGCGGCGCATCGCGGCTCAGCCGTTCGGCATGCGTGAACCAGAACGGACCGCCTGCCAGCGGTACCGCGCCCGGCGCGCGCGCCGTGCCGTGCTGCACAAGCGGTCGAAAGACGGCGCTCACAGAGTCGCCTGCTCCACAGGGACGCCGCGCAGCGGCACGCCGGGGTCCGGGGGCAGATCGGCGCCGATCACCAGCATTTCCTCGGCCGCGAAGGTGGCGGCGAACCAGGCCGCCAGCGCGACCGCGTCCGAAGGCGCGGCGGAAGGACCATCGACCGCGTCGAGCACGATCTTGGACGGCGCCCAGACGCAGATCTGGCCGTTCTTCATCGCCCAGTCGAGCTCGGTCCGCGTGGCGACCACCTTGCAGCGCAAATCCCGCGCCGCCAGCGCCCAGGCATTCTGCTCGATGGCGAGCAGGTCGATGCGGCGCTGGGTCATCCTGTGGCCGGTCATCGGACGGGGCTGATCATGGGCCCCAACGCACAGCACCAACGGACGGTCTCCGGCGATGATCTGGTCGATCCAGCCGGAGAGGTTCTCGGACGCGATGGCGGCGTTCGACAGATAGACGAGACGCGGATGGGGGCGGTCGTCGTCGTGATCGTGTGGCTCGACCTGGTCGCGGCCGCGCACGATCTCGACCCCCAGCGCGCCGGGGCCGCGGTCGAGCTTTTCGATGCGCACGAAAACGCGCATCGCCTGCGGCTCGAGCAGGATTCGTTCTGCAACGCGCTCGGCGAGTGTTTCCAGCAGGTTCAGCCGCTCCTCGGACAGTTCATGGCCGATGGCCTCGGTCACGCGGTCATAGGAGAGGATGCGGTCGACATCATCGTCGATCGGCCCGGTGAGCGGCTGCACCTCGACCACGACATTGAAACAGATACGCTGGGTGGTGCCGCGTTCGGCCTGAAAGGCTCCGATCTCGACCTCGACAACGTGGTCGCGCAGCGAGATCCGGTCCAACGGCACGTCCCGTGAGGTGGCCTCGGCGCGTTCGGACGGGTGCGCGAACGCGAGGCGGACTTCTGAGCTCATGGGGCCGGGCCTTTGTGCTGGGGAACCGGGAACGTTGGCGGCCCTGTTAACAGGTCCAGCAGCGGCAATCCAGTGTCACGCCCCTAGACAGGTTCAGGGTCAGGACACGTTGAACCAGGTCATCATCCCGGCTGCCGCGTGGCCCAGCATGTGGCAATGCAGCAGCCATTTGCCCGGATTATCGGCATGCAAAGCGATCTGGCGGGTTTGCCCCTGCGGCACCAGCAGGGTGTCCCGCCAGGGCCCGAGTGCCCCAGTGTCGGCGATGGCACGGAAATGGTGCCCGTGCAGGTGCATCGCGTGGGGAAAGGCGGTGTCGTTGACCATCGCGATTCGCGCCGTTTCGCCCCGCGCAATGTCGATGAACGGGTCTGCCGGACGATCGACGATCCCGTTCAGCGCCCAGAACTTGCCGCGTTCGGCCAGTTCGCGCGGCTGAAGCAAGGTCGCGCCAAGCATCGAAGGCGGCAGACCACGCATCGCGCCGCCCTGCATCGTGAGCGTGTGCAGCGGCGCGCTGGCCGGATCGGAGAGCGCGGGCAGCGGGTTGGGCGGCAGCGCATCCGGCGCAGGACGGCGCGATGCGCCCCCTGCCCCGATGGCAAAGCGCATGAGACCGTAGCCGCCGTCGCGTTCGAGGCTGAGCAGATCGGCGGTCTCGCCCGATGTCGCGGTCACGTCCACGATCAGATCGGCGCGCTGCGCCGGAGCGAGCGAAAAGGCGCCGGTGATCGGCAGCGGCGTGTCCAGCGGCATGCCGTCGAGCGCAACGATCCAACCTTCAAGCCCGGAGAGGCCGACCTCGAACACCCGCGCGTTCGCGACGTTGATCAGCCGCAGCCGCAGCCGGTCGCCCGCGCGAACCGTCTGCTCCGGGTCGAACCGCCCGTTCACGGTGGTCAGATTGCCGATCCGGCCGGCATGGCTGAGGTCGTGAAAACTGTCGAAATCGTCCGTAATCTGCAGTGTCGCGGGATCGAGCCGCCAGTCGTCAATCGCCAGCGGCAGGTCGTGGTCGACATCGGGCGCTTCGGCCTCCTCGACCACCAGCGCCCCATAGAGGCCACGGGCAACCTGTTCGACGCTGCGGTTGTGGGAGTGATACCAGTAGGTCCCGGCGTCCGGCACCGTGAAATCATAGTCGAAGGAGGCTCCCGGCGCGACCGCAGGTTGGGTCAGGCCCGGCACGCCGTCCATCGCGTTGTCGATGCGGATGCCGTGCCAATGCACGGCGGTGGGCTGGGGCAAATCGTTGACAAGTCGCCGGCGCAGACGTGTCCCTTGCGCCAGGCGGATCAGCGGGCCCGGGACCGCGCCGTCATACCCCCAGACAGGGGTGGGCGCAAAATCAGAAGGGGCCAGTTGCTGAACGCCCTCCCGCGCGTTCAGAACCGGCCCCGGTTCGGCCATCGACGCGCGCGGCAGACACGAGAATGCCGCGGCGGAGGCCAGCATGTCGCGTCGTGTCAGGGTCATGACGGTTCTCCTCTGCACGAAAGATAGAACGCGCACCCTGTTCCGTCACCCCTCGGTCGAACGCGACCGTTCGGTTTGTTCGTTGGGGGCTGAGCCCCTCAATCGTTGCTCGCCGTCCGATAGGTATGGCGATAGAAGACATGCACGCCGATCCGCGCCGTCTGCTTGTAGACATTGGCCCAGGACGGGCGCACGGAAACGGTGTGATAATGCGTCGCGCCGCCGGTCAGATCATCCGTGAGGCCGTCCATCGCGGCGCGGGCGACCTTGGAGACACGCTCGAACGCCTTGGGTTCGGCGATCACTTCCCTGCGGCCATCGCAGGTGTAGGTGAACTGGCATTGATACTTGCGCCCGGTGCCCTGCTTGATGACCCCGCAAAGCGAATTGGGGAAGCGGCCGCTCTTGACACGGTTCAGGATCACCTCGGCCACCGCGAACTGTCCCTTGACGGTTTCCCCGCGCGCCTCGAAGTAGAGCGCCTCGGACAGGCAGCGCCACTGGTCGCCGCCAACCGGTGACGGCCGGGAATCGAGCCACGCCTTGGTGAAAGCGGGTCGAACCGGGTCGGCCTCGGCCTTTGCCCTGTCCTTGGTTTCAGGCGGTCGGAACAGGTTCTTCAGAAACGGAGCGAAGGTGTTTTCGGGCGCCGTAACGCTCGCCTCCTCCAGCGGATCGCTCCGCGAGGTGTCGGCTGTGGCAGAGCCGACGAGTGATAATGACGTACTCAAAAAAACCGCCGATGCGGCCAGAATTCTCTTCATGACATCCCCCAAAGAATGGTCCGCGCCGGACCCTCCCGCGACAAGCGCAGGGGTGCGCATAGCCAAGAAATCCGGAAACGTCCAGTTTCAGGGAAAAATCAAGGGCGAACCGCGGTCAAAGCGGCGTTTTTCCGCCAATTTTTTGTGTCAGACCTGCCGCTATATCTAGTCAGTTTCATCCTCTTGACCTGATATCTGGTGTCCGATCGCCAGATGTGCGGCCGCAAGGCGGGCGACGGGCACCCGAAACGGGGAACACGAGACATAGTCGAATCCGGCCGACCTACAGAAGGCAATCGATTCGGGATTGCCGCCATGTTCGCCGCAGATCGACAGGGTGATTCCCGAGTTGGTCTGCCGTCCCCGCTCGGCCCCGAGCTTCAGCAGTTCGCCGACGCCCTCGGTGTCCAGAACATGGAACGGATCCTCCGGGAAAACACCCTGGTTGACGTAGTCCGACATGAAGCGGCCCGCATCGTCGCGCGACAGGCCGTAGGCCATCTGGGTCAGGTCGTTGGTGCCGAAGCTGAGAAAGGAGGTGAGGTGGGAGAACTCGCCGGCGCGCAGACAGGCGCGTGGGGTTTCGACCATCACCCCGAGCCGGAAATCGAACCCACGGCCCTGTTCGGAGCGCACGGCAGCGGCGACTGCATCGACCCGGCGTTTCACCAGTTCGACCTCGCGCTTGGCCGAAACCAGCGGGATCATGATCTCGGGCACCACCGGGTCGCCTTCCTCGCTGGCCTTCAGCGTCGCCTCGAAAATCGCCCGGGCCTGCATGTCATAGATTTCCGGCACGGTGACTCCAAGACGGACGCCGCGCAGCCCGAGCATGGGGTTGTACTCCTCCATCGCCTCGATCCGACGGATCACGTCGCTCACCGGCAGGCCGAGTGCCTCGGCCAGTTCACGCTGTCCGCCCCGCGTCGCGGGCAGGAATTCGTGCAGCGGCGGGTCGAACAGGCGGATGCAGACCGGCTGACCCTGCATGATGCGGAAGAGTTGGGTGAAATCCTCACGCTGCATGGGCAGCAGACGTTCCAGCACCGCCGCGCGGTCGGCGGACGTTTCGGCGAAGATCATCTCGCGCATGACGGTGAGGCGTCCGGGTTCGAAGAACATGTGCTCGGTGCGGCAAAGGCCGATGCCCTGCGCGTTGAAATTGCGCGCGGTCTGTGCGTCGGCGGGGCTGTCTGCGTTCGCACGCACCCCGATGTCGCTGAAATCCTCGGCCCAGCCCATCAGGGTCTGGAACGAGTCGTCGAGCGCCGCTTCGAGCATTTCGGGCTCTCCGGCAAGGACCTGCCCCGTAGTACCGTCCAGCGTGATGATGTCGCCGGCCTTCAGCACCCGGCCATCGGCCGCGATGACCTGGTTCTTGCCGGTCAGGAATTTCATCGACGACGCCCCGACGATGCAGGGCAAACCCAGGCCACGCCCGATCACGGCCGCGTGGCTGGTAATGCCGCCGCGTTCGGTCAGGACACCGGCGGCGGCGTGCATGCCACGGATATCTTCGGGCGAGGTTTCGCGGCGCACGAGAATGCAGGCTTCGCGGCGCGCGGCCGCCGCCTGGGCATCGGCCGAGGTGAACACGATGCGCCCGGTGGCCGCACCGGGGCTGGCGGCGATCCCGCGGCCCAGTAGGTCGCGGCGCGCCCGGGGCGCGACCTGTCGGTGCAGCAATTCGTTCAGCGCATGTGGCTCGATGCGCATCACCGCCTCCTGCGGGGTGATGATGCCATCCTGCGCCAGTTGCACCGCGATGCGCACCGCCGCACGCCCACTCCGCGCCACGCGCACGCCGTCAAGGATGTGCACCTGGCCGTTCTCGATGACGAATTCGAGCTGCATCTCCTCGCGGAGTTTCTCGCGCATGAGCGAGGCGTGTCGTTTGAGCGCGGTGAACGCGTCCGGCGCCACGTCCTGCAGCGAGGGGCCGCGCGCGTCTTTCTCGAGGAACAGCGCCGCTGTCCCCGCGCCGAGCGCCTCGCGACCCTGGCTCTGGCTCAGGTATCGGCCGGTGATCTGCGGCAGGCCGGTAACCGGATCGATCAGCTGCAGTACACCCGAGCCGCATTCGCCCTGCCCCACACCGGGAATCATCTCCTGAACGACGAGACCCAGCCCGGCATCGGCCGGCGCGCCCTTGGCCTGGCGCAACAGCCGCGCCGACGTGCCCTCCCAGGCGCGCGCCATCGAGCGCAGAACGCCGGCAAGCTGGTCGGCGGGGTCCTGTGGGAAGGGTTCCTCGGTCTCGGTCTCATAGGCGTGCAGCGTCGCCTTGAGACCGCTTGCGCCGTCCTCGGCGATGTCGTCGAACATGTCGGGGTCGAGCCGCGCGACATGGATCGCGTAGGATTGCACGAAGCGCAGGTAGAGCGCGGCGGCGGCCTCGCGGCCCAGGCTGGCGCAGAGATCGGCGTGGCGGGCATCGTTCATGCCGATGTTCAGAACCGCACCAGGGCCGCCCCAATCGGGGTCCTCGGAGGACGGGCGCACGCAAAGCAGCGTTTCGGGAGAGAATTCGCCGAGGATGGCGCTGATATCCGGCAGGTCGCCCTGGGCGATCCGGTGCACCGCGTCGAAGGACAGCGCCACCGTGCGCGGCACCGGCAGATCGAGCCGCACAAGGCGCTGCAGGCACTTGGCGCGCCCGCCATGGGTGGCGGCGGTCACCGGCGCGGTGGGCGTGATCAGCGTGGTGTGCGGATTGTTCTGCAAGGGCTGCCCCTGGTTTCGGCGCGGCGCGCGCCGGCACGTCATTGACGCGGTGCACCATAGACCCGGCGCGGCGCGGCGCAAGAGAAAGCCGGGCCGCGCACCCGGGGCCGGCCACGGACCGGGATACCTGTGGCCGGAAAGAAGCAGATCCGGACGTGTTGCAGGCCGGGGGTCAGTCCTGGATCGTGCCGAGATCGGCGACGGACCGGCAGGTGCTGCGGATCGCGCTGAGCAGGTTCAGGCGGTTGCGCCGCAACACGGCGTTGTCGGTGTTCACCTGGACATCCTCGAAGAAGGCATCGATCGGGCCGCGCAGCGCCGCCATGGCCGCCATCGCGGCGGGAAAGTCCTGCGTGGCGAGCGCCGGGGCGATCCGCGACTCGGCGGTTTCCAGCGCGGCGAAAAGCGCGCGTTCGCTGTCGGTTTCGGCGAATTTCGCATCCGCCCCGAAAGAGTATTCGACGCCGTCTTTCTCCTCGGCCTGGGTGAGAATGTTGTTGGCCCGGCGGAAGCCGTGCAGCAGGTTTTCGCCCTCGTCGGTCTTGAGCACGTCGTCCAGCGCGCGGGCGCGTTTCGCCAGCAAGTTCAGGTCATCGCTGCCGGGCATGGCGATGCAGGCGTCGATGATGTCGTGCCGGATGCCCTGATCGCGCAGGTGGACCTTGAGGCGGTCGTGCAGGAACACCAGCAGGTCGGTCGAAAGATCGGGCACCAGATCGCCGATGCTGCGCAGAAGCTTGGCGTTGTCTTCCTCTCCCTTGTCCTTGAGACGATCGAGCACCGCATGGAGGGCCGCGCCGAAAACGCCGCGATCGGCGATTTCGTCCATGAGATCATCAAGCGCGGCAAGGTCCTCGGCGCTGGCCTCGCGATTGAGGTGGATCTTGTGGCGCAGGAGTTGCGCGTCGATAGGCATGTCCAGCGGCAGGCTCAGATCGTTCGTGAGGATCAGCCGGATCACCCCCAGCGCGGCGCGGCGCAGCGCGAAGGGGTCCTTGGACCCGGTGGGTTTCTCGTCGATGGCCCAGAAACCGGTGAGCGTGTCGAGCTTGTCGGCAAGCGCGACGGCGACCGAGACCGCCGCGGTTGGCACGTCATCGGAGGGACCAAGCGGGGAGTAGTGATCCTGCGCAGCGGCGGCGATTTCGGGCGCTTCGCCGGCGGCGGTTGTGTAGTAGCGCCCCATGAGCCCCTGCATTTCGGGGAATTCATAGACCATTTCGCTGGAGAGGTCGGCCTTGGCGAGCTGTGCCGCGCGCTTCGCCTGGTCGGGATCGGCGCTGGTGGCCGGGGCAAGGTCGCGCGCCAGCGCGGCAATGCGGCGGATGCGGTCGCCCTGGCTGCCGAGCTTGTTGTGGAAGGTCACGTCGTCGAGCGCATCGACCCACTTGGTGATGTCGTCGCGGGCCACGCGCAGATCGTTTTCCCAGAAGAATTTTGCGTCAGCCAGCCGAGCCGAAAGTACCTTGCGGTTGCCCGCGAGGATGGTGGCGCCATTGTCCGCCGTGTCGCGGTTGGCGACGGTGACGAAGCGCTCGATACGGCCCGACTTGGGGTTCTTGACCGAGAAGAACTTCTGGTGTTCGCGCATCGAGGTTTGCAGGACCTCGGGTGGCAGGTCGAGGAACGCGGCATCGATCTCGCCCATCAGAACGACCGGCCATTCCACCAGCCCCGCGACCTCGGCAAGCAAGCCCGCGTCCTCGACGACCTCGAGCCCGGCGGCGAAGGCGAGGTTGGTGGCGTCGGCCCAGATGTGTTCAGCGCGCTCGGTCGGGTTCAGCACCACCTTGGCGCGCTTGAGCTTGGCCTCGTAGTCCTCGAACGAGGTGACCGGGAAGGCATCGGGGGCCATGAAGCGGTGCCCGCGCGTGGTGTTCGAGGTCGCGATGCCATCGATGTCGAGCGGCACGATGGTGCTGCCATCGGCATCCGACAGCAGGCAGAGGATGCCCTGCAGCGGGCGTACCCAGCGCAAGGACTCCGCCCCCCAGCGCATCGATTTGGGCCAAGGAAAATTGCGGATCGTGCTTTCAAGCACCTCGGCCACGATGTCGGCGGCCGGGCGGCCCGGCTGGTCGATCACGGCAAAATAGACCGCGCCCTTGGGCGTGTCGCGCTGTTCCAGCTGATCGCGGGTGAGACCGGCACCGCGCAGGAACCCCTCGACCGCCTTGTCCAGCGCATCGACGCGGGGGCCCTTGCGCTCCTCGCGCAGATCGGGGGAGCGCGTCAGAAGGCCCTCGACGGTCAGGGCCAGGCGGCGCGGTGTCGCGAAAGCAGCGGCGGAGGCATAGGTCAGCCCCGCCTCGACCAAACCGTCGGTCATGCGTTTTTTCAGATCTTCGGAGGCGCGCGCCTGCATCCGGGCTGGGATTTCCTCGGAAAACAGTTCGATCAGAAGGTCGGGCATGACGGGTCCTCAGAAAGTCACGATCGTCTGGATGACGATGGCGTTGGCAATATCGACGATAAAGGCGGATACAAGCGGCAGCACGATAAAGGCAATAGGCGACGGGCCGTAGCGTTTCGTCACGGCGGTCATGTTCGCGATGGCCGTGGGGGTTGCACCCAGCGCAAAGCCACCGAACCCGGCGGACAGCACGGCGGCGCGATAGCCCCTGCCCATCAGCGGAAAGAGCACGTAGAGAACGAAGACCAGCGTGAACAGAGTCTGGGCCGCGAGGATGACGACGATGGCGAAGCCGAGATCGGCAATGGTCCAGAGTTGCAGACTCATCAGCGACATGGCCAGAAACGCTCCAAGCGCGAATTCCGACACCAGCGCCAGTGACGGGGTGCGGGTCACGGGCCGCGCATTCGGAACCAGAACGGCGCGCAGATTGGCGATGACGATTCCCATCACGAGACAGGGCACAAAGAGCGGCAGTTTCAGCCCCATCCCGTCCAGCGCAGCGTGCAGAAAATATCCGAGGATGATGGCCAGGTTGAGGTAGAACAGCACCCGCATGATGGTCATGTGGTCGATTGTGGTGTCATCCTTGTCCGGGTCTCGGGGCAGGCCAACGGTCGCGACCTCGTCCGGGCGATCCGGTGTCAGGGCATATTTTTCCACCAGATGCTTGGCGATCGGGCCGCCGATCAGCGCGGCGAGCACCAGACCCAGGGTCGCCACCGCAACGCCCAATTCCGCCGCACCAGTCAGCCCCGTTGCCTCGGCCACGTCCGGCGCCCAGGCGATGGCGGTGCCGTGCCCGCCGATCAGCGCGGCGGAACCGAACAGCACGCCGGCCTTCAACGGGTAACCGAACAGGCTTGCCCCGGCCGCGCCGATGACGTTCTGCGCCAGAATGGTCAGCACCGTCAGCGCCGACAGGATCAGAAGCGGCTTGCCACCCGCCAGCAGGTCGGACAGACGGGCATTGAGCCCGATGCCGGCAAAGAACAGCACCAGAAGGAAGTCGCGCGTGTTCAATTCGAAAGCGAGTTCGATCCCGGTCGCAAGGTAGAGGCCCAGCACCAGCAACGCCATGGCCAGCCCTCCGGTCACCGGTTCGGGGATGTTGAAGCGGCGCAGGATCTCGATCCGCGCATTGGTTTCCGCACCCGCCAGAAACACCGCGAAGCCCAAGGTGGCGGTGAGGAAATCCGGAACGACGAGTATGGATGTCATGGCATCCGCCCCGGTTCAGCGCGTGGTGTCGGGAAGCGGCGGGCATTCCTCGCCGACGACGGTGCCGTCATAGGCCTTGGCGCCGCAGTCGTTCAACTCGTGCCAGACATAGCCGCGCCCGTCCTCGGTGATCGCGACGATGCGGTCGACGCCATAGCGCACGTTCTTGGCCGACAGGAACGCCGTGGCGGAGCCGTCCTTGAGCGCGGTGCCCAGCGCCGCGGCATCGAAACAGTCAAACCAGCCGGGCGCGTTGCGCGGGCTCAGCAGGTCGAGCGTGACGTAATGGGTGCGCAACGCGTCGAGCGGGTCGGTGGTGGTGAAGCAGGCTCGGTAACGGATCGGCGAACTGTCCGCATCGATGGCGACGAAATCGGCATAGGCGATGGGTTCGGGCGTGTCGCCCTGAAGCGGCATCAGCAGCACGTCGCGCCCCGGCTGGGGTTCAACCTCCGCATAGAAACCATAGACCTGCAGGTAGTAGAGCGCGCCACCGGCGACGAGCGCCGAGACCAGCAGAACGAGGGCGACAAACTTGCCCGTCACGCTGCGTGTCCCCCGGCCGCGGTCTGCACGAAAGCGTCCGCGCATTGCTTGGCCAAGGCGCGCACGCGACCGATATAGGCTTGCCGTTCGGTGACGGAAATCACCCCGCGCGCATCCAGCAGGTTGAAGATGTGGCTGGCCTTGATGCACTGGTCATAGGCAGGGTGCGCCATGACGATGCGCTTGCCGGTCTTGGGGTCGTCCGCCGGGTGGGACAGGATCGCGGCGCATTCGGCCTCGGCCTCCTCGAAATGGCGCAGCAGCACGGCAGTGTCAGCGACGTCGAAATTCCAGCGTGCGTATTCCTCTTCGGTCTGCTTGAACACGTCGCCATAGGTCAGCGGGATCGGTGCGTCGGGGTCGTTGAACGGCATGTCCATCACATGCTCCACACCCAGCACATACATGGCCAGCCGTTCCAGCCCATAGGTCAGTTCGCCGGAGACCGGGTTGCAGTCATGCCCGCCGACCTGCTGGAAATAGGTGAATTGGCTGACTTCCATGCCGTCGCACCAGACTTCCCAGCCGAGCCCCCAGGCCCCCAGTGTCGGGCTTTCCCAGTCGTCTTCGACAAAACGGATGTCGTGCAGTTCCATGTCGATGCCGATGGCTTGCAGGGAGCCAAGATAAAGGTCCTGCAGGTCGGGTGGGCTGGGTTTGATCAGCACCTGGAACTGGTAGTAATGCTGCAACCGGTTCGGATTCTCGCCATAGCGCCCGTCGGTGGGGCGGCGACTGGGCTGAACGTAGGCGGCGGCCCAAGGCGTGCTGCCAAGACTGCGCAGGGTGGTTGCCGGGTGAAACGTGCCGGCGCCGACCTCCATGTCATAGGGTTGCAGAATGGCGCAGCCCTTGGCGGCCCAATAGGTCTGCAAGCGCAGGATGATCTCCTGGAAGGACCGGGGCGGTTGGGACAGGTCGATCATGCGGCGGCTCCTGCTGCGGATTCGTGGGCGGACGGTGATCCTCATCGCCCGGAAAGGTCATGCGAGTGCGGCCTTTACCTATGCCTGTGGCCTGACGGGGTCAACGGCGCAAACAACGCTGTGAGGCACCGCGAAAAGGCTTGGCCTCGGTCCTGCTTTACTGTTTACCTGCGGCGAATATTTGGCAGGCAGGACAAGGATTTCATGATCAGACGGCTGTTGGTTGCATTGGTTCTGGTGGTTTTCGCGGGCGGCGCACCGCTGGGCGCGCAAAGCGCGGATCCGGAGGTGGTCTGGGTGCAGATCGAAGCACATCCGGACCTGGCCACCGCGCGGCAGAGAGCCGAGGTGTTCAACGCCCGGCTCGCGGATGTCAACGGCTTCTCGCTGGGAGGGTCTTGGTATGGCATCCTGCTGGGCCCTTACCTGCGCGAGGATGCCGAGAGAGTGCTACGCTCCTACCGCGCCGACCGACTGATCCCACGAGATTCCTTCATTGCCTATTCCCGAAACCTCGGGGCGCAATTCTGGCCCGAGGGCGCGAACCTGCTGAACCGAGGCGCGATCTTGGCGCCACCGGTCGAACCTGACAGTGCCGGAAGCCCGACGCAGCCCCTCGTGGCGGCAGACGAAACACCGGCCGAGGCGCGTCGTGGCGAGCGACTGCTGACGGCAGAGGAACGGCGTGAATTGCAGGTCGCGCTGCGCGCCGCCGGCTTCTACAACGCCGCGATCGACGGAGCCTTCGGGGCTGGCACGCGGCGGTCGATGGCGGATTGGCAGCTGAACAACGGGTTCGAGCCGACGGGCGTTCTGACCACGGCGCAGCGCGCAATGTTGATGGAGCAATACAACGCGCCCCTGATCAGCGTGGGAATGCGCCGGGTGCGCGACGGCGAGGCCGGTATCGCCGTGGACATGCCGACGGACGCGGTCGCCTTCAGCCGGTATGAGCCGCCCTTCGCCCATTACGACGCAAGCGGCGATGAGCTTGCCGCGCGCGTACTGCTGATCAGCCAACCGGGCACGCGGACAACGCTGGCTGGGCTATACGATATCATGCAGACGCTCGAGATCGTGCCCCTGGACGGGCCGCGCGAGCTGTCGGGCGACGGTTTCGTGATCGAGGGGCGCGGCAAGGGCATCGTTTCGCACACCGAAGCGCGGCTGGAGAACGGCGAGATCAAGGGGTTCACTCTGATCTGGCCGATCGGTGACGAAGCACGCCGGGCGCGCGTCCTCGATGCGATGCAGGCCAGTTTCGAACGGCTTGACGGGGTGCTTGACCCGGCGACCGGAGAAGGTGCGCAGGCCGTCGATCTGGTGGCCGGGCTGGCCGTGCGCCAGCCGCGCCTGTCCCGCTCTGGCTTTTACATCGATGCTGGTGGTACGGTGGCCACGACCGCCGACGCGGTGCAAAATTGCACACGGATCACGCTGGGCGAGGACACCCGTACCGAAGTGCTGGCCCGGGATGCCGACCTGGGCGTTGCACTGCTGCGCCCGCAGGAGCGTCTGGCCCCAATGTCAGTGGCACGCCTGCGTCCCGCCAAGGGGCGTCTGCAATCGAACGTGGCTGTGTCCGGGTACAGCTATGCCGGCCTGCTGGGCGGTCCGACGCTGACCTTCGGCACGGTGGCCGACGTCAAGGGCCTCGCGGGCGAGCCCGACCTGACCCGGCTGGCGTTGAACGCGCTGCCCGGAGATGCCGGAGGTCCTGTTCTGGATGCGGGCGGCGGCGTTCTGGGCATGTTGCTGCCGATGGACGACGCCGATCGAAAGCTGCCCGAGGATGTCAGCCTGATCGCCGACGCCGAGGCGATCCGCGCTCTGCTGCAACAAGCCGGGATCAACGTCGAGGCCGTGGACGACTCCGCGCCCTTGACGCCCAACGCGATGACCCGGCTGGCAAGCGGTATGACCGTTCTGGTCAATTGTTGGGACTGAATAGCCAAACGAAAAAGGCCGCGACCGGGTGCGGTCGCGGCCTGTTCACGCGCTGACCCCGGCTACCGCGCGGGCCAGATCGTTTCCCAATCCTCGGCCATGTCCACGATCAGCCAACCGCGCTCGGGGCCTTCGTCGAGCCCCCGCACCAACTTGCCCACGGAACTGTCGCGGTCATAGGCGAATTCGCGTTCGCCATCGGTGTGGTGCACGATCAGGCCGAAACGCGGCCCTTCGCCCGCCGTGGCCCATTCCAACATCTCGAAATCACCGTCCGAGTTTCCGCCCACGAAGATCGGCCGCTTGCCAATCTTGTTGTCGATGCCCACGGGCTTGCCCGCCTTGTCGTCGATAAAGGCGATCTGCGGTTCCTTGAGGACCGTCGGCACACCATCGACCAGTTGATAGCTGGTCTTGCTCGCGCTGCCGATCACCTGCTGGGGCGGTATGTTGTAGGCTTCCTCGGCGAAGGCGCGGATGAAATGCACGCCGCCGCCCGAAACGATATAGGTCGCGAACTCCTCGTCGCGCAGGTAGCCCAGCAGCTCAAGCATCGGCTGGTAGATCATCGCATCATAAGCCATGCCGGTTTGCGGATGGGTCGCGCGATCCAACCAGTCGCGCACATCCGTGATGAAATCATCGACCGAGATGCCGGAATGCGACACGGTTATGACCTCGAGCAATCCCTTCTCCCCGCCCGCCATGACACCGGCGAGGTCACCCTTTGCCGCGGCTTTCAGCGGATCACTGGTCAGGATCGACGGGTCGGCTTCGGACAGCCGCGCGATGCGGTCCATCGCGTAGTAGATCTGGAAGTAAGCCGGTTGTTCGGCCCAGAGCGTGCCATCATTGTCAAACACCGCGATCCGGTCCGCCGGGGTAACATAGCTATCGCTGTCGGGATCAGTGACCGACGACACGAACTCGGTGATCCGGGTCTTGGCGTCGGTATCCGTCCACGATGGCAAGGGATCGGCCAAGGCGGTGGAGGCGACAAGCGCGGCCACCATGCCGAGTACCGGACCGAGAGGCGTTGATCGCATGGGGGATATCCTTTTCCTGACAGAGGGAGCTTGAAGGGAGGATGAGCCCACCGCCCACATTGTCAAGAGCAGGACACGCTCCCTTACCCAAGCAGGCCGGGCGTCACATGGATCAACGTCGGGCCGTCCGCCTCGAGGGCGTCCTTGACGGCCTGATGCATTTCGTCAAGCGAGCCAGGCGCGGCGGAGCGTGCACCGAAGGCTTCGGCCAGTTTGCAGAAATCCGGGTTCTTCGCGATCACCGCGTTGGGCGCGATCTGGGCACCTGTCATCGAGTCCTCGATCTCCTTGAGCTTGCCGTTGTCCCACAGGATGATCGGCAACGGCAGGCCAAGCTCCACCGCCACGCCCAGCTCGGCCATTGTATAGTGAAAGCCATAGTCGCCGATGATGACGATGGTCGGCAGCCCGGGTCGCCCGACCGCACCGCCGATGCCCGCCGGCAGCGCATAGCCCAGCGTGCCGAAACCATAGGGGTGATGCCAGTGGCCCGGGCGGTGCATCTCCCAGACTTCCTTTGCGACATAGGCGAATTGGGTCATGTCGGAGTAGATCATCGTTTCGGCCGGCAGGCAGTCGCGCAGGGCCTTGCAGACAGGAACGATACCCGGCCGCTCGGCATCGGTTTCCGCATGCCAGACCGCGCGGGTCTCGGCCACTTCGGATTCGGTCCAATCGGTGTTGGGGGTCATGTCTTCGGTCGCGAGCAGCAGTGCATCGGCCACGTCGCGCGCATCGGCCAGGATCTTGATCTCGGCGCGTTGATCGTCGGCCAGCACGGTCGGGTCGATATCGACCCGAACCATCGTGGACTGGTGGCCCAGATGCGTGCGCCAAAGGTCGACTTCGGCTAGTTCGGTGCCGATCGCCACGACAAGGTCGGCGCGTGCAATCACCTCCGCGCTGCCAGGCCGCGCGAGCGTCGAGCCGAAATCCAGCGGATAGCCCGCGCCCACTGTGCCACGCCCGGCATAGGTCTGGAAACAAGCGGCACCGGTGCGCGCCATGATCTGGCGCCAATAGGCGCCCGAGGCCCCGCCCCCCAGGATGAACAATGGACGACGCGCCAAGGGCAGCAGCGACAGGATCGGCGCGATCTCGGTCGCCGTCGCCTTGGTGCGCAGAGCGGGCATGTTCGGGGCCGGTGCCGGGTCAGCCTCGGCCTGCAATAGCGCGATCGGCACCTGAATGTGCTTGGAGCGGGGACGGCGGCTATCGAATTCCTCGAATGCGCGCTCGACCAGCGCAAAGGCGGCCTTGGCGCTTTCCGCCGTGGCGGACCAGTCGCAGACAGTGGCGGCCGCGATTTCCTGGTCGTTCATCTGATGCAACTGGCCCTTGCGCGCCGCAGCTTCATCAAGACACGAGGACAGAACGAGCAACGGTACGGAATCGGAATAGGCTTGCCCCATCGGGGTCATGATGTTGCAGACGCCCGGACCGGTGATGACATAGGCGACGCCGGGTTTGCCGGTCGCGCGCGCATAGCCGTCGGCCATGAAGCCCGCCCCCTGTTCGTGGCGCGCGAGGACATGGGTGATCCCAGCCTCCTCGATCCCACGGTACATTTCCTGATTGTGCACACCGGGGATACCGAAGATCACGTCGACCCCGCGATCTTTGAGCATGTGCGAGATTTGGGCTCCGAGCGGTCGTTTCATCAGGCTCTCCAGAATTGGACGGTGAGTATGGCATAGACGGCGAGCAGTTCGAGCCGTCCGATCAGCATGGCGATGGTCAGCATCCACTTGGCCGCATCGTTCAGCCCGCCGAAATTGCCCGACGGACCGATCTGATCGCCGAGGCCCGGGCCGATATTGGCGAGGGCCGCCGCAGCGCCCGAAATCGACGTGGTGAAGTCGAGCCCGGTCAAAGCCAGCCCCCAGCTGACGATGCCCAGCGTAACGACGAAGAAGACGAAGAAGGACATGACGGAGCTTAGCACGTCGTCATCCACCCGCCGCCCGCCATAGCGCGGCAGGAAGACGCCGTGCGGGCTGCGGATGCGCTGCAATTGCACCCGGATCGAGGCGAAAAGAAGCTGGTAACGGAAAATCTTGACCGAACAGGCGGTCGAACCCGCGCAGCCGCCGATCAGGCCGATGAAGAAGAACAGCGTGATCAGCAGCGGACCCCACTGCATGTAGTCGACGCTGGCATAGCCGGTGCCGCTGATGATCGACGTGATGTTGAACAGCGCCTCGCGCAGCGATTGCTCCCAGTGATGCGGAAAGATGCGTTGCAGTTCGACCCACATGAACAGCACGAGGACCCCAATCGTGGCGAGAAAGCCCCGGATCTGCGGATCGGTGAACAGCGAGTTGGTGTTGCCGTTCAGTAGCTGGACATATCGCACGAAGGGGAGTGCCGCGAGGATCATGAACACCGAGGCGACATATTCCAGCGGCCCCTGGAAGGTGCCGAAGGACGCGTCGTAGTTCGAGAACCCTCCGGTCGAGATCGTGGTAAGCGCGTGCACCAGCGCATCGAAGAATCCCATGCCCAACACGAGGTAGGAGAGGATGCAGAGCAGCGTCAGCCCGACGTAGATCACCGAGATGCGGCTAGCGATCTCGGTCGCGCGAGGCAGGATCTTTCCCATGGTTTCGAAAGCTTCGCTGCGAAAGATCTGCATCCCCCCGACCCGAAGCTCGGGCAGGAACACCATCGCCACGACGATGATGCCGATACCGCCCAGCCATTGCAGGATGCCGCGCCAGAGCAGGATACCCTGCGGCAGGCTGTCGAGCCCCGAAATCACCGTCGATCCTGTGGTGGTGAGCCCGGACATCGCCTCGAAGAAGGCATCGGTGAAGGTGAGGTTCGTCGCGCCCAGCATCAGGGGCAGCGCGCCGAAGAGAGGCAGTGCGACCCACACACCGGTGGTCAGCAGAAAGGTTTGCTGGATCGACAACCCCTCCTTGACGCCGTTGGAGCAGCTGAGCGCGATCGCGCCGCCGGTCAACATGGTGACGACGCCACTCTCGAAGAAGACGGTCCAATGCCCACCGCCCTCGATCAGGTCGGCGACCATCGGCAACACCATCGTGAGGCCCAGAATGGCCACCAGAAGGCCGATCACATATCCGACGGGACGCAGGTCAAACATGAGGCGCAGCGTTGGCGTGCGGCGTCTGTGCTGTCAAGCATCGCCCGCGTCATCTGGCGTGGGCACACCAAAGAGGTCAGCGAAGACAAGCGCCGGAATATCTGCTCTTTCAAGACCCAGACCGGAAAGCTCGACATCACTGAGCGCTTCCAGTGCCGCAACGTCATGCAGCCGGTCCCGGCCGATCATCCCGGCGTTGAACCCCTGCCCGCACGACGCAAGATACCAGTCGAGCCGGGCCCGCCAGCCTGGCGACAGTGCCGTGATGTGAATCTGGTCGTTTGGCATGGGAAACCTCGAGTCATGTTCTCCGGTTTCCTCCCTCGGGCAGTTCGGCCGTTTGGTGGACGTGTCACACGCGGCCTTGGCAGGGCGCACCCCGGCAGGGATGCGCCCAATCTTGTGGTCGGCTATCAGTCGGCCTTGGCCGGTTTCTCGTCGCCGTCCTTGGCGCTTTCCGACACGCCCGCAGGCATCGCGGGTGGAACAGACGGTTCGCGACGCGCCTTTTTGGTGGCGGAGGCCGTGTCGATCTTGGCCTGCGCAACTTCGGGCGCGGCAGTGGCGGCCTGATCAACCGGTGTTGCGGTCACTTCGGACGCCCTTGTTTCGAGCGGCTTGGCGACAGCGTCGGGCGCTTTGCTCTCAACCGGCGTTGCGACGGCGTCGGATGCCTTCGTCTCGACCGATTTCGCGACGGCCTCGGGTGCCTTGGTCTCGACCGGCTTTCCGACAACGTCGGTTTTTACGGGAGCCTCGGTTTCGACTTTCACCGTCGTCGAAGGCGCGGTCTTGGCCGTCGCTTTCGAAGTGGTCTTGGTTGCACCCTTGGCAGCCGGTTTTGGCGCGGCCTTGGTCTTGGGCGTTGCAGCCGCCTTCGCCGAAGGCCTGGTTGCCGCTTTGGTGGCCGGCTTCGGTGCAGATTTCGTCGCAGTTTTCGCAGCCGGCTTCGGTGCAGCCTTGGTCGCCGCTTTCGACGCGGCCTTTTCGGCCGGAGCGGCCTTGGCAGCGGGTTTGCGTGCGGTCTTGGCAGCCGGTTTCGGAGCGGCTTTCGCAGTCGGCTTCGGTTCAGCTGTCTCAGCCGGCGCCGCCTTGGAAGCGGGCTTCGCAGCCACCTTGGGCGCGCAGGGCATCTTGGCGCGAGCCACGATCGCCCGCATCGGCGCGTAAGGCAGTTCGATGGCGGTCTGCGCGACCATTTCCATGATCCGCATATTCGTTGTCAGCGCACGGCCGGCCGCGCGCATGTAGGCCGCATGGAGCTCCAACGGGTTGAGCAAGGGGGTCATTCGATGTCTCTCTTTCAGATTCAGTCTGTTTCGGGTCGGGGTTGGCCGAAGTACCGCGGTCCGTGGCCAGCAAGCCGGCTCCGGTTGGAACTGGCCTTTTCCGAGATCGGGGCGAGTATCGCCTGCATGACGCGGTCCGGGCCTCGCCCGGACAAAGCCGTCAGGGTTCCCGACACCATCGATTCGGTGAAGGCGGGCAGTTTTTCCTCGACCATCGCGGATTTCTCGCTGTCGGGCACATGCCAGACGCCCGTCAGCCCCATGAGGCGCATCGCCACGACGAACTGTGCATCAGTGGCCAGTTGAGCCAAGGACATCCAAGCCTTGACCATGTCGCTGGCGCGGTCGATGGTCTCGTGCATCACGTTCTCCGGCGGGGTGTCGCGCCGGGTTATCCGCGCCGTCACATCCCCACCATGCGCGCAGTGTAGCGCAATCGGAGAGCGGGCGCAGCACAAATTGCTGCGATGCGGCATTTCTGCCGCAAATACAGGCTAACCTCGTGGACCGTCTGAAAAATGTGTCGGCAAGGTTCAGCCTGCGTGCACCAGAGTCGAGAACAGTTTCGGGTCATAGCTCTGGGCAGCGAAGGTTTCGCCCTCCACGAGGATGCTCACAGCGTCGTGGCTGTGCAGGCTTTCCTGGTGGCTCGCGACGACGCGGAAGTCGCCAATCCGGTGATCCGCCAAAAGCTGTTCGCAGAACAACCGCGCCGCATCCTCGACGAAGATCGGGTTGGCGGCGTTGAGTTCGGCAAAGGCTTGCTCGTCCTCGCGCTTGACCATGACCTGCGTTTCGGTCGGCACCGCACGACGGCAAGCCTCGATCAGGTCTTCGAACCACAGGCATTGGGCGTCACTGTCCAGTTCGACAGAAATCCGCGCCACGGAGCGCTGCGAGTGCGGCGTCGCCAGTTGTCCGCGCGTCGCGCGGGCGTGCTCGGACAGTTCCAGAGAGCAGGGGCAGGTCGAAGAATAGACGTAGTCCAGATGCATGATCTTCTGGCGCACACCATCGGTTTCGACCAGTTCCAGCGCGATGTCGTAATACTGATAGCCCGACAAGCCCGAGCGCAGACTGTCCACGCGCATCGGGAAGGAGAACCGCATCTGGATACGGGCATCAAAGCTTTCCAGGTCGCTCTTGTAGTCGTCCAGAGCAGATTCCATCACCTCGAAGCTGAAGGTGCGATCGGCATGGCGGTAGAAGCTGCGCATGATGCGCGACATGTTGATGCCTTTCTTGTCCGCTTCGAGGCTGACCGTGCCCGTGACGGAGGTTTCCAGCGTCAGGTCGCCATTGTCGCGGGTATGGAAACGGATCGGCAGGCGAAAGTTCGAGATCCCAACATGCTGGATCTGTTGGCGCGCGCCACGGATCAGGCTGGATGGCCCGTTCTGCAGGTCGGGAAGGCTCGCCTTGTAGCTGTCGGAGACTTCGAAGGACTCGGGATAGCTGCGCGACAGGGTCGGATAATCGATCGTCTTTTCCGGCAGCAAGCGCGCGATCGACGGATCGAGCGCCAGAATCTCGGCCTCGCTCGCCCCACGCGCCCAGATGCGCAGCGTGTCGAGCGCAGCCTCGGCCTCGGATCGGTCCGGTGACTGGTTCAGGTCCGGAGTATGGATGTTCATGGCGCGCTCCCGTGCTTTCGGCGTGGCGGTTCCGAACCTTACTTAACGCTTCGGCAACCGCATTTCCACTTGTCTGCATTGATACGCTGCAGACAGGGCCGTGGATCAATCAAGACCACGACGCGCTTGTCCTGATCTGCGGCACCATGACGACGCGCGCCTCAGGGCGTCCCAGAGCCTGCGGCATCAAGCGCGCGCGAAACATCCGCGAGCAGATCTTCGGTAGCCTCGATGCCGACCGACAGGCGGACGAGACCCGGCGTGATACCCAGCATCGATTTCTGGTCGTCGGGCAGACGCTGGTGCGTGGTGGTCGCCGGGTGGGTCACGATCGACTTGGTGTCGCCCAAGTTGTTGGAAATCTTGACGATCTTCAGCGCATTCAGGAATCGGAAAGCCGCCTCCTGCCCGCCTTTCAGGTCGAGCGAGATCACCGTGCCGCCCTTGCCCATCTGCCGGGTGCAGAGCGCATGCTGGGCGTGGTCCGGCAGACCGGGATAATGCACCGTGTTCAAACCCGCATGCCCCTGCAACGCCTTGGCCAGCGTCAGCGCGGTGTCCGCCTGCGCATTGACGCG
Organism: Sedimentitalea arenosa; assembly: GCF_016428585.1. Classification (GTDB taxonomy): domain Bacteria; phylum Pseudomonadota; class Alphaproteobacteria; order Rhodobacterales; family Rhodobacteraceae; genus Sedimentitalea; species Sedimentitalea arenosa. The sequence continues at coordinate 325,725 of NZ_JAELVR010000003.1, read as the reverse complement.
CAGCGCCATGGTTTCCAGCCCCTTGAGCATCACCCACGCGGTGAATGGACTCATCGAGCCGCCTGTGTGCTTCATATAGGGTTCGACGGTCTTGCGGATGAACTCGCGCGTGCCCAGGATGATGCCGCCCAAGGCGCGGCCCTGCCCGTCGATATGCTTGGTTGCAGAATAGATCACGACATCGGCGCCCTGGTGGATGGCGCGCGAGAAGACCGGGGTCGCGAAAACGTTGTCGACCAGCACCGTGGCCCCGACCGCATGGGCCAACTCGCTGACCGCGCGGATGTCGATCACCTCCAGAGTCGGGTTCGACACGGATTCGAAGAACACGGCCCTGGTATCCGGGCGCAACGCCGCGCGCCACTGATCGATATCCGTACCGTCAACGAAAGTGACCTCAACCCCGAAGCGCGTCAGGATTTCCTCGAGCACGTAGAGGCAGGAGCCGAACAACGCGCGCGAGGACACGACGTGATCGCCCGCTTTCAGCATCGAGGTCAGCGCACCCGAGACCGCAGCCATGCCCGAGGCGGTGGCAAAGCCGTCCTCGGCGCCTTCGAGCGCGGCGATGCGATCTTCGAACATGCGCACGGTCGGGTTTCCGTACCGGGCATAGATGAACTCGTCTTCGCCCGCCTGGATGAACCGCGCCTCGGCGGCCTCGGCGCTGTCATAGGCGAAGCCCTGGGTCAGGAAAATCGCCTCGCTCATTTCTCCGTATTGGCTGCGGCGGGTGCCACCATGCACCGCGGTGGTGCGCTTGTCCCAAGTGTCGGTCATCTCGTCCTCCGGCCCTGTGCTGGAAGGGCACATCAAAAAACCCCCGAACGCGGTCAAGCGAAAGGGGGCTTTCATCCTGACCTTTTAGCGGCGTGTTTAGCGTGGTCCGCAATCCGGTAACAAATCACCACGACGGTCAGCCGGAACCGGCTGAACGATGCTTTGCCTATAAGAGCGCAGCGGGCCCGCTGTCAACGCGGAAAAAGCAGCGCGCGGTCAGGTGAAAAGGTCGCCGAACCGGTCACGCAACAGGTTCTTCTGCACCTTGCCCATAGTGTTGCGCGGAAGATCGTCGACCACGATCAACTTGCGCGGATGCTTGAACCGGGCAAGGCTCTGTCCCGCCGCGGAGCCGATCGCATCGATATCGAGCGTCGCGCCGGGCTTTGCGACCAAGACGCCAACGACGGTCTCGCCGAAATCCGGGTGCGGCACGCCGATCACGGCGCTTTCCAGCACGCCCGGTTGTTCGTCGAGCAGCAGTTCGATCTCCTTGGGATAGATGTTGTAACCGCCCGAGATGATCAGATCCTTGTTGCGCCCGACGATGTGGACATAGCCGTCCGCGTCGACCCGGCCGAGGTCGCCGGTGATGAAGAAGCCGTCCTCACGCAGCTCTTCGCGGGTTTTTTCGGGCATCTGCCAATACCCCTTGAAAACGTTGGGCCCACGCACCTCGATCTGGCCGATCTCGCCCGTGGGCAGAGTGTCACCGCTGGCCGGATCGGTGATCTTCAGCTCGACCCCCGGCAGCGGAAACCCGACGGTCCCCGCGCGGCGGTCGCCGTCATAGGGGTTGGAGGTGTTCATGTTAGTTTCGGTCATGCCGTAGCGTTCGAGGATACGGTGACCCGTGCGCTGCTCGAACTGCACGTGGGTTTCCGCCAGAAGCGGCGCGCTGCCGGACACGAAGAGCCGCATATGCGCGACGAGATCACGGGTGAAACGGTCGTCGTTCAGAAGGCGCGTGTAGAAGGTCGGAACGCCCATCATCGTGGTGGCGCGAGGCAGTTCGGCGATGATCTGGTCCTGATCGAAGCGAGGCAGAAAGATCATCGCGCCGCCCGCGATCAGCGTGATGTTCGTCGCCACGAACAGGCCGTGGGTGTGAAAGATCGGCAATGCGTGCAGCAGCACGTCGGCGTCGGAGAACCGCCAGTAGTCGGCCAGAACCTCTGCATTCGACAGCAGGTTTTCCTGGGTCAGCATCGCGCCCTTGGACCGGCCCGTGGTGCCGGACGTATAGAGGAAGGCCGCGAGATCATCGGCACTGCGGTCCTCGGTTGCGAAAGTATCGGACTCCGCGTCGGCCAGCGCGCGCAGCGACCCGCTTCCGTCCGCATCGAGCGTTTCGAGCCGGGCGCCGGCCGCCTTTGCGACCGGAGCGAGCGCGTCGCGCTTGGCACCGTCGCAGACAAGGATCCGTGCGCCGCTGTTGTCGACGAAATAGGCGAGCTCGTCCGCCGTGTAGGCGGTGTTGAGCGGCAGAAAGACGATCCCGGCCTGCACACAGGCGGCATAGATCGCGAGGGCCTCAGGCGATTTCTCGATCTGGACCGCCACACGATCCCCGGGCCCTGCCCCAAGTCCACGCAGGGCATGGGCGAATTGCGCCGTCTGCGCCAGGAACGCCGCGTGGGTCACGGTCGATCCATCCGCGAGATGGAGGAAGGGCGTGCTCTTGCCCGCATGCTTTCCGAACAGGGTGTCGAACAGGGGATTGGCCATCTGGGTCTTCCTTACGCGGTCTCGGGCTGAACCGCCTGCGCCAGAGCGCGAACCTCGGGCGACGCAGCGACGTTCCAGTCCGCGGCATAGCGCTCATGGTTGCGTGAAATCAAGGACAGGTCATAGATATAATTGACCATTGTGCCGCCCGACTGCGCGATCCCGTTCTCGGAAACATCGGCATCCGCATGGACCGCATGAACTTGCGCTCCGTTGCCGAGATGAAAGCGTGCCACCGGATCGTAGGGCGCACCATCGGCGCGTTTGGCGTTCAGCAGGTAGTTCGCGGCAAACTGGCGCTGGCGTTCGGCCGTGCCGTCGGGCATCCGCGCGCCGGTTTCGCGAGCCCACGCGGTCAGGCCCGGGATCGGCGATAGCGTTACAAAACACTTGAGGTCAGGCAGTTCGCGCGACAGATCCGCGACCACCTGCTTGATCAGCGAGTTGCCGAAAGAGATACCGGCCAGCCCGTCCTGACAGTTGGAGATCGAGTAGAACACCGCCGTGTCGGCCTCCTGCGCCGGAACGACCGCGCGCTCGTCGGTCAGAAGGTTCTGCACGGATCCGGGAACACCTTGCGTCAGCGCCACCTCGACGAAGATCAACGGTTCATCCGGCATTGATGGATGGAAAAAGGCGAAGCAGCGTCGATCCTCGGGTTGCACGCGGTTGCGCAGATCATCCCAACTCTGGATTGCGTGCACCGCCTCGTAGGCGATGATTTTCTCGAGGATGCCTGCAGGGCTTTCCCAATTGATCGGCCGCAGCACCAGGAAACCGCGATTGAACCACGACGCGAAGAGATGCCGGAAATCCAGGTCGACCATCGAAAGGTCGGGCATGTCGCGGGTCATGCGGAGCAGGTCCTTGCGCATCTCGACCAACTGGCCGGTCGCGCCGGGCACCTGGTTCAACCGGCGGGCCAGCTCTTGCCGCCGGGCTTCGGACGCGGCCAAGAGCGCGCGATAGGTCGCCTTGCCGGGCGCGTCTTCATAAGCATCGGCGGCGTCGCGGATCGCCTGCGGATCGACACCGAGGTCACGCACGAGGAAGCTGAAGAAGGCGCGTTTCTCCTCCTCGCTCATCGCCGCATAGCGGTCGAGCACGTGCCGGGCCAGCACCATTCCGGATACCTCGCCGGAATTACCCAGCAGGTCGTGGCACAGATCCTCGATCGAGCGTCCACTCTGGTCCGGTTGAGCGTCGCCGCGATAACGCCGCTCGAGCACGGTGGAAAGCAGGTCGGCGAGAAAGCTCATACCGCGGTCCCCATGACGGCATCGGGCAACCAGGTGGCAAGTTCCGGGAACACACACAGCAGAATGATGGCGAGCACCATGCAGGCGACGAAGGGCAAGGACCCCATGAGGATGGTCTTCAGCGAAATGTCGGGCGCGATGCCGTTGATGACATAGAGGTTCAGACCGACAGGCGGACTGATCAGGCCGATCTCCATGTTGATCGTCAGCACAACCGCGAACCAGATCGGGTCGAACCCGGCGGTGGTGATGATCGGCAGCAGGATCGGCGCGGCCATGAGGATCACGGCCACCGGCGGCAGGAAGAACCCGGCGATCAGCAGGAAGACGTTGACCGCGGCCATCAGAACCCAGCGGTTGACGTCCAGTGTGCCGATCCATTCGGCGATGGACTGTGTGATGAAGAGACTCGACAGCATATAGGAGAACACGCCCGCAGCGGCGATGATGAACAGGATCATCACGCTTTCGCGGGTGCTGTCGCGCAGCACCGTCCACAGGTCACGCGGGTTCCAGAGCTTGTAAATCACGACCGCGATCAGCAGACACAGCAGCGCCCCGACGGCGGCGGTCTCGCTTGGCGTCGCGATACCGCCATACATGGCATAGAGCACGCCGAGGATGATGAAGAGGAAGGGCAGAACGCGGGGCAGGATCTCGATCCGCTCACGCCAACTGTAACTGCGCGAGGACAGAACCGCGGTGTTGCCCGACCGCCAGGTGGCATAGAGCGACCACGCCATGAACAGCGCCACCAGCAGCAGACCCGGGATCACGCCCGCAAGGAACAGCCGCCCGATCGAGGTTTCGGTGGCGATGCCATAGACGATCATGGTGACCGAGGGCGGGATCAGGATGCCCAGCGTGCCGCCTGCGGCGATGGAACCGGCGGCAATCCCGTCCGGGTAGCCCCGTTTGCGCATCTCCGGAATGCCCATTTTGCCGATGGCGGCACAGGTCGCGGGGCTGGACCCCGACATCGCAGAGAACAGCGCGCAGGCCCCGAGGTTTGAGATGACCAGCCCGCCGGGCACGCGCGTCAACCAGCGTTCCAGCGCCTCGTAAAGATCGGCGCCCGCCCGGGTCGAGGCGATCGAGGCCCCCATGATGATGAACATCGGGATCGACAGCAGCGCGAAATTGTCCAGCTTCCCGAACATGATCTCGGGCATCAGTTCGAGCGACCGCATCCCGTCAAAGAGGATCAGGAACCCGGCGGAGACGATCAGCAGACCGATCGCGACGGAAACGCCCGAAAACAGAACGAGAATGGTGGCGAGCGCGACCAGCCCGCCGAGGGTGAGCGGATCCATCAGTTGGCCTCCAATCCGAAAGGCTTGTCTATGCGCAGCACGAGGGCCACGAAATCGGCCACCAGTTGCAGCAGCAGAAGGCCCAGCCCCAGCGGCAGAGCGAGGTAGGGGATCCACAGCTTCGGCCCCCAGACGGTATCGGACCGCCAGCCGCGCTCCCATGCAAAGTGCCAGAACTCATAGCCATAGAACGTCATCACCGCCACGATGGCGATCGACAAGCCCAGCGTCAGCATCGCCATTGCACGGCGCATCGGCATCGGCAGCACGAGCGGGACGAGGTCCACGTTCACGTGACCGCGCAACCTCTGGACATAGGACAGACCGATCAGCGTCGCTGCGATCATCAGGTAGACGACCGCCTCGGTCTGCCACGTGGTGGATCCGTTCAGCACGAAGCGCACGAAGATCATCTGGCAGGTGATCGCCACCGCTGCGACGATCATCGCCGCCGAACACCAGCCCGCGAAGGTCGAGATGGCGGCAACGGTGCGCAGGAAAGGGTTTCGGCCGGTCTTTGCGACCGTGGCAGAGCTTTGGGTCGCCATGGCGCGCCCTCTTTCGTCTTGGTCAAAATCTCTAAGGCGCGGGAGACAGCCCCCCGCGCCCTTGTCGTCAACCGCGCATCACTCGACAGCGAGCGCCTGGTCAAGAAGCTCCTGACCGCCGGGAACTTCATCCACGAAGGCCTTGTAGGAGGTTTCCTGCGCCAGCGCGCGCCAGGCGTTGAACTCGTCCTCGGTCATGTCGCGGATTTCGACGCCCGCCTCCTCGAACACACGGCGCGATTCTGCATCTTCCTTCTTGGCTTCCTCCAGATAGAAGGCCTGCGCCTTCTCGGCCCCGGCCAGCAGCGCCGCCTGCTGATCTTCGCTCAGACCCTCGAAGGTCGACTTGTTCATGAGAAGGGGCTGGTACATGAACCAGAGCGCATAGTCTCCCGGCGGGGTGTAGCACGCCACCTGTTCGTAGATCCGGTAGGACACGAAGGACGAGGACGACGTGTTGGCGCCGTCCAGGACGCCGGTCTGCATCGCGTTGTAGATCTCAGAGCTGGCCATCGAGGCGATGGAGGCTCCGGCCCCAGCCAGCATCTGTTCGAACGCCTTGCCCGCCGCGCGCATCTGCGCGCCTTCCACGTCCTCGGGCGCGGTCATGCACTTTTCCTTGCCCGCGAACCCGCCGGCCAGATACCCGTGCACCAGCACCATCACGTCATCCTCGGCCAGCGTGGCCTCGATGCTTTCCATGAACGGGCTTTCGTTCAGGCGCGCCGCGTGGTCGTGGTTCTTCACGAGGCCGGGCATCAGCGTGAGATTGTAGGCGGGTCGCTGTCCGCCCGCATAGCTGAGCGGCAGAACCGTCATGTCGAGCTGTCCGCGCGACAACGGCGTGTATTGCTCGCGCGCCTTGAACAGCGACTGCGAGCCGAAGATGCGGATCTCAAGGTCCACATCGGCGGCGGCGACTTCGTCCGCGACGATCTGGGCGACCTGGTGGCGCACATCCTGGTTCGACCATTGATGCGACAGGCGCAGTTCGGCCGCGCCGGCGATACTTGCTGTGGTCATCAGGGCCGTCATCGCGGCCGCGGTCAGAAATCTGGTTTTCATCTTGTCCTCCCGTTTCGCCCGCCTCGACCGGCGGGTTGCTCCTGCGCGCAGTGTTTTCATTGGGGCATCCAGAGTCAACCATTTTGTATACAAGAAATGCCTTCTTGCGCACATGACGGCCTGCAGCTAAATTTCGAGCATGACCCGGCGCCGCGCGGACCAGATCGCAGACAGTATCGAGGAGATGATCTTTACCGGTCAGCTGTCCGATGGCGACCGACTCGACGAAATCCGGTTGGCGACGCGGTTCGACGTGTCGCGCACGCCAGTGCGCGAAGCCCTGCAGCGGCTGGTGGCCTCGGGCCTTGCGGTGCAGATGCCCCGTCGCGGCGTTTTCGTGCGCCAGCCGGGCCCGGTGGAACTGGTCGAGATGTTCGAGACCATGGCCGAGATCGAGGGCGTCTGCGCGCGCCTCGCCGCCACCCGGATCAGTGATGAGGCACTGGAGGAACTGCGACAAGCCAACCTGCGCTGTCACGATGCCATCGCCAGTGACGACAGCGACGGCTACTACCGGGAAAACGAGATATTTCACCAGATCATCTATCGCCAGGCCGGCAATGGGTTCCTCGAGCAGCAGGCGCTTGCGCTTCAGCACCGGCTGAAGCCCTATCGCCGCATTCAGCTGCGCCTGCGCGGGCGGATGTCTCAATCGATGGCCGAGCACGAAGCGATCGTCGCCGCACTGACCGACGGTGACGCCGACGGTGCCGCCGGCGCGATCCGCGACCACGTCGCGGTGCAGGGGGAAAAGTTCCGCCACCTGATGGCCCATCTGAAGACCCCGGCCCAGGCGCCGCGTCAGGCCGGCCCGGTCAGCGGTATCCGGTAGAGCTCGCGGAACCAGCCTTCCGGGTCCTCTCCGACCAGTGACAGGTGATTGATGGAGAAAGGCGCGCGCAGGTGATCAGCCAGACGCCCGGAGAGCACCGCCTCGATCGCGTCGATTCCAGTGCGGTCAAGCCGCCCCGTCAGAGTGAGATGAAAGCCGAAACTCTCCATCACGAACGGATAGCCCCAGGCAAGCAGGTTCCGCTCCTGATCGGCCGTCAAGTGTCGCGCGCGACGACGACCGAGCTCCTCCTCGGTCAGCGGGGCGCGAAACCCGTCCAGGTCTCGTACGACCTCAGCGGCAAGCGACGTCAGCCTCGGAACTGGTGCTGACGGAACCAGCGCGAGGAACCGACCCATCCGAGCGAGCTGCAAGCCCGGTAAAATGACCGGTGCTCGCTTCGCACAGAATGCGGCACACGCAGCCTGCAACTCCTGCGCCGTCCGATTCTCCGCCAGCCGAAACGGCGGCTTGATCGTCGCATGAAAACCATAGCGGCGTGGCTGCTCGGTCGCAGCGGCCATGTCGATCCCCGGCACGCCGGGTTGGGGGACCGCAGACCCGGTGGCGATATCCCAGCCCAGCCATTCGGCTCCGAACCGTCCCAGCGGCCCGTCCGGCACCGCGTAGATTGCATAACGATGAACCATCCCGGCCCCCTTTGCAGCCGGAATGCCACAGAGCCCACGGCAGGCCAATCCTTTCGCGCCGACAATAGCGGTTGCGCCCCCCCGCCCCGCGGTGCCACGCTGCGCCTGACGCAAGGAGGAGAGAACGGATGAGGGATCTGGAAGGACGCATCGCGCTGGTCACCGGGTCGGCCACCGGGTTGGGCCGGAGCATGGCGGTCAAGCTGGCCGAACGCGGTGCCGATGTCATCGTGAACTATGCCCGATCGGCGGCGGATGCAGAGGAAGCCGCTGATTTGTGCCGTGCCGCCGGAGCTCAGGTGCAGGTCGTTCAAGCCGACGTGGCCGATCCCGACGGCTGCCGGACTCTGGCCGAAGCCGCGGCGCAGCGTGGGCGGCTCGACATCCTGATCAACAATGCCGGCATCACCCGTCACGCGCGCGATCATTCCGATCTCAACGCCTTGTCCAAGGCCGATTTCATGGATATTTACGAGGTCAACGTGGTCGGCCCCTACCTGATGCTGCAGGCGACCAAACCACTGCTGGTGGCGGCACAGGTACAGACCGGGCGCGCCAGCGCGGTGCTCAACACCTCCTCGATCGCCGGGGTCATGGGGATCGGCTCCTCCGTGGCCTACGCCGCGTCAAAGGGCGCATTGAACACGATGACCCTGTCGCTGGCCCGAGCACTCGCACCGAAGATCCGCGTGAACGCGGTTTGCCCGGGTTTCATTGGCACGCGCTGGTTCAAGGACACGATGGACGAAGACGCGTTCGCCAAGACGCTGCAAGCGGTCGAGGCGAACACGCCGCTTGCAGCCGCATCGGGTCCGGATGATATCGCCGACGCGGCCTTGTTCTTCGTCTCCGACGCCGCACGCCACGTGACCGGAGAGCTGCTATTGGTGGATGCCGGACTGCATCTCGGCAAGGCGCGCGCCTAGCTGGCGTCGATCTCGTTGAACCCCCGGTAGAAGCGGTTCCAGGTGGGCGAGATGACGATTTCGTTCAGGCAGACATGTGGCGGCATTTCTGCGACGAAGCGTACGGTCTCGGCGAGGTCCTCGATCTGCAGCATCCGCGAGATGTCGGCCTGGGATGGCGGCTTCGGGCGCGATTTCAGGATGTCGGTCGCGACTTCTCCGGGCAGGATCGCGGTGGCGCGAATGCCGTTGCCGCCCTCCTCGAGATTGATCGTTTCGTTCAGCGCCAGCACAGCGCGCTTGGTCGCGTTATAGGCCGCGCCGGTCAGCGTTCCGACATAACGTCCTGCCCAGCTCGAGATCAGGATGATCAGCCCGCTTCCTGCGGCGCGCATACCCGGCAGAACCGCGTGGACCGGGTGGAACGTGCCGTTCAGGTTGACGTTGACCACCTTCTGCCATCCTTCGACCTGCAACACATCGAGCCCGCGATCCGGCACGTTCAGGCCCGCATTGGCCACCAGGATGTTCACTGTCCCGATACGTGCCGCCACTTCGGCCACGGCGGTGGCATCGGACACGTCGAGCGGTTCGGCACGCGCGACACCGCCCTCGGCCTCGATGCTCTCGACCATCTGCTGCAGCGCGTCGGTCCGACGGCCCGACAGGATGATTTCCGCACCGGACGCTGCCAGCGCGCGGGCGGCCCCTGCCCCGGTCCCCGTGCCGCCGCCGGTGATCCACGCGCGCTGTCCGTTCAATCTGCCCATGTCCGTGTCCTTCCTGTTCACAACGGGGTCGCCACAGTCGGCAAAACTCCGGCCCGTTCGATCGCCTCGCCCGCCGCCAGCAGCACATCTTCGCGATAGCGGCCGGCCACCAGCTGCACCCCGACAGGCGCCGTTCCGGACGCCCCCGTTGCCACCGATAGAGCCGGCAGCCCCAAGGCGGGCAGGCCGCGCTGGGTCAGTTGCGCTTCGTAAACCCGATCGAAATCAGCCTCGGAGCGGATATCGATCTGTTGCGCGAACGGCAGTTCTCCCGAGACCGGGCACAGAACCAGAGGTATATCCCGCAGGAACATTTCCCACTCGCGGATCAGTCCCGAACGCGCTTTGAGCGCCAGCATAACCCGGTCGAGATCGATTGCGCCCGCATGCCGCACCATCTGCGCGAAGACGAACTGCGATTCGGGCTCCGCCTCGCGATCGATCAGGTCACGCGCGGCGTAGCCGGTTTCCGCCATCCAGAGAACCGCGTTGATGTCGGCGGCGGCTCGCATCGGAGGGCAGGGTCGTTCGTCGACCTGCCAGCCTGCGTCGCGCAACCGCTCCGCCGCGTCGACGAGGGCCGCGGTCACTTCGGGCGCGACCGGCATGTCGTCCGGCGCAAGACACAGGGCCGCGCGGCGCGGCGCGCCGCCCTGATCCAGCGGTGCCGGCGTGTACCAGGGATCGCGCGCATCCGGCGCCATCATCGCGACCAGCGACAGGCGGATATCTTCGATCGTGCGGGCGATGGGGCCGGATACCGCCATGACCTGCGCACCGATGAAGCGGTCCCCGCCGGTGGCGTTGAAGGTCGGGACACGCCCCAAGCTGGGCCGCAACCCGTGCACGCCGCAGGCATAGGCCGGATAGCGTACGGACCCCGCGATATCCGTGCCCTGCCCCACGGCGCAGAGGCCGCTTGCCACCGCCGATGACGCCCCTCCTGATGAACCGCCAGGCGTGAGGCCGGAATCACGGGGGTTCAGCGTTTGTCCGTGCAGCGCGTTGTTGGTGAACCAGCGCAGCGAAAAGGCCGGTGTGTTTGTGCGCCCGACGATCACCGCCCCGGACCGCCTGAGATTGGCGACGACCGGGTTGTCCTCGTGCGCCACCAGGTCCCGCTGCAGACGGAGGCCGTTGGTCGTGGCGTGACCAGCCTGATCGACGTTCACCTTGGTGGTGACAGGAACGCCGCACAGCACGCCCGGATCCTTGCCAGAGGTGATCGCAGCATCGACCGCACGGGCCGCTGCAATCGCGGCGGCGGGGTCGTGCTGCACAATCGCGTTGACGGTCGGGTTCACCTGCGCCGCGCGGTCCAGATGCGCCTGCGTCACCTCGACTGCCGAAACCTCGCCCGACCGTACGGCTGCGGCGATCCGCGATGCGCTCCATTCCCAGATGTCAGCCATGTCTGTTTCCCCCTTTTTCACCGAGTGTGGGCGCATTGGTGCATCGGACGCAACGGCTTTTGCCGGCAAAACGGCATGGGTCAAAACACGTTTTGTGGTATCTCTCCCACAGCTTGCGCAATTCATTAATTTCTTCGGTGTATTCAGAGCGAAATACTGGCAAGGCTAGTCCAGTTTTGAAGTCATAGAACAAATCATGAACTAGTTTATGGTTCCGCATGCCTGAGCAGCACATCAGATCCCGTGGGATCGAACCTTTCGAAACCGAAGCAGGAGTTCCGTCCGTTGCCTTCGCTTTGACCGGGACAACCTCGACGCAGACGACCGCGTTCCGCGACCATCCGAACCAGGTGATCGAGAGCCAGATGGTGTTTCTCAACAGGGTCACGGTGACCGAAGGCGTGTGCCGAAATGCTGTCCTGACATCGGCGGATGATATGGTTCTCGGCGATGAATACCGCTTTCCGTTGGTCAGTCCAGGAACTGCCTGCGCGATCACGGTCGATGGGGTTGCGGCCACCATTCGCATGTTCGAACCCGTAGACGTCGGGCAGACGACCTTCGTTGCGCGGCGCACCCACGGGATGACGCTGGTCTCGGAGTTCGGCCACCTCCTGCAGGCGCAGCTCTTCGCCGAAGTCTCCGGCCGGACGTTTGTCGGATTGGACAACCGGATCGACACCCAACTCAGCTACACGCTGATCGATCTGTCACCCGTCGCCGAGGCTGGCTAGCTTCAACGCTTGTCCAGCACCTGCCGGCCCGGCAACGTCACCGATCCTTCAGGGCATGGAACGCGAGATAGCGCGCGTCCATCAGAATGCGGTGCAGTTCCGCAAGGTTCCGTTCCTCGGCATAGGCGGCCAAGTCCTGCAGCACATCCAGCACCCATTTGTGCGTGGCGAACGGCTCTTCGTGCGCCGCGTCAGGCGAGTCCAGCGAGCGCAGCAATTCGTCCATGCGCAGCTTTGCGACCCGCCTGCGTGAAAGCGTTCCGCGATCGTCAGCATGTGTCGGTCCCATCAGAATCTCCGCCAGCCGATAGAGTTCGTCTATCGCTTCAGGCCCGAGCGGGCTTGACCGTTCGGGCCCAGACCCGTTTTCATCCTTGTCAGACATTCATCTTTTCCCTCCGTTCCCGAAACGAAGGCGGCAAGTCGGGCTCGAAAACCAGCACGTGCACCGCATCGACAATTTCAACGACTTGAATTCAAAGAGAGATTTTCTCGTGACATCCGCAGCATGACCAAGCGTTCCACCTTCGCCGCCTCAGAACTCGCCGAATCCGATCTGGTCCGGATCAAGTCGACACTCAGGACAATCATCGCCTCGGGGCACTTGGGGCAGTCCGATCGCCGCGCGCGTCTTCTGGACTACCTGGTCGACCGGGAGTGTTCCGGAGAGGGCGGACGCATCAAGGCGTTCTCCATCGGCGTCGACGTGTTTGACAGGGATGCCTCGTTCGACCCGAATACCGACAGCATCGTGCGCACCGAAATGGCGCGGCTGCGCGACGGGTTGCGCCTGTTCTATGCCGAGAACGATTCTCCCGATCTCGTTCGAATCGAGATTCCCAAGGGCTCCTACCGGCCCCGGTTCCGATGCGCCCCGTCGCCGAGCGAGCGGGTACGGTCGCTTTGGCCGATTGCAGCCACCATTGCGGCGCTCGCGACGCTTGCGTTGCTGGGCTGGACAGTCCTGCGGCCCGCAACGGGGCCGTCGGCGGCAGCTCCGGTCGACGTCGTCCGGATATCGGTCCTCCCGTTCGCGGCCGAGGGCAACCACCCCGACCTCGACGAGATCGCTTTCGGGCTGTTCTCGGAGCTGACGATGGATCTGTCGGCCTATCCCTGGATCGCGGTGGTTTCCCCCATCCCCGAGGGCGTCGATGCCTCCGAAAGAGCCGATTTCGTGCTCGCAAACAGCCTCCTGTGGAAGGATGAGCGCCTGCTTACGAATTCACAGCTGCAATCGGCGGCGGACGGCCGGCTGATCTGGAGCAAGGCGCAGACGGTCGCCACCGACGTGGCCGCGATCGAGGACGTGCAGAACCAGATCACCAGCGGTATCGCCGCCAGCCTTGGGTCGGTTCAGGGGTTTTCCGAGGATCTCGTACGCTTGCGCAACGCCCGCAATTCCGAAGCTGATCTGGATGCGTTCCTGTGTTTCCTGGGCGTCTATCACTATGTCGCAGTGCCAACAGACGACGAACATCGCGCGTTGCGGACCTGTCTCGAACGCGTGACGCGTGATTTTCCCGACTATGGCGAGGCATGGGCGGCGCTGGGATTCATCTACATGGACGAAGGGCGGTTCGGACGCAATCCACGGCCGGGCGCCGACCCCTGGGCCGATGCGCGCGGTGCCGTCGAACGGGGTTTGGCGTTGGCCCCGCTGCGAGAGCCGACACTGCAGGCGGCGCTGATCCTCGCCATCGAAGCGCCCGAACGCGATCTCGAAGCCGCGCGGACGCACGCGCAGAAACTCTATGACCTGTTTCCTCGCCATCCTGCCACGCTGGTGCTGATCGGCTCGCGCCTGGCCACCTTCGCCGGCCGCTGGGAGGAGGGTCTGGCGCTTGTCCGGCAGGCACAGGCGTTGGAGCACGATCCGCCGAGCGTGTTCTTTCTGACCGAAGCTTACTTCGCCGCGATGGGCACAGACGACGCGAAGCTGGCCCGCGCGACGGAGCCACTGACAAGCCGGAATTCGGTGCCGGAACTTCTGTTGACCTACCTGTCCACCGCTGCAACAGGACGAGATGAGGACGCCGAAGCTCTTCGTCTTGCCCTCGGCAACGCAGGTTTTCAGAGCGACGACGATCTTGCCGGTTTCGTCCTGAACCGCCGATATGACCCAACGCTCGAAGCACGCCTGCTCGAACGGCTCGGCGCCGCGTCCACCACCTTCAGATGATCGCCGTTTCCGCGAAAGCGCGCCCCTGCTCGATCCGCTCGAACTGCAGCGGGGTCATGTCGAGGTTGCGATAGCCGCCATAGGTGAGCCATTCCGCCGTGGCCCGCCCCATCGCGGGCGACTGCTGCAGGCCGTGACCCGAGAAACCGTTCAGAAACAGAAAGTTGGAAACCCGCGTGTGCGGGCCGACGATGGCGTTGTGATCGAGCGTATTGTAGTCGTAGTGACCCGCCCACTCGGTGATCACGCGGATCGCCTCGAATTGGGGAATGCGCGTGGCGATGGTCGGCCAAATGTGATCCTGCCACAGCGCGTGATCCATCGCGAAATCCTCGGGGTCGACCGGTGGATCCAGATCGGCATGCCCTCCGGCCAGATAGGTCGTCGGACCGTCCTGACGCATGTGTACGCCGCTCGGATCAATGGTCAGGGGCAGGTCACGATCCAGAGGTGTCACTGCGGTGAAGATCCAAGTGAACCGTTTGCGGGGCTCGACGGGAATCTCGATTCCCGCCATCGCGGCCGTGCGCGCACCACGGGGACCGGACGCATTGACCACATTGCCACAGGCGATGGTTTCGCCGGATTTCAGGGTGACGGATTCGACCTTGGTGCCGGCCGCGTTCCTTGTCATCGCAACGACCTCGTTCGCGACATACTCGACGCCACGTTCCCGCGCCTGGCGTCGCCACCAATCGAACACCGTGCCGCCGTCCCAATAGCCCTCATCGACGGTATTGATGCTGCCCAGAACGATATCGTCGAGCGCATAGAAAGGATAAGCGGCGGCGATTTCGTCGGGCGTCAACAGGCGCGTTGCCGCCCCGGCCGCGCGCTGCACGGCCAGGTTGGCCCGCAGCACATCGGCAAAGCGCTCAGTGTCGGCGAGATACATGTAGCCATAGCTCTGGATCGACAAGTCCGGCACGCGCGGGTCACCGCCCAGCCTGTCGCGGAAGTTGTGGATGAAATCGGCGGCGAATTGCGAGATCCGGACATTCAGGGCGCTGCTGAACTGCTGCCTTATGCAGGAATTGGTGTGCGCCGTGGCCGATTGGGCATAGCTGGGGTCGCGTTCCACCACCAGGACCGAACCATCGAAATCCGGGTTGTCCGACAGGAACCACGCGGTGGACGACCCCAGCATGGCGCCGCCGACGATCACCACGTCATAAGTCGATCGCGCGGGCGTCGCGCTCCATCCGGCCGGCGCCATCAGAATTCCTCACCGAGCGCCGCGCGGCGTTGTATGTCCTGCACCTCGTCGGGCGCCAATCCATAGACCGTCTGCGCCGCCTCGGCCGAGATGTATCCGAGCGCGAGGTCGCGTGCGATCTGCGCATGGTCTCTGTCACCGGGCCCGCCGTATCCGGCACCGCCCGGAAAGGCCATCATCACCCGCCGCCCATGCGGCACGAACTGCTTGCCCTTGCCTCGCATCGCAGTGCCGTCATCCTGTGCGATGGTCGTCGCCCCTCCGGCCTGACCGCCACGCCGCCCCCGCGCCGGGTGATCGACCCTGTCGAACATGGCCTGGATATCGAACTCGTAGCCTTCGCGCGCGCCAACCTCCATGTATTGTCCAAGCCCCCCGCGATAGCGGCCCGCGCCACCACTGTCGGGCCTCAGTTCCTTGCGCCAAATGATGACCGGGCCAACCTGCTCGGTCGCCTCGACCGGCATGGTCATCACACCCGAGGGAAAGGCCGTGGCGTTCATCCCGTCCAGCGTCGGCCGGGCGCCCGACCCGCCGGAATTGAAGGTCAGCACCTCGGCGCGCCGCGCCTCGGGCGGGGCCGGAGCATCGCTGCGCGGTCTGAGCGAGACCTGAAAGTTGCACAGACACCCCGCGCCTTCGGCGGGAACCGTGTCGGGCAGCAGCTTGTCGAGCGCGTCATAGACCGTATCGGGGATCATGTGCCCGATCACGTGGCGCAGCGCGACCGGGGCCGGGTGCACCGCATTCACGATCGACCCTTCGGGTGCGACCACACGGAACGGTGCAAGCGAGCCCGCATTGTTCGGTATATCCGGCGCGATCGCGCATTTCAGCGCGTAGCACGCATAGGCCTTGGTATAGACCAGCGGCACGTTGATACCCTTGCGGTCCACGCCCGAGGTCCCGGCGAAGTCGCAGAGGATGTGATCGCCCGCAAGCGTCAGGTGCACTTTCAGATCGACCGGGTGGCTGTAGCCGTCGATCCGCATCTCGCCAGACGCCTCGGCGCGCGGCAGGTCGCCGATCCGCGCCAGCGTGGCCGCGCGCGAGTGCGACAGGATGAAGTCCGCGACCTCTTCGAGATCATCGAGGCCGAATTCCTGCATCATGTCGATCAAACGGCGGTGACCGATCTCGTTGCAGGTCGCCAGAGCGTAGATATCCCCGACCAGTTGGTCGGGTTCGCGCACGTTGCCGCGAATGATCCGCAGCAGGGTGTGGTCAACCTCTCTCCGGTCGGCGAACTTCATGATCGGGATGTAGAGACCTTCTTCGTAGACCGAGTTCGAATCCGCCCCGAAACCGCGCCCGCCGATATCGACGATATGCGCTGTACAGGCGAAGAATCCGACGAAGCGCCCGTCGCGGAACGAGGGCGTCACGACCGTGATGTCGTGCAGGTGCCCGGTGCCTTCCCACGGGTCGTTGGTGATGTAGACATCGCCCTCGTGAATATTGTCACGGCCGATGCGGCGGATGAAATGGGCGACCGCGTCAGCCATCGCGTTGACATGGCCCGGTGTTCCGGTGACGGCCTGGGCCAGCATCCGACCCCCCTGGTCATAGACCCCGGCTGACAGGTCGCCCGCCTCGCGCACGCTGGTCGAGAAAGCCGTGCGCACCAACGCCTGCGCCTGTTCCTCGACCACGGAAATCAGCCGGTTCCACATCACCTGAAAGGCGACCCGCGACAGTTCAGCCATCTCGGGCCTCCGTGGTGTGAACGTCGATGCATCCATCAGACAACGCCCGCGCATCCCGGTTCGATGGAACGACAATTGTGGTTTCCGCTTCCGTGATGACCGCAGGCCCAGCGACCGTTCGGCCAGTTGCGACCGACTCGCGCGGATGAACACCCGCATCGACCGCCCTACCCTGTGCCGGGTCGAACACCGAGCGCGTCTTCCCGGGGTCCAACGATCCGACATCGTCGGCCGCACCGACCGGCGTCACCTCCGGCAGGCGGGTGAATGCGTTGACCGACCAGACCGTGATCTCGGCTTCCATGCCCTCGACCGAGCGGCCAAACAGGCGAACATACTCATCTTGAAACAGGCCGAGGATTTCCGCCGCATCGGCGGACGCCGCCTGCGCCGGGGTCAACGGCACCGGGATCTCCCATCCCTGCCCGGCATAGCGCATGTAGAGCTTGTAGTCCGACAGGATCTCGGCGGCCTCGTCGCAGGAACGGACGAAAATACGCGCCTCGTTCTCAAGTTCCGCGAACAAAGCCCGCGCCGCGTCTGGATCGAAGCCGGACAGTGTCATGAACAGGCTGCGGTTGGCCTCGAAACTGAAGGGCGCACGCAGGAACCCGATGGCCGAGCCGACACCGGCACCCGGCGGGACGAGGCAACGATCGACTCCCAGCTTGTCGCAGAGCCGGGCGGCGTGCAGCGGCGCAGCGCCGCCGAAGGCGATCATCGTGTAGCTCGACAGATCCTCGCCGTTCTCCACAGCGTGGACCCGTGCGGCGTTGGCCATGTTCTCGTCGACCACCTCCGCCAGGCCCCAGGCGGCCTCGGTTGTTTCCATGCCGAGAGGTGTACCCAATTCGGCCTCGATCGCCGCGCGCGAAGCATCGGCATCCAGCCGGATCGAGCCGCCAGCAAAATTGTCGGGGTCGAGCTTGCCCAGAACGAGGTCGGCGTCGGTCACGGCCGGGCGGGCGCCGCCGCGCCCGTAGCAGGCGGGCCCCGGTTCGGACCCCGCGCTTTCCGGCCCAACCCGGATCTGGTTCATCGCGTCCACATGGGCCAGTGACCCGCCGCCCGCGCCGATCTCGACCATGTCGATCACAGGGATCGAGATCGGCATCCCCGACCCCTTCTTGAAGCGATAGGACCGGGCGACCTCGAACACGCGGCTGGTCTTGGGTGTGTGCCCCCGGATCAGGCAGATCTTGGCCGTCGTGCCGCCCATATCGAAAGACAGAACCTTGTCGAGCCCGTGCCGCGCCGCGATGTCAGCGGCGAAGACCGCGCCGCCCGCAGGGCCGGATTCGACCAGCCGCACGGGAAACTCGGCGGCGCTCTCAAGCGAGATGATGCCACCACCGGAATGCATCAGGAAGACCGGACAATCGACGCCCTCCTCCGAGAGACGCCCCTTCAGCCGGCCGAGGTAGCTCTTCATCAGCGGCTTGATATAGGCGTTGGCGATGGTCGTGTTGAAGCGTTCGTATTCCCGCATCTGGGGCGAGACCTCGCAGGAGAGCGAGACCATTACACCCGGCAGATGCTCGGCGAAGACGTCGCGCACCATCCGCTCGTGGGCGTCATTCACATAGGAGTGCAGAAGCCCCACCGCGACGCTTTCATAGCTGCCCGCGCGCAGGGTATCGGCCAGGGCGACCACCTCGTCCCGTTCCAGCGGAATCAGCACGTTGCCCTGCGCGCCCATGCGCTCTCGCAGCACATGACGGCGGTTCCGCGGCAGCAGCGGCTCGGGCAGCACGAGGTTGAGGTCGTATTGCTCGAACCGGGACTCGGTACGCATCTCGATCACGTCGCGGAAGCCCTCGGTCGTGACCAGCGCGGTACGCGCGCCGCGCCGTTCGATCAGCGCGTTGGTGGCGAGGGTGGTGCCGTGAATGATCTGGCCGATCGCCCCCGGTGCCACGCCAGCCTTGTCGCAGACTTGGTGCAGACCCTGAACGATCGCGTCCTCGGGCGCGCCGTAGGTGGTCAATACCTTGGTAGAAAAGAGCTCTCCCCCGACATCGAGCACCACGTCCGTGAAGGTGCCGCCGATATCCACACCGAGTCGGGTCGCCTGTTGGGTCATCTTGTCCTCTTCCGATCCGTCCGCATGCGGATCAACTGGCAGCCCGGTCGGCCAACCTGCCCTGTGCCAGCGCCCAATCCACGAGCGCCGCGACATCGTTGGGCAGATGCGTGGCGAACTCTCCCACGAATTCGAGAAACGCCGCCGTGTTGCCACGATTGACCGAGGTCAGGACCGGGATGCCCGCCATCATCGCCTCACCGATCAGGGGGCGAAATCCGCGCCCCTCGGCTTCGTGCTTGCCGAATTTGTTGACGATCAGCAGCTCGGGTTTCGCCTCGCCTTTCCCCGCGAGGCTCTCGGCGACCAGACCGACCGCCTGTTCCAGCGCCATCGGGTCGAGCCGGCAGCCGCGCGAGCCAGCGCCCAGCGACTGCGAGATCCGGATCAACGGGCCGTCGGGCAGCACCTGCACGTCCATGTCACACAACGCGCTGTCGCCGCATTGCGTGTTGGATTGCACAACCCCGGCCAGCCGCGCACCGCGCGCCGCCAGTTGCGTTGCGACCCGCGTCAGGATGCGGTCGGTTTCGCCGCGTTCCGGTGTGTCGATATATCCAAGCGTCATGCTCCGCGCGCCTCCCAATCCCGCGCCGGCATGGCCGGCAGCAGCAAGCGTTACGGCAGCATTGGTGGCGCATTCCGCGGACATGGGCAAGGGCAAGCGCACCGGCGCACCCTGTCAGCCCTTGCGGATCTTGCGGTCCATCGCAAACTGGAACAGCCGGGGCGACACACAGTTCAGCCACCAACCCATGCGCGCGATGCGGCCGACCGGAATCATCGGCACACCGCGCGAGACCCCGCGCAGGATCTCGGCGGCAGCGGCCTCGGGCGTCATCACGTCGATGCCGTCGGTGGCCGAACCGGGCCGCGAGATGCCGTCTTTCCGCGTCTCGGCACGGCCGGTATTGGTGGCCACGAAAGAGGGCGCTGCGATCTGGCAGCGCACTCCGTATGGCGCCTCTTCCGAGCGCAGCGACTTGAACAGCCCCTCAAGCGCATGCTTGGACGCGGCATAGGCGGTGCGGTGATATAACGGCGCAAACCCGGCGACCGAGGAGATCGCCAGATGCGTGCCGCGTGCCCGGCGCACCGGCTCCAGCATCGCCCGCGCCAGAGCGGCCGCCGAGAAATAGTTGATCTCGAACACCTTGCGGTGGGTCTGCTCGGTCAGTTCGTCGAACGGACCGATCTGGGTCACGCCAGCATTGTAGATGACGAGGTCGATCGCAGGATGCGCGTCCAGAATTTGCGCAACCGCCGCATCAAGCTGACCCGAATCGGTCAGATCGCAGGCGACGGGATGCTGCTTCGCGGTTGTCTCAACCCCCGTCACGTCGATGTCGAGCAGGATCGTGCACCATCCCTGCGCCTGCAACGAAGCGGCCAGCGCGCGGCCAAGCCCGCCCGCGCCCCCCGTGATGACCGCCGTCTTCACAGCCCCGCCGCCTTCGCCCAGAGCGCGAAGACCTCGGCGCTGGTCTTTTCCGGCACATAGCCGAAACGGCTCTTCAGCGCATCGTTCGCCAGCACCGGGCGGTACTGAAGAAACCTGACCTGTTCAGGGCCATAGCGGCTGATCCCAAGCGGTTTCGCCACCGCCAGCGCCGCCTTGAGCACTGCGGCAGGCAGGCGGAGCACCGGCTTGCCGAGCGCCGCGGCGAGATCGCTGACACCCATTGCGCCATCGCCCGCGACGTTGAAGATCCCGACCGGACCGTCAGTCGCGGCACGCAACAGGATCCGCGCCAGGTCTTCGGTCCAGATGAAGACGAAAGGGCTTTCGCTGCCCTGCACCGCCAGCAGACGCGGCTTGTGAAACAGCGCCGTGATCTGGTTCTCGGTGCCAGCACCCAACACGGTCCCGACACGCAGGACGACCTGCTCCAGCTGGGGAGCGTTCCGGCGCGCGTCGGCCAGCATCTCTTCGACCAGCCGCTTGTGGTGGGCATAGGGAAACGCCTCGTTTCCGCGCAGCGGATCGCTCTCTCGCAGCGGAACCGGGTTGTCCGGATGGTAGCCATAGGCCGCGCCGGACGACGAGACCACGATCCGCCGCACGCCGGTCGCGATGGCCGCATCCAGCACGTTTCGCGTGCCGGTCACGTCGACCGCATAGGCCGTTTCGCGGCTCATGCCCTTGGGCGGCGACACGATCGACGCGAGATGCACGATGACCTCCGGGGCGTGCTCGGCGATCACCCGCGCAGGGTCGCCGCCGGTCACATCCATGCGCGCGAAGCGCACTGACTCCGGCAGATCAGGCGGCGGTGCGAGATCGGTGGCAATCACCTCGTGACCCGTCAGGTGCTGCAGCAAGCGCCGACCGATCATGCCCGCCGCGCCGGTTACAAGAATACGTGTCATCGTGCGGCCTCTCTCCGGTTCATGATGGCGGCCAGTCCCAGCCCGGAAATCGCGTGCCAGATTCCCCAGAAGGCCGCGACGACCGCCATGCCGCCCAGCCCGTTGAAAAAGCCGAAGATCAGCACGAGACCCAGACCCGAATTCTGGATGCCGGTTTCGATGGTGATCGCGCGGCGGTCGAACTCGGACAGGCGCGCCAGGCTTGCGCAGCCGAAACCGCCCGCCAAGGCAAGTGTGTTGTGAAGGATCACCAGCAATGCGACGGCACCCGCGAATTGCAAGAAGAAGGCCCAGTTCGCCGCCAGCGCCAGCACGACAAAGGCGATGAAGATCCCGAACGATATCAACTGAAGCGGCTTGCGAATGCGGTCAGCCAGGTCAGGTCGGCGCGTGTTGAGCGTGATACCGACGATCAGCGGCAGGATCAGCATGAAACCGACGGTGATCGCGACCGAGACCGGATCGATGGCGGTCTGGCGCAGGATGTCGCGGCTCGGCCCGTAGAGACTGCCCCAGAACGCGATGTTGAGCGGCGTGATCAGGATCGCGCCGACCGTCGCGAAGGCCGTCATCGACACGGACAAGGCCGTATTGCCCCCGGCACGATGGGTGATGAAATTGGATATGTTGCCGCCGGGGCACGCCGCGACGAGGATCAGACCCAGCGCGATGGATGCGCGCGGCTCGGTCACCCAGACCAGTGCGAACGTGAGCGCCGGCAGCACAAGAAATTGCGAGATCAACCCCACGATCAGCGGTTTGGGCGCATGGATCAGCCGCTGGAAATCTCGCGGCGTCAGGTCGATGGCGACCGAGAACATGACGATCGCGAGGATCGCGTTCAGCAGCATCAACGACCCCGGAGTGAAATTCAGGATCGCCTCGTCGATCCCGGTCATGCGCTCTGTCCACCGAGCGCCCGAATCCACGCATTGACCGAACGACGATAGGTGGTCTTGTCGACGTAGTAGGCCATGCGGGCGAGCTTGAGATAGTTCATGCCACCGGTCGCCCGGTCATAGCCGTCGGCCTTTTCGGCCTGCAGAAGGCGCGCAGCATTGTCACCCAGCCGCAGCCGCGCGATGTAGCGGGCGACCATCTCGGCCTGTTCATGGCGGCCCTGCCAGCCAAGCCCTGTGGCCTCGACCATGCCCAGAACGAAAAGGTCGTCGCGCGCCGGATGCATGGCGTTGAGGAACAGGTGCGGCGCGTCGCCCTGCCAGTTCAGCAGATTGTCGTCGATGAACGGATAGTGCAGCTTGTAGCCCGTAGCCGCGAGGATCATATCATATTCACCCTGCGTGCCGTCGGTGAAGTGCACCGTGTTCCCGTCGAGCCGGTCGATATCCGCGCGCACCTTCAGGTCGCCATGTCCCGCGTGGTACAGGACCAGCGAGTTCACCACCGGGTGGCTTTCGTACATCGCGTAATCCGGCTTGGGAAACCCGTATTTCTGCGCGTTGCCGGTGAACCAGCCCAGAATCGTCTTGTCGATCCGCCGCTTCAACCACATCGGCAGCTTGATCGCGCCGCCGACCGTGTCCGCCGGCTTTCCGAAGACATATTTCGGCACGAAGTAATAGCCGCGCCGCATCGACAACTCGCAACTCTCGCCATGATGAATCGCATCGACCGCGATGTCGCAGCCGGAATTGCCAGCACCTACGATCAGCACCCGCTTGCCAGCAAACTGCTCGCCACGGCGATACTGCGAGGCGTGGATCAACTCGCCGGCAAAATCGCCTTCAAAGCGCGGCATGTTGGGCTCGGACAGGGTACCATTGGCGATCATCACCCCGGCGAAGTCCGCGCTATGCTCGCCGTCCAAATCGCGCCAGGTGACGCGCCAGCCGTCGCCGCTTTGCCCCAGCGGCTCGGTGCGCAGCACCTCGGCACCGAAGCGATAGTGCCGGCGCAGATCGAAATGATCGGCGAAATCGCGGAAGTACTGGCGCATCTCCCGGTGCGACGGGTATTCGGCGACCTCGTCCTTCATCGGGAAATCCGCGAATTCGGTCATTCGCTTGGACGAGATCAGGTGCGCACTCTCGTACATTGTCGACTTGGGTCCGTCGATGTCCCACAGGCCACCGACATCGGAATGAACTTCAAAGCCCTGGAACTCGACACCCTGCTCAAGAAGGGTCTTGGCCGCCGCAAGGCCCATCGGGCCAGCCCCGATCAGGGCAAACTGGTTACGTGTGTCTGGCATATCCGCCTCAAGATTGAATCTTCGCTAACTTGAACAAATGTTCAATTTAAGGCAAGCTGATTTTATGAGTGAAAGAGTAACCTTTGAAAAACAACGGCAAAGGGCGCCTTCCAAGCGATCTCTGCGGTCACGGTCGCGAATCCTTGACGCAGCGGAAAGGGTTTTCGCGGACCGGGGCTTCGACGGAGCCACGGTCCGGGATATCGCCGCAGCCGCGGATACGCAGGTCGGGCTGGTGCATCATCACGGCGGCGGCAAGGCCGAGCTTTTCGCGCAAACGGTTCAGCGACGGGCGGATGAATTGTCGGATCTCCGCCTGCGGGAACTGGCCGCGCGAAAGGCGGCCGGTCCACTGGACCTCGAGGCGTTGATCGAGTGCTTCTTCGGCCCCTATCTCGACAAGGCCGAGAACGGCGGCGACCAATGGCTGGCCTATGCGCGGCTCGTGGCGCATGTCTCGGCCGATACGCGCTGGCGCGAGTTGGCGGCCCAATGCTTCGATCCGACAGCCCAACGGTTCATTGACGAGATCGCGCGGCTTTATCCCCAGACGCCGCGGTCTGCCATCGCATCAGGCTTCGTCTATTCGGTGTCCGCCATGCTGGGGTTGCTGACATCTGCTTGGCGGATTCGGGCGCTGGGTGCCGAGGACAGCCTGTCTGGCAACCGCCAGAGTCTGATCGCTTTTTGCGTGGCGGGTCTGGACGCCTGTCTGTCAGGCCGGCTCGCGGCCAACGTGTCCGAAACCTCGACCGGACAACACGTCGAAACGTCATAGCCGCTCGAACAGGACCATTGCGGCATTCGCCATGGACGCGCTGCGAGACAGGTGACCACGCGCAGTCCCGTTCCTTTGCGCCGCGGATCTGCCACCGGGACGCGATGCGCTTAACGAGAGACGATCAGTGACCCTCAGCGGATCGCGGGTGCAGGGCCATCGGACGCCCGCGCCGCATGGATCGGGGTCGGCCCAGTCCTGGCGGGATTCGGACATCGACGACACTGCCGGCAGAATCGCCCCGTCTGGCCAGTGGTCAATCCGTGGCTTCGGGAAATCGGAAAGGCGGCAATTCGTTGAACGCGCTGCGCAGGGCGACGCCCCATCCGGTCGAGATCTGCTCGAAGTAGGGATCGTCCGCCTGCACCCGGTAGACGCGCCCGAGATCCAGCGAATCCTTCTCGTAGACATGCACATCCAGCGGCAGGCTGACCGAGAGGTTGGCCTTGATCGT
The DNA here is from genome assembly GCF_016428585.1 of Sedimentitalea arenosa. Taxonomy (GTDB): domain Bacteria; phylum Pseudomonadota; class Alphaproteobacteria; order Rhodobacterales; family Rhodobacteraceae; genus Sedimentitalea; species Sedimentitalea arenosa. The sequence continues at coordinate 300,728 of NZ_JAELVR010000003.1, read as the reverse complement.
CGAATCGAAGGACACAAGCAGCAGCTTGACCGCGTCCTCGAAGCTCATCTCGGGATCGTAGGCCCGAATCAGGATCGGGCGCCCATACTTGGTTTCGCCGATCTGGAAGAACGGCGTGTCGTAACTCGCCTCGATGAAATTGCCTTCGGGGTAGATCATGAAGAGCCGTTGTTCACCGGCACCGATCTGCCCGCCGAGAATGATCGTCGCGTTGAACGTGGAATCCGCCACCTGCCCTGTATCGGCGTTGGACGCGATCACCTTTTTCAGCAGCCCACCCACAAGGGTCGCGACCTGAAACATCGATTCGGCCTCGAGAATGCCGGGATTTCGATCGCCCGGCTCCTTGCTGCGTTCATCCAGCAGGCTGATCACCGCCTGGGTGGTCGCAAGGTTCCCGGCGGTCATCAGCGTGATGCAGCGGTCGCCCGTCACATGCCAGGTGAACATCTTGCGAAAGGTAGAAATATTGTCGACGCCGGAATTGGTTCGGGTGTCGGACATGAAGACCAGCCCCCGGTTCAGCATGAGACCCACGCAATATGTCATTCACGTCTTGCCTTGTTGTGTCCAGCGACTGTGAAGCACCCTATTGCTGAACTTGCAAGGTCACTTGCAAGGTCTCATCGCCCGACCCTTGCCGAATCCCCATAATCGGCGCCGCGTCACGGGCGTCACGCCCGGTGGCCACGCGCACGTACCGTGCATCCGGAGAGATGCCGTTGGACACGTCGAACCCGACCCAGCCCAGCGGCTCGGTCCAGACCTCGCACCAGGCGTGGGTGGCGTCCTGTTCGATGCGGTCGTCCATCATGAGATAGCCGCTGATATACCGCGCCGGATGACCCAGAAGGCGCGCCACGGCGATCATGATCTGCGCGTGGTCCTGGCAGACACCGTGGCCTGCCGCGAGTGCGGTTTCCGCGTCGGTGCTCATATCGGTTCGCCCGGTCTCGTAGCGGACGGCCTCGACGATGCGTGCGGACAGCGCATGCATCTGGGTCAAGGTGTCCTCGCCGCCCGCTTCCGCCTTGAAGCCACGCGCGAACTGGCGCAGCCCCGGGCCCGGTGCGGTCATCTCCGTCGGTCCCTCGAACAGCCAGAGCGGGGCATATCCCCTGTGCTGGCCAATCACACCCTGATGGTCGATCACGTCGACCAGACCCTGGCTGACGATTTCGATCTTCTGTGCGCCCTCGTCCACCTTGACCAGTTCGGTGTGGTTGACGAACTGGTCGTCAAAGCTGGCCTGCTTGGTGCCGCCGGTCACGGTCGATTCCCACTGCAGGACGGTCTGGCCATGGCCGCTGCGCGGCGTCAGACGCAGCTGCTGCAGCGCGTAATGGACCGGTTCGTCATAGGTGTAGGTCGTGACATGGCTGATCTTCAGTTGCATGGACTCACCTGTAGAACCTGTAATCGGTCTCGATCAGGCTCGCGATCTGCCCCATGTCGAGAATGCTGTCGGTCAGAAACTCGTGCAGTCCGGCCTCGAAAATCGACTGGATCGTGTTCTCGTTCATCCGGGCGCACATGCGATCGGCCAGATCGTGCGAGGGGTGACGCGTGCCGTATTCCTGCGCCAGCTGGCCGAGGTTCTCACCGATCTTCTGGCAGCAGAAAGCCAGTGACCGCGGCATCCGCCGGTCGAGGATCAGGAACTCGGCGATCCCCATGGGCGAGGTCTGCCCACCGTTCAGCCAGTGATAGGATTGCTCGGCCGAGACAGAGCGCAGGATATTCTCCCATTGCGCATTGTCGATGCGGGTTCCGACGAGCGCGGTCGCGGGCAGCAGGACGTAGTATTTCACGTCGAGGATCCGCGCGGTGTTGTCGCCGCGTTCGATGAAGGTGCCCAACCGCGCAAAGGAGAAGATGTCGTTGCGCAGCATCGTTCCGTGCAGCGCACCCCGCACCACCGCGCTGCGAAACTTGATCCGGGCCAGGGTGTCGTAGAGGGTGCGCTCGCTCACCGGGCGGGCCAGCAGCGCCTTGGCTTCCATCCAGCACTCGTTGGTCGCTTCCCAGACCTCGCTTGACAACGCGGTGCGCACCAGGCGCGCGTTGCTGCGTGCAGCGGCAAGAGAGGCCAGAACGCTCGTGGGATTGGTCTTGCCGCGCAGCAGGAAATCGATCACCTCCGGCGCGTCGTACTCGTCATGCGCGGCATTGAACTGCTGCGCGAGGCCGGCCGTCGTGATGACGCTCTGCCATTCGTTCTCCGCTTCGCCTGTGCGGGTCAGGGCGATGCGCCAACCCGCTTCCAGCAGGCGGGCGGTGTTTTCGGCGCGTTCGAGATAGCGGAACATCCAGAACAGGCCGCCGGCGGTCTTGCCCAGCATCATGGCCTAATCCCCCAATACCCAGGTGTCCTTGGTGCCGCCACCCTGCGAAGAGTTGACGACAAGCGACCCTTTCTTGAGTGCCACGCGGGTCAATCCGCCCGGCATCATGGTGATCCGCTCGGGAGAAACCAGAACGAAGGGACGCAGATCGACGTGGCGCGGCGCAAGGCCCGATTTCGCGAGGATCGGCACCGTGGACAATGCAAGCGTCGGCTGCGCGATGTAGTTCGCGGGACGGGCGCGCAGCTTGCTTTCAAACGCGGCGAGTTCCTTCCTGCTGGCGGCGGGACCCACCAGCATTCCGTAGCCGCCTGACCCGTGCACTTCCTTGACCACAAGTTCCTTCAGGTTTTCCAGAACATAGGCCAGCGCGTCCGGCTCGGAGCAGCGCCAGGTCGGCACGTTCTTCAGAAGCGCGGTCTCTCCGGTATAGAACTCGACGATGTCCGGCATGTAGGAATAAAGCGCCTTGTCGTCTGCGATACCTGTGCCGGGCGCGTTGGCGATGGTGATATTGCCCGCGCGATAGACATCCATGATCCCGGGCACGCCCAGCAGGCTGTCGGGGTTGAAGGTCAGCGGGTCGAGGAAGGCATCGTCCACCCGACGATAGAGCACATCGATTGGTTCGTATCCTTGCGTCGTGCGCATCGCCACGCGCCCGTTCTCGATCCGAAGGTCGCCGCTTTCGACGAGCTCCGCGCCCATCTGGTCGGCCAGGAAGGAGTGTTCGAAATAGGCCGAATTGTGAATGCCGGGTGTCAGAACGGCCACCACCGGATTGGCCGTCGCCACGCCGGGCGGCGCGCATTCCGCCAGCGACCGGCGCAGGCGCTGCGGATAGCGCGAAACCGGCCTGACCTTGAGCCGGCTGAACAGCTCCGGGAACATCTGCAGCATGGTCTCGCGGTTTTCGAGCATGTAGGACACGCCAGACGGCGTGCGGGCATTGTCCTCGAGCACGAAGAATTCGTCAGGCCCGGTGCGCACCAGATCGACGCCGACGATATGCGTGTACACGCCGCCCGGTGGATCGACACCGATCATCTCGGGCAGGAACGCTTCGTTGCCGGCGATGATCTCGCGCGGGACGCGCCCTGCGCGCAGAATCTCCTGGCGGTGATAGATATCGTGCAGGAACGCGTTGATCGCGCGAACCCGCTGTTCGATGCCACGCTCCAGTCGCGCCCACTCATCCGCTGCGATGATCCGCGGCACGATGTCGAACGGGATCAGCCGCTCGTCGGCCTCATCCTGACCATAGACATTGAACGTGATCCCGATGCGGCGAAAGAAAGCCTCGGCATCGGCGGACTTGCGCCGCAGATGTTTCAGGTTCTCGCCCTGAAACCACTCGTAATAGGCCTTGTAGGGGCCTCGGGGCGCGACGCCGCGCTCCAGCATTTCGTCAAAGGGTTTTTCTTCACTGCTCATGATCGAACTGTGTTCCAGAGCGGGGCAGCTGCCAATTCATCCCGTCGCGCGTCCGCATCCGTCGAGAGAATCCGGACGAAACCGCCCGTTTGCACGGCGTTTCGCCCGTTTGGTGAGCATATCATGTCTCGCATCCTGACAGGGTTGTGTGTTTGTGCGCGTTTGGCAAGCAATTTCAGGCCTCCTCCCTCAGCTCAGGTAGTTCAGACCCAGCCGCCCCCCGTCGACATAGAGCGTCTCGCCGGTGACATAGCTTGCCTTGTCACTGGCGAGGAAGGCGACCGCCTCGCCGATTTCTTCGGGTTTGCCCAGCCGGCGCAACGGCGTGCGCGACAGTGCCGTTTCGAGCGCCGAGGGGCTGGCGTTGACCCCCGCCATCATTTCGGTATCGATCGAGCCCGGCCCGACCGCGTTGACCCGAATGCCGTGCGGCGCGAGCGCGAGTGCTGCCGACTTGGTCAGTTGCATCACACCGCCCTTGGAAGCGCAGTAGGCGGGAATCGTCGGGATCGCGACCACGGCATTGATCGACGACATATTAACGATCGACCCGCGCAAACCCTGCGCCACCATGGTCTTGGCAGCGCGCTGCGTGGCCTGAAACACGGCAATCAGGTTCACGTCCAGAACCTTGCGGAAATCCTCGAGCGTGGTGTCCAAAAAGTCGTTCGGCAAGGCGATGCCCGCGTTGTTCACGAGGATCGACACCGGGCCGACCTCGGATTCGATCCGGTCAAACAGTGCGTCGACCTCGTCGGGAACGCCCATGTCCACGGCCATACCGACGCTGCCCTGGCCCAACTCGCGCGATGCCCGCTCTACCGCGTCGGCCTTGATATCGGCCAGAACCACTTGCGCCCCGTCTCGCGCCAGCGCAGCCCCACAGGCATAGCCTATGCCTTGCGCCCCACCCGTCACCAGAGCAATCGGTCGTGTCATGTCAGCCTCCCAGTCTTCGGGGTCCTGTTGCCCCATCTTCTCCCAGACTGGGTCGCATCGCGCGTCGCGTCAACGTGATGTTCCGTTTCCGCCTGAACTGGCAGCGGTAGCGCAAAACCATTGTCAGGAGAGACGGGCGTAGAGTAGGTTTGGTCTGTTCGGTAAAAAGTGAAGGCGATGATCAAACCCTTTCACACGGCCCTGTCCGACGCCATGGCGCGCACGGGCGATGACCTGAAAACGGTCGCCGCCGGATCGGGCGTCCCGGCAGACAGGCTCGAGAGCGCCTTGTCGGCGGCTAGAGACCCGCTGGATCTTTCCGATGCAAAGTCCGTGGCGCGGTATTTCGGTTCAAGCCTGGCCGGCTTTCTGGAGGCTCCGGAACTGACAGCCCAGCTTGAGATAGCAGATTTATACTCGCAGTTACCTGAGCCCCTAAAGCGCCGCTTCCAAGCTTCTCGACGAGCAGCCCCGCGATCTTCGGATCGCTCTGATCGCGGATCGCCCTGAGCAGCAGGATGGTCAGCTGACGCTCGATTGCCGAGCGATTCTGCCGAATTGTCTGAAACCTGTGGACCGTCACCTACTGACCTTCATTGCGACACCAGACGGTGCCGGCGATATTCAAAGCACCAACACGACAAAAATCAATGCAAAAGCCGCCCAAACCACCGCCTTCGGGGCGATAGCTGCGAGTTTGTACCCTGTCACCGGCACGAATGAGGACCCCAAACGTCGCAAGACCGCTCATTCTCCGGCTTCCGGCGCATAGATCGAAGGATCGATCTCGCCAGGCCGGTCCGGAAGATCGAGGCGGGTTTTCTGGGGCTCGGTGCGCGCGATGACATGCCCGCCGCGCACGACGAACAGGCGCGTCGCCCGCAGGCGGATCGCTTCAATCGGATCGCACGCCTGCAACACCACCATGTTCGCGGCGCATCCAACCTCCAACCCATACTCCTTCAGTCCCATGATCGCCGCCGAATTTGCCGTAACAGCGTCAAAACACCATTCCATTTCGGCACGGCTCGACATCTGACCCACATGTAGACCCATCGCGGCAACGTCCAGCATGTCGGCGCGACCCAGTGAATACCACGGGTCCATGACGCAGTCCGAACCGAAACCGACGGTGACGCCGGCGGCGCGCAACTCGGGGACGCGGGTCTGGCCGCGACGCTTGGGATAACCGTCATGCCGCCCCTGCAACATGATGTTGATGAGCGGATTCGGGATCGCATGCAGTCCGGCCTCGGCGATCAGCGGCAGCAGCTTGGAGACATAGTAGTTGTCCATCGAGTGCATCGAGGTCAGGTGCGACCCGGCAACCCGCCCCTGCAACCCGTAGCGCAGGGTTTCTGCGGCCAGTGTCTCGACGTGGCGGCTGAGGGGATCGTCGCTTTCGTCGCAATGCATGTCCACTGCAAGACCGCGATCGGCCGCGATCCGGCAGAGCTGACGGATGCTTTCGGCACCATCCTCCATGGTGCGCTCGAAATGGGGGATACCGCCCACGATCTCGACGCCCATGTCCAGCGCGCGTATCAGGTTGTTCATGGCGTTGGGACCGCGCAACACGCCGTCCTGCGGAAAAGCGACCAACTGCAGGTCGAGATATGGCGCCACCCGTCGGCGCACCTCCAGAAGGGCCTCGGCGCCTTTCAACTCATCGTCGCACACGTCCACATGGCTGCGGATCGCTCCGATTCCCATCGACACCGCGAGGTCACAATAGCGCAGGGCGCGCGCGATGATCTCGTCGACCGTCTGGATCGGTTTCAGCTCGCCCCAGAGCGCGATGCCTTCAAGCAAGGTGCCCGAGGAATTCATGCGCGGACGCCCCAGCGACAGCGTGGCGTCCATGTGGAAATGCGGATCGACGAAAGGTGGTGCGACGAGCCGTCCCGCAGCGTCGATCACCTCGCGCGCTTCCGCCGCGAGATCACGTTCGACAGCGACGATCCTGCCCTTGGAACAACCAATATCCATTCCTCTGCGCCCGTCCGGCAGCGTCGCGTTCTTGACGATCAGGTCGAACATCCCGGTCCTTTCATCTCTGGCCCTTGAACCACGGCGTCAGCAGCGCACGCGGATAGTCGGCCTTGCGAGCCGCGATCACCAGCGCGATGATCGACAGGATATAGGGGGCCATCAGGAACACCTGCCCCGGCACCAAGGCGCCGACCTCGGTCTGCAGCCGGACCTGCAAGGCATCGAAGGCACCGAACAGCAGCGCACCCAACAACGCCTTGCCGGGCCGCCAACTGGCAAAGATGACCAGCGCGATACAGATCCAGCCGCGCCCGTTCACCATGCCGAAAAAGAACGCGTCAAAGGCCGACATGGTCAGGAACGCGCCTCCGAGCGCCATCAGCGCCGACCCGGCCACCACCGCACCGATCCTGAGCCCGTACACCGACAGGCCCTGCGCATCGACGCTGTCCGGGTTGTCGCCCACCGCCCGGATCGCCACGCCGAGCGCGGTGCGGTTCAGCACATACCAGACAAGCCCCACCATCCCCAGCGCCAGCCAGGTCAGCGCGGTTTGCTGGAATAGCACCGGGCCGAGAAAGGGCAGATCCGAGAGGACGGGAATGTCCAACGCCCGGAACGGTTCGATCCGCGGCGGCGAGGACACGTTGGGTAGGGCCGTACGATAGACGAAATAGCTGACAGAGGTGGCGAACAACGTGACGCCGAGCCCCGAGACATGCTGCGACAGGCCCAGCGGCACCGTCAGGATCGCGTGGATCAAGCCAAAGAACGCCCCGGCCCCGGCGGCCACCAGCACCCCGCCCCACAGACCTGCGCCCAGCCAGACCGCCATCCAGCCCGACATCGCACCGGCAACGAAGATGCCCTCGATCCCGAGGTTCAGCACGCCTGATTTTTCGCACAGCAGCGCTCCGAGCACGCCGAAGATCAGCGGTGTGGCGATCCGCAGGGATGCTGCCCAGAACGACTCGCTCAACAGGATTTGCAGGATATCCATCATGCCTGCACCCTGACGCTGCGCACGATGCGATAGCGCGCGAAGAACCCACCGACCAGCACGCAGAGCAGCGACATCGACACCACCAGATCGGCCAGATACGACGACACGCCCATGGCCCGGCTCATGCTGTCCGCGCCCACGAAGACCGAGGCGATGAACAGGGCCGAGATCACGACACCCACCGGCGACAGCCCGGCCAGCATCGCAACAACGATCCCGGTATAGCCGAAGCCCGGCGACAGGTCGGCGGTCAGATAGCCCTTGAGGCCCGCGACTTCGCCTACACCCGCCAGACCGGCGAGGCCACCGGACACGATGGCGACGCTCAGAAGCGTCCGGTTCACACGGATTCCGGCGTGCCGCGCCGCAGCGGGATTTTCCCCCACCGCGCGCAGCCGAAAGCCCCAGACCGAACGCGCCAGCATGAACTGCGCCACCGCCGCGGCGACCAGCGCGATCACCAGGCCCGAGTGCACCCGCATCCGGTCGATCAGCGTCGGCAACATGCCCTGGTCGAGGATCGGCGCGGATTGCGGCCAACCCAGACCCATCGGATCTTTCAACGCGCCTTCCAGCATCATCTGCACGAAGATCAGGATGACGAAGTTCAGGAGCAGCGTCGTCACCACCTCGTCGGCCCCGAACCGGGTCTTCAGCACCGCCGGCACCACCATGCCCGCCGCCCCGGCCGCCGCTCCGAGAACCACGATCAGCGGCACCAGAACAATGCCGGGCGCATCGATGGCGCCAGCCCCGATGGCGACCGCCGCCATCGCGCCGAGGTAGAGCTGACCCTCGGCCCCGATGTTCCAGAGCTTGGCGCGAAAGGCCAGCGCGGCGGCGAGGCCGGTGAAGATCAGTGGCGTGGCCCGCGTCAGCATCTCGGAAAAGGCGAAGACCGAGCCGAACACGCCCCGGGCCATTTCACCATAGGCCGTCAGGATGTCTGCCCCGGCAAAACCCAACGGAATCGCCGCCAAAGCCAGCGCGATCACTGCGGACAGGACAGGAACGCCCAGGGTCAGGCGACGCGACGGCGCGGGGCGCGGTTCGATCCGGATCATGCGGCCTCTCCCGCCATCTGCAGGCCGATCGCTTCGCGGTCGCGGCTTGTCACCTCGACCAGCTCGCCATCATGGATGACCATGATCCGGTCCGCCAGGCCGAGGATCTCGTCCAGATCCTCGGATATCAGCAGGATGCCGCCCCCCCGCGCGCGCGCTTCCAGCAGGCGTCGCCCAACCTCCGCCGCGGCCCCCATGTCGAGGCCGCGCGTCGGTTGGTTGGCGAGGATCAGGCGCGGGCCGCGTTCGAACACCCGCGCAAGGATCAGTTTCTGGATGTTGCCGCCCGACAGCAGCCGCGCGGGCGCATCGATGCCCGGCCCGCGCACGTCGTAGGCGCGCGACAGCGCTTCGGCATTCCGCCGCATAGCGGCCCTGTCGAGCAGGCCGCCCTTTTGCACATCGGCTTCATCCAACCGTTCGATCACCATGTTCTCCGCCACCGACATCGCACCGACAATTCCATCGTGATGGCGATCCTCGGGAATGCGCCCGACGCCAGCGCGGATCATCGCCAGCGGATCGGGGCGCGAGATCGGCGTGCCATCGACGATGACATCGCCCCGGCTCGGCCGTCGCAGGCCCGATATCACGCCGGCAAGCGCCGCCTGTCCGTTGCCCGAGACACCGGCGATGCCCAGAACCTCGTGCGCGTGAACCGTCAGGGACACGCCCGACAGGCTGTCGCGCGCCGAGCTTCCGGCCACGCTGACATCCGCGAGCCTCAGTACCGGAGCGCCGGGTCGCATCGCGTCGCGAGGCGTGATCGGCGTATCGGCTCCAACCATCATCCGCGCAATGGTGCGCTCGTCTGCACTCGCGGTCTCCATCTCGCCCACCTTGACGCCGTGACGCAGCACGGCGATCCGATGGGAGAAGGCCAGCACCTCGCGCAGCTTGTGACTGATGAAGATCACCGCCAGTCCGTCACGGGTCATCGCACCGATATTTGCGAAGAGCGTATCGGCCTCCTGGGGGGTCAGCACCGCGGTCGGTTCGTCCAGAACCAGGATGCGCGCGTCGTGGTACAGCGCCTTCAGGATCTCGACCCGCTGGCGTTCGCCCACCGACAAGCGCCCGACCGGCACGTCCAGCGGCGCCGAAAGACCGCTGCGCGCCATGATGCCCTGAACCTTGGCGCGGACCGCGGCGCGGTTTCGCCGCAGCGCGAAGAGCGGTTCGGAGCCGAGAGAGATGTTGTCGAGCGCGGTCAGATTCTCGGCCAGTGCGAAATGCTGGTGTACCACGCCGATCCCTGCCGCCAACGCCGCCTGCGGATGGCCCAGCGTCAGAGGGTGCGCCCTGCCCGTCTCGTCGAACACGTCGACCGAGCCGCTGTCGGGCATGTAGTGGCCGAACAGCATGTTCATCAGCGTCGTCTTGCCAGCGCCGTTCTCGCCAAGGAGCGCCAGCACCTCGCCCCGATGCAGGTCAAGGCTGACCGCATCGTTGGCGAGCACGCTGCCGAACCGCTTGGACAGCGCGTTCAGCGAAAGGATCCTGGAGGACACCATGCGTTCAGACGGGCCGGCACCGGGCCGGCCCCGCTCTGGTCACTTGTCGGACACGGGCGGCGCGTCATTCACGTTGACGCGGAACATGCCGTTCAGGATCTCGTTCTCGGTTTCCTTCACCTTCGAGATGACCTCCGCCGGCACGAGGGTCTCGTCCACGGCCAGAGAGCCGCCGCCATAGGCCATGAAGCTGTATTGCCCGTAGTCGGCCGCCTCGAACGTGCCGCCGGCGACCTCGGCGATGGCCCGGTCGATGGTCGGCTCCATGTGCCAGAGCGCGGAACTGAGGATCGTGTCGGGGTAGTCGTCCGAGGTGTCGATCACATTTCCGATGGCCTTCACGCCGCGTTCCACGGCGGCATCCGCCACCCCGAAGCGTTCGGCATACATGATGTCGGCGCCCGCATCCATCATGGCAAATGCGCTCTCCTTGGCCTTGGGCGGGTCATACCAGCTGTCGATGAAATTCACGAGGAAGCGCACATCCGGGTTCACCGCCCGAGCACCGTCCATGAAGGCGTTCATCAGCCGGTTCACTTCGGGGATCGCGTAGCCGCCGACCATGCCGATCACGTTCGTTTCGGTCGCCTCACCGGCGATCATGCCTGTCAGGTAGCTGGGTTCGTGAATCCAGTTGTCGAACACCGCGAAATTCGGCGCGACGGGCCCGAAGGACGAGCCCATCAGGAAGGCCGTTTCGGGATAGTCGGCAGCCACCTTGCGCGCCGCGCGTTCCAGCCCGAACACCTCGCCGACGATCAGGCTGACGCCCTGTTCCGCGTATTCTCGCATCACGCGTTCATAGTCCGTATTGGCGACGTTTTCAGAGAAAACATACTCGATGTCACCACGCTCCTGCGCGGTGTTCAGCGCCTTGTGGATGCGGCTGATCCACTGTTGTTCGACCGGCAGCGTGTAGATCGCGGCGACCTTGATCGTTTCCGCGAAGGCAGCGCCTGCCGACAGCACGAGACCGGCCGAAACCGCTCCTGCCAGAACCAGCCTGCGCGACAGGCTTCCCTTGATTTTCATTGCAATGTCCCCCGTTGGCATTTGGCGGTCAGTCAGACATTTTTTTATCAGACGGTCAATAAATTCATGCCGCTGGCAGGTGCCACGCAAGTCCGATGCCGAAAAAGGGATCACTTGGGCGGTGCATCCTTCGATTTCGCCCTGAGCGACGCGGCGGACTGGTTGAACAGGACAGCGTTGTTGTCCGCGCGGTGCTGTCCGCGGTTCTGGTCGCCTTTGAAAAGATCGATCGCGCGCTGCACCGCGGGGCGCGACTTGATCCGGGCACGCCAGTCGGCAACGCGCGGAAAGGCATCGAGCGACGCACCGAGTGGCTTGGCGATGAAGGCCCATGGAAAGATCAGCATGTCGGCGATGGAATAGGACTCGCCCAGAACCCAGTCGCGGTTTTCCAGACGGTTCTCGAGCACCCCGAGGTTGCGGTCGTATTCGCCGAGATAGCGCTTGAAGCCGTAGTCGCGCTGATCGGACGGCGCATAGTTCCTGAAATGGCTGAGTTGTCCGCCCATCGGCCCCTGGTTACCGACCTGCCAGAACAGCCACTCGATCATCTCCTTGCGAGCGCGATGATCTTTGGTGTCAGGCGCGAAACGGCCGGTCTTGTCGGCGAGATAGAGAAGGATCGCGCCGGATTCGAACACCGACACCGGATCGGCACCCCATGCGGCGGGCGGATCGTGATCGACGATCGCCGGGATCCTGGCGTTCGGACTGATCGCGAGAAACGCATCCTCGAATTGATCGCCTTCGGACAGGCGCACCAGGTGCGGGGTGTAGTCCAACCCGCATTCCTCGAGCATGATCGAGACTTTCCAGCCATTTGGCGTCGGGGCAAAATAGAGGTCGATCATTCGCTTGGGCCCTGCGGTCCGGTGGCGATTCCCTGCGAGATCATTTCGGCGATGTCCTCCGCACTATAGCCGGCCTCCTGCAAGACCTGCTCGGTGTCCTCACCGAGTCGCCGCGCGACGGCGGGAGGCTCGGTCGGTGTGGCCGAAAAGCGCGCCGGAGTCCTGGCCTGGCGCAATCGCCCAGCCTGTGGATGGTCGACCTCGACCACCGCCCCATTGGCAACGACCTGCGGATGCTCGTACATCTCGCGCCGGGTCAGGACCGGAGCGCAGGGAACGTCATGCGCCGTCAGCCGCTGCATCCAGTTCGCCGTGGTGTCGGTCAGCAGCGCCTCCTGCGTCAGTTCCAGCCGCGCGGGCTTGTTGATTTCGCGCAGGGCGACGCTGGAAAAGCGTGGATCAGTCAGCCAATCGGGCCGTCCCACGGCCGCTGCGAGACCGGACCAGGTCGAATCCGTGTGCGCCGACACAGCCATCCAGCCATCGGCTGTCTGGTAGATCAACTCGATGAAGCTTTGGCCCTCGGACGGCGCCTGCGGCGGGATCTCGTCGCCCACGAAGGTGAAGCCCGCCATGTCCGAGCTCCAGAGGAAATGCACCACCGTGTCGAGCATCGAAAGGTGCAGATGGGTGCCCTGCCCGCTACGTTCGCGTGCAAAAAGCGCGGCGGTGATCGCCTGGCTGGCCTGGATCGCGGTCACCTTGTCAGGCAGGATCGTGCGCACGAGGTGCGGCCGCGCCTGATCCGCGCCGCCCTGGACGCTGGCCAGCCCGGAAAGTGCCTGGATCAGCGGATCATAGACCGGGCGTTTCGCCCAGTCGCCCTCAAACCCGAAACCCGCGATCGACGCATAGACGATATCGGGCCGCACGGCGCGCACCGCGTCCTCGCCAAGGCCGATCCGCTCGGCGACCCCGGGGCGGAAATTCTGTACGAAAACATCGGCCCCCGCACAGAGCTTCAGCGCCGCAGTCAGGCCGCGCGGATGCTTCAGGTCGAGCGTCACCGAACGTTTGCCCCGGTTGTTGTTCAGGAAAGAGGCACTGAATCCGCCGCGCCGCCCCGCGACCTGGCGGCTGTGATCACCGCCCCTGGGGTGCTCGATCTTGATCACCTCGGCGCCCTGATCGGCTAGGATCATAGTAGCCAGCGGCCCCGAGATCATGGTCGTAGCGTCGAGGATGCGTATTCCGTGCAGCGGTCCCGGCATACAGACTGGCCCTTTCAGCGCGCTATCCGGTTCCGGCCAGAATGGACTCGACCAGCACCTGCACGCGCAGCGCTTCCGGCAAGGTCGCGAGCCGGTTCGGTTCGCCCTTCACCAGCAGATCGAGATCATCGAGTTGCGCCTTCATGCTCGCCGCGCGGGGATCGTCCGGCTCGGAGCCTGTGGGTTCGAACGCACCGCCCTGCGAGGCCGCATCGCGGTAGAATTCGCTGATCCGCCTACTCATGCGGCTGCCCTTGACGGTCAGTTCCTGCCGGTCGGGCTGTGCGCCACCGACGCTGCCCATGATCGTGACCACGCGACCCTCGGCGCTTTCGAGCCGGGCGGCGACATGGGTTTCGCAGAGCTTCGGATCCGAGGGGTAATCGGCCCGCGCCCAAACCAGGTGAAGCGGCCCGAGAATACGTTCGGAGAAGAACAGGAAATGCGAGATCACCTCGCGCGTCATGCCGCCCTCGGCTCTAAAGCGCAACCAGTCGGCCGCCTGCTGCCACGCGCGCGGCCAATTGGCGTAAGTGACGACGATATCGACGCCGAGAAGCTCGCCGAGCTCGCCCGCCTCGGCCGCGGCCGACACGTCCGTCAGCGCCGCGCCCGCGGCCTGGGTGAAGTTCACCGCCGCCGGCACCCCGGCGGCTTCGATCCGCGCCACAAGATCGGCGCTGGCCTGCACATCGATGCCAAGCGGTTTTTCGAGAAACAGCGCCTTGCCCGCGGCGGCGGCGGCCAGCGCATAGTCCCGGCGCGGCACCGGCGGGCAGGCCAGGTAGACCAGGTCGACCGCGGCGATCGCGGCCTCCGCACTTTCGGCGATCTGTGCATCGGGCGCCATGGCGCGCGCCTGCGCGCAGGCTTCAGGGTCCGGATCCCAGAGGATGTCCGGGGCAAACCCGTCATGCAGCAGCATATGCTCCAACATGCGCCGGCCCATGATCCCGAGGCCGATGATCGCTGTTCGGATGGCCATCCTAGAGCGCTCCGCTCACGAGAGCACTTCGGCGGCGACTTCATCCAGCGTGCGGCGCAGCGTCGACACCATGCCGTCGATATCGGACCGGGTCACGATCATCGGCGGGCAGAAGGCCAACGCGTCGAGCATGGCGCGCGAGATCACGCCGTTTTCCAACAACCGTGCGGCAGTCTTCGCGCCCAGTTGACCGGGTTTCTCGAACGCAGTCTTGCTTTCCTTGTCGAGCACCAGTTCGACCGCCGCGATCAGACCGATGCCGCGCACCTCGCCGACCAGTGGGTGGTCGGACAACGTGCGCAACTGCTCCTGCATGTAGGCCCCGACCTCGGCGGCATTGGCCACAAGGCCACGCTCCTCGATGATCTTGATGTTCTCCAGCGCGATGGCCGCGCCGACCGGGTGCGCCGCGCCGGTGACACCATGGCCGAGAACCCCGATCTTGTTGCTTTCATCGGCGATCGGTTCGAACACGCGCTCGTTCATCATCAGGGCCGACAAGGGGAAGTAGGTCGAGGTCAGCTGCTTGGACATGACCATGATGTCGGGCTTCATGGCGAAGGTCATCGAGCCGAACAGCTTGCCGGTGCGGCCGAACCCGCAGATCACCTCGTCGGCAACCAGCAGGATGTCGTATTTCTTCAGAACCGCCTGCACCTTGTCCCAATAGGTCGCGGGCGGCACGACCACGCCACCGGCGCCCATCACAGGCTCGCCGATCATCGCCATGATGGTGTCCGGACCCTCGGCGAGGATCATTTCCTCCAGTTCCGCCGCCAGGCGCGTTGCGAAATCTTCCTCGCTCTCGCCCTCATGCGCGTCGCGGTAGTGGTGAGGACACGTCGTATGCAGCACGTTCGCGATCGGCAGGTCGAACGAGCGGTGGTTGTTTGGCAGGCCGGTCATGCTGGCCGAGGCGATGGTGACACCGTGGTAGCCACGCAGGCGGCTGATAATTTTCTTGCGCTGCGGCTGCCCCATGGCGTTGGACCGATACCATAGCAGCTTGAGCACGGTGTCGTTGGCCTCCGACCCGGAGTTGGTGAAGAACACCTTGCTCATCGGCACCGGCGCGAGCTGGATCAGCTTTTCCGCCAGATCGACGGCGGGACCGTGTGATCGGCTGGCGAAGTTGTGGTAATAGGGCAGCTTCTGCATTTGTGCCGTGGCCGCGTCGACTAGCCGCTGCTCGCTGAAACCGACCGCCGTGCTCCAGAGGCCGGCCATCGCTTCGAGATATTTCTTGCCGGTGTTGTCGAAGACATAGGCGCCCTCGCCCCGGTCGATCACCAGCGGCCCGGTTTCCTGATGCGCGCGCGCGTTGGTGTAGCTGTGCATGTGATAGGCCACGTCGCGGGCCTCTATGGAATTCGGGTGCAAGGTCATGATCTGCCCTCCGTCTGGAATTGAAACGCGTGTCGCAGCGCACCATGCACGGGACCGCCGGTCGTTACCAGCACCTCGGACGAAGTTTCTGTAAGGCCAGATGCGGGACCCTTACTGACCGTAGATGTAGTTGGGCAGCCAGAGCGCGATCTGAGGGAAATTGAAGATAAGAACGAGGCCCAACAACTGGATCAGCATGAACTGCATCATGCCGAAATAGATGTCCTTCAGATCCCATTCCGGCACGACGCCCTTCAGGAAATAGGCCGACAGCGCCACCGGCGGACTGAGCCAGGCGGTTTGCAGGTTGACCGCGACAAGGATCGCGAACCAGGTCAGGTTGACCTCCAGGGCTTCGAGCGTCGGCACCAGGATCGGCACGATGATCAGAACGATCGGCACCCATTCCAATGGCCAGCCCAACAGGAACACGAGCGCCATGATGATGACCAGCACCGCCGTGGCGGACAGGTCCCAGGCCAGCAGCAGTTCGGTCAGCATGGTCGGCGTGCCGAGACGGCTGAACACCGCGCCAAAGAAATTCGACGCCGCGACCAGGAACATGATCAGAACGGTGATCTCCAGCGTCTTGATCATCGCATCGTAGAAACTAGGCAGGGTCAGCTTGCGATAGGCAAGCGATAGGAAGATCGCCCCGAATGCACCGCAGGCGGCAGCCTCGGCCGGGGTCGCCCAACCGGCGAGGATCGAGCCGAGCGCGAAGGCGATCAGCGTCGTCGGCGGCACCAGCCCCATGAAGAACTCGTACCAGAGGTCGGAATAAAAAAAGCCCCCGGGCCGGACCGCCCGCGTCCAGGCATAGACGGCATACATCACCCCGATCCACGCCAGCGGAATCACCGGTCCGGCGAAAGGAAAGAGACCCGCGAAATCGCCTCGAAGCGCCAGTGTAACCAGCGTGACCAGGATGATCAGCGCGGTGAAGACCGACACGAACTCGACCGCATAGTAGGGTGAGGTCTCGGGTTGCTCCTCCTTGGGCAGGATCGGCCCGAGGCTCGGGTTGATCCAGCAACGCACCAGCGCATAGAGCATGTAGAGGAACGCAAGCATGATGCCCGGGATGATTGCCGCCTGAAACAGCTCGGTCACCGGCACTTCCAGAACGGGTCCCATCACCACCAGCATGATCGAGGGCGGGATCAGGATGCCGAGCGTGCCACCCGCCGTGATGGTTCCGGCGGCCAGGCGCACGTCGTATCCCGACCGGTTCATCGTGCGCGCTGCCATGATGCCGAGGATCGTGACCGACGCGCCAACGATGCCGGTCGCGGCGGCAAAGATCATCGACACGAAGAGAACGGCGACGAACAGCGCCCCGCGTGTGCGGCTGAACATCAACTGGATCGAGGTGAAAAGCCGCTCCATCAGCCCGGCTTTCTCCATCAGGATCCCCATGAAGACGAAAAGCGGCACTGCCACAAGCTGCTCATCCAGCATTGTGGCGTTGAATTGCAATGTCTGCAGGTAGAATGTCATCTTCGAGGAGAAGCCCCAGGACCCGAAGACGAAGCCGAGGAAGATCAGCGTGAAGCTGATCGGGAAGCCGACGAAGATCGCGAACAACATGACGCCGATCATGATGATCCCGATCGCCTCGTTGGGAATATTCCCCGCACCGGTGGCGCCGATCAGGCCGCTCCACCACTCTCCCAGCGGCAGCACGTCGGGATAGACGATGCCGAGGAAGACGAGACCGAGGCCGACGACATAGAAAGGCAGGAACGTGACGAACTTCTGGCGCCGCTCGGCGGGCATGTCGTAGAGCGTGCGCAGGAATTCGGCGATGCCCTGCAGCAGCAGCAGGAAGGCCGCGATGGGCATGGCCGTCCGCGCCGGCGCAAGCGGCGCCATCATCGCGGTGTCCATCGAACGCTCCCAAGTGGCCCAGGCCTTGATCGTGTACTCGGCCGAGATCCACAGGAAAAACAGCATGGCCGGGAAGTAGAAGGCCAGATAGAGCGCTGCATCGACTGTCGCCTGCCGCTTGCGCGACCAGTTGCGATAGATGAAATCCGCACGGATGTGCACCCCGCGCATCAATGCATAACCCGCGCCCAGCATGAACATGGCACCGGCCAGCATCCGGCTGTATTCAAAGGAGAAATCGGTGGGAGCGAGGAACAGCTTGCGGCTGACTACTTCCCAGACCATCACCGCGATGATCGGCAGCACCAGAAGGCAGGTCAGGCGACCGACCCAGAGGTTCAGCAACTCGATCCACCGGACCACCGGACGCATCCACGGTACCATGTCCGAAGGCGTTTGGCCCGGCTCCCCGGCGCGCCGCTCGGCGATCAGTTCGTCCGTGATGTCCAGCGCCTCGGACTTGATCTCGTCAGCCATATGTCGTGTCCCTCCGGGGATCTTGCGTCCCTTTGTGCGGCAAGGTCCGCTCGTGCGGGCCCTGGCGGGCTAAGGCACCACGGCGCTGCAACAGCGCCGTGGCCCGAAAGGTCAGTTCTTGAGCGTGTCCGCGAAAGCCCGTCCGAGATTCGCGTTGGAGGTCTGAGCCCCGGCCCAGAACGGCACGGCGATCTCGGCGAAATCCTTCTGGCTTTGCCAGACCTTGGCGAAGAACTCGTTTTCTTCGGCGTTCTTCTCAAGCGACGCCTTGGCTGCCGCCATGTATTCCGAGAAGTAATCCGCCGGGGTGTCATGCAGGATGACGCCGTGGTTTTCGACCAGGTCCTTGAGCGCCTTGCCGTTCTCGTAGATGCGATAGGACATCGACTTGGACAGCGACGCGTTGGCGGCCACCTCCATGGCCTTCTGCTGCATTGGCGTCAGCGAGTCATAGACATCACCGTTAATGTAGAGATCGGCGTTCACCACGACCTGGTGCAGCCCCTGAAGGTAATAGTGCTTCAGAACCTTTTGGAAGCCGAACACGCTGTCGGGCTTGGGGCAGCACCACTCGGCTGCGTCGATCGTGCCCTTCTCCAGCGCGGGCAGAATGTCTCCTCCGCCCATGGCGACCGAGGCGACGCCGATGTCCTTGTAGGTCTGGCCCGGAATGCCCGGAGGCGTCCGGAAGCGGTATTTGCGGAAATCTTCCATGCTGGCGATGGGCTCCTTGAACCAGCCAAGCGCCTCGGGGCCGACGGGTTGCAGCATGAAGCCCTTCACATTGACGCCCATCTCCTCCCAGAGCTGGTCGTAAAGTTCCTTGCCGCCGCCGTACTGGAACCAGCTGACAAAGGCGATGTTGTCGATGCCGACCCCTGCGCCCGCGACCGGGCTGCCGAACAGCATCGCCGCCGGGTGCTTGCCGGACCAATAATGCGTCCAGGCGAACCCGCCCTCGATCAATCCGCTGTCGACCGCGTCGAGCGTTTCGCGCACGCCGACCACCGCCCCGGCGGGCAGCACCTCGATGATGACTTCGCCATTGGTCAGCGCCTTCACGTCAGCAGCGAAATCCTCGAGCATGAAGACCTCGTCGGCCTTGGCCGGGATGACCGATTGCACGCGAATGGTCACTTCGGCGGCGGCCGTACTGGCGAAGGCCGTGGCCCCCAGCGCCACCGCGGCGGCGTATTTGGTCAGTGATCTGAATTCAAACATGTTTTCCTCCCTTTCGGATGTCCGCCTTCATTCCTTTCGTTGTGATCGGCCCGCGCCCAAAGGCGACTGCGGGGGCCGGCTTGCGTCATGGCCGCGCGTCCTCCAATACCATGTCCGATGCTTTCTCCCCGATCATGATCGCCGGGGCGTTGGTGTTGCCCGAGGTGATCCGGGGCATGATCGAGGCATCCGCCACCCGCAGCCCCCGGATGCCATGCACCCGAAGACGATGGTCGACCACCGCCATCGGGTCGGCCCCCATCTTGCACGTGCCCGTGGGGTGATAGATCGTCGTGGCCGTGTCCCGCGCCCAGTCCAGCGTCGCCGCCTCGTCGTCGAGCGCGACCTCCGCGCCCGGCGCGTGTTCCTCGGTCACGTGCGACTTCAGCGGTTCGAGCCGGGCGATCCGGCGCGCGATCTGGATACCCTTCACGATCGTGCGGCAATCGGTGTCGGTCGCCAGGTAGTTCGGATCGATCAGGGGATGGTCGCGCATGTCCGCGGATTTCAGCCGTAGCCGGCCCGTGCTTTCCGGGCGCAGCTGCAGGACCGAGGCAGTGAAGGCCGAGAACCGATGCGGTCCCTCGGCCGGGCTGTCGGCGCTGAAGGGTTGGATGTGGAACTGGATATCGGGCGTGTCCAGATGCGATTCCGTCTTGAGAAACCCGGTCCCAAGACTGGCGGCCATCGTCATCGGCCCGGTCTGCCTGACAGCGTATTGCAGCGCGATGCCCACCTGTTTCAGCAGGTTGCTGGTCTCGATATTGATGGTCGACAGATCCGTCTTGAACACAGGTCGCGCTTGCAAATGGTCCTGCAGGTTGCGCCCCACACCTTTGAGATCGGTCTGAACTGCAATGCCATGATCAGCCAGTTCGTCCGCGTCACCGATGCCCGAGAGCATCAGGATCTGCGGTGAGCCGATCGCACCGGCAGAGAGGATGACCTCGCAATTCGCAGCGATCTCGACCGATTTGCCTGCGATCACGGCGCGCACGCCGGCAGCGCGCCCGTCGCGCAGGATCAACCGCTCGGCCTGTGCATCGGTCAGGATGGTCAGATTGTCTCGCCCGCGCGCCGGTTTCAGGTAAGCCACGGCGGAGCTGCAGCGCCGCCCCTTGTCTAGCGTCAGCTGGAAATATCCGACGCCTTCCTGATCCTCGGAATTGTAGTCCTGTGTCTGGCGATAGCCGGCAGCCTTGGCGGCTTCGATCCACTTGTCCACGATGTCGCGTTTCAGCCGCGTCGGCGAAACCGACAGCGGACCATCCCTGCCCCGCAAGTCACCGGCGGGCGTGCCTTTCCAGGTCTCGGACCGCTTGAAATAGGGCAACACCTCCTCCCAGGACCATCCCGGATTGCCCATCTGCGCCCATCCGTCGAAATCCTGCGGCTGGCCGCGCACGTAGAGCAGCCCGTTGATCGAGCTGGACCCGCCCAAAACCCGACCGCGTGGCCAGGGGATCGACCGCCCGTTCAGCCCCGGATCGGACTGCGTGCGATAGCGCCAATCGGTCCCGGGATGGCCCATCGTCTTGAAATACCCGACCGGGATATGAATCCACGGGTTCGTGTCACGGGGTCCGGCTTCAAGCAGCGCGACGCGGTATCGTCCGTTCGCCGACAAGCGGTTTGCCAGAACGCATCCCGCAGAGCCGGCACCCACGATGACGAAGTCGAACTCCAACCGCATCCCCCCGTATATCAAAAAATGAGACTTATTATCCTGTTTTTTGTGATAGCTTTACGCTAATGCCAAATCGGACAAACTCAATGATTCTGTTCCCCCACGGTCCCGGCGCGCGCCGATGAGCGCGGGCGGTCGCATTCCGACCAACCTGCGCACGCTGTTGCTGCTCGAAGTTCTGGGACAGGCCGACGAGCCGCTGACCGCGACAGAGATCAACGCGCGGCTGGACCTGCCCAAGCAGACCGTGCACAGGCTCTGCGCAACGCTCGAGGCCGAAGGGTTCCTGACCCGGCCCGGCAACGGCAAGCGGTTCAGCCCCAGCCGCCGTGCGCGCGAACTGGGCACGGGCCTGCTCTTTGCGTCACGCTTGCATATCGCGCGCCACCAGATCCTGATGGACGTCGCACGACAGGTCCGCGAGACGGTCAATTTCGTGGTTCCGGAAGACACCGGAATGAGCTATCTCGACCGGGTTGAGACAGACTGGCCCTTCCGGGTCCAACTGCCGGTTGGCTCAAACGTGCCGTTTCATTGCACCGCCAGTGGCAAGACCTTCATGGCCAGCCTGCCCGCTCCGGCGCGCAAGGCTTTCGTGTCGGCCCTGACACTGGCCCCCCTGACCCCAAGGACCCATACCGATCCGGCCAGCCTTCTGCAGGATCTCGCCGAGATCGCGGAAAGGGGCTATGCGCTCGATCAGGAGGAATTCGTGGAAGGCATGGTCGCGATCGCAGTTCCGATCCGCGACACGCAGGGCCGGTTTGTCGCCGCGCTGGCGTTCCACGGGCCGGCCCAGCGGGTCAGCCTGACCGAGGCCGTGGCCAATCGCGCCATTCTGCTCGACGGCGCCCGTCGCCTGACGGCGGCCCTGTTCAGCTGAGAAACAGACGGCTTGCGGCGATCCCTGCGGTGCCACCGACACTACATTGCCAGGACGCCATACCTAGCTCCGTTCATCCGCCCCCATCCGCCGCTCCAGCCAGCGCACCCCGGCGCTGATGACGAGGACCAGCACAAGGTATTCAAGGATCAGGAAGCTGTAGATCTCCAGCGGGCGGTACTCGGTGACCACCAGTTCGTTCGCCCGCCGCGTCAGTTCCTGCATTCCGATCACGCTGGCGAATGCGCTCATCTTGACGATGTAGATGAACTGGTTGGCCAGCGGCGGCAGGATGCGCCGGATCGCTTGGGGCAGGATCACGTAGCGCATGGTCTGGACATAGGTCAGCCCGATGGTGCGCGCGGCCTCGGTCTGCCCCTTCGCGATGGACTGGATCCCGGCCCGATAGATTTCCGCCGTGAAGGCGCTGTCGGAAATCGCCAGCGTGATGATCGCGCCCCAGAACGGATCGATCGGGATGTCCAGCCCCATCGACCTGAAGACCAGCGGCAGGCCGTAGAACACCCAGAACAGCATCGGCAAGAGCGGAATCGAGCGCACGAGTTCCACGTAGACCCGGTTGACGATGCGCAGCCCCCGCCGCTCGGACAAGCCGGGCAAGGCCACCAACAAACCCAGCACGATTGAGATGGACGCGGCGATCAGTGAGATCAGGATCGTCGCGCCCATGCCGTTCACAAGGAACTTGAGGTTGGTCCAACCCGCCGGTGTCATCGGGTTGACGACGTACCATCCCCAATTTGAACTCGAGGCGCAGCCCGCAAGCAGAATGCAGCAGAACAGAAGCGCGAAGGGCGTGATCCTGCGCAAGGTCAATGCTGCAGGATCCGACCGAGGAACGCCCGGCACCGATCCGACCCAGGATTGGCGAAGAATGCCTCGGGCGGTCCGGTTTCGACGATCTCGCCAGCGTCCATGAACACCATCTTGTCGGCCACCTTCCGTGCAAAGCCCATCTCGTGGGTCACCACGATCATCGTCATGCCGTCCTCGGCCAATCCAACCATCACGTCGAGCACTTCCGAGATCATCTCGGGGTCCAGCGCCGACGTTGGTTCGTCAAACAGCATGACCTTGGGCTCCATGCACAAGGATCGGGCAATCGCGACACGTTGCTGCTGGCCGCCGGACAGCTGCGCTGGGCGCTTGTCCGCCTGTTCCGGGATGCGCACCCGGTCGAGATAGCGCCGCGCCCGCGCCTCGGCATCGGTCCGCGAAAGGCCACGCGCCTTCATCGGGCCCAACACCAGATTTTCCAGCACGGTCAGGTGCGGGAACAGGTTGAACTGCTGGAACACCATGCCGACCTCCGAGCGGATCGCGGCCACCGTCCGGTCGTCGTCGGTCAGCTCGATCCCGTCGACACGGATCAGACCGGATTGATGTCGTTCCAGACGGTTGATGCAGCGCACGACGGTTGATTTTCCCGACCCGGACGGCCCGCAGATCACCACGCGTTCTCCTGCCGCGACGGTCAGGTCGATGTCCTTGAGAACATGAAAATCCCCGAACCACTTGTTCACGCCGACCATTTCGATGGTGGTTTGACTCATGTCGTCGGCTCCCTGCGCCGGCTCCCCGCAGGGAAGAATTTTCTTGAGGTTATCGGTGGAGTATTAGTTAGTTCAAGGTTCAATAAAGAACACAGGGCCCGGTCGCGCGGCCGGACAACAGGGGAAACCACATGAAACACTGGACCACCACACTGGCCGCCGGCCTGCTCAGCATCGGGCTCGCGGTCGGTGCGCAGGCGCAATCCGCCTTGAACGAAGTCCTGGACAGCGGCGTTCTGAAGGTCGGGACCACCGGCGACTGGAACCCGATGACGCTGCGCGACCCGGCGACCAACAGCTACAAGGGGTTCGACATCGACGTGATGACCGAACTGGCCGCCGATCTGGGCGTCGAAGTCGAGTTCGTGCCGACCGACTGGAAGACGTTGGTGAACGGCGTCGTGGCCGGCAAGTACCACATGACCGGATCGGCCTCGATCTCTCCGGCGCGCATGAAGGTCGCGGGCTTTTCCGAAAGTTACATCGCGGTCGAGATCTTTCCCTTTACGACGCCCGACCTGGCAGACAAGTTCGATGGCTATGACTCGATCAACCAACCCGGTGTGACGGTGGCGACGACTCTCGGCACGACATTCGAAGCCATGGCCCGCGAATGGTTCCCGAACGCCGAGATCAAGGTCGTGGAAGCGCCCGCACGCGGCTTCCAGGAGGTCCTGTCCGGGCGGGCCGACGTGTTCATCACTTCCAACATCGAGGGCGCGACGCTGGAAGAGAAATTCGGCGTCGTCCGGGTGCCGGGGACAGAGCCGCGCGCGCCCACGCCGATCGCGATGCTGTTACCGCAGGACGACCAAGTCTGGATCAACTACGTCAACAACTGGGTCAAGGTGAAACAGGCGCAGGGATTCTTTGACGAGACCCGTGCGAAATGGGGTATCTGAGCAAGACCGACCACCTGAAACAAGGGGGCTGCGCCGTGCGTGGCCCCTTTTTTACTTCATGCGCAGCGACTGCAAGATCGCCCGTCTAGGACACGAAGTTCACGATCAGCGTGACGCCCAGCAGAATCGCGATCCAGAGCACCATCGACCCGGTCGGCCAGAACTGCGCGATCCTGCCCTGCGGCCCATAGCTGTGATACATCCGGATGATGAGGCTGCGCAGCCCGTCGTTCACCATGCTCGACATCCGTGCCATGGCAGATCCGAGCGTCTCGCCGATCCCGCCGACAATACGCGGCAGGAGGCGGCGATAACTCCAGTCAGTGTCGAGGTTGACCGATTTCAGCGCGGTCGGATAGAGCCCCGCCCGCATCAGAACCGCAAAGGCCAGGGTCGAGAAGACCAGCAGTTGAAGCTGCGTGATCACGTGCGTGGTCGAGTAGGCCGAGTAGTCCACATCATAAGGCAACAGCGCGTAGAGCGGGACGGGATAGGACCCGAACGCGATACAAAGCACCGCCGTCACCGCCATCGCCAGCAGCATGTTCCACGGTGCCTCCTTGGGTCGCAATCCGCTGTCCTTGGCAAAGAAAGCGAAATAGGGAATGCGCAGCCCGGTGGTGAGGAACACACCCGCCGAGGCCAGAAGCATCGCGCCCCAGACCATGTAGTGCTGTTCCTTCAGCGATGCCGACAGGATCAGCGACTTGGTGGCGAACCCGGCGAACAGCGGAAAGGCCGAGATCGACGCCGCGCCGATCAGGCAGAAGAGCATCGTCAGCGGCATCGTGCGATAGAGCCCGCCCAGATCGCTCGCCTTGGCGGTACCCGTGCGGAACAGCACCGCTCCGGTGCACATGAACAGCAGCATGCCATAGGCCACGCCCACCACCGCGTGCGCAACCGCGCCGTTCAGCGCCAGTTCGGTACCAAGGCCAATTCCGACCAGCATGAACCCCTGCTGAAGGTTCAGTGCATAGGCCAGAACCCGGCGCAGGTTGTTGTCGATCTGCGCCCAGATCAGCGGGTAGAGCGCGGTCGCCACCCCGATGTAGATCAGGATCTCCGTGCCCGCGAACCCACGCGCCAGCGCATAGATCGCCAGCTTCGTGGTGAAGGCTGACAGGATGACAGTGCCGGTGACGGTTGCTGCGGGATAGGCGTCTTGCAACCAGTTGTGCAACAACAGGAAGGCGCACTTGATGCCGAACGCGAGAAAGATCAGACATGTCGCGAGCGAGCCGAGTTCCATCCGCTGGAACGCGATGCTGCCGGTCTCGCTATAGAGCAGGATCACTCCCGCCAGAAGGATCACCCCCGATCCGACCTGGATCAGCAGATAGCGCATCCCGGTGTGATAGGCCCCCTGCGTGCCCCGCGCCCAGATCAGGAAGACAGACGAGATCGCCGTGCCTTCCCAGTATATGAACAGTGTGATCAGATCACCCGCAAAGACCGCACCGATGGCCGCGCCCGCGTAAAGCAGCGCCGCAACCTGCTGCACCGTGTCCCTGAGATGCCAAGCGTAGAGATTGCCCAGAAACGCCGCGAGGCAGAACACCAGCGCGAAGATGCGGCTGAGCCTGTCCACCCGCATGAGCTCGAGCGTGAAGCCGAAGAAATCGACCTGCATCGAGGTGCCCAGCGGCGTGGTCCAGATTTGCCAGGCGGCGACGATCGGGACCGCGACCAGAAACAGCGCCCTCACCGCTCCACGCGGCAGTACCGGCAGGATCAGCGCGCCGAGCACGAAGAGGAAAGCGGTGGGAAGCTGCTCAGTCATCGTAGCGCACCCTGTCCAGCTGGTCCTCGGGGTAAGGTTCGGCTTCGACGTCGTTCGGCGCGTAGTAGCTCTCGTCCCGTTTCAGGATCGCCCGCATCCCTGTGGCGACGATGATGAGCGCGGCACTGACGAGGCCTCCGAACAATGCGTAGAAGCCCGGGATCTCCTCGACCACGAGATAGGTGTGCTTGTGATAGAGGAAGTCCGCCGCGAACAGGCCCGCGCAGAGGATATAGAGCCCATAGACGATCAGCTTTGGTGCGCCCGGCCTGTCCACCCACATGAACGCACGTCCGAGAGCGGGATACTTGTCCGGGTTGTCCTGTGTGGTCTTGCGCATCACGGCCCCCTCACTCTGCCACCAGCGGCGACAGGAAAATCTCGATCTGACCGGCGAAGAAGAACAGGGCGATGCACCCGGCCGCGGTCAGAACCGGCGGCAGCCAAACCAAAAGACCCGCCTCGGCGCGGGGAGCATCGGCCGCGATCTCGGCGTTGGGCAGGAAGAAACCGCGCCCCACGATCGGCAGCAGATAGGCCACGTTCAGCAGCGAACTGATCATCAGAACCGCGATCATCACCATCTGCCCGGTGTCCGCCGCGCCCATCACCAGCAGCCACTTGCTCCACGATCCGCCGAGCGGCGGCAGGCCGATGATCGAAAGGGCCCCTATCAGGAAAGCACCGAAGGTGAACGGCATGATGCGGCCCAGACCGTCCAGCTGACTGATCTCGGTCTTGTGCAGGGCGACATAGATCGATCCTGCGCACATGAAGAGCGTGATCTTGCCCATCGCGTGCATGGCGATATGCATCCCGCCGCCCAACACCCCCATCGACGTCGCCAGCGCCATGCCCAGCGTGATGTAGCTGAGCTGGCTCACCGTCGAATAGGCCAGCCGCGCCTTGAGGTTGTCCTTGGTCATCGCGACGACCGACGCCGCGAGGATCGAGAAGGCCGCCAGCCACATCAACCATTCCGACGCGCCGGTTTCGGCCAGGAAGTCTATCCCGAAGATATAGATGCCCACCTTCAGCATCGTGAAAACACCGGCCTTGACCACCGCGACCGCGTGCAGCAGTGCCGAAACCGGGGTCGGCGCGACCATCGCGGCGGGCAGCCAGCGGTGAAACGGCATCAGGGCCGCTTTGCCGATCCCGAAGGCATAGAGCGCCAGCAGAACCGCCACCATTGGCCCGGCGATATGGTCCTGAAGAATGCCGCCCTTGGTGAAGTCGAGCGTGCCGGCAATCATCCACGTCCAGATGATCGCCACCAGTTGCAACCCGATCGAGGTGCCGATCAGGATGCCAAGATAGGTGCGCGCCCCGTTGCGCGCCTCGGGCGTGCCCTTGTGCGCGACCAGCGGAAAGGTCGCGAGAGTCAGGGCCTCGTAGAACAGGAACAGCGTGAACATGTTGGCCGAGAACGCGATGCCCATGGTTGCGGCAATGGATATCGAGAAGAAACAGAAGAACCGCGCGTGGTGGTCCTCGTTGTTGCCGCGCATGTAGCCGACGCCGTAGAGATGCGTCACGATCCAGAGCCCGCTGGCGACGATGGCGAACAGCAGACCAAGGGGTTCGACGTTGAAGGCGAGGTCGAGCCCCGGCATGACCGAGAACAGCACCAGCGGGTCAGTGGTTCCGCTGCCTTCGTTGGACAGGATGGTCATCACACAACCGAATGTCGCCAGCGCCGCGACAAAGGTCATGCCATCGCGCAGGTTTTCGCTGTCGCGCAGCAGCATGTTGCCCACCGCCGCGAGCGCGGGGATCAACATGCTGGCCAGTATCGCTGTGTTGGTGTCCATGCCGCCCCCTAGTGCAATCCGGTCGAACCGGCCAGAAGACCCTGCGCAGCGGTGCGCGCGGCGGTCAGCGTGACATCGGTATCAAGCCCGAAATAGATGCAGGCCAGCGCCCCGATCCAGATCGGGATCACCATCGACATCGGAGCTTCGCGCACGGTGCTGCTTTCGGACGCCGGCTGCATGTAGAGCACTTCGAGAACGCGCCAGACATAGATCACCGCCAGAAGGCTCGACAGCACGATCAGCAGGGCGACCGGCCACCAGCCCTTTTCAAGCGCCGCCTCGACCAGAACCCATTTCGAGATGAACCCGGCCGTGCCCGGAACCCCGATCAGGCTGAGCCCGCCGACCACCACCGCTGCCGAGGTCAAAGGCATCTGCCGTCCCATCCCCTGCAGCGTGTCATAAAATGTGCCCTTGGCACTGAACACGTAAGCCCCGACCGCCATGAACAGTGCGGCCTTGGTGATCCCGTGGTTGAACAGGTGCACGATGGCCGCCGTGACCCCTGTTTCGGACAGGAAGGCGATGCCGAGCAGGATGTAGCCGATCTGCGCGATACTGGAATAGGCCAGCATGCGCTTGAGATCACTCTGGAAGATTGCGACGAAACTGGCCGAGAACATCGCCACCACTGCCAGTGGCAGAATGATGAAGGCGAGCGTGTTGGTCCCGAACAGGAAATCCGGATCGAACACCGAGAAGACGAAGCGCAGGAGAACGTACACCGCCACCTTGGTCGCCGTTGCCGCGAGAAACGCCGTCACCATCGAGGGGGCGTAGGTGTAGGCGTTGGGCAGCCAGCTGTGCAGCGGGAACATCGCGACTTTCAGGCCGATCCCGACGACGATGAACGCGAAGCCCGCGCGCACCGTGCGGTTGTCGCCCAGATCCTCGATCCGGCCGGCGATGTCGGCGAGGTTCAGCGTGCCGGTCGCCATGTAGAGAAACCCGATCCCGATCACGAAGAAGGTCGCGCCGATCGTACCCATCATCAGGTAGTCATAGGACGCCGTCAGCGCGCGCTTGTCTCGTTCCGAACCCTGCGCGATCAGCACGTAGGTCGCCAGTGACGAGATCTCGAGGAACACGAAGATGTTGAACGCATCCCCCGTGATCGCCACGCCCAGCAGGCCGCTCAGGCACAGCAGGAAGGCGGTATAGAACAGCGCATGATGCTTGGCCGAGACCTCGTCCTCGACGCTGCGCCGGGCGAAAAGCAGGACCAGCGTGCTCATCGCCGTCACCAGCAGCAGCACGAAGGCATTGGCCGCATCGACCCTGTATTCGATCCCCAGGGGCGGTGCCCAGCCGCCCATGTGATAGGAAATGATCGACCCGTCGATCACCTGCATCAGAAGCAGGATCGACACCACGAACGCGGCCGCGCTCGCGAGGAAGGTCAGTGGCCAGGCCAGACGGCGCGATCCGACGACGACCACAAGCGGCGCCATGACGAAAGGCAACAGCACCTGGATAGCGGGCAGATGATCCACCAGCGTCATCGCCGTGTGTGGGACGGTTTCCGTGCTCATCCGACGCGCTCGGCCTTGACTTCGCTATGGGCGCGCAGATCCTGCAATGCCAGTTCCTTCTCGATTTTCAGAAGCTCGTCTTCCTCGATGGTGCCGTATTCCTCACGGATGCGCACGATCAGTGCGAGCCCGAGCGAGGTCGTCGCGACGCCGACGACGATCGCCGTCAGGATCAACACGTGTGGCAGCGGGTTGGAATAGGCGACCGTCGGGTCGATGTTCATGTCGATCGGAAAGATCGGCGCGGTGCCGCCCTCGATCTTGCCCACCGAGATATAAAACATGAAGACCGACACCTGGAAGATATTCAGCCCCACGATCTTCTTGACCAGGTTGCCCTTGGCCACGACGATGTAGAAGCCGGTCATCATGAGCACGATGAACAGCCAATAATTCATGTGGCCGAGAACGAAGGCCCAGTCGAAATTCTGCATCCCTACCAAGCCTCGTCGTCCATGATCGGCGTCCGCGATGTGAAGGCGTAGTAGATCGTGACCATGACCCCGGTCACGGTGATACCGACACCCAACTCGACCAGCAGGATTCCGTAGTGCTGCCCGTGCTCGGGATGATCAGGAGTCATCGCACTGTAGTTGAGGAACTCGTAACCGAGGAACATGCTGACCAGCCCGGTGCCTGCATAGAGCAGCACCCCGAGCGCCGAAAGCTTGTGCACGAGCCAGGGCGGAAGAACCTTCTGCGCCTCATCGAGGCTGAAGACCACGCCATAGATGATGAAGCCGACCGCCATGATCACCCCGGCCTGGAAGCCGCCACCGGGGGAGTAATCCCCATGAAACTGCACGTAAAGCGCGAAGATCATGATCGAACCGATCAGAAGCTTGGTAATGACTCGCAGGATCAGGTGATGGCGCATCAGGTGTCCTCCCTTTCCTTGCGACGACGCCGGCGCAACCCGCTGAGCAGGAGCAGAACGCCGACGGCTGCGGTGAAGACCACGGCCGTTTCGCCCAGCGTGTCATAACCCCGGTAGCTGGCCAAAACGGCGGTGACCATGTTCGGAACGCCGATTTCGTGCGGGCTGCGCTGGATGTAGTCGGGTGCGACATGGGTATGCGCCGGTGCATTCGGGTCGCCGAGGCTCGGCATGTCGAGCGTGCCATAGACCAGCGTCGCGCCTGTGACGAAGACGACGAAAAGCGGGATCGCCGGGGAATGGGTCGAGGGACGCTCGAAACGCGAGGTCAGGGCCAACGTACCCAACATCAGCACGGTCGAGATGCCGGCGCCCACGGCCGCCTCGGTGAAGGCCACGTCGACCGCGTCCAACGTGACCAGCAGCAGCGCCGACAACAGGCTGAACACGCCCGACAGCATGGCCGTCGCGAACAGGCTCTGCGTGCGTACGACGGCCAGCGCGGTCATCACCAGCATCGTGAAGAGGACGATATCGATAAAGAGTTCTATGCCGTGTCCGCCTTGTCGTCTGTCTTGTCTTCGGACTTGCCCTTGGTGCCGGACTTGACGGCCGAGCGCGGCTTCAGCCCGGAAACCAGCGCCGCGTTCGCCACTGCGTGTGTCGAGGTCGGCCCGGTGATGAAAAGAAAGGCGAGGATGATGAACAGCTTGACGGTAATCAGGGTCCACCCTGCCTGCATCGCCATGCCGAGCAGCAGCAGGATGACGCCGGCGCTGTCGCTGATCGACGCCGCGTGCAGACGTGACCAGAAATCCGGAAAGCGCAGGATACCCACCGCGCCGACGATCGAGAAGAACGATCCCGACAGGATGAAGACCCAGCTGAGGGTTTCGACCACGAGTTCCATACCGCTCATCCGTCAGCCTCGGTGATGTCGCGGCGCACGTCGCCGATCGCGCGATAGCGGAAGAACTTGAGGATGGCGATCGTCCCCACGAAATTGATCAGCGCGTACAGCAGCGCGATGTCGAGGAAATCCGGCCGCCCGGTCAGGAAGCCGAGAAGGCCGATGAACAGCACGGTCTGCGTCCCGAACATGTTGAGTGCCATGACGCGGTCATAAAGCGTCGGCCCCGCGAACAGGCGGATCAGCACCAGGATCATCGCGATGAAGAGCGCGATGGTTGCGACGATGAACATCAGGCGGCCTCCGACTTTTCGATGGCCGCGACCCGCGCATCCATGTCCGCAAGCGCGCCCATGTCCTCGGGCGCATAGGACAGTGCGTGTACGAGAAAGAACCCGACATCCGTTTCAACCGTGAGCGTACCCGGAGTCAGCGTGATCGAGTTCGCATAGATCACCTGCCCCAGATCGGTGCGTTGGTTGTAGGGCACCGAAAACATGTGCTGCCCGATCGGCATGCTGGGCGACAGGACAACCTTTGTCACGGCCCAGTTCGACTTGGCGATCTCGACCAGGAGCCAGCCGAAATAGGCGAGCGCCGCCAGCGGTCTGATCTCGATATGAACCCGATCGCCATCGACCTCGTCCATCCGGTACAGGACGTAGACCACCAGCAGCACCGAGGCCGCGCCCAAGCCCAGGACCAACGGCTTGTAGAGCCCCGACATCAGCAGCCAGAGCGCTGCCAGTACAGCTCCCGTTCCCAAACTGCGCAAAGGTTGTCCTCGTCCCTGCCGTCATGCGCCCGGATGAGAGCTGCCAACGGTCGTTATCTGCTTCGCGATTCGTAGAATACTAACAAGGTTTTCAATTTTGAACACACCCAAGCCCCGAAAGGCCCATCTGGCGCGGACCCTGCCCCGATGGGGCTGGGAACGCAATAATCTTTGCGATCTTTCATCCTCGGGCGCAGCCATAGCCGCAACATGCCCGCTGACGCGATCTTGATCGCGCTGGCTTTGGTGGGTCACGTCAAACGGCCCGGTTCGTGTTAAAACGCTGGCATGAACTCGAAGACCACGACCGACACACAGGGCAAGGGGACGGTCGCGCCGTCGCGGCGTGCCGTCCTCGTGCTGGCCGGAGCCGCCGCGACGTTTGCCGCCGTGACCGGCTATCGATTGCTGACCCGGCCGGTTTATGACGGCGGCCATCTCAGCGTCGAAGCCGCCCACCGGCAGGCCGCCGAGGGCACAATCCTTCTGGTCGATATTCGCCAGCCTGAAGAATGGCGCGACACGGGGATACCCGAACACGCCCGACCCATCGACATGCGGCGCGATGACTTTCCCGAGGCATTGACGGCCGCGCTCGGTGCGGACAGGTCGCGGCCCATCGCGCTCATCTGCGCGCGCGGCGTGCGTTCCGCACGGCTGAGCACCTTGCTGACCGAAGCCGGGTTCAACAACATTCTCGACGTGCCCGCAGGGATGCTCGGCTCTGCCGCGGGACCGGGCTGGCTGGCGAAGGATTTGCCCGTCACGCCCTATTCGGAAACGGCTGAATGATCGCGAAGACGGCGGTCGCGCTCGCCCTGACGGCCGTTGCGACGATGGCGCAGGCGCGCTGCGGGCCCGAGCCCGAGGCCGCCTGTTCGGTTGCGGGCGGCGAATATCATGTCATCCTGCCGCCCGAGCCGACCGACGCGATCCCCGTTGTCGTCTTCCTGCACGGCTGGAACAGCAACGGGCGCAACGTGAGCAACAACCGCGCCCTGGTGGAGCCGATCCTCGCGCGCGGGTACGCGGTGCTCGCGCCCAGCGGGTCGCGCATTATCGGAGACGGCGCGGGGCGCGGCTGGAATTTCTACCCCGGCTGGGAGGGGCGTAACGAAGCAGGGTTCCTCGAGAACGCCGTAACGGATGCGGCGGATCGCTTTGGCCTTGATCGCGCGCGGGTGTTGTTGGCGGGGTTCTCAGGCGGCGGCTTCATGGTCAACTACATTGCCTGCCAGTCTCCTGACGCCTTCACCGCCTATGCGCCCGTGGCCGGGGGCTTTTGGCGCCCGCACCCGACCGACTGCACGGGGCCGGTGCGGCTGTTTCATACCCACGGATGGTCGGACACGACCGTGCCGATTGAGGGTCGGTATCTCGGAAACAAGCGGTTCCAGCAGGGCGATATCTTCGCCGGTCTGGAGATCTGGCGCGCGGCCAATCGCTGCCCTGACGAAAAACCCAGCGGCTATTCTGAAACCGGCCCGTTCCTGAGGCGTGCCTGGTCCGGCTGCGCGGCGGACAGTGCACTGGAATTCGCCCTGTTTCCTGGCGGGCATCGCATACCGGACGGCTGGGCCGACATGGCCCTCGACTGGTTCGAAGAGATCACGGCACGGTAAGTCTCACTCCGCCGGCGCGCGCACCATTTCCGGTTCAAGCGCCGATTTCAGCTGTGCGCGGTAATGCCGTGCCGCCTGTGTAATGAGCGGCTCGCGATAGGTCTCGCGCGTGCCCATCCAACCCTGCGCATGGCGTGGCATCGCCATCCCGCTGAGCGCCGAGAGCGGCACGGCGAAGAGCAGGCTGATCGCGATGGGCAAAAGCCAGGGCGACACGAGACCGGCAAGAATGCCCGCGGTGAGCGCCGTGCCGCTGATCGTCTCGATCGCGTGGCACTTTATCAGCGTGGCGACACCATAGTGTCCACCCGCGCGCGCCTGGGGAGTCCAGCCCTTCTGCAGGCCGAACATCACCCGGAACACCGCCACCATCTGCTGCACCATCAGGATCGGCGCATACAATACCGCCAACAGCACTTCGGACAGGAAGGACAACGCGAAGCGCCAGCCGCCGCCGAATTCGCCGAACCGCGCACCGGTCAGCGGGATGGCGAGGATCGCCATCAGCTTGGGCGCAAGAAGCATCGCGTACATCAGCACGATGATCAACACATGGCGCGAGTCAGACACCTCGGGCCAGGTCGGTATCAGCGGGTTCGACGCGTTGAAATACGTCAGCACGCTTGCGTCCTCGCCCACGCCGATCAGCGCCCACATCACCAGCAGGGCGAACCAGATCGGCGACATCAGGTAACCGACCGCGCCATGGAACATGTGGAACCGCGAGATCGAGCGGAACCCGCGCGAGCGCAGCAATTTCAGGTGCTGCAGATTGCCCTGGCACCAGCGCCTGTCGCGCAGGATGTGATCGATCAGCGTCTGCGGCGTTTCCTCATAGCTGCCACGAATCCGCGGCAGGAAGCGCACGCCCCATCCGGCGCGGCGCAGCAGCCCGGCCTCGACGAAATCATGGCTCATGATCAGTTGTTCGCGCCCGCCGGTCGTGCGCAGGTGCGGCAACCCGGCACAGGACGCAAATGCGGCGGTGCGGATGATCGCGTTGTGGCCCCAGTAGTTGCCCTCCTGCCCGCACCAACGCGACACGCCTTCGGCCAGGGCCTCTCCGTAGACCCCGTTGGCGAATTGCTGCATCCGGGCGAACATGGTTTGCGCGCCGATCAGGTGCGGAAAGCTCTGGATCAGGCCAGCCCCCGGGTCACGCGCCAAAGCGTCGGTCAGGCGGATGATGGCGCGGCCGGTCATCAGACTGTCGGCGTCCAGCACCAGCATGGCGGGATAGGCCGCGCCCCAGCCCGAAACCCATTCGGCGATGTTGCCGACCTTGCGGTCGGTGTTCCGCGGCCGGCGTCGGTAGTAGAGCGTCAGCCCCGGCGACAGGGACGCCTGCAGGGTGCGCACGCTGTCGCGCTCTTTCGCGGCGATGTCGTCGTCCTGCGTGTCACTCAGGATGAACATGTCATAGCTATGAATTCCGCCGCGCGCGCGTAATTCCTCGAGCATCGAGCGCGCATTGCCGAGGACATACCAGGGCTCCTCGTTGTAAATCGGCATCAACAGCGCGACCTTGAGCGGTTCGATCCGCACCGGGCGGTTGCGCCGCTGCCGCCGGCCCAGAGATACCAGCCCGAGCAGGACCGTGCTGACCGTGAAAGCAATCCAGAAGAAATTGAAGGCGATGAGCGTCAGCAGAATGCCTTCGACTATGTTGATGCCCTGGTCCGAGAACCAACCGAGGATCACCCAGGTGAGGCCGAGGGTCGCCACCAGCGCCGGTCCGAACGCCAACAGACGCCAGAGCCAGACGCCGCGCACAGGCGCAGCACCCGGGGCGTCGCGGTCGCGAAACTCGGCCTGAAAATCCTGCGCCGGCATCTCCATCGGAGCGCGCGGCGGCATGATGCACAGATCCGTGCTCATGCAGTCCACCTGTAGAGCCAAACTTCACTGGCCATCTGATCCTCCTTGCGCAATTGCGCGCGCAGTTCGACGAGCGTCCGCTCGCCGGGTTCGAAGGTAAACGCCAGACGAAGCCCTCCGGTTTCCGGATTTCTTTGCAAAACACCCGTGCTGGTCTCGACATCAGGCGAGGACACCTCGGCCACCAGCGCCTCGGGCCCGGCCTCCAGCAGCGGATGCGGTGCGAAATCGACCGTCACGATCCGTCCGCCGTGCAGGTGGCGCCCCATCCGCGTGTTGATGACCCGTGCATAATCCGCTGCGATCGGCGCCTGCGTGCCCCAGGTCAGGCGATAGGCGAGATCGATCCGCGCGCCGGCCTCGTAAGGGATCCTCGGGCGCCAGTAGGCGACGATGTTGTCATAGATTTCCTGATCCGCCGGGATCTCGACCAGCGTCACCGCCCCCTGCCCCCAATCGCCGCGGGGTTCGACCCACAGGCTCGGCCGGCGGTGATAGTGTGCCTCAAGATCTGCGAAATCAGAGAGCCGCCGCGCACGTTGCATCAGCCCGAACCCGCGCGGGTCGCTGTCGAGAAACGACGAAACCTGCAGGGTTTTCGGGTTGGCGAGCGGTCGCCACAGGATCTCGCCATTGCCGTTCAATATCATCAGGCCGTCGCTGTCGTGCACGGCCGGGCGGAAATCGTCGAACCGGTCGCGGTTGGTCTCGTCGAACAGGAACATGCTGGTCAGCGGGCCCAGCCCCACATGGGGCAGGGCCTCGCGGGCCAACAGGGTCGCTTCGACCTCCATCACGCAGGCCGGGCCCGGCCTGATATCGAACCGATAGGCGCCCGTCACGCTGGGGCTGTCCATCAAGGCGTGCACGATCATGTTGCGCTGCCCCGGCTCCGGTCGTTCCAGCCAGAAGCGTATGAAATCGGGGAATTCCTCGCCCTCGGGATCGCCGGTCCTGAGCGCGAGCCCGCGCGCCGACAGGCCATAGATCTGGTCCAGACCGATGGCGCGGAAATAGCTTGCCCCCTGGAACACGCAGAATTCATCCGTCAGTCCCGGGCGATGCATCTCGGTGCGCAGGCGCAGGCCCGAGAAGCCGAGCGTGTCGTCGACCGGCAACACGGGCACGGTCTCGGACTTCTCGAACATCGACATGTCGAACATGACCGGAGTGGTCGTGCCGGACTCCACCGTCTCGACTTTCACGGTGCGCGGGAAATAGAGACCGGGTGTGAAGAAATCGACGTTGAACGGCGTCTCGGTGCCATACCACAACGCTGCTTCGGGTCGGAAACGGATAAGCTTGTACTGCTCGTATGTCAGATCGCGCCATTCCTGCGGCACCATCTCGCGCGGGGTATAGGGCCCTGCGGCCAGTTCCTCCGCCAACGAGACGACGAGGTTGCGATCGAATGCCTGCAAGGGCGTTGTCGCCCAGGCCGGTCCGGTCAGGGCCAGAGCCGAAGCGCTGGCTAGAAAACGTCTGCGAGAAAGGCTCATGCCCGTTTGCTCCGCCACGGTTGGGATTTGAACCAACCAGCCAGATAGGCAACCGCGATGATCATTGCAAACCCCCCCAGGTTCACCAGCAGAAATGTCGCGGGGCTTCGCCCGGTCATGTCGAGAACGAAGCCCAAAACGCGCGCCACGGCCATCGAAAAGACGAAGACGGCGAGTGACTGCTGGCCGACCTTGGTGACCACCGCCAGCACGCCGCGCCAGAGCGTTGCGGCCCCGCCACTGCCCTCGGCCCGCAACCTGCATCCGCCGTCGCCCGCCACGACCCAGGCCAGGTAGGCAAGCGACAGGAAATGGACATAGCGCAACACGCCGAAGTCGGTCTTGTCGCGCAGGCTGAGCCCGGTCGCCCGTTCCTGCGCGCCGACCCAGGTCCAGACCCCCTTCAGCGCGTCGCCGAGATCCGGACTGACAGCCGTGATCCATGTCACCACTTTCCACGAACCGAACGGTGCCGACAGAACCAGAAAAGCTATCGCCGCCGTGATCAGCAGTGGCGAAACCGGCGGCGCGGGCAGCCAGCCGCGCATGAAGGCGAAGCCGGTGAAGAACAGCAACTGCCATCCGAACGGGTTGAAGAACCATTCCCGATCCGACCAGGGTTCCGCCGGCAACCACAGCAGGCCGATATTGGCCCCGATCCAGAGCGCGATGCTGGCCCCCGCGACGGCGGCCAAACGAAACCCTGCCAGGGCCATAAAGAGCGGCATCAGCGCCAGGACCACCAGGTACATCGGCAGGATATCGAAATAGTTCGGCACATAAGTGAGCGTAAAAAGCCCGACGATCTGGGTCATCGGATCGTCGAAGAAATGGCCGAGATTCAAGGATTCGACATAGTTCCTCTCGAACGTTCCGTAAGTATCCAGCGCCGCCATCACCATGGCCACGAAGAAGAACAACGCGATGTGCGCCCAGTAGACCTGCCACACTCGAAAGGCGACGCGGGCGGTGCCCATCGCCCACCCCTTGCGCAGGAAAGCCCCGCCAAAGGCGATGGCCGACGCCATGCCGGAACAGAACACGAAGATCTCTGTGGCGTCGGACCAGCCGAACCGCGCCGGAATCCAGCCGGCCCAGGCGTTGTCCGGGATGTGCGCGACAAGGATGATGAACATCGCGATGCCGCGATAGAAATCCAGCCGCGGATCACGAGTCGTTGACGCGGCCGCCGCCGGTTTAACCGGCAGTGAAACGAAGTCTGCTGAGGGCGAAACGGTCGCCATGGTCTTTTCTACGCCTTGTTCGAGTTATTGGGCCGGAACGCTCTCTGCCCCAGATTCGCCGCGCGCGATAGAGATCAAATCGCGCCGAACGGCGGTATATCCGTCTTCGGTCCCGGCGCGAAGCGCTTGCCGCTCTTTCAGGATTCGTTCGGCGTCATCCAGCCGACCTGCGCGCAGGCCCGCATCGATCGTCATGCGCTCGAAAACGTCGCGCTGCGCATGGCTTCCGCCAGCCAGTTGCATTGCCTCCCGCGCCCTCACCAGGTGCGCGAAGGCCGCACCGTAGCGTGCTTCTCCAAAGGCCCGAACGCCCTCGGCCGCGTCCAGACCGGGCCGGGCCATACGCTGTTCGAACTCGTCCGGCGCTGCGGTCGTCGCATCACGCTGCATCCGGCGCATCAGCGTGGCGATCTCGGCTTTGCGCCGCTCGGCCGTGAGGGCCATAAGATAGTGCAGATCGGCGAAGATCAGGCAGCCATCCTGGGTGCGCGCGGCGCTCAGATCGGCCAGTTCCTGCCAGCGGTCCGCCACATCGACACCTTCCAGTTCGAGCCGCATCAGCAGGGAGGTGGCGTTGGAGATATCGCGATAGTCGTCGGTGCGGTCCTTGCGGATCTCGCTGTCGTAGAGCTCGATCACCGCGTCGTTCTCTCCCTGATCGAGATGCAGCAGCGCCTTGTGCCACCAGACGTGGTAACGGAAGTTGTTGCAATGCGCCCAGGCATTCTCGCGCCCCGCCAGCCATTTCAGGCCGGCCCGCGCGTTGCCGGTCATGTCATGGACATGCGCCACGGCGTGCAGGCCCCAGGCATCGTCCGGCGCGGTCCAGAGCGCCTGACGTCCCGCGATCTCGGCCCGTTCATAGTCGCCGGTTTCTTCCAGCGCGAAGGCGTGGCAGCCCAGAAGATAGCCGTGGCCCGGGTGGTCCGGAGCGTAGGCCGGCAAGACGCGCTCGACGGATCGGCGCATCCCGGTCCCGTCGCCCAGAACGAAGCGGATCGCGTGGCTCAGCTTCATCGCGAGGGCATCTTCGGGATGGCGGCGCAACACCTGTTCGAGATGTTGGACAGAACGCGACGGATACCCCTGCAGCCAGGCCGCGAGCGCCTCGACAAACTGCCGGTCCCGCTCGTCGGCGTGGCCTTCGGACAGCGCCTTGCGCGCAGCGGCAAGATCGTCTTCCGCCACAGCGACGAGTTCGCGCCGCCCGAGAAGCAGGTAGAACAAGCCTTTCACCGCATGC
Organism: Sedimentitalea arenosa; assembly: GCF_016428585.1. Lineage (GTDB taxonomy): Bacteria > Pseudomonadota > Alphaproteobacteria > Rhodobacterales > Rhodobacteraceae > Sedimentitalea > Sedimentitalea arenosa. Next base: position 261,158 of record NZ_JAELVR010000003.1, on the reverse strand, counting down.
CCAAGGGCAAAGCCCGGCTCCGCCTGAAGAACGGCCATCAGATGCTTGGGCGTCACCGCGGAATGCGCAAGGAACCCGAGCAGTGCGGCATTCCACTCGGTCAGGGTCTCGGGCCGTGTGACGCAGGTCTTTTGCCCGAAAACGTCATGTTGCATGCTGGGATCCAGTTCAGGTGATCGAAAGGTCTAATGTTCACTACCAGAGCGTAACGTGTTGAAATATCTCTATCGAAGCGGCTCTCGCATTGGTGAGAGCGCGTGTGGGCAATGCGAGAATTATTGCCTGTCGTGATGCCGATTTGGGCGATTAGTCGCCACAGGTGCGCCCGCATCGGCAAGGCGGCGCGCATGGTGGCACGGAATCGCCGTTTCGTGATCCTTACCGAACCGTGTCGCGCAAGCGATCAGATGCGCCCGTCATATCCCTGCGCATCGATTTCGGCGGCAATGACGGTAAAACGATCAGCCGTCAGCGCCTGTTCAAGCGCGATGCGCAATTCTTCGCGCGACCGAACACGCACGCCATTGCCCCCAAAGGCGCGACCGATGGCGGCGAAATCGTGGCGGCCGAAATCGACCCCCTTGTTCGCCATCTGTCTCTGGCGTTGTTTCAATTCGATCAGGGCAAGGCTCGCATCGACGAACACCACGAAGATCACCGCCGTGCCAAGTTCGGCGGCGGTCGAGAGCTCGCCTGCGACCATCAGGAAGCCCGCATCGCCCGAAAAACAGACGACCGGGCGATCGGGCGCGGCCAACTTGCGTCCGATCGCGAGGGGAACGGCGCAGCCCATGGTACAGAGCCCGGAGGATTGGACAAGATCGCGCGGTGCCATGCAGGTCCACATCTGGGACAGCAGGATGCGATGCGCGCCGCTGTCCACCGTGGCGAGCGTCTGCTCGGGCAAGACGTCGCGTGCTTCGGCGATGACCGCCGCCGGCCCCCAGTCATCCTCCGTCGGAAAGGCCGAACGCAATGCGTTGCGCGTAGCGTCGGGCTGACCCTCGGGCCAATTCTTGCGGGCCTTCAATCCATGGGCCAGCGCCTCGACCGTCGCCGGTATGTCGGCGATGATCTCAAGGCTCGCCTGGTGCATGTAGTGCGTGTTGGCGACCGCCGCGATATCCACGACCTTCTGCAGGTCGACATCCCAGGCATCGCGCCAGCCCGGGCGCATTTCGATCGGGTCGTAGCCGATGGCAACAATCAGGTCCGCCTGGCGCACCAGAGGCAGCAGGTGGCTGTCGGCCAGAGGTGACAGACCCGCTGCGCCGAGACAGAGCGGATGGGTTTCGGCGATCACACCCTTGGCCTTGTAGGTCGTGACGAAGGGGATATCGAAATGCTCGACAAAGGCGCGCAGCACGCAGCCCGTGTCGCCGTCCAACACGTCCAGTCCGATCACCGCCAGCGGTCTTTCCGCCTGCACCAACCAGTCGCGGGCCAGCGCGAGGTCGGCTCCCGCAGGTGCGGTCGCGCTGGCCGGGCAGCGGCGGCGCGGGCGCGAGAGGGGGACCACTGCGTCGGCGACCGAGATCGGCACATCCACATGCACAGGCCCGGGTCGCGGATCGGTGGCGCAGTTGATCGCCTTGTCGGCGATCGTATCGGCCCCCGTTGCAGTCAGGCGAAAGCTGGCCTTGGTGATCGGGGTGAACACCGCCGCATGGTCGAGAACCTGATGTGTGTAGGTCAATGCCTCGTCTGCATCGACGCAGCCGGTCAGGACGATCATCGGCACCCGGTCCTGGTGCGCGTTGGCGACCACGTTCACCCCGTTCATCGCGCCCGGACCGATGGTTGCGACCAGTATCGCGGGGGCGCCGTCCTGGTGATGGACGCCTTCGGCGATGAACCCGGCAGCGTTCTCGTGCTTGACCAGGGTGAAGCGGATACCGGCTGCCTCGAGCGCGTCGACAAGGGTCAGAACCTCTCCGCCCGGCATCCCGAACGCGTGACGGCAGCCTGCCTCGTAGAGCCGTTTGGCGAGCACATCGGCAGCGCGCAAGGTGGGGGATGTCATTCGGTCATGCTCCGGCCGGAAATGGTGCGACCGCAGTGGCGAAGCGCGCGCGCCGCGGCAAGCCCCTTCACGTCACTGTGACGGGTCTGTCGCCGCCGCGGCGATGGCCGCGAAGCGCGCGTCGAGTTCGGCCGCCATGTCGGCCAGGTCCCGCCCGCCTTCATCCATGTAGGGCGCGAAGACGTGGCTCGGCGTCTTGTAGGACAGCGTGGCGGTGTCGTCCTCGTTCTCGGTCACATAGATGCGAATCGGAGCCTCGATCATCGCGGCAGTCGACAGCGCGAGGATGCGCACTGCGAAATCATTGTTGAAGATACCGATCACACGGTTTTCCGGGATTGTGATACCGCGCCGCGCGGCCATGGCAGTCGGGCCGGCCTCGGTCACCACCCCCATCTGGTTCGCCTGGGTCGCGGTCCTGACGGACTCGACCAGGTCCGCGTGGTTCTGCGCGGTCGGCAGGATCACCCAGCCGTCACGCTCGCTCAGTTCCTGGGCGGCGACGGCAGAGGTGCCGACGAGCGCCAGCATCAGGAGGATTCCGATGAGGTTTCGCATGACATCTTCCCTTTTCGAATTGAACCGCTCATAGAGTGCCGCAATCCCTTCGCCCTGGACAATCACGATTGCGCCGCTTTCCGTCAGCATGCGCCGCCTTGCGCGGGTGTCAAAAGCCGATACAACCGGATCCATGCAGAACGCCCACCTTCCCCTGACCCATGACCTCGTACTGATCGGCGGTGGCCATACCCATGCGCTGGTGCTGCGGAAATGGGGGATGCGTCCCCTGCCCGGCGCGCGCGTCACCGTGATCAACCCCGGCCCGACGGCGCCCTATTCAGGGATGTTGCCGGGGTTCGTGGCCGGGCACTACGATCGGGAGGAGCTGGACATCGACCTTGTCCGGCTCGCCCGGTTCGCCGGCGCGAGGGTCATTCTCGGGGCGGCGGAAGAGCTGGACCTGAAACAGCGGCTGGTACATGTACCCGGGCGTCCGCCGATCGCCTTTGACCTCTGCTCGGTCGATATCGGCATCACCTCGGACATGCCGGGCCTGCCCGGTTTCGCCGACCACGCGGTGCCTGCGAAACCGCTCGGGCCATTCGCCACCCGCTGGCGGGCCTTTCTTGAGGATGAGGCCAACGGGTCGGCGCCGGTCGTGGTGCTGGGTGCAGGCGTCGCGGGCTGCGAGCTTGCGATGGCGATGGCCCATGCGCTGTCCGTCCGCGGGCGCGTGGCAGAAGTCACGCTGATCGATCGCTCGGACGCACTGACGGATATCGGGACAAGGGCGCGCGAAACGCTGCTGACGCAGATGGCGGCGCTGGGGATCAAGGTCCTGGAGCGGGTCGAGGTGGCTGAGATCACGACCGAGGCCGTCCTGCTGTCCGATGGCAAATCCATCCCATCCGGGTTCACCACCGGGGCCGCCGGGGCACGGGCCTATGACTGGATCGGGCAGAGCGGACTGGACGCTCGCGACGGTTTCGTGACTGTCGGCGCGACCCTGCAATCCAGCGACCCCTCGGTGTTCGCCGTAGGCGATTGCGCCGCGATGACCCATGCGCCGCGGCCCAAGGCGGGCGTTTATGCGGTGCGACAGGCGCCGATCCTGTATGACAATCTCTGCGCGGCGATGACCGGCGGCCAGATGCGGCGCTACCAGCCACAGAAAGACTATCTCAAGCTGATCTCGATGGGCGAGAAATCGGCCCTCGCCGAACGGTTCGGCCTGACCCTGTCCGGCCCTCTGATGTGGCGGTGGAAGGATCGTATCGACCGCAAGTTCATCGGCAAGTTCCGCGACCTGCCGGTGATGGACGCGGGCGAGTTGCCGCCGGTGCACACCAGCGGCCTCAAGGAGGCGCTCGGCGACAAGCCGATGTGCGGCGGATGCGGCGCGAAGGTCGGTCGCGGCGCGCTCAGGCGTGCCCTTTCGGCGCTGCCCGGCACCGACCGGACCGACGTGACCACGTTGCCCGGCGACGATGCCGCCCTGTTGCAGACCGGCGGAGCGCGACAGGTCATGACGACCGATCACCTGCGCGCCCTCGTTGAGGACCCGGTGGTGATGACGCGGATCGCCGCCGTGCACGCGCTCGGCGATATCTGGGCGATGGGGGCCGAGCCGCAGGCGGCTACGGCGACGATCATCCTGCCCCGCCTCGCCCCTGCGCTGCAGGAGCGGACGCTCGGCGAAATCATGCAGACTGCGGCCGAGGTGTTTCGTGCCGCAGGTGCCGAGATCGTCGGCGGCCATTCCTCTGTTGGCAGCGAGATGACCATCGGGTTCACCGTGACCGGGCTCTGTACCCGCGATCCGATCACGCTGGCGGGCGGACGACCGGGAGACGTCCTGATCCTGACCAAGCCGATCGGCAGCGGCGTGCTGATGGCCGCCGACATGGCCGGCGCGGCGCGGGGCGAGTGGATCGCTGCGGCGCTGGACCATATGGTGCGTCCGCAAACGACCGCTTCACGGTTGTTGGCGTCGGCACGGGCAATGACCGACGTCACGGGGTTTGGCCTGGCCGGACACCTGCATGGCATCTGCGAAGCCTCGGGCACCGGCGCTGTGCTTCATCTGGACGCGATCCCGGCCTTGAACGGGGCCGAGGAGATGGCCGCAGAGGGCATCCGCTCGACCCTGTATCCCGAGAACCGCGCGCTGGTTCCCGAACTGCCCACGGGCGGCAAGGCCGATCTGCTGTTCGATCCGCAGACCGCCGGCGGGTTGCTGGCCGCGGTCGATCCGGGCGAGGCCGACGCGATTCTCGCCGCGCTTCGCGAACAGGGCATTCCGGCCGCGCGTATCGGCGCCTTGACCGATCAGGTGGGACTGCTGACGCTGGACTGACCGACCAGCGCCTCTATTCGTGCCGCAAGTGTGTCGAGACCGCGTGCGTCGAGCGTCTCGGCCGCCACCCGGGCCAGCACTGGTGCGTCCACGGCCTTGCGGGACTTGTCGTAGGATGGATCGTAGTGCTGCTCCATCAGGGCGCGGGTCACGCCCGACCGGTCACCGGCATCAATCTGCGCGAACCAGTCATCGACGATCGCATTGCCGCGAAAGGCCCGCAGATGGGACAGCAGAGACTTGAGCCGCGCCCCGTCTGACAGGATGTCGTCATAGACCCGCACCAGATAGGCGGTGCGCGCGGCGATCGGCGCGGCAATCTCGATCCGCGGCGCGGACTTCATCACGGCCCAGAGGCTGGGTGGGATGAGGCGTTGCCCGATCTTGTTGGACTCGGCCTCGACCACAACCGGGCGGGTTGGGTCCAGCGCGCAGAGCGCCTGTGCCAGCCGGGTCTCGAACCCCTTCTGGCTGGGCTGGTCGCGCCCCGTGCTGCCGAGGATCGAGCCGCGGTGATCCGCCAGCCCTTCCAGATCCAGCACCTGAACGCCACGCGCTGCCAAGAGGTGCAGAAACTCGGTCTTGGCGGTGCCGGTATAGCCGTCGAGCGCGATCAGGCGATGCGGCAGCGGGGTCTGGTAGAGCATGTCGTTCACCAGCCGGCGATAGCTGCGGTAACCGCCCTCGATCAGCCCGGTCCGCCAGCCGATCTGGCCCAGCATCCAGGCGAAGGATCCCGACCTTTGCCCGCCGCGCCAGCAATAGACCAGCGGGCGCCACCCCCCGTCGAAATCGCGCAGCTCGGATTCGATATGCGCGGCGGCATTTCGAAAGACCAGCGCGGCGCCCAGCTTGCGCGCAAGGAACGGGCTCTGCTGGACGTAGATCGTACCGACTTCGGCGCGCTCGACGTCGTTCAGAACCGGCAGGTTGATCGCCCCCGGCACGTGGTCCTCGGCGTATTCCGACGGGCTGCGCACGTCGATCACGGTATCGAAACCATGATTCAGCAGATCAGGCAGGCAGGCGAAACGGTCAGACATGCGCCCCCTCTAGCGCGCCCGGAACGCCTGTGAAAGGCGCTTTCCTTCTCATGCGTCGGGCAACGGTTCGACCAATTCGGGCCCGCTTGCACGGTTCGAGTTGACGGCCGGGCCGACGCGGAAAGCCTCGACCACGTCCTCGTCCGCCGGGCGCATGAGACGCGCAGCGCCCTTGCCCGCCTCGCCCAGCCACAGCGGCCAGTCCGCCGCGGCAAGGATCAGCGGCATCCGGTGGTGTATCTCCGAGAGGCGCTCATTGGCGGCGGTCGTCACGATGGCGCAGGTCGTCACCGGGTCGTCCTTGCCCCAGGTCTGCCAGACGCCGCCGAATGCGATCGGCGCACCGTCCCGGCGCCTGATGTACCAAGGCAACCGCGTGCCATCGCTCGCCTTGGTCCACTCGTAGAACCCGCTGGCGACGATCAGGCAACGCTGCTCGCGGCAGGCCGCGCGGAAGGCCGGTTTCTCGGCCAGCGTCTCGGCCCGCGCGTTGATCAGCAGCGGCCCATCCGTGGGTGTCTTGTACCAATGCGGCAGGAACCCCCAGCGCATTGCCACGAGGTCGCGGCCCGTCTCGCCAGGACGCACCACATGCACCGCGTCGGTCGGGCAGACGTTGTAGTTGGGCACGTCCGGCAGATCGTTGGCCGGACGGGCCTGAAACAACTGGGCCATCGCATCGGGGGGCAAGGTGATCGCGAACCGTCCGCACATGCGCGGGCAATCCGGCTTTACTTCCGGACGATGCGCCCGTCCACATAGGGCTGGTAAGGCGCGTTGACCGCGAGGTATTCGGCCGTGACGTCCGCCAGGTCGGGGCCGTAGTCATAGGCGTTCTTGTCGTCGCCCGAGAACATGTCGTAGCCGTCGCCGCCCTTGCGCACATAGTCGTTGGTTACGACCGTGTAGGTCGCTGCCGGGTCGATCGGAACGAACCCCTCTTCCGAGGCGACCAGCACCTCGACGATCCGGCCCTCGTTCGGCGCGACGGACGGGTCCCATGTGAATTTCAGGCCAGCGACCTGCGGGAACCGGCCCTTGACCTCCTCGACCTCGCTGACACCGTTTTCCAGCGCGGCGATCACGCCCTCGCCGCTGATCTGGAAGGTCGACAGCGTGTTCTGGAACGGCAGCACCGTCAGCACCTCGCCCATCGTGACCTCGCCGGCATCGATACTGGCGCGCAGCCCACCGGAATTGGCGATGGCGATCTGCACGCCCTGGTCGGCGACCCGCGCCAGCATCGCATCGGCCACCAGGTTGCCCATCTGGCATTCCTGCACGCGGCAGGTGTCGCGGTTGCCGTCGATCTCGGTGGCGGCCGCGGCGACCACACGGTTGCGGATCTCGTCCAGCGGCCCGGCAAGCTCCGAAATGCGCGCGACCGTGTCGCCGTCCTCCTCGACGGTGGCGTCCATGATCAGCGGTTCGCCAACCGCAGACACGACCTTGCCCGCATCATCGAAGGTCACGTTCAGCTCGCCGAGGAACTTGCCGTAGGCATAGGCCTGAACGATCGCGGTGTCGCCCACCATCGTGGGATAGGGGCCCGCCGCACCGTCCAGCGTGTTGCTGAGCAGGGTGTTGGAATGGCCGCCCACGATCACGTCGACCCCGGTTGTTCCCGCAGCGACGCGCTGATCGACGCCATAGCCCGAATGGCTGAGCACGATGATCTTGTTCACGCCCATTTCGGTCAGCTTGTCGACCTCGCCCTGCACCGCGGCGACGGGATCGCTGAAGGTGATGTTCGGGCCCGGGCTGGCGAGGTCGCGCGTGTCCTCGGGGGTCAGGCCAATCAGCCCGAGCTTTTCGCCACCGCGTTCGATCACGGTGGATTTCTGCAGCGTGTCGGCCAGCAATTCCTCGCGCGAGACATCGGCGTTGGACATCAGGACCGGGAAGCTGACCGCATCCATGAAGCCGCGCAGCACCTCGGGGCCGTCGTCGAATTCGTGGTTGCCCACGGTCATCGCGTCATAGCCCATCTTGTTCATCATCTCGGCCGCGACCTTGCCCTTGTAATAGGTGTAGAACAGCGAGCCCTGGAACTGGTCGCCGCCATCCACCAGAATCGCGTTGTCGCTGCGGGCCCGCGCGTCCTCGATCGCGCGCACCAGGCGGGCGGAGCCGCCAAAGCACTTGCCCTCGGCGTTGTCTTCAGTGCCGCAGGTGCTGTCGTACTTGCTGATCGGCTCGAAGCGGGCATGGAAATCGTTGGTGTGAAGGATCGTCAGCGTGTAATCGGCGGCGGCCACCCCGGCCGTCAGGCCGAGCGCGGCGGCGGAGGTCATCAGTCGGAACAGCATGTGGAAACTCCCTGGCAATGTTCTTGTTGCCGGGATCGTGCGTCCGTTTGCGCGCGCTGTCAAAGGGAGTCGCGATCACGCTTGACCGATTGCCGCCACCGGGGCATGACCGCCGCCATGTTGATCTACAAGATACTCCGCGCCGACGAGTGGGCGGCGCTGCGCGAGGCCGGAACGAGCGCGGGCGCGCCGGTCGATCTGGCCGATGGCTACATTCATTTCTCGACCGCCGAACAGGTCGCCGAAACCGCCGCGAAGCATTTCGCCGGGGTCGACGGGCTGGTGCTGCTGGCGGTCGAGGCGGATGGCCTCGGCGCGGCGCTCAAGTGGGAAGCCTCGCGCGGCGGCGCGCTGTTTCCGCATCTGTACGGCCCGCTGCGCATGGTGGATGTGCTGTGGTCCCAACCGCTGCCGTTGCAGGACGGTCGGCACCGGTTTCCCGAGGGTCTGTCGTGACGACGCTGGAGCGCGCGGGGCTGGCCCTGTTGCGGCGGGTCGATCCGGAGACCGCGCACGGGTTGGCGTTGCGCGCGCTGAAGGCCGGCATGACGCCGCGGCCCGGGCCCATCAGTTCGCCGCGGCTGCGGTGCGACCTGGCGGGGATGACGCTGCCCAACCCGGTCGGGCTGGCTGCCGGGTTCGACAAGAACGCCGAGGCGCTGGCGCCGCTGGCGCAGGCGGGATTCGGGTTCCTCGAGGTCGGCGCGGCGACGCCGAGGCCGCAGCCGGGAAACCCGCGCCCCCGCCTGTTCCGGCTGATGGAGGATCGCGCCGCGATCAACCGGTTCGGCTTTAACAACAAGGGGATGGAGGCCATCGGACGGCAGCTCGAGGCGCGGCCGCGCGAGGCTGTGATCGGCCTCAACCTGGGGGCGAACAAGGACAGCGCGGACCGGGCGCAGGACTTCGCGACCGTGCTGACACACTGCGGTCCGCAGCTCGATTTCGCCACGGTCAACGTGTCGTCGCCCAATACCGAGAAGCTGCGCGACCTGCAGGGCCGGGACGCGCTGTCCGCGTTGCTGACCGGTGTCATGGCGGCGCGCGACGGGCTTGCCCGGCCGATCCCGGTGTTTCTCAAGATCGCGCCCGACCTGACGGAGTCCGAACTGGACGACATCGCCGCGGTCGCGCGGGCCACCGGTATCGACGGCATCATCGCCACGAACACCACGCTGGCGCGCGACGGGCTGCGCAGCCCGCACAAGGGCGAAACCGGCGGGCTGTCGGGCGCGCCGTTGTTTGAGCGCTCGACCCGCGTTCTGGCCCGGCTAAGTGTACGGCTTGACGGGGAAATTCCGCTGATCGGCGTCGGCGGGATCGGCTCGGCCGAGGACGCCTATGCGAAGATCTGCGCCGGGGCGTCGGCGGTTCAGCTTTACACCGCGCTGGTCTATGGCGGGCTGTCGCTGGTGCCCGAGATCGCCGAAGGGCTGGACCGGCTGTTGGCGCGGGACGGGTTCGCCAACGTGGCGGACGCGGTGGGCAGCCGGCGCGCGGACTGGGTTTGACATTGCGGCCGGCGCGGGGTGTGCACCCCGTGCAGATCGCGTGCATACCGCGTGCATACGCGCGATGCCAGGGCGGCCGGCGCGCGGCGGCACCTCAGGCCGGAAGATCCGACCGCTAGAGCGCGCCGTCGCGGGTCGCCCGTTCGAGCGCCGGGTAGCGCGCCGCGAGCGTCAGGGCGCGGGCCACGAAAGAGAACAGGAACGCGATCCAGAGGCCGTGATTGCCGTGGGCCGGCACCAGCAGGGCCGCCGCGACAGCGAAGGCGGCGGTGGACAGGATCGCCATGTTGCGCATGTCGCGGGTGCGGGTGGCGCCGATGAAAACGCCGTCGAGCATCCAGCTGGCGACGCCGAGCACCGGCACCAGCACCATGTAGGGCAGGTAGACGCGGGCCTCGGCCTGCACCGCGGGCACCTTGGCCATCAGGTCGACCAGCGCCCCGCCCCAGAGCGCGAAGGCCATCGACAGCATCACCGTGCCGACCAGCGCCCAGAAGGTCGAGATCAGGATCGCGCGGCGCAGGCGGTGGACGCTGGCGGCCCCGACCGCCTGCCCGACGAGCGCCTCGGCCGAGAAGGCGAAACCGTCCAGCGCGTAGGCGGTGATCTCGATGAATTGCAGCAGGATGTGGTTGGCCGCGAGGGTCACGTCGCCGAAATCTGACCCGAGGAACAGGAAGGAGACGAAGATGCCCATCAGCATCAGCGAGCGGATCAGGATGTCGCCGTTCACGCTGAGCATCCGCAGCAGGCGGACCTTGTCGAAGATCCGCGGCCAGTCGCGCCAGGCCGGGCTGCGGAAGGCGTCGCGGCAGAGCCAGAGCGCCATGGCGAATCCGCTCCATTCGGCGAGGAAGGTGGCGAAGGCGACGCCCTGCACGCCCCAGCCGAGCCCGAGCACGAACCAGAAATCGAGCGCCACGTTCAGCCCGTTCATCCAGAGCTGAAGCACCAGCACGCCGCGGGTGCGTTCCAGCGCGATCAGCCAGCCGGTCGCGCCGAAGATCGCGATGGCGGCGGGGGCCGACCAGACCCGGATGGCCATGTAGTCGCGGGCCAGCGATTCGACCTCGGCCGAGGCGGGCGACAGCCGGAACGCGGCCCAGAACAGCGGCAGTTGCAGCAGGATCAGCGCCACCCCGGCGGCGGCGCCGAACAGGATGGCGCGCGTGAGCAGTGCCGTCACCTCGCCGGAGCGACCGGCGCCATGGGCCTGGCTGGTCAGCCCGGTGGTGCCCATGCGCAAGAAGCCGAAGATCCAGTAGAGCGAGGAGATGATGATCGCGCCGATCCCGACCGCGCCGATCGGCGCGGCCTGGCCCATCTGGCCGACCACGCCGGTGTCCACCGCGCCGAGAATCGGCACGGTGGCGTTGGACAGAACGATTGGGATGGCAATGTTGAGCACCCGGCGGTGGGTGATCGGTCCCGCCTGCTCAGCCGCTGCGGGATGCATCGGTCGGCGGCATCAGGAAATGCCCGTTGGCCTGTGCGAAGAGCTTGTCGCGGTTGTCCTGCCAGGCTTCGACCCGCACCGAGGCATAGCGCCGTCCGGCGCGGCAGACCGTGGCGCGCGCATAGGCGTCGCGCGGCAGGCCCGAGCGCAGGTAGTCGACGGTGAAGTCGATCGTCTTGGGCAGGCGCGGCAGATCGCCGGCGGCCAGCTTTTCGGTGTCGATCGCGCCGCTTTCGATATCGGGCCAGAGGTAGGCCCAGCTGAGCGTGATGATCGAGGTGGTTTCGAGGAAGGCCGCGGTCACGCCGCCATGGATGGCGGGCAGGAACGGGTTGCCGATCAGCTTGTCGTCGAACTTGAGCAGGCCGGTCAGCTCGTCGCCGCGGCGGTCGAATTCTATCCCGAGAAAACGGATATAGGGCACGCCCTCCACCAGCGCCTTGAGCGCGGCGTCGCGGCGTTGCTTGACCACCTGCATCGGTTCGGGGCGGGTGCGGGCCATCAGGCTTTCTCCACGGTGAAGGAGCCCGACGCGGTGGCGACCGGGCGGTCCATGTCGTCATCGGTGGCGGTGGCGCGCACGAAGGCGACGTTGCGGGTGATGTGATAGCAGGTCGCGGTGGTGCGGATCGACTGACCCGGCGTCGCGGCGCGCATGTAGTCGATCCTGAGATCGATGGTGGCGGTGCCGCCGGGGGCGGAGGGGTGGCTCATCACCGCCGCGCCGCAGCAGGTGTCCATCATGGCCGAGACCGCGCCGCCGTGGATCACCCCGGTCTTGGGGTCGCCGATCAGGCGGTCGTCATAGGGCATTTCGATCGTGGCGGTGCCTGCGCCGATATCCGTCAGCTGCATGTTGAGCGCCCTGGAATGCGGGATCGCCTCGATGAACTGACGCGCCAGCTTGACCTTGTCGACCATGGCTCCAATCTCCTGTTTCCGACGTGGCGCCCTTATGATCAGCCCGCGCGCCAAAGGGCAAGCCCGCTGGTTGCGCTCGGTCTGACTTGCGCCTACGGTTTGAGCATCAGGGAAGAGGAACGCATGTCCGACTCACGTCTGTCATTCAAGGAAATGTGCGCCAAGTTCGACGTGACGCCGCGCACCCTTCGCTATTACGAGTACATCGAGTTGCTGCAACCGGACCGCGAAGGCCGCGCCCGGTTCTACGGACCGCGGGAATCGGCCCGGATGAGCCTGATCCTGCGCGGGCGCAAATACGGTTTCCAGCTGGAAGACATCCGCCAGTGGCTGCTGATCTACGAGAAGGAAGGCACCGACGCGCAGGCGCAGGCCTTCATCGAGATGGCCGATCGCCAGATGGTCGAGTTGGAGAGCCAGCTGGAGCAGCTCCAGGAGGCGATTCACGAGCTGAAGACCCTGCGCGACGAGACCGCCGCCAACCTCGCCTGACCCCGAAAGGACGACCGGACAGCGGGCCGGCGCGATCCGGTTTCCGGCCATCCGGCGGAGCCTTTGACCGGCATTCCGAACTCCGCGCGAAGTGACGTGACGTTCAGCTTACGTCAACGTCAACTGCCTGTTGCAATCTCATGCCATCGCCCTCACCTACCTCTCGTGAGCACGGATACCGAGAGTATGAGTTATGACCGATGACATGATGACGATCCGCGAAATGTGCGACGCGTTCGACGTGACGCCGCGCACCCTGCGGTTCTACGAATCCAAGGAATTGCTGTTTCCCGTCCGCGACGGGCAACGCCGCCTGTTCACCAAGCGTGACCGGGCTCGCCTGAAGCTGATCCTGCGCGGCAAGCGCTTCGGCTTCAGCCTGGAAGAGATCCGCCAGTTGCTGGACCTCTACCACATGGGCGACCAGCAGCACACGCAACTGGTGCGCACCTACGACATCGCCCGCGAACGTCTGGCCGACATGGAACGTCAGCGCGACGAGCTGACCCAGGCGATCGACGAACTGAAGAGCCAGCTGGAATGGGGCGAGAAGATCATCGCCAACGCCCGGCCGGACCGGAAAGCCGCCGAGTGACCGCATAAGGTCCCGACTGCCGACTATCGACCACACTGAATCAACAGGAACAACCGAGATGCCAAGCTACACCGCCCCGACCAAGGACATGCAATTCCTTCTGCACGACGTGCTGAAGATCACCGAGACCGACATTCCCGGATATGACGAGCTGGAGCCCGACTTCACCAGCGCCATCCTGGAGGAAGCCGGCAAGATCAGCTCGGAAGTGCTGCAGCCGCTGAACGCCGTGGGCGACACCGAGGGCTGCACGCTGGAGAACGGCGTGGTGCGCACGCCGACCGGCTTCAAGGCGGCGTTCGAGCAGGTCAAGGAAGGCGGCTGGCCGGGTCTGGACATGCCCGAGCAGTATGGCGGGCAGAACATGCCCTACCTGATCGGAACCGCCGTGGGCGAGATGTTCTCGGCCGCCAACCAGGCGTTCACCATGTACCAGGGCCTGACCCACGGCGCGGCCAGCGCGATCCTTGCGCACGGCACCGACGCGCAGAAGGACATGTACCTGCCCAAGATGGTGTCCTGCGAATGGACCGGCACCATGAACCTGACCGAGCCGCATTGCGGCACCGACCTCGGCCTGATGCGCACCAAGGCGGAACCGCAGGGCGACGGCAGCTACAAGATCTCGGGCCAGAAGATCTTCATCTCCTCCGGCGAGCATGACATGGCCGACAACATCGTCCACCTGGTGCTGGCCAAGATCGTCGGCGGCCCCGAGGGCATCAAGGGCGTGTCGCTCTTCATCGTGCCGAAGTTCATGGTCAACGAGGACGGCAGCCTGGGCGCGCGCAACGGCGTGACCTGCGGCAAGATCGAGGAGAAGATGGGCATCCATGGCAACTCGACCTGCGTCATGAACTATGACGAGGCGACCGGCTACCTGCTGGGCGAGGAGCACAAGGGCATGCGCGCCATGTTCACCATGATGAACGAGGCCCGCCTGGGCGTCGGCATGCAGGGCCTGGCCCAGGCCGACGCGGCCTATCAGAACGCGCTGGAATACGCCAAGGACCGCCTGCAGGGCCGCGACGTGACCGGCGCGAAGAACCCGGACGGCCCGGCCGATCCGCTGATCGTGCACCCGGATATCCGCCGCAGCCTGATGGACCAGAAATCCTTCGTCGAGGGTGCCCGGGCCTTCATCCTGTGGGGCGCCACGATGATCGACCGCGCCCATCGCAGCCAAGACAAGGACGCCGACGGCCTCGTGTCGCTGCTGACCCCGGTCATCAAGGGCTTCCTGACCGATCAGGGCTATGACATGACGGTGCAGGCCCAGCAGGTCTATGGCGGGCACGGCTATATCGAGGAATGGGGCATGTCGCAGTTCACCCGCGACGCCCGCATCGCGATGATCTACGAAGGCGCCAATGGCGTTCAGGCGCTCGACCTCGTCGGCCGCAAGCTGGCGCAGGACGGCGGCAAGCACGTGATGGCCTTCTTCGACCTGGTGAAGAGCTATGCCAAGGAGAATGCCGGCCAGGACGAAGCCTTCGACCGGGATTTCCTCGAGCCGCTCAAGGCGGCGTCCAAGGACCTGCAGGCCGCCGGCATGTATTTCATGCAGAACGGCATGAAGAACCCGAACAACGCGCTGGCCGGCTCGACCGACTTCATGCACATGTTCGGCCATGTCTGCCTGGGCCTGATGTGGGCCCGGATGGCGAAGGCCTCGATGGACGCGCTGAAGTCGGGCACCGCTGACGCGGCGTTCCACGAGACAAAGCTGGCCACGGGGCGCTACTACATGGCGCGTCAACTGCCGGCGACGGCGCTGCACCTGACCCGCATCCAGACCGGGGCGGACACGGTGATGGCGCTGGACGCGGCGAACTTCTGATCCCTCGGCGCGGCGGCCCCAAGCGGGTCGCCGCGCCCCTGACTCTCGCTGCAGGACATCATGCCGAACCGCGTTTGCCCGACCCACAGCCCTGCCGCCGCCCGGACCGGCGGCGCAGGCATGTGCGAGCGGGCCCTTGCGTTCAGTGACGTGGATGACCTGCGCGGCGAGATCGACGCGACCCGACCCGGCCGGCACATGGCCGGGATCGACCCCCACAAGACGTAAGGAGCGCCCATGTCCCAAAGCTGGATGACCGACGAACACCGGATGCTGGCCGAAATGGCCCGCACTTTCTTCGAAGACGCCTGGGTGCCGCAGATCGAGAAATGGCGCACCCAGGGCGAGATGGACAAGAGCATCTGGCCGCAGGCGGGCGAACTGGGCCTGCTCTGCTCCTCGATCCCCGAGGAATACGGCGGCGCCGGCGGCGATTTCGGCCACGAAGCGGTGATCCTGATGGAGGCCGCACGGGCCAACCTGGCCAGCTGGGGCAACAGCATCCATTCGGGCATCGTGGCGCATTACGTGCTGGCCTACGGCTCGGAAGAGCAGAAGAAGGCCTGGCTGCCGAAAATGGCGCGCGGCGAGATGGTCGGCGCCCTGGCGATGACCGAACCCTCGGCCGGCTCGGACGTGCAGGCGATCAAGACGAAGGCGGTCAGGGACGGCAACGCCTACAGGCTGAGCGGGCAGAAGACCTTCATCACCAACGGCCAGCATGCCGACCTGATCCTCGTGGCCGCCAAGACCGATCCTTCGCTCGGCGCCAAGGGCATCTCGCTGGTGGCGGTCGAGACCGAGGGCGCCGAAGGCTTCACCCGCGGGCGCAACCTCGACAAGATCGGCAAGCACGCGTCGGACACGTCCGAGCTGTTCTTCGACGACGTGGAGATCCCGCCCGAGAACATCCTCGGCGGCGAGGAAGGGCGCGGCTTCTACCAGATGATGCAGCAATTGCCGCAGGAACGGCTGATCATCGCGGTCGAATCGGTCGGCGCGATGCAGGGTGCGGTCGAACGCACCATCGCCTATTGCAAGGAGCGTGAAGCGTTTGGCGGCAACCTGCTTCAGTTCCAGAACACGCGGTTCCAGCTGGCGGAATGCAAGACCAAGCTCAAGGTGGCGGAAGCCTTCCTGGACGACTGCATCCGCGACCTGATCGCGGGCAACCTGAGCGTCGAGAAGGCCGCGATGGCGAAATACTGGACCACCGACACCCAGGGCGAAGTGCTCGACGCCTGCCTGCAGCTGCACGGCGGCTATGGCTACATGCAGGAATACGCCATCGCCGAAATGTGGACG
This sequence comes from Sedimentitalea arenosa, assembly GCF_016428585.1. GTDB lineage: Bacteria > Pseudomonadota > Alphaproteobacteria > Rhodobacterales > Rhodobacteraceae > Sedimentitalea > Sedimentitalea arenosa. The sequence goes on along the minus strand of NZ_JAELVR010000003.1, from coordinate 244,806 downwards.
GATGCACGGGTGCAGCGCATCTACGGCGGCACCAACGAGATCATGAAAGAGCTGATTGCGAGGTCGCTTTGACCCTGCGAACACCATCGCAAGCGGAAACGCAGGACCGCCTCCGGCGGGAGTATTTTTCCGAAGATGAAAATGCGCCCCCGCCACTGGGCGACTGCCATCCGGACGGGGGCGTCTTCACCTTCGGCGGTCATCGGCTCTCCAGCCTGTACCGCATCCGCGAGGCTGCCCCATCGAGGTTAACGTCCGGTTATCGCCAAGGCGCCGCTGCTTCATCTTCGTCGAAATACTCCACGGGGGTGCGGGGGTGTGAAACCCCCGCTCCGCCATCACAATCGAAAGGCCGACCATGACCATGAAACTCTACTGCTTCGGTGAAAGCGGAAACTCCTACAAGGCAGCGCTGGCGCTGGAACTCTCGGGTCTGGACTGGGAGCCGGTCTTCGTCGACTTCTTCAACGGGGAAACCCGCTCCCCGGAGTACCGCGCGAATGTGAACGCCCTCGGCGAAGCCCCGGTGCTGGTGGACGGCGATTTCAAGACCGGGCAATCCGGCGCGATCCAGGCCTATGTCACCGAGAAATCGGGCAAGTTCGGCGGCAAGACCCGGGACGAGAACTACGAGATCTTCCGTTGGGTGCTCTGGGACAACCACAAGCTCAGCTCGACGGCCGGGATGACGCGGTTCCTGATGAACTTCCTGCCCGAGGACAAGCGCCCGGCCGAGGTTATCGCGTTCAACCAGGGCCGGCTCAAGGGCGCCTACGAGCTGCTGAATGCGCATCTGGAGGGGCGCGACTGGATCGTCGGCGACGGCATCACCAATGCCGACCTGTCCTGCTGCGGCTACCTCTACTATCCCGAACCTTTCGGGTTCGACAGGGCCGACTGGCCCCATATCGACGCGTGGCTGACGCGTCTTTCGCAAACACCGGGCTGGAAAGCCCCCTACGATCTGATGCCCGGTTCCCCCGCGGACCGCGCCTGAAGGAGAGAAACCCATGACCGAAGCCTATATCTACGACGCGCTGCGCACTCCGCGCGGCAAGGGCCGCAAGGATGGCAGCCTGCACGAAGTCACCAGCCTGCGCCTGTCCGCCCTGACGCTGAACGCGGTGAAGGAGCGCAACAATCTCGACGGTCACGCGGTCGAGGACGTGATCTGGGGCAACGTGACCCAGGTGATGGAACAGGGCGGCTGCCTTGCGCGCTCTGCCGTTCTGGCCTCCGATCTCGACGAGACGATCCCGGGCCTTGCGATCAACCGGTTCTGCGCCAGCGGCATGGAGGCCGTGAACCTGGCCGCGAACCAGGTGCGCGGCGGGGCGGGTGACGCCTATATCGCCGGCGGGGTCGAGATGATGGGCCGGGTGCCGATGGGCAGCGACGGTGCCGCCATCGCGGCCGATCCCACGGTCGCGTTCGACAGCTATTTCGTGCCGCAGGGCATTTCGGCCGACATCATCGCCACCGAATACGGCTTTACCCGCGACCAGGCCGACGCGCTGGCGATGGAATCCCAGCGCCGCGCCAAGCAGGCCTGGGACGAGCAGCGGTTCTCGAAATCCGTCATCACCGTGCGCGACCAGAACGGATTGCCGATCCTGGATCACGACGAATACATGCGCCCGCAGACGGACATGCAGAGCCTCGGCAGCCTCAACCCGGCCTTCCAGATGATGGGCGAGCAGATGCCGGGCTTTGATAACGTTGCGCTGCTGAAGTACCCGCATCTGGAGAAGATCGAGCACATCCATCATGCCGGGAACTCCTCGGGCATCGTGGATGGCGCCGCTGCCGTGCTGATCGGCAACAAGGCATTCGGCGAGAAATGGGGCCTGACGCCCCGCGCCCGGATCAAGGCGACCGCCAAGATCGGCACCGATCCCACCATCATGCTGACCGGCCCGGTGCCGGTGACGCAGAAGATCCTGGCGGACTCCGGCATGGAGATCGGCGACATCGACCTGTTCGAGGTCAACGAAGCCTTCGCCAGCGTCGTGCTGCGCTTCCAGCAGGCGTTCGACGTCGACCCGGAGCTGGTCAACGTCAACGGCGGGTCGATCGCGATGGGTCACCCGCTGGGGGCCACGGGCGCGATCATCATCGGCACGCTGCTGGACGAGCTGGAACGCACCGGCAAGCAGACCGGCCTCGCGACCCTGTGCATCGCGTCCGGCATGGGCGCGGCAACGATCATTGAGCGCGTGTAAGAGCGCCGGATCAGGAGACAAGACATGACCGATTTCACAATGAAGAAGGACGCCGACGGCGTCGCCATCATCACCTGGGACGTTCCGGAGAAATCCATGAACGTCATGCGCATGGACGGCATGCGCGAGTTGAACGCGCTGATGGATGACGCGCTGGCCGACGATGCGGTCAAGGGCATCGTCATCACCTCGGGCAAGCCCGACAGCTTTGCCGGGGGCATGGACCTCACCCAGTTGGCGGTGATCCGTGACCAGTCGGGCGACGACCCGGCGGCGGCGCTGTTCGATTTCGTGATGCAGGGCCATCACATGATGCGCAAGCTTGAGCTGGCGGGGATGGACCCCAAGACCAAGAAGGGTGGCAAGCCGATCGCCTCGGCCCTGCCCGGCACGGCGGCGGGCATCGGCCTCGAGCTGCCGCTGGCCACGCATCGCATCTTTGCCGCCAACAACCCCAAGGCGCGGATCGGCCTGCCCGAGATCATGGTCGGCCTGTTCCCCGGCGGTGGCGGCACCACGCGGCTGGTGCGCAAGCTGGGCGCGATGGGGGCGTCCTCCTTCCTGCTGGAAGGCAAGATGCTGGAGCCGGCCAAGGCCAAGGCGGCGGGCCTGATCGACGAAGTGGCGGACGACCCGGTCGCCGCCGCGCGCGCGTGGGTGCTGAACGCCAAGGATGCCGACCTGGTCAAGCCGTGGGACGCCAAGGGCTACAAGATGCCCGGCGGTGCGCCCTACCACCCGGCGGGCTTCATGACCTTCGTCGGGGCCGCCGCCATGGTGCATGGCAAGACCAAGGGCGCGTTTCCGGCGGCCAAGGCGCTGCTGAGCGCGGTCTATGAAGGCGCGCTGGTCGATTTCGACACCGCGCTGCGGATCGAGGCGCGCTGGTTTACCCATGTGCTGATGAACCCGTCCTCGAGCGCCATGGTACGCTCGCTCTTCGTGAACAAGGAAGCGCTGGAAAAAGGCGCGGTACGTCCCAAGGACGTGGCCGATCAGCGGGTCAAGAAGCTGGGCGTGCTGGGTGCGGGCATGATGGGCGCGGGGATCGCGCTGGTGTCGGCACAGGCCGGGATCGAGGTCGTGCTGATCGACCGCGACCAGGCGGCCGCCGACAAGGGCAAGGCCTATACCGAGGCGTATCTGGACAAGGGCATCGCCCGCAAGAAGGTGACGCCCGAGAAGAAAGAGGCGATGCTGGGCCTCATCACCGCCACCCCGGATCTCGACGCTCTCAAGGGCTGCGACCTGATCATCGAAGCGGTGTTCGAGGATCCCAAGGTGAAGGCCGAGATGACCCAGAAGGTCGAGGCGATCATCCCCGAGGATTGCATTTTCGCCTCCAACACCTCGACCCTGCCGATCACCGGCCTGGCCAAGGCGTCCAAGCGCCCCGAGCAGTTCATCGGCATCCACTTCTTCAGCCCGGTGGAAAAGATGCTGCTGGTCGAGATCATCAAGGGCAAGGAGACCGGCCCGCGCGCGGTCGCCAAGGCGCTGGATTACGTGCGCCAGATCCGCAAGACGCCGATCGTGGTCAACGACGCGCGGTTCTTCTACTGCAACCGCTGCATCATCCCCTATGGCAACGAGGCCACGCGGATGATCACCGAGGGCGTCGCGCCGGTGCTGATCGACCATGCCGCGCAGCAGCTCGGCTTCCCGGTCGGCCCGGTGCAGCTTGGCGACGAGACCAGCATCGACCTGGCCGCCAAGATCACCCGCGCCACGATGGAGGCGATGGGCGACGACTATCCGGCGTCGGAGGCCGACAACCTCGTGTTCTGGATGGAGGAACAGGGGCGTCTGGGGCGCAAGGCCAAGGCGGGCTACTTCGACTATGACGAGAAGGGCAAGCGTCTGGGGTACTGGAAAGGCATCCACGACAAGTACCCGCTGGCGGACAAGCAGCCAGACCTGATCGAAGTGCAGGAACGGCTGATGTTCGCGCAGGTGCTGGAAGCGGTCCGCGCGCTGGAGGAAGGCGTGGTCGAGGATATCCGCGAGGCCGATGTCGGCGCGATCCTGGCCTGGGGCTTTGCGCCCTGGTCGGGTGGCCCGCTGAGCTGGCTGGACATCATCGGCGCACCCTATGCCGCCGAACGCTGCGACCAGTTGGAAGCGGCCTATGGCGAGCGCTTCAAGTGCCCGGCGCTGCTGCGCGAGATGGCCGAGAAGGGACAGACCTTCTATGGCCGCTTCGCCCCGGAAGCGGCGGCAGCGTAAGGAAAAAGGCGGGGCGCGCAGATGACACAGGATACGCGCCCTGCCCCACCGGCCCCGGTTCTGCCCTGGACCATGGTGGCCATTCTGATCGCGGTCGGTGCCGGGCTTCTGGTGCCGACCGCTTTCTTTTGGGAGGGCAGTCTGGTCCCGGCCGCAATCGGGTTGATCGCGGGGCTGGCGGGGGGGCTGCTTGGGCGGCTCGGGACATCGCTGGGCGCGGGGGGCACGCTGATCCTTGCCGTGGCGCTGCTGGCGGGTTCACCGGGGATCATCGGAGTGTGGATGATCGGCGCGGTTCTGATCGCGCTCGCCGGGATCGAGGCCAGCACCGTGGGCGGGCGGTCCTTTGTCCTGTCGCTTTACGGGTTCCTGTCGGTTCTGCTGGTCCCGTCGACGCCGGAGCCGATGGCGGCCCTGCCGTTTCTCTCTTTGGGTGTGGCTTGGGGCGCGGGCGCGACCTGGGTCTTGGGATTGACAGGCCGGGTTGCGGCCCCACCGGCGAAACCCGCCTTCGGGCTTGGCCTTGCCCTGTTCCTGTTCGCGGGGCTGGTTGTGACCACATGGGTTGTGGAATGGCAGGCCGCGCCGCTGGGGTATTGGATGGTGCTGTTGTTCATCTTTCGCGCGGTCGCGCCGCAGGGCCGCACTTTGCGCAGCGCGCTGCGCTATGGGGTCGGGGCGACGCTCGGCTGCGGGGCGGCGGTTCTGCTCACGCCTCTGGACCTGCCGCCGGACGTGGCGGCACCGCTGGCCTTTGCGCTGATCGTGGTCGGGTTGCGGATGCTGCCCAATCCCGGCCCGTGGTCCGCCGCCGCCTTTACCGCGGCGATCCTGATGGGCCTGGCACCGGGGCCGGAAAACGCCTTGTTCCGACTTGAAGCGGCCCTGTTTGTCGTGGTCCTGACCGCAGTATTGGGCGCCGTGATCGACGGGCTGTGGCGGCTGGTGGCGCGTCAGGGCGACGGGTCGAACGCATAGCCAAAGCGCGCGATGTCTTCGGCACAGCAGGAGGCGACGATCTCGGCGGCTTGATCGGTGTAGGCGGCGCGATAGTCGGCGGGGCGGGTTGATCGGTTGGCGTGCGGCAACGTCAGATCGAACCCCAGATGGGCAAACAGCGGCGCGGCATCTTCGGCGAAGTGTTCGATGCGGATATAGGCGTTGCACTGTTCCGCCCCGTCGGCGCGGCGCATGTAGCTGCGGGCCGGGTGCCGCGTCAGGCTGGCCTGTGTGTGCGGGTGTGACAGGAACGCCGGGAAATCGGTGTCTTTCGCCAGCGTGACCGCGGGGTGGTCGAATTGTTGCGTGCGCAGCCAATGATAATAGCTGGCCGCCCGGTCCCAGGGATTGCGCACCAGGGTGAAGGCGAACAGGTTCTTGAGGGTTTCGTCGGGCACGAGGCCGTCTATGTCGGCCAGGGTCGAATGTTTCCACAACCGGCCGCGCGCCTGTGCGCCGCCGAGCCGCCGCCGCCGCTTGAGCGCCTTGGGCGTGTCGCCCAGCATGAGATCGTCGCGCATCGCGCGCGCCTCGAGCGCCAGCGCGAGCGAGGTGCCCCCGGTCTTGGGAATGTGGATGAAGACGTAGGTGCGGCCGGGGCTCAGGATCATGGCGGCACGCTAGCCGATTGCGCCGCAAGCGCAATCCTCGCAACGGGCGCCGCTGGCCGATCGCCACTTTCCATTCGCGCGTTCCCGGCGCAATATCCACGTCCAGATCGGGACGGACCAGCAGGCAAGGGAGCGAGATCATGGGATGGATGGCTGACGAAACCGGGTTGGACAAATGCGCCGCGAACCACGTGCCGCTGACCCCGCTGTCGGGATTGCGCCGCGCCGCGCATGTGTTCTCGGACGAGCTGGCGGTGGTGTATGGTGCGCATCGCAAGACCTATGCCGAATATTACGACCGTTGCACGCGGCTGGCCGCCGCCCTCGCCGCGCTGGGGGTGAAACCCGGAGACGTGGTGGCGACGGTGCTGCCCAACATCCCCGCCCATGCCGAGGCGCATTTCGGCGTGCCCGCCTGCGGGGCGGTGCTGAACGCGATCAACACGCGGCTGGATGTGGGCACGGTGGCCTATATCCTCGGCCATGGCGGGGCCAAGGTGGTGCTGGTCGATAGCCAGTTCCTGAACACCGTCGAAGCCGCCGTCGCGCAGCTGGAGGGCCCCGCGCCGATCCTGATCGAGGTGCCGGACGCGCCGGCGGGCCATCCGGCGAGCGGGCGGCACGCCCTCTACGAACAGGTGCTGGGCAATGCCGAGCACGACTTCGACTGGGTGATGCCCGCGGACGAATGGGAAAGCATCGCACTGAACTATACCAGCGGCACAACCGGACGGCCCAAGGGCGTGGTCTATCACCATCGCGGCGCCTATCTGAACGCCATGGGCCAGGTGATCAGCTGGGGCATGGTGCTGCGCCCGCGCTACCTGACCATCGTGCCGCTGTTTCACTGCAACGGCTGGTGCCACACCTGGATGATGCCGATGGTCGGCGGCACGATCGTCTGTTGCCGCGACATCACCGCCAAGGCGATCTTCGACGCCATCGCCGACGAGAAGGCGACCCATTTCGGTGGCGCGCCCATCGTGCTGAACACGCTGGTCAACGCGCCCGAGACCGAGCGGCGCGACTTCGACCACGTCGTCGAGGTGTTCACCGCCGGCGCCCCCCCTGCCCCGGCCACGCTCGCCAAGATCGAGCCGATGGGCTTTCACGTGACGCAGGTCTACGGGCTGACCGAGGTCTATGGGCCGGCCACCGAATGCACCTGGGGGCCGCATCTGGACCACCTCGAAGGGCCGGCGCGGGCTGCGATCAAGGCGCGGCAGGGCGTCGCCATGCCGTTCATGGAGCATATCACCGTGGTCGATGACGCCATGCACCAGATCGCGATGGACGGCGCGGCGCAGGGCGAGATCGTGATGCGCGGCAACGGCGTGATGAAGGGCTATTACAAGAACCCCGAGGCGACGGCGGAGGCCTTCAAGGGCGGCTATTTCCATTCCGGCGACATCGCCGTGCAGCATCCGGACGGCTATATCCAGATCGCCGACCGCGCCAAGGACATCATCATCTCGGGCGGCGAGAACATCAGCTCGGTCGAGGTCGAGGGCGTGCTGATGAACCATCCCGACGTGCTGCTGGCCGCCGTGGTCGCAAAACCGGACGAGAAATGGGGCGAGGTGCCCTGCGCCTTTGTCGAGCTGAAGGACGGGGCCAGCGCGACCGAGGCCGACCTGATCGCCTTTGCGCGCGAAACGCTGGCCGGGTTCAAGTCACCCAAGAAGGTGGTGTTCCAGGAATTGCCCAAGACATCGACCGGCAAGATCCAGAAATTCGAGCTGCGCAGCCTCGCGGCGCGGTTGTGAGCGCGCGGCGTCAAAGCCGTTTGCCGCTCTCCTGCCGCCCGTGCTAGCATCCGGCGCAAAGAGAGGCCGTGCAGACTCCGCCAGATGACCGCATTGAAGGAATACGACCGGCTGGAAGCCTCCGGCCTGTGGCGCGCGAGTCCGCTGGAGCAGCGCCGTGACGTGATCGTGTCGATCGGCGAGGCCACCCTGACCATCACCGACATGAAGGAGACGGCGCTGGCGCATTGGTCGCTGGCGGCGCTGGACCGCGTCAATCCCGGAGAGCTGCCGGCGATCTATTGCCCCGATGGCGACCCCGGCGAAACGCTCGAGATCGCCGCCAACGAGACCGCCATGGTCGAGGCGATCGAGAAGCTGCGCCTGGCGGTGGAGCGCACCCGCCCGCGCCCTGGCCGGTTGCGGCAGGCCAGCGTGATCGGGGTGCTGGTGGCGCTGATCCTGCTGATGACGCTGTGGCTGCCGGGCGCGCTGGTGCGGCACACGATGGGCGTGGTCCCGGCCGTCAAGCGGCAGGCGATCGGCGAAGCGGTGCTGGGCCGGATCGAGCGCGTCGCGGGGCGGGCCTGCCTGACACCCGAGGCGGCGCCGGCGCTGACGCGGCTGGCCCGGCGCACCGGCGTGCGCAAGCTGGTCGTGCTGCGCACCGGGGTCACCGACAGCCGGGCATTGCCGGGCGGGATCGTTCTGATTCACCGTTCGCTGCTGGAGGATCACGAGGATCCGGCCGTGGTGGCGGGCTATGTGCTGGCCGAGCGGGTGCGCGCGGCGGGTTCGGATCCGCTGGCCCGGATGCTGGCCGAGGCGGGGCCGGTGGCCACGTTCCGCCTGCTGACGACGGGCGAGGTGACGCAGGACACGCTCGACGCCCATGCCGAACGGATGACGCAGGCCAAGCGCGCGCCGGACGCGGTCGACAGCCTGCTGGGCGCGTTCGCCGAGGCCGGTATCCCCTCGACCCCCTATGCCTATGCGCTGGACGGCAGCGGCGAGAGCGTGCTGAGCCTGATCGAGGCCGACCCGATGGCGGGGCAATCGCCGGAGCCGGTGCTGCGGGATCGCGACTGGCTGCTGCTGCAATCGATCTGCGGCTGACCCGATCCGGGTCCCGCAAGGCCGGGAGTCAGCGATCCGCCTTGGGCGGAAAACGTGCGTCACCCGCGCGTGTCGACAGGCGCGTCACGGCGAGGCCGCCCGCCTGCTGTCGTATCGGCGGGCCCGGTTCCTGGAAGGCGATGGCTTGCGGCAGGGCCGACCGGTCGATCTGCACCACCGGCACGTCGGTCGGCAGCGGGCGCAGGCTGCGCGGCACGGTCCGCGTCCAGATGCGATCGGTCTGCGCCTCCCCCTGCGCGCTGCGGACGCCGCGATGCGGGTTCAGCCGCCCATCGCCCCAGCCCGCCGTGAAACCGGCCGGCGGCGCGCGATGCGGACGGATCATGCTGGGCGCGAGGATCATCTCGGTCCGGTGCGGGTTGAGCCGGCCATCGTCCCAGGCCGGGCGGTAGCCGCGCGGCACGGCCATCACCACCGTGTTGCGGCGGTTGTCATAGACGTGCCGGGGAATGATGCGCGTTTGGCCCGCCGGCGCGGCCGCGCTGCGCGGTGCCGGGGTCGCCATGGCGGCGGTGCGGGTGGGCGTGCGCCCGCAGACCTGCACGCGGGTCGCATCACGGCGCGGCACCCAGGTCACGACGCCGTCGATGCTGGCGCGGGCAAAGACACAGCCCCGCCCGTCGACATATTCGGTGCCGGCAAAACCCGGCGGCGGGCTGTCGGCGGGGCCGGAAAGCCCCTGGGCCGAAAGCGGGCCCAACGCCGGCAACAGGCAGAACAGGGTGGCGATCAGGAAACGCGTCTGGCTCATTCGATCCTCACAATCCATGCGGCCGCGCGGTCGCCTTCCGGCAGGGCGCGCCGCGCCTACTTGGTGCCGAACATGCGGTCGCCCGCATCGCCCAGGCCCGGCATGATGTATCCCTTTTCATTTAACCCCCGGTCAACGGCGGCGGTGAAGATCGGCACGTCCGGATGGGCCTCGGACATGCGCTTGACCCCCTCGGGGGCGGCGAGCAGGCAGAGGAAGCGGATGTTGGTCGCTCCGGCCTCTTTCAGCAGATCGACGGCGGCGGCCGAGGAATTGCCCGTCGCCAGCATCGGGTCGACCACGATCACGAGGCGATCGTCGAGCCCCTGCGGCACCTTGAAATAGTATTGCACGGGCTGCAGGGTCGTCTCGTCGCGGTAGAGCCCGATGAAGCCGACCCGCGCCAGCGGGATCAGTTCGAGCACCCCGTCGAGCATGCCGTTGCCGGCGCGCAGGATCGAGATCAGCGCGAGCTTCTTGCCGGCCAGCGTCGGCGCGTCCATCGACTCGAGCGGGGTGTCGATCCGCTTGACCGTCATCGCCATGTCGCGCGTCACCTCGTAGGCGAGCAACTCGGTGATCTCGCGCAGCAACTGGCGGAACACGGCGGTCGAGGTGCCCTTCTCGCGCATCAGGCTGAGCTTGTGCTGAACCAGCGGGTGATCGACGACGGTGACGCTTTCAGGCATTGCGGCTCTCCCAGTGTGGCGGCCCGATCTTTTTGGGCCAGCCCGCCCCGGTCTGCAACCCGGATGCGCGCGCGATGTCAGAAAAAGCTGCGCCCCGGCCCGCGCGACGGAACGCCGAGGTGATGTGCGACGCTGGCGGCCACGTCGACGAAGGCGACATGGCCGATGGACCCGGCTCCCTTGCCCGCCACCAGCACCGGCACGCGCTCGCGGGTGTGGTCGCTGCCGATCCAGCTGGGATCGTTGCCGTGATCCGCTGTCAGCAGCAGGATGTCGTCCGGGCGCAGCCGCGACAGGATCGGACCCAGCGCCGCGTCGAACCATTCGAGCGCGGCGGCATAGCCCGCGATGTCGCGCCGGTGACCATAGCCGCTGTCGAACTCGACGAAATTGGCGAAGGTCAGGCTGCCCGGCCCGGCGGTGTCGACCAGATCGGCGAGATGAGCCATCAGTTCTGCATCGCTGCCCTTGCGCAACTCGTCGATGCCCTGCATCGAGAAGATGTCGCCGATCTTGCCGAGCGCGTGGACCCGCCCGCCGGCCTGCTGCACCCAGTCGGTCAGGACCGGCGCGGGCGGGGCAATGGCGAAATCCTTCCGGTTGCCGGTGCGCGTGAAGCCGGTGTCCGCGGTGCCGATGAAGGGGCGCGCGATCACCCGGCCCACCTTCATCTCGTGCAGCATCGGTGCGACCGCCTTGCAGACTGCGAGCAGGCGGTCGAGGCCGAAGGTCTCTTCATGCGCGGCGATCTGCAGCACGGAATCCGCCGACGTGTAGCAGATCGGCCAGCCGCTGCGCATGTGCGCGGCGCCGAGATCGTCCATGATTTGGGTGCCCGAGGCGTGGCAGTCGCCCAGTATCCCGTCGGTGCCCGCCGCGCTGGCGATCGCGGCGCTCACCCGTTCGGGAAAGGCCGGGTGCGTGTCGGGAAAGAAGTGCCAGGTCCAGGGCACCGGCACGCCGGCCAGTTCCCAATGGCCCGAGGGCGTGTCCTTGCCGGGCGACACCTCGGTCGCGGCCCCCCAGAGGCCGGTGGGAGTCGCCCCCAGACCCGGCGTCGCAGCGCCCGACGCCAGCCGCACCGCGGCCCCCAGCCCGAGCGCGTCGAGAATGGGCAGGTGCAACGGGCCGCTGCGGCCGTGCTCGGCCTGTCCGGCCATACAGGCCTGGGCGATATGGGCCACGGTGTTGGCGCCGGTATCGGGCACGCTGCCGTTGAAAAAGCGCCCGGCATCCGGCGCGCCGCCGATGCCGACGGAATCCATCACCACGAGAAACGCGCGCGCCATCAGCCGATCCTTTCATGAATGAGGTCGGGCAGAGCGGGCGGCTGCGGCGACAGGGTGATCGCGGCCAGCACCGCCGCGCGCGCCGCCTGCGCCGCGTCCTCGCGCCCGGCATGGACCAGCGCCAGCGGCTGGCCGCGCCGCACCGTCTGACCGAGCCGCACGAGTCCGGACAGGCCGACCGCCGGGTCGATCACGTCGCTTTCGACCAGCCGCCCGCCGCCCAGCGCGACCACGGCCAGGCCCAGCGCCTCGCCGTCGATGGCCGCAACATGGCCGTCGCGGGGGGCCGCGACCTCGTGGATCACGGTCGCTTCGGGCAGGAACCGCGCCCAGTCGGCGGTGAAGGACAGCGGGCCGCCCTGCTCGGCGATCATGCGGCCGAACCGTTCGGCGGCGCGGCCGTCGCGCACGGCGGCGACCACGCGATCGGCCCCGTCCTGCACGTCGTCGACCAACCCCGCATCCGCCAGCACCACGCCACCGAGCGCCGCCGTGAGATGCAGCAGCGGCCCCTCGGCCTGCCCGGTCAGGACCCGCATCACCTCGGCCACTTCGAGCGCGTTGCCCAGCGCCGGGGCGAGCGGTTGATCCATGTCGGTGATCAGCGCGGTGGTGCGGCAGCCGGCGGCATTGGCGGTCTTGGTCAGCGCCTCGGCCAAGGCGCGCGCGGCATCGGGCGATTTCATGAAGGCGCCGCTGCCCAGCTTGACGTCGAGCACCAGCGCATCGAGGTTCGCCGCCAGCTTCTTGGACAGGATCGACGCGGTGATGAGGTCCAGGCTTTCGACCGTCGCGGTCACGTCGCGAATCGCGTAGAGCCGCCTGTCCGCCGGGGCGACCTCGGCGGTGGCGCCGACGATGGCGCAGCCCACATCGGCGACGATCCGGTGCAGCCGGTCGAGCGGCACCGAGGTCGCGACCCCCGGAATGGCTTCGAGCTTGTCGAGCGTGCCGCCGGTATGGCCGAGCCCGCGGCCCGAGATCATCGGCACGTAGGCCCCGCAGGCGGCGAGCGCCGGGGCCAGCACCAGCGAGACGCAATCGCCCACCCCGCCGGTCGAATGCTTGTCGACCACCGGGCCGGGCAGGTCCCAGCGCAAAACCTGTCCGCTGTCGCGCATCGCCAGCGTCAGCGCCGTGCGCCCCGCTTCGCCCAGTTCGCCCATGCAGACGGCCATCGCGAAGGCACCGGCCTGCGCGTCGCTGACCGTGCCATCGGCCAGGCCCTCGGCGAACCACGCGATCTCGGCCGCATCTGGGGCCTCGCGGCGCCTCAGCTTGGCGATGATGGCGCGGGCATCCATCGGGTCAGTCCCGGCGCATGTGATCGGTGTTGAAGGCGCCGGGCAGCAGTTCGGCCAGCGTCATGACCTGTTCGGCCCCGTCGGTCGTTGCCATGGTCACGCGCACGTCGCCCGCCCCGAATTCCGCGAGTTTCTGGCGGCAGCCCCCGCAGGGCGAGACCGGCACCGGGCTTTCGGCGATGACATAGACCTCGGCCACGGCGGTATCGCCGGCCAGCACCATCGCGGCGATGGCCCCGGCCTCGGCGCAGGTGCCTTCGGGATAGGCCACGTTCTCGACGTTGCAGCCCATGTGGACCGCGCCCGAGGCGGCGCGGATCGCCGCGCCGACCTTGAAGTTAGAATAGGGCGCATAGGCGTTGCGGCGGGCGCGCTCGGCGGCGTCTTTCAGGCTCATGCGGTCTCCAGTTCGGTTGCGAAATCGCCGGGAAGGGCGACTTCGAGCAGTTCGACATCCGCGCTCGCCGCGCTGAGGCGCGTCTTCATGCCGGGCGGGATGACGAAGGCATCGCCGGTTTCCAGCCGCTGCGGATCGCGGCCCTCGCCTTCGAGCGTGACGCTGCCCTCCATCACGAAGGTGAACAGGATGTCGCTGTCATGGCTGGCCCAGACAGGCGCGCCCGGCGCGCGGCGCACGACCTGCACCCCGGCCACGTTGCGCGTGTTCGCGGCGATGGTGGTATCGCGGCAGACGAAGCCGGGAAGGCGGAAGGGCCGCCAGTCGGCATTCCTGGCCTGGTTGAAGACGAATTTCTGCCCCTGCCATTCGCGATCGGGGCGTAGGTGCGGCGTGGGCAACTCCATCTCGTGATCGATCTCGGTGACGTGTTCCGCGGGCACGCCGATCTCGATCACCTCGACATTGTCGCTGGCCAGAAGGACGCGGTGGCGGATCTCGGGCGGCTGGACGAAACAGTCGCCGGCGGTCAGGCGCATCGGCGGGCCCTGGTCCTCGTAGACCACGTCGACCCAGCCGCGATAGCAGAAGATCAGCTGGAACCCGACCTTGTGGAAATGCACCATGTCCGGCACCGGGCCACCATCGGGAATCCGGATATGGCTGGCGATGATCGAGCCGCCCAACCGGTCGGGGATCAGGTCGCGATATTGCATCCCGGCGCGGCCGATGATCCAGGGGGCCTGGTCGGCGAGGCGGCGCACCACGAAGGAATGCAGCGTTTGCGGCAGAACCAGCGGCGGGTTGCGCTCGGCGATCTCGACCCTCGTGCCATTGGGCGCGGTCAGCGCGGTGGCGCCGCCGGCGAAACCCAGCGGATCGTCCGTGAGGATGCGGATCGTGCCGGGGTGTTCGGTCGCGCCCTTCTCGACGCGCAACCGCAGCCCGTGGCCCGAGAACACCGCCGTCTGCGGGTCGTCGGCCGGATAGATCATGTCGAGCCGCATTCCCAGAACCTTGGTGAAAAACGGGATGTCGTCGCGCAACTCGTTTGTCGGAAGCCGCATTTCGGCTATGGTGTCGGCCATCTGTTCCCCGTCCGTTTTTCGCGAAGAGTGCAGGCCGGATCGGGATTCTGCAAGCAAACGACTGAAAGACCTTTCGGCATTTTCGATGTTGTTTCCGCGACGTCAGTTAGTTTAAGGCTCAACTAAATTTCACGAGGAGTTCGGGCCATGTCCGACAACCAGACGCTGCGCCAGGCCGCATTGTTCTATCACGAGCATCCCAAGCCCGGTAAACTGGAAATCCGCGCGACCAAGCCGATGGCCAACGGGCGCGACCTGTCGCGAGCGTATTCGCCGGGCGTGGCCGAGGCCTGTCTCGAGATCAAGGCCGACCCGTCCATGGCGGCGCGCTATACCACCAAGGCGAACATGGTCGGCGTCGTGACCAACGGCACGGCGGTTCTGGGGCTGGGCAATATCGGCGCGCTGGCCAGCAAGCCGGTGATGGAAGGCAAGGCGGTCCTGTTCAAGAAATTCGCCAATATCGACTGTTTCGACATCGAGGTGGATGAATCCGACCCGGAGAAGCTGGCCGATATCGTCTGTGCGCTCGCCCCGACCTTCGGGGCGATCAACCTCGAGGACATCAAGGCGCCGGACTGTTTCATCGTCGAGAAGATCTGCCGCGAGCGGATGAACATCCCGGTGTTCCACGACGACCAGCACGGCACCGCCATCGTCGTCGGCGCGGCTGCCAAGAACGCCATGCTGGTGGCCGGGAAATCGCTGGCCGACGTCAAGATCGTCAGCACCGGCGGCGGCGCGGCGGGCATCGCCTGCCTGAACATGCTGGTGAAGATGGGCGCGAAACGCGAGAACATCTGGCTCTGCGACATTCACGGGCTGGTCTATGAGGGCCGCACCGAGGACATGAACCCGCACAAGGCGATCTTTGCCCAGGCCAGCGACAAGCGCACGCTGGACGAGGTGATCGAGGGCGCGGACATGTTCCTGGGCCTGAGCGGCGCGGACATCCTGACCGCCGACATGGTCGCCAGGATGAGCAAGAAGCCGATCATCTTCGCCCTGGCGAACCCGAACCCGGAAATCCAGCCCGAACTGGCGCGCTCGGTCGCGCCCGACGCGATCATCGCCACTGGGCGCAGCGACGTGCCCAACCAGGTCAACAACGTGCTGTGCTTTCCCTTCATCTTTCGCGGCGCGCTGGATGTGGGCGCGACCGAGATCAACGACGCGATGAAGCTGGCCTGCATCGAGGGCATCGCCGAGCTGGCCCGCGCCACGACCAGCGCCGAAGCCGCCGCCGCCTATAGCGGCGAGCAGATGACCTTTGGCCCCGACTACCTGATCCCCAAACCGTTCGACCCGCGCCTCGTGGGGGTCGTGTCGTCCTCTGTCGCCAAGGCGGCGATGGACAGCGGTGTCGCGACGCGGCCGATCGACGATCTGGACGCCTATCGCGAGCGCCTGAACCAGAGCGTGTTCAAGTCGGCGCTGCTGATGCGCCCGGTCTTCGAGGCCGCCCGCATGGCCAGCCGCCGGATCGTGTTCGCCGAGGGCGAGGACGAGCGTGTGCTGCGCGCGGCACAGGCGATCCTGGAGGAAACCACCGAGACGCCGATCCTGATCGGCCGTCCCGAGGTGATCGAGGCGCGCTGCGAACGCATCGGGCTCGACATCCGGCCGGGGCGCGACTTCCAGCTGGTGAACCCGGAAAACGACCCGCGCTACTACGACTACTGGACCAGCTACCACGCGCTGATGGAACGCCGCGGCGTGACACCGGACCTCGCCAAGGCGATCATGCGCACCAACACCACCGCCATCGGCGGGATCATGGTGCATCGCGGCGAAGCCGACAGCCTGATCTGCGGCACCTTCGGGGAGTACCGCTGGCACCTGGGATACATCACCCAGATTCTCGGCACCTCGGCCCTGCGCCCGCATGGCGCGCTGTCGCTGATGATCCTCGAGGACGGGCCGCTCTTCATCGCCGACACCCATGTGCATCAGCGCCCCAACCCCGAACAGCTGGCCGAGATCGCCGAGGGCGCGGCCCGGCATGTGCGCCGCTTCGGACTGGAACCCAAGATCGCCTTCTGCTCGCAATCGCAGTTCGGCAACCAGACCGGCGGGTCGGGCGAACGTCTGCGCGACGCGATCGCGATCCTGGACCGCCGCCCGCGCGATTTCGTCTATGAAGGCGAAATGAACCTCGACGTGGCGCTGGACCCGGAACTGCGCGCCCGCATCTTCCCGAATTCACGTCTGCTGGGCGCGGCGAACGTGCTGATCTTTGCCCATGCGGATGCCGCGAGCGGTGTGCGCAATATCCTGAAGGCCAAGGCCAACGGGCTGGAGGTGGGTCCGATCCTGATGGGCATGGGCAACAACGCGCATATCGTGTCGCCCTCGATCACCGCGCGCGGCCTGCTGAACATGGCGGCTATCGCGGGCACGCCGGTCGCGCATTACGGCTGAAAACGATACCGCCACATGCGAGGGGCATGTGGCGGATCGGCACGTCAAATGGCCTATTTCTTGATCGGCTTTGCGCCTGGTTTGGACGGCTTCGCCTTCTTGTCGCCCATGGCAACAACCCTTTTTTTGCAATGCGATCGGCACCACGCCTCTCGCCCCTCTCCCATGCCACGGCGACCCCGAGTCGCGCTGTCGCGATTTCGACCGCGATGTCGTTTTTCATCCGTGTTCCGGTGTCCCGGCGGCGACCGCGACCGGCGACCCGAGTCGGTGACACGCGATTTGCATCCAGACCGCCAAACTTTGCAAACCCGCCACGGACGAGACAGAAATCGGCATATTTTTTGGATGTTTGCAAAAATTTGCACGCGCCGCCACGGCATTTCTGCAAATTCTTGCGTCCTTCTGCCGCTGATATCGGTAACTGTCTTGTCTGACGTCACGTCACTCCCTTACACGATCACAGGACCACGAAGGAGGACAGTCCATGAGCTATGCCGAGACCTATGAGAGATGGAAGCAGGATCCGGAAGGCTTCTGGATGGAGGCCGCCCAAGCCATCGACTGGGTCAAGGCTCCGACCCGTGCGCTGAACGCGGACAATGCGCCGCTCTACACGTGGTATGCCGACGGGTTGGTGAACACCTGCCACAACGCCGTGGACCGCCATGTCGAAGCGGGCCGGGGCGCACAGACCGCGATCATCTATGACAGCCCGATCACCCAGACCAAGCACAAGATATCCTACGCGGAACTGCGCAGCCGGGTCGCCTCGCTGGCCGGGGCCTTGCGCGCCAAGGGGGTGGAAAAGGGCGACCGCGTCATCATCTACATGCCGATGGTGCCCGAGGCGCTGGAAGCGATGCTGGCCTGTGCGCGCCTGGGCGCGGTGCACTCGGTCGTCTTCGGCGGCTTTGCGGCCAACGAGCTGGCGGTGCGGATCGACGATTGCAAGCCCAAGGCGATCATCGCCGCCTCCTGCGGGCTCGAGCCGGGGCGCGTGGTGCATTACAAGCCGCTGCTGGACGGCGCGCTGGAGCTGTCGACGCACCAGCCCGACTTCTGCGTGATCTTCCAGCGCGAACAGGAGGTCGCATACCTGGAAGAGGGCCGCGACGTGGATTGGCACGGCTTTCAGTATGGCGTCGACCCGGCGGAATGCGTTCCGGTCGAAGGCGATCACCCGGCCTATATCCTTTATACCTCGGGCACCACGGGGGCGCCCAAGGGCGTGGTCCGCGCCACCGGCGGGCATCTCGTGGCGCTGAACTGGACGATGAAGAACATCTACAATGTCGAGCCCGGCGACGTGTTCTGGGCCGCCTCAGATGTCGGCTGGGTCGTCGGCCATTCCTATATCTGCTACGGGCCGCTGATCCACGGCAACACGACGATCGTGTTCGAAGGCAAGCCGGTCGGCACGCCGGATGCCGGCACCTTCTGGCGGGTGATTTCCGAACACGGGGTCAAGTCCTTCTTCACCGCCCCGACGGCCATCCGCGCGGTCAAGCGCGAGGACCCGGAGGGCAAGTTCACCAAGCCCTATGACCTGTCCTGTCTCAAGACGCTCTATCTTGCCGGCGAGCGGGCCGATCCCGACACCATCGAATGGGCGCAGCGGATCCTGAACGTGCCGGTGATCGACCACTGGTGGCAGACCGAAACCGGCTATGCCATCGCCGCCAACCCGATGGGCATCGATCCCCTTCCCGTCAAGATCGGCAGCCCCTCGGTCGCCATGCCCGGCTATGACGTGCAGATCCTCGATGAGGCTGGCCACCCGATGAAACCGGGCGAGCTGGGCGCCATCGCGATCAAGCTGCCGCTGCCGCCGGGCACCCTGCCGAACCTCTGGAACGCCGAGGAGCGGTTCCGGAAATCCTATCTCGACCATTTCCCCGGCTACTACGAAACCGGCGATGCCGGGATGAAGGACGAGGATGGCTACCTGTGGATCATGGCGCGCACCGATGACGTCATCAACGTCGCGGGCCACCGCCTGTCGACCGGCGCGATGGAGGAGGTTCTCGCCAGCCATCCGGACGTGGCCGAGTGTGCGGTGATCGGCGTCACCGACCAGCTCAAGGGCCAGGTGCCGGTGGGCTTCCTGTGCCTGACCAAGGGGGTCAACCGGCCCGAGGGCGAGATCACCGCCGAATGCGTCAAGCTGGTGCGCGACAGGATCGGTCCCGTGGCCGCCTTCAAGCTGGCGGTGGTGGTCGATCGACTGCCCAAGACCCGATCGGGCAAGATCCTGCGCGCGACCATGATCAAGATCGCCGACAGCGAAGAGTTCAAGATGCCGGCGACCATCGATGACCCGGCGATCCTCGACGAGATCAAGACGGCCCTGCAGACCATCGGCTATGCCAAATAAGGGCGCGGGGCCGGGTCACGCCCCGGCCTCCGCCGCGATGCCGGCGAGGAATTCGTCGGAGTAATCCACCTCGATCTCGATCCAGATCGGCAGGTGATCGGACATCTCGTGCGTCGTCCAGCCCGGATAGGTGCGCGCCCAGTTCGCATAGGGCTTGCCGGTGTCCGGGCTGTCGCGGATATCGCGGGCGATCTGCTCGTAGGCCGCCATGTCTTGGGGGCGGAACACCGACCGCCGCCAATCGAACGCGCCCTTGCGCAGCAGGCGCGTTTCGGTGCCCTGCCCCGAAAACGCGATATGGTCGAACAGCTTGTCGCCCCCGAGATTGGTCGGGCCGAAATCCGGCACGAGGAAACCCGCCGTCTTGAGCGCGGCCATCATCGCGTCGTCGCTGCTTTCGATGTTCATGTCTCCGAGCAGCACATAGACCTCGCCCTCGTCCCTGGCGCGCCGGGCGAGGATATCGGCGAGCGCCGCGATCTCGCGCGCCCTGAGCCCGAGGTCGTCGCCGAAGCGGATATGCGCGGTGCAGAGCGTGAAGCGGAACCAGCCGGCCTGGAACGACGCGAAGAAGGGGGTGCGCGCGATCTGGTCGCCCTCGATCAGCGAGTCGCGCGGCAACACGACCTCGCCGATCAGGTTGCGGAACCGCACCCGGTTGCTGTTGTAGAGAAACGCCATCCGTTCGTCGTTGCCGCTGTCGCCCGCGGTCACGTCGGTGACGAAATAGTCCCAGTTTCCGCCCAGCAGGCCGACCAGACGCTTGAGCGGCCCCAGATCGGGCTTGATCTCCTGCACCGCGCAGATGTCGAAATGATCGATGATCTCGGCGATGTAGTGATAGCTTTCGTCCAGCCGGCTGCGGCCGCCGTCGAAGGCGCGGATGTTCCAGGAGCCGACGATCAGCGAATTGGACCGGCGGGTGTCGCGGATCTGCACCGCGAGGTCGGCGCGCAGACGCAACAGGCCATCCGCGATCCAGCCGCTCTGCCCCGGCGCGCTGCGTCCCGGCGGATAGTCCCGGATGGATTTGTAATAGGCCATGAAGGGTCTCCTCTGAACGGTGCCACCATCCTAGACCGCCCGCCCCATGGCACAATCCCCGACTGCGGCGGCGGCCCTACCTTTTGCTTGCGCCGGTGGTCGGTGCGGATAGGCTGCGGCCAAAGGGAGGACACCGCATGACCGACAGACCCGTATGGCAATGGAGCGCGACCGAAACCGCCAACGCGATCCGCGAAGGCCGGCTGAGCGCCGTTGAGGCCACCGAGGCCGCGCTGGCGCGGATGGGCGAGGTCAACCCGCACCTGAACGCGGTGGTCGAGGACCTGAGCGGCGAAGCGCTGGCCGAGGCGCAGGCGCTGGATGCGCGCGACACGCCCGCGGGTCCGCTGCACGGGGTGCCCGTCACGATCAAGATCAATGTCGACCAGACAGGTCATGCCACCAGCAACGGCCTGCCCGCGCTCAAGGACAATATCGCCCGGGATGACGCACCCATCGTGCGCAACCTCAAGCAGGCGGGTGCCATCGTGATCGGGCGCACCAACACGCCGGAATTCTCCTTTCGCGCCGACACCGACAACCCGCTGCATGGCCGTACCCGCAACCCATGGGGCGACCACATCTCGCCCGGCGGCTCGTCCGGCGGGGCGGGGTCGGCGGTTATGGCCGGGATCGGCGCGCTGGCCCATGGCAACGACATCGGCGGCAGCCTGCGCTTCCCGGCCGCCGCGAATGGCGCGGTCACCGTCAAGCCGGGATTGGGGCGCATCCCCGCCTGGAACCCCAGCCAGAAGGAGGAGCGCGGGATGCTGGCGCAGGCGATGTCGGTGCAGGGCCTGATCGCGCGCAGCGCCGCCGATCTGCACCTGTCGATGCCCGCCGCCATCGCGCCCGATCCGCGCGACCCGTTCCACGTTCCGCTGCCGTGGCGCGGCGCGGCGCTCGACGGCCCGATCCGGGTGGGCTTCACCACCGAGACCCCGGGCTTCGACTTGCATCCCGATGTGGCGCAGGCGCTCGAGGCGGCGCGTGACGCGCTTGCCGATGCGGGCTACGAGGTGGTGCCGATCGACCCGCCGAACCTGCGCGAGGCCGCGCGGACAGGCTATCGCGCGCTGATGGGCGAGGTCCGCGCCCTGATGGAACCCGACGTCAGACAGAACGGCTCGCCCGCGATCAACGCGGTGTTCGATGCCTATTTCGAGGAGTTTCCACCCTTTACCGGGGATGCGTTGCTGCGGGCGATGGCGCAGCGCAGCCAGTTCGCCCGCGAATGGTCGCTGCTGCTGGAGGACACCCCGCTGGTACTGTCACCCTTCCTGCCGCAGCCCTTCTTCGGGCCCGATCGCGACACTGAAGGCGCCGAGGGCGTGCGCGAGGCACTCGGCTCGGCGCTCTGGTCCTATTCGATGAACTTCATGGGGCTGCCGGCGGGCTGCCTGCCGACCCGCCTGGCCGAGTTGCCGAACGGACCGCAGCCAATCAACGTGCAGATCGTGGGCCGTCGCTGGCGCGAGGATCTGATCGTCGATGCCTGCGTCGCCATCGAGAACCGTCTCGGCACGGTCTGCGACACGCTCTGGGCGCGGATGGGCTGAGACCGGCCGAAAGGACCGACAACGGGGAGGGATCAAGCAATGCAAGTGACGTCAATCCTGCGCCGCGCCGCGCAGATCAACCCAGAGGGCAAGGCGACGATCTTCGCGGATCGCTCCCAAAGCTGGCGCGCGTTGCAGACGCGGGTCGCGAAACTGGCCGGGGCGCTGCAGCGGCTGGGCATGGCCGAGGGCGACCGTGTCGCGCTTCTGTCGCTGAACTCGGATCGCTTCATAGAGTATTTCTTTGCCGTGCTCTGGGGCGGCGGGGTGATGATGCCGATGAACGTCCGCTGGTCGCCGAAGGAATGCGCCTATGCGTTGAACGATGCCGGAGCGCGAATCCTGCTGGTGGACGACGCTTTCGCACCGTCCGTCGCGCAGATAGCGGAAGAGGTGCCGGGCCTGACGACACTGGTCCATTGCGGTGACGGCGATACGCCCGAGGGCATGCTGAGCTATGAAACCCTGCTGTCGCAGGCCGACGCGGTGGAGGAGTCCGGGCGCGGCGGCGATGATCTGGCGGGGATCTTCTATACCGGCGGCACCACGGGCTTTCCCAAGGGCGTGATGCTGTCGCACACCAATTTCTATGTCGGCGGCATGTCCAACGTCAGCGAACTGCACCTGTCGGATCGCGACATCTACCTGCACGCCGCGCCGATGTTCCACATCGCGGACCTGCTCTGGTTTGTCGCCGTCACGGTCGTCGCGGGCACCCATGTGGTGATCCCCGCCTTCACGCCCGACGCGACGCTCGCAGCGATCGAGACGCACCGGCCCAGCCACGTGCTGCTGGTGCCGGTAATGCTGCAGATGGTGATGCAGAGCCCGAAACTGGCCGACGCCGACATCTCCTCGATCCGGCTCATCGCCTACGGCGCATCGCCGATCACCGAAGCGACGCTGAAGAAGGCGTTCGCGCTGTTTCCCAACGCGCGCTTCGTGCAGGCTTTCGGGCAGACCGAGCTCAGCCCCGTGGCGACGATCCTCGGTGCCGAGTATCACGTTCTGGACGGCCCCAACGCCGGCAAGCTGCGCTCGGCCGGACGCGCCACCCGGGTGTGCGAGATCCGGATCCTGGACGATACTGGCGCTGAGCTTCCCACCGGCGAGGTCGGCGAGATCGCCGTCAAGGGGCCGATCACCATGCTCGGCTACTGGAACAGGCCCGAGGTGACCGCCGCGACCCTGCGCGACGGCTGGGTGCATACGGGCGACGCCGGCTACATGGACGCGGACGGCTTCGTGTTCCTGATGGACCGGATCAAGGACATGATCATCTCGGGTGGCGAGAATGTCTATTCCGCCGAGGTCGAAAACGCGCTGGGGCAGCATCCGGCCGTCGCCACCAGCGCCGTGATCGGGATTCCCAGCGACACCTGGGGCGAGAGCGTGCATGCGGTGGTGATACTGAAGGACGGCGCCAAGGCCAGCGAGGAGGAGCTGTCGGCGCATTGCCATGGCCTGATCGCCGGGTTCAAATGCCCGCGCAGCTATGAATTCCGCACCGAGCCATTTCCGCTCTCCGGGGCGAACAAGGTGCTGAAGACGGAATTGCGCAAACCCTACTGGGACGGACGCGACCGGGCGATTTCCTGACCCGGCCGGGTGGTTGAGCCTCCCGGAAAAAAGAAGCGCGGACGCAGGGTTTCCCCTGCGCCCGACTTCCGTACCAAATCACTCTTTACACAACTCTGAATGTTTCGATCTTCGAGGCTCAAATGGCTTGCCTTCAATGAGGTCAACATGCCACGTCGGCACCCCCTTCTCTGTAAGCTTGTTCACACAAGATGAAAGAAAGGTGCAGATCAGCGGACTTTTTTCCCAAAAAGCCGGTTCAGAGCGCGAACAGTCCGCGAAAATCAGGTGAATTGTTCGGAAATCAGCCGCTCTTCGAGCCCGTGGCCCGGATCGAAGAGAATCCGGTGCGAAATCGCCGGCTCGGAGCGGATCTCGACCCAGTCGATGTCGCGGATCGAGATCGAGTCGGCATCCGCCATCACCGGGCGCTTGTCCGCCTCGAGCACGTCGAACCGCACCCGCGCGGTCTTGGGCAGAAGCGCCCCGCGCCACCGCCGGGGCCGAAAGGCGGCGATCGCCGTCAACGCAAGGACATCCGCACCGATCGGCAATATCGGGCCATGGGCGGAATAATTGTAGGCGGTCGAACCCGCCGGGGTCGCCAGCAGCGCCCCGTCGCAGACCAGTTCGGACAGCCGGACCCGGCCATCAACGGTGATCTTGAGCTTGGCGGCCTGTGGACCCGCACGCAGCAGCGACACCTCGTTGATCGCCAGCGCGTGGTGCTCCTCCCCGGCCTGGTCCATCGCCCGCATCGACAGCGGGTTGATGACCTCGGCCTCGGCCGCGCCCAGCCGCTCGATCAGGTCGGTTTCGCTGTAGTCGTTCATCAGGAATCCGATGGTGCCGCGATTCATGCCATAGACCGGCACCGACAGCGCCTGCGTCGCATGCATCGTGCGCAGCATGTATCCGTCGCCCCCCAGCGCGACGATCACATCCGCATCGCGCGGCGCGACATTCCCGTAGCGCCCGATCAAGGCCGCGCGCGCCGTTTGCGCCACCGGGGCCTCGCTGGCCATGAACGCAATTCGTAATGTCATGAGATCGGGTTTCCGGTATTGCGCATCCGGTTCCGAAACAACCACACCTTTCCCCAGTTGACCAGTCATGCCGGCCGGCGCGCCCGTTGGGTCGCTTTATCGGCTTTTCGCATGGTCCGGTTTCCGATAGGAAATCCGCCAGACCCCCTTGCCCTGCGACAGGAGTGCCGAATGAACGCCCCCCACCGAGACGCCGCCGACACAGGCTTTTTCACCGAACCGCTTTCCAGCCGTGATCCCGAGATATTCGGGGCGATCGGGGCGGAGCTTGGGCGGCAGCGTGACGAGATCGAGCTGATCGCCTCCGAGAACATCGTTTCGGCGGCGGTGATGGAGGCGCAGGGCTCGGTGATGACCAACAAGTATGCCGAGGGCTACCCCGGACGGCGCTACTACGGCGGCTGCCAGTTCGTCGACATCGCCGAAAACCTCGCCATTGCGCGCGCCTGCGAGCTGTTTTCATGCGGGTTCGCCAACGTGCAGCCCAATTCCGGCAGCCAGGCCAACCAGGGTGTCTTCACCGCGCTGCTCAAGCCCGGCGACACCATCCTCGGGATGTCCTTGGACGCCGGCGGCCACCTGACCCACGGCGCCGCGCCGAACCAGTCAGGCAAGTGGTTCAACGCCGTGCAATACGGTGTGCGCCGGGAGGACAACCGGCTGGACTACGACCAGGTCGCCGCCCTAGCCGCCGAGCACAAGCCCAGGCTCATCATCGCCGGCGGCTCGGCCATCCCGCGCCAGATCGATTTTGCCCGCATGCGCGAGATCGCCGACAGCGTCGGCGCCTGGCTGCTGGTGGACATGGCGCATTTTGCTGGCCTCGTCGCGGCGGGCGAACACCCAAGCCCCTTCCCGCACGCCCATGTCGCCACGACCACGACCCACAAGACCCTGCGCGGGCCGCGCGGCGGCATGATCCTGACGAATGACGAAGGATTGGCCAAGAAGTTCAACTCGGCGATCTTCCCCGGCATCCAGGGCGGCCCCCTGATGCACGTGATCGCGGCCAAGGCGGTGGCCTTCGGCGAGGCGCTACGGCCGGAATTCAAATCCTATATTCAACAGGTTATCACCAACGCCCAGGCGCTGAGCGACCGGCTGATCAAGGGCGGGCTGGACACCGTAACCAAGGGCACCGACACCCATGTGGTGCTGGTCGACCTGCGCCCCAAGGGCGTGAAGGGCAATGCGACCGAACAGGCGCTGGGGCGCGCGCACATCACCTGCAACAAGAACGGTGTGCCGTTCGATCCGGAAAAGCCGACCGTGACCAGCGGCGTCCGCCTCGGCAGCCCGGCGGGCACCACCCGCGGCTTCGGCGAGGCCGAGTTCCGCCAGATCGCCGACTGGATCATCGAGGTGGTCGACGGGCTGGCGGCAAACGGCGAAGACGGCAACTCCGAGGTCGAAGCCCGCGTCAAGGCCCAGGTCGCCGACCTCTGCCAACGTTTTCCGATCTACCCGAACCTCTGATCACGAAACGGCCCGGCGCACACAACGCCGGGCCTGAAAAACGTGGGTCGCGTCAGAGAAATCCGCGCCAGACCAGCACCCCGATCAAGAGCGCCGTGAAGGCGATCAGGTTGAAGGACAGGCCGCCCAGCATCCCCAGCCACCATCCCTTGCGCCTGTCGGCCACGTCGATGGTCTTCAAATGCGCACGCAACTCACCTGCCGAGCGCGACAGCGCGGCCCGGTCGAGCGTCAGGCTCAGCCTGGGATGATCCAGCACCTGCTCGGCCCGGGCAAGCTCCGCCAGCGCACCCTTGGCCCAGGACGGCAGCAGGCGCTTGCTGCGCGACAGCGCCCGTTCGGCGGACGTGCCGCGCACGCCCAGCTTGGTGCGCAGCAGGTCCAGTGTCTGGCGGATCTCGGTCCGGATGGCATCGGTTTCGGTCACGGCGGGTCTCCTTGGTCGAGACTTAGCGTCCCGGGCGGGCGGGCTCAATGGGTCTGGTCGCGGCTCCGCATGGAAGTTATGACATCTGCATGCTGAACAAGATCACCCACGGAACCCCGACCGACTTGCCGACGCTGCTGATCGCGCACGGCCTCTACGGCTCGGCCCGCAACTGGGGCGTCATCGCCCGCCGCATCTCCGACAGCCGGCGGGTCGTCGCCGTGGACATGCGAAATCACGGCGACAGCCCATGGTCGCCGCGGCACGACTATCCCGAGATGGCCGACGACCTTGCCGAGGTGATTTCCGATATCGGTGGGCCGGTGGACGTTGTCGGCCATTCGATGGGGGGCAAGGCGGCGATGATGCTGGCGCTGCGCCACCCGGAGGCGCTGCGCCGGCTGGTCGTGGCCGATATCGCGCCGGTCGACTACACGCATTCGCAACTGCACTTCATCACCGCGATGAAATCCGTCCACCTCGACACCGTCACGCGCCGTTCGGACGCCGAAAAGCAGCTCGCCGCGCAGGGGATCGACCCCGCGCTGCAGAGCTTCTTCACCCAGTCCCTGGATGTGCCCGGCCGCGCCTGGAAGCTGAATCTCGACGTCCTGGCCGAGGAGATGCCGAGGATCATGTCCTTCCCGGACATCGATGCCCACTGGGATGGGCCGGCGCTGTTTCTTGCGGGAGCCGAGTCCGACTATGTGAAGCAGGAACACCGGGCACGCATCCGCGCCCTATTTCCCCAGGCCCGCTTTGCCAAGCTGCCGGGCGCGGGCCATTGGCTCCACGCCGAGAAGCCGCGCGAGTTCGAAGCCGCGCTCAGGACGTTCCTCAGGGCCTGACCTGCCCGTCATAGAGCTTGCGCGCCACAAGGTAGGCCACCGGCAGGCCCAGCAACGCGCCTGCGGCGGCGGCGATCAGGATCGGCACCAGCGTATCATACCCCGCCGTCAGGGCGACGATGATGAACGTGCCCGCCAGCGACGTGGCGATGATCGAATATAAAATCGACGCGAGGCGGATCATGGCATTCTCCTGCAAGGATTCCGGACAGGTCGAAACATATCGGTTTCAGAATGTCGCAACCTTGATCCGAATCAATCCGGCCGCGCGCGGCGCTACATGCCCGGGTCGATGGGCTGTTCGACGGGGCCGCCGGAAGACTGCCAATCCGACAGGCCACCGACATTGAAGACGCTCTTGTAACCCATGTCTTTCAACAGTTTTCCGGCCAGCGCCGCCCGCCCGCCCGAGGCGCAATGCAGCACGACCGGACGGTCGAACTGCAGCTCGGGATCATGAAATTGGGTTTCCGGGTCGGCCCGGAACTCGAGCATTCCGCGTGGGATATGGTGCGAGCCCGTGGCACGCCCGGCCCGTTCCAGCTCCGGCGCGTCGCGCACGTCCAGCAGCAGCGCCCCGTCCGCGACCAGCTCCTGGGCGCGCGCGCCATCTATGCGTTCGACGGCGGCGTTGGCCGCCTCCATCATCTCCTTGACCGTAACCGGCATGGTGTCTCCCCGTTTGCAGATTTCAAAACGCTAACATGTGCCCGCGCCGATGAATAGCACCTGAGCAAGCCGCTTTTTTCGCGTCTCCGTTAACCGGTCGTTCATCTTCGCCGTCCTAGCCTGAACGGGCCCTGTTCGCCTTGAAAGGACCGTTCGGAATGATCGCATTTCTCGTCCTCGCGCTGTTTTCCGGTGTCGCGTTCGCCGGCGTCGGTGCGGCCATGGGAGCAGGGATCTGGGCGGTTCTGCTGTGGTATGGCGCCGGCTGCTGGGCCGGGTTCCTGCTCTTCCTCGCGGCGATTCTGACGGTGCGTCGGGGACCTTGGCGGGGGCCGGACCTGCAGACCGGCCCGGCCATTCCCGCCGACAGGTGACAGGCCGCGCTCAGGGGCGCACGTAGGCGTAGCCCTGTTCCTGCAACTCGACCAGACGCACCACGCCCGAGGGCACGATCCGCGCCTCGTCCATCAGCTCGATCTCGTGACCCGCCTTGGCCGACATGGCCCGGTGAGTGTTGCCACAGGCAGCGAAGCTGAGGTTTTCCATCTCCAGGCTCATGCTGGAGATGCGGTCCTCGACCGGACTCTTGCCCGGGATCAGCATGGTCAGGCCAGGGCCATAGGTCACCATCTCGATCACCACGCTATCGCCCTGGGATTCATAGTAGTTCGCCAGGTTCTGCGCATTGTTCAGCGCCATGGTCATGACCCATGGATCGTCCTGGTTGACGTGGATCGCGACGTGATGGGTTTCGCCCTCGGCCCAGGCAGAGCCGGCGAGACTCGTGGCGATGGCGGCAGCGGCGAGCATGTGTTTCATTTTTCTCTCCCTTTGTTGGTGAGGCGACGATAGCGGCGGGGCGGGCAGTTGCATAGAAAAATGAGAATGTGAGATTCATGTCCGCGCAAACACGTTGCAAGGGCCTTGTCAAAACCGCGGGAACGGAGTTCATACTGATACGCAAAAAGGCAAGGAGACCCACATGATACGACCCATTCTGATCGGGCTGGCGCTGGTCGCGCTGACCGCCTGTGAAACCGCCAAAGGCGCTGGCCGCGACATCCAGAAGGCCGGTGACACGATCACCGACACGGCGGAAGACGTCCAGAAAAAGCTGTAACCCCAGCGGCGCGGCGCTCGCTCCGGTGGCGCCGTTTCAACCTGTATTTGGACAGGACCCCAGTACCCGATCTCCGGTCTTGCACAACGCGGTTCGACCAGATCGCCGACCGGTTGCGAGGGCCCCCGCGACCATCCTCCAGACAAACCGTCGGGTCGGCCCGGGCGGTTGGATTGCGCGTCCCGGCACGATGAACGGACGCGGCGCAGATTTTCCTTGCGCGACTCGCGGCGTGGCCCCATATCCCCGCCATCCGGGCGCGAGGCTCCGCCCGGAGGCCGCAAGGAGACCGCCCCAGGGCAACCGCCTCGCTCACAGGACATGCCGATGCGCATTCTGCTCGCTGCAGCCCTTCTGGCCGCAGCCCCCGCCTTTGCCGATGAAACAACCGGAACCATCCTCGCCTTTGACCGGGTGGACGGGGTGATCGTTCTGAATGACAAGACCGTCTGGGAACTGGCCGCCGATGTCGCCGTTCCCGAAGACCTCGCCGCGGGCGACAAGATCACGCTGGTCTATGAAACCGCCGGAGAGGAAGGCCTGACCAAGATCGACTCCGTGACGCGCGCGGAGTGACATTCCGGCGGTGCTTCGGATCGAAGCACCGCCCCGAAACCGAGCATGCAACGCCTGTCCCGGAAGATGTGCAGTGGGCGGTTTCCGGCAAAGCGGCACTGGCGCTTGGATCAGTTCCGGCACGATCGGAAATCGGGCATTTGGCTGTCGCCTCCATGTCAGTCGGTCAACGTCGATACACGCGACGGCCCCAAAGCGCGCTCCCTCAGCAAGAGACAAGTCTCCACCAGGCGCGAGACACAAACCCGAGGGTGGAACGTCCGCGACCGAACGCGAGGTCGCTTCGCTCCTCCCCTGCTCCCGACCTTATGCAAAGTCCAGATGCCGTTCTATCCAGGAGCGGCTGCGCCAGCGATCCCCCGGGGAGAGGTCGGTCGCGGCCCGACGGTGCCCGCCGGGCAGTGGGGCTGGAGATTTCGGCGATTAAGTGGCGTGCGCGTGGCGTGGGTCGCGGGCGGGGCCGCTCCTCCTGACCAATGTGGGCCCGCAGTCGGCCGCGCCAACCGCTTTCGCCCACCGGCCTTTTCAAGCGCTTTAACTGCACCGGGTGCCGGAAACATTCGGCTTTGCCAAACGTCTACCCGCAAGCGCTCCTAGAATGGACAGGCTCAGCTGTCCATTTTAAGGGCGGAAATAAACGCTTCCTGCGGGATGTCCACCTTGCCGAACTGGCGCATCCGCTTCTTGCCCTTCTTCTGCTTCTCCAGAAGCTTTTTCTTGCGGGTGGCGTCGCCGCCGTAGCATTTGGCGGTCACGTCCTTGCGCATGGCCGAGAGGGTCTCGCGGGCGATGACCTTGCCTCCGATCGCGGCCTGGATCGGGATCTTGAACATGTGGCGCGGGATCAGATCCTTGAGCTTTTCGACCATGGCGCGCCCGCGGGCCTCGGCGCGGTCGCGGTGCACCATCATCGACAGCGCATCGACCGGTTCGTCATTCACCAGGATCGACATCTTCACCAGGTTGTCCTGGCGGTATTCGGTCAGCTGGTAGTCAAAGCTCGCATAGCCCTTGGTGACCGATTTCAGCCGGTCGTAGAAATCGAACACCACTTCGTTCAGCGGCAGGTCATAGACCACCATGGCGCGGCTGCCGGCATAGGTCAGGTCGAGCTGGATGCCGCGGCGGTCCTGGCAAAGCTTCAGAACATCGCCAAGGTAGTCGTCGGGCACGAGGATCGTGGCCTTGATCCGGGGTTCTTCGAGGTGATCGACATGGGTCAGGTCGGGCATGTCGGCGGGGTTGTGCAGCTCGGTCATCTCGCCGTCGCGCATGTAGACGTGATAGACCACGCTGGGCGCGGTGGTGATGAGATCGATATCGTATTCACGCTCGATCCGGTCGCGCACGACCTCCAGATGCAGCAGGCCGAGAAAGCCGCAGCGAAAGCCGAAGCCCAGCGCCGCGGAGGTTTCCATCTCGAAACTGAAGGAGGCGTCGTTCAGGGCCAGTTTCTCGATCGCGTCGCGCAGGTCTTCGAATTCGGCGGAATCGACCGGGAAGAGACCGCAGAACACCACTGGCTGGGCGGGCTTGAAGCCCGGAAGCGCCTTGGCGCAGCCGTTCTTCTCATGCGTGATCGTGTCGCCGACCCGGGTATCGCGGACCTGCTTGATCGACGCGGTGAGAAAGCCGATCTCGCCGGGGCCGAGTTCGTCGACCGTGGTCATCGCCGGGCGGAAGACGCCGATGCGGTCGACATGGTGCACGCTGCCGTTCTGCATCATGCGAACCCGGTCGCCCTTCTTCAGCACGCCGTCCATGATGCGCACCAGAACGATGACGCCCAGATAGCTGTCATACCAGCTGTCGACCAGCATCGCCTTGAGCGGCGCGTCGCGGTCACCCTTGGGCGCGGGCAGGTGGTGAACGATGGCTTCCAGCGTCTCGTGGATGCCGACGCCGGTCTTGGCGCTGACCCGGATGGCGCCGGAGGCGTCGATGCCGATCACGTCCTCGATCTGCTCGGCCACGCGGTCGCAATCGGTGGCGGGCAGGTCGATCTTGTTCAGCACCGGAACGATCTCGTGGTCGGCGTCGATGGCCTGGTAGACATTGGCCAGCGTCTGTGCCTCGACCCCTTGGGTGGAATCGACCACCAGCAGCGACCCTTCGACCGCGCGCATCGAGCGGGAAACCTCGTAGGCAAAGTCCACGTGACCGGGCGTGTCGATCAGGTTCAGCACGTAGTCCTCGCCGTTGTCGGCGGTATAGTTGATCCGGACGGTCTGCGCCTTGATGGTGATGCCGCGTTCGCGTTCGATATCCATGCTGTCGAGCATTTGCTCCTTCATCTCGCGCAGCGAGACGGTGTTCGTCTCCTGGATGAGGCGATCGGCGAGCGTGGATTTCCCGTGGTCGATATGGGCGACGATGGAGAAATTGCGGATATGCGAGAGCGGTGTCATGGCGTGGATATGAGCGGGAAACAGGCAAGCGTCAAGCCGATGCGTGTTTGCAGCCAAGCTGGCTTGACGCGGAATCGCAACGTGTCCTAGCGTATGGGCAAGGTTATTTCAGCGAAGGGTTTTCAAGATGCCGATTGTAGAGATCGACACGCTGCAACGCGTGCGGGACATGGGGTTCGATAACGGCTTTGGAACATCGTATTTCGCGCCGGGACGGCTGACCAGTATCGAAACCGGCGGGCAAAACTACCTGGTGATGGCGTCCGAGGGCAACGGGTTCGGCATGGCGACCATTGCGAGCAACGGCGCGCTGGATTTTGTCGATGCCTATGGCACGTCCTTTGATCGGCTCGACAGCTATTCATTCGGCAGCAACACCATCGCCAGCATCGAAAAGAACGGCGTCAGCTATGTCTACCTGAGCGGCAGCGCGACCCGGCTGGAGAATAACCAGCAGTTCTTTGACACCGGGCTGTTCGTGATCAAGTTCGACGGCACCGGCGCGCCCGAGGTGATCCAGCATCGCGACCTGACCAATGCGCCGCAGGGCTATGGCACGGTCAGTTCCTTCGGCTCGGACCCCAAGATCGTCAATATCGGCGGGCGTGACATCCTGATCTCGTCGGACGGGGCGCGCACTTCATCGACCAATGGCACGTTCGAGACCTTCCAGATCCGAGCCAACGGCAAGCTGAAGCCGCTCGAGAGCACGGAACCCTTCATCTACGATTTTGAAAAGAACGACGTCGTGACAGTGGATGGCAAGACCTATGTGGTGGCTTTCGGCCAGTTCGACATTGCGCCCTTGCAGGTGCTGCGGTTGAAGCGCGACGGCAGCCTGACCGAAGCCTACGAGGTGCCCACGACCGACAGCGCAATCTACAACCGGATCACCAGCGACCTGGAGCCGGTCGAGATCGGCGGGCGTTCTTTTGTCGTGGTTCCCGAGGTCACGGCGGGCACGATCCTCGTTTATGAGATCCTCGGCAACGGGCGGCTGGAACTGATCGATCAGGAAGTGCCCAGTATTGGCGACCAGTGGGGCGCGCCCGAGACAGTCGTAGCCTTCGAGGAAGATGGCTTGCACTACATCGCCACCGGCGGATATGGCCGCAGCATCGCGATCTTCCGCATGACCGAGGGCGGCGCGCTACACGAGGTGGACGAGTTTCAGCCCGCAACCCAGCTGGGCCGCACCTATGACTTGGAGGCACGCGATATCGGCGGCGAACAGTTCCTGTTCTCGTCCAGCGGAGCGTTGGACGAGGTGCGGGCGCTGCGCTTCGTGCCGATCGACGACAGCATAAACGGCAATGGCGGCAACAATTCCATTGTCGGCACGCCACAGGACGATCTGATCTTTGGCCTCAAAGGGCGCGACACGCTCAAGGGCGCGGCGGGCGATGACGTGCTGGAGGGCGGCAAGGGGCTGGACATGCTGAAAGGCGGCAAGGGCAAGGACAGTCTTTTCGGCGGCGATGGCCGCGACACGCTCCTGGGCGGGGATGACGGTGATTTCCTGTTCGGCGATGCCGATGACGATTCCGTGATGGGACAGAACGGCAACGACTATGCCTATGGCGGCGCGGGCGATGACACCGTCACCGGAGGCGGCGGCAACGACCGGGTGTTCGGTGGCAACGGAGACGACAAGGTCAAGGGCGGGTCTGGCAACGACGTCCTGAGCGACGGAAAAGGCAAGGATTCGATGCTGGGCGGGTCCGGCAACGACGTGTTCGTGTTCACGAAGGACAACAAGCGCGACAAGATCCAAGATTTCGAGGACGGCAACGACAGGATCGACCTGACGGATTACGGTCGCGGTCTTGAATTTTCCGACCTGACCGTCACGCAAAATGGCAACAATGTCACAGTTGAGGTATTGGGTGACACCATCCTTGTGAAATCCGCGACCGGGCAGATCTTCGATTTCCAGTTGAGCCTGGGCGATTTCATCTTCGCGTGATGGTGTGGGCGGTGCCCCCTTGGCAGCATTGATCGGCGGAGCAGTTTGCGGCATAGTCTCGCGAAAACCTGAGCGGGCAACGTCCCGACGAGCAGCAAGAGGCATTCCCGATGAAAAGACTCTCCGTCGGCATCCTGTGTTTCGCGACCCTCGCCTGGGCCGTGCCCGAACCGGTACAGGCGGCCAACGGCATCATCGAGCGGGCCTGCCGCTCCTCGGGGCGGTCGGCGGCGACGCCGCAGATGTGCCGTTGCATCGAATCCGTGGCGCGCGACAGCCTGACCCGGTCGGACCGCAAGAAGGCGGCCAAGTTCTTCCGCGACCCGCACATGGCGCAGGAAGTCCGACAATCGGACCGGCGCAGCGACGAGCGGTTCTGGAAGCGCTACCGTGCTTTCGGCGAGCGCGCGCAGATGACCTGCGGCTGATCCCGCCCCATCCGCCCCAATTCGACTAAAATCCGCCGCATGAAGCGGCGCGGCGTTGCCCTTTGCGTTAACGCGCACGGTGTCTGATGGCGCCCGGTCCGGCCGATGGCGCGGGCCGAACTGGGGCAACAGGGGCATCCGGTCTTGGCGGAGTATTCCATTTTCGCGCTCGGCGAGTCGCACATGACGATCTCGGGCGGGGCGCAACTCGATGGCGTGACACAGGGCGACGGCTCGCATCTCGTGGGGCAGACGATCACGCTGGACTCGGATGCCTGGGCGCCGATCGCGCTCTCCGATGACGATTCCGATTTCCGCGACAACGACATGTCGCAACGGCTGGACGGGGCGCAAAGCTTCGATGGCGTTGGGTATGCCAATGGCACCATCGTGGAGGCCGAATACGGCCTGACCCTGAGCGACGGCGTGAACAGCTGGGAGGTGGTCGGCTTCAACCTGCACAACTCCTCGACCAGCTATGCCACCGTCGAGGGCCTGGCCTTCATCGGCGGCCCCGGCGGCTTCCCCCCGGTCGGGGTGCCCCTGACGGTGGTTTCCGCGCGGGACTTCCCGGATTTCCAGGTTGCCGACTACGCGACCCCGATCTGCTACGATGCCGCGACACTGATCGACACCGAGGCCGGGCTCCGGCCGATCCGGACGTTGCGCGTGGGCGACCGCGTCAGGACGCTGGACAACGGCTTGCAACCGGTGCGCTGGGTCGGCGCGCGGCGCGGCAACGGCCTTGGCCCCGGCGCCCCGATCGAGATCGCAACCGGCATGTTGGGGGCCATCGCGCCCCTGCGGGTGTCCCGCCAGCACCGGCTGCTGCTGCGCACCGCGCAGGCCGAACTGATGTTCGGCGCGGCCGAAGTCTTCGCCGCCGCAGGACATCTGCAGGACGGGGTCACGATCCGATCCCTGCAGGGGCTGGGCACGACCTGGATGCACCTTCTGCTCGACCGGCACGAGGTCATCTTCGCCAACGGGGTCGCCTCCGAGAGCCTCTATCTCGGGCCCGCGCTGGCCGGGACGGGGCCTTTCTTTGCAGATCTGCCGCGCGACTCGGGCTGCGCGCGCCGCCTCGCCCGGCCGCAGCTGCGCCGCGACGAAGCCGCGCTGCTCCGGCCGACCCCCACGCTGGCCCGCGCCGGCTGACCCCTGCCCCCTTGACCCGTCCGCGCCACGGTTCCAAACACGTGCGCAGGCAACAGGAGCGGTCGCGATGCTGACCAAGGGCGTCACCCTGCGCGGGCTGGAGGTGTTCGAGGCGCTGTCCCGGACAGGCTCGGTCGCGGGCGCGGCCGAGCTGACCGGGCTCAGCCAGCCCTCGGTGAGCCAGCAGCTGCGCAACCTCGAAGCCGCGCTCGGCACCGCGCTGGTCGACCACGGGCGCCGTCCGATGCGGCTGACCGCAGCGGGGCAGAGCTTTCTGCGGCGCGCCGAAACCGCCCTGTCCGAACTGCGCCTCGGGCAGAGCGAACTCACCCGGATGGACCTGTCGCATCTGGACTCGCTCTCGATCGGGCTGATCGACGATTTCGACAACGACCTGACGCCGCGCCTCGCCACAGACCTCGCCGCCAGCCTCGCGGGCTGCCGGTTCGAGATGATCACCGCCTCCAGCCACGAGATCGTCGCCGCGATGCGCAACCGGCGGTTCCACGTTGCGGTCGCCGCCAGCGCCGAGGCCGAGATCGCCGGGGTGACGGAATACCCGCTGGCGCAGGATCCGTTCGTGGTGGTCGCGCCACGCGGCGCGCTGCGCGACGCGGGCGAATTGTTCGCACCCGCCCCGCCGCTGCCCTTCCTGCGCTATGCACGCGAGCAGCTGATCGCCGAGCAGATCGCCCGGTTGCTGCAGCGCCGCGACCTGGCGCTGGAGGACCGGTTCGAGATCGGCAGCCACCTGGCACTGATGGCCATGGTGGCCCAGCGCATCGGCTGGGCGATCACCACGCCGCTGGGATACATGCGGGCGACCCGGTTCCACGACGATCTCGACGTCTTCGCCCTGCCCTTCGACGGCGCCGCGCGGCGGATTTCGCTGTTCGCCGCCTCGGATTGGGTCGACACGGTGCCGCTCGACATCGCCCGGACCATGCAGCGCCTGATGCAGAGCCAGATGATCTCGCCCGCGATCGAGCGCCTGCCCTGGCTTGCCGAGGACCTGGTTCTGATCGACCTTTAGGCCACAAGGGAGCCCGCCACATGGAACGGATCGTCATTCTAACAGGCGCCGGGATCTCGGCGGAAAGCGGGCTCGGCACGTTCCGCGACAAGGGCGGCATCTGGACCGAGAACCGGATCGAGGATGTCGCCACGCCCGAGGGATTCGCCCGCGATCCGGACCGGGTGCACGCCTTCTACAACGCGCGCCGCACCCAGGCGGCCGAGGCCCGGCCCAACGCGGCCCACCGGGCGCTGGCCCGGCTGCAGGCAGACTGGCCGGGCGAGGTGATGATCGTGACCCAGAATGTCGACGCCCTGCACGAGGCCGGCGGCACGCGGGAGGTGCTGCACATGCACGGGCGGCTGGATGGCGCGCTCTGTGCCGGGTGCGGCCACCGCTGGCCGGCCCCACCGGTGATGCACCGCGCCGATCCCTGCCCCGCCTGCGCCGCGCCGCTGACGCGGCCCGACGTGGTCTGGTTCGGCGAGATGCCCCATCACATGGACGAAGTGCTGGAAGCTCTGGCGCAGGCCGATCTCTTCGCCGCCATCGGCACCTCGGGGCAGGTGTACCCGGCAGCGGGCTTCGTGCAGGAGGCGTTGGTCGCGGGCGCCCACACGGTCGAACTGACGCTCGAGCCGACACCGCGACAGATCAAGCCCTTCGCCGAAACCCGCCCCGGGCGCGCCAGCGAAACCGTACCCGCCTGGGTCGCCGAGCTGCTGGAACGGTCAGGTCAGGCGCCGGCCGGCCCCTGAAAGGCCCGGCCCGCGTCCGGCCGACGGCTGCAGCGCAGCCCGAGGCCGGACGCCACCCGGTTCAAGAACTCAGCCGTCGCTGCCCTGGCCGTGCTTCTTCATCCCGTGGCGCGGCTTGCGCGTCAGGTCCACCGGCACCTCGATCACGACGTCGCCCGCCTTCTCGAAGCTCAGCGTCACGTTCACCACGTCGCCGTCATTCAGCGGTCGCGTCAGCCCCAGGAACATCACGTGGTCGCCGCCGCGCTGCAGCGCGTGCATCCCGCCGGCGGGCACCACGAAGCCGTCCTCGACCTCGCGCATCTTCATCACGCCATCGGCATCCTGGATATGGGTGTGCAGCTCGACCCGCTCGGCGATATCCGAGCTTGCCGAAACCAGCCGGTCATCCTCGGCGCCCTTGTTCATCAGCACCATGAAGGCCGCGCCGGTTTCCGAAGCCATCATCGAGCTGCGCGCATAGGCATCCTCGACCATGATCGTGCCGGTCGCGTCCTCGGCCAGGACCGGGGTGGTGAAGGTCAATGCGGCCATCGCCGCCATGAGGGTGGTTCTGAAAGACATCGCGTCTCTCCTTGTTGTCTCTGTGTCTGCTTGGAAGTCGAAGAAGGAAGGGTCAGGCCGCGACAGGCGGCGCGCGCGCCACCGTGCTCGGCGGCTGGTCGCTTCCCTCCTGCGAGGCGCCCGCGAAGGCAAGCCGCCACGCCGTGCGACGCAGCGGCCGCGGCGTCGCGTCGCTCAGCGCAACGGCACTCACCAGCGACAATGCCTGGTCCGGGCAGAAATGCGGCGGTGTGACCGGGGCGCCGCTCTCGTCCACGGCGATCATCACCGGGCCGGTGCCGGTGCAGAGCTCGATCGTCCCGGCGGCGCCGGGCGCACCGCGCGCCACGGCCATCGCCTGGCTGGTCAGAACCAGCAGCGCAACCAGCGCGAACGCCATGCATCGGGACATCGGATACCGCATGATGGGCCGGGTATAGGGCCGATCGCGGCGGCGCCGCAAGCGCAAAAGACCCCGCGAAACCGCGGGGCCGTCATGGCAGGTCAGCAGGTCCCAAGGACCGTGGATCAGGCCGAGGCAGCCGCCTTGGCGATCTCTTTCTTGACCTTCAGCGCGTTGGCGGACAGTTCGTCGTCCTTGGCCTTGGCCAGGAAACCGTCCAGACCGCCCCGGTGATCGACGCTGCGCAGCGCCGCGGCCGAAATCCGCAGCTTCACACCGCGGCCCAGGGTCTCGGACTGCAGGGTCACGTCGTTCAGGTTGGGCAGAAACCGGCGGCGGGTTCTGTTCTTGGCGTGGCTGACATTGTTGCCAGTCATCGGGCCTTTTCCGGTCAGTTCGCAGCGGCGCGACATGTCACTTACCTCGTCTTGTGCCGGATGCACCCCCGGCGCATCCCAATGAAAAAAGGCGCCGCATCGGCCGCGCCTGAAACCTGTGCGGTGCTGATAGGCGCAAAGCCCGCGCCCGTCAAGCCGCCCCGGCCCGGATTCTCGCCCTGACGCCGCGCCGTCGGGCCGGTTTTCCGCCCCCGGGCGATACCCGCACGGCCCCACCGCGCGAGCGGCGCGAATCACACCGGCGGTGTCAGGGCGCCAGGTGGTCGTCCAGCATCTCGCGCGCCGCCGCCGAAGGCGTCATCCGCCCCTCCGCCACCAGCCGGCCGAGCCGCTTCATCTCGGCCCGCGCCGCCCCGGTCTCGAGCTGCGCCAGCACGCCCTGGCGCACGTCCTGGGTGAACCAGTATTCCGCCTGCGCCGCGCGCCGCGCGTCCCAGAAGCCCTGTTCCTTGCGCCAGCTCACCAGCGCCTGCATCTCCTCCCAGGCCGCGTCCAGCCCGTGATCCTCGATCGCCGAGACCATCATCGCCTTGGGAAAGCCCTCGGGGTCCTGCGCGCGCTTTCGCAGCAGCCGCAGCGCCCCGGCGTAATCGCTGCAGGTGCGCGTGGCCGCCGCCTTCAGATCGCCATCGGCCTTGTTGACCAGGATCAGGTCGGCCATCTCCATGATGCCCCGCTTCACCCCCTGCAACTCGTCGCCCCCCGCCGGGGCCAGCAGCAGCAGGAACAGGTCGCACATCTCGGCCACCACGGTCTCGGACTGCCCGACGCCCACGGTCTCGACCAGCACCACGTCGAACCCGGCCGCCTCGCACAGCGCCACCGCCTCGCGGCTGCGCCGCGCCACGCCGCCCAGATGCGTCTGGCTCGGCGACGGGCGGATGAAGGCGGCAGGCTCCCGGCTCAGCCGGTCCATCCGCGTCTTGTCGCCCAGGATCGAGCCGCCCGACCGCGCCGAACTCGGATCGACCGCCAGCACCGCGACCCGCAACCCGCGGTCGATCAGCATCATCCCGAAACTCTCGATGAAGGTCGACTTGCCGACGCCCGGTGTGCCCGACAGACCGATCCGCAGCGCCTGCCGCCCCGCACCCGCCACATGTTCCAGCAGATCGGCGGCGGCGGCGCGATGATCCTCGCGGCCGCTTTCCACCAGCGTGATCGCCCGTGCCAGCGCCCGGCGCTCACCGGCCAGGACTCCCTCACCCAGTTCCGAAAGATCCATTTCCGCCCACGGCCTCCTCGTCGATTCGCGCCCCCCAATACGCCGCAATACGGCCATCGGGGCAAGGCGGGAGCAGCGCCCCTAGTGCCCGCCCAGGATGCCGGTGCGCACCTCGTAATCCACCGCCAGCGCGTAATCGGGGTCGTCGTCGCTATCCACCATCAGGTGGCCCGCCTTCTTCAGCAGCCGGTGGCAGTCCCGGCTGAGATGGCGCAGCTTGATCGCCTTGCCCGCATCCTCGTACTTGCCCGCGACGGCCTCGATCGCCTGCAACGCGGACTGGTCGACCACCCGGCTGCCGGCGAAATCGACGATCACGCTGTCGGGGTCGTTCTCGATGTCGAACAGCTCGATGAAGCCGTCGGAAGAGCCGAAGAACAGCGGCCCCTGGATCTCATAGACCTTGGCGCCCCGCTCGGTCGCCGAATCGCGCGTGATCGCGTGGATGCGGCGCGCGTTGTTCCAGGCGTATGTCAGCGCCGAAACGATCACGCCGACGACCACTGCGACGGCAAGGTCCTCCAGCACCGTGACCACGGTCACCAGCAGGATCACGAAGGCGTCGGTGCGTGGCACCTTGCGAAGGATCGTCAGGCTGTTCCAGGCGAAGGTGCCGATCACCACCATGAACATCACCCCGACCAGCGCCGCCAGCGGGATCAGTTCGATCATCGGCGCTGCGAAGAGGATGAAGACCAGCAGGAACAGCGCCGCCGCGATCCCCGCGACCCGCGTGCGCCCGCCCGATTTCACGTTGATCATCGACTGCCCGATCATCGCGCAGCCGCCCATGCCGCCAAAGAAGCCGGTCACGGTGTTGGCGATCCCCTGGGCGATGCATTCCTGGCTCGCACCGCCGCGCTTGCCGGTGATCTCGCCCACCAGGTTCAGCGTCAGCAGGCTCTCGATCAGACCGATCGCGGCCAGGATCACCGCGTAGGGCAGGATGATCCACAGGGTCTCCAGGGTCAGCGGCACCATCGGGATGTGAAAGCTCGGCAATCCACCCTGGATCGAGGCCAGGTCGCCGACCCGCGGCACGTCGAGCCCGGCGCCGATCACCAGCGCGGCGACGATGCCGATCCCGGCCAGCGGCGCCGGGATGAACCGCGTGATCCGGGGCATGACCCAGATGATCACCATCGTCAGCGCCACCAGGCTGAGCATCAGGTACAGCTGCGCGCCGCTCAGCCACTCACCGCCCGACATGCCGTGGCCCGAGTTCTCCATGCTGCCCGGCACCTTGAACTGGCCCAGCTGCGCAAGGAAGATCACGATCGCCAGCCCGTTGACGAAGCCCAGCATCACCGGGTGCGGCACCAGGCGGATGAACTTGCCCCATTGCATCGCACCGGCAAACACCTGCAGGAACCCCATCAGCACCACGGTCGCGAACAGGTATTCGACCCCGTGCTGCGCCACCAGAGACACCATGACCACCGCCAGCGCGCCCGTCGCGCCGGAAATCATCCCCGGCCGCCCGCCGATCAGCGCGGTGATCAGGCC
Organism: Sedimentitalea arenosa; assembly: GCF_016428585.1. GTDB lineage: Bacteria > Pseudomonadota > Alphaproteobacteria > Rhodobacterales > Rhodobacteraceae > Sedimentitalea > Sedimentitalea arenosa. The sequence continues at coordinate 203,399 of NZ_JAELVR010000003.1, read as the reverse complement.
GACGATGAACGCAGCATAGAGCCCGACCAGCGGGTGCACGCCCGCGACGAAGGCGAAGGCCACCGCCTCGGGCACCAGCGCCAGCGCCACCGTCAGCCCCGACAGCAGCTCGATGCGCAGCCGCGACGGCGTCAGCCCCTCGTCGGGCATCCAGCGCAGGTCGGGCATGGCGAGTCGGTTGGCGAGTGACGCCAGCAAGGAGCGGGGCATGGCAAGATTCCTGTTCGCTTCGGGCGGAACGCGCGGCAAGGGGGCCGCTTACAGGCTTTGATGCCAAAAGGCCATGCCTCGCGGCAAATGGCCGCCATGCGCAGGGCTCATGGCACCTTTGCGTCCTCGTCGCGAACAGGGGGCGCGGGCGGCGTCTTGCCCCCCGCGCCGCTCTCATGTTGCTACTGCGGCAGCACCTCGCCGCTCGGCCGTGGCGTCGTGGCCGTCTCGGGCGGCAGCACCGGATAGGTGACCACGGGCATCTCGCCGGTCAGGCTTTCCAGAAAGGCGACGATCTCGTCCGCGCTCGAGTCCGAAATCTCCTCGCCCAGCTGGCTTTCCGCCATGATCTGCACCGCCACCTTCAGATCCCACACCTTGCCCGAGTGGAAATAGGGCGCGGTCACCGCGATATTGCGCAGGGGCGAAGCGCGGAAGACATATTCGTCATCGGCCGTTTCGGTGACCGCAAAACGGCCCTTGTCGCCCACCGGCAGCACATCGGCACCGGGCTTCTCGATCAGGCCGAACGGGTAATAGCCATGCCCGCCCACGTTGATGCCCGAATGGCACGAGACGCAGCCAAGGTCGATGAACTGTTCCAGACCGGCCAGCTGTTGCGCGCTCATCGCGCCGTCATCGCCATTCAGCCAGGCATCGAACGGTGCCGGCGTGATCAGCGTCGCCTCGAAAGCCTCGATCGCCTTGGCGAAATTGTCGAAGGTGACGGGATCGGGCTCGCCTTCGAAGGCGGCGCCGAACCATTCGACATATTGCGGCATCGATGTCAGCGTCGCGATCACGTTGTCGGGCGTGTTCGCCATCTCGACCCCCGCCTGCACCGGTCCCTTGGCCTGCTCGGCGAGGTCGGCGGCGCGGCCGTCCCAGAACTGCGCCTCGTTGAAGACCGAGTTCAGCGCCGTCGGGGCGTTGCGCGGGCCCTTCTGCCAGCCATGCCCGATCGAGGTTTCCAGGTTGTCGTCGCCCCCGGTGGCAAGGTTGTGGCAGGAATTGCACGAAAACACCCCCGACGCCGACATGCGCGGGTCGAAGAACAGCGCCTTGCCAAGCGCGATCTTGGCGTCGGTGATCGGGTTGTCCTTGACCGCCGGCGTGGTCGAGGGCAGCGGCTTGAACAGGTCGAGCGCGGTCTCGCGCAGGTTCTCGGCCTGCGCCACCCCGCTCATCGCGATCAGCGCCATTGCAGTTGTCAGGGTCAGGTATCTCGTCGTCATGATAATCTCCAAATCGGTCGCGCGCGGCCAATTTTATCAGTCCGGTCAAGGCACTGGATGATTTAGATCAATTCTAAACCGGGGATCGCCCGCGCCGGCCGCTTTGTCGCACCCCGGGCGGGATCGGCGGGACGTATTCGAGCGCGGGACCGACAAATCGGAATACATTCCGTCCGCATCAGTCCAAGTGCTGCTTCTACGCATGAAATCAAAAAGGATTCCCTCCATATCACACCCGTCACGCCGCTCCTTCCTTGCCATCTCCGCCGTTTCAGCTGCGGCGTTGTTCGCGGGATCCGGCTTTGCGTTTGCGGAAGATCTCGCGAAACGCGCTGAAATCGACGCAGAAGCCGATGCGGCGCTGGCAAAGCTCCTGTCCGAGAACACGCACGCTGCGGAACTTGCCAAGAAAGCCAGCGCCTTCCTCATCTTCCCCAAGGTGACCGAAGTCGGGATTGTCGGCATCGGTGCCGAGCGTGGAAGCGGCGTGTTGCGCCAGAACGACGAGAGCTTGGCGTATTACCACACGACGAGCGCGAATTTCGGGCTCGAGCTCGGCTTCGCGACACATGGCTATGTCGTCATGTTCATGACTCAGCCCGCCGCCCAGAAATTCGCGTCCAGCCAGAAATTCCAGTTCGGCGGCGAAGGTCAGATCACCGTGTTCAAGGCCGGGGCGACAGCCGAGGCCAACACGACCAACCTGAAGACCGAAGTGGTCGCCTTCGTGTTCGACGAGAAAGGCGCGATCGTCAACCTGACGCTCGAAGGCACCACGATCACCCGCTGGGATATCTGATCCCGGCAGCGTCAGCTTCGAACCATCGCCCGTCGCCCCACCCGCGGCGTCGGGCATGCGAGAGGCGTACACCGCCTCTCGCATCGTCGATCCGGCTTGGGCCTGCGGCGAGACCTGATCCGCCCCAAGGCCACGACGCGGGTATCCGGGCCGTCTCCCAGACAGCATTTCCCCGGTTGATTTCCCCCGCCGCCCCCGCCACCTTGCCGCGACACCACAGCGGAGATCGCCATGACAGGGACCATGATCGGCATCATCGGAGGCTCGGGCGTCTATGACATCGACGGGCTGAAAGCGGCGGACTGGCGCGAGGTCGCCAGCCCCTGGGGCGCGCCCTCGGATTCGATCCTGACCGGGCGGCTGAACGGCGTCGACATGGCGTTCCTGCCGCGTCACGGGCGCGGCCATGTCCATTCGCCCAGCACCGTGCCCTACCGCGCCAATATAGATGCGCTGAAACGGCTGGGGATCACCGACGTGGTCAGCGTCTCGGCCTGCGGCAGTTTCCGCGAGGAGATGGCGCCGGGCGATTTCGTCGTCATCGACCAGTTCATCGACCGCACCTTCGCGCGCGAGAAATCCTTCTTCGGCACCGGCTGCGTCGGCCATGTCAGCGTCGCGCACCCGACCTGCCCGCGCCTGTCGGCGGCCTGCCTCGCGGCAGCCAAGGACGCAGGTATCACCGTGCATGAGGGCGGCACCTACCTGGCGATGGAAGGCCCGCAGTTTTCGACGCTGGCCGAATCCAGGATGTATCGCGACAGCTGGGGCTGCGACGTGATCGGCATGACCAACATGCCCGAGGCCAAGCTCGCGCGCGAGGCCGAGCTTTGCTATGCCTCCGTCGCGATGATCACTGACTACGACAGCTGGCACCCGGATCACGGCGCCGTCGACATCGCGCAGATCATCGCCACGCTGATGGGCAACGCCGACAAGGCGCGCAGCCTGGTCGCGCGGCTGCCCGGCCTGCTGGGGACCGAGCGCGCCGCCTGCCCGCACGGCTGCGACCGCGCGCTGGACCACGCCATCCTCACCGCGCCCGACGCCCGCGATCCCGCCTTGGTCGCCAAGCTCGACGCCGTCGCCGGGCGGGTGCTCTGATGCCGCTCGATCTCTGGCTCGCCTTCGTCGCCGCCTCCACTGCGCTCTTGCTGATCCCCGGCCCGACCGTGCTGCTGGTGCTCAGCTACGCGCTCTCCAAGGGGCGCAGCGTCGCCGTCGCCTCGGCCGCCGGGGTAGCTTTGGGAGACCTCGTCGCCATGACCGCCTCGCTGGCCGGGCTCGGCGCGCTGGTCGCGACCTCGGCGACGCTGTTCACGGCGCTCAAATGGATCGGGGCCGCCTACCTCGTCTGGCTCGGCATCAAGCTCTTGCGCAGCGCGCCTTCCGAGGGGCTCGGCACCGTCACGACCGGGCGCGAGGTCACCGCGCGCGGGGTCTTCACCCATGCCGCGGGCGTAACCGCGCTCAACCCGAAATCCATTGCCTTCTTCATCGCCTTCGTGCCGCAGTTCATCCGCGCCGACGCACCGCTGCTGCCGCAATTCGCGATCCTGATCGCCACCTTCGTCACCCTCGCGGCGCTGAACGCGCTGGCCTACGCGCTGCTGGCCGACCGGCTTCGGCGCACCATCGCCCGCCCTGCCGTGGTGCAAAACCTGACCCGCGCCGGCGGCGTCACGCTGATCCTGATGGGGCTGGCCACGGCGCTGCTGCGCCGCCCCGCCGCCTGACGCGCCACTTGCGCCACGCGGCGGGTTCCGGCAAACCCGACGCCGGAGCCAACAGCCAGGGACGCAGCCATGCCCAAGACCACCTCCGTGCGCGACTACATCCGCACCATCGTCGACTTCCCGCACGAGGGCATCATGTTCCGCGACGTGACCACGCTCTTCGCCGATCCGCGTGGCTTTCGCATGGCGATCGACCAGATGCTGCACCCCTATGCCGGCATGCGGATCGACAAGGTGGTCGGCCTCGAGGCGCGCGGCTTCATCCTCGGCGGCGCCATCGCGCACCAGCTGTCCGTCGGCTTCGTGCCGATCCGCAAGAAGGGCAAGCTGCCCGGCACCGTGATCTCCGAGGAGTACACGCTGGAATACGGCGAGGCGATCGTCGAGATCCACGACGACGCGATCCAGCCGGGCGAGCAGATCCTGCTGGTCGACGACCTGCTGGCCACCGGCGGTACCGCCGCTGCCGGGATCAAGCTGATCGAGCGTCTGGGCGGGGATATCGTGTCCTGCGCCTTCATCGTCGACCTGCCCGATCTGGGCGGGCGCAAGGTGCTGGAAGGGCTCGGCATGGACGTGCACGCGCTCTGTGCCTACGAGGGCGACTGAGCCCGCCGAACATCGCACAGGCTGCAACCGGACACCGGGCCGACGGGATTTTCGGCCCGAAAATGTCGCTTTCGGTTGATTATGTCGCTTTCGGGCTATCTGTTAGGATCGAATGAACGGACGCGACGACCGCGCCCGCGGCTGGCGCCATCGCCGACGCGCTCAGCCGGTTGCCTCCCCCTTTTCGATCCCGACATCCCCGACAGCAAAGAGAGCTTCATGACAGTTTCCAAACCCATTCACCCTGCCGCCCGCGCCTATGCCGATGAGGTCAGCAGAGGCACCCTGTCGCGCCGCGAGTTCCTGACCCGCGCGACCTCGCTGGGTCTGACCGCCGGCGCCGCCTACGGGCTGCTGGGCCTTGCGGCCCCCACGCCTGCCGCGGCGCAGGCGCAGAGCGGCGGCACGTTGCGGATCGAATCCTCGGTGAAGGCGCTGAAGGATCCGCGCACCTACGACTGGCCGCAGATGTCCAACTACACCCGCGGCTATCTGGAATACCTCGTCGAATACCAGATCGACGGCAGTTTCAAGCCGATGCTGCTGGACAGCTGGGAGGTGAATGAAGACGCCACCGAATACCTGCTCAAGGTGCGCCCCGGCGTGACCTGGAGCAATGGCGACACCTTCACCGCCGAGGACGTGGCCTTCAACATCGCGCGCTGGTGCGAAAAGGATGTCGAGGGCAATTCAATGGCCTCCCGCATGGCCTCTCTGGTCGACGAGGAGACCGGCAAGGCGCGCGAGGGCGCGATCACCGTGGTCGATGACAGCACCGTGCGCCTGGCGCTGACCCAACCCGACATCACCCTGATCGCCGGGTTCTCGGACTACCCCGCCGCCATCGTGCACCAGAGCTTCACCGGCGATCCGCTGGACAACCCGATCGGAACGGGCCCCTACAGGCCGGCCGAATTCGAGGTCGGCATCAAGGCGGTGCTGGTGCGCAACGAAGACCACCAGTGGTGGGGAGAGGGTGCCTGGCTCGACCGGATCGAATATCTCGATTTCGGCACCGAACAGGCCGGCATCGTGGCCGCGGTGGACGCGGACGAGGTCGACATGGTCTATGAATCCATCGGCGATTTCATCCTCGTGATGGATGGCATCGGATGGGTCAAGTCCGAGGCGATCACCGCCAACACCGTGGTGATCCGCCCCAACCAGGAGGCCGAGGTCAACGGGATCAAGCCCTATGCCGATGCCCGCGTGCGCCGCGCGCTGGCGATGGCGGTGGACAATTCCGTACTGCTGGAGCTCGGCTTTTCCGGCAACGGGCGCGTTGCCGAGAACCACCACGTCTCGCCGATCCACCCGGAATATGCCGAATTGCCCGCACCGGTCTTTGACCCCGAGGGCGCCCGCGCGCTGATGGACGAGGCCGGCATGGGCGATTTCGAACATGAGCTGATCTCGATCGACGACACCTGGCGCAAGAACACCACCGACGCCGCCGCCGCGATGCTGCGCGACGCGGGCTTCGCGGTGCAGCGCACCGTGCTGCCGGGCTCGACCTTCTGGAACGACTGGGCGAAATACCCGTTCTCGACCACAGACTGGGCCCAGCGACCGCTCGGCGTGCAGGTGCTGGCGCTGGCCTATCGTTCGGGCGAGGCGTGGAACGAAAGCGCCTTCGCCAATGCCGAGTTCGACAGCCTGCTGGGCGAGGCGCTGTCCATCGCCGACGCGGACCAGCGGCGCGAGGTGATGGCGAAACTGCAGACGATCATGCAGGACGAAGGCGTCATCATCCAGCCCTACTGGCGCTCGATCTACCGTCACCACCGGGAGAACGTGGTCGGGGCCGAGATGCACCCGACCTTCGAGATCCACGTCAGCAAACTCGGCTTCGCGGCCTGACGGCCTGGCCCGCTCCCTTGAACACCGGTTTGGGGGCGGGCCTCCCGCTCAGGCGGGCAGCACCGCGCCGGGATTCATGATGCCCTGCGGGTCGAGTGCGGTCTTGATCGCCCGCATCGCCGCCAGTTTCACCGGGTCGCCATAGCGTTCCAGGTCCTCGACCTTCATCCGTCCGATCCCGTGTTCGGCACTGATCGACCCGCCGAGCGCAGCCACGAGATCATGCACCGCGCTCTTGATCTCGCCGCGCTGATTCTCGTGATCGGCGCGGCTGCGCCCCGGCATCGGGAAGACGTTGTAATGCAGGTTGCCATCGCCCAGATGGCCGAAACAGTTGATCCGGAACTGTCCGATCCGCGCGATCGCCGCGCCGCCCTTCTCGATGAACGCCGCGACCGCCCCCAGCGGCACCGAGATGTCGTGGCTCGACACCGACCCGATGCGCCGGTTCGCCTCGGGCAGATGTTCGCGCACGGTCCACAGCGCCCGGCGCTGCGCATCCGACTGCGCGATCACCCCGTCGCTGACCAGCCCGCGTTCCGCCGCCGTCGCAAACAGCCGCTCCAGCGCCTCGGAAGGATCCAGCCCCGCGGCGAGCCCGACCTCGATCAGCACGCTCCACTCCGGCGGCGTGGCGAAGGGCTGGCGCACCTCGGGCAGCACCTCGGTCAGGAAATCGAACCCCTGCCGGTGGATCAGTTCGAACGCGCTGACGCCCTCGCCCAACTGCGCCCATGCCAGCGACAACAGCTCCAGCGCCGCAGCGGGTGACTCGACCACCAGCATCGCCGTGCCCTGCCCTGCCGGGATCGGCGACAGCTTCAGCGCCGCCGCGGTGATCACTCCCAGCGTGCCTTCCGACCCGATCAGCAGGTTGCGCAGGTCATAGCCGGTGTTGTCCTTGCGCAGCCGCGTCAGCCCGTGCCAGATGCGTCCGTCCGGCAATACCGCTTCCAGCCCGAGACAGAGATCGCGGGTATTGCCATAGCGCAGCACGTTGACGCCGCCGGCGTTGGTCGCGAGGTTGCCCCCGATCCGGGCCGACCCTTCCGAGGCCAGCGACAGCGGGAACAGCCGCCCCGCGTCATGCGCCGCCGCCTGCACATCGGCCAGGATCGCACCGGCCTCGGCCACCAGCACGTTCTCTTCCGGGTGCACCGCGCGAATCGCGCGCATCCGCTCCAGCGACAGGATCAGCGGGCGCGGCCCCTCGGTCAAAGTCTGCCCGCCGACCAGCCCGGTGCCGCCGCCCCAGGGCACGACGCCGACCCGCGCCGCCGCCGCCGCCGCGATCAGGACCGACACCTCCTCGACGCTGCGCGGCAGGGCCAGCAAGCCGCCCGAACCGCGATAGCGTCCGCGCGGCTCCTCCAGGTGGCGCGCCTCGGCCTCGCGCAGCGTGTCCTCGGGCAGTCGCGCACGCAGCGGCGCGGCGAAACTCTCATCGGCAGGGGTCAGGGTCATCGGCTCATCCGGGTCCGGGGGTCATTCCCCATCTGCCAGATAGCGCGGGCGCAGCACAACCACCGTCGGACGCGGCGGCAGATCCCGCAGCGACAGCTCGATATGCGACGTGCCGGGCTGCGCGATGGCGAAATCCCCGGCGATCCCCACCAGGAAATCCTGCAACGAGTAATCGCTGAACCAGTGCATCGGGATCACCACCGAGGATTTCAGCCGCTTCAGCACCGCGATCATGTCGGGCAAGGGCATCGTCATGCCGCCATCGACCGGCGCCATCACCACGTCCAGCCGCCCCAGCGCCGCGAACTGCTCGTCATTGGGCACGTGATGCAGATGGCCCAGATGCCCGATGCACAGCCCCGCCACCTCGAACACGAAGATCGAGTTTCCGTTGTCCTCGATGCCGCCAAAGCGCGAGCGGATATCGGTCGAGACGTTGCGCACCACCATCTCGCCCAGATCGAGGTAGTGGTCGATGCCCTCCCCGAACGCGCCCCAGCCGGGCAGCACATGCGGGATCGCGGGGTCCGGAAAGGCCGTCCAGTGCGTCTCGTGCGCATGGTTCATGGTCACCACGTCGGGAATCAGCGGGGCGGTGCCGATGAAGCCGGTGAAATCCGTCACCGCGTTCAGCCCGCCCTCGGTCTGCAGCAGGAAACTCGCATGCGCGATGTAATGCAGCCGGACCGAGAATTCGCCGACCGGTTCGCGCCACGCCGCCTTCTGCACATAGTGCAGCCCCGGCGCCGCATCCGCGATGGCGATGCAATGGCTCGGGCGCCGCTCCTGCGCCGTGGCGGCTCCGGACAGCGCCGCCAGCACGGCAAGGATCAAGACGGTCAACCGGATCATGGCGAAAAGTGTAGACCACGCCGGCGAAAAGTCAGCCCGTTTCCGCGTCTTCGTGATGGAAAATGCTCCGGCACGCGCGGCAGCGCCGCAGGCGCGGGCGGTTTCGCTATCCGACGGCGGTCTTTCCGCGCCGGTCGCTGCGCAGCGCGGCATAAAGAACATGGGTGCGCCAGCGCCCGGCGATCTGCAGATAGGATTGCGCCACGCCCTCGTATTTGAAGCCGGACCGCTCCAGCAACCCGCGCGAGGCGGCATTCTCCGGCAGGCAGGCGGCCTCGATCCGGCTCAGGTCCAGCTGCGAAAACGCGTGATGCACCACCGCCCCGATCGCCTCGCGCATGTATCCCTGCCGCGCGAAGGGCTGCCCGGTCCAGTAGCCCAGCGTACCCGCCTGCGCCGGGCCGCGCCGTATGTTGTCCAGCGTGATCGCGCCCACCAGTTCCTGGTCGGCGCGCCGCATCAGGAACAGCGGCACCGCCGATCCGTTGCCGATCGACCGCTGCGCCCAATAGACCCGGTTGGTAAAGGCCTTGCGGCTCAGGTGATCCTCGGCCCAGCTCGGCTCCCAGGGGCTCAGGAAGTCGCGGCTGCTCTCGCGCAGGGCCGACCAGGCGCGGAAATCCGAATGGGTCGGCGGACGCAGGCTCAGCCGCTCGGTCTCGATCCTCAGTTTCCGTTTCGCCAGAAGCATCACGGCGGACTCACGCGGCGCGCCGGTCCTGAAGGGCCGCGAGGGTCGGGGCCGCGTCGATCGGCCCGTAAAGCGCCAGCGCCGCCGGCGCGGTCGTGGCGACGGTCTCGGCAAAGTCGCGCACGTCGCCGGTGGTCACCGCGTCGATGCGCGCGATGGTATCCTCCAGCGGCGGCACCACGTCCCAGATCTGCACCAGGCGCGCCAGCCGCTCGGCCCGGTTGGACGGGCTCTCCAGCCCCATCAGCAGCCCCGCCTTCATCTGGGCGCGGGCGCGGGCGACCTCGGCCGGGCTCATGTCCTCGGCGGCGCGCTTCATCTCGTCGAAGGTGATCCGCGCCAGGTCGCCGATCTGCTCGGCGCTGGTGCCGGCATAGATCGTCGTGGTGCCGGTATCCGCATAGGCACCGGTCTGCGCGAAGATCGTGTAGCACAGGCCGCGGTTCTCGCGGATTTCCTGGAACAGCCGCGAGGACATGCCCCCGCCCAGCGCGCTGGAATAGATCTGCGCCGTGTAGATCGCGTCGTCCCGGTATCCCGGGCTCTCGAAGGCCAGCGCGAAATGCGCCTGCTCCAGCTCCTTCAGGCGGCGCGTCTCGCCACCGGTGAAGCGCGCGACATCGGGCACCTGCGCCGGCGTCGGCGCGAGATGGCCGAACAGCTCCTCCGCCGTGCGCACCAGCGCGTCGTGATCGACCGCGCCGGCGGCGGACAGGATCATCTGGCCGGGGCCGTAATGTTCCGACACGAACCCCGCTAGGTCCTCGCGCGAAAACGCCCTGACCCGCTCGCTCGGCCCCAGGATGGTGCGCCCCAACGGCTGATCGCGATAGCTGTCTTCCTGCAGCCAGTCAAAGATGATGTCGTCCGGGGTGTCGTTCGCCTGCCCGATCTCCTGCAGGATCACCCCGCGCTCGACCTCGATCTCGTCCGGATCGAACACCGGGTTCAGGACGATGTCGCCGATCACGTCCAGCGCCAGCGGCACGTCATTTTCCAGCACCCGCGCGTAATAGGCCGTGACCTCGCGGCTGGTATAGGCATTGACGTAGCCGCCCACATCCTCGATCGCCTCGGCGATCTGCAACGCGGTGCGCCGCTCGGTGCCCTTGAACGCCATGTGTTCGAGGAAATGCGCGATGCCGTTCTGTTCCAGCCGCTCGTGCCGGCCCCCGGCGGTGATCCAGATCCCGATCGAGGCCGACTTCAGCCCCGGCATGTGTTCGGTGACGATGCGAAAGCCGTTGGCCAGGGTGTGCTGTCTGACGGTCACGTGGCGATATGTCCCTTGATGAAATCTTTCATGGCGCCCAGGTCGTTGGCGATCCGGTGCACCCGTTCCGGCCTGTCATACAGGTCGGACATGCGCGGGGGAAGAGGCGGATGCACACCGCTGGCCTGTTCGACCGCGGCCGGAAACTTGGCCGGATGCGCGGTGGCCAGCGTGATCATCGGCACGGACGCCACGCGCTGCTCCTCGGCCACCTTCACGCCCACGGCCGAATGCGGGCAGAGCAGCTCGCCGCTGGTCGCGAGCGTCCTGGTGATCGTCGCCAGCGTTTCCTCTTCCGAGGCCCGCCCCGAGGCGAACTGCTCGCGCAGGTATTCCATCGCGCCCTGCGACACGTCGAACCCGCCGGCTTTCAGCTCGTCCATCAGCTGCGCCACCGCCGCGCCGTCCCGCCCATAGGCGTCAAACAGCGCGCGTTCGAAGTTGGAGCTGACCTGGATGTCCATCGACGGGCTGATCGAGGGATGCACGCTGCCCTTGTGATAGCCCTGCCCGCTCAGGCAGCGATGCAGGATGTCGTTCTGGTTGGTGGCGACCACCAGCCGGTCGATCGGCAGCCCCATTCGCTTGGCGATATAGCCGGCAAAAATATCGCCGAAATTGCCCGTCGGCACGGTGAAGCTCACCAGCCGCTGCGGCGCGCCGAGGCTGACGGCGGCGCTGAAGTAATAGACCACCTGCGCCAGCACCCGCGCCCAGTTGATGCTGTTGACCCCGGCCAGCTTCACCCCGTCGCGGAAGTCGAAATCGTTGAACATGTCCTTCAGCGCCGCCTGGCAATCGTCGAAATCGCCATCCACCGCCAGCGCGTGCACGTTGGACTCCGTCGGCGTGGTCATCTGCCGGCGCTGCACCTCGCTGACCCGGCCGTGCGGGAACAGGATGAACACGTCGACATTGTCGAGCCCCCGGAACGCCTCGATGGCGGCGCTTCCCGTGTCGCCGCTGGTCGCGCCCACGATCGTCACCCGGTCGCCCCGCCGCGCAAGTGCCGTCTGGAACATCTGCCCGATCAGCTGCATGGCGAAATCCTTGAACGCCAGCGTCGGGCCGTGAAACAGCTCCAGCAGGAAATGGTTCGGCGCCAGCTGCACCAGCGGCGCGCGCGCCGCATGGCCAAAGCCCTCGTAGGCACGCGCGATGATGGCGCGGAACTCCGCCTCCGTGAACGTGTCGCCCACGAAGGGCCGCATCACCGCAAAGGCGGTCTCCTCGTAGCTCTGCCCGGCGAGGGCGGCGATCTCCGCCGCACTCATCCGCGGCACCTCGGCCGGCACGTAGAGCCCGCCGTCGCGCGCCAGCCCGGTCAGCATCGTTTCCTCGAAATCGAGCTCGGGGGCGGCGCCCCGCGTGGACACGTATCTCATCTCAGTCAACTCTCGCGCTCGGCCCCGGCGCGACCGCGCCAGAGGAAATAGACGGTCATCCCGGCCCAGATCAGGGCCAGCGAGAACCAGGTGATTGCATATTGCAGGTGATCGTTGGGCACGGCGGCGGAATCCACCGGCAGCGGCCGGATGCCGGGCCCGGTGCGCGAGCGCGCGACCAGCAGCACCGGCTCGGTCTGCAGGCTGGCCGCCATCATCGGCACGTCGCGCGCGAACCAGGTGTCGCTCACCGGGTCCGGCTCGGGCGTGAAGGAATCCGTCTCCTGCGGCCAGTGCAGGTTGCCCGTCACCGTCATCGGGCCCAGCAGCCGCTCGGTCTCCTTTTCGGGGATCTCGACGAACCCGCGATCCAGCAGGATGCGGCGGCCGTCCTCGGTGGTGAAGGGCGCGATGATGCGCAGCCCCGGCCCCACCCGCTTGATCGACACCAGCACCTGGATCTCGCCCGGTTCGATCTCGCCCGACACCTCGACCGGCAGATAGCGGTCGGCGACCGGATCGGGCGCCGCCGGCAGCGGCACCGGCGCGGCGCCGATGCGGGCGTCGATATCGGCGAGGATCGCTTCCTTCCACGCCAGTCGCTGAAGCTGCCAGACCCCGAGCCCAACCAGCGTCGCCCCCCCGACAAGGCCGACGATCAGCAAGAAGAAGATGCCGCGCATGGCGTGAGCGCCCCCGTGAATGCCCAAGGCGCGCGGGATGACCCGCGCGCCTCGCTTGTGACCGACGGTCGGCCCGTGTTCAACCGCAAACCGGACTCAGCCGAGACCGGAGGTGCCCCAGAGATAGACCGCGAAGAACAGGAACAGCCAGACCACATCGACGAAGTGCCAGTACCAGGCGGCGGCCTCGAAGCCGACATGCTGCTCGGGGGTGAAATCGCCCTGGATCGCCCGCACCAGGCAGACCGCCAGGAAGATCGTCCCGATGATCACGTGGAACCCGTGGAAACCGGTCGCCATGTAGAAGTTCGAGAAGAACTTGTCCTCGCCGAAGGTCCAGCCCTCATGCAGCAGGTGGATGTATTCATAGGCCTGCAGCGCGGTGAACAGCACACCCAGCACGATCGAGATCGCCAGGCCCGCGATCAGGTCGCGGCGCACGTTGCCATGCACCAGCGCATGGTGCGCCCAGGTGACGGCACAGCCCGACAGCAGCAGCACGACGGTGTTGATCAGCGGCAGGTGGAACACGTCGACCTGGTAGATCTCGGGCGGCACGTATTCGCTGCCGACATATTCGTTCATCGGATAGATCGCGTGCTTGAAGAACGACCAGAACCACGCCGCGAAGAACATCACCTCGGACATGATGAACAGGATGAAACCATAGCGCAGGCCGATCCGCACCACCGGGGTATGATCGCCGACACGGCTCTCGTGCACCACTTCGGACCACCACGCGAACATGACGTAGAGCACGCCGACGAAGCCGATCCAGAAGACATAGGGCGTGATCCCGTGCATCCACAGCACGCCGCCCGCCAGCATGACGAAACCTCCGAGCGCCCCCAGGAGCGGCCAGATCGAGGGGTTCAGAATATGGTAATCGTGGTCTTTTGCATGTGCCATTTAAGTGTCCCTCACCGTTCGGCGTTAGTTCGTGTTTGTATCTGCACCGGTGTCGAGCGCGGCATGGCTCTCGGGCAGATCGATTTGATGGAAAGTGTAGGAAAGCGTGATCGTGTGCACGTATTTGGCGTCCAGATCGTCGACGATCTCGGGGTCGACGAAGAAGGTGACGGGCATCTGCACCCGCTCGCCCGGCATCAGAACCTGCTCCTCGAAGCAGAAACAGGCGATCTTGTTGAAGAACCCGCCCGCCTCGTAGGGAAAGACGTTGTAGCTGGCCGACCCGGCCACCGGCTCGTCGGTCGGGTTGTAGGCTTCATAGAAGGCCAGACCGGTCTCGCCGATCTTCAGCTCCATGGTGCGCTCGACCGGCTTGAAGGACCACGGCATGTCGCGTTCCAGCGAGGCGTCGAAGCGGATCTTGATGGTCTTGTCCAGCACCGTGTCCGACCCGGCGGTTTCCACGCCGGTGGTGCCGCCGAACCCGGTGACCCGGCAGAACCAGTCGTAGAACGGCACCGACGCCCAGGCCAGCCCGCCCATCAGCAGGACCACGGACACCGTCTGCACAACCGTCTTCTTGGGACCGTCCAACGCCATCAGTTGATCTCCTCCGCTCGCGGCATCTCGAAATCGCCGCTCGTCACCTTGGCCACCGTCAGGCCGAACACCACCGCGATGAAGCCGACGAGAACCAGCGCCACCCCCAGGTTGCGCCCGAACCGGCGCTGGTGCAACTCGTGCGTGGTCTTGATGCTCATCCCCAGCCCCCCAGGCCCCAGGGCCGCAGCACGGCCTCGGCCAGGATCGCGCCGAAATGCAGGAACAGGTAGAGCAGCGACAGCTTGAAGAACTTGCGCTCGACCAGGAAATTGTCGGCCTCGGCCATCTCCTCGTCGCGCCGCCAGATCCGCACCGCACCGCGCAGGAACAGCGCGTTCAGAACCACCGACACCGTCAGGTAGATCGGCCCGCCGATCCCGGTGAAGGCCGCAGCCACCGCAAGCACCGCCAGCAGGACGGTATAGACCAGGATATGCACCCGTGTGGCCCGCCGCCCGTGCGTCACGGTCAGCATCGGCACCTGCGCGTTGTCATAGTCGTTGCGCATGAACAGGCAGAGCGCCCAGAAATGCGGCGGCGTCCACATGAAGATCAGCGCGAACATCAGCCACGGCTCCACCGCCATGCTGCCGGTCGCCGCCAGCCAGCCGATCACCGGCGGGAAGGCGCCCGCCGCGCCGCCGATGACGATGTTCTGCGGCGTCGTGCGCTTCAGCCACATGGAATAGATCACCACGTAGAAGAAGATGGTGAAAGCCAGCATCGCGCCGGCCATCAGGTTGGTGGCGAGCGTCAGCATGATCACCGACAGGCCCGACAGCGCCAGGCCCAGCGCCAGCGCGTCCTGCCCCGACACCTTGCCCGCCGGGATCGGCCGCTTGCGCGTGCGCTTCATCACCCGGTCGATATCCGCGTCCCACCACATGTTCAGCGCGCCCGAGGCCCCGCCGCCGATGGCGATGAACAGGATCGCGCAGAAGCCGACGAACGGATGCACCGGCACCGGCGCGGCCAGCAGGCCGACGAAGGCGGTGAACACCACCAGCGACATCACGCGCGGCTTGAGCAGCGCGAAGAAGTCGCCGAACTGCGCCTCGTCCTCGCGCGCCGTCGCCGTCGCCGTGGTGTTGAAACCGATATCGCTCATCGCGTCACCCCCGCACGGGCCGGGAGGTCGCCCGGCCGGCCACCTTCATCCCGGTTCAGTTCGACGCGACGGTCAGGTCGCGCGGCTTGCCGGCGTATTCCTCGATCGCACCGTCCAGCCACTCGGCATAGGCCTCTTCGCTCACCACCTTGACGGTGATCGGCATGTAGGCGTGGTCCTTGCCGCACAGCTCCGAACACTGGCCGAAATAGATGCCTTCCTTCTCGGCGGCGAACCACAGCTCGGCCAGGCGGCCCGGCACCGCGTCCTGCTTGACGCCGAAGGAGGGGATGGTCCAGCTGTGGATCACGTCCGCGCCGGTCACCTGCATGACCACGGTCTTGCCCACGGGCACCACGACGGCGGTGTCGGTCGCCAGCAGGTACTCGTCCTCGCCATAACCGTATTCCGCAAGGTCCTCCTTCGCCAGCATGAAGCTCTCGAAGCCGAACTCGTGGTCGACATATTCATAGCCCCAGTACCACTGGTAGCCCGTCACCTTGATGGTGATGTCCGCCTCGGGGATCTCCTGCTGCTTGAACAGCACCGGCAGGCTGAACGCGCCGATGAAGACCAGGATCACGATCGGGATCACCGTCCAGGCCACTTCCAGCGGCGAATTGTGGGTGAACTTGGCCGGCGTCGCGTTGGTGCGGCGGTTGAACCGCACCGCCGCATAGGCCAGCAGGAAGGTCACGAACACGCAGATCGCGGTGATGATGACCAGAATCAGCCAGTCCAGCGACTGCAGGTCGCGCGCCAGTTCGGATGCCGCCGGCTGAAAGCCCGTCGCTCCGTCGACCGGTCTGCCGACGATCTCGAGCCCGTCCTGGGCGAGCGCCGGAAGCGCGGAAAGGGCGGTGAACACCCCGGAAAGCGTGATTGCGTTCTTCATGTCATGTCCCGATCGGTTGATCTTCTGTTCTGTCTGTGGTCGTCAGGGTCGCGCCGCTTGGCACGCGGCCGCACCTGCCCCGTTGTCTTTGCTGTGGCTAAAAACCATATTCCAGCGGACAGATAAAGATGCCTGATTGCGGCAAACGGACGCTTTTCTTGATTCAGATCAAATTCCGAGGTTCCCCGACCATGACCCAGCCCCCCTTCCGCCCCTTCGAGACCAGCCTGCCGCGCGACGAAGCCCTGCGCGTGCTGCGCGACGCGACCGCGGGGGCCGAGGACGGCGAGATCTTCGTCGAACGCCGCCGCTCCGAGGCGCTGGTCTTCGATGACGGGCGGCTGCGCACCGCCAGCTACGACGCCTCCGAGGGCTTCGGGCTGCGCGCGGTCAACGGCGAGGTCTCGGGCTACGGCCATTCCACCGATCTCAGCATCGCCGCGCTGAAACGCGCCGGCGAAACCGCGCGCCTCGCGGTCGGCGACGGCGGCGGCACCCTGGCCGACGCGCCGCACCCCACCAACCGGCAGCTCTACACCGATGCCGACCCGATCGCCGGGCAGCCCTTCCCCGTCAAGATCGACACCCTGCGCGAGATCGACGCCTTCGCCCGCGATCTCGATCCGCGCGTGGTGCAGGTCTCGGCCACGCTCGCCGCCTCGCTGCAGGAGGTCGAGATCCTGCGCCCCGACGGCGTTCAGGTGCGCGACGTCCGCCCGATGACCCGCGTCAACGTCTCGGTGATCGTCGAACAGGACGGGCGGCGCGAAAGCGGCAGCGCCGGCGGCGGCGGCCGGGTCGGGCTCGACGGGCTGATCGCGCCCGCGGACTGGCAGGCCAAGGCGCGCGAGGCCCTGCGCATCGCGCTGGTCAATCTCGACGCCGTGCCCGCGCCCGCCGGGGTGATGGAGGTCGCGCTCGGCCCCGGCTGGCCCGGCATCCTGCTGCACGAGGCGATCGGCCACGGGCTCGAGGGCGATTTCAACCGCAAGGGCGCCAGCGCCTTCGCCGGGCTGATGGGCCAGCGCATCGCCGCCCCCGGCGTCACCGTGCTGGACGACGGCACGCTCCCCGACCGGCGCGGCAGCATCACCGTCGACGACGAGGGCACCCCGTCGGCCCGCAACGTGCTGATCGAGGACGGCATCCTCACCGGCTACATGCAGGACCGCCAGAACGCCCGCCTGATGGGCGTCGCCCCCACCGGCAACGGGCGGCGGCAGAGCTATGCCCACGCGCCGATGCCGCGCATGACCAACACCTACATGACGGGCGGCGACGCCGACCCCGCCGACCTGGTGGCGCAGATCAAGGACGGCATCTGGGCCGTGGGCTTCGGCGGCGGGCAGGTCGACATCACCAACGGCAAGTTCGTGTTCTCCTGCACCGAGGCCTACCGCGTGCAGAACGGCAAGGTCGGCGCCCCGGTCAAGGGCGCGACCCTGATCGGCGACGGCGCCACCGCCCTCACCCGCATCCGGGGTCTGGGCAACGACATGGCGCTCGACCCCGGCATGGGCAATTGCGGCAAGGATGGCCAATGGGTCCCCGTCGGCGTCGGCCAGCCCACCGTGCTGATGGGCGGCCTCACCGTCGGCGGCTCGGCAGCCTGATCCGCCAGCCGCCGCACGACGCGGTCGCGGCGACGCCGACCGGAACGAACGTGATCGAAGTCGGGCAACCGACACATGCCGCAACGGGCCTCCATGTCCGCTGAGCGGACGAAGCTTCCGCTAGATGCTTTTCCATCAATGCCCCGTCTCGTTGTGCGGCGGTGTCCTGGATGCTGAGTCCAACTCGACGCTCAAGCATGCAGCCAAGTCAAAAAACCGTCGTCGCACCGTCTCGGCGTAGGGATTGGCCTTTTCAATCGCTTCGAATACTTCCGGCGCATCATGCTGAACCATGGAAATCGCATTGGATAACAGGTCAAAACTCTTCGTTGTCATGCGCGTTGGCAGAGGCCCCATTTTCAGAAGCACTTTGGCGATGAGGTGCGTGAGGCCTTGGACAACTGCTGCTTCTTGGTCGTGATCTTCCGGTGTCGTCATGATGACAGTCAGACCAAGAGCCTTGCGTAGAAATGCAGCCAGCCTTGCGTGTTGTTTTCCCTGGATGGGGCAGACCGCGATTTTCAGACCCTCAATACCTTTCGCAGCGCTTTGAGGACCGAACAATGGGTGAGTGGCGATGATGTCTACATGGGGCGGTAGCAACCGTCGCATGATCTCCGAGGGAACGACTTTGACCGAGGCAACATCGACAATCAGCGCGCCAGGTTTACATGCAACCGCAATCTCGCCGACAACCTGCTCAAACGAGGATACTGGCGCCGCGATGAGGATAACGTCAGTCTGCGATACCGCGTGCAATGACGTCAGAGGCACTCCGAGCTGCTTTGCGACCGTGGCAAGGCCCGGGGACGGATCGTAGGCGGTCGTCTCGAAATGCTGGCCAAGATGATGGGCGGCAAGCTGTCCGAATGCACCAAACCCCACGATGCCCAGCGACATGTTTTGATTATTTCTATAGTTGTCCATTTTTCGACCTTTGAATGTGCCGCCCGGCACAAGGTCGCATTCATGTTGACCGCTGTCAGGGGCAGCGGAAAACCAATGATGAATGACCCGCAGCTATCGAAGCTGAGGATAATAGTCCCGCGATGCGAAGAACGATTTCACCATGTCGGTAGCGATAAGGCACCGAGGAGCGCAAAGTCAACGACATGATGCTGGCTAGCGGTTGTTGGCTGTGACGCCGCATTCTGGATGTATGGTCTCAGATCCGTCGATCTCTGCGCAGCGTACGAAAGTCCGCTTGCGGACCGACTCGATCCTGAAGAAACCGTGACCCGACCGGGGGCCTTGGTAGGGGGGGGACGCACGGTCCGGGCCCGTTCGGGCGGTGCACACCGCGTATGCACGCGGTATGTACGCCGTCTGCACGCGTGGCACAGGCGGTTTTCGGGCCGGTTCGGGGCCGCGGGCGCCTTGGTAAACGGGGCTCGGACGGTTTTGCGAAAAAACTGAAAAGAATTTGTCACGCTTTACGCCCTGTTAACTCGGCGGGCGCTAGACCTGTTTCTGCAAGCAGGCGGAGCGACGGATGACCGAGGAAACTACTTCTTCCACTCACCCCCCACTCCCACCCACCACGGAAGACGATCGGTATTCGTGGCTTCGTCTGTTGCGCTCGCGCAGGGTCGGTATCACCACGTTTTACCGCCTGTTGGCAGAGCATGGTTCAGCGCAGAACGCGCTGGCCGCGTTGCCCGAAGTGGCGCGCGCCGCCGGGATAGAAGGGTATGAAATTTGCCCTGCCGGCGTGATCGACGCCGAACTCAAGGCCGCAAAAGCCGCCAAAGCGCGGCTTTTGTGCCTTGGCGACGGTGCCTATCCCCGGACCCTGGCCGAGATCGAGGACGCCCCTCCGCTGCTCTGGGCGATCGGGGATTTGTCTTTCCTTTCCAAGCCCATGATCGCGATGGTCGGCTCCCGCAACGCCTCGTCTCTGGGCGTCCGCATGGCGCGTGCCCTGGCCGGAGAGCTGGGCGGCAAGGGCCATGTCATCGTTTCGGGGCTTGCCCGCGGCGTGGACGCCGCCGCGCATCTGGCGTCGCTGGAAACCGGCACGGTCGCGGTGCTGGCCGGCGGTGTCGACGTGACCTACCCGACCGAGAACGCGGCCCTCACCGCCGACATCGCCGCGCGCGGCCTGCTCCTGTCCGAACAGCCGATGGGCCTCACCCCGACGGCGCGCCATTTCCCGCGCCGCAACCGCATCATCTCGGGCCTCGCGCAGGCCGTCGTGGTGGTCGAGGCCGCCATCAAGTCCGGCAGCCTGATCACCGCGCGCGACGCGCTCGACCAGGGCCGCGAGGTGCTGGCGGTGCCCGGCCACCCCTTCGATGCCCGCGCCGCCGGCTGCAACCTGCTGATTCGCGACGGCGCCACCCTCGTGCGCTCCGCCAACGACATCATCGCCACCCTCCCCCAATCCGCCACCCGTACCGCGACGCCGGTACAACCGGACCTGCTCGCAGACCTGCCGCCGCCCCCGCCGGAGACCCGCAGCCTGCGCGAAACCGCGGCGTTGCATCAGCGTATTCTGGACCGCCTCGGCCCCTCGCCGGTAGCCGAGGACCAGCTGATCCGCGACCTCGCCGTCCCCGCCGGTCATGTCGGACCGGTGCTGGTCGACCTCGAACTCGACGGCAAGATTCGCCGTCAGTCGGGTGGGCTGCTGTCGCTCAATCATTGACCATCCCGCATCGCGACGCGGGTCAGAGATCACGGATGTGAAGGCTGCGAATCCTGCGCCGAATGCGCACGGATTGACATTCGGGACTTGCACCCCACATGTTGCGCGGTCATAGAGCGCCCAGAGTCCGAGCCATGAGGTAACCCGTTAAATGCCCGTAGTTGTTGTAGAATCCCCGGCCAAGGCCAAGACGATCAACAAGTATCTGGGTCCCGGCTACACGGTTCTGGCCTCCTACGGGCATGTGCGTGACCTGCCGCCGAAAGATGGTTCGGTCGATCCCGAGCACGATTTCGACATGAAATGGGAGGTCGCCAGCGACAGCAAGAAGCACGTCAAGGCGATCGCCGACGCGCTGGCCGAGGACAACGCGCTGATCCTCGCCACAGACCCCGACCGCGAAGGCGAGGCGATCAGCTGGCACCTGCAGGAAGCGCTGACCAAAAGGAAGTCGATCAAGAAGGACACACCGGTCAGCCGCGTCACCTTCAACGCCATCACCAAGGCCGCGGTGGACGAGGCGATGGCCCATCCCCGCCAGGTCGACATGCCCCTCGTGCAGGCCTATCTCGCCCGTCGTGCTCTGGACTACCTTGTCGGTTTCAACCTCTCGCCGGTCCTGTGGCGCAAGCTGCCCGGGGCGAAATCGGCCGGGCGCGTGCAATCGGTTTGCCTGCGTTTGATCGTCGAGCGCGAGATGGAGATCGAGGCGTTCCGCGCCCGCGAGTATTGGTCGGTCAAGGCGCTGCTCGCCACACCCCGCGGGCAGGATTACGAGGCCCGGCTGACGGTGCTGGCCGGCAAGAAACTCGACAAGTTCGACATCGAGAACGAGACCCAGGCCGAACTCGCGGTGCAGGCCATCACCAGCCGCGACCTGACGGTGACCGCGGTCGAAGCGAAACCCGCCAGCCGCAACCCCAGCGCGCCGTTCATGACCTCGACCCTGCAGCAGGAAGCCAGCCGCAAGTTCGGCATGGGCGCCCGCCAGGCAATGAGCGTTGCGCAGAGGCTCTACGAGGCAGGGCACATCACCTATATGCGGACCGATGGCATCGACATGGCGCCCGAGGCCGTGCATGCCGCGCGGGATGCGATCAAAGAGCGGTTCGGCGACGACTACGTGCCCAATAGCCCGCGCATGTACAAGAACAAGGCCAAGAACGCACAGGAAGCGCACGAGTGCATCCGCCCCACCGACATGACCCGGGATGCGGCCGGCCTGAAACTCTCGGATCCGGATCAGCGCAAGCTCTATGACCTGATCTGGAAACGGACGCTCGCCTGCCAGATGGAGGCGGCGCGGCTCGAACGCACGACTGTGACCATCGCCAGCCGGGATGGCCAGGTCGAACTGCGCGCGACGGGCCAGG
Organism: Sedimentitalea arenosa; assembly: GCF_016428585.1. Lineage (GTDB taxonomy): Bacteria > Pseudomonadota > Alphaproteobacteria > Rhodobacterales > Rhodobacteraceae > Sedimentitalea > Sedimentitalea arenosa. Next base: position 181,454 of record NZ_JAELVR010000003.1, on the reverse strand, counting down.
TGATGCTGTTCGACGGGTTCCTCAAGGTATACGAGGAAGGCCGCGACGACGCGGTGGTGGACGAGGACGACAAGCGCCTGCCACAGATCGCGGAGGGCGAGGCCGCCGAGAAGCGCGCGATCACGCCCGAGCAGCATTTCACCCAGCCGCCGCCGCGCTATACCGAAGCAACCCTGGTCAAGAAGATGGAAGAACTCGGCATCGGGCGTCCGTCGACCTATGCCAGCATCGTCACCACGATCCAGGATCGTGAATATGTCCGCAAGGACAAGAACCGCCTGATCCCCGAGGACAAGGGCCGTCTGGTGACGGCATTCCTCCAGAATTATTTCAACCGCTATGTCGAATACGACTTCACCGCCGGCCTCGAGGACGAACTCGACCAGGTGAGCGCCGGCGATGCGGACTACAAGGCAGTCCTGAACCGGTTTTGGCGCGATTTCTCGGCCGCGATCGCGGAAACCAGTGAATTGCGCATCACGGACGTGCTGGAAAAGATCAACGAGGTGCTCGAGCCGCATCTGTTCCCGCCCACCGAGGACGGTAGCGACCCGCGGCTCTGTCCGAATTGCGGCGCCGGGCGGCTGAGCATGCGCACGGCGCGCTCTGGCGGGGCGTTCATCGGCTGTTCGAACTATCCGGAGTGTCGCTATACCCGCGCCTTCGGCCCTCCGGGCGCGGAAGACGACGGCGCGATCCCGCCCGAGGGCAAGCTGCTGGGCGAGGATTCGGGCGACAAGATCTATGCCTTCAAGGGGCGGTTCGGCCCCTATGTGCAGCGCGGCGAGGTCACCGACGACAACAAGAAACCCCCGCGCCAGTCGATCCCCAAGGACTGGCCGCCACAGGATGTCGACCTGGAACAGGCGCTGAAACTGCTGTCGCTGCCCCGGCCCATCGGCCCCCACCCCGAGGACGGGGTCATGGTCTGGGCCAATATCGGGCGCTATGGTCCCTACCTCAAACATGCCGAGAGCACGTCCGAGCGCGGCGGCACGAACGCCAACCTCGAAAGCATCGACGAGGTGTTCACGATCGGCATGAACCGTGCGGTGCAGCTGCTGGCCGAAAAGGTGGCCAGCCGTGGTGGGCGCGGCGCGGCCGCCAAGCCGCTGCGCGAACTCGGCGAGCATCCACAGGACGGCGGCCCGATCAGCGTGATGGAAGGCAAGTACGGCCCCTATGTGAAGTGGGAGAAGATCAACGCGACCCTCCCCAAGGGCACCGAGCCCGACTCCGTCACCATGGAGCAGGCGCTCGAACTGATCGCCGAGAAGGCGGCCAAGAAGGGCGGGCGCAAGAAAGCCGCCGCCAAGAAGACCCCTGCCAAGAAAGCCCCGGCAAAGAAGACGGCCGCGAAGAAACCCGCCGCCAAGTAGGTGGGCGCGCCGGCGGGACTGACGATTGCCCGTGCTTTGTTGACTCTCTTGCTGCACAGCGGCACAACCGGGCCGACACCGGTCCAAGGGAGTTTTCCATGAAGAAGGTCTATGCAAATGCCGCCGAGGCGCTCGACGGCTTGCTGTTTGACGGCATGTTCATATCTAGCGGGGGGTTCGGTCTATGCGGAATTCCCGAGCTTCTGCTGCAGGCGATCAAGGAAGCGGGGACGAAGGATCTGACCTTCGCCTCCAACAACGCGGGAGTCGACGATTTCGGCATCGGGATCCTGCTTCAGACCAAGCAGGTCAAGAAGATGATCTCCTCCTATGTCGGCGAGAACGCCGAGTTCATGCGGCAGTACCTGTCGGGCGAGCTGGAACTGGAATTCAATCCCCAGGGCACACTGGCGGAACGGATGCGTGCCGGCGGCAGCGGCATCCCGGGCTTCTACACCAAGACCGGCGTCGGGACCCAGGTCGCCGAGGGCAAGGAGCACAAGGAGTTCGACGGCGAAACCTATATCCTCGAACGCGGCATCGTTGCGGACCTGGCCATCGTCAAGGCGTGGAAGGCCGATGACACCGGCAACCTCGTGTTCCGCAAGACCGCGCGCAATTTCAACCCGCCGGCAGCGATGAGCGGCCGCGTCTGCGTCGCCGAAGTCGAGGAGATCGTGCCACGCGGCAGTCTGGATCCCGACCATATCCACCTGCCGGGCATCTATGTTCACCGCCTGATTCAGGGCGAGCACGAAAAGCGCATCGAACAGCGCACCATCCGGGAGGCTTGAGCCATGTGGGACCGCAATCAGATGGCCGCACGGGCGGCGCAGGAGCTTGAAGACGGTATGTACGTGAACCTCGGCATCGGGATCCCGACGCTGGTGGCGAACTATGTCGGCGACAAGGACATCACGTTGCAATCGGAGAACGGGATGCTGGGCATGGGGCCCTTCCCGACCGAGGACGAGATCGACCCCGACCTGATCAACGCCGGCAAGCAGACGATCACCGAACTCGCCCGCACCTCGTACTTCGACAGCGCGACCAGTTTCGGCATGATCCGGGGCGGCAAGATCGCGGCGGCGATCCTCGGCGCGATGGAAGTGGCCGAAAACGGGGATCTCGCGAACTGGATGATCCCCGGCAAGCTCGTCAAGGGCATGGGCGGCGCGATGGACCTGGTCGCGGGTGTCGGCAAGGTCATCGTGGTGATGGACCACACCAACAAGCATGGCGAAAGCAAGGTGCTGAAGGATTGTACCCTGCCCCTGACCGGCAAGGGCGTGGTGGATCGGATCATCACCAACCTCGGCGTTCTGGACGTGGTTGAGGGGGGTCTCAAGATCGTCGAATGCGCGGATGGCGTGACCGAAGAAGAACTTCGCGCGGCGACCGAGGCCACCATCGTCTCCTGAAACCCGCAAGACCTGGACCATCGAACCCGGTGCATCTGATGCGCCGGGTTTTCAGTTCATGGACACGAAGACGCAGCCATCGCTGATCAGTTGCGGAGGCGTGGTGCAGAGCCCGCTGGCGACCTGGAAGGCGGCAAGCACCTTGGGCACGTAATCCCGCGTTTCGGCATAGGGAGGCACCCCGGCGTGATTATAGACCGAGCCCTCCCCCGCGTTGTACCCGGCCAGCACGAGTATCGGATCGTTGTTGAACTCGCCCATCAGCCAATCGAGATACTTGACGCCCCCGGCGATATTCTGTTCGGGCTTGAGACTGTCGGTCACGCCAAAGCGTTTCGCGGTGGCTGGCATCAGTTGCATCAGGCCTTGGGCTCCGGCATGGCTGGTCGCGTCCGACTTGCCCGAAGATTCCACCGCGATCACCGCCAGGACCAGCGCCGGTGACACTCGCGTCCCGACGGTCGAGCGCAGGATCGGCACGCCCTGACGGCGCGCGATATCCTGCAGCGCTTGCAAACGCGGCGCCGTGATCTCGCCAGAGGCCTTGAGCACATCGAGCGCATCGAGCAATCGCCCCGGCCCTGTGTTCACGATTTGTGGCGACACCCGGTCCCAGAACCACGCGTAGCGCCCGATCCGCTCGCCCGGTGACGCTTGGGGCGCGGCCCGGGGCGGCGCGGGTGGCGACGGTGCCAGTGCGCGCTGCTGCTCGGCTGGATCGATCTGGATGGTGATCCGCTTCGTGGTGCCGGATTTCGGCGGCTTGACCCGTTTTGCCTGGAATTCCGGAAACGGGGTCGGCGCGTTGCGGGTCACCGGCGCTTGCGATTCCGGCATCGGATCGGCTTGTACCGTGCTGTCGCTTGCCTCGCGCAGAACCAACCGCTCCGCCTCGGCCGGGCCGCTGAACAGCAGCGCGGCCGCGAGCGCGGACACTGGCAGAACACTCGATCTCATCTGCGGGCCTCAATTGTTTTTTGGAAATCGTTACGGAGATTCCATCGCCACGCCAGAAAACTCTGGAAAAATGCGTCGATTCTGCCCGAATTGAGACTTGAATGCATCGCCGGGCACCGTGGCCGAATTGCGCCACCCTTTGCAAATTCACGTGTTTTCAGACACCTGCGGGTTTTCTTAGTGCAAAATTAAATGTGGCGTAAGAAATCATTTTTCCGCCCAAATCCTGCCATCGCGGCCCGGCTATATGACGCCATACCACGGCGGACACGGGCCATGAGAGCAACAGCCCAGATTGAACGGCGCGGTTCGTGAGACAAACCAGTGATCCTTTGGAGGGATGAACAATGATGAAATTCTTCAAGAAATTCCGTGACAGTGAATATGGCGCCGTGACCGTCGACTGGGTCGTGCTGACCGCAGCCGTCGTCGCCCTGGCAGGTGCCGCCTTCACCTCGATCAAGACCAGCTCGGTCGGGCTGACCGCGTCGACCGGCACCTACATCACCGATCAGGCGCCCGAGTAAGGCGAACCAAATGAGCCCGCGTGGCTCCCGAACATGGCCGCTTTCCGCACACCGGAGAGCGGCCGTTTCCGTTTTCAGGGGCTCTTGCCGCGAGGATGTGAAGAAAAGGTCAACCGGCAAAAAAACTCTTAATTGCGAACAAAATCCTGCCCCAATCGAGTCGCCTAATCGTTCCATGCCACGTCACCGGCACTCGGTTCGAGCCGAACCACTCGGAATGGCGCGGATGCACACAGCCAACGATCCTTTGGAGGGATGAACAATGATGAAATTCTTCAAGAAATTCCGTGACAGTGAATATGGCGCCGTGACCGTCGACTGGGTCGTGCTGACCGCAGCCGTCGTCGCCCTGGCAGGTGCCGCCTTCACCTCGATCAAGACCAGCTCGGTCGGGCTGACCGCATCGACCGGCACCTACATCACCGATCAGGCGCCCGAGTAAACTGCGGCATTCTGCGGCCACGGGGCCGTGCCCGTCCCATAGGACATGGCCCCCCGCCCCCCTGTATCGGCGCCATTTGCGAGGTTTCCATGCGAACCATCTTCAAGAAGCTACTGCGCGACGAGAGCGGCGCCGTCACCGTGGACTGGGTCGTTCTGACTGCGGCCGTCGTGGCCCTGGCCGGCGCCGCCTTCACCTCGATCCAGACCGCCTCGGGCGGCGTCGGGTCGAGCACGGCGACATATATCTCGGACATCACGATCGAATGAGATCCAGAAATGACCCTTCCCCTTCAGGGCGTATGCCGCGGCGGGGTCATTTTCACAGTATTCGCGGTCCTCGCTGACAGGCGCCGAAAACAGGCGCCGTCATCACCGGATCGCCCCCTGCGCCTGGCCGCTGCCGGGACGCAACACAGAGAAAGGTAGAGGCAATGCGTGCGGTATTTGGATTGGTGCTCATCGTCGGGATCGCTCTTGCGGGCGGCGCTGTGATGATGGCGAAGAAGTACATTACGGCCTATCAGACCGAATTGCAGAAGGAACGCGCCGCACGCGCGGCGGTCGTGCCGACGGTGGATGTGTTCGTCGCGACCCGCGCGTTGAAATACGGCGAAGCACTACGCGAAGAGGACGTGAAACTGGTGCGCTGGCCCGAGAACGCGATTCCCGAAGGGGCCTTTACCGACAAAGCGGTGCTGTTCCCGCCCGAACTCACCGAAACCCGGGTCGTTCTGCGCGCGATGGAGAAGGACGAGTCGATCATGGCGATCAAGGTAACCGAACCTGGCGAGGACGCGGGGCTGACGTCGCAACTGGAACGCGGCATGCGCGCCTTCGCGATCAAGGTCGACGTCGCCTCGGGCGTATCTGGCTTCCTGCGGCCAGGTGACAGGGTCGACGTCTACTGGACCGGCAGCGTAGCAAGTGCCGGTGGCGGCGACCGCGGCGAGGTGACCCGTCTGATCGAAGCCAACGTGCCGCTGATCGCAGTCGACCAGAGCGCGGGTGGTGATCTCGACGGCACGATCATCGCGCGCACCGTCACCGTTGCGGCACGCCCCGAACAGGTCGCGGCCCTCGCCCAGGCGCAATCGACGGGTGATCTTTCGCTGTCTCTCGTGGGTGCCGGCGACGACACGATCGCCGCTGCGGTCGAGGTCGATCAGCGCTCTCTTCTGGGTCTCGGCGCACTCGAATCTACGCCTCAGAAGGTCGAAGAACGGGTTTGCACCATCCGGACGCGCCGCGGCGCCGAAGTCGTCGACCTGCCGATCCCCTGCACAAACTGACACAATCACAACGTGTTAGGGATTCTCAGACGCATGCATGGCGTGTCCCCATTTATGGGGATGTTGCCAGATGCCCACATACGTTGTTTGCTGGAAACCGTTGATTATTGCAAAAAAATTCCAATCCGCGCAGAGTGAAACGAAAGCCGGGCAACAAGACCCGAAATTGAGGCGTGATCGGAAAGGCAGGTCACATGAAAATCGACACTCTCGTGAAGGCGGCCCTTTTCGGGCTCTCCGTCGCGCTCGCGCCCCTGTCGGGGGATGCGCTCGCGGAGAATCTGACGGTCGTCAAGAAAGGCACCGAAGCGACGCTGGACGTGCCGATGAACCGGGCCGTCGTGGTCGAAAGCGACGTGCCCTTCGCGGAACTGAGCATCGCCAATCCGGGCATCGCCGATATCTCGTCGCTGTCGGATCGCACGATCTATGTCCTCGGCAAGTCGCCGGGCCTGACGACCCTGACACTGCTGGATGCCACCGGTCGGCTGATCACCAACGTCAACGTGCGCGTCGCCGCCGATGTCACCGAGTTCAAGGAACGGCTCCGCCAGATCCTGCCCGGAGAGAAGATCGAAGTTCGCACCGCCAATGACGGCATCGTCCTGTCGGGCGTCGTGTCAAGCACGGCCCGGCTGCAGCGCGCGCTCGACCTTGCCGAACGCTATGCACCGGAACGCGTTTCGAACCTGATGAGCGTGGGCGGCGTGCAACAGGTCATGCTGAAGGTGCGCTTTGCCGAGATGCAACGCGCGGTGTCCAAGTCGCTGAGCTCGTCACTGGGCTTCAACGGCAGCATCTTCGGCGGCGACGCCGGCCTCAACGGCGGGATCGGCACGCTGAACAACCAGGGGGCGCTGTCAAACGCGCTGAACGGCAATATCCCGATCGCCAACAACAACACCGGTGCCGTGCTGTTCGGCTTCAACGCCGGGTCAGTGCAGGTCGGGCTACTGATCGAGGCGCTGGAGCAGAAAGGCGTCGTGCGGACCCTGGCCGAACCGAACCTGTCCGCCCTGTCCGGGCAGGAGGCCAAGTTCCTCGCCGGCGGCGAATTCCCGATCCCGGTGGCACAGCGCGACGGCCTTTTCTCGATAGAATACAAGCCTTTCGGCATCGAGTTGAACTTCGTGCCGCGGGTGGTCGACAAGGATGTCATCAACCTCGAACTTATGGCTGCTGTGTCGGCGATCGATCCGACGCTGGGCTCGGAAGTCAACGACCTGAACGTGCCCGCCTTCTCACGCCGCGAGACCTCGACCACCGTCGAGATGCGTGACGGCGACAGCTTTGCCATCGCCGGACTCATCCAGGACGAATTCCTCGACAACGCGTCGCAGATGCCCTGGCTGGGCGATGTGCCGGTGCTGGGCGCGCTGTTCCGCAGCGCCGACTACTCGCGCAAGCAGACCGAACTGGTCATCATCGTGACCGCCCATCTCGTGACGCCGACCCGGGGCGAAGCTCTGGCCCTGCCGACAGACCGCGTCACTCCGCCGAGCGAATCCGATCTCTTCCTCTTCGGCAAGATGAGCCGCACGAAATCCGGAGCCGCCAGCGAAGTGGCCAAGCAGGATTTCAGCGGCTCCTACGGCTATGTCATGGATTGAGCGGGAGAACCGGACCATGAAGACAACACTTATCGCGTCGGGACTGTGCCTCGTGCTTGCGGGCTGTGCCAACGAGGCGGGCGATTTCGTGCGCACCGGAGAATTCGGCGAATCGACGATGAACAACGCCCTGGTGATGCGTGGCGACGACAGCTACGCCATCGCGCTCGGCGAGCGGTTCGCACAAGAAATCCCGACGACGGTGAATTTTGCCTTCGACAGCGACCGGCTCGACACCCAGGCGCAACAGATCCTCGACCGGCAGGCCGACTGGATCCGGCAGTTCCCCGAAGTGCGCTTCAACGTCTACGGCTACACGGACGAAGTCGGCTCCCAATCCTACAATTACGGGCTCGGCAAGCGCCGGGCCAACGCGGTTGTCCGCTATCTCGGCACGCGCGGGATCAGTCGCTCGCGGCTGCAGGCCCTGGTTTCCTACGGCGAAACACGGCCCGTGATCGACACGCCGGGTCCGGAGCGTTTGAACCGGCGCAGCGTCACCGAGGTCGCGGGCTTCCTCGCGCGCCATCCGATGGTCCTCGACGGCAAGTACGCCGAGATCATCTATCGCGAATACATCGCCAGCGCGCGCCCTGTGGACGGGCTGACACGTCGCGCCAACACCGGCGGTTTCGGCGAAACACAATAACGCCGTTTCCGGGTTATCGTCTCCCGATTCCCTACAATTGGGGCTTTTTGGCCCCAATCCTGCCCAGATTGCTCTGCAGATTGTCCCCAATAGGTGACGTGCGGCCAGGTACGGCCGCTCGCGGGCAACAGCAGGACAGCAAGAAACGGGCTCGACCCGCAATGCCCTGCCCAGCCTTCAATGTTGAGGATGACGGCAATGAGCAGCGGACTGCCACACCCTGAAATGAACCCGATCGTCGCGTGCACGATCAGCCGCGACGTCACGACTTTCGATCTGCTGATCGAAGACATGGAAGCGGCGCTGGGGGAAAGCTGGGGGGATCTTGGGTTCGCCGAGGCGCTGGCGTTTTTCGGTCAACCCGAAGCCGACGCGTTGCAGTTCGTCGCCCTGGCGCTGGATTCCGGGGACGAGGACAACCTGGTGCTGATGGTCGAGATCATCACCCAGGCCAAGGCACGCGGCATCGGCGTGATTCTGATCGCCGAAGACGTGACACCCGCCTCGCTGCACCAGTTGCTGCGTCAGGGGGCGGATGAGTTCGTCCCCTACCCTCTGCCCGAGAACGAGCTGCAATCCGCGATCCAGCGGTTGAACGCGCCCGAGCCCGAAGCCGAACCAGTGCCGCGCAATACGCATCAGTTGAAGTCGGGCAACTCGCGGGAAGGCGCCGTGATCGTGGTGCACGGGCTCGCCGGCGGTGTCGGGTCGACCACGACCGCGGTCAACCTGGCCTGGGAACTGGCCGCAATCGGCGACCAGGGGCAGCCGAGTGTCTGCCTGATCGATCTCGACCTGCAATACGGCTCGGTCGCGACCTATCTGGACTTGCCGCGGCGGGAAACCGTTCTCGAGATGCTGTCGGACACCGAATCTATGGACGAGGAGATCTTCGGTCAGGCGTTGCTGAGCTTTGAGGACAAGCTTCAGGTGCTGACCGCTCCGACCGACATGGTGCCGCTCGATCTCGTCACGCCGGAAGATATCGAACGCCTCATATCGCTGGCGCGCAGCCATTTCGATTTCGTCGTGATCGACATGCCTTCAACCCTGGTGCAATGGTCCGAGACCGTTCTGCAGGCGGCGCATGTCTATTTCGCGCTGCTGGAGCTCGACATGCGGTCGGCACAGAACGCGCTGCGCCTGAAACGCGCGCTGCAATCCGAGGACCTGCCGTTTCAAAAGCTTCGTTTCGCACTCAACCGTGCCCCCAAGTTCACCGACTTGTCGGGCAAGAGCCGGGTCAAGCGCATGGCCGAGAGCCTTGGCATCTCGATCGACCTGCAATTTCCGGACGGCGGCAAACCGGTCATGCAGGGCTGCGATCACGGCCTGCCGCTCGCCTACTCTGCCGCAAAGAACCCGTTGCGCAAGGAAATCGCCAAGCTGGCCCAATCATTGCACGATCTCGGCCGGAGCGAGGCCGAAGCCGCCTAAACCCCAGGGGACGCAGAACCATGTTTTCCAAGTATAAGAAGGTCAAACCCGCCGGTGCCCCAGCCAAGCCCGAAGCACGACCGGCCAATATCCCCGACGCAGAACCGCAGCTCGACGCGGCCCCGGTGCGTCCCGCCAGCCTGCGCCGCCCAATGCAGGTGACGTCAGCCGAGGCCGGTAGCGCCGACAAGGACCGCAAGCGCAAGGAACGGCTGGGCGAGATCAAGATCGAGCTCCACCGCTCGTTGCTGGACAACCTGAATCTCGCCGCGCTGGAACGCGCCAGCGAGGCCGAACTGCGCCAGGAGATCAGCAGCATCGCCGGGGAACTGCTCGAAGAGAAGGGCATCGTGCTGAACCGCGAGGATCGCCAGACCCTGAACAAGGAGCTCTACGACGAGGTGACAGGCCTCGGCCCGCTTGAAACCCTGCTTCAGGACGACACCGTGAACGATATCCTGGTCAACGGACCGCAGCAGGTGTTCGTGGAACGGAGCGGCAAGCTGCAACTCAGCGACGTGACCTTCAAGGACGAACGCCACCTGCTGCGCATCATCGACAAGATCGTCTCGGCGGTGGGGCGGCGTGTCGATGAATCCAACCCCTATGTCGATGCGCGCCTTGCGGATGGATCGCGCTTCAACGCCATGGTACCGCCGATTGCGGTGGACGGCAGCCTCGTCTCGATCCGGAAATTCAAGAAGGACAAGCTGGGCATCGACGACTTGGTCGGTTTCGGAGCCTTCTCCGAAGAGATGGCCGCGTATCTGCAGGCGGCGGTGGCCACGCGGCTCAACATCATCGTGTCAGGCGGCACCGGGTCGGGCAAGACGACGACGCTTAACGCTTTGTCGAGCTTCATCGACAATGCCGAACGAATCCTGACCATCGAGGACACGGCCGAATTGCAACTGCAGCAGACCCATGTGGGCCGCATGGAAAGCCGTCCGCCGAACGTCGAAGGCAAGGGCGAGGTCAGCCCGCGCGACTGCCTGAAGAACGCTCTGCGGATGCGTCCCGACCGCATCATCGTCGGCGAGACGCGCGGCGAGGAAGTCATCGACATGCTCCAGGCGATGAACACCGGCCATGACGGGTCGATGACCACGATCCACGCCAACAGCGCACGCGACGGGGTCAGCCGGCTTGAGAACATGATCGCCATGGCCGGGATCGAGATGCCGCTGAAAGCCGTGCGCAGCCAGATTTCGAGCGCGGTCAACCTGATCGTGCAGGCCAGCCGCCTGCAGGATGGCAGCCGCCGGATGACTTCGATCACCGAGATCACAGGCATGGAAGGCGACGTGATTTCGATGCAGGAAATCTTCAAGTACCAGCGCGTCGGCCTGACGCCCGACAACAAGATCATCGGCCATTTTACCGCGACCGGCGTACGCAGCCACTATTCCGAACGTTTCAGGATGTGGGGGTATGACTTGCCGGCCTCGATCTACGAGCCGACCGTGATGGAGCAACGCTGATGGAACTGAGCGCGGAACCGATCATCTATGGCCTGATCTTCGTCGGGGTGCTTGTCCTCGTCGAAGGCATCTATCTGGTGGCCTTCGGCAAGTCGATCAGCCTGAACAGCCGGGTCAACCGCCGCCTGGAAATGCTCGACAAGGGTGCCGGGCGGGAACAGGTGCTCGAGCAGCTGCGCAAGGAAATGCGCCAGCACATGAAGTCGCGCTCGATTCCGCTCTACTCGTTGCTGGCGGAAAAGGCGCAGAAGGCGGCCATTGCCTTCACACCTCGCCAGCTGATCATGATCATGGGCGGCCTGTCCGTCATCGCCTTCGTGGGCTTGAGCATCGGCACGACCGCCGAAGTGCCATTGCGCCTCGTCGCCTCGGTCGGGATCGGCGTCGGAAGCGTCTATTTCTGGGTCAATTCCAAGGCCAAGAAGCGCATGAGCATGATCGCCGAACAACTGCCCGACGCGGTCGAGCTGATGGTACGCAGCCTGCGGGTCGGTCATCCGTTCTCCTCGGCGATCACCATCGTGTCCAAGGAAATCGAGGACCCGCTCGCGACCGAATTCGGCATCATCGCCGACGAAAGCGCCTATGGCCGCGATGTCGGCGACGCGCTCAAGGAAATGGCGGAGCGCCTCGACATGCAGGACCTGCGTTTCCTGTCGGTCGCGGTGACGATCCAGCAGCAATCGGGTGGCAACCTGGCCGAGATCCTCGCCGGCCTCGCCAAGGTGATCCGCGCCCGCTTCCGCCTGTTTCGCAGGGTCAACGCCATCACCGCCGAAGCGAAATGGTCGGGCAAGTTCCTGTCGGCCTTTCCGCTGCTGTGCCTCATCATCATCCTGGTGAACGATCCGAACTACTATGCCGAGGTCGACGACCATCCCTGGTTCATCCCCGGCTGTTTCGTCGTCGGACTGCTGCTGTCGGCCAACCTGGTCGTGATGCGCATCCTCACCAACATCAAAGTGTAAGGGCCGTGCCATGCAAATCCTGACGGATCTCAACGATATGGTGACCGGATCATTGGGCGAATTCGGCCCGATCATCCTGGTCGGGGTGCTGGGTCTTTTCATGATCCTGCTGACCATCCCGCTGATGCTGAACCAGCGTGAGGATCCGCTGAAAAAGTTGAAACGCGCTAACGAACCGACTAGCGGCGAAAAACCCAAGAAGGAGCGGTTGCGTCAGACTGGACGCAACGAGCAGCTGCAGAAGTTCGCCACCTTCCTCGAACCGCAGAACGAGGACGAACTGTCCGCGATCCAACTCAAGCTGCGCCAGGCCGGCTATCAATCCAAGGACGCGGTGCGGTTCTTCCATTTCGCGCAGTTCGCCCTTGGCATCCTCGGACTGATCGGCGGCGTGATTTATATCGCGATGCTCTCTTCGAACGGGCAGGAATTGGATAACCAGAAGATGATCATGTACGTGATCGGACCCGGCGGCGTCGGATACATGCTGCCGAAATACTGGATCACCCGCCGTGTCGCCGCCCGCAAGGAAGCCATCGAACAAGGTTTTCCCGATGCGCTCGACATGCTGCTGGTTTGCGTCGAGGCCGGCCAGTCTCTGGATCAATCGATCGTGCGGGTCGCAAAGGAACTGCACGCCTCCTACCCCGATCTCGCCGAGGAGTTCGAAGTCGTCGCCTACGAGATGAAAGCCGGCAAGGAGAAATCCTCGGTTCTGCGCGACATGGGCACACGGTGCGGAGTGCAGGACGTGTCCTCCTTCGTCACCGTGATGATCCAGTCGGCCACTTTCGGCACCTCGATCGCCGAGGCGCTGCGGGTCTATGCCAGCGAGATGCGCGACAAGCGCGTGATGCGCGCCGAGGAAGCGGCAAACAAGTTGCCAACCAAAATGACGCTTGCCACAATGGGTCTGACCGTGCCGCCGCTGCTGATCATCCTGGTCAGCCCTTCGGCGCAGGGGATCGCGAACTTGGGAAAGATGGGCAACCAGTAACATGGCGACACCGGGTGCGCCGCCTTGCGCAACCCTCAGAAGGCTGGCCCTCGCCATTGCCGCTCTTGCGGCCATGGCCGCCTGCGACAGGGGCGCGACAGACGCTTCGCCCGACGGGCTGTTCGCACCCGGCGTTGACTTGCGCGCGGAAGCTGTCGATGGCGTCGAAGTCGGCAACCGCCTGATGGCCGCCGAGGAATACGAACTGGCACTCGATGCCTTCACGCGCGCGGCGCTCGATCAGGGCATGACACCCGAGATCCTCAGCGGACTGGGCACCGCCAACCTGGGGTTGGGCCGGCTTGGCCAATCCGAACGCCTGCTGCGCCGCGCGGTAGAGGCCGCGCCGGACTGGCCCGAAGCATGGAATAACCTTGGGGTTGTATTGATGGAACGCGGTGAGATCGCCGAAGCGACCGGAGTCTTCCGCAAGGCTTATGGTCTGGACAATGGCCAAAGTGACTCAATCCGGGATAATTTGCGCTTGGCACTCGCAAAATCCGAGAATACTGCTAATAATAACGACGCAAACAACGATTATAAATTGGTGCGGCGGGGTGGAAGCGACTTCCTGATCCGCAAGACACCATGACAGAGGCCAGAGCAGTAAAGGACGCAAACAATGCGCCACCTTATCGTGATTCCCCTACTCCTTGCCGGCGCGACCACACTTTCAGGTTGTGCGGAGAAAGCCGACGAAACGGTCGAGCGGGCCTTTCAGGACGTAAACGTCGTTGATGAAAGCGACCTGAACGATGTGATGCTGACGGTGGCCGATCCGAACGAGGCGGTCGATTACTTCTCGCGCAGTCTGCAGAATTCCCCCGGACGGATTGACCTGCAGCGTGGGCTGGCGGCGTCGCTGGTACGGGCCAAACGCAACACCGAAGGCGCGGCCGCCTGGGAAAAGGTGGTCGCGATGAACGGTGCGACGGCAGATGACAAGGTGCAACTGGCCGACGCCCAGATCCGCAACGGCGACTGGAAGGCGGCCGAAAAGACGCTGGACAGCGTTCCGCCGACCCACGAGACCTTCAAGCGGTACAGGCTCGAAGCGATGGTGGCGGACGCCAACAAGGAGTGGGACAAGTCAGACAGCTTCTACGATACCGCGGTCGGACTGACCACGAAACCCGCCGGCGTCATGAACAATTGGGGCTATTCCAAGCTGACGCGGGGCGATTTCTCCGGGGCCGAACGCCTCTTCGGTGAAGCCATCCGGCAGGATCCCTCGCTCTTCACCGCCAAGAACAACCTCGTTCTGGCCCGAGGGGCACAACGCAACTATTCCCTTCCGGTCATTCCGATGGAGCAGACCGAACGCGCCGAACTGCTGCACACGATGGCGCTGACGGCGATCAAGCAGGGTGATGTGAAGACGGGCGAAGGCCTGCTGCGCGAGGCCATCGACACCCATCCGCAGCATTTCGAAGAGGCGACCCGATCCCTGCGGGCGCTCGAAAGCAGCTAAATCCGATGGCGGTTTCGGCTTTTGCGGCATTCTGGTTCCTGCCCTTCGTGTTGCCGATCTGCTTCTACGTCGCTTTTACCGATCTGCGCGAGATGCGTATCACCAACCAGGCGGTCATCCTTCTGGCCGCGGTTTTCGTGATCGTCGGCCTGTTTCTGCTGCCCTTGCCCACCTATGGGTTGCGCCTGCTGCAAATGGGAGCGGTTCTGGTGATCGGTATCATCCTCAATGCCGCCGGTGTCGTCGGTGCGGGAGATGCCAAGTTCGCCGCGGCCGCGGCGCCTTACATCGCGATCGGCGACCTGCGGCTGCTCCTCGCGATCTTCGCCGCAAATCTGCTCGCCGCCTTCGCGACCCATCGGCTGGTCAAGTACACGCCCCTGCGTCGGGTCGCCCCCGACTGGAAAAGCTGGTCAACAGGCTGGAAGTTCCCGATGGGCCTGTCGCTGGGGGGAACGCTGGCGATCTATCTCCTGCTCGGCGCGCAGTTCGGAGCCTGATACCGCGGACTTGACCACCGCCCACCCGCAGAGCGCACGGGAATTGCCCAATTCTTGCCAGAAAACCCGTCTATGCACGGAGGCGAGCAACAGCAGGATCAAGCCCCGACATGAACATGCAAGTCACCCCCGTCATGGAACCGCCTCTACCCCGGGGCATCGACGACATGAAACTTCCGCTGGTGATGATGCGGGACATCCTGCTCAAGACGATCTTCCGCAAGACCGTCGATACGGTCTCGGAAATCGCCGCCGCGATCTGCCTGCCGATGCAGGTGACACAGGAACTGGTCGACATCGCCCGCGACCAGCGCCTGCTCGAGGCCACCGGGACGCTCAACGCCAACAACGGCAACGAAATGGGATACCAACTGACCGACGCCGGCAAGGCGCGGGCGCTGGATGCGCTCGCGCAGTCGGAATATTTCGGCGCGATGCCGGTGCCGCTCGACGTCTACCGCGACCAGGTCAAGCGTCAGTCGATCCGCAACATCCAGATCACCCGTGACCAGTTAACCAGTGCCATGGGCCACCTGATCCTACCCGACAGCCTGCTTGATCACCTCGGTCCCGCCGTCAGCGCGGGGCGCTCGATCCTGATGTATGGTCCACCCGGCAACGGCAAGTCCTCGATCTCCAACGGCATCCGTGACGCGCTCGGCGACAAGGTCTACGTGCCGCGGGCCATCGAGTATTCCGGGCAAGTCATCACCGTTTACGATCCGATCGTGCACACCGCCGTCGATGAAATCCGCGACGATCCCAACTCGCTGCGTCGCGCCAAACGGTTCGACACGCGTTATGTGTGCTGCGAACGGCCCACCGTGGTGACAGGCGGGGAATTGTCGCTCAAGATGCTCGACCTCGTCTACAACCCGACCGCGCGCACCTACCAAGCGCCGCTGCAACTGAAATCCACCGGGGGTATCTTCATCGTCGACGACCTCGGCCGGCAGGAGGAACCGCCCCAGGCGCTGATCAACCGCTGGATCGTACCGCTCGAGGAAGGAAAGGACATTCTCGGCCTGCAGTCAGGCGAGAAGTTCGAGGTGCCCTTTGACACTTTGGTGATCTTCTCGACCAACTTTCACCCGAACGAGATCTTCGACCAGGCCGCGCTGCGCCGGATCTTCTTCAAGATCAAGATCGACGGGCCGAGCCAGGAAAACTTCCTCAAGATCTTCGCCCTCGTCGCGCGAAAGAAGGGCATGGAGCTTGACGAGGCAACGCTGGTGCATCTGCTCAAGCAGAAATACCCGACCATCGACAACGTCTACGCCAATTATCAGCCGGTTTTCCTGATCGACCAGATGATCGCGATCTGTGACTTCGAAGGTATCCCCTACCGGATGAGTCCTGATCTCATCGACCGGGCTTGGGCCAACATGTTCGTGAAGGATGAAAAGATCGTGAAATGATCGGCATTGCGGGATGCGGTCGGATGGGAGCACCGATGCTCGCCGCCTTGCGCGCGGCAGGCTTTGACGCGCGCGGTTTCGACATAAGGCCACCAATCGAATTCGGGCCGCTTGCGCCAGCCATGACGGACGACCCAGCCCCCTTTGCGGCGGATCTGAAAACGCTCCTGACGGTTGTACGCGACATCGATCAGACCGAGGACGTTCTCTTCGGCGCCCAGGGATTTGCTCTGGCACCCCGAATTGAACGCGTGCTGATATGCTCGACCCTCTCGCCACGCTACCTTCACGGCTTGCGCGACCGCGTCCCGGCCCACGTGGCGCTCATCGACGCTCCGATGTCCGGCGCCCAGGTCGCTGCGCTTGAGGCGCGCCTGTCCTTCATGCTGGGCGGTCAGCCCGCCGATCTTCACGCAGTCCAGCCGCTGCTCGACGCGATGGGCGTCCATTTCCATCGTATGGGCCCTTTCGGCGCCGGCATGCAGGCCAAGGTGCTCAACAACCTGCTTGCGGCCGCGAGCACCGCGATGACCCGCCTCGTGCTGGACTGGGCCGATAGCGCGGGCCTCGACGAAAACGATTTGCTCGCACTCATCGCCTCGTCCTCGGGGCAGAACTGGTTCGCCTCCGGCTTCAACGACATCGAATTCGCGCGGGACGGCCACCAACCCGACAACACCATCGGCATCCTCGTCAAGGATGTCGCAAGTGCGCTCGACGCCGCTCCCGACGGAGCCGACACACAACTCCCCGAAGCGGTTCAAGCTGCCATCCGCGCCCTGAAAGCGCGCCCCTGACTTCATCTTTGGCGAAATACTCCGGGGGTTTGGGGGCTGGCCCCCAATCCGGGTCACGCTACACTGCCCCTGATGGAACTGCCCGACGCTATCAACCGCTGGTTCACCGACAGGGGATGGTCGATCCATCCTCACCAACGCGCCATGCTGGCGCGGGCGAAGGACCCCGCGACCCTGCTCATCGCTCCGACCGGCGGCGGGAAAACAATGGCCGGTTTCCTGCCCACGCTGGTCGACCTCGCACAGACACCACGTGCGGGGCTGCACACGCTCTATGTGAGCCCCCTCAAGGCGCTGGCCGCCGATATCAGGCGCAACCTCGAGACTCCGGTCGCAGAGATCGGCTTGCCGATCCGCATCGAGGACCGCACCGGCGACACCTCCGCCACGCGCAAGAAGCGCCAGCGGGCCGATCCGCCACATATCCTGCTCACCACTCCCGAAAGCCTCGCGCTTCTGGTCTCCTACGAGGATGCGCCACGGATGTTCGAACGCCTGCAACGGGTCATCGTCGACGAAATCCATGCGCTCGCGGACAGCAAGCGGGGCGATCAGCTCATGCTCGCCTTGGCGCGCCTCCAAACCCTGTGCCCCGGCCTGCGCCGCGTGGGCCTCTCGGCGACAGTGGACGATCCGACGGCCATCGCCCGCCTTCTTGCCCGCCATCCCGACCCGTGCGAGATCCTGATGGCCGACCCAGGCCCGGCGCCGGACATCCGGATGCTAGAGACCGGCGCCCCACCGCCCTGGGCAGGCGGCGGCGCCGCCCATGCCATTCCTGCCGTGCTCGACCAGGTCCGCGCCCATCGGACCACGTTGATCTTTCACAACACCCGCGCCCAGGCCGAGATCTTCTTTCACAATCTCTGGCTCGCCAATACCGAGGGTTTGCCGATCGGCATCCACCACGGCAGTCTCGATCGGCAGCAGCGCGTCCGGGTCGAGGCCGCGATGGTGCGGGGAGAATTGCGGGCGATCGTCTGCACCGGCAGCCTCGACCTGGGGATCGACTGGGGCGACGTGGACCTCGTGATCCAGATCGGTGCGCCGAAGAACGTCAAACGCCTGGTGCAGCGGATTGGCCGCGCGAACCACCGCTACAACGCGCCGTCAAAGGCCCTGTTGGTGCCGGCCAACCGGTTCGAGGTCGTGGAATGTCTCGCCGCGCTTCAGGCCGTGATGGCACATGATCTTGACGGAGAACCGCGCGGTCCCGGCCCGCTCGACGTGCTGTGCCAACACATCCTGATCGCCGCCTGCGCCGGACCGTTCCACGCGGACGACCTGTTCGCCGAAGTCACCACCGCCGGAGCCTACCGCGATCTCGATCGGACAGAGTTCGACCGCTGTCTCGATTTCGCGGCGACCGGCGGCTACGCGTTGCGCGCCTATGACCGGTGGCAACGATTGGTGCAGCGATCCGATGGCTTGTGGCAGTTGCGCGACCCACGCAGCGCCCAGAGAATCCGGATGAATATCGGCACCATCGAGGACACCGACACGCTGAAAGTCCGCCTGCAACGCAATCGCGGCGGCAAGCCGCTGGGCGAGGTCGAGGAGGCGTTCGCGGCCTCGCTCACGCCCGGCGATACCTTCCTGATCGGCGGGCAGGTCGTGCGCTACGAAGGATTGCGCGAGATGACCGTCGAAGTCACCCGCCGTGCCGATCGCAAACCGAAGATCGCGACCTTCATGGGCACCAAGTTCGCAACCTCGACCCAACTCAGCGCGCGCATTCTGGATCTGTTCGCCCAAGAGGATTGGCCACAGCTGCCGTCTCACACCGCGGACTGGCTGGCTCTGCAACGCCGCGTTTCCCGCCTGCCCGAACGCGGCCGCCTGCTGATCGAGAGCTTTCCCCATGACGGGCGCGAACATGTCTGCGTCTACGGCTTTGCCGGGCGCAACGCGCAGCAGACACTTGGCTTGCTGCTGACCAAGCGGATGGAAGACCTCGGACTCGCCCCGCTTGGTTTCGTCGCGACCGATTACGCCACCCTGATCTGGGGGCTGGAGCCGCTGCTGGACGCGGCTCCGTTGATGGAGCCGACGCGCCTGCGCGAAGGACTGGACAGTTGGCTCGCGGGCAACGCGGTGATGAAGCGCACTTTTCGGGCCAGCGCGACGATCGCCGGGTTGATCGAACGCAACACGCCAAGCGCGCGCAAGTCGGGACGGCAGGCAACGTTTTCATCCGACATCCTTTACGACACGCTCATGAAATACGACCCAGATCACCTGATGCTGGATATCACCCGTCGCGAGGCGCTTCGTGGCCTCGTCGATTTCAGCCGTATCGAGGAAATGCTGCAACGGGTTGGGGACCGGGTCGACCTGCTGCGTCTGCCGCGCATCACGCCACTGGCCGCGCCGCTGCTGCTGGAAGTGGGCAAGGTGCCGGTGGTGGGGGTGGCCGAGGAGCGCCTGATGGCCGAGGAAACCGCGCGGCTGATGGCGGCGTCCGGGCTGGACACGATGCCCGGCACGCAGGCGACAGCCGGCTCTTGAAGCACAGGACGCGATGCGTAATGACACCGCAATGGATCGACATGCTTTCCGCTTTGCTGGCTGCGACCTCGTCGCGCTTGGCTCGGGCGCGCTCTGGTGGCCCGCGCGGTCGCTGCTCTGCGTGTCCGATCTGCACTTGGGCAAGTCCGAGCGGGTCCAACGACGTGGAGGCGGGCTTCTGCCGCCCTACGACACGCGCGACACGCTCACCAGGCTGAGCGCCGATCTCGACCGCTGCGATGCGCGCGAGGTGATTTGCCTCGGCGACAGTTTCGACGATCTCGACGCCGCCAATGCACTGAGCGAGACGGACAAACAGTGGATCGCACGACTTCAGGCCGGGCGACACTGGGTCTGGATCGAAGGAAACCATGACCCGGGCCCCGTCGAACTGGGCGGCAGCCACCTGACCGAACTGGCGCTCGGCCCGCTGGTCTTCCGCCATATTGCCACGCCGGCGGCGCAGGGCGAAATTTCGGGGCACTACCATCCGAAAGCCGCGCTCCGGACCCGCGGCCGTCGCATCACGCGTCCCGCGTTCCTGCTTGACCGCAACCGGATCATCCTGCCCGCCTATGGCACCTACACCGGCGGATTGCGCAGCCACGATGCCGCGCTGTCCAGGATCATGGAACCCGACGCTTTCGCGATCCTGACCGGACCGGCGGTCCACGTGATCCCGATGCCGCGCTAGATCACGCCTGCGGCTTCCAGATCCGGTGCATATTTTCGGCTGACGGGCACCATGTCGCCATTCACCATCCGCAGGGTGATCCGCGCGCCCGTGCGTTCGACACCCGCAATCGCGGCGGCGCTGACCCAGTGAGAGCGGTGCGTGCAATAGCCGGGCACCGGATCCATCTCGTCCACGGCATCGGCAAAGCGCAGCCGGAGGGTTTCCGTCCCGGCGGCGGAGATCACGTCAACAAGATGATCCCGCGCCATCAACCGCAGGATCGGCCCGCGAAAGTCCGGCGACAGCCGCCGGAGCAACCGGGGCGGGTCTTGGCCATCCGGGTCTTCGTCTATCGCCACCGGTGCTGCGGTGATCTTCGGCAGCATCCGGCGCAACAAACAAACACCAATGGTGATCGCGGCCACGTAGTAAGACAGCTTCACCAGCCTCGGGCCTGCCTCGCCCTCGTAGAACAGGACCGCGTAGGTCAGCCCCCAGAGAACCGGTGTGAACAGCACCGTCATCAACACGGTGAGCGTCGCATCGACAAGAACCGGGCGGTCGGCCCCGACCCAGGCGACCGCCGCCTGATGACAAAGCGTCCCCATCACCACCGACACCGACGTCACCAAGGTCCAGTAGATCAGACGAATCGGAAAGGTCTGCGAATCATATGTTCCGAAAGGTCCTGTCGCCGCCGCAAGCACCGCGCATATGAAAGCCACGAGGATCACCGTGGGCGATTTCAAAAGGACCAGGGTCTTTCTCAGCAGTTTCAATATGCAGCCTTGGGTGCCATGTGTTCGTCGACAGACGGAAGATTGAAAATGAGCAGGCGGCGCATCCGTGCAAGTCGTCAGCGCTCGGTTGAAAATTTCGTTTGGACAATCGCTTGTGTGGTTCTAGGAAAACCGGACCGCAAACTCAACGAGGCCCTGATGGATAAGCGGATATCGGCAAGTTTCGCGCGCCAGAGCATGATGACGACCCTGGGCGCGCGGATCGACTCGGTCGAAAAAGGCGCGGTGGCGCTCAGCGCGCCGGTCCTTCCCGGCAGTCGGCAACAGCATGGTGTGGCCCATGCGGGCCTGACCTTCGCGCTCGGTGACAGTGCGGCGGGTTACTCCGCGCTGTCGATCATGCCGGAGGACCAGGAGGTCATGACCGCCGAGATGAAGATCAACTTGCTCGCACCGGGGCGCGGAGACCGGCTGCGCGCAACCGGACGTGTCATAAAACCGGGCCGACGCCTTGTTGTCGTGGCCGCCGATGTCCACGCCATCGACGGCGAGTCAGAGACGTTAATCGCAGTTCTGACGGGAACCATGGTTCCGGTTCCCATCGCCTAGGCGGTCAGGCCCTGCGGTTCATCGAGGCCGTGGGCGCGACAGGTCGCCGTGAGGGTATTGGCCAGAAGGCAGGCGATGGTCATCGGCCCGACACCACCCGGCACCGGGGTAATCGCGCTCGCTACGGCAGCGCAACTTTCATAGTCGACATCACCCACCAGGCGCGTGCCGCCTTCAGGCTTGTCGATGCGGTTGATGCCCACGTCGATCACGGTCGCACCGGGCTTGATCCAGGCGCCCGGCACCATCTGCGCGCGACCTACGGCGGCCACCACGATATCGGCCCGGCGCACAACATCGGGCAAGTCCTTGGTGCGCGAATGCGCGATTGTCACGGTGCAGCTGTCGCCCAGCAGCAGTTGCGCCATCGGCTTGCCGACGATGTTGGAGCGCCCGATCACCACCGCATCCATGCCCGACAGGCTGCCGTGGTGGTCGCGCAGCATCATCAGGCAGCCCAGCGGCGTGCAGGGCACCATGCTCTTCTGACCCGTGCCCAAAAGACCCACATTGCTGATATGGAACCCGTCCACATCCTTGGCCGGGTCGATGGAATTGATGACGAGATCCTCGTCGATATGGTCCGGCAGCGGCAGTTGTACCAGGATACCGTGAACGGCGGGGTCATCGTTCAGCTTTTCGATCAACGCCAGCAGGTCGGACTCGGACGTATCGGCATCAAGCTTGTGCTCATAGCTGTTCATCCCGACCTCGACGGTCTGCTTGCCCTTGGACCGGACATAGACCTGGCTGGCCGGATCTTCGCCCACCAGCACCACTGCGAGGCCGGGAGTGATTCCGTGATCGGCCTTGATCCGCGCCACATGTTCGGCGACCTGGCCGCGTACCTTGGCGGCGAATGCCTTTCCATCGATGATTTCAGCGCTCATCCATCTGTCCTTTCACTTTGGGGGGCGCCTCCCGCGCCGTTCCTTTGCCCGTCCGGAGCCATCGCCGCCACGGTGCCGAGTCTTGAAAACCCATACTGCGCGCGTGCTGCGAAAGCGGCCGGATTTCCGACAATTCGACATCACGATGCGGCAGAACGGTGACGCACGACCTCGGATCGCGCCCCGTCAGGGTGCCCATGCGCGCTGATCCGGCACGAACAGGCGAAGCTTGTCACCCAGGGCGACCGCGCCGGGGCGCTCGACCCAGGCCGTCACGCCGCGCCGGTCGTTTGCCGCCGGTTTGAAAAGCTTGCCGTGACCCGGAGCCTCGGCCTCGATCTCGCGCCCCGGGAACACGCAGGGACCGTTTTCGAGATCGATGGTCACGCAGGCGCCGCTGTCGAACAACAGGCGTGAGCCGGGTGGTACATGGCTGAAATCGGGAATTCCCCGCAGAATCATCGACGCACCGATCAAGCCGGGGTCCAGCGCGTCGAGTCCCATCGCGGCGGCGATGTCGCCCATTTCCTCGTCCGACAGCACGCTCAGCTGCCGCGTGTTGGTGATCTCGGTCCCCTTGGGATAAAGATTGGTGACGCGCGAACAGGACGGGCGGCGATCGCCCGCGTGCGCCTCGCCCTCGACACCGCCAAACGCCAGATCGACCGTGTCGCGCGCTTCCGAGCGTAGCGAACCTCCGCCGACCGGCACAACGCCCAGCCAGACCACTTCGGCGATGTATCCGCTATCCTTCGTACCGGCCATCCGACGGGTCTCCTTGCTTCGGGCTCGTACTTTCGGGACGACGATACCTGAACCCGCCGATGATGCCAGTACGCAAACGCAATGGCCCGGGGCGATATACTCGCTCCGGGCCGTTGTTGAACTAGCAGACCGTTGACACTCAGACCGAGGGTTCGGGCTCCATCCCGCCTTCAGGCGGAATCTTCTTTGGCTTGGTCTTGGGAATGGCGGTGACGCTGGGGGCGCTGCCCTGATCGGACGCATCGTCGCCATCGTCGCCCGCTTGAGGGGGCTCACCGTTCATCACGCGCCTGATTTCCTCACCGGTCAGCGTCTCGTATTCCAGCAGGCCCTGGGCCAGGCGTTCCCATTCCTCGTTTTTCTCCTGCAGGATCGAATAGGCCCGGTCATAGGCCTCCTCGATCATGCGCTTCACCTCCTCCTCGATCAGCTCTTTCGTGTGAGCCGACACGGAGAACCCCGGCGTCTGGCCGGAATAGCCTTCATGCGCCTCGGCATAATCGATATTGCCGACCTTCTCGGACATGCCCCAGCGCAGCACCATCGCTCTGGCCAAGGCGCTGGCCTGCTGGATATCGCCCGCCGGGCCATTGGAGACCTTGTCCTCGCCCCATTTCAGGATCTCGGCGGCCTTTCCGGCCATGGTCATCGCCAGCTTTTGCTCGCATTCCGACTTGTGCCAGTTCAGCCGGTCGATTTCCGGCAAGCTGACCACCATCCCGAGCGCACCACCTCGTGGGATGATCGTCGCCTTGTAGACCGGGTCGCATTCCGGCAGCGACATACCCACCACCGCGTGCCCGGCCTCGTGATAGGCGGTCTTTTCCTTCTGTTCGGCGGTCAGCACCATGGATCGGCGTTCCGCGCCCATCATCACCTTGTCCTTGGCGTTCTCGAAATCTTCCATGGTGACAAAGCGCCGCCCGAC
Source organism: Sedimentitalea arenosa (assembly GCF_016428585.1). Classification (GTDB taxonomy): domain Bacteria; phylum Pseudomonadota; class Alphaproteobacteria; order Rhodobacterales; family Rhodobacteraceae; genus Sedimentitalea; species Sedimentitalea arenosa. Next base: position 156,993 of record NZ_JAELVR010000003.1, on the reverse strand, counting down.
CCGTGCCGCCATCAGCGCCGCCTCGTTCACGAGGTTGGCCAGATCGGCACCCGAAAAACCGGGCGTGCCGCGCGCGATGATGCGCAGGTCCACATCCGGCCCCAGCGGGGTTTTGCGGGCATGCACGCCCAGGATTTTTTCGCGGCCCTTGATGTCAGGGTTGCCCACCGTCACCTGGCGGTCAAAGCGGCCCGGACGCAACAGGGCCGGATCAAGAACGTCCTTGCGGTTGGTGGCGGCGAGGATGATCACGCCTTCGTTGGCCTCGAACCCGTCCATTTCGACCAGAAGCTGGTTCAGCGTCTGTTCGCGCTCGTCGTTGCCGCCGCCATAGCCCGCGCCCCGGTGCCGGCCCACGGCGTCGATCTCGTCGATGAAGACGATGCAGGGCGCGTTCTTCTTGGCCTGCTCGAACATGTCACGCACGCGCGAGGCCCCCACGCCAACAAACATCTCGACAAAGTCCGACCCCGAAATCGTGAAGAACGGCACGCCGGCTTCGCCCGCAATGGCGCGGGCCAGAAGTGTCTTACCGGTGCCGGGAGGTCCGACCAGAAGCGCCCCTTTCGGGATCTTGCCGCCCAGGCGGCTGAATTTCTGCGGGTTGCGCAAGAACTCGACGATTTCCTCGAGCTCTTCCTTGGCCTCATCGATACCGGCCACGTCGTCGAACGTCACCCGGCCATGTTTCTCCGTCAGCATCTTGGCCTTGGACTTGCCAAAGCCCATCGCGCCGCCCTTGCCGCCGCCCTGCATGCGGTTCATGAAATAGACCCAGACGCCGATCAGCAAGAGGAACGGCAGAAGCGTCATCAGGAAGGACTGGAAACCCGATTGCTGCTGCTTTTCCGCCCGCACCGGAATCTCGTTCTGGATCAGCAGGTCGGTGATGCCGGCATCTTCGGGCTTGATCGCCACGTAGTCGACACCGTCGGATCCGCGGAAGCGGATCTGTTCGCCATCCAGCGTGACCTGGCTGACTTCACCGGCCTCGACGGATTCAACGAACTGGGAATACGGGATCTCGCGGCTCTGCATCGTCCCGCCGGGGCCACTGAACAAGTTGAACAGCGCAAGGATCAGCAGGAACAGAACGACCCAAAAGGCGATATTGCGTGCATTGCCCAAGGAAACTCTCCTAAATCGGGGGCCGGAAAGGTCACGGCCCGCTACAAACTTAAAATAGAGACGAAACGCCGAGGTTCAATGCGATAATAAAGATGCGAAGAACTCCTCTTCGCCGCCGACCAGCCATGCGTCCCAGCCGTCCGGGCGCCCAGCCAAGGGGGCCGCGACCAGTTCGGGCCCGTCCCAGACTGCCGGCGACGCGATCAGGGAGGCCAGCGGCCGACCGGTCAGCCGCCACTCCGGACACAGGTTCAGACCCTCGCGACCGAGCGCACGGATTTCCAACGGGCGTTCCGAGCGTCCATCGCATCGCCAACGCCGGTCCCAGGTGTCGCCTGTCGCGGCGCGGAGCGCGCTGACCGCGTTGTATTCCCGGCTGATCCAGATCTGGCGGCTGAACCGCTGAACATGGCATCCGTTCAGGGTGATGGACAGGCCCGCGCGCACCGATTTCAGCGCCTGCGTAACGGCGGCGTGGCGAGGCCCCTTGTATTGCCCGCCGACCCAGTTGATCGCGTGGACGAGGAGTCTGCGTGCGATTTCCTCGGGCAGCGTGCGGAACTGCCGCAGGTCGAGCGCAACATCGCCGCCATCCACGGTGGCGATATCGCGCGCGGTCAAAAATGTGAACCAATCCAGCGATTCGCGGGCCTGCGCCATGTTGCGTGCGACGGTTGCGAAAGCCTGCGCCGTCAGTCCGTACGACTCCAGCACCCTCAGAGCCTCGCGCATTTTCACCCGGTCAAAATTCTGGTCGTTGTTGCTGGGATCCTCGGCCCAGGCGATGCCGCGCGTTGTCAGGTACTCGCGCAGATCGTCGCGCGAGGTGTTGAGCAGCGGCCGCACCATGCTGATCCCGTGCATGACCCGCCGCAGGGGCATGGCCGACAAACCGTTCACACCGGACCTGCGGGCCAGCCCCATCAGCACCGTTTCGGCCTGGTCATCCGCTGTGTGGCCCAAGGCAAAGACGGCGACCTCCGTGCTCTTGGCCCAGTCGCTGATCAGACGATACCGCGCCTCGCGCGCCCGCGCCTGAAGGTTGCCGCTGCCGTCCCAACCGGTCCAGCGCAAGACCGTGTGCGGGATGCCAAGCTCGTCCGCCAGGCCCGCGACGAGGCGCGCTTCGTCGGCGGCTTCCGGCCGAAGCCCGTGGTCGACCGTCACGGCCGACAGTTCGACCGACCCGACCTCGAAACAATGCGCGAGGATGTGGAGCAGGGCGACCGAGTCGCCGCCGCCCGACACGGCGACGCCCAGACGTGCCGGAGGGGCATTGCCGAACTGCGCCCGAACCCGAGCGAGAATATCGCCCCGGGACGCTGTCAACTGCAGCCCAGCTTGTCCATTTCCTGCCGGGCTCGGGCCACGGCATCCGAAGCTGGAAACCGCGTGCCGACCTCTCCCAGCGTGACACAGGCCTGGCTGGTCTGGTTCAGCCGCCCGAGCGCCGCACCGAGTTCGAACAAGGCGTCCGGTGCCTCGGGGCCCGTCGTATCGGCCGAAAAACTGGCGAGATAGGCCCGCGCCGCTTCGCGCGTGTCGCCGGTGGCGTCCAGCGCCCGGCCTCGGTTCAGCTCCGCCCGTGCGGCCAGCGGGCTGCCGGGATAGGTCTGGTTGAACCGCGCGAAGAGATCGGCCGCGCGCGCCGCATCGCCGCTTTCAAACGCCTGCATCGCGGCCTGGAAATCGGCCTCTTCGCCGACCGCCAGTTCGCCCGCCGCGCTGCCCGCGCCGGCGCTCGGTTCTGTTCTCGGGGTCACCGGCGGTGTCACCGCCGCCACGTCGCCTCCGAGGGTCGAGGTTTCGCCCAGCTTGCTGACGTCGCCGCCTTCCAGCTCGACCAACCGAAATTCGAGATCCCCGATGCGGTTCGTCCCGTCGCTGACCACCGCGTTGATGCGGTTCTCCAGCTCTTCGGATTGCGCCGTCAAGCGCTGAAGTTCCGCTTCGATCGCCGCGACTCGGTCCAGCACGCTGCTGCCCGACAGGTTCAGCGCGCTGTTCCCGGTGGTGGACAGCTCGCGCTTGAGTTTCTGCACCTCGACATTGAGGATGGTCAGCTCCTGCCGGATATCAGCCAGCGTCTGGTCTGTCTGCGCCTGCCCGACCGTGCCAGAGCAGCTCAGTGCGACGGCAAGGGCGATCGCCGCGACGCGCTTTGCCCGAATGTGCATGTCAGCTCGACAGACCGCTGGCCAGGACCGTCACCGCCCGGCGGTTCTTGGCATAGCAGGCCTCGTCGCTGCAGATCTCGATCGGACGTTCCTTGCCATAGGACACGGTCTGAAGGCGGTTGCCCGCCACCCCGCGCGAGATCAGGTATTCGCGCGCCGCGTTGGCCCGACGCGCGCCGAGCGCGAGGTTGTATTCGCGGGTACCCTGCTCGTCGGCGTGGCCTTCTATCACGGCCGTGTAGTCCGTATTGGTGATCAGCCACTGCGCCTGCCCGTTCAACACGGTCTGGCCCTCGGGCGAAATCGTCGACTGATCGACTGCGAACAGCACGCGGTCGCCCACCGCCTGCTGGAAATATGCGACCGACGTCGGGTCTGACGGCAGACCGGAGCCGGCCACGCCGGTTCCGGTGCCGCTCCCGCTGCCCGACCCGGCTCCACCGAACCGGTTCGGATCGTTGCAGGCGGCCAGCGCAAGAAGCGCACCCACCATCAGGAATCTTGTCAGAAAAGTCATGCCACGCGCCTCGCAGAATTCAGTGTTCACGCTTCCTATCACAGCGGATTCGGCTTGTGAACGTAGCCGATCCACCCCTTACTTCTGCAACGGGGACCAGGACGGATCGGACGCGCCGTCCGGCGTGGGAACCGGTTTAAGGTTCCGCCCCGTAATGTCCACCGAATAGAGAGAGGACCGCCCCGATGCGCCCTGGGTCTCACGGGAGAACATGATGACCCGACCGTTCGGCGCCCATGTCGGCCCCTCGTCAAGGAAAGAGGCGGTCAGCAGCCGTTCTTCGCTGCCATCCAGCCGCATGACCCCGATGTGAAAGCGGCCCTTGTTCTGCTTGGTGAAGGCGATCAGGTCGCCGCGCGGCGACCAGACCGGGGTGCCATACCGCCCCTGTCCGAAGCTTATGCGTTGCGCCTCGCCGCCCGCCGCCGGCATGATGTAAAGCTGCTGGGTGCCCGAGCGGTCGCTTTCGAACACGATCCGGCTGCCATCGGGCGAATAGCTGGGTGCCGTCTCGATCGACGGCGCGTTGGTCAACCGGCTGCGCTGGCCGCTGTTCAGATCGAGCCTGTAGAGGTCGGTATTGCCACCCTGCTCGAGCGAGAACACCACCGTGCGCCCGTCGGGCGCGAAGCGTGGCGCAAAGCTCATCGTGCCTTCGGTCTGATCGAGCACCCGGCGTTCGACATTGCCGACGTCCAGAACGTGGATGCGCGGAAAACCGCTCTCGTAGCTCGTATAGAGCACCCGGTCGCCGGTCGGTGAGAACCGCGGCGCAAGCACGATCGACGAGCTGTCGGTCAGGTACTGCACGTTGGCGCCGTCGTAGTCCATGATCGCGAGCCGCTTGCGACGCTGGTCCTTGGGGCCGACCTCGGAAACGTACACGACGCGGCTGTCGAAATAGCCGCCCTCGCCGGTGATCCGGCTATAGACCTCGTCGGCCACCTTGTGCGCCATGCGCCGCCAGCCGGCAGTCGAGCCGACGAATTGCAGCCCGGTGCCGAGTTCAGCGCCCGAAAACACATCATAGACGCGGAATCGCACGGTCAGCTTGTCGCCCGCGACGCTGACGCCGCCGGTGATCAGGGCCTGCGCGTTGATCGCCTTCCAGTCCGCATATTGCACAGGGGCGTTGAAATCCGTGATCTTGCCGATATGCGCCGTGGCCGGGATCTCGCGGAACAGGCCGGTGCCGGTCAGATCGGCGGCGATCACCTGCGAGATTTGCCCGGCTTGCGCCGCCGCGTCGGCCGTGTCCGGCACGAAGGTCGGCACCGCGAAGGGCAGAGGTTCGATGACACCCTCGGTGATCTCGATCCGCAGTGGACCTGTCTGGGCCGCCAGCGGCGCCGCGAGCAGGGTAGCGCCGAACAGGAGGCACGCGAGGAGTCGTTTCATTTGATCCGCATCCTTTCCGGGTTGAATGTCATCTCGATATCACGCCATTGGTCGTATTTCTCGGCCGGGAGATCAAATCCGCTTGATCCGCAACGGATGATCGCCCGCCGCGCGGCACCGAACGCATCGCGCGCCGACCCGTCGCTGCCCCCGGAACTCGACACCATGCGGATCGAGTCGGTGATCGGCTTGCCGTCCTGCGCCATCGTCACGGCGACCACAACCGTGGTCTTGAGCGCCTCGGAGGACAACGAACCGACGTTCCAGCATTGGGAAACCGCGACCCTCAACGCGTCCTTTTCTCCGGCCGACAGGGGCGGACCCGACGGCGCCTCGGGCGTATCCGACCCGGCCAGCGCCTCGGCCAGCGCCGCGTTGACCGCATCACTGGTATCCGGTGCCGCCTGGGTTTCAGGCGCAGGTTGCGCCGTTGGCGTCGGTGCCGGTGTCGGGCGTTCGGGACGGACGGTCGGTGGACGGGGCGAACGGATGGGCGCCAGTGTCGCAAGCGTCTCGCTTTCCGCCTCGGCCTCGGTCACGATCCGGTCACTGGCCGCTTCCGGTGCGGTCGCCTCCTGCGGTTCCTGAGGCTCCTGAGGCGACTCGGCCGTTTCGTCGGGGACGACCTCGGGCTGCGCGACCACATCGGGCCGGGCCTCTTCCGGCGGTGTGGGCGCCGGTTCGGGCGCAACGCGTTCGGAAGGCGCGGGCGCAGGCGGCTCTGGCACAACCAGCGCTTCGGGTTCTGGCGTTTCCGGAACCGGTACCGGCTCGGGCTCAACCGGTCGGGGCGGCTCGGGTTCGACCACGGGCTCGGGCTCGACCGGTTGCGGCGGTTCCGGTTCGGGCGGTGCCTCTTCCACCGGTGCGGGTCGTGACGGTGGGCGGGGGCTGTTCTCAATGGCGTCAGGCGCGCGCGGCGCGGTCAGGGCGGCGTATTCCTCAGCCGAGATCACCGTCACTTCACGCACTTCGAACGGCAAGGGTTCCGACCGGAATGCACCACCGAAAACGGCGATCCCGATCAGGCCAGCATGGGCGATGGCCGATATCCTGGTGCCGGTTTGCACCTTGCACCCTCACTCGCTGCCGCGGTCCAGCGTCGGCCCGCCCACGTCGGTCACCAGGCCGACGTTGGAAAAGCCACCCGCATTCAGGGCTCCCATGATCTGCATCACGGATTCGTAGGGGATCGCGCCGTCGGCGCGCAGGAAGACCCGATCAGTCTCTCGCTCCGCCGCGATGGCGCGCAGCTTGGCCACCAGTTCGTCGCGCGGCGTCGCGGTGGTCTGGATCTGCACCTCGCCCGTCGCGGTGATCGTCACCGTCAGGGGTTCCTCGGAATCCGCGGGCAAGGCGTTGGCCGCCGTCTTGGGCAGTTGCACCGGCACGCCAACGGTCAGCAGCGGGGCGGCGACCATGAAGATAATCAGCAGCACCAGCATCACGTCGACAAAGGGCGTGACGTTGATTTCCGACATCGGGCGCGACCGACCACGCCGACGCCCGCGGCGGCGCCCGCCGCCGTCTCCGCCCGATTGCTGGATCGCTGCGCCCATGGCCTAGCTGTCCAACTGGCGCGACAGGATGGTCGAGAATTCATCGGCAAAAGCCTCGTAGCCTCCGACGATCCGATCACTGTCCGCACTCAGCTTGTTGTAGAAGATCACCGCCGGGATGGCCGCCAGAAGCCCCAGCCCCGTGGCCAGCAACGCCTCGGCGATGCCCGGCGCCACGACGGCCAGGTTGGTGTTCTGCTGCTCGGCGATCTCGATGAAGGCGTTCATGATGCCCCAGACCGTGCCGAAGAGCCCGACGAAAGGCGCAGTCGAGCCGATGGTGGCAAGGATCGGCAGACCTTTCTGCAATTCCTCCGCCTCCTTGCTGATCGCCACGTCCATCGACCGGTCGATCCGCGACTGCGCACCGGCGATCAGACCACCGTCGCTGCGGTGGCTGCGCCGCCATTCGGTCATGCCGGCGGCGAAGATGCGCTCGGAATTGCCGTCAGGTTGCGGGCCGATCTGTTCGAACAGCCCGTCCAGCGGCTCGCCCGACCAGAAGGCCCGATCGAAGACCGACGCCTCGGCCCGGGCCGCGCGATAGTTGATCAGTTTCTGGATGATGATCGCCCACGACCAGAAGGACGCCACGATCAGCATCACCATCACCAGCTTCACGGTAAAGGTCGCGCGCGCGAAAAGGCCCCACAAGGAGAAATCGATCTCCTGCGCCAGCGCGAGGGTTTCTGCTTCCATCTGCCTGCTCATTGTTCGCGGCCGTTGCGGGCCGACGTTTTGTTTGTCGCAACTTACAGCAGATAGCGGGCCATTGCCAATAGATCACCCGGTGTCGTGCCGCTCATGTGATCAATGCGCGAATCTCCGCCGGGAGCCGCACCGGCTGGCCTGCGGCCGTCATGCAGACCGCGGTGACCACCGCCTTGAACAACGGCGTTCCCTCGCGGGTGACCAGCTGGTCCATCACCAGCCGCGCCGGCGTGATCTTTTGCACGGTTGTTTCCACCGTCAGGACGTCTTCGAATTTCGCGGTCGACAGGTAATCCGCCTCGATCCGGCGCACCACCCAGACCAGTCCGGCCTCGCGCATGGCGTTCTGGTCGTTGCCCAGCTGGCGCACCCAGTCGCTGCGTGCCCGTTCGATGAATTTCAGATAGTTGGCGTGATAAACGATCCCGCCCATGTCGGTGTCCTCGTAGTGGACCTTGACCTCGAACCTGTGCATGTGCCGCCTCCTCATCCTGCCTTGATCATTGCGGCGCCGGCAACCGCGCAAACAGGCGCAGTGCATGGGACGCATCGCGCGCCGTGGCCGGCAGGACCGGATCATAGGCCGCCCGGATCACGTTTGCGATGTCCGGGCGCAACACGGTCGTACCGTCCGCGACCGCGAGCGGAGAAGCCGCCCGAAAAGCTGTATCCGACCACAGTAGGATGGTTTGCACCACCTGGCCCAACGCCAACGTCTCAGCCGACACCGCCGTCAGTTGCGCATCCATCCGCAGGAAAACGAACGCCGCCTTGATCGCGCCGCTCTCGTCAAAACGAAACACGCGGTACTGGTTGGCATCCGCCGCAGTCAGTCGCGCGACCAGCGGGCCGAGATCCGGCACCAGCCGGTCCAGATTGGGCACCTCGGGCAATTCCTCCCAATCGCGGAAGAAGAACATCATGCAATTGCTGCCGAGTTCCAGGTCGGTTTCGGCCATCTGGTGCCCGGCCAGCGCGCAAACCGCCTCGAAGGCTCCCTTGATCACGGGCAGAGTCTCGTCCTTGACACCGAACACCACCGGCACGATCGGCCGACTCCAGCGCGCGAAAAGGAAAGACCCGTCCGAACGGGTGAACAAGGCTTCGATCTCGTCGGGAGTCATCCTCCGCTCCTCTTGCGATGGACATTCGGGGCCGAGGCATAGAACCCCTGCCCGGCAGGTTCAATCAAAGAGATCGTTCCGCCCACGCGGCGCCGCGAGGCCCAGGTGATCCCAGGCCTTGTGCGCCAGCATCCGCCCGCGCGGGGTGCGCTGGATCAGTCCTTGCTGAAGCAGGTAGGGCTCGATCACGTCCTCCAGCGAATCCCGGCTTTCGCTCAACGCGGCGGACAGGGTCTCGATTCCGACCGGCCCCCCCATGTAGTTTTCCGCAATGAGCTTCAGATAGCGTCGGTCCGCCCCATCGAGTCCAAGGTGATCGACGCCCAACCGCGTCAGCGCATCGTCGGCGAGCGCGCGGGTGATCCGCCCGTCGCCTTCGACCACGGCGAAGTCGACCACACGCCGCAAGAGACGCCCGGCGATGCGGGGCGTGCCACGGGCGCGGCGCGCGATCTCCTGCGCACCCTCTTCTTCGGCCGGGACCCCCAACAGATTCGCGTTGCGGGTGACGATCTCGTGCAACTCGGCCACGGTGTAGAATTGCAGCCGGGTCGGAATGCCGAAGCGATCGCGCAGGGGCGTCGTCAAGAGCCCCATGCGCGTTGTCGCCCCGACCAGGGTAAAGGGCTGCAATTCGATCCGCACCGTGCGCGCGGCCGGACCCTCGCCGATCACCAGGTCGAGCTCGAAATCCTCGAGCGCCGGGTAGAGCACTTCCTCGACCGCCGGGTTCAGCCGATGGATTTCGTCGATGAACAGGACATCCCGCGCCTCGAGATTTGTCAGGATCGCGGCCAGATCACCCGCCTTGGCCAGAACCGGGCCGCTGGTCATGCGAAAATTCACGCCCAGTTCGCGCGCCATGATCTGTGCCAGCGTGGTCTTGCCCAGCCCCGGCGGGCCATGAAACAGCGTGTGATCCATCGCCTCGCCCCGCTGGCGCGCGGACTGGATGAAAATCCTGAGATTGGCGCGCGCCTCGGCCTGCCCGATGAAGGCGTCCAGGGTCTGCGGGCGCAGGGCGCGGTCAGAATCCTCGGGCAGAGGTTCCGGGCGCAGGGTGGGGTCGGCGTCGTTCATGCTCATTCCCTAGCCCTTTGGCGCCAGCAGCTTCAACGCCGCGCGGATCAACTCGGCTTCGCCCGCAACCGGCCCGGCAGCAGCCGCCTCGGCCACGGCCGCTGCCGCATCGGACGGCGCATAGCCCAGGTTGGACAGGGCCGACAAGGCGGCCGCTTGCGCGACCCCGTCGGCCATCGGCGCCGCCGCGTTCTGACGCGGCGCCTCGGCGGCGGCCTCGACGGCCGACGCCGAGGCCCCCTGTTCCGTCATGGTGGGGACGATTCCGGCCAGCGCCATCACAGCCGGGGCCTTGTCCTTCAGATCGAGCACGATCCGCTGCGCCGTCTTGGGCCCAACCCCCTTGGCCGACTTGATGCTCGCGACATCGCCCAATGCCACCGCGCGCCCGACACCCTCGGGCCCCAGGGTCCCAAGGATCGCCAGCGACACCTTGGCACCGACGCCTTGTACCGAACAGAGCAGCCGGTGCCATTCCTTTTCCACCAGTGTCGGAAATCCATAGAGCTGCATCAGGTCCTCGCGGACCACGAGGTCGGTGAAGAGCGACACCGCCTCCCCCGGTCCGGGCAACCCGGCCAGTGTCCGCTCCGAACAGAACACGATGTACCCGACACCTTGAACGTCGATCAGAACGTGGTCACTGCCGCGATGATCCAGCCGCCCCCGCAGCCGCCCGATCATGTTCCGACCTCGCGCAGCATCGGGGCTCCGATCCGCCCGAAAAAGGCATGGCAGATCGCGATCGCAAGCGCATCCGCCGCGTCCGGTCCCGCCGGATCGCAGCCCGGTAGCTGCAATTTGACCATGTGCAGAATCTGTGCCTTGTCGGCGTGCCCGACCCCGACCACGGTCTTCTTGACCCGGTTGGGCGCGTATTCCCCGACGCTCAACCCCGCCTGCGCCGGTACCAGAAGCGCGATCGCGCGGGCCTGACCCAGCTTCAAGGTGCCGGCACCATCCTTGTTGACGAATGTCTGTTCCACGGCCGCGGTGTCCGGTGCGTGCGACCGCACCACCTCGGTCAACTGGCTGTGCAACGACAGCAGCCGGGTCGCCAGGTCGGTCCCGTCCGAGCGAATCTGGCCGTTGGCGACGTGGCGCATGCGCGACCCCGCCGCCTCGATCACGCCCCATCCAAGGCTGCGCAGCCCCGGATCGATGCCCAAAATTCGCATGACTGCCCGTATCCCGGCGCGATCCGCGCACAATTTGTTGCTTTTTTGATCCACTAGCACGAAACGCGAACATGGTCCAAGCGTTTTGCGGCGCAGTCAAATGCGACACCCCGCGGCGCAGGCACGACATCCGGCCTGAAACCGACACGTTTCCGGCTTGAAAACGACATCGTCTTCAGACGGTTTTTCGCATTTGTTTAGAGATGGTTAACCCCCTCCAGACCTATGCGTTTTCGGCATAGGAACCTTGCATTTTTTTGGCTTGCCGGTTCCGGATCGCCCCCTTATGTGCCGGCAAGTTCGTCATCGAAAAAGACATGTGAACTCTAACAGAAGGACAAGGATATGGCTGCTTTCGACACCACCCGCACCAGCTATGGCTCGCACGGCCTGTTCGGCCGTATCGGCGGGCTTGTCGCCGACTTCGCCGGCACGATCGCCGCATGGAACGACGTCCGCGTGACGCGCAATGCGCTCTCGGCTCTGAGCGACCGCGAATTGGAAGATATCGGTCTGATCCGTGGCGACATCGACTCCGTCGCCGTCTCCCGGATCCGATACTGACCGACCTCTCCGCCCGATCCCTGATCGCGGCGCGGGTTCAATTCAGAAGGCCGCGTGCTTGGACCCGCGGCCTTTTCTTGTCTTGGCGCAGCTGCCCTTCGCCCGAGCCTCACTGCAGGTCGATCACCATCGCCCGTGCAAGCGTGGCCGAGATCGGATCGGCCTGCATCAGGACTGCGCCCGCACGTTCGACCGCCTTGCCAGCCTGCAATCGGGTGACCCGCTCATCATAGCCGGCAGTGCCGAGGCTTGCGATCAGGAACGCCTTGTAGAGAAGCACGATCAGCAGCACCGTGGCGAGAGGTCTTAGAGACGGCGGTTGAATCCCGCGTTTCGGTGTCAGCACGATCAGCCCATCCGGCCGCATCTGCGCCCGTGATCCCCGCGCCAAGGCGCGATGTTTTTCGCCCAGACGGCGCAAACGGTCGTGAAACAGGCTCTGTCCCTGGTCCATGGCAGCCTCCATCGGTTGAGCAGCCGCGCGGCTCGCTGCCTCAAAGGATGGCGGCGAACCATGGCGAAATTGTGGCAAACCGCGCGAAACAGCATGAAAACGGCCAGATTGCGCCTTACTTGCCCAGAACCAGCGTGGTCCAGTCACCAATCCGGTCCCGCGACAGCAGATTGGTTCCGTTCTCGCGATAGACCGCGATCACCTCGTCGGCCTGTTCGTTGAGGATGCCCGACAGGATCGCCCGCCCGCCAGTGTCCAGGTGCGCCACGAGGTCCGGTGCCAGAACAACCAGCGGTCCCTTCAGGATATTGGCGAAGATCAGGTCACAGGGCGCGATCGCCGCCAACGCCGGGTGATCGAAGCCGGCGGCCTCGATACAGGTCACGCGGCCCTGCAGCCCATTGGCCGCAAGGTTGGCCTCGGCGACCTCGACCGCGACCTCGTCGATGTCACTGGCCACGATCTGCGCCTGCCAGACCCGCGCGGCTGCCATCGCCAGCACCGCGGTTCCGCAGCCGATATCGGCGACGCGACGGGCGGCGTAGCCTTCCTTGACCATCGCATCCAACGCCTGCAAACATCCCAGGGTGGTGCCATGATGCCCGGTGCCAAAGGCCATCTGCGCCTCGATCAGCAGCGGCAACGCGTCTTCGGGCACCTTGTCCGCATCATGGCTGCCGTAGACGAAAAACCGCCCGGCCTGCACCGGAGCAAGTTCCCGACGCACATGGGCGACCCAATCGGTCTCCGGCACGTCCGAGACGACGAAGGGTTTCGCCCCGAAGCTTGCCGCCAGCAAGGCCAGGCCGGCGACATCCGGTTCCTCCTCGAAATAGCCGCCGATCTCCCACAGGCCCGATCCGTCCTCGACCTCGAAGACGCCGATGCCGGTGGGTTCGGGCACGAGGCGCTCCATTGCCGCTCCCAGGGCTTCGGCGGGCTCGCGCCCCGGGAGGGTGGTCAAGGCGGTATAGGTGGTCATCATCGTCTCCTGAAGCGGTCCGCATGCGCGTAGGGGCGCGGCGGATCGAGGTCAAGCGGCGGCAGCGTCTTGCGTCCCAGCGCCACCACGAAGCGCCAGCCCCAGAAGGCCGCCGCCGCCCCCACCAGCAGATTGACCAGGGCCTGCGCATAGATCACGCCCGGCGCCGCGAACCACCCCGCCATCAACAGGGCCAGCGGCAGGGTCAGCGCTCCGTCGCGCACCCAGTTGGTCAGGGTCGACCGGGCCGGCCATCCCAGCGCATTGAAGGCCGAGTTCGACACGAAAAGCGCCGCGGCGAAGATGAAGCCGCCCACCCCGACATGGGCAAAGGCATGAACGACCTCGGCCCCCGCCGGCGTGAGACCGAACCCCGCGATCACCAGGTCGCTGACCGCGACCAGCACCGCCCAGGTCAGGAGCGTGTAAATCAGCCCGAAAAGCAGCGCATCGCGATAGGTGGTTCGCAGCCGGTCGTATTGCCTCGCACCGAAATTCTGCCCGAAAATGCCGCCAATCGCGCCGGAAAGCGAAAAGATGCCACCAAAGGCCACAACCGTGAGACGCCCGACCACCGCCCAACCCGCCACTGCGGCATCCCCGAACTGGGCCATCACGGTGGTCATCAGGTAGTTGCCGACAGGCGTGGACATCTGGGTCAGGATCGCGGGCAAGGCGATCGCGAGATACGGCCGAAATGACGCGCGCAAGTCCTCCCATGCGGGCGGGGCCAGCAGATCATGGGTGCCCACGGCGAAGCGCAGCGCCATCACCAGCATCACGCAGCGCGACAGGTTCAGCCCCAAAGCGGCGCCGTCCAGCCCCATTCCCAGTCCCAGGATCAGGAACGGGTCAATCACCATAGCGACACTGCCCGACGTCAGCGTGACGAACATCGACCTCCGCCCGTCGCCTTCCGCCCGCAACGCGCCGTTGGCGATCATCGCGACCGCCATGATCCCGAGCGACGGCACCGACATCGCCAGATAGCGCGCCGCCAGCCGCGCGGTTTCCCCCGTAGCCCCCGCGAAAGAGACCAGATCGTGCCGGAACAGGATGATGAGAGCGGCCATGCAGCACTGGAACAGCCCGGCGATGATCGCCGCACTGGTGACATGCCGGCGCGCCTCCTCGCGCGCGCCCGCACCGATACCGCGCGACACGAGCGCGGTCGCGGCAATCATCAGGCCGATCCCGGCCGAGACGGAAAAATACTGAATCGCGAAGGCGAAGCCGATGGCCGCGATCAGCTGCGGATCACCCAACTGCGAGATCCAGAAAAGGTTCGCCGCATCGACAAGGAAGACGAAGGTGATCCCCATCGCGCCAGTCATCGTCATGCGCGCGACGTGGCCCATGGTCGATCCGGTCAGGAACCGTCCCTGCGCCGCCATTCGCGCCTACTCGGCCGGGGCGGGAAGTCCGCGGGCAAAGATGGTCTCGAATCCCGGCTCGGGATGGCGCGGGATCAGCATCGCGAGGCTGAGCGAAACCAGCGCCATGCAGGCCGCCAGCGCGAACACCGCCGCCGGCGACACCACCCAGAGTAGGCCCAGCAGGGCCGGCAGGAACACCGCCGCGATGTGGTTGATGGTAAAGGCCACCGCAGCCGTGGGCGCGATATCGCCCGGGTCTGCAATTTTCTGGAAATAGGTCTTCAGCGCCAGCGCCAGGCCGAAAAGGATATGGTCGACAACGTACAGCGTCGCCGCCAGAGCCACCCCCCAGCCGAACCAGTAAACCCCGCCGTATAGCGTGAAGACGATGGCCAGCCCGACATATTCCCAGATCAGCGTGCGCCGCTCGCCGAAATGCCCCACTGCCTTGCCGAGGAAGGGCGCGACCAGCATGTTGACGACAAGGTTGATCAGGTAGAGTCCGGTCAGTTCGTGCACTTGAAAGCCGAAGTTTTCGACCATCATGAAACCGGCGAAGACCATGAAGATCTGCCGCCGCGCCCCGGACATGAACTGCAGTGCGTAGTAAAGCCAATAGCGCTTGCGCAGCACCATCTTCTTGATTTGCGGATGCGGTGCCTCGAACTGCGGATACAGGATCATGCAGGCCACCGCGACGGTGAAGGTGACGCCGCCCGCGAGCATGAAAACCAGGTTGTAGCTCAGCGCCAACGGCTCCCACATCAGGACGATCAGCACGAACACCACCAGCGTCGTCGCCGACCCGGCGCCCATGATCCAGCCCAACATCTGTGGCGCGCGGTCCTTGGGCAGCCATTGCAGCTGCAGCGACTGGTTGACGGTTTCATAATAGTGGAACCCGATCGAGCTGAGCAGCGTCAGGAACAACAGCCCGCCAAGGCTCGGCAGCCAGGCGGTAAAAGCCGTGGCCACTCCAAGAAGGGCCAGCGACACGAGCCCCAGGACCTGTTCGCGCACGAAGATGATAATCGCGATGACCCCAACCGCCAGGAAACCCGGGATCTCGCGCACCGTATGCAGCAGTCCGATATCTGCGCCATCAAAGCCCGCAACCTCGACGACGAAATTGTTCAGCAGCGCGTACCAGGCGTAGAACGCCACCGGCATCGCCATCGCCATCACGAACAGCAACGTCACCGGTCTGCGCCAGACCGGCATATGCCTTGCGTCGGAGATCGGAACGATGCTTGTCATGTGAACGGCATACGCCCGTTCACGCGGCTTGGCGAGACAAATAAGCACCCGGCGAACCTGATCTGCATCAAGGCACGAATGCAGGAAACCGAATAAATCGCCGCAAGGACCGCAACGGAGCACCGCCATGGATATCGTCAGCCTGCTCGACCGGATCGGGGAAGCCCCGACCGCCGCTCTCTTCGGGCTCATCACCGGGACGATCTTCGGAATCGCCGCGCAACGCTCGCGCTTTTGCCTGCGCGCGGCGACGGTCGAGTTCGCCCGTGGCAGGATGGGCGACAAGGTCGCGGTCTGGCTGCTCACTTTCTCCACGGCGCTGGTCTGGGTGCAGGGCGCGCAGCTTCTCGGCCTGATGAACGCGGCGGACGCCCGCATGATGGCAGTGCCGGGCAGTTGGTCAGGCGCGATCATCGGCGGACTGATGTTCGGGGCTGGTATGGTGCTCGCGCGCGGCTGCTCGGGAAGGCTTCTGGTCCTGGCGGCGACCGGCAACCTGCGCTCGGTCGTGTCGGGCCTGATCTTCGCCGTGGTCGCACAGATGAGCCTGTCGGGCGTGCTGTCCCCGATGCGCGATTCGATCGCCGCGCTCTGGATCACCTCGGGCGGACGCAACATGAACCTGCTGACGACGCTGGGACTGCCGCAATGGGGCGGCCTGCTGCTCGGCCTCGTGACGGCGGTGATCGCGCTGGTCCTGTCGCGGCGCAACCGGATCGGCGCCGCGCGGCTGGTCTTCGCCTCGGGCGTCGGATTCGCCGTCGCCGTGGGCTGGGTTCTGACCTACGCGCTCAGCCAGGCGGCATTCGAACCGGTGCAGATCGAAAGCGCGACCTTCACGGGTCCGTCGGCCCATACGCTGATGTTCTTTCTCGATCGCAACGCCGTTCTGGAATTCGACATCGGCCTCGTTCCGGGCGTCTTCCTTGGCGCGATGATCGCTGCGGGTCTTTCCGGAGAGCTGAAATGGCAGGCTTTCGACGGTCCGGTCACCATGCGCAAGGCAATGATCGGCGCGGCACTGATGGGGTTCGGCGGCATGCTCGCCGGCGGGTGCGCGATCGGCGCCGGCGTGACCGGCGGATCGATTTTCGCCGGCACCGCCTGGTGCGCGCTCTTTTTCATGTGGATCGGCGCGATGCTGACCGATCTGCTGGTCGACCAGCCTGGCCGCGCCGCACTGGCATAGCAGGAGCGCCACTTTCGCGCCAAAGGTGCAGATCCAAGCCGACCCAGCCCCAGGCAAGCCCCGGTCTTCATCTTCGCGAAAATACTCATGGGGGAGCCGGGCGTCAGCACGGCGGGGGCGAAGCCCCACACCGCCCATGGGCCGTCGCTCCTTCAGATCAATAAAAGCTCTGCGGATCGATATCGACGCTGAGTCGAAGGTCGCCTTTCAGGCGGACCGGCGCGATCCAGCGCGCCAGTGCCTCCTGCAACGCGACCCCCTTGGGCGCCTTGACCAGCAGCCGCACCCGGTGGCGGCCCCGGATCCGCGAGATCGGTGCGGGGGCCGGGCCGAAGACCTGCGCCCCAACGGCGCGCAACGCCCCGTCATTCCGCGCCAGCGTGTTGCCAAGGTCGAAGACCTGCGCGACGTCCGGGCCCGAGAGTATAACTCCCGCCATGCGCCCGAAGGGCGGTACACCCGCCGCCTCCCGTTCCGCTGCTTCGGCGCGCCAGAATCCCTCCTCGTCGCCCGACAGGATCGCCCTGATCACCGGATGCTCGGGCTGATAGGTCTGCAACAACGCCGTTCCCGGTTTCTCGGCGCGTCCGGCGCGTCCCGCGACCTGCCGCATCAACTGAAAGGTCCGCTCCGCCGCCCGCAGATCCGACCCCTGAAGTCCCAGGTCCGCATCGATCACGCCGACCAGGGTCAGCAGCGGGAAATTGTGCCCTTTCGCCACCAGTTGCGTGCCGATGATGACATCCGCCTCTCCTGCCGCGATCCCTTCGATGGCGGCCTTCAACGCCCGCGCCGAACCGAACAGATCCGAACTGAGCACCGCGATGCGCGCCTCGGGGAAGAGCGCCGCCGCCTCTTCCCCCAGCCGCTCGACGCCCGGCCCCACTGGCGCCAGCCGGTCCTCGGCGCCGCAGGACGGGCAGACCGTCGGGATCGGCGTGGTTTCGCCGCATTGATGGCACATCAGCCGTTTCAGGAACCGGTGCTCGACCATGCGTGCGTCACACTGCGCACAGGCGATCTGCTGACCGCATGCCCGGCAGAGCGTCACCGGGGCAAAGCCGCGCCGGTTGATGAACAGCAGCGATTGCTCGCCGCGCTTCAGCCGCGTCGCCACCGCGTCACGCAACGTCGGCGAGATCCAGGTACCGGCCTGCATCCGCTCGGCCCGCATGTCGATGGCGGCCATTTCGGGCAACACCGCCGCCCCGAAACGCGCCGACAACTCCAGCAGCTCGTATTTTCCGGACTGCGCGTTGGCCCAGCTTTCCAGACTGGGCGTGGCGCTGGCCAGGACGACTCGCGCACCGCAGATGGCCGCGCGCAACACCGCCATGTCCCGCGCATTGTAAAGGACTCCGTCTTCCTGCTTGTAGGAGGTGTCGTGTTCCTCATCGACGATGACGAGGCCGAGCGCGCGGAACGGCAGGAACAGGGCCGAGCGCGCCCCCACCACCAGCTGCGCCTGACCCTGCCCGGTCATCTTCCACACCCGGCGCCGCTCGGTCATGGTGACCCCCGAATGCCACTCGGCGGGCCGCGCGCCAAAGCGCGCCTCGACCCGTGTCAGGAACTCGGCCGTCAGGGCGATCTCGGGCAACAGGACCAGCGCCTGCCGTCCTTCGGCAAGACAGGCTGCCACGGCCTCGAGATAGACCTCGGTCTTGCCCGACCCGGTCACGCCCTTCAGCAGCGTCGTGCCATAGCCGCCGCCCGCCAGCCCGGCGCGCAGGTGCCCTGCCGCCGCCTGCTGATCGGCGGTCAGGGACTTGCCGGGGCGGGTGTGGTCCAGCGGCGGAAAGGGCAAATCGCGCGGGCTGGCCTCTTCGCGCACCGCGCCCTGAGCGACCATGCCCTTGACCACCGAAGGAGTCACCCCCGCCATTTCGGCCAGTTCCTTGAGCGTGAAGGCCAGTGAGCCGTAGTCGGCCAGCACCTCGAGCACGCGCCGGCGCGCGTCGGTCAGGCGGGTGGGCTCCGCCGTGCCACGCCGATAGACTTTCCGCATCGAGGGCGGATCGGACAGACCCGGGGCCCGCGTCGCCAGCCGCAGCATCGCGGGCATCGGCGTCAGCGTGTAATCCGCGGCGCGCGAAAGGAACTGGCGCATCTCTTCCAGCATCGGGGCGACGTCCAGCACCCGGATCACAGAGCGCACCCGCGCAAGGTCGTAATCGCCCTTGCCCGGCCCCCAGACCACGCCCAAAACCTTGCGTGGGCCCAAGGGCACCTCGACGAAGGCACCCAACCGGCAGCCGCCTTCGGGCGCCTTGTAGTCGAGCAGTCGGCCCAGCGGCTGGGTGGTCAGAACCGCGACCAGCGCGCCCTCCCGGAATACCTCGGCCTCGTTCACCTTGCCCTGCCTCTCGGGGGTTTCCGCGTCATGGATCATGGGGTAAAGCCAAGCCAAGCCGAGGCCAACCCATCAAAGGAATGCAGCCATGAAATTCTTCGTAGACACAGCCGAAATCGACGCGATCGCGGAACTGAACGATCTGGGCATGGTGGACGGCGTCACCACCAACCCGTCGCTGATCCTGAAATCGGGCCGCGACATCCTCGAAGTCACCAAAGAGATCTGCGACCTCGTCGACGGTCCTGTTTCGGCCGAAGTCGTCGCGCTCAAGGCCGAGGACATGATCGCAGAGGGCCGCAAGCTGGCCGCCATCGCCGACAACATCGCCGTCAAGGTACCGCTGACCTGGGACGGGCTGAAGACCTGCAGGGTGCTGACTGATGAGGGCCACATGGTCAACGTCACGCTGTGCTTCTCGGCCAATCAGGCACTGCTGGCGGCCAAGGCGGGCGCGACCTTCATCAGCCCCTTCATCGGGCGGCTCGACGATATCAACCTCGACGGGATGGAGCTGATTGCCGATATCCGCACGATCTATGACAATTACGGCTACGAGACACAGATCCTCGCCGCCTCGATCAGAACGGTGAACCACGTCACCGAAAGCGCGCGCATCGGCGCCGACGTGATTACCGCGCCGCCCGCCGTCATCAAGGCCCTGGCCAGCCATCCGCTGACCGACAAGGGGCTGGATGCTTTCATGGCCGACTGGGCCAAGACCGGTCAGAAGATCCTCTGACACGACGCACACGCTGCGGCGCGAACACCACAGGCCCGGCGGCACCCCCGCCGGGCCTGTTGCAATTAGGACAAAGTTTACGAATGCTGCGGATCAAGGGGCGATCAGACCCCGACAGGCAGGCGATCCGCCGCATCACATGAACGAGGCCCTTATGAGCAGCAGCCCGAAACTGGAAGATACCTTGCGCGCGGCGATCATCGCCAAGCCGGACACGATTCTCGACGACAAGGACGTGATGCACGCCCTGATCGCCGCCAACGAACGCGCGATGGGCGCAAATATCGTTGATCTGCGCGGCATCGCGATGGACCGCCTGGAAAGCCGGCTCGACCGGCTCGAGGACACCCACCGCAGCGTCATCGCTGCCGCCTACGAGAACCTCTCGGGCACCAACCAGGTTCACCGGGCGATCCTGCGCCTGCTCGATCCGCTGGATTTCGAAACCTTCCTGCGGGACCTGAGCGGCGAGATCGCCGAGATCCTGCGCGTGGATCACATCAAGCTGGTGCTTGAATCCAGCCAGCAAGACGCCGACCAGGCCACTGCGCAGCTTGGCGACGCGCTGGCGGTGGTCGGCCCCGGCTTCGTCGACAGCTACCTTACGCAACTGCGCGGCGGCACGCCGCGACAGGTCACGCTGCGCCGGGTCGATCATGCCCCCGAACGCATCTACGGGGCCAAGGCGTCCGAGATCGCGTCGGAGGCCTGCCTCAAGCTCGACCTCGGCACCGGGCGTCTGCCGGGAATGCTGGTGCTCGGGTCGGCCCGCGCCGATCAGTTCACCGCGCAGCACGCGACAGACCTTCTGGCCTTCTTTACCGGCGTCTTCGAACGCTCGATGCGCCACTGGCTGTCATGACCCTGATTTCGCCCGCCTGCCGCGATGCGCTGTCATCCTGGCTGGACGGGCAAAAGGCACTGGCTGGCGCGGCCAGAAACACGATCACGGCCTACCAGGGCGACGTGGTCGAGTTTCTGTCCTTCATGACGCTGCACCATGGCGAACCGCAGGGGCTGGGGGCGCTCGAACGCATCACCGTCGCCGACATGCGCGCCTGGATGGCACAGGCACGCGCCGGAGGCGTGGGCGCACGCTCGCTGGCGCGCAAGCTGTCGGCGGTCAAATCCTTCTATCGCTGGCTCGCCGATCGCGAAGGGTTCGAACCCACCGCCGTGCTGTCCACCCGCGCCCCGAAGTTCCAGAAGAAGTTGCCCCGCCCGCTCGCCGAGGACGCCGCCCGCGCGATGATCGACACCGTCGAGTTGCAGGCCGCCAGCGGTTGGGTCGCGGCGCGGGACGTGGCGGTGGTGACCCTTCTCTATGGCTGCGGCCTGCGCATTTCCGAGGCGCTCGGCCTCACCGGCGCCGACGCGCCGCTGCCCGCGACGCTCCGGATCCTCGGAAAGGGCGGCAAGGAGCGCGTGGTCCCGGTGATCGCACCCGCCCGAGACGCGGTCGCGACCTACCTGCGGCTGTGTCCACACCCGCAGCAGAACGACGCGGCCCTGTTCCGCGGCACTCGCGGCGGCCCGCTCAATCCTCGCGCGATCCAGTCCGTGATGGCACGCGCCCGGCTGCAACTGGGTCTGCCCGCCACCGCCACGCCGCACGCGATGCGCCACAGCTTCGCGACCCATCTTCTGAGCGCGGGCGGCGATCTGCGCGCGATCCAGGAACTGCTGGGACATGCCTCGCTTTCAACCACCCAGGCCTATACGGCGGTCGATACCGCCCGCCTGATGGAGGTCTACGACCGCGCCCACCCGCGCGCCTGAGACGGCCTGTGGCGGGGCCGCAACCGCGCCCTGGCTGCAGCGCGATTTCGCTTTGCATCCGTCAGACCATTCCTGCAAACAGGGCGCATGTCCCTGTCGATGCGCGCCCTTCTCGTTCACCTCTTCACCGCGACCGGCGCCGTCTTCGCGATGCTCGCCATGCTGGCCGCCGCCCAGACAGAATGGAGCATGATGTTCCTGTGGCTGGTCATCGCCTTCTTCGTCGATGGCATCGACGGCCCGTTGGCGCGACGCTACCACGTCAAGCACTATGCGCCCGAGTTCGACGGGGTTCTGCTCGACCTGATCATCGATTACCTGACCTATGTCTTCATCCCGGCCTTCGCGCTGTTCCAGTCGGGTCTGATGGACGGCTGGACCGGATGGGTCGCGATCATCGTCATCACCTTTACCAGCGCCATGTACTTCTGCGACACCCGCATGAAGACAAAGGACAATTCCTTTCTCGGCTTTCCCGGCTGCTGGAACATGGTGGTGCTGGTGGTCTTCGCGCTCGAGCCGAATTTCTGGGTGATCCTCGCGCTCGTCACGGTGCTGGCAGTGGCAATGTTCCTGCCGCTCAAATTCGTCCACCCCGTGCGCACCGAACGCTGGCGCAGCGTCACCCTGCCGATGGCACTGGCCTGGACCTTCTTCGCGGGCTGGGCGGCCTGGGTCGATTTCCACCCCGAAAGCTGGGCCCATTGGGGCCTGGTCGTGACCAGCATCTACCTGCTCTTCGCGGGCATCGCGCAACAAATCATACCGCCGCGCAACGGCAAGCCTGTCTAGATCGGGTCAGGGCAGGCCGAACAGCGCCCTAGAGCACCTCGTCCAGCGTGATCTCGCGCCCGTTGAATGTGAAACTCTCGCCCGCCTTCAACCCCTCCATTGCCTTGTAGATCGGACTCTGCGTCGAGATGCCCATGTAGGTCTCACCTTCACAGTCGAATTTCGAGGTCGAGACGATCACCACGAAATGCTTGTCGTTGAAGGACACCACCGCGCCGGGGCGCACTGTGTCGGTCAGCGAGAAATCCGCGTTCTCGATGGCGTCGATCTTGGCGTGATGGGCGTGGACCGGATGATCGAAGGCAGCCGCAAGGTCGGCGTTCTCGCGGGCATCGGCGATATCGTCCTTGTCGTGGGACTCGCGGTCATCGAGGCGCGACTCTCCCAGGTAGCTCTCGTAATGGGCGATCGCGGCGGCCAGTTCGGCCTCCTCCAGCGACATCAGCTTGTCGCGCACCGCCTGCTTGCGTGCGGCGTTGTCCTTCGATGCGGTCATGTCACTCTCCTTGCCTTTGCCTTTGGCGTTCACAGTCCTGCGCCCATGGATAAAACGCATTGATCTAGATCAGCAATCCCGCGGCCCTCTCGTGGCGCAGCAGCGCGACCTTGGTTTCGACCCCACCCGCGCCGGAAAACCCGCCAAGACCGTTCGCGCCCAGCACCCGGTGGCAGGGGATCACGATCGGGATCGGATTTGCGCCGCAGGCCTGCCCTATCGCCTGCGCGGGCGCTCCCAGCCCGCGTGCAATCTCGCCATAGGTGCGCGTCTCGCCCACCGGGATCGCGCGCATTGCCGCGCAGACTGCACGCAAGAATTCCGAACCGCGCACGTGCAAGGGCACCGTGAACCCGCGCTCCGGGTCATCGAAATAGCCGCGCAACTCCTCCGCCGCACGATCCAGCAATGCGCTGTGCTGCGCCGCCTGTCCACCCCACGTCACCGCCACCAACGCACCTTGATTTTCGGTCAGCGTGACGGGACCCGTCGGCGTATCCACCGTCAGGCTTTGCATCGGTGCCCCTCTCTGGCAGCGGAGATCGCCATCAATAGCCCCGCACGCGGTCGACCTCGTGCAGCAAGGGTGCGCCCGACTGCAGACGCAGGTAATTCTCGGCCACGTCGGCAAAGGCATCCTCGCCCAGATGCCAGCCCGACACGTGTGGCGTGATCGTCACCGCCGGATGGGTCCAGAGCGGGCTGTCCTGCGGCAGCGGCTCGGGAGCCGTGACATCCAGAACCGCTGCGCCCGGCCGCCCCGCATCGAGCGCGGCGACCAGCGCCGCCTGGTCGATCAGATCACCGCGCCCCGCGTTCAGCAAGGTGCTGCCGGGTTTCATCCGCGCCAGCAGGTCGGCTCCGAACAACTCCCGCGTCGCCACGGTCGATGGAAGGATCGCGCAGATATAATCGGCCATTTCCAGCAGCTCGGGAAGCGCCTCCGCGCCATGCCGGCAGGCAACGCCATCGATCCGTTTGGGCGAACGCGCCCAGCCCGTAACCCGGAAACCTGCATCGCGCAGCACCTGCGCGGCGCAGGCGCCGATATGGCCCAGGCCCAGCACCGCGACCTCGGTCTCGGCCGCAAGGCGCGGCTCGACCGGGCTCCACCGCCGCGCCGCCTGTTCGGCGCGATAGTGCGGCAGGTGCCGCTGTGCGCTCAGGATATGCGCGAGGACGTATTCCGCGATCTCGCGTGCCGGGGCCACGGGTTTCAGCCGCGCGACACGGACATGCGGCGGCAAGGCGGGATGGGCCACGATGGTTTCGACCCCTGCACCCAGCTTCTGCACCAGTTTCAGGTTCGCAAGCTTCCCAGGCCAGTCGGCATCCAGACGGGACACCGCCAGCATGGTGATCTGTTCCAACGCGCCCGGATCGGTCCTGACCCGCACATCGGCGCCCGGCGCATGAGCCAGAACGCGCGCGCGCACGTCCTCCGCGGGGATCCAGCCGCCGTGCCCGATATCGATCAGCAACGCCATGCCACCCCCCAGTGCGAAATCCGCCTTGCGGCCGTGCTCTTGCCTACTCCGCCGCTTCGGCATACTCCTCCATCGGCGGGCAGGTG
The DNA here is from genome assembly GCF_016428585.1 of Sedimentitalea arenosa. Classification (GTDB taxonomy): domain Bacteria; phylum Pseudomonadota; class Alphaproteobacteria; order Rhodobacterales; family Rhodobacteraceae; genus Sedimentitalea; species Sedimentitalea arenosa. The sequence continues at coordinate 132,564 of NZ_JAELVR010000003.1, read as the reverse complement.
CAGACCAGGTGACGGTCGCCATAGACGTTGTCGACCCGGTTGACCGGCGGCCAATACTTGTCGACACGGAAGGCGCCGGGCGGGAAACAGCCCTGCTCGCGCGTATATGGACGGTCCCAGTCGCGCACCAGGTCCTCCATGGTATGCGGCGCGTTCTTCAACGGGTTGTTGTCCTTGTCGATGCGCCCTTCCTCGATGTCGCGGATCTCCTCGCGGATCGCCAGCATCGCGTCGCAGAACCGGTCGAGCTCGGCCTTGGTCTCGCTCTCGGTCGGTTCGATCATCAAGGTCCCCGCCACCGGCCAGCTCATCGTCGGCGCGTGAAAACCGTTGTCGATCAGCCGCTTGGCGATATCGTCCACGGTGATGCCGGCACTTTCGGCATAGGGGCGGGTGTCGATGATGCATTCATGCGCCACACGTCCGGTCTTGCCACGATAGAGCACGTCGAAGGCACCCTGCAGCCGCCGTGCGATGTAGTTGGCGTTCAGGATCGCGACGCGTGTCGCCTGTGTCAGGCCCTCGCCGCCCATCATCAGGCAATAGGCCCAACTGATCGGCAACAGCGACGGCGACCCAAAGGGCGCGGCACTCACCGGGCCTTCCTCGCCACCGGTCATCGGGTGACCCGGCAGGTACGGCACCAGATGCGCCTTGACCCCGATCGGTCCCATGCCGGGACCACCGCCGCCATGCGGAATGCAGAAGGTCTTGTGCAGGTTCAGGTGGCTCACGTCGCCGCCCAGGTCACCGGGACGGCTGAGGCCCACCATCGCGTTCATGTTGGCACCGTCGATATAGACCTGCCCGCCATGCGCGTGGGTGATCTCGCAGACCTCGGTCACGGTCTCCTCGAAAACCCCATGGGTGCTGGGATAGGTGATCATGCATCCGGCGAGATTGTCGGCATGCTTCTCGGCCTTGGCGCGGAAATCGTCCAGATCGATGTCGCCGTTCGCCGCGGATTTCACCGCGACCACCTTCCAGCCGACCATCTGGGCGCTGGCCGGGTTGGTGCCGTGGGCGCTGGTCGGGATCAGGCAGACATTGCGATGCTCCTCGCCGCGCGACCGGTGCCAGGCCGCGATCGTCAGAAGGCCCGCGTATTCGCCCTGCGCGCCCGAGTTGGGCTGCATCGAGATCGCCGCGTAGCCGGTGATCTGGCACAGCTTGTCGCTGAGGTCCGTGATAAGTTCGTGATAGCCCTGCGCCTGGTCGGTCGGGCAGAACGGGTGCAGCCGCGAGAACTCGCGCCAGCTGACCGGCATCATCTCGGCTGCCGAGTTCAGCTTCATCGTGCAGGACCCCAGAGGGATCATCGCCCGGTCCAGCGCCAGGTCGCGGTCGGCCAGGCGACGCATGTAGCGCATCATTTCGGTCTCAGCCCGGTTCATGTGAAAGATCGGGTGGGTCAGGTAGTCGCTGGTGCGGTACAGGTTCTCCGGTACGCGATACTCGGGACGGAAATCGTCATCCCGGCGCGTCAGGCCGAAAGCGCGCCAGACACTCTCGATGTTCTCGGGCCGGGTGCATTCGTCCAGCGTGATGCCGACCCGGCGCTCGCCGACCCGGCGCAGGTTGATGCCCTCGTCCACCGCCGATTTCAGGATCGCGCCCTGAAGCGGGCCGACATCCACCGTGACCGTGTCAAAGAACGCCTGCGGGTCGACCTTGAACCCCGCCTCCTCGAGCCCGCGCGCCAGACGCACGGTCTTGCGGTGGATGCGCTGCGCGATCGCCTTCAGTCCCTTGGGGCCGTGGAACACCGCGTACATCGAGGCCATGACCGCCAGCAGCGCCTGCGCCGTGCAGACATTGCTGGTCGCCTTCTCGCGGCGGATATGCTGCTCGCGGGTCTGAAGGGACAGGCGATAGGCACGGTTGCCGTGACTGTCCACGCTGACCCCGACCAGCCGGCCCGGCATGGCGCGGGCATAGGCCGACTTGGTCGCCATATAGGCCGCGTGCGGGCCGCCATAGCCCAGCGGAACGCCGAACCGCTGCGTAGTGCCAACGGCGATGTCGGCACCCATCGCGCCGGGCTCCTTGAGGATGGTCAGCGCCAGCGGGTCGGCGGACACGATCCCGATCGCCTGCGCCTCGTGCAGGGCGGCGATCTGGTCGGTGAAGTCACGCACATGGCCATAGGTGCCCGGATACTGGAACAGCGCACCGAACACCTTGTCGGCTTCCAGCTTGTCGGGGTTGCCGACGATCACCTCGATTCCCAGCGGCGCGGCGCGGGTCTGGATCACCGCGATGTTCTGCGGGTGACAGTCACGGTCGACGAAAAACGCTTTCGCCTTGGACTTGGCCACGCGCTGCGCCATGGTCATCGCCTCGGCACAGGCGGTCGCTTCGTCCAGCAGCGATGCGTTGGCGATCTCCAGTCCGGTCAGATCGCTCACCATGGTCTGGTAGTTCAACAGCGCCTCGAGCCGTCCCTGGCTGATCTCGGGCTGATAAGGCGTATAGGCCGTGTACCAGGCCGGGTTTTCCAGGATGTTGCGCTGGATCGCGGGCGGCGTCACCGTGCCATGATACCCCTGTCCGATCAGGCTGGTCAGCACCTTGTTCTTGCTCGCCGTCACTCGCATGTGGTGCAGCAACTCGCGTTCGGACATCGCCTTGCCGAAATCCAGCGGCTCGGCCTGCCGGATCGCCCGGGGCACGGTATCCTCTATCAGCGCCTCAAGGCTCTCGGCCCCGACCGTCTCCAGCATGTCGGCCATTTCCTCGGGCGAGGGGCCGATATGGCGCCGGTTGGCGAAATCATAGGGCAGGTAGTCGGTTGGTTCATAGGTCATCTGGTCTCCTCGGCCGGTCCCGGCCCACGCCCCCGCATCGCGGGATGATCCGAACAGGGCGCGCCTGATGCCGCGCCCCGACTTCTGTCTGGTCAGAGAATCGCCCGATCCTCGGCCTCGGCCACGCCTAGGCGATGAAATCCTTGTAGGCGGCCTCGTCCATGTAATCGCTCATCGGACCGAGGTCCGAGGGCTTCATCTTGAAGAACCAGGCATCGCCCTGCGCATCCTCGTTCACCAGCCCGGGATTGTCGGCGAGCGCTTCGTTGACCTCGACGATTTCCCCGTCCAGGGGCGCGAGGATGTCGCTGGCCGCCTTGACGCTCTCGATCACCACGATCTCGTCATCCTTGCTGACCTCGGTGCCGACCTCCGGCAATTCGATGAATACGACATCGCCCAGTTGCTCCGCCGCGTGCTCGGTGATTCCCACGACGATCAGCTTGCCCTCTTCCAGCAGCCATTCATGCTCTTCGGTGTATTTCATGTCCGATCTTTCCTCTTGGACTAGCGTTTGAACCGGGCCGCCACGAAGGGCAGCGAGGTCACCGTGACAGGCAGACGCTTCCCGCGCAACTCGCCATGAAGCGTGGTGCCGGCGGCTGACAGCTCGGCGGGCACATAGCCCATCGCGACCGGCCCACCGACCGTGGGGCCGAAGCCGCCCGAGGTGATCCTGCCCACGGGCACTCCGCCGCTCTCCTCGGCGAACAGGTCGACCCCCTCGCGCATCGGCGCCCGCCCGTCCGGACGCAGACCGACCCGCTTGCGCGCAGGACCTGACGCCAGTTGTTCCAGAACCTCCGCCGCGCCGGGAAAACCGCCTTCGCGCGCGCCGCCCCGCCGGCGCGCTTTCTGGATCGCCCAGCCCAGCCCGGCCTCGGCGGGCAACGTGGTCTCGTCTATGTCATGGCCATAAAGGCACAACCCCGCCTCCAGACGCAGCGAATCGCGCGCGCCCAGACCGATCGGCTTCACCGTCTCATCGGCCAGCAACAGCCGCGCCAGCGGCTCGGCATGGCGGGCGGGCACCGAAATCTCGAACCCGTCCTCGCCGGTATAGCCCGAGCGGGACACCCAGCAATCGACCCCGTCCAGCGACACGGTGGCCACGTCCATGAAACCCATGTCCCGCACCGCGCCGTTCAGATGCCCCAGGGCGGTCGCGGCCCCCGGTCCCTGCAGCGCCAGCAGCGCGCGATCCGTCACCTCGGTCACCGTCACACCCGGTTCGAGCGCGCTTTTCATCCGCGCGATATCGGCCCGCTTGCAGGCGGCATTGACCACCACGAAGAGGTGATCGCCCCGGTTCGCGAACATCAGGTCGTCAAGGATTCCACCCGCGTCGTTCAGGAACAGCCCGTAGCGCTGCCGCCCTTCCGCCAGCCCGGCGACGTCCATCGGCACCATCGCCTCGAAGGCCTCCGCCAGCCCCGCCATCGGTGCGCCGCCCAGCAGCACCTGCCCCATGTGGCTGACGTCGAACAGCCCGGCGGCCTCGCGCGTGTGTTGGTGTTCGGCCATGATCCCGGCCGGATATTGTACCGGCATCTCGTAGCCGGCGAACTCCACCAGCTTGGCGCCGAGCTCCACGTGCAGCGCATGCAGCGGCGTTTTCAGAAGATCCGTCATGCCCGCTCCCATTCTTCACAGGCCGGTGCAGATTCAGGCAAATCCCCCGGCATCCTTGCCGCGCGACGGCGCGGCGCGATGCCCCCTCTGTCCTTTCGCCTGAGATCGTTATCCCTTCGGCGGGCGCGCTGCGCCACTCTCCAGAGTCTTTCGTATGTGCGCACGGTCCTGTGGCCTGAGAGTTTCCGGGGCGGTTGCTCCTTCGGCACCGGCTGTCGCCGGTTCTCCCGTATGCACAGGCATACCGTAGCGTCGCGCGGCGGTCCCGGCAAGGGGCGAAACAACGCCCGGCATTCGCATGGCGTCCGCTCCGATCCACCGCTAGGGTGAGCCTTCCACAAGGAGAGCGCCATGCCCATCACCGGACAAGACCTGATCGTGACCCGCACCGCTTTGGCCGACGCAAGGATCGTGCCGGCGAACTTTCCGGACACCCCGCCCGACGGCACCTGTCTGCTGCGCGTGGACGGTTTCGCGCTGACCGCGAACAACATCACCTATGGCGTCGCCGCCGACATGCTGGGCTACTGGGATTTCTTCCCGACGCAGGATGACGGCGACGGGCGAATCCCGGTCTGGGGCTTCGCCACCGTGCTCGCCTCCTCCCACCCGGACGTCGCCGTGGGCGAGCGGGTCTATGGCTACCTGCCGATGTCGACGCACGTGATGGTGCAGCCGGACAAGGTGAACGACACGGGCTTTGTCGACGCGGCCCGGCATCGCGCCGCCCGCGCGCCGATCTACAACCACTACGCTTTCACCCGCAGCGACCCACAATGGCAGGCGGATCGCGAAGCGCTGATCAGCCTGTTCCGCCCGCTCTTCACCACCTCGTTCCTGCTGGACGACCTGCACCGCGAGAACGACTGGTTCGGCGCGGAGCAGGCGATCCTCTCCAGCGCCTCCAGCAAGACCGCGCTCGGACTGGCCTTCCTGATGTCACGCGATGCGCCACCGGGGCGATCGTTCGTCGGCCTGACCAGCGCGGGCAATCGCCGCTTCGTCGAGGGCCTTGGCTGCCATGACCGGGTGATCGACTATGACGCCGTCGAAAGCCTGCCGCGAACCGCCTCGGCCTTCGTCGACATGGCCGGCAATGCCGACCTGCGACAGCGCATCCACGAGCATCTGGGCGACGGGTTGAAAAGCAGCCGCGCCGTCGGCATGACCCACTGGCAGGACTCGGGCGGTCTTGGCGGCGACCTGCCCGGCGCACGGCCGGAGTTCTTCTTTGCCCCCGCCTATGCCCAGCAGCGCTTGAAAGAGCTCGGACCGGCGGAATTCCAGACCCGCCTCGGCACAGCATGGAGCGCCTTCACCGAAGCGGCGCAAAGCTGGATCACGATCAGCCGCGCGTCGGGACCCGAAGAGGTCCTCGCCTGTTATCACGCCATGCTCAGGGGAGAGATCGATCCGGCCGAGGGGCATTACCTGTCCCTCTGACACTGCGCCTCGATCATCGCGTCAAACCTGCGCCGACCGGGGCCTGATGGCATCCGGTCGGCGCTGTGTCGTATCGCTTCAGGTGCGATCAGGCGTCGCTGGACTTGCGACGGGCACGCGCAGCCAGCGCGCCAAGACCGGCGACCAGAAGCAGGCCACTGGCCGGCAGCGGAACCGGGGTCGCCGACACGTTGGCGAACTCGAAGGCGTTCTGGTTGACCGAATAGAACTTCACGCTGTCGAAATACTCCGACTCGTTGTCCGCGAAGATCGAAACGAAAGAGGCTTCCTGCGCCGGAATATTGAACTGGCTTCCGAGGATCGTGCCGACCAGGGTCGCCCCGTTGTAGAGCTCCAGCGTGTTGTAGCCGTCGGGCGAGCCCCACAGCAGGCTGAAGCTGTTGGACAGCGATGTCAGCGCCAGCTCCGCCGGGTTCGACGTTCCGCTGTAGGTGCTGCCGACGCCCACGGTGTAGTACCCCGGCGCGGTCAGACCCGAGGTCTGATAGGGCGACCGGTACTGGCCACCCAGGCTGGCATCCGGCGCAACGGTCAGCGGGGCAGCCGTCCAAGTTCCCGGAAGATCGAGCGAGTCGGCCGGCGTCACCATGGAAAGCGCGGTCGCGTAGTCGTTTTCCGCCTGGACGGTCAAGGCCGACGCCAAGCTCGGCATCGCCACGACCGCGGCGATTGCAATGGTATTTCTGATCATGTCATTCCCTTTTTCGACAGTTTCCCCGTTCCCGACTGAACGTCCTTCGGGGAAAGTCTGAACTCATACAAACGGACGCAGTCCATTAACGCCCTATTAAGGATTTCCCGTTCTGTCCACGACGAACGCCCCCGGCGGGCATCATGGTGTGGCAAGACAGCCTCAACGTGTCGAGCGCCTCAACAATACCGGGCGCAAGGTCCGGATTGTTTCCTGCCCGCATCAAACGGGCGCTCAGGCAAAGGGGTCCGACGGATAGCCGACACGGGCAAGGTACAGCCCCTGCGGCGGGCAGACGGGCCCACAGGCGGCCCGGTCGCGCGCCGCCAGCGCGGCACTCACGTCCTCCGGCGTCCACGCGTGGGCTCCAACCCGTTCCAGCGTTCCGACGAAGCTGCGCACCTGGTTGTGCAGGAACGAACGCGCCCGCACGTGAAACCGGATTTCGGGACCGGAGAAGCCGTCGACCGCCTCGACCCGCAGCGCGTCGAGCGTCTTCACCGGGCTCGCGGCCTGGCACATCGTGCTGCGGAAGGTGGTGAAATCATGGTTGCCGATCAGCCGGTCGGCGCCGGCCTGCATCGCCGTGACATCCAGATCGTGACGCACCTGCCAGACCCGCCCGGACTCGTGCGTCGCGGGCGCGCGGCGCATCAGGATGCGGAACAGGTATTGCCGCTCGACCGCCGAGAACCGCGCGTGCCAGTCCTCGGCGACGCGCGCGCAGGCGACGATCGCCACCGGGTCGGGCTTCAGGTGATGGTTCAGCGCCTCGGACAGGCGAAACGGCTCCCAGTCGCGCTCCATGTCGCAATGGGCCACCTGCCCCAGCGCATGCACCCCCGCATCGGTGCGTCCGGCGGCGGCGATGGTATGCGCGCGGGGCTCGAGACGCGCCAGCGCCGCCTCGATCGCCCCCTGTACGCTGGGCTGCTCGGCCTGCCGCTGCCAGCCGGCAAAGGGCGCGCCCAGGTATTCGACTTTCAAAGCGTATCGCGGCATGGCCGCGCTGCTACCGTGCGCCCGCGCAAACGGCAAGTCTGGTATCACGCGGCGCAGACGCCTATCTTGGCCGAAACGAACGGGGCAGGACGCGGTTTGGTCATTTCCAGTATTGCAGACGGGCTGGTGCGCGGCATCGAATCCGTGGGCGACACGATCTCGGAGTCGCTGTTCGAACCGGTGATCCGGCTGGGCGTGACCGGTCTGGCGCGCTCGGGCAAGACGGTGTTCATCACCTCGCTGGTGGCCAACCTGATGGATCGCGGGCGGATGCCGGGCCTCGTCGCGGCGCAGGAAGGCCGCATCCAGAGCGCGTTCCTGCAGCCACAACCCGACGACACCGTGCCGCGCTTCGATTTCGAAAGCCACCTCGCCGACCTGACCGCGCGACAGCCGCGCTGGCCCGACAGCACCCGCGCGATCAGCGAATTGCGCCTGTCGCTCCGGGTGCGGTCCTCCGGCCTGCTGGCCGGACTGCAGGGGCCGCGCACCATCCATCTCGACATCGTGGACTACCCCGGCGAATGGCTGCTCGATCTCGCGCTGCTGGACAAGTCCTACGCCCGCTGGAGCGCCGAGACGCTCGATCGCATCGCCCCCCGCGACGAGGCCGCCGCCTTTCGCGCGCTGTCCACCGGCACCGACGCGACCGCACCGCTCGAGGAATCGGTTGCGCAAGCCCTCGCGCGCAGCTTCACGGCCTACCTGACGGCAGCGCGCGACGCGGGTTTCTATGACTGCACACCCGGGCGCTTCTTCCTGCCGGGCGACCTCGCCGGTTCTCCGGTCCTGACCTTCGCCCCCTTGCCCGAACAGCCGAACGCCCCGCGCCGCAGCCTCTGGCGCGAAATGGAACGGCGCTATGACGCCTACAAGGCGCAGGTGGTCAAACCGTTCTTCCGCGACCATTTCGCCCGCATCGACCGGCAGGTGGTTCTGGTCGACGCGTTGGGGGCCATCCACAAGGGGCCGCGCGCGGTGCAGGACATGCGCGGCGCAATGACCGATATCCTCGGCGCGTTTCGCCCCGGTACCAATGCGTTCCTGACGAAACTGCTTCTGGGCAAGCGGGTCGAGAAGATCCTGTTCGCCGCCACCAAGGCAGACCATCTGCACCACAGCCAGCACGCCCGCCTGACCGCGATCATGGAGGCTCTGACGCGGGACGCCCGCGACCGGGCACGCTTTGCCGGGGCCGAGACTTCGGCGCTGTCGATCGCCGCCCTGCGCGCCACCACCGAGGAAACCCGCGAGCACGAGGGCCGCAAGCTCGACTGCGTGCGCGGCACATTGCTGGACAGCGGCAAGGCCGCCGCCTTCTACCCGGGAGAACTGCCCGAAGACCCCGCCCATCTGCTCGGCCCGGCGCGCGAGGGCGCCGACAGCTGGCTTGGCGAGGACTACCGGATCATGTCCTTCGCCCCCGCACCGCTAACCCTGAAACCGGGCGACGGGCCGCCGCATATCCGGCTGGATCGCGCCGCCCAGTTCCTGTTCGGAGACCGGCTGTGACAGTGACCTTGCGCGCCGCCCGCCCCACCGATGCCGGGGCCACCGGAACGATCCTGCGCCAGGGCCTGCCGCCTGCCCAGGCGGCGCAGCATTCGACGGCGGAAACCATCGCCTTCTGCGGCACGATGATCGACCGGGGCTGGGTCACGGTGGCCGAAGCGGATGGTCGGGTGCAGGGCTTCGTCGCGCGCGACGGAGCCGAGATCTGCGCGCTCTACCTCGCGCCGCACGCGCAAGGCCGGGGACTCGGGCGGATGCTGCTCGAGGCCACCAAGCGCCACGCCGACCGGCTGCACCTGCGCAGTCTGACCGGCAACCTGCGCGCCCGCAGGCTCTATACCCGCGCGGGGTTTCGCCCCATCGCGCCCGAAACCTGCGCCGAGTCCGCGCAGAACATCCACTATGTGTGGACGAGGGAGGCCGCCGCATGACCCAGGGCCCGGTCCTGATCGATCTCGAAGACAGCGAAACCCCGGTCTCGGTCGCCGACGCGCCCCCGGTGCCCGACCCGCACGGCCCGCCCCCCAGCGGGCAGGCGATGCAGATCGCCGCCCGCGTCGCCGCCCGCCGCCCCTCGCGGCTGGCGCGCTGGTTCTGGGGTCTCGCCAGCGCGGTGATCGGCGCGATGATGTCGGTCGCGGCCTGGGATTTCGCCACCGGGCTGGTGGCCCGCGCCCCGGTGCTCGGCTGGACGGTCACCGGGCTGATCGCGGCGCTGCTGCTGGTGCTGCTGCTGATCGCCCTGCGCGAGATGGCGGCGATCTCCCGGCTCGGGCGCATCGACAGCCTGCACCGCGCCGCCGATGCGGCGCTGGCCAGCCAGGACCTGGCCCAGGCCAGGGCCGTGACCGACAAGCTGCTCGCCTTCTATGCCGGGCGCGAGGACACGCGCTGGGGCCGCGACCGCTTCCGCGAGCGCGCCGGTGACCAGTTCGACGCCGCAGCCCTGCTGGAACTGGCCGAAGACGACATTCTCGCACCGCTCGACGCCGCCGCCTCGCGCGAGGTCGAGGCCGCCGCGCGGCAGGTCGCCACCGTGACCGCGCTGGTGCCGCTGGTCCTGGCCGATGTCGCCGCGGCACTCACCGCGAATCTCCGGATGATCCGGCGGGTGGCCGAGGTCTATGGCGGCCGCTCGGGCCTGATCGGCAGTTGGCGGCTCACGCGCGCGGTCTTTACGCATCTGGTCGCCACCGGCGCCGTCGCCGTGGGCGACGACCTGCTCGAACCAGTGCTGGGCGGTTCGATCCTGTCGAAACTCTCGCGCCGCTTCGGCGAGGGGCTGGTCAACGGCGCCCTCTCGGCCCGCGTCGGCGTCGCCGCGATGGAGGTCTGCCGCCCCCTGCCCTTCACGCGCGACCGCCGCCCCTCGGTGCGCGGCATCGTCAAACGGGCGCTGACCGGGCTGATCGGCCGCAGCCCCGGCTGATTTCCGCGAACCGCCACTTCGTGCTAGACTGACCCCATCCACGAAAGGACGGTGTCATGTCGGACCCTTCCGGCATCGCAGAGCATTATCGCGGCGACGGGTTGATGGCCCGGATAGAGGCTGCCCTCGCCGCGCATGGGGCAACGCCACCGCTCGACATCGATACGCTGGCGCTGTTTGACGAATTCCACATCGGCGGACGCGCCGCCACGCAGGCCCTGCTGCCCGGCCTCGCGGTCACCGCTACCAGCCGCGTACTCGACCTCGGCTGTGGGCTCGGCGGACCGGCGCGGTTCATCGCCCGCACCACCGGCGCGCGGGTCACCGGGATCGACCTCACCCCCGACTTCGTCGCGGCGGCGCAGGCGCTGACCGGCCTCGCGCTGCTGCTGGACCGGGTGCAGGTGCTACAGGGCGACGTTCTTCACCTGCCCTTTGCGGATGACAGCTTCGACGCCGCCTACATGATCCATGTCGGCATGAACATCGCCGACAAGCCGGCACTGATGCGCTCGGTCGCGCGGGTGTTGAAGCCGGGCGGCCGGTTCGTCCTCTACGACGTCATGGCCCGCTCCCATTCCGCCGCGCCCGGTTACCCGGTGCCCTGGGCCAGCAGCGCCGCGCAGAGCGCGCTGGCCGAACCGCGCGCCTATCGCGCCGCGCTCACCGCCGCCGGCTTCGCGATCCTGTCCGAAACCGATCGCTCGGACCTGCTGCGCCCGCCGCCCGCAGGTGCGAGCGCCCAGCCGCTGGGCCTGCACCTGGTGATGGGGCCAGAGTCCGGCACCAAGATCGCCAACATGGCGGCGGCGGTGCGCGCTGGCACGATCGCCCCGATCGAGATCGTCTCCCGCCTTGCAGCGCCGCGGGCTTGATCTGCCGCAAGGCGGCCCCGTGCCCGCGTGCGCAGACTGCACGCAACAGCAGGAGACGCCGCCATGCCGGATCACGGACACAGCCCGCAGGAGGTTCACGCACGCATCACAGCCCCACAGGGGCGCGGGGTGCTGCGCGACTTGGTCTATGGCGCCATCGATGGCTCGGTCACCACCTTCGCCATCGTCGCGGGTGTCGCCGGGGCGGGCCTGTCGCCCTTCGTGATCGTCGCGCTCGGCCTTGCCAACGTTCTGGCCGACGGGTTTTCCATGGCCGCCGGGAACTATTCCGGCACCAAGGCCGAACAGGACAACATCCACCGCATCCGCGCCATCGAGGAGCGCCACATCGCCCGCTACCCCGAGGGCGAGCGCCGCGAGGTGCGCGAGATCCTGGCCCAGAAGGGCCTGAACGGTCAGGTCCTCGAGGACGCGACGGATGCGATCACCGCGGACAAGGAGAACTGGATCGGGCTCATGCTGGAGGGCGAATACGGTCTCGGCGGAATCGACCCGAACCCGATGCGCGCCGCGCTCGCGACCTTCGGCGCCTTCCTCGTCGCCGGTCTCATCCCGCTCCTGCCCTTCGTCCTGGGGCTGCCCGATGCCTTCACCCTCAGCGCCGTCAGCACCATGTGCGTGTTCTTCGCCATCGGCGCCCTGAAAAGCCGCTGGTCGCTGTCCGCTTGGTGGCGCTCGGGGATCGAAACGCTGCTGATCGGCGGGCTGGCCGCCGCCATCGCCTATGGTGTCGGCACGCTGTTTCACGCGTGAGGCGACCCGCGGGCCGCGCGACGCCGCGCGCCTTGAAGTGACTTCCCACCCGCCGACCGCGCTCGACCCAATTCAAACACCTGGTTTGAAACGGAAAAGGCTGCCCGAACAGCGCCCGGCCCCGTCCCGCGCGGCCTGCGCGCCTTCACCCACTTTACCCCGCCCGCCCACGCGCCTATAACCGCGCGCATGTGCCATGCCCGTCTCATTGCCACGCGAATTATCGTCCCGGCGCTCTGACCCCCAGACGCCGGGCACAGGTGTTCGAGCCCTCGCACCGACCGCTTGCAGACATTTCCGACACGCTCCATCCGAAGGACGCCCGCCATGTGCGCCGACACGATCACCGAAACACCCGACTACAAATCGACCCTGAACCTGCCCCGCACCGACTTCCCGATGCGCGCGGGCCTGCCGAAGCGCGAACCCGAGTGGCTGAAACGCTGGGAAGAGCTCGACATCTACGGCCGCCTGCGCGCCAAGCAAGGCCGCACGCCGTTCACTCTGCATGACGGCCCGCCCTACGCCAACGGCAACCTGCACATCGGCCACGCGCTGAACAAGACGATCAAGGACATGATCGTGCGCAGCCACCAGATGATGGGGTATGATGCGCGCTACATCCCCGGCTGGGACTGCCACGGCCTGCCCATCGAATGGAAGATCGAGGAGAAATACCGCGCCAAGGGCTTGGACAAGGACGCGGTGGACGTGGTCGAGTTCCGCCAGGAATGCCGCGACTTCGCCGCCGGCTGGGTCGACATCCAGCGCGAGGAATTCAAACGCCTCGGCGTCACCGGCAACTGGGCCGAGCCCTACCTCACGATGGATTTCCACGCCGAACGCGTGATCGCCGAGGAGTTCATGAAGTTCCTGATGACCGGCACGCTCTACCAGGGCAGCAAGCCGGTGATGTGGAGCCCCGTCGAGCAGACCGCGCTCGCCGAAGCCGAGGTCGAATACCACGACAAGGACAGCTTAACGATCTGGGTGAAGTTCAAGGTCTTGGGTGACAGCGATCTTGCCGGTGCCCATGTCGTCATCTGGACCACCACCCCCTGGACGATCCCGTCGAACAAGGGTGTCGTCTATGGCGAGGACTTCGACTATGGCCTCTACGAAGTCACCGGAACGCCGGAGGAATCCTGGGCCAATGTCGGCGACAAGTTCATCCTGGCCGACAAGCGCGCCGAGGACGTGATGACGCGCGCCCGCCTGGAAGACGGCATGTGGACGCGCCTGCGCGATGTCACCTCCGGCGAATTGTCCGGCCTCTCGCTCGCCCACCCGCTCGCCGGGGTCGAAGGTGGCGACGGCGAATGGGACGCGCCCCGCGATTTCCGCGCCGCGCCCTTCGTCACCGACGAAGACGGCACCGGCTTCGTCCATTGCGCGCCCTCACACGGGATGGACGAATTCGAACTTTACCGCGACGCCGGGATGCTGGCCGAGGTCATCACCTACAATGTCGACCCCGACGGCACCTTCCGCGCCGACCTGCCGCTCTTCGGCGGCAAGGCGATCCTCAAGCCCAACGGCAAGGAGGGCGACGCCAACAAGGCGGTGATCGACAAGCTGGTCGAGGTCGGCGGGTTGCTGGCGCGCGGCAAGATCAAGCACTCCTACCCGCATTCCTGGCGCTCGAAAGCGCCGGTGATCTACCGCAACACGCCGCAATGGTTCGCCGCCATCGACAAGCCGGTGGGCGATGGGCAGGACACATACGGCACCACGATTCGCGAACGCGCCCTGACCAGCATCGACGAGCTGGTGAAATGGACTCCGAAAACCGGGCGCAACCGGCTCTACTCGATGATCGAATCCCGCCCCGACTGGGTGCTGTCCCGCCAGCGCGCCTGGGGCGTGCCGCTGACCTGTTTCGTCAAGAAGGGCGCCAAGCCCACGGACGAGGATTTCCTGCTGCGCAACAAGCAGGTCAACCGCCGCATCACCTCCACTTTCGAGGCCGAAGGCGCCGACGCCTGGTACGAGGAAGGCGCCAAGAAACGCTTCCTCGAAGGGATCGTGAACCCCGACGACTACAACCAGGTGTTCGATATCCTCGACGTGTGGTTCGATTCAGGCTCCACCCATGCCTTCGTGCTGCGCGACCGCGAGGACGGCACAGCGGACGGCATCGCCGATGTCTACATGGAAGGCACCGACCAACACCGCGGCTGGTTCCATTCCTCGATGCTGCAGGCCTGCGGCACAATCGGGCGCGCGCCCTATCGCAACGTGGTCACGCATGGCTTCACGCTGGACGAGAAGGGCAACAAGATGTCCAAATCGCTCGGCAACACCATCGTGCCCGAAAAGATCGTGCAGCAATACGGGGCCGACATCCTGCGGCTCTGGGTGGCGCAGACCGATTACACCGCCGATCAGCGCATCGGGCCCGAGATCCTGAAAGGCGTGGCCGACAGTTACCGCCGCCTGCGCAACACGATGCGCTTCATGCTGGGCAGCCTCGCCGATTTCACCGAGGCCGACCGGATCGAACCCGCCGAGATGCCCGAACTGGAACGCTGGGTGCTGCATCGGCTCGCGGATCTCGACGACACCGTGCGCAAGGGCTATGCGGGGTTCGACTTCCAGGGCGTGTTCCAGGCGGTCTTCACCTTTGCCACCGTCGACCTGTCGGCCTTCTATTTCGACGTGCGCAAGGACGCGCTCTATTGCGACGGCGACACGCCGCGGCGCCGCGCGGCGCGCACGGTGCTCGACATCCTGTTCCACCGCCTGACGACATGGCTCGCGCCGATCCTAGTCTTCACGATGGAGGAAGTCTGGCTCGAACGCTTCCCCGGTGCGGAAAGTTCGGTGCATCTCGTCGACATGCCGGAAACCCCGGCCTCGTGGCGGGACGACGCGCTGGCCGCGAAATGGGCGATGATCCGGCAGGCTCGCCGTGTCGTGACGGCGGCGCTCGAGGTGCAGCGCACCGACAAGGTGATCGGCGCGTCGCTGGAAGCGGCCCCCGTCGTGCATGTCCGCGACGCCGAGATGCTGGCGGCGCTGAAATCGGTGCATTTCGACGATCTCTGCATCACCTCGGCCCTGACCCTGACCGACGATCCCAGCCCGGCAGAGGCCTTCCGCATGCCCGAGACCGAAGGCGTTGGCGTGGTGTTCGAAAAGGCCGACGGGACGAAATGCCAGCGCTGCTGGAAGATCCTGCCCGATGTCGGAACCCACGCCCATCCGGGCGTCTGCGGTCGCTGCGACAGCGCGTTGACCTGACCCGCCACCGCCGGCGCACACGATCACGCGTGCCGCCGGCGGCCCCCAGGGCCGGACGCAAGTGCGGGACAGAAACGGCAGGCGCACCCTGCCCCTTCATCTTCGCAAAAATACTCGACTCCCACGCCAACAGGCGGCACGGCGGTCGGTCTGTGTCGTTGACCTTTCCAGATGAACCCGCCTTAACTGCCGGGATCACAGATCGGTCTCCATCATGACTCTCTTCGTCTTCCTTTCCGTTCTGTTCGCCGCCTTCCTGCACGCGCTCTGGAACGCACTGATCAAGGTCGGCGTCTCCAAGGTGACGGGGATGCTGATCATGACCCTCGTGCAGGGGGCCGCCGGCCTGCTGATCGCTCTCAGCCGCCCCTGGCCCGCCGCCGAGGTGCTGCCCTGGCTCGCCGCCTCGGGCCTGTTTCATGCAGGATACAAACTGTTTCTCGCCTTCGCCTACGAGCAGGGCGATCTCAGCCGGGTCTATCCGATCGCGCGCGGCACGGCGCCGATGATCGTGACCGGCATCAGCGCGCTCTTCCTCGCCGACATGATCGCGCCGCTTGAATACGCGGGCATCCTGATCCTCGGCACCGGCATCGCGGTGATGGCGCGGGGCGCCTTCACAAATGGCGAGTCGCGCCGGCTGGTGCCGCTCGCATTGGGGTCGGCGCTGATGACGGCGGGCTATTCGCTGGTCGACGGGCTGGGCGCGCGGGTCTCCGGCGACGCGATGATGTATGTCGGCTGGCTCTTCGCACTGGACGCGCTGCTCTTCACGCCGATCTGTCTCGCCTTGCGCGGGCGCAGCGTCCTGCGCGCCTCTGCGCGCGACTGGGTGACCGGCGGGCTGGCGGCGGCGGCCTCCTACGGCGCCTACGCGATCGCGGTCTGGGCGATGACCCAGGCCCCGATCGCACTGGTCGCCGCCCTGCGCGAGACCTCGATCCTGTTCGCTGTCCTGATCGGCTGGCTGGTCTTCGGCGACCGGATGGATCGGGGCAAGGCGATCGCCGCCGGGCTCATCGTCAGCGGCATGGCGCTGACCCGACTCTGAGTCACTGAAGCGGCGGCATCCGGTTGAACCAGTCGATGTCGCGCACGCTGATCACGCCCGACAGGATCACGACCACCGCGATCGCCCAGAGAATGAAGGCCACGATGGTGGTGATCCACGCCTTCTTCTTCAGATTGTGCACCTCTGGCGCGGCCGAATGGGTGCCGGGCACGACCTCCCCCACGTCGCCCTGCGTCGTCACCCGGATCGGCAGCGCGATCAGGAAGGTCATGAACCAGAAGACGGCATAGAGAACGATTGCCGATGTGATCGCCATGACTGACCTCCGTTTCGGTATAACCTAGACGCGATACCGGGGGAGTAAAGATCAGACCTGTTCGAGTTCGACAAGGCAGCCGTTGAAATCCTTGGGATGCAGGAACAGCACCGGCTTGCCGTGGGCGCCGATCTTGGGCTCCCCGGTGCCCAGAACCCGCGCGCCGGTCTTCTGCAGGTGGTCGCGCGCGGCCAGGATGTCGTCGACCTCGTAGCAGACATGGTGGATGCCGCCCGACGGGTTCTTGTCGAGAAAGCCTTGGATCGGGCTGTTCTCGCCCAGCGGGTAGAGCAGTTCGATCTTGGTGTTGGGCAGTTCGATGAACACCACGGTCACGCCGTGGTCGGGTTCGTCCTGCGGGGCGCCGACCACGGCGCCGAGCGCGTTGGCGTATTGCGCCGAGGCGGCCTCGAGATCCGGCACGGCGATGGCGACATGGTTCAGGCGTCCGATCATGGCAAACTCTCCTTGCTGCGGGTTGCCCGGTTATGCGGCGGCGCAGCGTAAAGGGCAAGTCTCCCATTAACGCCCTGTTAGCCAACGGTCCCTAGCCTGAGTCGTGTCTGCTGAGAGGAGCCTCAAAATGGACGATTCGGACCCGTTCGCCGCCCCGACCCGCATCGCGACCGCCAACCGGCCGCTGCTGGGGCTGACCATCCTGGTTGTCGAGGACAGCCGCTATGCCTGCGAGGCGATGCGATTGCTCTGCCTGCGCAGCGGCGCCCGCATCCGCCGCGCCGATTGCCTGAAATCCGCGCGACGACATCTGCAGGTCTATCGGCCATCGGTGGTGATCGCCGATCTGGGCCTGCCCGACGGTTCGGGCCTCGACCTGATCCGCGAGCTTGCAGAGGCAAGCCCGAAGGTGCCGGTGATCCTCGGAACCTCGGGCGACGATACCGGCGAGGAGGCGGCGATCGCCGCCGGCGCCGACGGGTTCCTGCCCAAGCCGATCACCTCGCTGGCGCTGTTCCAGAACGCCGTTCTGTCCCGCCTGCCGGCCGATCAGCGCCCGCTGGGGCCGCGCGTGGTGCAGGACGATTCGGTCTGCCCCGACCTCATGGCCTACCAGGACGACATGGCGCATGTGGCCGACGTGCTGAAGGACCGCGCCGAGGAGGGCAAGACGCTCGACTACGTGGCGCAGTTCGTCGGCGGCGTGGCCCGCAGCGCACAGGACACAGCGCTGGAACAGGCGGCCGCCTCGCTGGCCGCGGCGCGCAAGTCCGGCGCACCGGTGGCCGGCGACACCGCCCGCATCGCCGGGCTGGTGCGCGAACGGCTGGAGCAGAAACAGGCGATCTGAAATGCTGGAAACCTTCCTGATCGCCACCCTGTCGCTGGGCCTTGTGCTCGCCGTCCAGGCCTGGTCCGCCGCACGGGAAACCCGCCGCGCCCGCCAGGCGCTGCACCGCAACCGGCGGGCCTGAGCGGGTCCGCCTCCGGACATGGCCGCGGGGCATCGCCCCGGTGCCGCTCTGCGCCGGTCAGAGCAACAGCCCCGGGTCGCGCCCCATGTCGAGCCCCGGAAACACCGTGCCATCCAGCGCCGTCCGGTCCAGCCCGGTCAGAGCCCGCATGATCCACGCCGCCGGCGCGCGCACGTCCCCTGTCGGCATCAGGTCGCGCCGGTCATAGAGATCGGCCTCGGCGAGGCCCGGCCAATCGCCGTAAACCCGCCCGCCCCGGATCGCGCCCCCGGCCAGAACCATCGCGCCGCCCGTGCCATGGTCCGTGCCGCCGGTGCCGTTGACGCGCACGGTGCGGCCGAACTCGGTCATGGCGATGATCGCGGTCTTCTGCCAGATCTCCGGGCCGACCCCGTCGCGCAGCGCCAGGATCGTGTCGCCCAGACGTTCCAGCGCCCGGCTCAGCGCGCGATCCTGCCGGTTATGCGTGTCCCAGCCGTTGATCGAGAACGAGGCGACGCGGGTCTCGCCGCGCAACTGCTCTGCGGCGAAATCGGCGATTCTGACATGCGGACGCGCCTTGCCGGTCGCCGCATCGCCATCGGCCGACAGCATCGTGGCCTCGGCCAGCGCGGCGTGCAGCGCCGGATCCTCCTGCATCACGAGATCGGCAAGCCGCAGCGCCTGCGAGCTGATCGCGAGATCGGCATCGGGCGACCAGTCGGCCACCGGAGCGGGCCCGGCGAGCAGCTTCATCTCGCCCTGCCCGATCGCGAAGGCGGTGCGCGCCTCGACCCCGGGCAACAGCGTCAGCATCCGGTTCAGCCACCCGTCGCGCACGCCCTCGAGGCTGCTCGTGCCCGCCTCCAGCAGGTCCTGCCCGTCGAAATGGCTCCGCTTGTCGCGATAGGGCGTCGACACCGCGTGCACGAAGCCCAGATCGCCCGCCCGCCACAATGGCATCAGCGGCGACAGCGCCGGGTGCAGCGCAAAGAACCCGTCCAGATCGACCGCGCCGCCCGCAGGCCCCGCGGACAATCCCTGGCGCAGCGCGGCAAACTCCGGCGCGCCATGGGGTTGCACCACGTCCAGCCCATCCATCCCGCCGCGCAGGATGATCACCACCAGCCGCCCCTCCCACGGGGCGGCTGCGAAACTGACCCGCGTCAGAAGCGGACTGGCCGCCAGCGAACAGCCCACCAGGGCGGAGCGGGACAGGAAGGCGCGGCGGTTCAGGGTCGGTGACATGGCAGGCTCCTATCGGCGCTGAAATGCGGGGGCGGACAGCACGAGGCCAACCGCGTCGGCCCGGCTTTCGGCGGAGGCGGCGGCAAACCGCACCGGTTCGGTCGCAAAGGCGCCAAGAGTGGTGTCCACGAAGCTGCGCGGCTCGGGCAGGTCCGGGCGCAGGGCCGAGGGCGCCGACAGCGCCCAGAGCAGCCGCGCCGACACCGCCTGCGGGGTGATCCACGCCGCATCCTCCTCGGCCCACCCGTCAGGGCCGCGCGGGCGGAACAACGGCTGGCCCATCTTGGCCAAAGGATCGATCAGCAGGCGGCGCGCCCGGCGCGGCTCGAGCGCGGCAAGCCGTTCGGGCGGAACCGCCAGCGCGCGGCAGGCGCTGGCCACGTAGTCGAGCGGCGGCTTGATGTTGGCGGGCCCCGCGGCCCAGGCCGCGGGGTGTTCGATCAGCGCGCCATAGACCGCCATCAGGTCGCCGCCGGTCTCGAGGTACCGCGCCGTGACGTGATCGACCAGCGCCGGGTCGGGCGCATCGCTCACGAAATGCACCGCAAGCTTGCGCGCGATATGGCGTGCGGTCGCCGGATGCACCGCCAGGTCGCGCAGCGTGTCCAGAACCGGCTCCAGCCGCGCCGGATCGCCGCCATAGCTCTTGCCCAGCACGGTTTCGGCCCCCGGCTCGGCGCGGCGCGGCTGAAAGGCGAAGCCCTTCGCCGCCGTATAGGTCAGGCCGGTGAACAGCTCGGCCAACTGGCGCACGTCGTCCTGCGTATAGGGACCGTCGACGCCCAGCGTGTGCAGTTCCAGCACTTCGCGGGCGAGGTTCTCGTTCAGGCCGCGCCCGTCCGCGCGCCCCCGCGCCAGCCGGCTGCCCGGCCCGACCGAGGCCGACTGGTCGAGATAGTGCAGCATCATCGGATGCGTCGTCACCGCGATCAGAAGGTCGGCGAAGCGCCCCGCGACATGCGGGCGGATCGCCGATTGCTCGTAGGGCAGCGCCCCGGACAGCATGATCGAGGACTTGCCCATGACAGTGAAATGATCGGCCCAGAAGGCGGTCAGCCGCTCGCGCAGCGGCGTTTCGCTCCAGGTCCAGCGCAGCAGGCGTTGCAGATGCCAGCGGTTGCGCGCGGCAGTCAAGCTCCGGCGCAAGACGCGCTGGTTCTCGATCTTGTCCTTGCGGTTTTTCGCGGTCTCTCGAACGGCGCGCGCGGCCGCGATCTGCTCGGAAAACGCCGTGAAATCCTCGATCGGAAAGCGCGCGGACATGGCGTCCGGCCCGTCCAGCCCGGCCAGCAGGGCCTCGGGCGTGGCAGGCGGCGCAAGCGCCGGGGACAATCCGCAGCCAAAGCGCAGCGCGGCCAGATCGGGGCTGAAGGTCACGGCACGGGCCTCTGTCGATTCCACTGAGGCCAATATAGGCGATGCGCGCCACGATTGCAGCGCCGCACCTGCCCGTCACGCAACCGTGTGCGCCCGCGCGCGGATTTCAGCGCAGCCCGGTTCAGTCCTCCTGCGGGATCACCCGCAGGCCAAGCTCCATCAGCTGATCGCTCGTCGGCTCGGAGGGGGCCGACATCATCAGGTCCTCGGCGCGCTGGTTCATCGGGAACATGATGACCTCGCGGATGTTCGCCTCGTCCGCCAGCAGCATGACGATGCGGTCGATGCCGGCCGCACAGCCCCCGTGCGGCGGCGCGCCGTACTGGAAGGCGTTGACCATGCCGCCAAAGCGCTTGCGCACCTCGGATTCGTCATAGCCCGCAATCTCGAAGGCCTTGAACATGATCTCGGGCTTGTGGTTCCGGATCGCGCCGGACACCAGCTCGTACCCGTTGCACGCGAGGTCGTACTGATAGCCCAGCACCTTCAGCGGATCACCCTGCAGCGCTTCCATCCCGCCCTGCGGCATCGAGAACGGGTTGTGCTCGAAATCGATCCTGCCGGTATCCTCGTCCTTCTCGTAGATCGGGAAATCCACGATCCAGGCAAAGGCGAACCGGTCTTTGTCGGTCAGGTTCAGCTCCTCGCCGATCACGTCGCGCGCCTTGCCCGCCACCCGCTCGAAAGCCGACGGCTTGCCGCCGAGGAAGAAGGCCGCATCGCCCACGCCAAGGCCCAGTTGCTGGCGGATCGCCTCGGTGCGCTCGGGGCCGATGTTCTTGGCCAGCGGACCGGCGGCTTCAAACTCGCCAAAATATGCATTGGTCAAGAATCTTGCCTTTTCAAGATCATTGTCTAGAAGGGCTTGCCTAATTCTATCTGCACCAAGCGCCTGCTCCGATTGAGCGAGCATCTCAAAATGTGAGTTTAGCTGCGTCGCCGCATCCTTGCCTTGCACTTTGCTCCATAACAGATTCCGCAATGCTCCAACTGCTTCAAGTTTATCCTCGAAGCTTGTGTCTCCGCGTTCCCGCCAGAAGATATAGCCCATGCCGGGCAGCCCTTCCTTCTGGGCAAAGGCGTTCATCCGGTCGCAGAACTTGCGCGACCCGCCGCCGGGGGCCGGAATGGCGCGGATCTCGGTGCCGTCCTGTTCCAGCAGCTTGGCAAAGATCGCGAAGCCCGAGCCGCGGAAATGCTCCGAGCAGTCCTGCATCTTGATCGGGTTCCTGAGGTCGGGCTTGTCGGTGCCATACCAAAGGGCGGCGTCGCGATAGCTGATCTGCGGCCAGACCCGGTCGACCTTGCGGCCGCCGCCGAACTCTTCGAACACGCCCGCCAGCACCGGCTGGATCGCGTCGAACACGTCCTGCTGGGTGACGAAGGACATTTCCATGTCGAGCTGGTAGAAATCCGTCGGGCTGCGGTCGGCGCGGGGATCTTCATCGCGGAAACAGGGCGCGATCTGGAAATACTTGTCAAAGCCGCTGACCATGATCAGCTGCTTGAACTGCTGCGGCGCCTGCGGCAGCGCATAGAACTTGCCCGGATGCAGGCGGCTGGGCACGAGGAAATCGCGCGCGCCTTCGGGCGACGAGGCGGTGATGATCGGCGTCTGGTACTCGCGGAACTTCTGGTCCCACATGCGGCGGCGGATGCTGGCCACCACGTCGCTGCGCAGGGTCATGTTCTTCTGCATCGCCTCGCGGCGCAGGTCCAGATAGCGATAGCGCAGGCGGGTTTCCTCGGGATAGTCCTGGTCGCCGAAGACGATCAGGGGCAGCTCGTCCGCGGCCCCCAGAACCTCGAGCTCACGCACATAGACCTCGATCTCGCCGGTCGGCAGCTTGGGGTTCACCAGTTCGGGATCGCGCGCCTTGACCTCGCCATCGATGCGAATGCACCACTCGCTGCGCACCTTTTCCAGCGCCGTGAAGGCGGCGCTGTCGCCGTCGCACAGCACCTGCGTCACGCCGTAATGGTCGCGCAGGTCGATGAACAGAACGCCGCCATGGTCGCGCACGCGATGCACCCAGCCCGACAGGCGGACGGTCTCCCCGACATTGGCGGCGGTCAGATCGGCGCAGGTGTGGCTGCGATAGGCGTGCATGAGGTTCCCTCCAAGGGCGTTTGGCTGCGTCGGGCCGATACACATTGCCTGAGAGGGGAAGTCAAGAGAGGCCGCGGGTCAGCTCGAACCGGCAGGCCCGCGCGCCCTGCGCGCAGCAGGCGGTTTCGCGGCAGACGGCGTCGCCATGCACCAACACCTGATACAGTCGCGCAAAGACCGCCGCGTGCCAATCACAGATCGGGCGGTCGGCCAGTTCACCGCGCACGACCGGATTGTCGCAGATGTCGAAACAGGTGGGCGAAATCACGGTAAAGCCCCCCGATCCGGCAAAGGTCCAGGCATGGCGGTCGATCGCCTTGGCCAGCAGACGGGCCGCAAGCGGCGCGGGCAGTGCCTTCAGCAGGATCTGTGCCGCGCGGGGAATGCGGTGGGCCAGTATGTAATCGGCGGTCCCGGTCCCCGCCTCGCTCAGCAGCGCCGCCGCCCGGTCGGGCAAGGCGCGGCGCAACTGCTGATGCAGCCGTGCGGCGGGGGCCTCGTCGATCATGGTGGTGCCGTCGGGCACCGTGACGTCGGCGGCCTGCAAAAGCTGTCCGCGCAGCGCAGGGCCGCCTGCGCGGTCCAGCACGGGCAGCAGTTGCAGGATCGCATTGGGGCCGATCAGGCCGGTGTCAGACATCTTCCATCTGCTGGGCGCCGCCGCCGCAGGCTTTCACCTCGGTTCCGTCCCGCCCAGAGGCGGGCAAGCCGGTGTCGGGCATCTTGAACGCGCGTTCTTTGGCGCGTTCCTTGCCCTGCGCGCGGATCGCTTCACGCCGTTCGGCGGCGCGGGCGGCCTTGTCGGCACTGGCTTCCCAGTCCTCCATCTGCGCCTCGGCGATGGTGCGGGTCTCGTCGAAATGGAAATCAAGCTTGTTCTTGGATTGCGGCCCGGTGTAGCCGACCTTGCCCAGATCATAGAAGGTGCGCGCGAATCCGGCCTTGGCGAAGGCCTTCAGACACCCGAGCAGGTAGCGCCGGCGGAACC
The DNA here is from genome assembly GCF_016428585.1 of Sedimentitalea arenosa. Taxonomy (GTDB): domain Bacteria; phylum Pseudomonadota; class Alphaproteobacteria; order Rhodobacterales; family Rhodobacteraceae; genus Sedimentitalea; species Sedimentitalea arenosa. The sequence goes on along the minus strand of NZ_JAELVR010000003.1, from coordinate 108,675 downwards.
CGGTGCCGCGCCACGGGTAATGAAACAGCGCCTTCTTCATGTAGAAGCGGCGGTAGTTGTTCATCACCCCGTCGAGCAATTCGCCCCGCTCCATCGCCTTGGGCTTCATGATCGGGGTGACGAAATTGTAGCGGGAGAAATCGAACACCTCGACCTTGTCCTTGAGTTCCTGAAACAGCGGCGTGAAGGGCCAGGGCGTGTACATCGCCCAGTTGGCCAGATCCGGCTGCCAGTCCCAGGCCATCTTGTAGGTCTCGTTCAGCGTCTCGGGCGTTTCGTTGTCCAGGCCCACGATGAACTGCGCCTCGACCAGGATGTCAGCCTCGCGCAAGAGGCGGATCGCTTCCTTGTTTTCCTCGACCTTGGTTTCCTTGTTGAACTGGTCCAGCTTGAGCTGCGCCGCCGCCTCGGTGCCAAGACTGACATGCACCAGCCCCGCCTCGCGGTAGAACTTCAGCAACTCCTTGTCGCGCATGATGTCGGTGACGCGGGTGTTGATGCCCCATTTCACCTTGTCCGGCAGGCCGCGCGCGATCAGTTCCTCGCAGAACTGGATGAATTTCTTGCGGTTGATGGTGGGTTCCTCGTCCGCGAGGATGAAGAAGCCGATATCCTGCTCCCGGACCAGCGTCTCGATCTCGTCGACCACCTTCTTCGGGTCGCGCACGCGATAGTCGCGCCAGAACTTCCATTGCGAGCAGAACGAACAGGTGAACGGGCAACCGCGCGCCATGTTCGGGATGGCGACGCGCGTGTTCAGCGGGATGTAGATGTATTTCTCCCATTCCAGGATGGTCCAGTCCGGGTTGATCGCATCCAGATCCTTGACCGTGCTGGCGGCCTGCGTGGCGACGATCTCATCGCCATCGATGAAGGCCAGCCCCTTGATCTGGCGCCGGGTCTCGGGCCAGCCCCCGTCGCGGATGGCGCACATCAGATCGCGACAGATCTCCTCGCCCTCGCCGCGCACGATCACGTCGATCCAGGGCGCCTCGCTCAGGACCTGCTTGTACATGAAGGTCGCATGGACCCCGCCCATCACCCGCACCGCGTCCGGACAATGGAGCTGCGCCAGCCGCAACACCTCCTCCGCCTTGTAGATCGATGGCGTGATCGCGGTGACCCCGACCACGTCGGGCTTCAGTGCCGCGATCTGCTCGCCCAGCGCCCCGTCCTCGATATCGTTGGTCATCGCATCGATGAAATGGATGTCGTCGAACCCGGCCGAGCGGAGATGCCCCGTCAGGTAGGCGACCCAGGCCGGCGGCCAGCTTCCCGCGATCTCGGCCCCGCCCGAGCGATAATTGGGGTGAACGAAGAGAATACGCATGGCTGACCTCCCGGATTATCAACTCAGGATGACACACTATATGTCACTTAAACTTGACACATATCAAATCGAGAGGGGGAAAGCCGACCACGGCGGGGCCGCGGGCGGGTCGAAAGCTCCTGGCCTTCTCCTTGGGCGGTCATCGGCTCGGCAGCCTGTACCGCCCCGAAAGAAAAACGCGAAAGGGTTTCTTCTTGGTTAAAATACGGCCGCCGGAGGCGGAAAACATGCGTTGCGCCAAAGGAGTCTTCTTGCCTCCGGCGGCCGTATTTGCGCCAAGAAGAAAACAGCCGTGCCAGCGCGCCGGTAATCCCCTTGCACCTGCGTGGCCCATCCCTATAACGCAGACAATTTGTGCGCGCCCGGGGGCGGCGCGCCGACTCGCCATCAAAAAGGGGCCGCGCCATGCCGAAGAGAACCGACATCCAGTCGATCATGATCATCGGAGCCGGACCCATCGTCATCGGACAGGCCTGCGAGTTCGACTATTCCGGGGCACAGGCCTGCAAGGCGCTGCGTGAGGAAGGGTATCGGGTGATCCTGGTGAACTCGAACCCCGCCACGATTATGACCGACCCGGGCATGGCGGACGCCACCTATATCGAGCCGATCACCCCCGAGATCGTCGCCAAGATCATCGAGAAGGAGCGCCCCGACGCGCTGCTGCCGACGATGGGCGGACAGACCGGGCTGAACACCTCTCTGGCGCTCGAAGAAATGGGCGTGCTGGAGAAATTCGGCGTCGAGATGATCGGTGCCAAGCGCGAGGCCATCGAGATGGCCGAGGACCGCAAGCTGTTCCGCGAAGCGATGGACCGGCTCGGCATCGAAAACCCCAAGGCGACCATCGTCACGGCCCCCAAGGGCGCGAACGGCAAGAAGGACCTGGCCGAGGGCGTGCGCCTGGCGCTGGAGGCGCTGGAGGAGGTTGGCCTGCCGGCGATCATCCGCCCCGCCTTCACCATGGGCGGCACCGGCGGCGGCGTCGCCTACAACCGCGACGATTACGAGGCGATCTGCCGGTCGGGCATGGATGCCTCTCCCGTGGGCCAGATCCTGATCGACGAGAGCCTTCTGGGCTGGAAGGAATACGAGATGGAGGTGGTGCGTGACACCGCCGACAACGCGATCATCGTGTGTTCCATCGAGAACGTCGATCCGATGGGGGTGCATACCGGGGATTCGATCACCGTCGCCCCCGCACTCACGCTCACCGACAAGGAATACCAGGTGATGCGGAACCACTCGATCGCCGTGCTGCGCGAGATCGGGGTCGAGACCGGCGGCTCCAACGTGCAATGGGCGGTGAACCCGGTCGACGGGCGCATGGTGGTGATCGAGATGAACCCGCGGGTCAGCCGCTCCTCGGCGCTGGCGTCCAAGGCCACCGGTTTCCCGATCGCCAAGATCGCGGCCAAGCTGGCAGTGGGCTACACGCTGGACGAGCTGGACAACGACATCACCAAGGTGACGCCGGCGAGTTTCGAGCCGACCATCGACTATGTCGTCACCAAGATCCCGAAATTCGCTTTCGAGAAGTTTCCCGGCTCCACCCCCGACCTGACCACCGCGATGAAATCGGTCGGCGAGGCGATGGCCATCGGGCGCAGCATCCACGAGAGCCTGCAGAAGGCGCTCGCCAGCATGGAATCGGGCCTCACCGGGTTCGACGAGGTCGATATCCCCGGCGCACCCGACAAGGCCGCCGTCATCAAGGCGATCAGCCAGCAGACCCCCGACCGGATGCGCACCATCGCGCAGGCCATGCGCCACGGGCTGGGCGATGACGAGATCCACGCCGTCACCATGTACGACCCCTGGTTTCTCGCCCGCATCCGCGAGATCGTCGACACCGAGGCGCGGCTGAAGAAGGACGGCCTGCCCACCGACGAGGACGGGCTGCGCGCGCTCAAGATGATGGGCTTCACCGACGCCCGGCTCGGCCACCTCACCGGCCGCGACGAGGCCAACGTGCGCCGGGCGCGCCACAACCTCGGCGTCACCGCCTGCTTCAAGCGCATCGACACCTGTGCCGCCGAGTTCGAGGCCCAGACCCCCTACATGTACTCCACCTACGAAGCCCCGATGATGGGCGAGGTCGAATGCGAGGCGCGCCCCAGCGCCCGCAAGAAGGTGGTGATCCTGGGCGGTGGCCCCAACCGCATCGGCCAGGGCATCGAGTTCGACTATTGCTGCTGTCACGCCTGCTATGCCCTGACCGACGCGGGCTACGAGACCATCATGGTCAACTGCAACCCGGAAACCGTCAGCACCGATTACGACACCTCCGACCGGCTCTATTTCGAACCGCTCACCTTCGAGCACGTGATGGAGATCCTCCGCGTCGAGCAGGAGAACGGCACCCTGCACGGCGTCATCGTGCAGTTCGGCGGCCAGACCCCGCTGAAACTCGCCAACGCCCTGCAGGACGAAGGTATCCCGATCCTCGGCACCACCCCCGACGCGATCGACCTCGCCGAAGACCGCGAGCGCTTCCAGCAGCTGGTGCAGGGGCTCGGCCTCAAGCAACCCAACAACGGCATCGCCAGCACCGACGCGCAGGCCATCGAGATCGCGCAGCAGATCGGCTTCCCGCTGGTCATCCGCCCCTCCTACGTGCTCGGCGGCCGCGCGATGGAGATCGTGCGCGACCAGGCCCAGCTCGAACGCTACATCTCCGAGGCCGTCGTCGTGTCGGGCAAGAGCCCGGTGCTGCTCGACAGCTACCTCGCCGGCGCGGTCGAACTGGACGTCGACGCGATCTGCGACGGCACCGACGTGCATGTCGCCGGCATCATGCAGCATATCGAGGAGGCCGGCGTCCATTCCGGCGACAGCGCCTGCTCGCTGCCCCCCTACTCGCTGCCCGACTCGATCCTGCAGCAGATCCACACCCAGACCCACGCGCTCGCCCGCGCCCTCAACGTGGTCGGGCTGATGAACATCCAGTTCGCGGTCAAGGACGGCGAGATCTACCTGATCGAGGTCAACCCCCGCGCCAGCCGCACCGTGCCCTTCGTCGCCAAGGCCACCGATTCAGCCATCGCCTCCATCGCCGCGCGCATCATGGCCGGCGAAAAGCTGGCCGACTTCCCGATGCGCCCGCCCTATGACGTCGATGCCGATTACGACACCGTGCTGCCGCTGGCCGACCCGCTGACGCTGGCCGACCCCAACATGCCCTGGTTCTCGGTCAAGGAGGCGGTGCTGCCCTTCGCCCGCTTCCCCGGCGTCGACACCATCCTCGGCCCCGAGATGCGCTCCACCGGCGAGGTCATGGGCTGGGACCGCGACTTCCCCCGCGCCTTCCTCAAGGCCCAGATGGGCGCCGGCATGTCGCTGCCCACCGAGGGCTGCGCCTTCCTGTCGATCAAGGACGCCGACAAGACCCCCGACATGCTGGAGGCCGCGCGCATCCTGACCGATCTCGGCTTCTCCATCGTCGCCACCCGCGGCACCCAGGCCTGGCTCGAAAGCCAGGGCATCGCCTGCTCGGTCGTGAACAAGGTCTACGAAGGCCGCCCGGACATCACCGACATGATGAAGGACGGCGACGTGCAGCTGGTGATGAACTCCACCGAGGGCGCCCAGGCGGTCGAGGACTCCAAGTCGATCCGCACCATCGCGCTGTTTGACAAGATCCCCTACTTCACCACCGCCGCAGGCTCCCACGCCGCCGCCCTGGCGATCAAGGCCCAGGCCGAGGGCGACGTGGGGGTGAAGGCCCTGCAGGGGTGAACGGACATGTCGAAAGCATTTTTTGTCACACCAATTGGAAGCGATGAAAGCCCGGAAAGAAAACGCGCCGACAACGTTATGGAACATGTTTTGTCCCCTGCAATTGGCGATACGTTTGATATCCTCAGAGCAGACAAGATTGTAAAGCCGGGATCTATTACTCAAGACGTAATCGAAAACGTTTTTGAGTCCGATTTGGTTATTGCGGACCTAACCGGGTTGAATGCGAATGTTATGTATGAGGTAGGAATTCGGCATAGCTTCAATCGCCCGATCGTTCAAATCGCTCAGACCGGTGAAAAACTTCCATTTGATATTGCAAGTGAAAGAACTGTATTCTTTGACATTACCAATCTGAGCAGCGTTGCTTCAGCGAAAGAACAGATAAGAAGCGCAGCGAGCGCGGCTCTTTCGAGCGCTGATGAATATGTCGGCCCTATACAGCGCGCACTGAACACAAGCGCTGTATTTAGAGACGCTGGTGATGTTGGCGCAGCGATTGAAGCACTTGCCTACCAAATGCAGTCCTTGGCGGAGAACTACTACTTCCCTCAATCAATCGTCGAAGGCGACCGTCAAATAGATCATTTGTATTCCCTGTTTTCTGGCCTGCAACCTTATGAAGCTGATCGACTTCTTGATAAACTGAGAAAACTGTAGATGAGTGTTCAGTATTTCTTCTCGTAATCGGCTTTGCATGGAAATTCTTTCACGATCATGAGGTATGCCCTTTCAATCTTCTTCGATACTGGTCATGCTCACGCATGCTACAGAAACAGTCCATCGCCCTTGCCGACGTCCGCGTTCCCACCAAGAGGGCCAAGACGTTGGATACGGCCAAGGTGCAGGCGCTCGCGGAAGACATGATCGAAAATGGCCAGACGACGCCGATCCAAGTGCGAAGTGATGGCGCCGGCTTCATCCTGGTTGAGGGGCTGCACCGGCTCGAGGCCCTGCGCGCGCTGGGGGAAACCTCGGTCGCAGCCTATCTCGTGCAGGCCCGCCTGCACTGATCGCCGCTAGTCGCCGCCCGAGGCGTCCAGCAGCTTCGCCATGTCCCCGAACTCCGGGCGGTCGCGGTCGGCCCAGCGGTTGTCGCGGAATTCGGTCATCGTTTCCCCGCCCTCGATCAGCCCGGCCAGGCGGGCGTGCATGAAGGTGCGCAGCACGTCGTTCATCCGCGGCTGGTAGCCCGGCCCCAGCGAGCGGAAGAACTTCAGCACGTCCTGGTCGATCCGCATGGTGATCCGCGTCTTGTGGTGGCTGCGCTCGGTATAGATCTGCTCCCATTCCGGCGGGATGCGCCGCAGGTGGTTCAGATGGGTGTGCAGGTCGTATTCCAGCCGCTCCAGCGCCTCGGCGACGTAATAGGCGTTCTCGGCCTGGCGCCGGGTGCGTTTCGGTTTCATCGGGGCGGTGGCGGTCATCTCGGTCTCCTCGCTCTGGGACGCGCCCGACTCTGCGACGAAAGGGTTAACAAGCGGATGCACCACCGGTCTGCACGGCGTATGCACGCGATCTGCACGCTTGGCACACCCCCGTTTGACTTGACCTTGCGGGCGCTTTGGGTCCACATCTGCGGACCTGCGGAGGAGCCTTTCATGCACACACCCGCCATCACCGGCACCGGGGTGTTTACCCCCGATCTGACCATCACCAACGCCGAGCTGGTCGAGGCGTTCAACGCCTATGCCGACCGGTTCAACGCCGAGAACGCCGCCGCCATCGCCGCCGGCGAGGTCGAGGCCAAGGAGCATTCCAGCGAGGAGTTCATCGTCAAGGCCTCGGGCATCGAACAGCGCCATGTCATTGACAAGTCAGGGATTCTCGATCCCGCGGTGATGCACCCCCTGCTGCGCCAGCGCTCCGACGACGAACCCGCGCTGATGGCCGAGATGGGTGTGGACGCCGCGCGCAAGGCGCTCGCCGCCGCCGGGCGCGACGCCTCCGAGGTCGACCTCGTGATCTGCGCCGCCTCCAACATGGAACGCGCCTACCCCGCCGTCGCCATCGAGATCCAGCAGCTGCTGGGCGCCGGCGGCTTCGCCTTCGACATGAACGTCGCCTGCTCTTCCGCCACCTTCGGCCTGCAAGCCGCAGCCGACATGATCCGCGCGGGCTCGGTCCGTAAGGCCTTGGTTGTAAACCCGGAAATCTGCTCGGCCCATCTCGAGTGGCGCGACCGCGACTGCCATTTCATCTTCGGCGACGTGGCCACCGCCGCCCTCGTCGAACGCGCCGAGGATGCCAAGGGCCCCTCCTTCGAGATCGTCTCGACCCGCTGCGCCACCGAGTTCTCCAACAACATCCGCAACAACAACGGCTTCCTGCGCCGCTCGCGCCCCGACGGCGTCAAGGACCGGCGCGACATGCAGTTCATGCAGAACGGCCGCAAGGTCTTCAAGGAAGTGCTGCCGATGGTCAGCGCCCATATCGCCGGCCACATGGCCGATGACGGGATCGACGCCGGCGACCTGAAACGGCTCTGGCTGCACCAGGCCAACAAGACGATGAACGACTTCATCGGCAAGAAGGTCTTGGGCCGCACGCCCGAACCCGGCGAACAGCCCAACATCCTGCAGGATTACGCGAACACCTCCTCGGCCGGCTCGATCATCGCCTTCTCGAAATATTCCGACGACCTGCAGGACGGTGACTACGGCCTGATCTGCTCCTTCGGCGCGGGCTATTCGGTCGGATCGGTGCTGGTCAAACGCCACGCCTGAGCGGCGCACCGGACAGGACGTGGCGCGCGCTAATAGGCGCGCCTTTCGGCGGGGCGGTTACACGCATTCGGCCTCGAGGTTCAGCTTCATGTCGATCAGAACCTGCTGCAGCAGCAGGGTTTCCCGCAACAGGCGCTTGGCCTCGTTGAGCGAGATCGACCCGTCCCTTATCGCCTGATGGTACTCGCTCATCAGCATCGCGAACCGCTGAATCAGGGCGATCACGTCGGAATTGACGTTGCCGTTGCCCGGAGTGTTCGGGTGGCGATCGTCGTAGGACAGGGTGATCTTGCCAAAATCCGCCAGCGCCCCCGTCACATGCGGATAGGACGATACCGCCTCGAGCCTCGCGACAGCATCGACCGGAATGAAACGCTCGGCGTGTTCGTCATGGTCCGAATAATAGCGCCCAAGCGTCGCCTTGGACTTGCCGGTGATCCTGCAGGCCGCTTCAAGACCCACGTCCTTGACCAGCGCCTCGGTGTGCATTTTCAGGTAACGGCCACTATGATCCACGCCGAGTCCTCTCCTCTGCGCACCCGGCCGGTCGCGACGGGGAACCCGGCGCTTCTTTTCCCATTCCGCAGCTTAGGGCGAAATGTCATCCTTCCGCCATACCCCCGGGAAGAGGGTCGTGAAGAGTACCGGGCGGCGTGTCGCCCAGTCTGCCGGGCGGCGGGCGTGTATGAGCCCGCTGCCACTCCGGCAATCGGCCGTCTTGCGCGGCGCGCGGGCCGCGCTTAAACCCGCGCCATGGCAAAGCTTTTCTTCAACTATTCCACCATGAACGCCGGCAAGTCGACGGTTCTGCTGCAGGCCTCGCACAACTACCGCGAACACGGCATGCAGACCTATCTGCTCACTGCGCGCGTCGACGACCGAGCGGGGCCGGGGCGGATCGCCTCGCGCATCGGCATCGGGTCCGACGCCGATGTCTTCGCACCGGGCGACGATCTTTTCGCGATGGTGCAGGACCGTCTCGCACAGGGTCCCGTCTCCTGCGTTTTCGTGGACGAGGCGCAGTTTCTCGAGAAGGCCCAGGTCTGGCAGTTGGCACGCGTGGTCGACGACCTGAACCTGCCCGTCCTCTGCTACGGGCTGCGAGTCGACTTCCGCGGCGAGTTGTTCCCGGGGTCCGCCGCGCTGCTGGCCATCGCGGACGAGATCCGCGAGGTGCGCACGATCTGTCGCTGCGGGCGCAAGGCGACCATGGTGATCCGGCAGGATGCAGAGGGGCGCGCGCTGCGCGATGGCGCGCAGGTCCAGATCGGCGGGAATGAAACCTATGTCTCGCTCTGTCGACGCCACTGGCGCGACGCTGTGGGCGACCGCCCCCAAACCCAGGGAACCGAGGACTGAACTGTCGCGTTGGGTTCCTGATGCGCCTAACAGCGCAAGAAAGGAGTCCGAACCATGAGACTGCGTTACTACATGATCGTTCTGACCACGCTCTGCGTCGCAGGCGCAGCCATCACCGCCGCGCTTGCAATGGGGTTTGTCGGTTGGCCCGCCTTCGCCGTGTCCGGTGCAACAGGCCTCATCGTCGGCGTGCCGGGAGGCATATGGCTCGCCCGCCGGATCAAGAAAGACGACCCGGCCTGGAATCAACGTCGCGACGAACCGCGACCGCTGCGTGACGCGTAATTGCCTGCGGCTGGCGGATCAGTGCATCCGCCCGCCCTTGGGAACCGGGCCGTCCGGTCCGATCAACACGATTTCTCCCGTCGCGTCCGGCAGCCCCAAGACCAGAACTTCGGACATGAACGGTCCGATCTGGCGCGGCGGAAAATTCACCACCGCCATCACCTGCTTTCCGACGAGCGCGTCGGGTGTGTAATGGGCAGTGATTTGCGCGGATGTCTTGCGTTCGCCGATTTCGTCTCCAAAATCGATCCACAGCTTGATGGCCGGCTTGCGCGCTTCCGGAAAGGGTTCTGCGCGCAGTACTGTGCCGACGCGAATGTCCACCTTCAGAAAGTCCTCGAACGAAATCTCAGCCACGAGACAGCTCGCGCGCACGATCTGTCGCCGCCTTCACAGCCCGGTTCAATAGAGACGGGAAGCCGGTGTCCTCGTCCATCAGAACCTCGAGCGCGGCCTGCGTCGTCCCGTTCGGGCTGGTGACATTTACGCGCAGCTGCGCAGGGTCTTCCTCGGCGGCTTCGGCCAGCGCGCCGGCTCCGGCCACCGTGGCCTTGGCCAGTTTCATCGCCATCTCCGCCGGCAACCCCTGTGCCTCGCCGGCCGCGGCCAACGTTTCGATCAGGTGAAAGACATACGCCGGACCCGAACCGCTCACCCCCGTGACCGCGTCGATCTGCTCCTCGCTGTCAAGGCGCACGGTCTGGCCAACCGCCGACAGCAGCATCTCCGCCATGTCGAGATCCGCGCCGTCTGCCACCGCATTGCCGACCAGCGCGGTGATCCCGCGCCCGACGGCCGCCGGCGTATTGGGCATCGCACGCACGATGCGCGCACCCTCTCCCAAGGCCGCTTGAAATGCCGAAATCGGTGTGCCGGCGGCAACCGAGATGAAGACCGTATCGCCGCCGAGCGAGGCCAGCGCAGGCAGCGCATCCCCCATCATCTGCGGCTTGACCGCGATCAGCACGAGGGCCGGATCGCTCGGCAGGTCCTCGTTCAGGTGCAGCCCCTGGGCCTTGACCCAATCGGACGGATTCGGGTCGATCACCCAAACCGCGGTCGCAGGCAATCCCCGGTCGAGCCAACCGGCCAGCAAGGCCGAGCCCATCTTGCCGCAGCCCAGCAAGACAAGCCCACGCGCGGCAAGGTCCTTGATGTCCATGAAAACGCCCCTCCCCTCTTCGGTTCAGGGCTCAGGTTTACGCCCGCCCGTAGGCCTCTGCAATGGCGACCTGTATCGCCTCGCGCGGAGTCTGGTTGCCCCAGACAAGAAGCTGGATCGCCGGGTAGTAGCGCTCGGCACTCAGAACGGCGGCGCTGATCATCGTGTCGATCTGATCGGGCGTGGCCATCTGCCCGCCGCTGAGCACCAGCCCATAGCGATAAACCATCAGCTTCTGCTCGGCCCAATAGGTGAACGCGCCAGCCCAGCATTGATCGTTCATCTCGTTGATCAGGGCGTAGAGCCCCGACATCTTGTCCTCGGGCGGGTCCATCTCGAAGGTGCAGATCATCCGCAGCGTTTCGTCATAGCCCGACCAGGCAAGCGTGATCGAGTATGTGCGCCACTGCCCCTCGACGGCCATGGCGATTTGATCGTCGCCGATGCGATCGAACTCCCAATCGTGATCGGACGCGATATGTTCCACGATATCGATCGGGTGAATGTCGTCTTCCAGATACTGCTCGGAAAGGGCCATGATGCCACCTCACTGATCTCTAGCGAAGGGGACTGTGCAGCGCCCCTAGCGCTAGCTGCCTGCTCTACAGACCGGGGCGATCCCCCGTGCCCGTACAAGATATGGTGCGCCGCCAGCTCTAGTCTGACAACCCCCTATTTCGGGGGGAGCCGCAATAAGTTGTGGACACTTTGTATATTTGCCCAAAATCTCGTCTGTCTTCGCGCCTGTCCATACGCAAGGCGCGCAACGACCTGATCGTCGTTGCGCGCCTGCAAGAGCTTGGAAATTGAAATGGCGCGGCAGCGCCGCCTTGGGATCAGGCCTTGGGCTTGGGTTTCGACTTCGGCGCCGCTTTTGCCCTGGGAGCGGCTTTCGGCTTGGCGGACGCCGCCTCCAGCGCGGACATGCGGGCGGACAGCGCCTCGTTCTCCTCCCGCGCTTTCTGCGCCATCGCGCGCACCGCGTCGAACTCCTCGCGGGTGACAAGGTCACGGTCGGCGAGCCAACGGTCGAGCAACGATTTCATCGCCGTTTCCGCCTCGTCGCGCGCGCCTTGCGCCACGCCCATGGCATTGGTCATCAACTGAGAAATGTCGTCGAGTATCTTGTTGCGGGTTTGCATCTGGTATCTCCGTTCCGTGTTGCCTCCAATATGGGGAGGAACGGCCCGCCGGACAAGGTTGACTTCCCCGCCGCAGCAGAGGCATTGAAACGCCCATGCAGGCCGCACTCCGATTTCCCGATCTTTCACCCGATATCGTCTCGATCTCCGTCTTCGGGGTCGACCTGACGCTGCGCTGGTATGCGCTGGCCTATATCGTCGGCATCCTGATCGCGTGGCGGCTTGCGGTGATCGCCACGCGGCGCGTGCAGCTTTGGGCCGACAACACCCCGCCGATGCGGCCGGAGCAGGTCGAGGACCTGCTGACCTGGATCATTCTCGGCGTGATCCTCGGCGGGCGGCTCGGTTTCGTACTGTTCTACCAACCGGCCTATTACCTGCAGAACCCGATCGAGATCCTGCGCATCTGGCAAGGCGGCATGGCCTTTCACGGCGGCCTGCTGGGGGTAGTGATCGCGTCGTGGCTCTACTGCCGGCGACATGCCATTCCCGTTCTGCCCGCCGCCGACCTGATTGCCCACACTGTCCCCGCTGGTTTGTTGCTGGGGCGGCTCGCCAATTTCATCAATGCCGAGCTTTGGGGCCGCCCGACCGACCTGCCATGGGGCGTCATCTTTCCCGGCGCCGCGGCGCAGGATTGTCCGGGTGTTGTCGAAGGCCTCTGCGCCAGGCATCCGTCACAACTTTACGAAGCGGTGCTCGAGGGGCTTATTCTCGGCGCAGTCCTTCTCTGGCTGGTCTATCGCCGGGACGGGTTCAAGCGGCCGGGGCTCGTCTCGGGCACGTTCTTTGCGGGCTACGGACTCGCGCGCTTCCTCGTCGAGTTCGTTCGCCAACCGGACGCGCAATTCATCGGGCCGGGAAATCCACTGGGCCTCGCATGGCAGATAGGTGGGTATGGTCTGACCATGGGCCAGTTGCTGTCGCTGCCGATGATCGCCCTCGGTCTCTTTCTGATCCTGCGCGCGAAACGGCGCGGCACTCCATGACCCTGAAGGATCAGATCGTCCGGCGCATTCGCCAGGACGGGCCGATCAGCATCGCAAGCTACATGCGCGACTGCCTGCTGCACCCGACGCTGGGCTACTACACCAGCCGCGCCCCCTTCGGCGCCCAGGGAGATTTCATCACCGCGCCCGAAATCAGCCAGATCTTCGGCGAGGTGATCGGGCTCGCACTGGCGCAGGCCTGGATCAGTCAGGGACGTCCAACGCCCTTCACCCTCGCAGAGCTGGGCCCGGGACGCGGCACGCTCATGGCCGACATCCTGCGCGCCACACGACTGGTGCCGGGCTTTCACGACGCCGCACGGCTTGTGCTGGTCGAGGCCTCCCCCGCTCTGCGAAAAGTGCAGGCCGAGATACTGTCGCCCCATGCGCCGACCTGGTCCGAACAGGTCGAAGACCTGCCTGAGCGTGCTCTTTTCATCGTCGCAAACGAGTTTTTCGATGCGCTGCCGGTTCGCCAGTTCCTGCGCGCGGGCACAGGGTGGCGCGAACGGCGGGTCGGTGAAAAGGGCGGCGATCTTGTCTTCGGCTTGGGTCCGGCAGGCCCACAACCGACACTGACGCATCGGCTGGACGATACGGCCGAGGGCGATCTCGTCGAGACCTGCCCGTTGGCGGCCGAGGTAACAACCATACTCGCCGAGCGAATCGCGGCCCATGGCGGAGTCGCGCTGATCCTAGATTACGGCGACTGGCGCTCGCTCGGCGACACGCTACAGGCGGTGGCCGCCCATGAAACGGTCGATGCGCTGGATAAACCTGGACAGGCGGATTTGACCGCGCATGTGGATTTCGAGGTGCTGGCCAACGCCGCGCGGCGGGCGGGTTGCGCCCATACCCGTCTGACTCCGCAAGGTGTTTTCCTCGAACGACTGGGGATCACCGCCCGGGCCCAGGCCTTGTCCAAGGGATTGACTGGCGAGGCGCTCGACCAATTGGTCGCCGCACATCGCAGGTTGACGCATCCCGATGAAATGGGAAACCTGTTCAAGACCCTCGGGATCTTCCCGGCAGAGGGCACACCGCCACCCGGACTGGACCCATGACGCTGGAGATTCTCACCGCCGACCCCCTGTTGCCGCTTCGGCACGGGTTCTTCACCCGTCGCGGCGGCGCCTCATCGGGCGTGTTTTCGGGGCTGAATTGCGGCACTGGATCGTCCGACCAGAGCGAGGCCGTCTCGATCAACCGCGCCCGCGTCGCCGACGCGATGCAGATCTCACCCGATGCGCTGGTCGGGGTGCACCAGGTCCATTCGCCCGATGTGGTGACCGTGACCGAACCCCTTGTCGAGAAACCACGCGCCGACGCGCTGGTGACGGCCACGCCGGGGCTCGCCCTGTCGGTCCTGACGGCGGATTGCCAGCCGGTACTCTTCGCCGATCCCGAGGCCGGCGTGATCGGCGCGGCCCATGCGGGCTGGCGCGGCGCACTGGACGGGGTGCTCGAGGCGACGCTCGACGCAATGGAACAGCTGGGCGCGCGTCGCTGCGAGATCACGGCAGTGATCGGACCGACGATCAGCCAGCGCGCCTACGAGGTCGGCCCGGAATTTCTCGATGATTTTCTGTTGGATGACCCCGAGAACAGCCGGTTCTTCGCCGGCGGTACCGGCGACCGGATGCAATTCGACCTGCCGGGGTTCGGTCTGCACCGATTGCGGCGCGCCGGCGTCGGACACGCGGAATGGACCCGCCATTGCACCTATTCCGATTCCGCCCGTTTCTATTCCTACCGCCGCAGCACCCATGCGAAGGAGGCCGACTACGGGCGGCTGATCTCGGTCATCTGCCTTTGACGTCGTCCGCCCGTTAACCAGAGATACGGCCAATTCATTGACAATTTGACCGGAATTCGAGAAGTATTGTCGCCATGCAGACAACGTTCGCGTCAGTCTGCGTTGTCGGTGGGGGCCGACGCAGGTTCGACCGACTTTTCAAGGGCCGACCGAAATGACACTCCCAATCCCGCTGAACACGGCCTCGCGTCGCGCGATCCAGAATCACCCGGCTGGCATGGCCGATCCTGCAGCGCTGCGGGCTCAGCCTCGACCGCAATTGCGCCGCTATAGCGTATGGTCTCTGCTGCCCGGTGGAACGCTGGCCGAAACACGGCGCATCGCCCCGGCCCTGCCGATCTTCGAGGACGCATTCTGCGCCTTCTCGCGCGGCTCAATGGTCGAAACAGAGGCCGGCGCCGTGGCGGTCGAGGACCTGCTGCCGGGGGATCGCATCGTGACCCAAGACGGCGTGCAACCGCTGCTCTGGAAGGGCAGCACGACGCTCGTGCCCGGGCGTTCGGAAACGCAGGGGCGCAAGCGGCATCTGGCCCGGATCATGGCCGACGGTTTCGGTGTCCAACGCCCGATGTCCTGCGTGATAGCCGGCCCATCGGCGCGCCTGCTCCATACGCCGCCGCATCTTCGGGCGATGTGCGACGGCGCGCAGATGCTGACCCCGATACAGGAGTTCATCGACGGAATGACGGTGATCGAAACCGCCCCGCCCACGCCTGTCGAGCTGTTTCACCTGGGTCTCGCGCGGCACGCCGCGATCCGCGTCAACGGGCTGGAGTTCGAGACCTATCACCCCGGCCCCAACGCCGCGCGCCTGCTGAGCCAGGCGATGCGCCCGGTATTCCTGAGCCTGTTTCCGCATGTCGATCAGCTGTGCGATTTCGGCCCTCTCGCGTTCGCGCGGGCTGGCGATGGACAGCATGATGCGGTAAGCGCCTAGGCGCTCTTGCTCAGCCGGTCTTCGAGAATGTCGAACGGCACGCCGGGTTCATCCTTGGCGCGCCGGATCACGAGGGACGTCTTGACGCTGGCCACGTTCGGCGTGGTCAGCAACTCACCGGTCAGGAAACTCTGGAAACCGCTCAAGTCAGGCGCGACGCATTTCAGGATGAAATCCACCTCGCCGTTCAACATGTGGCATTCACGGACCAGCGGCCAGTTGCGGCACCGCTCCTCGAAGGCGCTCAGTTCCGCCTCGGCCTGGCTGTCAAGCCCGACCATCACGAAGACCTGCACCTCAAAGCCCAGTTCGCGCTCGTTGACATCCGCATGATAGCCCTCGATCAGCCCGGATTCCTCGAGCGTGCGCACCCGGCGCAGACAGGGCGGAGCGGAAATACCCACCCGCCGCGCGAGTTCCACGTTCGTCATGCGCCCGTCGGCCTGCAACTCTGCCAGGATCTTGCGGTCGATCGGGTCTAGGCGCGTCATAGCCATTTTCTGCTCCCCCGGAATTTGCGTTTGTTATATCAGCGGCGCGGGCATGCGCAATATTCTTTCGCATCCGCGCAACAATCTGTTCAAGCCGTTTGATGAATTGCACCACCCAAGATCGGGGGTTCAAGTCGGCAGACGCCGTGGATATATGCTCAATCCGACAGGCGCGCACGCACCCGCCTGCCACGGCGCGAGAAACGGGGGAAGACATGGCCGAGACACGGCATACCAAAGTTCTGATCATCGGCTCCGGCCCCGCCGGATACACCGCCGGCGTCTATGCCAGCCGCGCCATGCTGCAACCGCTGCTGGTGCAGGGAATCGAGCCCGGCGGCCAGCTGACCACGACCACCGAGGTGGAGAACTGGCCAGGCGACACCGAGGTTCAGGGCCCCGACCTGATGGTGCGGATGGAAGCCCACGCCAAGGCAATGGGCTGCGAGGTGGTGAGCGACATCATCACCGATCTGGACCTGTCAAAGCGCCCCTTCACCGCGCAGAGCGACAGTGGAACCGTCTACACGGCTGACGCCGTGATCCTGGCGACTGGTGCGCGGGCCAAGTGGCTCGGTCTGCCGTCGGAGGAGAAGTTCAAGGGCTTCGGCGTGTCCGCCTGCGCGACCTGCGACGGCTTCTTCTATCGTGGACAGGAGATCGTGGTGATTGGCGGCGGCAATACGGCGGTGGAAGAGGCGCTTTTCCTGACCAACTTCGCGAGCAAGGTGACGCTCGTCCATCGCCGCGACGAGCTGCGCGCCGAGAAGATCCTGATCGACCGGCTGATGAAGAACCCCAAGATCGAACCGCTCTGGTTTCACACGCTCGACGAAGTGGTCGGCACCGAAAACCCGTTGGGCGTCGAAGCAGTGCGGGTCAAGCACGTCAAGACCGGCGAAATCACCGAGATCCCCGCCAAGGGCGTGTTCGTCGCCATCGGCCACGCGCCCGCCAACGAGCTCGTCAAGGACGTGCTCGAGACCCACATGGGCGGCTATGTCGTGACCAAGCCCGACAGTACCGAAACCAGCATCCCGGGCGTCTTCGCCGCGGGTGACCTAACTGATCACAAGTATCGCCAGGCGGTGACCAGCGCGGGTATGGGTTGCATGGCGGCGCTCGAAGCCGAGCGTTTCCTCGCAGAACAGGACGGTTGATCCCGCGCCGAAAACATGGCGGCAATGCATCCGATGCATGGCCGCCACAATTCCCTTGAGAACAAGCAGTTTTGTCCATCTGAAGGCAGAAATCCGCGCCGAGAGGGCCCAAACGGGCAAAACCTGATTTCCATGGCTGGACTTTGGCGACCCAGCAGAGTTATGCCGCGCCCGACCGGGGCCGCCGGCACCCGTCTCTTTTCAAGCATCCAGGAATAGTCTCGATGACCATGCTCGCAAATCTCGCCCCGATCCCCGAACTCTATGTCTCCTATGACAGCGCGCAGAAGCTGAAGGTGGATGCCGGCGACCTGAAGAGCCATGACCTGACCCCGCGCCAGATCTGCGATCTGGAACTGTTGATGAACGGTGGATTCAACCCGCTCAAGGGGTTCCTGAGCGAAGCGGACTATGACGTCGTCGTGGAGAACATGCGACTGGCCGACGGCACGCTCTGGCCGATGCCGATCACGTTGGACGTGTCCGAGAGCTTCGCCGACGGGCTGGAGATCGGCGAGGACATTGCGCTGCGTGACCAGGAAGGCGTCATCCTGGCGACCATGACCGTGACCGACCGCTGGCTCCCGAACAAGTCGCGTGAGGCCGAGATGGTGTTCGGTGCGGATGACGTTGCGCACCCCGCCGTCAACTACCTGCACAACACCGCCGGCAAGGTTTACCTGGGCGGCCCCGTCACGGGCATCCAGCAGCCGGTGCATTACGATTTCCGCGGCCGCCGCGACACGCCGAACGAGTTGCGCGCCTATTTCCGCAAGCTGGGCTGGCGCAAGGTCGTGGCGTTCCAGACCCGCAACCCGCTGCATCGCGCACACCAGGAACTGACCTTCCGCGCCGCACGCGAGGCGCAGGCCAACCTGCTGATCCACCCGGTGGTCGGGCTGACCAAGCCGGGCGACGTCGATCACTTCACCCGCGTGCGCTGCTATGAGGCGGTGCTGGACAAGTATCCGGCCGCGACCACCACGATGTCCTTGCTGAACCTGGCCATGCGCATGGCCGGTCCGCGCGAGGCGGTCTGGCACGGGCTGATCCGCAAGAACCACGGCTGCACCCATTTCATCGTCGGCCGCGACCATGCCGGCCCGGGCCAGAACTCGGCGGGCGAGGATTTCTATGGCCCCTACGATGCACAGGACCTGTTCCGCCAGCATCAGGACGAGATGGGCATCGAGATGGTCGACTTCAAACACATGGTCTATGTGCAGGAGCGCGCCCAGTATGAACCCAATGACGAGATCGAGGACAAGGACAACGTCACGATCCTGAACATCTCGGGTACCGAACTGCGCCGCCGCCTGGCCGAAGGGCTGGAAATCCCGGAATGGTTCAGCTTCCCCGAAGTCGTGCAGGAGTTGCGCCGCACCCGTCCGCCGCGGTCCCAGCAGGGGTTCACCGTGTTCTTCACCGGTTTCTCGGGTTCGGGCAAGTCGACCATCGCCAACGCGCTGATGGTCAAGCTGATGGAGATGGGCGGCCGTCCGGTAACGCTGCTGGACGGTGATATCGTGCGCAAGAACCTGTCGAGCGAACTGGGCTTCTCAAAGGAGCATCGCGATCTCAACATCCGGCGCATCGGCTACGTGGCCAGCGAGATCACCAAGAACGGTGGCATCGCCATCTGCGCGCCGATCGCGCCCTATGCCGCAACGCGTCGCGCCGTGCGCGAGGATGTCGAAGCCTATGGCGCCTTCGTCGAGGTCCATGTCGCGACCAGCATCGAGGAATGCGAGCGCCGCGACCGCAAGGGACTCTACAAGCTGGCACGCGAGGGCAAGATCAAGGAGTTCACCGGCATCTCCGACCCCTATGACGTGCCGGAAAACCCCGAACTGCG
The DNA here is from genome assembly GCF_016428585.1 of Sedimentitalea arenosa. GTDB lineage: Bacteria > Pseudomonadota > Alphaproteobacteria > Rhodobacterales > Rhodobacteraceae > Sedimentitalea > Sedimentitalea arenosa. The sequence goes on along the minus strand of NZ_JAELVR010000003.1, from coordinate 89,685 downwards.
GGTCGAGACCGAAGGCACCGACGTGGACAACTGCGCCCACCAGGTGCTGCTCAAGCTGGAGAACATGGGCCTGATCGCGGGCTGACCCGGTCGCATCCGAACGTGAACGGCCCGGCGGACACCCTTCGCCGGGCCGTTCACGTCTTGGCAAGACTGTCGCGGATCACCTCGACAGCGCGGCGCTCGATATCCGCATATTGGTCCAACTGCGGCTGGATCGCTCTGATCCGCGGCAGGCGCGCCTGGAAATCGCTTTCGGAGGCGGCGTGCACGGCCCGGCGCACATCTTCCTCGCTGACGCATTGTATGATGCCATCCGGGTCGATGAACCTGTCGAGATTGGGACAGCCCCAATAGATCGGTACCGTGTCGCAAAACACCGCATCCAGAAGCTTTTCGGAGAAGTAATTCGCTTCGCGGACGTTCTCGATCACGATGGAATAGCGGTATGGCGCCAGCCCATCGGATTTCTCGTCGAACGGCGTGTAACCGCGCCCCATCACGTCGACCTCCTGCCCGCTGTCGCGCACCCAATCGACCACGGCGTGGCGCAGCTTGTGCCCGGTCGTGTCCTTCTTGGAGGATGCGATGAGAGAGATCATCCGGCTTTTGTCGCGCGGCAGGTCGCGCCAGTTCGGCACCCATGTGGTGCCGTAGGGAAAGAATATGCCGTTGGGGATATCGGCCAGCAACTGTTCGTTGAAGCTGAGCACGCGATAGAAGCGCCGGTAGGTCACCCGCAGCAGGGCGAGGTGCTTGGCGTGGATGACCGACGGCTCGCCCAATACCAGCGAGATCTGCGCACGGGTCCCGCGCCGTGGGTTCAGGTGATGCATCGTCTTGGGAAAGCAGATCAGGTGGTCGGAAGGCAGCAGGTCGCCGACCGTGCGCCCAGTCAGCCGTTCGGGGCACCCGAGCGGCCAGTTCACCTCGGCAATAGGCTTGCGGCTGAGGTCCCGTCCGAGGTCGGTACCATAGGGAAGGAATCCGATGGCCGGCGCGGACGCGGTCATTGGCCAGCCTCTGGCAGATCGATCTGCCCGCGCATCAGCACATAGGCGCGCCCGGCGACCTTGATGCCCGTCATGGCATCGCTCGGGCCCAGTCGTGTGACACGCGCCTGCCCCGGACGGTCCATCCAATGGCCCTGTTCGGCGACGAAGCTGTCCTTCTCCATCAGGCCATGGTGCCAGAGATAGGCCGCCATCGCGCCCGTGGCGGACCCGGTAAACGGGTCCTCGGGCGGACTCGGCGGGGCCAGCAACAGGCGCGAGAACGTATCGCCCTCGCTGGTCGCACCGTTCAGCGTGACCAGGAACGGCTCCAGCAGATCAGTGCCATCATGGCCAAGGTCGCGCGCCAGATCGCGAAGCGCATCGACGTTCAGCCGCGCCGCGCGCAGATCCCCCTGATCGCGCAGAACCGTGACGCAGAACGCCAGCCCGGTCGATACAAGCTGCGGCGGCGTGAGGATCGCATCAGGCATTAGCCCGACCACGTGAGCGACGCGCGCCGGGTCGGGCGTTGCGCCGAAAACCGGTGCGACCTGTGTCATCTCTATCAAGTCGCCATCAAGGACGACCCGCACCAGCCCCGCCCCGGTCTCGAGCACCAGCGAGTCGCCCTTGACCAGCCCGCGCGCGCGCATCGCCGCCACGGTGGCGACTGTCGGATGCCCGGCAAACGGGATCTCGCGGCTGGCGAGGAAATAGCGAACACGGATGTCAGCGACATCGGACGGGCCGGTGAACGTGCATTCCACCAAGGACGTCTCGCGCACGACGTTCATGCAGGTCGCGGCATCAAGATCCGCACCGCCATGCACAACGGCACAACCGTTGCCACTGAAGGGTCGGCTGGTGAAGGCATCCACCCAATCGAAATCGTAAGACGCCATGGCGGCCCCCGATGGGTCGGACGAACCGCCCGGTTAGTGTCAGTGCACCGCGACGGGCGCGAAGTCGTGTTGACGTGCCAGCACGAAGGCCATGCGACGGTCGGCGACCAGCGCAAGCTGTTGCCCATCCGAGGAATGCACCGCGTAGAGGTGGCTGAGTTCGCCCGCCTCGGCACGCACTTCCTTCGGCAGATCGGCTACGTCCACCGTCTTGACGTAGACGATCGGCTTGTCCGTTTCGCTGAAATTGAATGGTGTGTCCATGACTTACCCCTTCCTGATGTTGATCGTCTGCACGACCGTTTCGGGCACGGCCCGGGTCAGGTCGACATGCAGCAGACCGTTCTCCATGATCGCTTCTCCCACCTCGACACCGTCGGCCAAAACGAACATGCGCTGGAACTGGCGCGCGGCAATGCCCCGGTGCAGGAAAATCCGGCCGTCACTGTCGTCGGACTGTCGGCCCCGGATCACCAGTTGCCGATCCTCGACCGTGATCGACAGGTCTGTTTCGGCGAACCCCGCCACGGCAAGCGTGATGCGATAGGAATGATCGGACGTCTGTTCGATGTTGAAAGGAGGATATCCGTCGTTGCCGGACTTGGAAGACCGTTCCAGCAGACGTTCCAGTTGCTCGAACCCGAGCAGGTGCGGGTATGAGCCCAGAGTGAGTTTCGACACGTTCCTAGCGTCCTTTTTCCATAAAGCGACGATACGCGCGGGCCCCGTTTCGGCGACCCGGCAGAAGAAATATGGGAAGAAAGTTCCGTATTCACAAGGTCTAGGCGAAAACATCTTATCCGCGTATCCTGTCGGTTCAGCATGCAGCGATTCCGGGGGCTTGCCGATGAATGTCCAATCCGATCTGTCAATGAAGACTGACGAGGTGCTCAAGGTCGAGCTGGAAGTGTTCCGCCGCCAGCACCGGGATCTGGACGAGGCGATTGCCGCGCTGGTCGATCGCGGGACGGCGGATCAGCTCACGCTCAAGCGCCTGAAAAAGCAGAAGTTGTGGCTGAAGGACATGATCGCCATGATCGAGGACAGGCTGACCCCGGACATCATTGCCTAGCGGCCCGATCCGGCTATAGTGCGCGCTCTTTCGGCAGCAGGGGCAAGGGCATGGCGGAACTTCGGGTCGGGATCATCATGGGGAGCCAGTCGGACTGGGAGACCATGAAGGAAGCTGCGTTGATGCTGGACAATTTGGAGGTGCCCTACGAGACCCGTATCGTCTCGGCGCACCGCACGCCGGACCGGCTGTGGGAGTACGGTCGCAGCGCCGTGCAACGCGGATTGCAGGTGATCATCGCCGGCGCTGGCGGTGCGGCGCATCTTCCCGGTATGATGGCATCCAAGACCCGGGTGCCGGTGATCGGCGTCCCGGTGCAGACACGGGCCCTGTCCGGCGTCGACTCCCTCTATTCGATTGTCCAGATGCCGCGCGGTTTTCCCGTCGCGACCATGGCCATCGGCGCGGCCGGGGCAGCCAACGCGGGACTGATGGCGGCAGGCATTCTGGCTCTGTCCGACCCCGCGCTGGCGGACCGGCTGGACACCTGGCGCGCCAACCTGTCGGCCTCCATTCCCGAGGAGCCGCGCGATGAGTGAGCCACTTTCCACCGGCGCCGTCATCGGCATTCTCGGCGGCGGCCAGCTTGGCCGCATGCTGTCGGTCGCCGCGTCGCGGCTTGGCTTCCGCAGTCATATCTACGAACCGGGCGCCAACCCTCCCGCGGGACAGGTCGCCGACCAGGTAACGACGGCCGCCTATGATGACCGCGCGGCACTGGCGCGTTTTGCCGAGTCGGTCGATGTCGTCACCTACGAGTTCGAGAACATTCCAACCCGCGCGCTCGATCTTCTGGAAACCCATCGCCCGATCCGCCCAGGTCGCGAAGCTCTGCGGATCAGCCAGGACCGGCTGACCGAAAAGACTTTTCTGCGCAAACTCGGGCTCACCACCGCGCCCTTCGCGGGTATCGTCGATATGGGTGACCTGAAGGCCGCCCTCAAGCAGATCGGCACGCCGGCGATCCTCAAGACCCGGCGGCTTGGCTATGACGGCAAGGGGCAGGCCCGGCTGCTGCGACCCGAAGACGCCGCGAACGCCCTGATCGCAATGGACGGCGCGCCGGCCGTGCTCGAAGGGTTCGTCGATTTCAGTCACGAAGTCTCGGTGATCGCAGCCCGCGGCCTGACCGGAGAGGTCGCCTGTTTCGACCCTGGCGAAAACGTGCACCGCGACGGCATCCTGCGCACAACGACGGTGCCGGCAAAGCTGACCCCCGCGCAACGGACAGATGCGATCCTGCTGGCTGCGAACATCCTGAACGCGCTCGACTATGTCGGTGTGCTGGGCGTCGAACTCTTCGTCACGCCGCAGGGCCTTGTTGTGAACGAGATCGCGCCCCGGGTGCATAATTCCGGGCACTGGACGCAGAACGGCTGCGCGGTAGACCAGTTCGAGCAGCATATCCGGGCCATCGCCGGCTGGCCGCTGGGCGGCGGTCAGCGCCACGCGGACGTGGTGATGGAAAACCTGATCGGCGACGACATGGACCGGGTGCCGCAACTGGCGCGCGACCCGGACACCGCCATCCATCTCTACGGCAAGGCAGATGTCAAACCCGGCCGCAAGATGGGTCACGTCAACCGGATCAAGCGCTCCGTCTGAGACGGACCGGCAGGCGGTCACCAGACCGCCTGCGCGCAGCGGCGAGGGCGCGCCGTGCCCGAGCCGCTGCGCCCGTTTCCCAACGCCGTTTCACGCGATGAAGCGGCGCGCGATGTCCCCGGCCATGTAGCTGATACGCCCGCCCGACAGCGTGGTGGCGACCCGCCCGGTGTCCTCCTCCAGCACCACCAGATCGGCGCGCAACCCCGGCGCAAGCCGCCCGCGATCGCCCAGTCCCAGAATCCGCGCGGGCCCGTCCGAGACCAGCCCCCAGGCATAAGAAAGATCGCATACACCGCTGCGCACCAGCATCAGCGCCGCACGGCGGGGCGAGGGGTAGTGGTAATCCGAGGCCAAAGCATCGCAGAGCCCCATCGCGACCAGGTCGACCGCGCTGACATTGCCTTTGTGCGACGCACCGCGCACGGCGTTGGGCGCGCCAAGGATGATTGAATCCCCACCACTGCGCGCCTCTTCCGCGGCCGCGAGGGTTTCGGGGAACTCGGCAATCCGCACGCCGCGCCCCCGCCAAGTGGAGCGCGTTGCCGCATCCGGATCGTCATGGCTTCCCATCCGCACCCCGGCCCGCGCCAGTTCGGCGGTCAGGCCGTCGAGCGCGGTTTGAACCGCACCCGAGGCCGCATGCATGTCGAGCAGCATCTCGAAATGCCGCTCCGGATTGCGGCCTGCCTTGAGCGCCTGACCGGTCAGGCGCAGCGGGCGCTTGCCCTGCGCCAGCCGGTCATGTGGAAGGTGATCGTTGAACACGACATAATCCACCCCCCAACTGGCGATCCGGTCCGGTAGCTCCGCATAGGCGCCCAGCATATGCGTCTCGAACCGCAGCTGCGGGATCAACGCGGTCACGAGGCTGTTGCGCGTGGCGTGAATCGCCTGAAACACCCGGTCCGCATGATCGGGCCCGCGCAGCCCACCTTCCCAACTGTAAAACTGCGCCATGACGGCGGTCGTGATCCCGTTGGCGGCCAGTTCCGCTTCGGCAGCGATCACCCCCTGTTCGATCTCGTTCATCGCACCCCGCCGGGGCGCGAGATGACGCTCGAAGCCATCGCCATGCAGATCGACGATGCCCGGCAGCACCCAGTAGCTGCTCAGATCCACGCAGCGCCCGACCGGGCCGGACTGGATCGTCCCTTCGGCCATCGACAGGCGCTCGCGCACGAGACCGACCCCTGGCATCAGGACCTTCGCCCCGACCAGGTCGAGCGCCAGGGACGTCACCTGTCGCTCTCCTGCCCCTGGTCCTCCGGGCAGTCCCCGTCCTCGCACAACCCTTCGATGGTGCCGAAAACAGCGTCCATCCACGAGATATCGGGATTGAACCGTCCGTGCTCGATGAAATGTATAGCTTCCGCGATGACCCTTGGATTGTTCATCATGAACGTGTGCGTGACCGGCAGCTCGATATGGTCCGTCATGCCGAGAACCCGTGTCGAGCGCACCGATACCTTTCCATCGTCGGGACCTTCGATCAGCGATGAAAAGAGCGGGTTCAACGTGTGTGTTCCGGCAATCACGCCGACCGGGTAATCCACAGGCGGCAGGCGACGCGGCAGGCTGGTCGGCCCAGTGCCCAGCTGCATACCCGCCGGACCATTCAGAAGGCCGAACACCGCGAGATCGCCCAGTTCATCGACCAATTCACTGCCGTGATTGGGCGGACCCAGCATGACCACGCGACCAAGACGCTCGGGCTTCTGGCGCCAGAACCAATAGCGCACCAATATCCCGCCCATGGAATGGGTCACGAAATGCACTGTCTGATCGCCGCAGGCACTTACCGCCGCGGGCACGGTCTGCTCGGCCAACTGGGGGATCGGCATGTCGGTCGAGGGATAGCCCGGACGCACGACCTGGTACCCCCGGTCCGCCAGGACCTGCTCCATGACCGCAAAGGAGGTTTCGGTCCGCGCCAGCCCGTGCAGAAGGACGATGCAATCAGCCCAGAGCCCGAGGGGCCAGATCATCAGGATGAGGGCGAGCAGCGGTTTCATGACCGCCAGATACGCTGGTTTCAAACCGGTTGGAAGTCACTTGGCCGGGGCACGCCGTCGTCCCGACAAAACGGCGAGCGCGATCCCGCCCAACACCAGCGCAGCGCCGAGTGCAAGACGCAGACTGGCTGCCTCTCCCAACAGGATGACACCGGCAACCAGCGCGATCACAGGCACCGCCAGTTGAAGGATCGCGGCGGTTGAGGGCGTGAAGCGCGGCAGAATGCTGTACCAGAGCGCGTAGCCGAGGCCCGAGGTGACGGCGCCGGACAGCATGGCGAGGCCGGTGCCGGCAGGAGACATCGTGAGCGGCGCTCCGGTCAGCGGCACCGCCAGCGCGACCAGCGGCAGCGCGACGATGAAATTGGCCGCCGTTCCGGCCAGCGCGTCGGGTTCGGTGCGCCCGGCAAGCGTGTAGATCGCCCAACCGATCCCTGCCACGATCATGAAGGCGACCCCGGAGGGCGCGACAGCCGCGCCGCCAGCGGGCCAGAGCACCCATGCAAGCCCAGCGAAGGCGATCGATGCCCCCAGGATCTGCGCGCCCGTCGGCGGCGCACCGCGCAAGGCCGCCAGCAGGAACATGGTGATCTGCACCACTCCGAACAGAACCAGCGCGCCCAGACCTGCGTCGAGCGTCACATAGGCGCTGGAAAAGCCGACCATGTAGGCCACCAACGCCAACGCGCCCACCGCGCGGCGACGCGCAACGAGCTGCAGCGAGGCCCCGCGCATCGCCACCAAGATGCCCAGCATGACCGCCCCGGACAGGACCCTAAGCGCCGCGAAACTGGCCGCGTCGATGGCCCCGCTATCGACCGCCAGACGGTTCAGGATCGAGTTGGCCGCGAAGGCCGTCATGGTCAGGGCGGACAGGAGAAACAGCTGCATGGACATCGCTTAGCGGCTGATCTGGAAAAAGAACAGCCGGGAAGATTGGGCCGAGGACAGCGCCTCGAATTCGGCGCTCTCGATCGCTCCCACCCAAGGCGACGATTCAAAGGCCGGCGCACCAAAAAAGGGGAGCCCGTTGGCTCCCCTTCTCGGTCTCTTGGACAAGAGAGGCGTGATTACATCATGCCGCCCATGCCGCCCATGTCGGGCATGCCGCCACCGGCGCCAGCGCCTTCCTTCTGCGGCTTGTCGGCCACCATCGCTTCAGTGGTGATCAGCAGACCAGCGATCGAGGCAGCGTCCTGCAGCGCGGTGCGCACCACCTTGGCCGGGTCGATCACGCCGAACTTGAACATGTCGCCATATTCTTCGGTCTGCGCGTTGAAGCCGAACTTGGGATCGTCGCTTTCGCGGATCTTGCCGGCAACGACGGACCCGTCGACGCCTGCGTTCTCGGCGATCTGACGAAGCGGTGCTTCCAGAGCCTTGCGGACGATGGAGATGCCGATGTTCTGATCGGAGTTCGCACCGGTCAGGCCTTCGAGCGTCTTGCCCGCCTGGACCAGAGCCACACCGCCACCAACGACGATACCTTCCTGAACGGCCGCACGGGTCGCGTTCAGGGCGTCATCGACGCGGTCCTTGCGCTCTTTCACTTCGACTTCGGTCATGCCACCGACGCGGATGACGGCCACACCGCCAGCCAGCTTGGCAACACGTTCCTGCAGCTTCTCGCGGTCGTAGTCGCTGGTGGTTTCCTCGATCTGGGTGCGGATCTGGGCCACGCGGGCTTCGATCTCTGCCTTCTCGCCGGCACCGTCGACAACCGTGGTCTCGTCCTTGGTGATCTGCACCTTCTTGGCCGAACCCAGCATGTCGATGGTCACGTTTTCCAGCTTCATGCCAAGATCTTCGCTGATCACCTGACCACCCGTCAGGATCGCGAGGTCCTGCAACATCGCCTTGCGACGATCACCGAAGCCCGGCGCCTTGACGGCGGCGATCTTCAGGCCACCGCGCAGCTTGTTGACCACGAGGGTCGCCAGCGCTTCGCCTTCGACATCTTCCGCGATGATCAGAAGCGGCTTCTGGCTCTGGATCACGGACTCGAGCAGCGGAACCATCGGCTGGAGGCTCGACAGCTTCTTCTCGTGCAGCAGGATCATGCAGTCGTCGAGTTCAGCGGTCATCTTGTCCGCGTTGGTGACGAAATACGGGCTGAGGTAGCCACGGTCGAACTGCATGCCCTCGACCACGTCGGTCTCGGTTTCCAGGCCCTTGTTCTCTTCGACGGTGATGACGCCCTCGTTGCCGACCTTCTGCATCGCGTCCGCGATCTGCTGGCCGATCTCGCTTTCGCCGTTGGCGGAAATCGTGCCGACCTGGGCGACTTCGGCGCTGTCGGACACGTCGCGCGACGCGGCCTTGATGGCTTCGACGACCTTGGAGGTCGCGAGGTCGATGCCGCGCTTGAGGTCCATCGGGTTCATGCCGGCGGCAACCGACTTGAGGCCTTCCTTGACGATGGCCTGGGCCAGAACCGTCGCGGTGGTGGTGCCGTCGCCGGCTTCGTCATTGGTGCGGCTGGCGACTTCCTTCACCATCTGCGCGCCCATGTTCTCGAACTTGTCTTCCAGTTCGATTTCCTTGGCGACAGACACACCGTCCTTGGTGATGCGCGGCGCGCCGAAGGATTTGTCGATCACGACGTTGCGGCCTTTGGGGCCGAGGGTCACCTTCACCGCGTCGGCGAGGATGTTGACACCCTTCAGCATGCGGTTGCGGGCATCGGTGTCGAATTTGACGTCCTTAGCAGACATTCTTGGCTTCTCCTGATGAGTTGTTTTGGGTCAGACGATCCGAGGCGTTCAGGCTGCTTTCGCGGCAGCGCTCGACTCGATGATACCCATGATGTCGGATTCCTTCATGATCAGCAGTTCTTCGCCATCGAGGTTGACCTCGGTGCCGGACCACTTGCCGAACAGGATCTTGTCGCCTTCCTTGACGTCCATCTTGATCCGGTCGCCGTCCTCGTCGCGCGCACCAGCGCCGACTGCGACAACGATGCCCTCGGCAGGCTTTTCCTTGGCGCTGTCAGGAATGATCAGTCCGCCAGCGGTTTTCTCTTCGCTTTCCACGCGGCGCACGAGCACCCGGTCATGAAGTGGTTTGAATGCCATCTTTGCAGCTCCTTAACGCTCAAAGGTTGTTTCCATGATCCGTCGGTCAGCGGACGGATCATTAGCACTCACCCAAGGCGAGTGCCAACGCCGGATAGCTAGGGAGCGTTTCACGACCTGTCAACAGGTTCGGTCACAAAAAAACGCCCGGCAGAGCCGGGCGCTTGCGTCATAGAAATTCGGGCGCGCCGGCTGCGATTACGCCGACGTGTCAATCCCGGTGCTACAATACCAGAAATCACTACCCATCCCGCCGCAGACATCGACCCGGGGAGAGGAGTGACGAAGGTGGGCGATGCCCTGAACGGGAAATCGCTCATGACCATGTCGTCTTTCCGCTCCCCGACCGATGGCTTCGGTCAATTCCGGTCCTCCCGCAGCCTTGAAGGCCATACCGCCCGCATCCACAGGGCCCGTCGTCGGAGAATTGATCGAAATGTCGGTAGATAATGTCTGACCGACGGGCGTTGACTGGTGAAACATACCGGTGGTTGTTGCGGTCAGGGCAACATCGTCATAGCTCGGTGCCACGCTGCCAACCTGGAACGCGAAAAACAGACCCGAACCGCAAATGCGCAAACCGAAATCGCATTGCGACCCAAGCGCGGGAGACGGGTAATCGTTCAAAAGCTGGGTGTGTGTGGCGGACAATGCAGCGGATGCTCCGAAACACAGGGCAAATGCGGCACCAAGAACTCTCATCACTTCCCCCTGACCACAGCGCCAAAGCGCCGAGTTCATTCATAGGCGGAAATCCGCACTTCCCGAACGCTTTTCTCCAAAATCCCCTAAAATACTGGCCAGTTTCTACCTGTCAGAGTCGCGCCGACCGGCGGCTTCCCGCTTAGATTGCACGAACATCGCCAAACTCGGCGAATCGATTTCCATCGCGGCGAATCAGTCCGACTCATCGGCTGGCTCCCAACTGTAGGCCCAGTGCCGCAACCCTTCCGATCCGGATGGCGTAAGCGCATAGACCCCGCGGCCGATGCGTTCAAACCAACCGTAGTGATTGTCGCGCATGAGCCGGGTAGCGGCGGGAACGGCGGCGGTGCGGGCAACCTCGATCCCCCTGCTCGGGCCGTGTTCGGCCAACATCGCGGCGCAGCGCAACGCGTCCTGCCGATAGCCGGTGACAATGCCGTGCCGCGTCGCGCCCCCTGCGTTCGGATCGCCTTGCAGCCGATCGAACTCGCGCAGGAGCCTCAAAGCGCGTTTCTGCGAACGTCGCAATGATTGCTGGCCCGGATCGCACAAAACCTCGGCCATTCCATCGGCGCGCACCGTAATAAGCCCGAGACCCAAGCGACGGCACAGCGCCCGATTGTCCCGCAGCGCCCGGCGCGCCGACTTGCCGGTCGGGCGCGCCACGGCAATGTAAACCAGGTCAGTGATCGCAAGACGCGCGACCGCCTGGTGGAAGAGCGCCAATGAAAAGCGCAGTTTGAGTTCGACGATCACGGGCGGTTCTTCGCCACGCCGCGCGACCACGTCCGCAGCGCCGACCTCTCCTTTGACCTCGTAGCCCTGCCGTTCGAGCAGCGCCTTGATCGGCGGATACAGCGCCTGCTCACGCAGCGGCTGATCAGCAGGCACGGGAGTCCATCCCTGATGTCGCGGACAAGAGACGACGAACAAAGCGGCGCGGATTGTCAATACAGACGAAACGCTCAGCCGCCCGCAGCGCCCCGTGGCGGCGCGCGCACTGCGCCTCGATCTGCCTGCGATTTTCCACCGTCCGCCCCGGCCTCCTGCCAAAGTGAGCCTTGTTTTTCGCGCGCGCCGCCGTCCCGTGTCAACGCACCTGAGGTGGCTTGGCTCTGACCAACGGTCGCATCCTGCGCGACGGCGGGTGACAAGCAGACGGACGGTTCCTATAAGGCGCGCGAACGACACCCCCTATTTACAGGACGAAACGCATGACCATCCAGGTTTTCGGACACAAATCTCCCGACACCGACTCCACCGGCTCGCCCATCATCTGGGCCTGGTACCTGAACGAGGTGAAAGGCACCCCCGCCGAGGCCGTGCTGCTGGGCGAACCCAACACCGAAGCCGCGTTCATGCTCAAGCGCTGGGACCTGCCCAAGCCCTCGATCATCAGTGACGTTGCCGACGACGCTCCGGTCGTGATCGTGGACACCAACAACCCCGCCGAACTGCCTGCAAACATCAACGGTGCGGACGTGCAGGCGATCATCGATCATCACAAGCTGGTCGGCGGGCTGGAAACCAAGGGTCCGATCGACATCACCATTCGCCCGGTCGCGTGCACCGCGACGATCATGCACGACCTGATCGGCGACGACATGGGCAAGATGCCCGATCCGGTAAAATGCGCGATGCTGACCTGCATCCTCAGCGATACGCTTGAGTTCCGCAGCCCGACCACCACCCCCCATGACAAGGCCGTCGCCGAGAAGCTGGCGGGCGAACTGGGTATTTCGATTCCGGATTACGCCGAAGAGATGTTCGCTGCGAAATCCGACGTATCGTCGTTCAGCGACGCCGAGCTGCTGCGCATGGACAGCAAGGAATACGAGGTCGCCGGCACCAAGTTCCGCGTGTCGGTTCTGGAAACCACCTCGCCGGCGACGATCCTGGACCGCAAGGCCAGCCTGATCGAGTCGATGAAATCCGTCGCCACCGAGGACGGCGTCGATCAGGTGCTCTTGTTCGTGGTCGATATCCTGAACGAGCAAAGCACGCTGCTGGTGCCCAACGACCTGGTGCGCACCGTCGCCGCCAAGAGCTTCGATGCGCGCGCGGAGGGCGACACTGTCGTGCTGCCCGGCGTCGTCAGCCGCAAGAAACAGATCATCCCGAATCTCAAGGTCTGATAGACCGCACGAAGAAGCACGGAGGGCACCATGAGTGCCCCCGTCCATACCAAGGGTGCCGCGCGGTGGTCGAACCCGACGCCGATGCCGCGCGATCACCCACAGACAGAGGCCACGTCGCGGGAAGAATTGGTCCGGCGCCGGGATTGAGATAAATCCCGTCCAGACCACATCAGAACGTCAGTTTGCCTGAAGGGCTGCAGGAATGAGCACACGCGACGAGACTCCATCCCCCTCAAACCCGGCCGCAAAAATCGCCGTGGTCGTGGTCCTGCTGATCGTTGTGGCGATGGCGTTCTATGCGCTGACGGACCGGCTCGCACCCTCGTCGTCGCGGGCAAGCGTATCCGCTCATGTCGTGCAGATCGCTCCCAGGATTTCGGGCGAGGTCATCGAGGTGCATGTCAGCGACGACGCGATCGTGCAGGCCGAAGATCCGCTGTTTTCGCTTGACCGTCGACCGTATGAACTGGCCGTGCGGCAGGCCGAGGCCAACTTGACCTCGACGGTGCAGAACATCGATGCGTCCAGCACCTCGCTTCTGGCCGCGCAGGCCGAGGTGACCAGGTCGCGCAGTGCTCTCGAAACCACGCGGGCGCAGGCGTCCCGGGTCATCCGCCTGGAGGAACGCGGATACGCGTCCAAGGCTCAGGGGGACGCCGCCCGCAACGAAGTCGCCGCCGCCGAAGCCCAGCTTGCCAGCGCCGAGGCCAGCCTCGAAAGCGCGCGCAAGCAGCTTGGCCCGGACGGTGAAGACAACCCTGCAATCGCAGCGGCGCAGGCTCAGCTCGAACAGGCGCAGTACGATCTGGCATCGACCACCGTCCGCGCGCCGCACTACGGCGCGGTCACCAACGTGCTGTTGTCGGAAGGCGAGTTTGTCGCAGCCGGCAGCCCCGCGCTGACCTTCATCGACGCGGGAGATGTCTGGGTCACCGTGGATCTGCGTGAAAACCAGTTGCGCGGTGTCGAAGCAGACGACACCGTGGGGCTGTTGTTCGACGCCGTCCCGGGCAGAATCTATGGCGGTCGGGTCCAGAGCATCGCCTGGGGCATCGATCCCGGGCGCAGCAACCAGGGCAGCCTGGTGGTGAACCAACCCGCCAATCGGTGGTTCGAACCGGCCCGCCGCATTCCTGTTCGGATCGAACTGGTGCTGGACGACGGGGAAGAATTCCCTGCGGTCCGCATCGGCGGCAAGGTTCATACTGTGGTTTACGCCGAAGGCACCGGCAACCCGGTGGCCTGGATCGTCGGCCTTGGCCAGCGCATCCGATCGGTCATCAGCTATCTGCACTAGGCGCGTTCCGTGTATGTGACCCCCCGGCCCGATGTGCGCGAAGACCCGCTGTTCGCGGTCCGCCTCGCGCTGATCGGAACCCTGGGTTATGCCGCGATCCCGCTTCTGGACCCGGCCCTGCCCGCCGTGATCGCCGCCCTGCCGTTGGGCATCATCGCCGGAACCCGAAAAGCCTTTGTGCCTGTCAAGGCGCTGGCGGGTCCGCTGATCCTGATCGTTCTGGTCTTCGCGATGACGTGGCTGGTCGAACACCTTGTCCCGATGCCGGCGATCTTCCTCGGAGTCATGTGGCTTCTCTACTTCCTCGGTTTCCGAGAGATTTTGCGCACCGGCACTCCGCTTGGAATGCTGGTCATCGTGGTCGTCCTGATCATGTCGGTCATGGGGATGCACGGCACTGCGACCGTCGAAGTGCTGCGCGACGACCTGGCACTCGCCGCCCTCGTCGCTCTGGTGCTCGCCCCGCTGGTCTACGCCTTGCTGCCCGCCCACACGCGCGAGGTGCAGGTGGACAATCCGCTGCCAAGCCCCGGAAACATCACCATCGGTGCCGCGATCCGCGCGACCGTTCTGCTCGGGCTCAGTTTCTGGCTCTATTCCGTGATGTCGCCGTCCGACCTGACAATGGCGCTGGTGGCCGCGATGGTGATCGTGTTTCCAACGCGCGGCATGGTCTGGGGTGAGGCGGGACAGCGCGTCCGTGCGACCCTGTTGGGCGCGGCCTGCGCCACCTTCGTGCTGTCGGTCTTCCTGCTGTCCTCCCACCTGCCGATCCTGCTGGGTCTCATCTTCCTGATCGGGCTATGGCTCGGCAACAAGATGCTGAACGGGCACCATCCCTCGATGGTATACCAGTATGCATTCTCCGTGGCCCTGTCCCTGATCGCCGGGGCGCTTTCGACTCAAGATCCGGCCTATGCCAGCTTCACGCGGATCGTGCTGACATTGGCGGGCGCGTTTTCCGCGGCTTTCGCGGTTGCCCTTCTCGACTCCCTGCTGGGCTGGCGGGATCAGCGGTCCACCTAGTTCCCGATACCCGACGGCAGCCCGGCGATTTTCCCCGCGTGTGACGCGCATGTGCTTGACAAGGTCCCGTGCCATGCCGCATCCCCACTACGTTGGTTTCTGCCTACAGGCAGATGAAAAGGGAATGCACGACGCAGCCGCCCCCGCGACCGTGACCGGAGAGGGCACCCAAGCCACTGGCCCGCAGGCCGGGAAGGCGGGTGGCCCGCAGGAAAGCAGATGCTTTCCGGAATCCGCAAGCCGGGAGACCTGCCAGCGACACTGTACGTTAACCGGGCGGGGTGCCTCGGTGACGGGTCTGGCCATTGCTTTGCCCGCCTCCTCCCCGTCTTTCATGGCCGAAAGGTGCGAGCATGAGCGATCATCCCGACGCGGCAGCCCCCGTAGAGCTTCTGGTCTGCACCACCTGTCGGCGCGGCCAGCCGACAGATGAGGACGGGCCGCGGCCCGGCGCCCGTCTGCACGAAGCGCTGAGCCGCCGGCCCCTGCCCGCGGGAGTCCGCCTGCGCCCGGTGGAATGCCTGTCGAACTGCGACAGCGGCTGTTCGGTCGTATTCCGCGGCGGACCTGCCCGCTGGACCTATGTCTATGGCAATTTCCACGAAGAGACCGATGCCGACATGATCGCCGATGTCGTGGCCCGCTATCACGCCACCACCGACGGCCTCGTGCCCTGGCGCGAACGCCCGGTCCATTTCCGCAAGAACTGCATCGCACGCATCCCCCCGCAAGGAGACTTCTGAATGTCCGACCTGTCCAAGCTGCCCGTCACCGTGATCACCGGCTTCCTCGGCTCCGGCAAGACCACCCTGATCCGCCACCTGATGCAGAATCCGCAAGGCAAGCGCCTTGCCGTGGTGGTCAACGAGTTCGGCGATGTCGGCGTGGATGGCGAGATACTGAAATCCTGCGCGATTCCCGATTGCCCGGCCGAGAACATCATGGAACTCGCGAACGGGTGCATCTGCTGCACCGTGGCCGACGACTTCATTCCGACGATCGAGGCACTGATGGCGCTGGAGCCGCGCCCGGACCACATCCTGATCGAGACCTCGGGCCTCGCGCTGCCCAAGCCGCTGCTCAAGGCGTTCGACTGGCCGGATATCCGTTCGAAGATCACCGTCGACGGCGTGATCGCACTGGCGGATGCCGAAGCGGTGGCGGCGGGTCGCTTCGCGCCCAATGTCGCCGCGGTCGACGCTCAGCGCGCCGCCGATGACAGCCTCGACCACGAAACGCCCCTTTCGGAAGTGTTCGAAGACCAGATCTCCTGCGCGGACATCATCCTGCTGACCAAACCGGACCTCGCCGGCCCCGAAGGCGTCGCGAAGGCCCGCGCGATCATCGCCGCCGAGGCCCCTCGCCCGCTGCCGGTGGTCGAGGTCGCCGAGGGCGCGGTGGACGTGCGGGTAATCCTGGGTCTTGAGGCCGCCGCCGAAGACGACATGGATGCGCGGCCCTCCCATCATGACAGCGCCGACGATCACGAGCATGACGATTTCGACAGCATCGTCGTCGCGATCCCGGAACAGAGCGATCCCGCCGACCTCGTTGCGCGCATCGAGAAACTGGCGAACGAGCGCAACATCCTGCGGGTCAAGGGCTATGCGGCGGTCACCGGCAAGCCTATGCGCCTGTTGGTGCAGGCGGTCGGCGCGCGCGTCCGTCACCAGTTCGACCGGCCGTGGAAAGCCGACGAATCGCGGCAGGGCCGGCTGGTCGTGATCGCGGAACACGACGATATCGACGCCGCCGCGATTCACGAGATCCTGACCGGCGCGCCGGTCGCCGCCGAATAGGCTGAACCCTGGGGAAAGCGCTCCGCCGATGCATGTCGTCTTTCGCGAAAGCCACGGACTGGAAGAGACCGAGACCCCGACCGACCTGGGCCAGAGCCCGGCCGATCTGGTGGTGTTGTCCTTCTCCGACAGCGATCTCGGTGCCTTCGCGAGTGGCTGGCATCGCGGCGGCGGTCCCGACGGACGGATGCCGTCGCTTCGCCTGGCCAATCTTTCGGCCCTGAAACACCCGCTGTCTGTCGACACCTATGTCGAGCGGACCCTGACGGGCGCGAAGGGCATCCTGATCCGGCTGATCGGCGGGGTGCCCTACTGGTCCTACGGACTGCAACAGGTGCAGGCGCTGGCTCAGTCGAGGGGGGTGGCGGTCGCCGTCCTGCCGGCGGACGGGCGCGAGGACACGCGACTCGATGAGATGTCCACCTTGCCGGTCTCGACCCTGCGCCGTCTCACCCATCTCTGCGACACCGGCGGCGCGGTCGCCGCACAGGCCGCGCTGGCACAGCTGGCGCTTGCTGCGGGGCTCTATGCGGGGCCGGTGCGCGGCGCAAAGGCGCTGCCGCAGGTCGGCGCATGGACCCCCGAACACGGGCTGACTTGCCCGGTCGCGGCCTTCGCGCCGGACCCCGATCACCCGCGCATCCTGATCACGGTCTATCGCGCCTACATCACGGCGGCCGACATGGCACCGGTCGAGGCTCTGGTCTCGGCATTCCGCGCACGCGGGTTCGAGGCGGCGACCCTCTTCGCTCCTTCTCTGAAGGCACCGGAAGCCGCGGTCTGGATCGCCCGGCAGGTGCGCCATCTCGCCCCCTCGGCCATCGTGAACCTCACCGCGTTTTCCGGCAAGGGCGACTCCGGCACGTCGCCGCTCGACGCCGCCGGGGTGCCGGTCTTCCAGGCGGCGCTGGCCACCTCGACGCGTGACGCCTGGGCCGGGGCCGAGCGGGGCCTATCGCCCGCCGACCTTGCGATGCACGTGGTCCTGCCCGAGGTGGATGGGCGGATCATAGCCGGTGTCGCTTCGTTCAAGCAGCCCGGCGCTCCCGATCCGGCGCTGGAATTCTCACGCTACGCACACCAGCCCGAGCCCGACCGGATCGAAGCCATCGCCGATCGGGTGGCAGGCTGGGTCCGTCTGGCCGCCACTCCGGCGAGCGACTGCGTCCCGGCGCTCGTGCTCTCCACCTATCCTGGCAAGGAGTGGCAGATGGGCCATGCGGTCGGACTGGATGCTCTGGCTTCAACCGAAGCGATCCTGGCCGATCTGGGCCATGAGATTGCCCACGTTTCGTCGCTGGCCGAGACCCTGCCCGACGCAAGCATTGCGTGGCCGCTGGAGGACTACAAGCAGGCGCTCGCCAACCTGCCCGCGCCGCTGCGCGAAGACCTGCACACAGCCTGGGGCCCGCCCGAAGACGACCCTGCTTGCATCGATGGCCAGATGCGGTTCACCGCCCTGCGGCGCGGCAAGGCCGTCGTCGCCCTGCAACCCGAGCGGGGCGCGCCTGAAACGCGCGAGGACGACTACCACGACCTGTCGCGCACGCCGCGTCACGGCTATGTCGCCTTCTACCTCTGGCTACGCCATGCGCTGAAGGCCGATGCGCTGATCCATATCGGCGCGCATGGCACGCTGGAGTGGCTGCCGGGCAAGTCGGTGGCCCTGTCTGCCGCGTGCTGGCCCGAGGCGCTGATCGGCGACCTCCCCGTGATCTATCCTTTCATTGTCAACGATCCGGGCGAAGCCGCGCAGGCCAAGCGCAGAATCGGCGCGGTGACGCTGGGCCATGTGCCCCCGCCGCTGCGCGACAGCGGCACCCCCGAGCGCATGGCTGGGCTCGAGGCGCTGCTGGACGAGTTTTCCAACGCCGATGGGCTCGACCCGAAGCGCCGCGAACGCTTGCAGGCCGACATCCGCGCCGAGGCGCGCGCCCTTGGCGTTGAGGACGATCTGGGGCTCGACCGCGCAACCTCTACCGCCGAGGCGATCACCCGGATCGATCGCTTCGTCTGCGACATCAAGGAAAGCCAGTTCGGAGATGGGCTGCACATCTTTGGCCGCGCACCTGAAACAGCGGGCACGTTCGACACCACTGCTTCTGCAGAGGCAGAGCGCGCGGGCCTGCTGGACGCGCTCGCCGGCCGCCGCGTCGCGGCAGGGCCGAGCGGGTCGCCCTATCGCGGCCGCAGCGACGTGCTGCCGACCGGGCGGAACCTTTACACCACCGACCCCCGTTCGGTGCCCACCCGCAGCGCCTACGCCCAAGGCGTCAAGCTGGCCGAGGAACTGATCCGACGGCACCTTCAGGACGAGGGCGACTATCCCAAGGGTCTGATCGTCGATCTCTGGGGGTCGGCCACGATGCGCACGGCGGGCGAGGAATTCGCGATGGCGTTGCACCTGCTGGGGGTGAAGCCCGTATGGGATAAGGGATCGGAACGGGTTTCGGGCATCGAGGTTTTGCCGATCACCGATCTCGACCGGCCCCGGCTCGACGTGACACTCAGGGTTTCGGGCCTGTTTCGCGATGTGTTCCCGACACTCTCGGCGCTTTTCGGTCAGGCTGTGCGTGCGCTCGCCGTCCGGGACGAGGCGCCCGACTGGAATCCCTATGCGGGTCGCGCCCCCGCCGCGCGGGTCTTCGGCCCGGCACCAGGCAGCTACGGGCTGGGTATGGGCGCGCTGACGGAAACGTATGATGCCGACGCCCGCGCCCGCGCCGGGGAGGCCTGGCTCGCCGCCAGCGCCTTCGCACTTGAAGGCGATCACGTCGCGCGCGACACGGACGGTATCCGCGACCGGGTGGCGCGTGCCGACGCTTTCGTCCACCTGCAGGATCTTGCGGAAACAGACCTGCTGCTGGCCAATGACTATGCCACGCACGAAGCCGGATTCGCCGCCGCCAAGGCGCAGACCGGTGGCACGGCGCGGCTCTATCACCTCGACAACACCAACCCCGCCCTGCCCCGCGCCCGCACCCTATCCGAAGAGATCGCCCGTGTCGTTCGCGCCCGCGCGGCCAACCCCGGCTGGATCAAGGGCATGCAACGGCACGGCTTTCGGGGTGCTGCGGAAATCGCCGCCACGTTGGATCACATGGCCGCCTTCGCCCATCTGGCCGGCGCGGTGGCACCGCATCTGTTCGACCTCTACCACGACGCGACGTTGGGCGACGCCGAGGTCGACGCCTTTCTCGCCCGCGAGAATCCGTCGGCGCATCGCGCCATGCAGGACCGCTTCCGCGCCTTGCTCGACGCGGGATTGTGGCAGACCCGCCGCAACTCCATCCGCGCCGCAATGGACACGCAGCCATGAGTGCGCCCGAGATCAAGGGCTGGTGCCCCGGCGCACACCGCCCGATGATGTCGGGCGACGGCCTTGTGGTCCGCGTGCGCCCGCGACTGGCCCGGCTGACCGCAGCACAGGCAGTCGGGCTGTGCGAGGCCGCGCAGCGGCACGGCAACGGCACGATCGACCTGACCAACCGCGCCAACCTGCAATTGCGCGGCGTCGCCGAGGGTTCGCACGAAATGCTGCTGGACGACCTAGCGGCACTCGACTTGCTGGATCGGGAACCGGGCCTTGAGTCCCGCCGCAACATCCTGGTGCAGCCGTTTCATGACGGAAGCGACCTGACTGCGCGATTGGCGCGGGATCTGATCGCGCGGCTGCGCGATCTGCCGCCGCTGCCCGCGAAGTTCGGCTTTGCCATCGACGCCGGAACGACACGCTGCCTTGCCGGAAACTCCGCCGACATCCGACTGGAAACCGGGTGCGACGACCGGCTGATCCTTCGGGCCGACGGGCAGGCGACTGGGTGCGCGACAACGCCCGACACCGCGATCGACGACCTGTTGGAACTGGCCCGATGGTTTGCCGCCAACTCGGACGCCGATCACCGCCGCATGGCGCAACTGGTCCGCAAGACGCCCTTGCCAGCGAGTTGGACCGGTGCCGCACCCGCCGCGATTGCACCCGATCCGATGCCGGGCGCGACACCGTTCGGCGCTCTCCTCGGCGCACCGTTTGGCCAATTGCCCGCGGGCTCGCTGGCCGACCTGATCCAGCGCAGCAGCGCGACCGCGTTGCGGGTCACCCCGTGGCGTTTGTTCCTGCTGGAAGACGCTGCGCCCACGGCGGCACGCTGTTTCGTCACCCACCCGGACGACCCGCTGCTGGTGACCGACGCCTGCGCGGGCGCGCCCTTCTGTCCCCAGGCAACGGTCACAACCCGCGAGATCGCGCGCCTGCTCGCCACCCGCGCGCAGGGCAGCTTGCACGTTTCGGGCTGTGCCAAGGGCTGCGCGCGCCCCCGCCCCGCGACGGTCACGCTGGTGGGCCGCGACGGACGTTTCGACCTTGTCCGCGACGGATGCGCATGGGATGAGCCCTCCCGACATGGCCTGACCGCAGATGACCTCCAAGCCCTGATGAGCGACCCCGATGCCCTATGAATACGAAACCGACGGCGCGGCGATCTATGCCAAGTCCTTTGCCACAATCCGGGCCGAGGCAGATCTCCAGCGCTTTGACGCGGACGAGGAGCAGGTCGCCGTCCGCATGATTCACGCCGCCGGCATGGTCGGGCTGGAAGCGCATGTGCGGTTCTCACCCGGCTTCGTGCCTGCCGCCCGTGTGGCTCTGGAAGCGGGCGCACCCATCCTCTGCGATGCGCGGATGGTCAGCGAGGGCGTCACGCGGTTCCGCCTGCCCGCCGACAACGATGTGATCTGCACCCTGCAGGACGAGCGTGTGCGTCCGCTGGCCGTCGAAATGGGCAACACCCGCTCCGCGGCTGCGCTGGAGCTGTGGCGTCCGCGTCTGGCCGGTGCGGTTGTCGCCATCGGCAACGCGCCCACGGCCCTGTTTCACCTGCTGAACATGCTGGAAGATCAGGACTGCCCGCGTCCGGCCGCGATCATCGGGTGCCCGGTGGGCTTCGTTGGCGCGGTGGAAAGCAAGGACGCGCTCTGGGCTGCACAGCCGGTGCCCTGCTGCATCGTCAAGGGCCGGCTGGGCGGCTCGGCAATCACCGTTGCCGCCGTCAATGCCATCGCGAGTCGCGCCGAATGAGCCCCGGAACGATCCACGGCGTCGGTCTCGGTCCGGGTGATCCGGACCTGATGACCGTCCGTGCCGACCGTCTGCTGCGCGCCGCGCGCCACGTCGCCTTTTTCCGCAAGCCGGGCCGGCAGGGTCAGGCACGCCGCATCGTCGAGGGGTTGCTGGCCGAGGGGGTCACCGAATACCCGATGGAATACCCGGTCACCACCGAGATCGAGGTGACCGACCCGCGCTACAACGCGTTGCTCTCGGCCTTCTACAAGGACAGCAGCGACCGCTTGCGCGTCCTGTCCGAGCGGGGCGAGAATGTGGTCGTGCTGTGCGAGGGTGATCCGTTCTTCTATGGCAGCTTCATGCATCTCTACGCGCGACTGAATGGCAAGGTCCCGGTCGAGGTCGTGCCGGCCGTCACCGGCATGTCCGGTGCCTGGACCGCGACCGGAACACCGATCACCTGGGGCGACGATGTCCTGACCGTCCTGATGGGCACGCTGCCCGAGGACGATCTGGCGCGCCGCATGGCCGATACGGACGCGCTGGTGGTGATGAAGATCGGGCGCAACTTTGCCAAGGTGCGCCGGGCGCTGGCGCGCGCCGGGTTGACCGACCGCGCCTGGCTGGTGGAGTTCGCCGCCATGCCCGAACAAACGGTGACGCCCCTGGCCGAGGCCGGAGACAAGGTCACGCCCTATTTCTCGATCGTGATCGTTCACGGCAACGGGCGGCGCCCATGAGCGGTTGGCTCAAGATCGTCGGGCTCGGCCCCGGGGACGAGTCGCTGGTCACACCCGAGGCCAACACCGCACTGGCTGCGGCAACCGACGTCGTCGGCTATATCCCCTATGTCGCGCGCGTCGCCCCTCGTGACGGCCTGACCTTGCACGCCAGCGACAACCGCGTCGAACTGGACCGCGCCCGCCACGCGCTGGACCTCGCCGTTCAAGGGCATCGCGTGGTCGTGGTCTCCTCGGGCGATCCCGGCGTTTTCGCCATGGCCTCGGCCGTTTTCGAAGCGGTGGAAGAGGGCCCTGACGCGTGGCGCACGCTGGACATCGATGTACTGCCGGGCATCACCGCGATGCTGGCCGCTGCCGCCCGCGCCGGTGCGCCACTGGGGCACGATTTCTGCGCCATCAATCTGAGCGACAACCTAAAACCCTGGGCTTTGATCGAGAAGCGTCTGCGCCTCGCCGCAGAAGCCGATTTCGCCATGGCCTTCTACAATCCACGCTCGAAATCGAGACCGGAAGGCTTCGAGAAGGCGCTCGAAACCTTGCGCACCCAATGCGGAGCCGATCGGTTGATCCTCTTCGCCCGCGCGGTCAGCCGGCCGGACGAAAGCCTGCGGATCACGACACTGGGCGAAGCGACCGCCGACATGGCCGACATGAGCACCGTGGTGATCGTCGGGTCGTCGCGGACGCGGATCATCGACAGGCCCGTCAACCCGATCGTCTATACGCCGAGGTTCACGCCGGAATGACCAAGCCATGCCAACACCTCTTGCGAAGTCGCGACCTCGTCGCGGTCGGGGATCGCGGGCCGGTCGATCATCAGAACGGGCAAGCCCAGATCGCGCGCGGCGTCGATCTTGGAGCGCGCCCCGTCCCCGCCCGAATTCTTGGACACGACCAGCTCGATCCGGTGATCCAACAGCAAGGCCTTGTCGCCGGACACGGTGAACGGCCCACGGTCGATCACCACGCTGCAGTCGGGCAGCGGCAGATGGTCCGCGGGATCGACCAGGCGCAACAGGTAGTGGTGCTGCGGTCGCACTGCGAAGGCCGCCAGATGCATCCGGCCGAGCGCCAGCATCACACGCGTCGCCGGCCGGTCGAGCGCGGCGACCGCGTCGTCGATCCCCGCCACACTCGTCCAGAGGTCGCCTTGTTGCCGTTGCCAGGCCGGGCGCGTCAGCGCGACCAGCGGCACGCCTATCCGGGCGCAGGCGGTGATGGCGTTGCGGCTCATCCCGGCGGCGAAGGGATGGGTCGCGTCGACCACATGGGTGATCGCCTCGGCCCGGAGGTATTCCGTCAGCCCGTCCACCCCACCGAATCCACCGACGCGCGTCGGCAGCGGCTGCGGGCGCGGCCGCGCAACGCGTCCGGCATAGGAGAAGACCGCGGCCAGGCGATGCTCCGCCACGACCCGCGCCAGGGCACTCGCTTCGGTCGTGCCGCCCAGAATAAGAACGTGGGGCGTGATGGCTGAGTCTCCGTGGCTGACGATCATCGGGTTGGGCGAGGATGGCCCGGACGGACTGTCGCCCGCAACCCGTGAAACACTGGCGAAAGCCGACGTCGTGATGGGCGCGCGCCGGCATCTCGACCTTTTGCCCGGTTTGGGTAGGCGCCGGATCGAATGGCCGGTGCCCTTCGAGGACGGGCTGCCCCTGCTTCTGGAGGTGCGCGGACAGCGCGTTGTCGTGCTGGCCTCGGGGGATCCATTCTGGTTCGGCGCCGGCAGCGTCATTGCGCGCCACCTGGAACCCGAGGAATGGATCGCGCAACCAGGCCTGTCGACCTTTTCGCTGGCCGCCGCGCGACTTGGCTGGCCGCTGGAATCGACCGTCACGCTGGGTCTGCACGCTGCCCCGCTGACACGTTTGCGCCCCCACTTGGCGCCGGGGATCAAGGCGATCG
Organism: Sedimentitalea arenosa; assembly: GCF_016428585.1. Lineage (GTDB taxonomy): Bacteria > Pseudomonadota > Alphaproteobacteria > Rhodobacterales > Rhodobacteraceae > Sedimentitalea > Sedimentitalea arenosa. The sequence goes on along the minus strand of NZ_JAELVR010000003.1, from coordinate 65,344 downwards.
TACTGCTGCGCGACGGGCCTGCCGTCGCGGCACTGGCCTCTTGGCTGGACGGGTCGGGCTTCGGGGCTTCTACCCTGCACGTGATGGAAGCGCTCGGCGGGCCGCGTGAACGGGTTCGCACATTCACGGCGGACGCACCCGGTGTCGACGATGCCGCGCATCCGGTCTGTGTCGGCATCGAGATCGCGGGAGATGGCCCGGTGCTGCCGCTTGCTTCTGGCCTGCCTGACGAGACGTTCGAAACGGACGGGCAGATCACCAAACGCCCGATGCGCGCCTTGACGCTGTCGGCTCTCGCCCCGCGTCCGGGCGAACATCTCTGGGACATCGGGGGCGGCAGCGGATCGGTGGCGATCGAATGGCTACTACGGCATCCCGCCATGCAAGCCACCAGCATCGAGCCGCGCCCCGACCGAGCCGAACGGATCCAGCGAAATGCCGATGCGCTCGGCACCGACCGGCTGCGCATCGTGACCGGGACAGCGCCCGGGGCCTTGCAAGGTCTTGCGCGCCCGGACGCCGTGTTCATCGGCGGCGGCCTGTCCGACGGGATGCTGGACTGGCTGACCTCCCATCTGCCGGTTGGCACACGGATCGTCGCCAACGCGGTGACACTGGAAAGCGAGGCTTTGCTGTGTGCCGCACAAGCCCGAAATGGTGGCGACCTGATGCGGATCGAGCTTGCGCATGCGGAACCCTTGGGCCGCAAGCAGGCATGGCGCGCGACCTATCCCGTCGTTCAGTGGAGCGTGACGCTGTGATCGTCGCGGGCTTCGGATTTCGCGCCAATGCGAGTTGCGCCAGCCTTGTATCGGCGCTCGATCGCGCCGCCCAGGGGCGGCCGGTGAATGCATTGGCCGCACCGGACGACAAATTGGATGCGCCCTGCCTGCGCGCGCTGGCGGCGCAAACCGGACTGCCTGTCACGGCTGTCGCAGCGGACCAGTTGGGAGCGGTGACGACCCTGACCTTGTCTTCCCACAGCCAGGCCCACCGCAACACGGGCAGCGTCGCGGAAGCCGCCGCGCTGGCCGCCGCCGGCGCGGGCGCGCGCCTGCTCTCGCCCCGCCACGTTTCGGAAGATCGTCGCGCCACTTGCGCGCTCGCAACAACGGAGCCCTCATGACAGTTCATTTCATCGGCGCCGGACCGGGCGCGCCAGACCTGCTGACCCTGCGCGGGCGCGACATCATCGCTGCCTGTCCGGTCTGCCTTTATGCCGGCTCACTGGTGCCCGAGGAGATCCTTGCCCACTGTCCGGCAGGTGCGCGGATCGTGAACACGGCCTCCATGGACCTTCACGCGATCATCGCCGAGTGCCGCGCCGCCGAAGCCGCCGGGCAGGACGTGGCTCGCCTGCATTCGGGCGACCTGTCCGTCTGGTCGGCGATGGGCGAGCAGATGCGCCGGCTGCGCGCCGAGGGCATTGCCGTGAGCGTGACGCCGGGGGTTCCCTCCTTCGCCGCCGCAGCCGCCGCACTCGGGGCCGAGTTGACGTTGCCGGGGCTGGCCCAATCGGTGGTTCTGACCCGAACGCCGGGGCGGGCCTCTGCCATGCCCGAGGGCGAAACCCTCGCCAATTTCGCCGCCACCGGTGCGACGCTGGCGATTCACCTGTCGATCGGCAATCTGGACCGGGTGATCACCGACCTGACGCCGTTCTATGGCGCAGGCTGTCCCGTCGCCGTCGTCTATCGCGCCAGTTGGCCCGACGAACGCATCATCCGTGCGACACTGGGCACTTTGGTCGACGCCATGGACGACGGCATTTCGCGCACCGCTCTGATCCTGGTCGGGCCGGCGCTGGCGGGCGAGGGGTTCGCCGAAAGCTGTCTCTACGCCACCGATTACGATCGCCGGTATCGTCCGCAATCCGCCGACAGCCCCTGGTCGAGCTGGAGCCACGGGGATGACTAACCCACCCGGATTGCTGATCTCGGCCCCATCTTCCGGTACCGGCAAGACGACGGTCATGCTGGGCCTGCTGCGGGCGTTGGTCGAGGATGGGTTGGAAGTTCAACCCTTCAAGAGCGGACCCGACTATATCGATCCGGCCTTTCACCTGGCGGCTGCCGGTCGGGCATCGTTCAACATCGACACCTGGGCGATGGACGAGTCCCTGTTGAACGCGATAGCCGGGCGGGCCGAGGGGGCCGACATCGTGATCGCCGAAGGCTCGATGGGTCTGTTTGACGGTGTCGCCAAACCCGGCGAAACCGGGCATGGCAGCAGTGCCGAGACCGCCCTGCGCATGGGCTGGCCGGTGGTCCTGGTGCTGGATGTCGGCGGTCAGGCGCAATCGGCGGCAGCAACGGCACTGGGCTTTCGCAGCTACCTGCCCGATCTGCCCTTTGCCGGCGTGATCCTGAACCGGGTCGCCAGCCCGCGCCACGAACGGCTGACCCGGATGGGAATGGAGCGCGCCGGGCTGCCTGTGCTGGGCGTGCTGCCCCGACGCGGCGACCTGACCCTGCCCGAGCGCCACCTGGGCCTGATCCAGGCGGTGGAACATCCTGATCTTGACCGCGCGATCGCGGGCTATGCCGCCTTCCTGCGCGACCATGTCGACCTGGTCGCGGTGAAGGCAGCGGCCTCCTCGGGCCCGGAAGGGCCGTCGTCGGCCGCGCTGCCGCGGCCCCCGGCCCAGCGAATCGCTCTGGCGCGCGACGCGGCGTTCTCGTTCACCTATCCGCATCTGATCGAGGGCTGGCGCGCCGCCGGAGCAGAGGTTCTGCCGTTTTCCCCGATCGCCGACGAAGCGCCTGCCCCTGACGCGGACCTGGTCTGGCTGCCCGGCGGCTATCCCGAGCTGCACGCCGGGCGCATCGCCGCCGCCGAGCGATTCATGACCGGCCTGCGGCGGCACGCGGAAACCCGGCCCGTTCATGGCGAATGCGGCGGCTACATGGCGCTCGGCGAGGCGCTGATCGACAAGGAGGGGGTGAGCCACCGAATGGCGGGTCTTCTCGGCCTCGTCACCTCCTACGAGAAGCGCAAGTTTCACCTCGGCTATCGTCGTGCGACACTGCGCCAACCGATGCCCGGTTTCGCCCCCGGCATCAGCTTGCGGGGGCATGAGTTCCACTACTCGACCATCCTCGAGCAACCCGACGCCCCCCTGGCCGACGTGACCGACGCCGAGGGCGCGCCGGTGCCCGAGACCGGCTCGGTGCGCGGCCTTGCCAGCGGCACCTTCTTTCACCTCATCGCGAGTGCAACAAGATGAGCGGCTTCGTTTCCTTCGTCGGTTCGGGCCCGGGCGATCCCGAGCTTCTGACGCTCAAGGCGGTCGACCGCATGAAGCGCGCCGATGCGATCCTGTTCGACGATCTGAGTTCGGGCCCGATCCTGTCTCATGCCCACCAGGGGGCCGACCTGGTCGGCGTCGGCAAACGGGCCGGCCGGCCCTCGCCCAAGCAGGACCATGTCAGCCGCCTTCTGGTCGACTACGCCAGTGGCGGTGCGCGGGTGGTGCGTCTCAAATCCGGCGATGGCGGCATGTTCGGACGTCTGGAGGAAGAACTCGGCGCGCTACGAGAAGCCGGAATCGCATACGAGATCATTCCGGGCATCCCGTCGGCCTGTGCTGCCGCCGCCGCCGCCGGCATCCCGCTGACCCGCCGGCTGACCGCGCGGCGAGTGCAGTTCGTCACCGGGCACGACGTGGTGGGCCACCTGCCCGAGGATCTGAACATGGCCGCCCTCGCCGATCCCGCCGCGACCACCGTCGTCTTCATGGGCATGCGCACCTTTCCCCAGCTCGCGCGGATGCTGGTCGACCACGGGCTGCCACCCGACACGCCCGCGCTACTGGCCGAGGCTGTCTCGACGCCCGAGCAGTCCCTGCACCGCAGCACCGTCGCGCAGCTCTCCGACCGGTTGGCGCAGGCAATCAGCCCGGCCCCGGCGCTGATCCTCTATGGCCCGCTGACGGAGCATGAGGATGGTTGAGCTGTCGCTGATCGGTATCGGGACCGGCAATCCAGACCACGTGACCCGGCAAGGCGAAGCGGCGATCCGGGCCGCCGACCTGATCCTGATCCCGCGCAAGGGCGCGGCGAAATCCGACCTCGCCGAGCTGCGCGAAACCATCATCGCGCACGCCTGCGACGGCACACCGCCGCGTATCGCCCATTTCGACATCCCCGAGCGCCGCACAGAAGATGGTTACCTGCAGGGTGTGGAACACTGGCACGACGCCATCGCCCGCGCTTGGCAGGCCGCGATTGCGGGCGAAACGCCGTCGCCGCGCCGCGTGGCGTTGTTGATCTGGGGCGACCCTTCTCTCTATGACAGTTCCCTGCGCATCTTCGCACGGCTCGACCCGCGGCCATTGGTACGCGTCATCCCCGGCATCACGGCGCTGCAGGCGCTGACCGCCGCGCACGCAATCCCGATCAACGAGATCGGTGCGCCCTTCGTCGTGACCACAGGGCGACGGCTCCGCGAGGACGGCTGGCCCCCGGCTGCGAATACGGTCGCCGTGATGCTCGACGGCACCTGCGCCTTTCGTACCCTGCCGCCCGCGGACTACGACATCTGGTGGGGCGCCTATCTGGGCATGGCCGAGGAGCGGCTGATTCATGGTCCGCTGACGCAGGTCGCCGATCGGATCGAAGCCACGAGAGCCGCGGCGCGCGCCGATCACGGCTGGATCATGGATGTCTACCTGCTGAAAAAACGCCCCGCTGCGCCTGCATAACGGCACAACACCATTGCGCGAAACCGGTCTTCGCGGTTAGGTGGGGCGTCTGGTCTGTCGGCGCCCGCCGAGAGCGAAGAGGGAATATGGTGCGATCGCTTCGGCGATCCAGGCCAAAGCCGCCCCCGCGACTGTAAGCGGCGAGCGTCTGTTCGGCAAACCACTCGGGCCACCGTGCGCGGGGAAGGGGAACAGAAGCAGCGACCCGCGAGCCAGGAGACCTGCCAGGCACGAAACGAAACTCCCGTCGGGTGCGACGGAAAGGAGACATACTATGCATATCGAACCCGGAGTCGTTCACGGCGCCAAAATGGTGCTGGCCTATGGCACCGCCGCCGGTGCTGCCGGCTATTCCGCCAAGCTGATCGCGGACGAGCTCAAAACGCGCCCCGCCGCGTCCTTCGTCGCACGCAGCGTTGCTGCGACCGTGGCCGTTCTGATCTTCTTCGAGCTGCTGCCGCATTTCCCTGTCGGCATCTCCGAGGTCCATTTCATTCTCGGCTCCACCATTCTGCTGATTCTGGGCGCCGCCCCCGCCGCGGTCGGATTGGCCGCCGGGCTTGCGATCCAGGGGATGTTCTTCGCTCCGACCGACCTGCCGATGTATTTCGTCAACATCACCACCCTCTTGGTGCCGCTGTTCGCGATCCACGCACTTGCCCGCAAGGCGCTGCCGCGCGGCGTGGCCTATGTCGACCTGAAATATACTGACGTGCTGAAGCTCTCCGCAGCCTACCAGGGCGGGGTCGTCGCCTGGGTCGCGTTCTGGGCGTTCTACGGCCATGGCGCCGGAGCCGAGACCTTCGCCGCCGTCAGCGCCTTCGGTGCGGCCTACATGATGGTCATCCTGATCGAGCCACTGGTCGACCTGGCAGTTCTGGCCGGGGCCAAGTCGCTCAAGAGCCTGCAGGGTTCGGGACTGGTCACGGAGCGGCTCTACTCCGCCGCCTGATCCAAGCGACACGACGCACACAAAAGGCCCCGGTGATTTCATCGGGGCTTTTTTTTGCTCACGTTCAGCGCGCGACGGCCAGCAGGCCAGCGACATCCAGATGGGTTTCCAGGTGATCGGCCAGCGCGTCCAGCGTCGTTTCGACCGAAACGTCATAGGCGAAGCCGGATGGCGCGACGCCAAGCTCGGCAAGAAAAGCGCGCCGGAAGTCGTCGTGCCGGAACAGACCGTGCAGGTAGCTGCCCATGATCCGGCCATCTGCGCTGACCGCGCCTTCGTCCTTGCCATCGATGCGCGCGAACGGCCGGATGCAATCCGGGCCATTGGTCTGGCCGATATGGATTTCATAGCCCTGAAACGCCTGGCCCGATCCGACATGTTCGGCCTGCACCCGAGTCAGCCGCTTTTCCGGCGCCATCACCGTCGTCACGTCCAGCAGGCCCAAGCCCGGCATGTTTCCCGGCGGCCCCTCGATACCCGCAGGGTCCGAAACGGACTGCCCCAGCATCTGGTAGCCGCCGCAGATTCCCAACACGCGACCGCCCCGCCGCACATGCGCGGCGAGATCGATATCCCACCCCTGCGCGCGTAGAAAGGCTAGGTCGCCGCGCGTCGACTTGCTGCCCGGCAGGATGACGAGATCCGCATCGCCCGGGATCGGTTGCCCCGCGCGCAGCATCGTCACGCTCACACCGGGTTCCTGCGAAAGCGGATCGAGATCGTCGAAATTGGCGATCCGCGAGAAGCACAGGCAAACCACGTGCAACCCGACCGCGCGGGGGGCAGTGGCGATGTCCAAAGCATCCTCGGCCGGCAGTTTCCACGCGTCGGGAAACCAGGGCAAGACACCGAACCCTTGCCATCCGGTACGCGCGGCGATCAGATCGTAGCCGTCATCGAACAGACGCGGATCCCCGCGGAACTTGTTGATCAGAAACCCCGCAACGGTCGCTGCATCCGCGGGCGGCAGCACCGCCTGCGTCCCGATCATCTGCGCGATGACGCCGCCCCGATCGATATCGCCCGCAAGCACGACCGGCACATTCGCCGCCACGGCGAAGCCCATGTTGGCAATGTCACCCGCGCGCAGGTTCACCTCGGCGGGGCTGCCTGCGCCTTCGACGATCACGAGGTCATGCGCTGTCTTCAGTCGTGTGAAGCTCTCCAGAACCGGCGCCATCAGCGAGGGTTTCAGTGCCGCGTAGTCCCGCGCCCTCACCGTCGCCTTGTGCCGCCCCTGCACCACCACGTGCGAGCCGACATCGGTTTCGGGCTTCAGCAACACCGGGTTCATGTCCGTGACCGGCTCGAGCCCGCAGGCCAGTGCCTGCAATGCCTGCGCCCGACCGATCTCGCCGCCATCCACCGTGACGGCGGCATTGTTGGACATATTCTGTGGTTTGAAGGGCGCCACCGACAACCCGCGCCTTTTTGCCGCACGGCACAGACCGGCCACCAGCATCGATTTGCCGACGTTGGACCCCGTGCCCTGGATCATGAGCGCCGGCATATCGGCTCAGAACTCCACGCCTTTCTGAGCCTTGATCCCGTCACGGAACGGATGCTTCACAAGCGCCATTTCCGTGACCAGGTCTGCGGCCTCGATCAACTCGGGCTTGGCGTTGCGCCCTGTCAGGACCACGTGCGTCATCTCGGGCTTTTCGGTCAGCAGGAAATCGACCACCTCGTCGATATCGAGATAGTCATATCGCAGCGCTATATTGATCTCGTCCAGCAGGACAAAGCGGATATCAGGGTTGCGGATCAGGTCCTTGGCCTTGGCCCAGCCCGCCTGTGCGGCGGCGATATCGCGTTCCCGGTCCTGCGTTTCCCAGGTAAAGCCTTCGCCGGAAATCACGAACGTGCATTCCTCGGCAAAGCGGGTGCGCAGGAACTCGGCTTCGCCTGTCACCCAGTTGCCCTTGATGAACTGCACCACCGCGCAGGGCATCCCATGGGCGATGCAGCGCATGATCATCCCGAAGCCCGAGGAGGACTTGCCCTTGCCGGGGCCGGTATGGACGATGATCAGACCCTTTTCGTCGGTCTTGCCCTCCATCATCCGGTCGCGCGCCGCCTTGATCTTCTTCATCTTCTCGCGGTGGCGGGTGTTCTCGTCGTCGGTCATGATGCCTCCCCGGTGCTGTGTCGAACCGTCCCTACACCAGTCCAAACCGGATTGCGATTGCCAATTCCGCACCGGAAACCTAGGATTTGGCACAGGAAAACAGAGGATTTCGCTTGTGCTGCCCGAGACCATGAAAACCATCGAGATGCGTGAACCGGGAGGCCCCGATGTGCTCGGCACCGGCAGCCGGGATCTGCCCGAGGCAAGGTCCGGCGAGGTGCTGGTCCGGGTCATCGCCGCCGGGGTGAACGGTCCCGATCTGGTGCAGCGGCGCGGCCACTATCCGCCGCCAAAGGGGGCCTCGGACCTGCTGGGCCTCGAAGTGTCGGGCGAAATCGTCGCGCTGGGTGATGGTGTGACGGGATGGGCCGTGGGCGACCGCGTCTGCGCGCTGACCAATGGCGGCGGCTATGCGGAGTACGTCGCCATCGACGCCGGCCATTGCCTGCCGATCCCCGAAGGCGTCAGCGACATCGACGCCGCCGGACTGTGCGAGACCTATTTCACCGTCTGGAGCAACCTGTTCCACGACCAGAAGGTGCCCAAAGATGGGCTGTTGCTGGTCCATGGCGGCGCGGGCGGCATCGGGTCGACCGCGATCCAGCTCGGCAAGGCAATGGGTCTCAGGGTCTTCACCACCTGTGCGGGCGCGGAGGATTGTGCCTATGCCGAGGGTCTTGGTGCTGACCGAGCGATCGACTTCAACGAGGAGGACTTCGTCGACATCGTGCGCGAGGCCGGCGGTGCGAACCTGATCCTCGACATCATCGGCGGCGACTACGTGGCGCGCAACGTCAAGGCCGCCAGCCCCGACGCGCGCATCGTGCAACTCGCCTTCAACGCCGGCTCGAAGGTGGAAATCAACCTGATGCCGATCATGCTGAAACGGCTGGTCTATACCGGGTCGACCCTGCGATCGCGACCCGAGTCCTTCAAGACGACCATCGCCGCCGAGTTGCGCGAAACCGTCTGGCCGCTATTCGCCAGCGGTGCGCTGAAACCGCAGACCTACAAGGTCTTTCCCTTCGATCAGGCGACCGAGGCCCATGCGATGATGGAAAAGGCCGCGCATCGCGGCAAGATCCTGCTGGTCCCGTCGCAGTGATCAGGCCCGCCAACGCCCCCGGCAGGTTCAAACTTTTTCTGAAGGGTATTCAATGAACAGATTTCTCGCGCGCGCCATGTCGGTCGCCCTGATCGCCGCCCCTGGACTGGCACTGGCCCAGGACGGCTGGACCGGCTTCTATGTCGGGGGTCATATCGCGGCCACGGACACCGAGGTGTCCTTTGCAGGGCTGGGAACCAGTGAAAACTCCACGGGTTTCGGTCTGCATGCCGGGTACAATCACAACCTGAACGACCGTATCGTGCTGGGCGGCGAGTTGAGCCGTGGCAAATTGGAATATTCCGATCTGGCGTTTGACGAAGACCTGACCAGCGAACGGGTCAAGATCAGGCTCGGCTACACGACCGGATCCGCCCTGTTCTACGGGGTGGCCGGGTATGCGCGCATCAGCGACAGTGACGAAGACGAGGATGGGCACACACTCGGCCTCGGCGTCGACTACAAGCTCACGAGCAACGTCTTGCTCGGGGCCGAGCTTATGTATGATTCGTTCAGCGCAGATGGCATCGACCTCGACGTGACGTCGCTCAGCTTCCGGGTCTCCTACCGGTTCTGACCGGGTCTTTCCCGATCAGCTTCGCCCCCAGCGCCCGACGGTAAAGCGTTGCTCGGCTGCGACGTCCAGAGGCTCGGCATCGGCGAGGTCGTGAGAAATGTGCGCAACCTTGTTCTGCCGTGCCGCAAGAGTCTGGCAGATGCCTTCCAGCGACAGCCCTGCCAGAAAACCCTCCCGCTCGAAGGCGCAAAGGCCGTCCCGCGTCTGGGCCTGCACCTGTGCGGTTTCGGCATCGGCAAAGGTGACGTTGGCAACCCGCGTCACGCATTCCGACAGGATGTCCGGCCCCGGCGGGTCGCCGGGCAGCATCAGCGTCTCGGGGCTTGTCGCCTCGATGTCGATGTTGCGATAGGCTGCCATGCTGCGCAGGCAGGCAGGGTCAAGGATCGTGATGCTGTCATTCCAGCCGAATGCGGCAGTGCGCGGCCGTTCACCCAGCGGCACCGCGTTGTCGAGAAACTCGAAATGGATCTTCTGGTTGGTTTTCTTGACCCAGTTGAAGAACAGTTGCGGCATGCCGATGTTGGCTTCGACATTGAAATGCAGCATGTCGTCCAGTGCCTTGTAACGCCCGGTCTTCAAGCCCCGCTGCCAGGCGCGCTCGACCGTTTCGGCCGGGGGCGTGATCATGAAGAACAGATAGACCGTATCGGCGAACCGGCTGAGCAGCGTGCCACCCGGTTTCTGGAAGGGTGCCGGCATGAAACTGTCGAAGCGGAAGCGGTCGACCAGGACATGCGGCATCTCGGACCGGGCGGCCTTGCCCTCCATGTAGCCGTCGATCTTCTTGTCGATGATCTCAAGCTCCTGGGCCGTCAGCGACGCCGCGTATTTCGCATGATCGCCGAGGCTGTCGTAGTCCAGCAGGAACTTGCGGCAGTAGTCGGGGCTGACCTTGGCAAAATCCTCCCACGGCACACCCAGCCTGTCGGCCAGTTCTCGCTGCAGGGGACGCAGGGTGCTCTTGCCTGCGCCGGGCCCGCCCTTGACGCTCATGAAGAGCGGTGCGGACTGGAACGGAAGGATACGATAACCCTCGGCTCGTGCAGCCTCGCGGATCATCGGCTGAATCATCTGGCCGATCCGCTGGCTGCCATAGGTGTTGCACACCCGGTTTGCCGCCCACCGCACGACCATGTCGCGGTCGCCGACCAACCGGCCGCGTTGCCCGACGATGCCACCGACAATGGTCAGCAGCCCGCGCAGACAGGCGATTTCGAACGCGTCACCCCCGGCATCCACCTCGGCCTGCCAGTCCAGCAGCGCCTGGACCTCGGCGGATTCGCCCTCGGAAGGCCGGGGCTTGGCCCCGGTGAGCCGCGCCAGCAAGCCGGGGGACGCTTCTGCCCCGTCGCCTCGCCGGTCGAGGTCCTTGTCGAGCCGCGCCGCCAGCTTTTCCTCGACCCGGACACGCAACTTGGTGAATTCGCGATCGAGCATCGGCATCTGAGGCTCGATATACTTTTCCAGAATGGTCGCCGCCATGCCGCGCAGGTTCTCGCCCAGTTCCGGATAGTCCGGACCGTCCGGCACGTTGATGTCCGCCATCAGGCGGATCAGCAATTCGTGCCGTACCAGCCGGCTGGCGGTAAAGGCGTTCATCTCGGCCGGCTTGCGCCCGCAAAACTCAGCCGCCTCCTTCGCCTCGGCATAGGACACTTGCGAATTCTCCGGCCTGTAGAGCGTGACCAGTGGCATCAAGTCGGACGGAATCTCCGAAGTCAGCCCCGGATTCCAGGCATGATACGCGTCACTCATGGCACTTCCCTTCTTGGCGTCAGGCCAGGATCAGGCCTCGTTTGTCCGCGTTCCGCGCAACTTCGTCATGATTGCCTTGAACAGCGGCAAAAGGATCAGGATCAGCGCGATGATGGTGATCGGTCCGGCAATCGGACGGGTCAGGAACACCGTCGCGTCACCCGAGGAGAGCAGCAGCGACTGGCGCAGCGTCGGCTCGGCGATCGGACCCAGCACGATGGCCAGAACCGCAGGCGCCAACGGATAATCGAGCTTGCGCAGGAAGAACGCGCCGAGCCCGAAGATCAGCATCAACCAGACGTCGAACATGTCCTGGGTCGCGGCGTAGCCACCGACGACCGACAGCACGAAGATCAGCGGCGCCAGCACGGTGAACGGCATCCGCAGCATCCAGATGAACAGCGGGATGAACGCCAGGTTCACCAGCAGGGCGAAGACGTTCGAGATATAGAACGACCCGATCAGACCCCAGACGAAATCCGGCTGGTCGGTAAACAGGCGCGGACCCGGCGTCAGCCCCCAGATCACCATGCCCCCCAACAGGATCGCCGTCGTCGGCGAGCCGGGAATACCCAGCGTCAGCATCGGCAGCATCGATCCGGTCGAGGCCGCATTGTTCGCCGCTTCCGGGGCCGCGACCCCGCCGGGGTGGCCCTTGCCGAACTCCTTGGGGTTCTTGGCGACCATCTTGGCGACGCCATAGGACATCAGTGACCCCGGTGTCGCCCCCGCAGCCGGCAGGATGCCCACGAAGAAGCCGAGGAACGACCCGATCATGGTCCCTTTCCAGCCCCGCCGCATCCCTTCCTTGGAATCCCGCACGATGCCTTTCAAGCTCATCTTGGCCTCGGTGGTCGTGACCTCGCCGCGGGTATTCTCGATGGTCCAGATCATCTCGCCAATGCCGTAGACCCCGATCGCGAGAACGAGGAAGCTGATGCCCTTCATGAACCCGTTGATGTCGAACAGCACGAGACGCGGTGCCCCCGAGATCTCGTCAAAACCGATCGCGGCAAAGACGAGGCCGAGGCAGATCGACAGGATCGTCTTGGGAATGTCGTCACCGCCCAGCCCGACGAAGGTTGCAAAGGCCAGCAGCATCAGCGCGAAGATCTCGGGCGGCCCGAAGATCAGGGCGACGGTGGCCAAGAGCGGTGCAAAGACCGTGAAGAGAACGTTGGAGATCGTGCCGCCGATGAAGGACGCAAGCGCCGCGGTAACCAGTGCCAGGCTGGCGCGCCCGCTCATTGCCAGAGGGCGACCGTCGAAGGTGGTGGCGACCGCGGTCGATGCTCCCGGAATGCCCAGCGTGATCGAACTGATGGCGCCGCCATACATCGCGCCGTAGTAGATCGCCGCGAGGAAGATGATGGCCGAGTTGGGCGGCACGAGGAAAGTGATCGGCAACAGGATCGCGACCCCGTTCACCGAGCCGAGCCCCGGCATCGCGCCGATGAACAGTCCCAGCGTCACACCGAGCAGGATCAGCATGACGTTGATCGGCATGAGGGAGACCATCACCCCGTCCGACAGAAGACCCAAGATTTCCATGCAAAGCCCCTTCCCGATTCACTTACGCGGTTGGCGGTGGATCAGTAGATGATTGAGTAGAGATAGTTGTAGAACGGCTCGGTGAAGCTCAGGCCCTTTGGCATCGTGATGCGCATGAGCCCTTCGAAGAAGAAGAAGAAGACCATCGGCAGCAGCAGCGACAGGCTGAGCGTCAGCGTCCAGCTGTGCCGGCCGAGGAACCGCAAGTAGTAGAACAGGAAGACCGCCATCGCGCCATACATCGAGATGATGTCGACCAGCGCGATGAAACCCAGAAGCCCACCGCCGACCAGAACGATCGTGCGCTTGCCATAGCCATCCAGCAGCACCTCATCGGACTGACTGGGGGGCGATGTGCGCCGCCACCAGTTGAACGCGATGATCCCGGTGCAGATCAGCATGATTGCCGACAGCCAGAACGGCCAGGCTCCGCCGCCGGGCCCTTCGCCCGTGATGTAACCGACATCCAGTTCGGTGCTTTTGTACATCATGTAGATGGACAGGAGGGCCAGAACGCCCGCCGTGACGATTTCTGCGAGGCGCATCCGGCCCTCCTGTGAGTGTGTGTATCGGATCAGTGCCGGAGCGGGACTATTCGCCCATCGCCGCCAGCAACTCCTTGTGACGTTCGACCTGGGTCTGCCAGTAGGCTTTCTGCTCGTCCGGGCTCATCCACAGCGGCGACAGGCTTTCCGTCGTCATGTAGTCCTGCCATTCCTGGCTGTCGTAGATAGTCTTGAACAGGTCCTGGTAGTAGGCAGCCGCCTCATCCGACTGTCCCGGCGCACCGACAACGGCCCGCTGGTTGTAGTAGCTGAAGTCATGCCCCTTTTCCTTGAGCGTCGGCACATCCGGGAAAGCCGGCATGCGCTCGTCCGAGAAGGACAGGAGCGGCACCACGTCGCCCGCGGCGTAGAACCCCTTGGTCTCGGCCGGGTTGTTCACCGTGGCCATGATCTGCTTGCCGGCCAGGTCCTTGGCCACCGCGCCGCCGCCCTTGTAGGGGATGTACTTGATGTCCAAATCGAAGGCCTGCTCAAGGTAGGTGATGACCAGGCTGTCTTCCTGTCCCTTGCCGGTACCGCCCATGATATAGTCGCCCTTCTTCACCTCTTCGAGCCATTGCTCGAAGCTGGTGATGCCGCTGTCCTTGTGGACCCACAGCACGAAGGGGTCGACGCCCATCATCGCGATCGGGCTGAAGGTCTGAACGTCGATGCCGAGGTTCTCCTGGCGCAGCGGCGTGGTGAAGAACGAGTTCAGCGTCACAAGAATCGTGTGGTCCGGGTCGCTCGCGCCGTTCAGCGCGATCAGTGCCTCGGCCCCCGATCCGCCACCCTTGTTGTTGGGCACCAGCGGACGGTTGGTCAGGTCCTTCTTCTCGGCCACCGACTGGATGAAGCGGGCGATCTGGTCCGCGCCGCCACCGGCACCGGCCATGATGACGAAGTCGACCGGCTTTGTCGGCTCCCAGGCCGCCGCGGGTCCTGCGATCATCCCTGCCAGAGCGGTCGCTCCGGCCAGCTTCACGAACAAGCGTTTGGTTATTTTCATTCTATCCTCCCAGGATATCGTCTGTCTGACACGAAAGCGTCGCGTCGCGCCGGTCGCCGTTGTGTCGGCGACTCCTTGATTCATAAGGTCTTCTCCTCCCAGCCCCTAATGCTGCTTCAATGCACCAGGATCACCGGCATCCGGGCGTGGTCCACGATATGCTGCGTGTTCCCGCCAAAGATCGTCTCCTTCTCGTGGCTATCGCCGTAGGCGCCCATGACCAGCATGTCCGCACCCAACTCCGCACTGGCTGCCAGCAACGCCTTGCCCACCTTGCCGCTGCCTTCGAACCGGTGAATCGCCGCATCGATGTCATGCGCCGCAAGATACGCCACCAGGTCCTCCGCGGTCGCCGAAACCGGCTCTCCACCGGAGGACAGAACCGTCACGCGCGCCGCCGAGCGCAGGACCGGCAAAGCCATCGTGACCGCCTTTGAGGCTTCCAGCGAGCCGTTCCAGGCAACCGTCACGTGACGCCCCAGTTCCGTCGGCGCCTCGACCCCGTTGGGCACCATCAGGACCGGTCGCCCGGTCCTGAACAGCGCCGCCTTGAGCGAATTCGCCCCCAGATTGCGGTCGACATCGGGCTGGGGCACCGCGATCAGGTCGGCGAGCCGGCCGTGACGGCGGATCACGTCGACCATCTTCCCGGCTTCCTCGACCCAGCCGACCGTGGCGGTCTCGCCGCCATTGGGCACATCCTGAAACGTCAGGTCCAGCTTTTCGGCCAGCGCCTGAAGTTCGCGCTTCATGCTTTCTTCTTCGGTATCCGCAAGCTCCTCCGCCTGCTTGAGCATCTGCTTGCGGAACATCGCCGGCAGCGGAACGCCATAGGGCAGCATGTCCTGCGGACGCGCCCGGCAATGGGCGATCACGATATGGCTCTTGTTGCGATGGGCGAGCGCCGCGGCATGGGCGATGACATTGTCGCCCTTGCCGTCGCCGCGCACCGGCACCAATATCTTGCGGATCATGACGCCATTTCCCTAGAACAGGCCTTCGATCTGGCCGTTGTCGTTGAGCATGATGGTTTCGGATGCGGGGGTTCTGGGGAGGCCCGGCATGGTCATGATCTCGCCGCAGATGACGACGATGAAGCCGGCGCCGGCGGAGAGGCGGACTTCGCGGATCGGGACCGAATGGCCGGTGGGGGCGCCGCGGCGGTTGGGGTCGGTGGTGAAGGAATACTGGGTCTTCGCCATGCAGACCGGCAGGTTGCCGTAGCCCGCGTCCTCCCACTGTTTCAGCTGGTCGCGGATCTTCTTGTCGGCCAGCACCTCGTCGGCGCGATAGATCCGCTTGGCGACCGTGTTGATCTTGTCCAGCAGACCCATCTCGTCAGGATAAAGCGGCGAGAACGCCGCCATGCCGCTGTCGGCCACCTCGGCGACCCGGCGGGCGAGGTCCTCGGACCCTTCGCTGCCCAGTTCCCAGTGCCGGCTCAGCACCGCCTCGGAGCCGTGCTTGCGGACATAGTCCTTGACCGCGTCCACCTCGGCCTCGGTGTCGGTGACGAAGTGGTTGATCGCCACCACCACCGGCACGCCGAAGCTCTTGAGGTTCTCGATGTGCCGGCCCAGGTTGGCACAGCCGTCCTTGACCGCCTGCACGTTTTCACCGCCCAGGTCGGCCTTGGCGACGCCGCCGTTCATCTTCATCGCCCGCACCGTGGCGACCAGCACCACGACGCTGGGCGCGAGCCCCGCCTTGCGGCACTTGATGTTCATGAACTTCTCGGCCCCCAGGTCTGCACCGAAGCCCGCCTCGGTCACCACGTAGTCGCAGAGCTTCAGCGCCGTCTTGGTCGCCACGACCGAGTTGCAGCCATGCGCGATGTTGGCGAACGGGCCGCCATGCACGAAGGCCGGGTTGTTTTCCAGCGTCTGCACCAGGTTCGGCTGCATCGCGTCCTTCAGCAGCACCGCCATCGCGCCATCGGCCTTGATGTCGCGCGCATAGACCGCGCTGCGATCGCGCCGGTAGGCCACGATCATGTCGCCCAGGCGGGTGCGCAGATCGTCGAGATCCTTGGCCAGGCACAGGATCGCCATGACTTCGGAGGCCACGGTGATGTCGAAACCCGACTGGCTGGGGAAGCCGTTGGAGACGCCGCCGAGGCTGGTCACGATGTCGCGCAGCGCCCGGTCGTTCATGTCCAGAACCCGGCGCCAGACCACGCGGCGCTGGTCGATCTCGAGATCGTTGCCCCAGTAGATGTGGTTGTCGATCATCGCGGAAAGCAGGTTGTGGGCGCTGGTGATGGCGTGGAAATCGCCGGTGAAATGCAGGTTCATGTCCTCCATCGGCACCACCTGGGACATGCCGCCGCCCGCGGCGCCGCCTTTCATCCCGAAATTCGGGCCCAGCGAGGCCTCGCGGATGCAGATCATAGCCTTCTTGCCGATCCGGTTCAGACCGTCGCCAAGACCCACCGTCGTCGTCGTCTTGCCCTCGCCCGCCGGCGTCGGGTTGATCGCGGTGACCAGGATCAGCTTGCCGTCCGGGTTCCCGGCACTGCGCGCGATGAAATCCGCCGACACCTTCGCCTTGTCATGCCCGTAAGGCACAAGATCCGCCTCACCGATCCCAAGCTTCGCCCCAATCGCCTGGATCGGCTCCTTAACCGCCTCACGCGCTATCTCGATATCCGTCTTGAATGTCATGGTCTTCCCTTACTCTCCCAGGGTGTCGCCGACGGTCAGCCCGGCGGCCTTGGCCCAGTCGGCGGCGGGCTGTTTGCCGCCACCGGCCGGTTTGACACGTTTCAACAGGATGCGGCCGCCGATGCACTGCACGGTCACTCCTTCGTCCGAGATATCAATGACTCGCGACGAGACACCGTCACCCGCGACCCGCGCGGCATCGAAAACGCCAAGCTCGGCCCCGTCATGGGTTGTCCAGGCGCCCGGCGCCGGGTTGGTGCCGCGGATCAGGTCATAGACCTGCTTGACCGGCTTGTTCCAATCGACCTTGGCATGCTTTTTCGTACAGCGGCGTTCGTAGGTCGCCTGGCTTTCATCCTGCTCGATATGCGGCGGATTGCCAGACCGGAACAGGTCACAGACCTGCAGCACCGAGTCGACAGCCGCGGGATAGATCTTCTTGAAATACAGATCGATCACCGTGTCGTCCGGACCGATCTCGCATTCCCAGTTGAGCAGCACGTCGCCCTCGTCCAGCCCGTCGGTCGGATAGAACCACGAGAATCCCGATTTCGTGTCACCCATGATGATGGGCCAGTTCACCGCCGACGGGCCGCGATACTTGGGCAGCAGCGAGGGATGGAAGCAGATCGAGCCCTGTTTCGGCGTGTCGCGCGCGGCCTCGGGCACGAAAACGTTGACGAAGGCCATGACCATCAGATCGGCATCGAACCCGGCCAGTTCGTCGATCGACGCCTGGTCCTTGAAATGGGCGGGTTGCCGGACTGGCAGTCCTTTCTCCAATGCGAATTCCTTGATTGGATCAACCGGCTTGCCCTCGCGGTCGGGCTCGCAATAGACCGCGACCACTTCGTCGGTTCCGGCATCCAGAATTTTCGCCAGCGCGTCCTTGCCGAACGCCTGTTGACCCATGACGATGACTCGCATCGGCCCCTCCCCTTACTCTGCCGCCTGGCGCTTGACGTCTCCGACCGCCCCCGAGCCGATGACTCGCTCGAGATCCTCGCCGGTATAACCCAGCACCTGCGACAGTATTTCCTCGGTGTGCTCGCCCAACAGGGGCGAACGCGTCACATGCACTTCGCTATCGGACAATTTGATCGGGCAGCCGACGCTGATGTACTCGCCACGTTCCGGATGATCGACCTTGACCAGCGTACCGGTCGCATAGAGCCCCTCGTCCTCGGCGATTTCCTTCATCGACAAGATGGGACCGACCGGGATGTTCAGCGGGTTGCAGATGTCCATGACCTCGAACTTGGTCTTGGTCATGGTCCATTCCTCGATCCGCGCGAAGATCTCGTTCAGCTTGTCCAGCCGCTCGGGCGGGGTGGCGTAGCCTTCGGCGGTCTTCCAGTCCGGCTCGCCGATCACGTCGCAGATCGCCTCCCAGACGGCAGCCTGGGTGATGAAATAGGTATAGGCGTTGGGGTCGGTCTCCCATCCCTTGCACTTGAGGATGCGCCCGGGTTGCCCGCCGCCACTGTCGTTGCCGGCCCGCGGGGTCGCCTCGCCGAAGGGGATGCCCTCGCCATACTGGCTGTATTCCTTGAGCGGCCCTGCAGCCAGACGCTGCTGATCGCGCAGTTTGACGCGGGCGAGGTTCAGAACTCCGTCCTGCATCGCCGCCGACACCTTCTGACCTCGCCCGGTCCGTTCGCGCTGGAACAGCGCGGTGACGATCCCTAGACACAGGTGCAGGCCGGTGCCCGAGTCGCCGATCTGCGCGCCCGTGACCAGCGGAGGGCCATCGCGGAAGCCGGTGGTCGAGGCCGAGCCGCCGGCGCATTGCGCGACGTTCTCGTACACCTTGCAATCCTCGTACTTGCCGGGACCGAAGCCCTTGATCGAGGCCATGATGATGCGCGGGTTGATCTTCTGGATGTTCTCCCAGGAAAACCCCATCCGGTCGAGCGCGCCCGGGGCGAAGTTCTCGACAAGAACGTCGCATTCCTCGATCAGCCGGGTCAGGATCTCCTTGCCGGTCTCGTTCTTCGAATTGAGCTCGATCGAGCGCTTGTTGTGGTTCAGCATGGTGAAATATAGGCTGTCCGCGCCCGGCACGTCGACCAGCTGCTTGCGCGTCGCATCCCCCACACCGGGGCGTTCGACCTTGATCACGTCGGCGCCGAACCAGGCCAGCAACTGGGTGCAGGTCGGCCCCGACTGAACGTGGGTGAAGTCGAGCACCTTGATGCCGTCTAATGCTTTCATGTGTCTTGTCCTGTTCTTGTCGTCATTTACGCGCTTGGGGATAGAGCTTCTGCGCCACCACCGACTGCGGGTTGAGGTTTCCGATGTTGCCGCTTTCCTTGCCGGCGGCCGGGTCGATGGCCGCATTGACCAATGTCGGCTTACCGCTCGCCAGGGCTTCGTTGACCGCGCGGCGCAACTCGTCCGGGGTGGTGACCCACGCTCCGACGCCGCCGAAGGCTTCCATCATCTTGTCATAACGCGCATCCGGCACGAACGAGGTCGTGGCCGGATCGTCTCCGCCGCCCCAGTTCTCGCCGTCACCGCGGTAGATGCCGTTGTTGTTGAAGACGACCACGCAGACCGGCAGCTTGTAGCGGCAGATCGTTTCCACCTCCATCCCGCAGAAGCCGAAGGCACTGTCGCCCTCCACCGCCAGCACGGGTTTGCCGGTCTCGATGGCGGCCGCGATGGCTGCCCCCATACCGATGCCCATGACGCCCCAGGTTCCGACATCGATGCGGTGGCGCGGCTTGTGCACGTTGATGATCGAACGGGCGAGGTCGAGCGTGTTCGCACCCTCGTTTACGAGGATCGTGTCGGGCTGTTCGGTGATGACCTGCTTCAACACCCCCAGCGCGGCGTGGTAGTCCATCGGAATATTGTTGTTCTGCAACCGCGCGGCCATCTTCTCCATGTTGGCCTCGGCCTTGGAATGCACGAGATCCAGCCACTCCTTGGGCGGCGCGATGCCCTCGCTCTCCATCGCGTCGATCAACGCGCGGGCGCAGGAGCCGACATCGCCCACGAGCGGTGCGGCGATCTCGACGTTGCTGTCCATCTCCTGGGCGTCGATATCGATCTGGATGAAGCGCTTCCCACCCGGCTCGCCCCATTGCTTGCCCTTGCCGTGGCTGAGCAGCCAGTTGATCCGTGCGCCTAGCATGATAACGACGTCGCTGTCCTTCAGCACCAGCGAACGGGCGGCGGCCGCGCATTGCGGATGGGTGTCGGGCAGCAGACCCTTGGCCATCGACATCGGCAGGAACGGATACCCCGATTTCTCGACCAGTTCGCGCACCGTCTCGTCGGACTGGTCATACGCAGCCCCCTTGCCGATCACGATGAGGGGGCGCTTGGCCTCCTTCATCACGCCGATGGCGCGGGCGATGGCGTCAGGTGCCGGGGTCTGGCGCGGCGCCGGATCGATCACCTTGACAAGCGACTTCGCCCCCTCGGCCGCGTCCATCACCTGGCCCAGCATGGCGCCCGGAATGTCGAGATACACGCCGCCGGGCCGACCACTGACCGCGCTGCGGATGGCACGCGCCACGGCGATGCCGATATCCTCGGCATGGTTCAACCGGTACGCTGCCTTGCAGAAGGGCCGCGCCATGGCGAGCTGGTCCATTTCCTCGTAGTCGCCCTGCGCCAGGTCGACGATTTCACGCTCGGACGAGCCCGAGATCAGGATCATCGGCCAGCAATTCGTCGTCGCGTTCGCCAGCGCGGTCAGCCCGTTCATGAAGCCCGGAGCCGACACCGTCATGCAGACGCCCGGCTTCTTGGTCAGGAACCCCGCGACCGAGGCCGCGTAGCCTGCGTGCTGCTCGTGCCGGAACGAGATCACCCGCATGCCCTGTGCCTGCGCATAACGGCCCAGGTCCGTGATCGGAATTCCCGGAACGTTGTAGATCGTCGTGATGTCGTTCAGCTTCAACGCATCAATCAACAGATGAAAGCCATCCGTGACCTCCGCCCCGGCCTCGAGTTCAACGACGTTGGACTGTGTCATTCTCTTCCTCCCTTGAAACCGGCCCGCGTCATCCAGCCTCCGAGCGCGACGCGCCCAAGCTTTCCATCCGGGTCCAGGTCTTGCTGATGTGGTCGTGCAGGCGCATCGTGTGCTCGCGCACCCGGCGTGACGCCAGGTCGCCGTCACGGGCCTCCAGCGCCTCTATGATCTCCATGTGGTCGGCGACCGACCTTCGTGCCCGGTCGCTCTCGCCCATGGCGCGGCGGCGGATCGCTTGCATGTGCATGAACAGTCCGTCCGCCGTGCGCTTCAGCAGGCCACAACCCGACAGTTCGAGAATGGTCTGGTGAAACCGGATGTTTGCGTCCGAATACTCCTGCAACTCGGCCCTCACCGCGTCGCTGCTGTGATGCATCGCGAACTTGCGCAGCGCCTTCAGATCGTCGTCGCTGGCCCGCTCGGTCGCCAAGCGGGCCGCCATGCTCTCCAGCGCCGCCCAGGTGACGACCATCTCGAGCACCTCGTCGCGGCTCTTGCGCAGCACGAAGACACCCTTGCGCGGCAGGATCTCGACCAGCCCATCCTGCGCCAGCCGTGCCAGCGCCTCGCGGATCGGGGTTCGCGAGATGCCCAGCCGCTCCGCCAGCTGGCGCTCGTCGAGCCGCAGGTCCGCGTCGGCTTCGTAGATGTCCATCGCCAGGATCGCGTCCCGCAACACCTCGAACGTGTGATCCTTCAGCGTGAAGTTCACCGAGATCGGATTGAGGCTGTCGCCGATCGACACGAATCACATCCCTCCCAAGATGTCCGAACACCGATTCGATGAGGTGGCCGTCTCTGTATCTGGTATACCATACACCCGACTTGCAATGCGTCAATGGGTGAAAAATCCTTGGTTTCCAGCTTGGAACCTTGACAATCCACTTCTTGGTATACCAGATGCCAGAAAACTTTGCCCGCCCGTGACGACCCAATCCACCGGACTTCGTTCCGATTCGGACATGTCGGCAACAGGCGGCAGACCGCGCCAGATCCAAGGAGGCACGCCCCGATGAATATCCACGAATACCAGGCCAAACGCCTTCTCGCGGGCTTCGGCGCACCCGTCGCGCGCGGCGTTCCGATCGCCGCGCTCGATGAGGCCGAGGATGCCATCGCACAGCTTCCGGGGCCAGTCTGGGTGGTCAAGAGCCAGATTCACGCCGGCGGGCGCGGCAAAGGCAAATTCAAGGAACTACCCGAAACCGCCAAGGGCGGCGTCCGCGTGTCCTTTTCGCCCGACGAGGCTCTGGCCAACGTGCGCGAAATGCTGGGCAACACGCTGGTGACGAAACAGACCGGCCCGGCCGGCAAACAGGTCAATCGCCTCTATCTCGAGGCCGGCGCCGAGATCGACCGCGAGCTCTATCTCTCGCTGCTGGTTGATCGCGAAACCGGCAAGACCTCCTTCGTCGCCTCGACCGAAGGCGGCATGGACATCGAAACCGTGGCCGAGGCAACGCCGGACAAGATCCACACCATCGGCATCACCTCATCCAGGGGCGTGACCGACGCCGACACCGACTGCCTCTCAGACGCGCTCGGCCTCGAAGCCGCCACCCGGGATCAGGCCAAGGCACTGTTCCGGGCGCTCTACACCGCCTTCACCGAAAAGGACATGAGCCTGCTCGAGATCAATCCGTTGATCGTGACAAAGGCGGGTGACATCCAGGTGCTCGATGCCAAGGTCTCTTTCGACGGCAACGCGCTCTTCCGCCACCCGGAACTGATGGAGCTGCGCGACGAGACCGAAGAGGACGCCAAGGAGATCGAGGCTTCCAAACACGACCTCGCCTATATCGCACTGGACGGCGAAATCGGCTGCATGGTCAACGGCGCGGGCCTCGCCATGGCGACGATGGACATCATCAAGCTCTACGGCGCCGAGCCCGCCAACTTTCTCGACGTGGGCGGCGGCGCGACCAAGGAAAAGGTCACCGAGGCGTTCAAGATCATCACCTCGGATCCGAACGTGAAGGGCATTCTCGTGAACATCTTCGGCGGCATCATGCGCTGCGACGTCATTGCCGAAGGCGTCGTGC
This sequence comes from Sedimentitalea arenosa, assembly GCF_016428585.1. Taxonomy (GTDB): domain Bacteria; phylum Pseudomonadota; class Alphaproteobacteria; order Rhodobacterales; family Rhodobacteraceae; genus Sedimentitalea; species Sedimentitalea arenosa. The sequence goes on along the minus strand of NZ_JAELVR010000003.1, from coordinate 42,324 downwards.
AGGCGGTGCGCGATGTCGGGCTGACCGTGCCGCTGGTGGTGCGGCTCGAAGGCACCAAGGTCGATGAAGGCAAGGCGATCCTGAACGGCAGCGGGCTCGACGTGATCGCCGCCGACGATCTGGACGACGCCGCACAAAAGATCGTCAAGGCGGTGAAGGGGTAAGCCAATGTCCATTCTGATCGACAAATCCACGAAAATCATCGTGCAGGGCCTCACTGGCAAGACCGGCAGCTTTCACACCGAACAGGCGCTGGCGTATCACGGCACGCAGATGGTTGCAGGCACCCATCCCGAGAAGGGCGGCAGCACCTGGACCGGCAGCAACGGAGAAACCCTACCCATCTATGCCAGCGTGTCCGAGGCCAGGGAGGCCACCGGCGCCTCGGCCAGCGTGATCTACGTCCCGCCTGCGGGCGCCGCCGCTGCCATCGAAGAAGCCATCGATGCGGGAATAGAACTGATCACCTGCATCACCGAAGGCGTGCCGGTGCTCGACATGGTGCGGGTCAAGGAAAAGCTGAAGGATTCTCCCAGCCGACTCGTCGGCCCAAACTGCCCCGGCCTGATGACCCCCGATGAATGCAAGATCGGCATCATGCCGGGGTCCATTTTCCGGAAGGGCTCGGTCGGGGTCCTGTCGCGCTCGGGAACGCTGACCTACGAAGCGGTCTACCAGACCACCATGGCGGGTCTGGGCCAGTCCAGCGCCGTCGGCATCGGCGGCGATCCGGTCAAGGGCACCGAGTTCATCGACATCCTCGAACTGTTCCTCGCCGATGACGACACCCACAGCATCATCATGATCGGCGAGATCGGCGGCTCTGCCGAAGAAGACGCCGCCCAGTTCCTGATCGACGAGGCCAAGCGCGGGTGCAACAAACCGGTCGTCGGCTTCATCGCCGGGCGCACCGCCCCGCCGGGGCGCACCATGGGCCATGCCGGCGCGGTGATCTCGGGTGGCAAGGGGGGAGCCGAAGACAAGATCGAAGCGATGACCGCCGCCGGCATCCGCGTCGCGCCCTCGCCCGCCAAGCTGGGCGAAACGCTGGTCGATCTGCTCGGCTGAACCGTACGGCGCAAGATCGCGGCGCTGGTTCCGGGTGCTTACCTCGCCAACAGGAAAGTCATATTATTTCCCAAAGAAGCCGAATTTTGCAACTTAACAACGCTGTTGCAGGGTGATACCACCGCCCAAATCCGTTCCGGCCCGACGCCTGGCGCAGGGCTGCACCGAAACGAAAGGAATTTCTCGATGGCCTACAAAATCCTGATCCTCGGCGCGTCCTACGGCTCGCTCCTTGGCACCAAACTTCTGGCGGCGGGCCATGACGTGACGCTTGTCTGCCGTGACCAGACCGCCGCGCTGATCAATGACAAGGGCACCGAAGTGCGCATCAAGCTGCGCGACGAGGACGAGCATCGCAGCTTCTTCTCGGGCGAACTCGCAGGTCGGCTCGACGCGACAACCCCCGAGGCCGCCCAGCCGCAGGACTATGACATGGTCTGCCTCGCCATGCAGGAGCCGCAATATTCGCACCCCACCTTGCGCGAACTTCTAGGCCGAGTCGCCGCGGCCCGCGTGCCCTGCATGTCGATCATGAACATGCCCCCCCTGCCTTACCTACGCCGGATCCCCGGGCTCGACGGCGACGGGCTCGAGGCTGCGTTCCAGAACTCCGAGATCTGGGTGCCGTTCGATACCGCCCTGATGACGCTCTGCTCGCCCGATCCCCAGGCCTTTCGCCCGCCCGAGGAACCCGCGAACGTGCTGCACGTGGGCCTGCCGACCAACTTCAAGGTCACGCGGTTCCACGATGCTGCCCATGACGCGATTCTCGACACGCTGGAACGCGACATCGACGCCTACCGCATCGACGGCAAGGACGTTCCGGTGAAACTGCGGGTCTTTGACTCGCTGTTCGTTCCCTTTGCGAAATGGAGCATGTTGGCCACCGGCAACTATCGCTGCATCACCCCCGACGGCCCCCGCGCGATCCGCGACGCGGTACATGGCGATCCAGCCAAGTCCGAGGAAATCTACAACTACGTGCGCGATCTCGTGGTCAAGCTGGGCGCCGATCCCCAAGACATGGTGCCCTTCGAAAAATATGCCAAGGCGGCCGAGAACCTGCTCAAACCCTCGTCCGCCGCACGCGCGGTCTATTCCGGCGCCACGGCGATCGAGCGGGTCGACAAGCTGATCATGCTCACCGGCCGGGCAATCGGGATGCAGCATCCCGAAATCGACGCGACCGTTGCGTTGGTGGACGCCAAACTGGCCGAAAACGTCCGCGCCGCCAATTGAGGCCGAAACATTCGTGATTTGGCATGGATTCGGAAAAGACTGTCCGGAACGCGGACTGCAATCATGGCGTGTGCTTCCCATCTTACTGTCGAGCGGGGGAAAACCTCGCCGCAGTAACGAGTAAGACGACTTCGTAACAATTGCTGGCCCACGCATTCGCGTGGGCCTTCTGCTTTTTTTGGCCGTCAGCCTGCGAGACTGCCTGAGTCCCATGCACCAAGACAGCATCCAGTGTCATTGCGACTGTTCGGCTCGTCGGTTGATCGGCTTCTGGGCATCCGATCAGTCCGGGCGATGCATGCGACCGAACCCCACCGATCCATGTTCAATTTAATGGGGTGCAGAACGGTTGATGCGGTCCGCCGGCGTGAACGTCGACGGGCCAAGACCCATCGCGATGGCATCCGCTCCACCCAACGCCTTATCCTACCGTTGCCTCGGATCTGCTTTAGCGCGGGCGTAGCATGTCCAGTTGAATATCCAGGAGCCGCAGTCCCTCTTTGACAAGGCAAAAGCCGCGCGCGCCCAAAGTCCATCGGATCGCAACTCCCTGCACCAGAGATGAAAACAGAAGCGCGGCATCCTCCGCATCGACATCGCGGCGCAGATCCCCCGTCTCCTGTTGATCGCGAAGCGCCGCAACCAGGCGCGCCTGAAACGTGGAAAGAAGCCCGCGAAACACGTCCCTCAGTGCCACGTTGTCCACCTGCAACTCGCGCGAGAACAGGATGGATGGCAAGGCCGGCGTCCGCGCGATGGCGGTCAGTTGTGACTCGATCACCGCTTTCAGGCGCGTTTCCGGCGTGGCGGCCCGCGCCTCGGCCGCGGCCCAGTCCTCGCGCAAGCGCGCCGCGATATCCTCTGCCACGGCGAGCCAGAGCGCGCCCTTGGTCGGAAAATGCCGAAAGATCGCCGGTTGGCTCAACCCGACCGCGCGGGCCACATCCGTCGTGCTGAGACGATCCGGGCCGATCTCGTCCGCCAATCGCAGCACTTCGGCCACGATCTGCACCTTCCGATCCTCTGCCTTCAGACGCCCTGCCATGCAAACACCTCTTGTTAGTGATAACTAACTAACATATACTGATGACACCCGCAAACCCTATTCCGAGTTGCAGGATTCCGACTGAAAGGCTCCGCCATGCGCACCGACACCGCCCCGACCGGCTATTCCCGCCTCCAGATCGCGCTACACTGGATCGTGTTCATTCTAATCGCGCAGCAATACCTGCTTCACGAGGCCATATCCGCCGCATGGGATCGCATCGGCGAAGGACTCGACGTCGCGTTCGATCCGCTTGTTCTGGCCCACGTGGCCGGCGGTGTCCTCGTGCTGATTCTTGTCGTCTGGCGCTTGGCGTTGCGCGCCCAGCGCGACACGCCCCCGGCAATCGAAACCGGCAAGGTGCAGACACTGCTGGCCAAGCTCACGCATATCGGTCTCTACGCTCTGATGATCGTGATGCCGATCAGCGGGTCGGTTGCCTGGTTCGGCGGCATCGAAGCGGCGGCACTGGGGCACAACGTTATGAAGATCGCCCTACTTGCGCTTGTCGCCCTGCATGTCTTCGGGGCGCTCTATCACCAACTGGTCCTCCGCGACGGGACGCTGGCGCGGATGCGTCGGCCGTTGGGCTGACACCATGCGCCTTGCGCCCCTCCTCGCGCTGCCACCCATAGCGCTCGGCATCGCCGCGGCAGTCTGGATGATTTCGTCCTCCGAAGGCCCCCGACAGATCGAGGACGGCACGCCTGCGCTCCCTGTGAGGGTCGAAACCGTCAATTCGCGGGACATTCGCCCCATCGCCATGGCCTGGGGCAATTTGCGCGCAGCGGACACCTGGATCGCCGTGGCCGAGGTGCAGGGGGAAGTCGTCTGGCACCACCCCGATCTGGACCCGGGCCGCCTGATTCCGGCAGGGACCGAGGTGCTGCGCGTCGACCCTACGGACTACCAACTCGCACTCGCGCAGGCCGAGGCCGATCTTGCGGCCTTCCGTGCGGAAGCCGCGCAACTGACCGCCGAGGCGACCAACACCACCCGCATTCTCGAGCTTGAACGCGAACGGCTCGCGCTGGCGGAAGCGGATCTCGCGCGCACGCGCAGGCTGACGGAACAGGGAACAGCCGCACAGGCCCGCGCAGACGAGGCGGAGCGCGCCACCATTCTGGCACGTCGCACCGTGGCGGAACTGGAAAACACGCTGGGCCTCGTGCCCTCGCGTGAGGCGCGGATCGCGGCCCAGACCGCCCGGACGCAAGCCGCGCTGGACCGTGCGCGTCGGGCACTCGACCGAACCATCCTGACCACGCCCTTCGCTCTGCGCGTGACCGAGGTCAACGCCGAACGCTTCCAGACCGTCGCGCCCGGCCAGGTGCTGATCCGCGCCGACGGGATCGCGACAGCCGAAGTGGTGGCGCATATCCCGATCGACAGCTTTCGCCGCCTTGTGTCGAACCTGCCCGGGGCGGTCACCCTCGACGATATGATGCGGGACATGCCCGCCACTCAGATCGACGTGACGCTCAGCCCCTTGTCCGACCCCACGCAGGATTGGCCCGCCCGGGTGAGCCGGCTCGAGGCCGCGCTCGACGCGCGCGCCCGCACAGTGCCCGTGGTGGTGACGATCGACGCGCCATACGCTGGCGCCGACCCGCCGCGCAGGCTGCCACTGGTGCCGAACATGCAGGTGCAGTTGGCTTTCGTCGGGACGCCGCTGACCCGGGTGATCACGATCCCCGAGTCGACCCTTCACGCCGGGACGGTGCGCGTGGCGGGGCCCGATGACCGGCTGGAACTGCGCCCGGTCACAGCCACCTTTGCCCAAGAGGGACGCGTGATGATTTCCAGCGGACTCGCCGAGGGCGACCGCGTGGTGCTCGACGACATCGCACCCGCCATTCCCGGCATGGCGCTGCTGCCCATCGAGACCGCCGAATGATCCGCTGGTTTACCGGGCACCCCACGGCGAGCAACCTTCTGCTGCTGTTATTCCTGGCCGCCGGTCTGTTTGCGGCTCCCGGACTGCTGCGCGAAACCTTCCCCGATTTCCGCGCCGTCGAAGCCGAAATCACCATCCCATGGCGCGGTGCCGCCGCGGAAGACGTGGAAAGCGCCCTCTGCGCACCTCTCTGGGACGGGGTGCAGGGCGTCGAGGGGCTCGACACCCTGACCTGCACCGCGCAGCCCGGCCGCGCCCGTGCCGTCGCGACCATGGCCGACGGCACCGACGCCTTGCGTTTCGTCAATGCCCTGTGCACCGAGGTTTCGGCGATCGATACCTTTCCGGACAGTGCCGATCCGGCCATCACCCGAGAGTTGCACCGCACGGATCCCGTCACGTCCGTCGCCGTTTCGGGCGATCTGCCGCTGGGCGAACTCGACCTTTACGCTGACGCCTTGTCGGATCGCCTGTCCGCCCTGCCCGGGGTCGCGACGGTCACCCGGTCGGGCCTCGGGACACGCACGCTCAGGGTTTCTGCGCGCGCAGCGGTACTGGAAAGCCACGGGCTGACACCGGCTTCGCTGGCCGCCGCCATCGCCGCCCAGAACATCGATCTGCCCGCCGGCACGCTGGAGGGCGACGGCACGGACCTGACCCTGCGGTTCACCGCCGAGCGGGACACCGCCGGCGCGCTTGCGACGATCCCGGTTCTGGTGCTGGGCAATGGCGCGACCCTGACACTGGGCGACGTCGCCGAAATAGAAGAAAGCTTCGAACCGCCGCATGACCGCGCCTTTCTGGATGGCGCTCCGGCCCTCCTGATCGACGTCGCCAAGGCACTGGACGCCGACGCGCTGCGCGTGCTCGACGACGTGACAGAGGTGGTGGCCAAAGAGACGGCGGTTCTTCCGGACACGCTCAGGGTCGAGGTCGTGCAGGATGTGACCTCCATCATCCGTGACCGGTTGCTGATGCTGGTGCAGAACGGCGTGATCGGCCTTGTTCTGGTCGTGGCGGTTATGAGCCTGTTCTTCCGACCCGGCTTCGCGATCTGGGCCGCGATGGGCCTGCCCGTCGCCTTTGCCGGCGCCTTCTTCTGGATGGCGTTGACGGGGCTCAGCCTGAACATGATGACGCTGGTGGCGCTGCTGATGGCGATCGGGATCGTGATGGACGATTCCATCGTGATCGCGGATTCCATCGCGGTGCATGCCGCCAAGGGGACAACGGTGGAAAACATAGCCGCAGGGGTCGCCGCCGTGGCGCCCGGTGTCATCTCGTCTTTCCTGACCACTCTGGCCGTGTTCCTTCCGCTGGCCTTTCTGGCCGGGGAACTCGGCGCCGTGCTCGAGGTGTTGCCGGTCGTCCTTCTGGCCGCCCTCGCCGCCTCGCTGGTCGAGGCATTTCTGATCCTGCCCCATCACCTCAAAAGCGGGTTGAAGGAAACCGCTCCGACCCGCTTCCGCCGCCGCTTCGATGCAGCCTTTGGCGCTTTGCGCGAGCGCGGCGTGGGGCGTCTGGCCGATACCGCGATCCGCTGGCGGTGGATGGTCGCCGGGCTGGCCATTGGCGCGCTGATCGTGACGGTCGGAGCGCTCGGCGGTGGCGTCGTCAAGCGCGAGGCGCTGCCGAACATCGACGGCGATGTACTGGAAGCCCGGCTGATGCTGCCTGCGGGCTCCCCGCTCGCGCGCACGACCGAGGCGGTCTCGCAGGTGGAGCAGGCGCTTGACCGCGTGAACGCCCGCCTCACGCCGGAGCAGCCGGAGGCGCAACCGCTGGTGATCCGGCGCATCACCCGCATGGGCCGCAACCTGTCCGCGGGCGAGTCCGGCGCCCATGTCGCCACAGTCGCGGTGGACCTTCTAGGCGCTGAAACGCGCACCAGCACGCTTGACGAAATCATAACGCTCTGGCGAGCCGAAATCGGGCCGTTGCCAGGCGTGCCTTCGCTGATCCTCACCGAGCCGGGGATCGGCCCGCAGGGGATCGCCGTGGAACTGCGCCTGACCCATCCCGACCTGGCCACACTCGAGACCGCCGGCCGCGCCGCATTGGCCGAGTTGCAAAGCTATGCCGGCGTGCGCAATGCCATCCTCGACCTGCGCCCTGGCGCGCCCGAGGTGCGGCTGAACCTGTCGCCCGGAGCCGAAGCCCTTGGGCTGACGGCCAGCGACGTGGCGGCACAATTGCGCGCTGCGTTCCTCGGAACACAGCTTACCGAGATTCGGCGCGGCGATCTTGCCTGGGATATCGACGTGCGGCTCAGTGACGACGACCGTGCCACCCGCGCCGATCTGACCACGTTCGAAATCGCGCTGCCCGGCGGCGATACCGTGCCACTGGCCACCGTCGCCACTTTTACCGAGGCGCGGGGGTGGGGCAGCATCAACCGCCGCGACGGTCTGCGCACTCTGACCGTTGCGGCCGACGTGGACGGGCGTGTCGGCAACGCCGACGCGATCACAGCCCGGCTGGCCGACGGGTTCCTGCCGGACCTCGCCACCACGATTCCCGGCCTCGATTTCGAAATCGGCGGCCAGGCCGCGAATTCGGCGGAAACGGTGGGCTCCATTCTCCGGGGATTCCTGATCGGCCTCGTCGGTGTCTATATCGTGCTCAGCTTCCAGTTTCGCAGCTATGTCGAACCGCTCATCGTGATGGTCACCATCCCGTTGGCATTTCTGGGGGTGATCTGGGGGCATGTCCTGATGGGCTACAACATCTCGATGCCGTCGCTCGTAGGCGCGGCCTCGCTTGCCGGCATCGTGGTGAACAACGCGATCCTTCTCGTCGGAGTGATCAAGGTCCGTCGCGCAGAGGGGTTGTCGGCCACGGCCGCGGCCGGAGAGGCGGTGCGGTCCCGCTTCAGGCCGATCTTCGTGTCAGTCTCGACCACCATCATGGGCATGGCGCCCCTCCTGCTGGAAGGCTCGACCCAGGCACAGACGCTCAAACCGCTGGTGATCGCGGTCGTCTTCGGCCTCCTGGCCGCAACGGTGCTGGTCCTGCTCGTGCTCCCGGCGTTCTACGCCGTACTCGACGACTTGCGTCCGAACCGGTCTACACATCTGCATTGACGGCACACAAAAGGAAAAATGGCGATCCCGGGAGGACTCGAACCCCCAACATCCTGATTAGAAGTCAGGTGCTCTATCCAGTTGAGCTACGGGACCGCTGGCGCCGGTTTTGCCGCAGCTTCCGGCGCAGGGCAAGGCCTCAGAGCCGCAAAGTCATGAAATGGCTCAGCGGATCGGAACGGTAGTTCCCGAAGGGAGAGCAGGTCACGAACCCGGCTTTACCATAGAGCGCACGCGCCGCGGCATGCGCCGGCCCCGATCCCGTCTCGAGGTTGAGCCGCGGCAGGCCCTGCGCCCGTGCCGCGCCGATCAACGCCTCCAGAACACGCCGGGCCACACCGCGCCCCCGCGCCTCGGCCGCCGTGTGCATCGACTTGATCTCGCCATAGCCGTCGCAGGTTTTCAGCGCCCCGACCCCCACCAATACCGCGTCTTCGCGCAGGCCCAGCAGCACGACGCCAGGCGCCATCAGCGCATCCGTGGGCAAGGCATGACAGCTTTCAGGCGGGGTCTGCGCCTGCATCTGTGCCAGGTGACGCGCCAACAAGGCCCGCACATCCGCCGCCTCGGGCGAGACGACCGCGACCGAAAGACCGCTCAGTGGGTCCAGACCCCGCGCCGGTTGGTGGCGAAATTGTCGCCATAGCCACCGGGGCGCACGTTGGGCTTGCGTTTCTTCGGTTCGAACACCTCGGCCTCGATCCCCTTGGCCTGCGCGTATTCCAGCGCAGCTTCCTTGGTGTCGAACCGCAGACGCACCTGGCTCTGCATGTCGCTGGACGAGGTCCAGCCCATCAATGGGTCCACCTCGCGCGCGCTGGCCGGTGCGAAATCCAGCACCCAACGCTTGGTCTTGGCGGTCCCCGAGGACATCGCGGTGCGGGCGGGCTTGTAGATACGGGCGCGCATGAGAGGCTCCTTGAAACGTCTCACCGCTTATCCGAAATTCGCACGCAACGGGCAAGGGTCCAAATGCCGCGCCACTGCCCCCACACCAGAACCGCGATACATACGAATCCCGCCATCGTTCGACCCGAGAATGCCATCAAGGCTTGAACCCGGCACCAAACACCACAACTCTGTAGGTCTGCCCCCGGAGAGCCCTTCATGCCCCACGTCCATACCGACAGCTCGATGCCGATGATGCAATCGCCAGCCGCCCCGCGAGAGAAGCTCGAAGGCGGCAAGCGCTTCGTGATGAAGACCGAGTTCACTGCCGCGGGCGACCAGCCCACCGCCATCGCGGACCTTTCGGCCGGGGTGCTCGACGGCGAACGCAACCAAGTGCTGCTGGGCGCGACCGGCACCGGCAAGACCTTCACAATGGCCAAGGTGATCGAGGAGACCCAGCGCCCGGCGATCATTCTCGCCCCCAACAAGACCCTCGCCGCGCAGCTCTACGGCGAATTCAAGAGCTTCTTTCCCGACAACGCGGTCGAATATTTCGTCAGCTTCTATGACTATTACCAGCCCGAAGCCTACGTCCCGCGCAGCGACACCTACATCGAGAAGGAAAGCCAGATCAACGAACAGATCGACCGGATGCGCCACTCCGCGACCCGCGCGCTTCTGGAACGCGACGACGTGATCATCGTGGCCTCGGTCTCCTGCATCTACGGCATCGGCTCGGTCGAAACCTATGGCGCGATGACGCAGGACCTGGTCGTCGGCAAGGAATACGATCAGCGCAAGGTGATGGCGGGGCTCGTCGAACAGCAATACCGCCGCAACGACCAGGCCTTCCAGCGCGGCAGCTTCCGGGTGCGCGGCGACTCGCTGGAGATCTTTCCCGCACACCTCGAGGACCGCGCCTGGAAACTGTCCTTCTTTGGCGAAGAGCTGGAAAGCATCACCGAATTCGACCCGCTCACCGGCGAAAAGACCGACACGATGGACAAGATCCGGATCTACGCCAACAGCCACTATGTGACGCCGAAACCGACGCTCACCCAGGCGATCCTGAACATCAAGGCCGAGCTGCGCACCCGGCTCGACCAGCTCGTCTCCGAAGGCAAGCTGCTCGAAGCACAGCGGCTCGAGCAGCGCACGAATTTCGACATCGAGATGCTCGAAGCGCAGGGGTTCTGCAACGGGATCGAAAACTATTCGCGCTATCTCACCGGGCGCGCACCGGGCGAACCGCCCCCGACCCTGTTCGAATTCATTCCCGACAACGCCATTGTCTTCGCCGATGAAAGCCACGTCTCGGTTCCCCAGATCGGCGGCATGTACAAGGGCGACCACCGGCGCAAGTTCACGCTGGCCGAACACGGCTTCCGCCTGCCCTCCTGCATGGACAACCGCCCGCTCAAGTTCGAGGAATGGGACGCGATGCGCCCGCAATCGGTCTTCGTCTCCGCCACCCCGGCGAAATGGGAAATCGAACAGACCGGCGGCGTCTTCACCGAACAGGTGATCCGCCCCACCGGCCTTCTGGACCCGATGGTCGAAATCCGCCCGGTCGACATGCAGGTCGACGACCTTCTGGACGAGGTGCGCAAGGTGGCCGATGCGGGCTTCCGCACCCTGGTCACGACCCTGACCAAGCGCATGGCCGAGGATCTGACCGAATACATGCACGAACAGGGCATCAAGGTGCGCTACATGCATTCCGACATCGACACGCTGGAACGCATCGAGATCCTGCGCGACCTGCGCCTTGGCGCGTTCGACGTGCTGGTCGGCATCAACCTGCTGCGCGAGGGGCTCGACATTCCGGAATGCGGTCTGGTGGCGATCCTCGATGCCGACAAGGAGGGCTTTTTGCGCTCCGAGACCTCGCTGATCCAGACCATCGGCCGCGCCGCGCGCAACGCCGAGGGCCGCGTCATAATGTATGCCGACCGGATCACCGGGTCGATGGAACGCGCGCTGGCCGAAACCGACCGCAGGCGGGCCAAGCAGATCGCCTATAACCAGGAACACGGCATCACCCCCGCCACGATCAAGAAGAACGTCGAGGACGTGATGTCGGGCCTCTACAAGGGCGACACCGACATGAGCCGCGTCACCGCCAAGATCGACAAACCCCTGCACGGCGCCAACCTCGCCACGGTGCTCGACGGGCTGCGCACCGACATGCGCAAGGCGGCGGAGAACCTCGAATTCGAGGAAGCCGCCCGCCTGCGCGACGAAATCAAGCGGCTGGAAGCGGTCGATCTGGCCGTGTCTGACGACCCGCTGGCAAGGCAATACGCGGTGGAGAAGGCTTCGGAAGCCGCCGTGAAGTCGCGCGGCCGGTCAACGGCTGGCCGACCGGGGCAACGGGGCGGAAATGTAAAGCGGCGGGGGCGCAGTTGACACGTACGCTCACTTGGTGAACCTTGAGCCATATTGAACTTTTGAATAACGATTTCATTTTGCATGGATGGAGATAAAGACCATGAGAACCTCACTAGCTTGCGCCAACACTTTTCTTTGGGCGAGTTTGGTTCCTACTGCTGCGCCTGCCAATCCTCAGTTTGATCTTAACGTGGTGGTTTGCCGAGATTATAAATCTGGTGAGTTTCTTGAGTGCAACAAGATTGAAAGGCTAACCGTGGGGGACGCCTTCGTACGAATGCATGCCGTTCTACAGATAGATTGGCTTGTTTCGGAAGATCGGAGATCAGAGAAAGATATATTCCTCCGATGGGAGTTCAAACCATCAGACGGCGAGCCAGTGATATTATCCAATCATAGAAGCAATGATGATTACACATGGGAGCCGAGGACATACAATGATCCAACACGATGGGTTGTAAATCAGAGAGCGTGGCCGACGGCACCAGGAACTTACACTTTTTTTGTGTATGACAACCCTGCCGAACCCAAAAAGTTCTTGAAAAGTGTAATAGTTGAGGTTGTAGAGCAGGGAACTTAGAAATGAGAATAGGTATCCTTTTTGCCATCTGTCTTATTCTCGGTCCAGCACACGCTCAGGATACTGACGATCAAGAGTTCTCTGCTCTTACACAGCAGCTGCGGGATCTTGCAACCGATTTGGATCGCGAAGACGGCGCCATACGTGCTGATATTGAACGTTTGCGAACTACTTTTGACCGGCTTAGTAGAGAGTTCTCAAATTTCGATCGGGAGTATGAGGAACTCGAGAATTTCTTGGCACAGTCTGCATCATTGGAAGCGCGGATCACGAAATTGGAATCTAGTCTCGGAACGATTCAGATGTCCGCAACTAATGCTGAAGCTATATCAAAATCGATGCGCTGGATAGTTGCAATCGTTTCGTTTTTGATTACAGCAATGACAGTTGTGTTTGGGCTTCTCTTCTCGCAGAGGTTTTTGAACTTGCAAACAGATGCAAGGGTCGCTCACGAAGTTCTTGCTCGCATTGAGAAAAGTATGGACGATGAAAGAAAGGGGGAAAGAGAAGATCGTGCCGAAATGCGGGAGACCGTGTCACAAGTCAAAAAGTGGTTGCAAGAACAAGAAAGCTAAGAAGCGTTCTAAACCGCACAGGAACTGAAAGATACGTGCTATCTCACCCACGAACGATACTACTATCAGTACCGCATGGACAAGTTGACTGTCAAAAAATGTCTTTGAAGCCCTGACGACAATCCCGCAACGCTCCTTAATCTCCCGTCACGCCAGAAGCGTGCTTGCGGCACGCCGGGTGAGAGAGTGGGTCAAGGCATCCGCCACCTTAACCAATTGAAAATAGACCTTTACCCATCCGGAAACCGGATTGTTTCGCGCGCGAAATAAATCTCTGCAAGCCCTTGATCGGACAGGATGTGCCTTGGGCCGGATGCGCGGGGGCGGCCGCACTGCGCGGCGAATGCGTTAACGCCGCCCCCGAAGTTGCATCAGATCGGCGCGCAGACCGTTGCGCCGGTCTCGGTCGTCGCGAGCATGTATCCCACCGCGCAGCTTGCGTTGCCGGCCTTGTCAAAGGTCGGTTGCAGGTACACCGGTTCGGGCTCTTGGGCGCAAGCCCCGAGCAGCAGGGCGGCAGCGAACAGCGCGACGGTTGGGGTCTTCATGGTCATGTCCTTTCTTCATCCTTGCATCGGCCCGCAGGCAGGTTCCCACGCCCCGACCCTTCTACGATAACACAGATCGGACAGGTTTGCTCGCCGATGCGCGAAACACCGCGTAGGATCGCGCATCCGAAATCGAGGCCGCAACGAAAAAGGGCGGCCACTTGCGTGACCGCCCCCAATCTCCGCCGATGACTTATCAGCTGTCTTTCTGCTTGCGGCGGCGCGCAACCCCAAGACCACCCAGTGCGGTCAGCAGCAGCAGACCCGCTGCCGGAACCGGAACCGGTGCGATGCGACCGTCACCGACGATGCTGATGCGGATCGCCAAGTCATCATGGTTGTCGTCATCGCCCGCGCCGGAGTCGTCGAACCAAAGGTCCCAAGCGAGACCCGAGGTACCCGACGGGTTACTCACCAGCGTCGCGAAGAAGTTGATGTCAGCTCCACCAAGCCGGTCGTCCGGGTTGGACCCGTTCACTGCCTCGCCCGGCGTTCCGCCGCCCGACGTAGTGAATTTGAAGTCCAGAAGGCCGTCGGCCACATTGGCAACCTGTGTGGTCGCCCCCGTCAGGCTGAAGCCGTTGCTCTGACCGCCGGTCGAGAACAACTCGGCACCCTGGAAGAAGAACTTGTTGGTAAAGCCTGCTTCCTTGCCGAGATACTGGAACTCGAGCGTGGTCGTTCCACCGCCGCCGAACAGGTACAGGTCGGCCCCGAAATAACCATCCCGCGTCGGCGTGCCGTAGATGGGCTGAACCCCTTCGTTCACCGCGTTGCCAGTTCCTGGAATATCACCGAATGTCAGCGCAGACGCGCCAGTTGCCAGCGCAGCACTCAATGCCGCTGCGCCAATAGTCGTTGTTAGAAATGTCTTGATTTTCATATCTCATGACCCCTTTACGAAAGTGCACTCTCACATGCAGATCATAGTGGGAACAGCGGATTCGAGTCAAAGGTTTATTGATTTTGATCAATGGTCCGACAGGCAGATGTGACCTTCTTTTTTGCCATTGAAATCTAAAGCTTACTAGATTTTCACCTTAAAGGAGAATCGATTCTTTTCGGCTCGCCACACACCAAATCCAGCCTCTTGCTCTGTCCGGCGATCCCGGCCTCCCCGTCCCGCACTTGCCGCCATAGAAAGCCCGAAATTCCCATTCCGACGGCCACGAGGGCGCGCGATCCGTGGCGACAGATCTGACCACAACGGACATCCTGCGCAAACCATGTTCGCCGCTTCGGATGGCGACAAACCGCCCGCGTCGACGCCCCAATTGGTCGGGTATTCCCGCCTTGCCGCCCTGGGACCCGCCGCGCAGACTGATCCCGTCTTCCGCGTTTGGAGAGGTTTCATGACAAGTGTTCTGTTCGGCTTCGGCTTTTCCCTGTTCACCGCGATTGTGGTGATCTACGGCGACTACCTCATCAAGATCGCCGCCGATGGCAGCGCCGTCGGAACGCGGCTGCTGGTGATCGGCTGCCTTCTTTATGCTTGCTCGGCGGTCCTGTGGTATGTCTCGCTTCTGCACATCACGCTCGCGCAGGCCGGCGTCGCGTTCTCGATGTTCACGCTGATTGCGCTGGCGACGCTTGGCGCCGTGGTCTTTGACGAGCCGCTGCAGCGGCGCGAGATCGCGGGGATCGGCTGTGCCCTGCTCGCCATGGTCCTGATGGTGCGCGTCGCCTAGTCGGACCTTTCGGGCCGCACGAATTTCGCGCCGCCGACGAACCGCGTCTGTGCTGCGCGCTGCACCGAATTGCGCGGCTCAGCATCGCGCCGCGCCCCTTCGCGCCGGGAAGCTGCGACCACAGGCGGCGCATCGCAGGCCACGCCGTCACCGTCCGGATCGTTGCGGGCATGATACCCGGGCGCACCGCGATCGGCCGGCGCGAGGCCCACGCGATAGGCGCTGTCGCAGCCCATACGGGCAGCGAGGTGCATCAGCGCCAGTTGCGGCTCATACGGGCTGGTGCGCATGTAGAGCGAGGCTGCCACCCCCAGCGCGAGCCCCGGAACGGCCAGCAGCCGCAGCAGGAAACGCAGCGGCGACAGAGCCCGCGCACGCTCCCGCTCCGCCCGTCGATGGCGCCGCACGATGCGGGGATGCACCCGGTCGCCGGTGATGTCCGTCGGTACCATTTCCCCGAACTGCCCGACCAATATGGCGCCTTGATGGCAGCCGCACGACAAAGGATCGTCAGGAGTGGTTTCAGCTTTGCCGAGAAGCCCTGTAGGCTGGCACCGACATCGAAAGGATCGACATGCTTCGCTTGCTGCCCGCCGCTCTCATACTGCTCTTCGCCGCCGCGCCCGGTCTGGCGCAAGGCAATGCCGCCTATGGCGATGCGGCGGGCCTGAACCCACGCACCACCAACGGCGTGGTGCGAATGCTCGACCACGGCCTGCGCCAGTGCCGGTCGCTCGACTCGGTCTATCGCTATGACTGCTACCGGCAGAATTACAGCGACGCTGCACGGAGGTTGGACGGAAATGCCGCCTACGCCCCCGCCGCCGCCGCGCTGCGCCAAGTCGAATCTGCGCTGCAATCTGTGCTGCGTGCCAATGCCGACCCCGCTGCCGCTCCTGTGCGGCAACGCGGGCGGACCTACACTGCGATCACCACCGACGCGGTGCCGCAATCCCGCGCAGCATTCACCCGCGCACTGGATCAGGCCCGCACGCAGTTGCTGAGGTCGCCTGAAGGTACAGGCGACCACTTCGCCCGCATCGCCAGCAGGCTTGATTCCGACAAGGTGTTTCTGCGCTCCTGAGCGCTAGCGCACCACGTGCACCGCACAGCGCGCGTGGCGCACCACCTGCGAGGCTGTCGAGCCCAGCAGCAGATCCTGCATACCGGGACGGTGCGACGCGATGATGATCAGGTCGGGCCCGTTTTCCTCTGCCCAGTCCAGGATCGACCGTCCGGAATGGCCCTCGATCACGACGCCCCGCGCGTTCGGCAACTCAGCGGCCAGGTCGTTCAACTGTCCCTGAATCGCCTCGCGTGCCTCGCGCAGGTAATCCGCCGGCATGTAGGAAATCGCATAGCCGGGAATGTGCTCGACGACGTGCAGCAGCGTGATTTTCGCATCGGGCGTCGCCAAGAGTTTGGCCAGCTTCAACGTACCGCTGGTATCGCGATCGGCGTCAAACGAAATCGGAACGAGAATGTTGTGATACATGAGAGGACTCCCTTACCTGTCATCCCGATACTGCACCCGGGCAAGAGGGCTGGCAATGACACAGATCAGACCAGCCGCGCCCGGGCATCAGAAATCGAAGATCTCCTCGAGAAATCCGCCCTTGCGCTTCTTCTTGTACGGTTTGCCATGGCCGCGATCATCCTCGTAGAGCGGCGCGGCAGCCTGCGGCGGGGGTGGTGGAGGAGCGACGGCGGCGCTGCGTTCGATGATCTTGTCGAGTTCGCCCCGGTCCAGCCAGACGCCCCGGCATTGCGGGCAATAGTCGATCTCGACCCCGTTGCGGTCGGACATCACAAGGGTGGTTCCATCAATCGGACACTGCATCGTCATCTCCTGTTGTTGTTCAGGCGATATGGCGATGGAGCCCTTTGGATTCAATGCCCTGCCGTCAGCCAAAACTCGCGGCAACGTCATACATGACCGGCTCGAACGAGCGGCACAAGTCGTTGATCTTTCGGTTGCGGGCGCGCATCTCGTCACTGCGCAGCATGGCCTGGAAGTCCTCGCGCCGGGTCCATTGCGAATAGTTCGCGATCCGGGTCTGGGCGTCGTTCACATGCAGGCTGGCAGCGATGAAGCCGGGCTGTTTGCTTATGAAGTCGTTGTAGGCACCGGTCAGCGCATCCAGCAGGTCCTGGCATGTGCCGGGCGAGGTTTCGAACGTCGTGATGACGGTCTGGACGGGGTTGTCCTTGGAAATGGTTTGCATGCGCTCCTCCTTGGCCTGAGCCCTTAGTCTATCACAGCTGATCCAGCCGCGCCTGCACTTCGCGCACAAGGTTCTCGACCTCGGCGCGGGCCGGACCCTTGGGGGCCTCGGGCGCGGCGCGGCCCTGTCCGAGCGTCTCGGCATAGACCACACGGTTGGCCATCGAGGTTTCGGCGATCTCGGCGGCCAGTTCGGCGGCCTTGGCGCCCACGTCCTCGGCCAGGCGCGTGCCGGCGCGACTGCGCGTCATGACGATCAATGCCGGCTTGTCCTCGCGCAGCGCCAGGTCAAGGACCGACTCGACCGCCCAGAGGTCGAGATGCGAAGTCGCCACCGGTACCAGCACCAGGTCGGCAGCCCGCAGCGCGGGACGCAGGTCGCTGTCGGCCTTGGGCGGCGTGTCCACGATCACGATGTCATGGTCCTGCGCCAGCTTGCGGCATTCATACGAGGCTCCCCACGCCGAAGCGGTAGAGAAGGTCAGCCCCGGCTCCTCCAAGGTGTCCAGACGGGTCATGAACCAGCGCCCGGCGCTGCCCTGCGGGTCGGTGTCCATTAGTGCGACCGATTTTCCGGCCCGAACAAACCCGACCGCCAGGTTCACCGCCAGCGTGGTCTTGCCCGACCCGCCCTTTTGTTGCGCAATGGTGATGACCCGCCCCATCCGATCCCCCATGAGTGCCGCGTTGCAGGATATCCGGTCGGCGCAGTGACGCAATGGCCAAAAGACCGCGCCGACGCATCCCCGGTAACGCCCTGTTAACCAAGCCTGCCGATGTTGGCCTTTGGAGGGTGCGTGATGCACAAAAAGCTGGCGGTCCTGCTTCTGTGCGCCCTGGGCGCGCCCCCGGCCATGGCCGGTGCCTGGCTGCGCGAGCACAAGACCGCCTTTTCCGCCATCAGTTCGACAGTGCGAGGCAACATCACGGTGCCGCTGGAGAACGAGAACAGCTTCTACCTGGAATACGGGCTGACTCCGTTCCTGACGCTCGGCGCGGACCTGAACGAAAAGCGTGGCCTTGCGGCCCACGCTCTGCTGTTCGCTCGCCTGCCGCTGGGGAAGCCGGACTGGCGGACGCGCTATGCGATCGAATTGGCCGCCGGCACGCATATGTGGCGCAATGAGTGGTTTCCGATGTACAAGCTTGCCTTCGCGGTCGGGCGGGGGTTCGAAACCCGATGGGGCAACGGCTGGATGGCGCTTGAAACCGCCTACGAGGTGCGCACCGGCCTCACCGACCCGGCCATCAAGCTCGACGGCGTGATCGGCATGTCCTCGGGCTGGCGGGTGCGCCCGTTGCTCAAGATCGAAACCGCGCAGATCGCGGACAGCCCCTTGGCCTGGGCGGTGACCCCCGGCGTGATGTTCGACGTCGGCAAGAGCACCTGGATCATCGGGCTGGAACGGCGCAAGGCCTTGCAGGAGACCTACGGCATCACCTTCGGGTTCTGGCGCAACTTTTGATGCGCGGCTTGACCACCAAGGGGCGCGCGTTACGCTCGCCGTCATGACAGATCCGATCCGCCCCACCGACGACGCCGCCCGCGGGCTTGCCCGCGATCTCATGCGCGACGCCCGCATCGCCGCGCTTGCGGTGCTGACGCAAGGGGGCGCACCGATGGTGACGCGGGTCGCGTTCGGGCTTTGCCCCGCCGGACGCCCGCTGACACTGGTGTCGGACCTGTCGGCCCATACAGGAGCCTTGCGCGCGAACCCCACCTGTTCGCTGCTGGTGGGAGAGGTTTTGCCGCGTGGCGACCCGCTCAACCAGCCACGTCTGACGCTTCAGGCACAGGCTGCATTCCTGCGCCACGACGACCCAGAATATGACGAAATGGCCGCGCATTATCTGCGCGACCATCCCAAGGCCAAGCTCTACATCGGGTTCGCCGACTTTTCATTTGTCCTGTTCCGGATCGACCAGGCGCATCTCAATGGCGGCTTCGGCAAGGCATTCGCCCTGACCGCTGCGGATCTCGGCCTGCCGGGCGGCTGATCAGGTATCCATGCGCACCGTCACCGCGACCGTGCCGCGCACGGGTTCGCTCCAGACGAGATGCGCCTGGTTGCCAGCCGGCCCCTGCTCGGTACGCGCGAAAGGCAGGGAATGGTTCGTCGCACCAGATCCGTTCTGGATCTGATCCTGCGGCTGCACTGACTCGACCCGGCGCACACGCCCGCCGAAGGGCAGTTCGCCGCCGGTTCCGATCAGCCATGTCTTGGCCAGGCTGCCTTCGGTGTGATCGAGCCTCAGCGGGTTGAAAGCCTGCTGCTGAACGTTGTGATAGGTGTTGGCCGCAAACGTCAGGTGCTTGGTACGGGTGAAGTCCAGATCGGAAAAGCTCGTATCGATCCGTTCCACCCGGTCGATTGCCCCGTTCAGACTGCGGAACTTGTTTCCGCTGATCGTCACCCCGTTCAGGAAATGCCCGGTGCCGTGCGGCTTGACCACTATGAAGCTGAACCAAGGCGCGACATCGCCGCACAGCATGATGTTGTCGGTGATGCTCATCGCGCTGAACGAGAAGCCAGTGCTAAAGTCGGGCGTGGGGTCCCTCTCGTTGGTCCATTCTACCGAGCAATTGTCGATGTAGTTGCCGGTGATCGTCGAACTGTTGAAATTGCTCGCCATCACCAGGCCGGCCGTGCGCACGCCCGCAGGCACCTCGTCGCCCTGGAAGAAGTGATTGCCCAGCACCACGGAATTCGAGCCGCCCAGCAGCGCGAAATGCTTGAACCGCGTCGCCCGGTTGTTTCGAAGCTTGGCGTCGTTGGCGTTGACGTTGATCGCGACCGAGCTCCGCTCTGGCACGGTCAGCGAATCCTCCGAGGACAGGAATTGGCAGCGATCGATCAGGATGCCCTGACAGCCGGTCCCGATCGAGGTGACGCCACGGTCCTTTGGGCGGCTGATGAAACAGTCGCGCAGGTGAAACGTGCTGCCGGTCGGCGCCAGCCGGATGCCGCTACACAGCCCGCCGCACTGGAACTCGATATCGCTCAGCGCGAACTGACTCAGTTGGCTGAATCCGCTGAAATCCAGCATGTATTTGAAATCTGTGAAGGTGAAGTTCTGGGTGCCTTCCGCGTCGAACAGCGGCGCATTCAACGTGATCTCGCCCGCGCCGACGTTCTTGGACCGTACATAGATCTCGCGCCCGACCCCGCTGCCCTCCACCAGCGCCCCGATGGCGATATTGGCGATATTGGCGACGTTGGTCAGCTTGCGAGGGTCGCTCGCGGAATAGGTGGCCTGCGCCGTGATCTTCGACGCGTCCCATGCCGCGCCACCGATTGCGGTCAACTGGCCGTTGCGGATCACCCGACGGGTAGCGTAGGTCGTCTTGTTGGGCACGGCGGCCTGCATGTCGATCGGCGCGGTGACCGTCACTTTCCGCCCGCACATGTCGAGCGATTCATGATCCGAGTTGTTCAGAAGCGCCTGGAAGGCCTTGCCGAAAGCCAGTTCCTCGTCGCCGAAGGCCGCGATATAGCTCGGCAGGTCGAAGCTCTTGCTCAGGATCAGCATCTTGTCCGCGGACATCGTGACCGTGCCCTCGAAGGTCACCGGTGCGTTCAACGACACGTTCTCCGCCAACCTGTAGACACCTGCCGGCACCAGGATGCGCCGACCCGCCGCGGCGTTGTCGGCAGCTTCGAAGGCCGCCGAGTCGTCGGTCGCGCCGTCCCCGACTGCGCCATAGTCCCGCACGTCCACCACGTTCAACATGTCGCGCAGGAATGCGCTGGTGATATCCTCGATCACCAGGTCGTCGATCCGCACGATCCCGCCGTTCTGCCCGGTCAGGTCGAGGCCGAAATGCCCATAGATCGCCTGCGGGCCCCAGGCCATGTCGACGCCTCCCCGTGCGCCCGGCCCCACGATAGCCGACACCTCGACCACGTTGCCATAGGTCGCAAGCGTTTCGGTCGGGCCGACTTCGATCACATCGTTCACATGCGTGCCGCCGGCCCCACCGGCCCAGCCGGCAATGCGCACGCCCGGCAGACTGCCACCGATCGCCTTCACCCGCGCGGTGATCCGCAGGTAACAGCCCGGCAGCAGCGGGGTCTCGCCCATGTAGCGCACCTTTTGCACCGCAGCGGTCTTCTGCAATTCGAGACAACCACCGAAATCCTGGTCCGCCGGCACGAGGGCCGCGTTGATCGCCCCGTCATAGCTGCTCGATCCCGGGGTGCCGTTGCCGCTGGACCAGACATCCAGCCCGTTCGCGAATGCGGGCGGCATCAGCAGAACGCCGTCGGTGATTGCCTTGTTCATCCAAATCCCTTTCCAAATACCACGCGCCCGGGTCGGTCCCCGGCGGCCAAGCCGTGCTGCCCGGGATTGCCCCGAACGCGTCGGATGAGATATTCAAGAAGGGTTAAGAGCCGCTCACACCACCGTCACGGTAACCACGCAACGCATGCGGTCTCAGGCACTGGCGCCTGAGCTGTCCAAAACCTGCACAGCGTTGATCTTCCAGCCGCTTTCCTGTTCGATCATCTGATAATCGAGAATATGCGCCCGCCCTTTGCCGTCGGTGATCATCACCTTCTGCCACACTGCGCCCGAGATTTCGCGAAGCTCCAGAAACCGAACGTTCGACGGCCGCCAGACCATCGGATACCCGCCCTTTACCATCGCGCCGAAACTCTCCGGCGTCCGGAACACGCGCTGGATGTTGGGGCTGGCGAAGGAGAAGGCACGGTCGAAATCGTCCACGAGGAAGGCTTCGATCTGTCCTCCGATGGTGGCTTCGATCTCCGCGTTCTGCGCTTGGGCGGCGCCTGCCAACCCGATGATGACGGCTAGGGACATGAACAATTTCCGCATGGGCAATCCTCCGAATGGACTGCCCATGGAAATAGGCGAACCGCCGTACCGGTCAAATCTACCGTGTCAGGCCAACTCGCCTTTCAACGCCCGGTCGATCAGCGCCACGGTTTCGTCCACGCCGTAAAGCGCGATGAACCCACCGAACCGCGGACCCTGGCTTGCACCCAGCAGTACCTCGTAGAGCGCCGTAAACCAGTCGCGCATCGGATCGAACCGGTCGCGGCCGACCGAATAGACGATCGATTGCAGCGCCTCGTCCTCGATCCGTCCATCATAGGCCGCCAGTTCCGCCCGCAGCGCGAGCAACGCCTCGCGCTCCTGCTCCGTCGGCGCGCGGTATTGGCGCGTCGGCTTGACGAAATCGTTGAAATAGCGCACCGCGAAACCCGCCGCCGCGTCGAGATCCGGATGGCTTCTGGCTGTCGCGTCAGGCGCGTAGCGTTTGATGAAGCCCCAGAGCTGTTCCTTGTCCTCCGCGCCCGACACCGAGGCCAAATTCAACAGCATCGCGAAGGGCACGATCAGCGTGCTCTCGGGAACATCGCCGCCGTGAATATGCCAGACCGGATTGTTCAACTGCGCCTTCACGTCCTGCGCCGGATAGGCCCGCAGCTGCTGGTGGTATTCATCCACGGCCTTGGGAATGACGTCGAAATACATCCGCTTCGCCGTCTTCGGCTTCTGGTACATGAAATAGGACAGACTCTCGGTGCTGGCATAGGTCAGCCATTCGTCGATCGACACGCCATTGCCCGAGGACTTGGAAATCTTCTGCCCGTTCTCGTCAAGAAACAGCTCATAGGTGAAATGCTCAGGCGGACGTTCCCCCAGCACCCGGCAGATGCCGTCATAGATCGGCGTGTTGGTCGAATGGTCCTTGCCATACATCTCGAAATCGACCCCCAACGCCGCCCAGCGGGCCCCGAAATCGGGCTTCCATTGCAGCTTCACGTTGCCGCCCGTCACCGGCAGGGTCCACTCGCGGCCCTCTTCGTCGTCAAAGGTAATTTCGCCCTTTGCGGCGTCGACATGCTTCATCGGCACATAAAGCACCCGCCCCGTTTCAGGATGGATCGGCAGGAAGATCGAATAGGTTTGCCGCCGCTCTTCACGCAGCGACTTGAGCATGATCTTCATGATCTCGTCATAGCGCTCGGCACAGCGCAACAACACCGCGTCGAATTGGCCGGATTTGTAGAACTCCGTCGCGCTGATGAACTCATACTCGAACCCGAATGTGTCGAGAAACCGCCGCAGCATGGCGTTGTTATGATGACCAAAGCTCTCGTATTCGCCGAACGGGTCCGGCACGCTGGTCAGCGGCAGTTGCAGGTATTCGGTCAGTTTTTCCGGGTTGGGCACGTTTCCCGGTACCTTGCGCATCCCGTCCAGATCGTCGGAAAAGCAGATGAGCTTGGTCGGAATGTCGCTGATCACCTCGAATGCCCGCCGGATCATCGTCGTGCGCGCCACCTCGCCGAACGTGCCGATATGCGGCAGCCCCGACGGCCCGTAGCCGGTTTCGAACAGCACATACCCCTTTTCGGGCGGCGCCTTCTCGTAGCGTTTCGCGACCCGGCGCGCCTCATCGAACGGCCAGGCCTTGGACGCAAGGGCAGCTTCACGCAGATCAGACATGTGACACTCCGGTAGGATCGGTCGCGCGTCGGACACGGCAATGGATCGTGCGCGCCGATACGCGACAGGTGAAGAGACGCGCGGATGCGCGCGATGGTGCCGCTTTCCCTATTGCGCCGCCCCCGTTCCGTCAACACGGCACGCCGGGGATTGTGCTGCGCCTGCCACATCCATATTCTGCAATGCAACAAGGCTCAGCAAAAGGAAGTGCCCGGTGTCCGACAGTACAGAAACGGCGCTCAGCGCGCAGGACTGCCTCGTTGCGCTGATGATCGCCATCTCCGCCTCGGACGAAAACATGCGCACCGCAGAATTGGTCAAGATCCAGTCCTCGGTGAACATGCTGCCGATCTTCGCAAACTATGACATCGACCGCATGAAAGCGACTGCACAGGTGGTTTTCGACCTTTTCGAACAAGAGGACGGACTGGATGCGTTGTTCGGGCTGATCCGCGAAAACCTGCCACAACGGCTGTTCGAAACCGCCTATGCTCTGGCCTGCGACGTGGCCGCGGCCGATGGCGCGCTCGGTGAACAGGAACTGCGGATGCTGGAAGAGATGCGTTACGAGTTGAACATCGATCGCCTGCACGCAGCCGCGATCGAGCGCGGCGCGCGCGCACGCCATGTTACCTGACGGTAACAGAATCCACGGTTTTGCGCACCCGATCGGCGGTCTCCCGCCGGTTTAAGCTGGAATTGGCCGAAATCTTTTTCGAGCTGAAGATGGAACTTGAAAAGCCGCCCCGGAGTTAAGACATGAGGTCCAACTCGACTCATGCCTTGTCATGAAGTGTTCGGGTCGGATCAACAAAAACGCACCACTAGGAGCAGACTCTAATGAAAATGACGACTACAGCCCTCGCCTTGGCATTTGCAGGTACCGCAGGCGCAGCTTTCGCCGGCAACACCGATCCGGCACCGGTCGATCCGGTTATCGTGCCGGTCGCCCCCATCGCCTCGTTCTGGGAAGGCGGATACGTGGGTGCCCAACTCGGCTACGCGTTCAGCGACTTCAACATCGACAGCAATATCATCAGCGACTTCAATGAAGACAACGTGATCGGCGGTATCACCGCGGGTTATCTCTGGTCGCTCGGCAACGGTTGGTATCTCGGCCCGGAATTCCAGTATGATTTCACCGACATTTCTGTCACGGAACAGGCTACTGGTGTCACCACCAGCCTCGACGCTGTTGCCCGCCTGAAGCTGATCGCCGGTTACGAACTGGGCAATGGCATGCTCTACGGTAGCGCTGGTTTCGCTTATGCGGATTTCGACAGCCCCACCAATGTGCTGGATTTCGACTCCGACAGCTACGTCCTCGGTCTTGGCTATGACTGGCGTGTTGGCGAAAATTGGACCGTTGGTGCGGAATACATGTACCAGACCTTCAGCGGTGCCGGCTCTACCGGTGGCGACTTGGATCTGAACTCGATCTACATCAAGGCGGCATACCGCTTCTGATCCGATAAACGATCACTGCAAGGGGGCTCGGGTCACATTCCGGGCCCCTTTTTCGTGCGCTATGCTCAACTGCCGTAGAGCGTTCCCCAGCGTTCGATCAGCTTCTGCTGCACCTGCTTGGCGCGACGGTTCCAGCCCCGCGCCCCCTCGGGCCTCTCACGCTCGGCACGCGTCAATTGCCCGCGCCGCCGCGAATCCGCCGCGAAGATGGCAAAGGCGAGTTCCGTGCCATCGGATGCGGTCATGTAACCGCCCAGCCCCGAGACGAAATTCAGCGTTCCGGTCTTGGCATCCACCTTGATCGGGTGGTCACGCATCACCCGCCCCCCTGAATCCCGCAGGCCGAACGGTTTGAGCAGCGGCCGCAGTCGGTTGTCCTGCCGAGCCGCCACCAACGCGCCGACCAGGTCCTGCGCGGTCATCTTCGACGCATCCCCCAGACCTGAATGATCGACCAAGCTGGTGCCGCGCATCCCGAACCGCTCCGCCGCCCATCGGCTCATGGCGGCGCCTGACTCTGCCAGCGAAGCGGGCCGCGCGCCCGCCGCCACGCTCGCCGTCATGCCGACCATCTCGGCGGTCAGATTGGTGGAATACTTCAGCATATCTTGCAGGATCGGCTCGAGCGGTTCGCTCTGATGGGTCACCAAGACGGTACCGCCTCCGGCCAGCCGACTCACCCGCGTCGCCGATTGCAGCACGATCCCCTGCGCCCGTGCCATGGTGCGGAACACGTCGCCGGCATAGGCCGCCGGGTTGCGCACCGGCAACCACCGCGCGCCGCCATTGCCCAACGCGCCGCTGGCGACGGTCCAGCGGTCGATACCGTCCTCTCCGGCATAGGTATAAATCGGAAGGCTGCGCGCCACGACCTTCATCTGCACCATGGTCACGTCGGGACGGTACTTTCCGGTGCGACCGTCCATCGAAACCGCATAGCCCTTGCCCGCGCGGCGCCACTCGAAATGCACCCTGTTGAAGTTGAGCGCGATTCCCGACACTGCCGGGCTATAGCTGACATGATCGGGCTGTCCCGGGTCTATACTGCGCACGTAGGGCAGCGCCCCGTCAAGAACTTCGAAGGCGCCACGCACCTCACGCAGCCCGGCCTGTTTCAATTGTCCCGCCATCTTGGCCAGTTCGTCGGGTGTCAACGTCGGATCGCCCCCACCCGCGAGGATCAGGTCGCCGTCGAGGATTCCGTCGCGGATCGGCCCGGTGGCGATCAGCCGAGTGGAAAACCGATACTCCGGGCCGAGGACCTCCAACGCGTAGAGCGCGGTGAGCGCCTTGGCCACGCTCGCCGGCGGCAGGCCGCGCTCGCCATTCGCGGCCTCAAGTTCCAGTCCCGTGTCCACATCCGCCACCGCACAGACTACCTCGCCGCTCAGCCCGGCGCGCGCGATCAGCGCGTCCAGCCCGCCGCCCGCGAGTCGTGCGAAATCTGCGCCGCGCATCTGCGGGCGCAACGACACCTGCGGCGGACCAGAAAGGGCAGTCCCCGGCACCGCGAAGGCCGTCAAGCCGGCAAGAAAGCTTCTGCGCGTCGTCGCGCCTCTCATGGCTGTATCGTCCACGCTGTCGTCATGGTGGCACTAAAGCGCAGGATCGCCGTCCAAACAAGCGCGAGTTTTCCCCTCACCCAATCAAGTTCAGGTTGTGCCGCGCCCCATCCGCTCGCGGATCGCGGTCGAACTCAGATCCACCATCGGCACGTTGACGAAACACCAGGCCGGCGCCTCCGCCCGGCCTAGCGTCTGGCTCGCCGTCGCGTTGATCCGGTTGGCGCGGTAGATCCGCGCCGCCGGCGACATCCGCGCCGAGATCCGATCGCCGGGCCGCGCCAAAACTCCGACCGGCACACTGTCCATAATCGCGCGCCAGTCGCGCCAAAGGTGCAGCTGCGCGAGGTTGTCCGCCCCCATCAGCCACACGAACCGCACACCGGGAGAGATCGCCCGCAGTCGGGCGAGCGTGTCCGCCGTCACACGCGTACCCAGCCGCGCCTCGATATCGGTCACGTCCACACGCGGGTCTTGCATCATCGCCCGCGCCGCAGTCATCCGCTCGGCCAACGGCGCAGGTCCGCGCGCCTTCAGCGGATTGCCGGGGCTGACCAGCCACCACACCCGGTCCAGCCCGAACCGCTTCAAAGCCTCGCGGGTGATATGCACATGCCCCTCATGGGGCGGATCGAAGGATCCGCCCAGCAGGCCGATGCTCTGGCCCGGCCTGACAAGGGGCATCCCGGGAAACATGGCCCCGCTTTAACTGCCCCCAAGACGGGATTGTCCAGCGAAATTCATGCCATCGTGGCGCAGACGGCACCGCTCTGGTATGCTCGGCATGTTTTCGAATACGACAATTTCAGCACCCCGCGTCAAAAGGAAATTCGACGTGAAAGACTTGATCGAAGCCATTATCAAGGGGCTGTCGTCCTATATTCCGATGCTGGTTTCGGTGGTCGCCAATCCCAAGATCAACATCCCGCGCCTCGTGATGGAGCCGTCCGAACCGCTCCGCCACGCGCTGGTCTTCTGTGGGATCAGCATCGGCATCGCCTTTCTCGCGCAGGCGCCGCTGCTGGCCGAGGGCCAGGATTTCGCCACAGTCGCGGGCGCTCTCTTCGTGGTCAAGCTATTCGAAATCCTGCTGTTCAACGCGGCGCTGATCCTGGTGTTTCGACTGGTCGGCGGCACCGGCACGTTCGAGCAGACCCTGATCGCGTCGATCTACATCGCCAGCCCGATCTACCTGTTTCTCGTCTTCGGGCAGATCATCGCGATGGGTATCCTCGCCGGCGCGGACCCTCTCATTGCACAGATCTGGCGCTATGGCGGGCTCGACTTCGCCTCCACGCAATGGGCCGACTTCAGTCGCGCAAATATGGCCGAAGCCTATGGGCTGATGGCGCTTGCGCTCATCACCTTCGTGGTGGCCATCACTTGGTACATCTATTGCTGGAGCATCTATCGTCGGTTGCACGCTCTGTCGCGCCAGCGCTCGCTGCTGGCTTACCTGCTCGCCTTCGTGCTGTTCTATTGTGTCGGCTTCCTACGCTATCTCGCGGTGCTCGGACTGAACTCAGGCGAACTGCCCGGCATCAATTGAGGCGCAAGGCCCACCGCAAGATCCTCTCGACAGGCCGCAGGCCGCCCCGCTAGAATCGCACCATGCGCACATTTCCCCTCATCTTGGCCTGTCTCGGCCTGCTGGTGCAGCCGCTTGCAGCGCAGATCGGCATCGCCACCGCCCCCGCGCTGTCCAACGGGCAGGCCCGAGATGACCGCGCCACGGCCAGCCACAACGCCGTGGTCTATCTCGGCCATTGCTCGGGAACGCTCATCACCGAGTTCATCGTGCTGACCGCCGCCCATTGCGTCCCTGCGCAATTCCGCGCTCCGCGTCCGGCGACCGACAGCGCGCCCCGATGCGCCGCCCTGCCGGACCAGCATGGCTTGCAAGGCGGGGCTTGGCAGGATCCGTTCGAGTGGCAACCGATCGACATTCGCAAGACCGTCTCGGTTGGCTTTGGAGCCGGGCGCGATGACCTGCGCATGGCAGTCAAAGTTCGCGCCTACAGCCTGCCGCTCTGCGCTGACGTTGCCTTGCTGCAGCTGGTCCGCCGCGTGCCTCCGGCGCTGGTGACGCCGATGCAGGTGCTGGCCAAGCCGCCAGCGGCCGATCTCGACGCCTTCCTGCGCAGCGCGGACATGCGCTATGCCGGCTGGGGCCTCGGGGAACGTGCCGCGCGGGACCTGCCCCGCCGCCAAACTGGGCGCGTTTCCTACTGGGACCGCAATGCCTGCCACCTTTTCACCCTTCCTCCCGAACGCGCACATGGTGCCCGCGTCGTCCAAGGAGACAGTGGCAGCCCGCTGATCCTACGGCTGGACGGACGCGACGTCGTCGCCGGTGTGCTGTTCGGTAGCGGATTGCCCGACCCCGATATCTGCGGCCTGCCGCTCCTGCGCCCACCCGCGCGCCACGGCACCTACACGCCCACCTTCCGCAACTCACTCCCAGGAACCGATGCCACCGATCTCGCCGCTTGGATCGCTCATTTCGCATCCAAAGCCACGTGGGAACCGGAACCGTCCACCGCTCTGGAGTGAGCAAATCAGCGTCTTGCCAACCGTGGCAATTCACAGAAAAATTGCAGCGGTAATTGCCGCTAGGTCACTTTGACCACCCTCCCGAGTTTCAGCTTTCTATTCCCCAATGGAACCCATCCAATTCCGCCTCAATTCGTTGAAATCTGAAATTCCATTTTCTAGCGTTTCCCTACGGAATAAAGAGGGAAAAAATGAATATCACGAAATCGACCTGTCTTGCACTGGCCTTCAGCGTCGCAGCCGGCACTGCCGGTGCTGCCGTCATCACCTCTCAGGACTTCAGCACCAACCCGGTCCTGTCTGATACACAGGCTCCTGGCGCCTGGTACACCGACCGTTACGCCCCGGAGAGCTTCTCGTCCGAAACTTTCATGGGCGACGAACGCCTCGCCGTGACCATTTCGGAAGCCGACAACGCCGCAGGCCGTCCGAGCGGTCAATCCAATGTCTTTTACAACACCCAAGGCCGCAAATTCGACATCACGGGCGCGACGTCGCTTTCGATCGACTTCTTCATTGATAGCGCCTTTGAAAACGCGCAGGGCCGCATTGGCGGTGTATGGGGCGCAGCGGTCGACGGCACCAACACGATCACCAGCTATCCGATCATCGAATTCTTCGACAACCAGTTCCAGGTCTACACATCCGACACCGCCAGTTGGATGGCGGTCGGCACCCAGACCGGGTTCGCCTATGACAGCTTCGCCAACCTGGAGATCGCCATCGACAGCGCCAACGACCTGTTCAGCTTTTCCGTCGACGGCGAACAGCTCTACTCCGGTGCCGCCTCGGGCAGCCTCTTCTTCGACACCGTGATCCTGCAGAACATCAACACCGACGCCGGCGTTGATCGCACGATCTATTTCGACAACCTGGTCGCCACCAGCGAGATGGCCCCGGTCCCGCTGCCTGCCAGCCTGCCGCTGCTGCTGGCAGGGGTTGGCGGTCTCTACGCGCTGCGCCGTCGCAAGCGCACCTGATCCGCGAGTGACCTTACACCGAAGGCCGCCCCACCGGGCGGCCTTTTTCGTTCCCCACGGCGAAACCCACCTCACGCATTGCAGTTTCACCCGCGCTTGACTAGATCACGCAGGTCAACGCCCACCAGCAGGAGAACCCCATGGCCGCCTATCAATACGTCTACCACATGCAGGGTGTGTCCAAGACCTATCCCGGTGGCAAGAAATGCTTCGAGAACATCCACCTGTCCTTTCTGCCGGGCGTCAAGATCGGCGTCGTCGGCGTCAACGGCGCGGGCAAGTCCACCCTGATGAAGATCATGGCCGGGCTCGACACCGACTTCACCGGCGAAGCCTGGGCCGCCGAAGGCGCCAAGGTCGGCTACCTGCCGCAGGAACCGCAGTTGGATGAGTCCCTGACGGTGCGCGAGAACGTCATGCTGGGCGTGGCCGAAAAGAAGGCCAAACTCGACCGCTACAACGATCTGGCGATGAATTATTCCGACGAAACCGCCGACGAGATGGCCGCTCTGCAAGACCAGATCGACGCCGAGAACCTTTGGGATCTCGACAGCCAGATCGACGTTTCGATGGAGGCCCTGCGCTGCCCGCCCGACGATGCCGATGTGAAAACCCTCTCGGGCGGTGAACGCCGCCGCGTCGCGCTTTGCAAGCTGCTGCTCGAAGCCCCCGACATGCTGCTGCTGGACGAACCGACCAACCATCTCGATGCGGAAACCATTGCCTGGTTGCAACAGCACCTGATCGACTACAAGGGCACGATCCTGATCGTCACCCATGATCGCTATTTCCTGGACGACATCACCGGCTGGATCCTTGAACTCGACCGCGGCCGCGGCATTCCCTACGAAGGCAACTACTCCGCCTGGCTCGAACAGAAGGCCAAGCGGCTGGAGCAGGAAGCCCGTGAGGACAAGTCCAAGCAGAAAACGCTGGAGCGCGAACTGGAATGGATGCGCCAGGGCGCCAAGGCGCGGCAGGCCAAGTCCAAGGCGCGGATCAAGTCCTACAACGAGATGGCCGAAACGTCCGAGCGCGAGAAACTAGCCCGCGCCCAGATCGTCATCCCCAACGGCCCGCGTCTCGGCTCCAAGGTGATCGAAGTGAACGGCCTGTCCAAGCACATGGGCGACAAGCAATTGATCGAAAATCTCGACTTCTCCCTGCCGCCCGGCGGCATCGTCGGCGTCATCGGCCCCAACGGCGCCGGCAAGTCGACCCTGTTCAAGATGCTGACCGGGCAGGAAAAACCCGATGCCGGCAGCATCGAATACGGCGACACGGTGGATCTCTCCTATGTCGATCAGTCCCGCGACGACCTCGCGCCTGACGACACCGTGTGGGAGGCGATCACCGGTGGCGCCGAACTGATCCAGCTCGGCGATGCCGAGGTCAATTCCCGCGCCTATTGCTCGTCCTTCAACTTCAAGGGCGGCGATCAGCAGAAGAAGGTCGGGCTCTTGTCAGGCGGCGAACGCAACCGCGTCCACATGGCCCGGCTGCTGAAGGAAGGCGGCAACGTGCTGCTCTTGGACGAACCGACCAACGATCTCGACGTCGAAACCCTCCGCGCGCTCGAAGACGCCCTCGTCGATTTCGCCGGCTGCGCCGTGGTCATCTCCCACGACCGGTTCTTCCTCGACCGCATCTGCACGCATATTCTCGCGTTTGAGGGCGACGCCCATGTGGAGTGGTTCGAGGGGAACTTCGAGGATTATGAAGAGGACAAGAAGCGGCGGCTGGGCGCAGACGCGCTGGAGCCGAAGCGGTTGAAGCACAAGAAATTTACCCGCTCAGGCGGGTAAATTGCTTTGATGCGCGAAAGCGTGTGCTCAGCAAATGCGGGCGCACACTGCTATAGTTTACCGTCCGCTAATTTAAGCCAATCCGACTGCAGGAAACGGAAACACACGAGATGAATACTATACTGGAGTGGCTCAACGAAAACGCGAGTGCTCTTGGAGTGGTTTTGATCGCCTGCCCGCTTGCTTGGACTATGATCCAATGGTTTTTGATCAAACGATCAGAAGAGCGGGACCGCCAGTTTAAGGTTTACCACATGTTGGTGAAAGAGCTCGTTCAACCCGACGAAGAAGGCTCAATTTACTTGGATCGGCAAATCGCTGTTGTGTTTGAATTGGAGAGATTAAAAGAGTACCGAAAACTAAGTGTAAGAATTCTCAAAGGCTTAAGAGACCGATGGTCAAAACTGGCCAGTGTGAACACTCCATTTCAAAGACTTATTGATCAAATCGACGAAACCATAGCTGAACTCGAAAAATGACTCGCCAATCTAATGCGAGGCAAGCGCAAGAAAGAAAATTATAGGGCGCGGTGAAAGCCAACAAAACCACTGCGAGTGAAAGCGCGCCCGTCCGCGGGTCGAAGGCCGTCTTACAATCTGTCCAGTGGACAGATTGCGGCCGTAGAGGGCTGAAAGCCCCGGGGGCGTGAAACGCGCCCGCCCATGGGGGCGGACGGGCGCGGCGAAAACGCGGGGCGTTTCCGCTGGGCGCATCATTCCCAACGTTCCATTTCAGCGTGGCCTCTCATTCATTGCTGCACAATGAACTGCCGGCTGACGCCCTCGCAAAGCGAGGGCTCAGGCGCTTCCGCAGGGCGCATCATACCGAGTGTTTCAAGTCCGCGCGACCTCTGGCGCGTTGCTGTGCACCATGATGAGGGCTTGCGCCCTTGCTGCGCGACGACGCATACACCAAAGGGCGCCCGTTGGGACGCCCTTGACACCTTGGCGGCACGCACACGCCGCGATTTGGAGGGCTGACCGGGGTCAGCAGGTCAGGATTTCTTTTCCGGTTCCGGTGCTGCGGCCGGCGCTTTGCCGTCTCCGGTCTTTGGCGCGTCGGTCTTCGGGGTATCCGCGGCGGCTTTTATCGCCTCGGTCTTTTTCGACAGGTCCTTGAAGGACATGATGTCAATCCTTTGATCGCCGAAGGAACATACCCCCGACCTTGCAGAGATGGCCCTGCCCGCGGCGCGTTACAATGCCCTGACACAAACCAACCTACCGCCGGGCGCCGACAAGATCGGACCTCAGCCTTCCGCCCAGCGGACGATGTCGGCTTCGCGCATCGCGCCCGATTGGCGTCTGACCTCGCGCCCACCGGAAAAGGCCACCATCGTCGGGATCCCCCGGATGTTGTAGGTCGCGCCAGCGGCCTGGTGGTCCTCGGTGTTCAGCTTGACCAGCCGCGCCCGACCCGACAGCGTGCCCGCAGCCTTGGAGAATTCCGGCGCCATCATCCGGCACGGACCGCACCACGGCGCCCAGAAATCCGCGACCAGCGGAAGCTCGTCATTCCGCGCCGCCTTGGCCAGGATCGCCGGGTCGACGTCGACCGCCTTGCCGGGCATCAGTTTCGCGCCGCAGGTGCCGCACGTGGCGCCGGCATCCAGCCGCGCCTCGGGTACCCGGTT
Organism: Sedimentitalea arenosa; assembly: GCF_016428585.1. Taxonomy (GTDB): domain Bacteria; phylum Pseudomonadota; class Alphaproteobacteria; order Rhodobacterales; family Rhodobacteraceae; genus Sedimentitalea; species Sedimentitalea arenosa. The sequence goes on along the minus strand of NZ_JAELVR010000003.1, from coordinate 8,615 downwards.
CAGTTGCCCGCAGTGAAGGCATGTCAGTTTCTTGCCCGCCATCTCGCATCTCCGCTTTGGGGGTCATCACATTCGATAAATCATATAGGAAGACACGCCCCAGGCGGCAAGTGATCGACATCCGCAAAACGGTGGCGCGAAGAGGTTGGCAGACGCGGGACAAGTGCGGTCTCACCGCCCAACCGAAAGCACTTGCCCGACTCGCGCGATTCTGCCATATGGGCAGCGCTAACGTTATCTTTTTCGACCCACTGTCTCCTCCCTCACACGGCGGTCAGTCTTCGATCCAGACCAACCACGCCGGGCTGCCGCACTTCCGCGGGCAGCAAACTTAAGACAGGAGACCACGGATATGGCCACTGGCACCGTGAAATGGTTCAACTCTACCAAAGGCTTCGGCTTCATCGCACCCGATGGCGGCAGCAAGGACGTTTTCGTCCACATTTCCGCTGTTGAGCGTGCTGGCCTCACCGGCCTCGCCGACAACCAGAAAGTCACGTTCGACATCGAAGCAGGCCGCGACGGCCGCGAGAGCGCGACCAACCTGGCGCTGGCATAAGCCTGACGGCTTCGGCCGAAACGACAGGAAAGGCGGGCCCGGTGCCCGCCTTTTTCTTTTTTCGTTCAGATGTTTGAGCACTCAGACGGCGCGCGCGAAGCGTGGCTCAAGAGCCGCATATCGCAAGAGCTCGCCGCGCAACCCCATTGACCGAACCTTCACACAGGCCGATTATACCGGGTGTCCCGGAAACAACCTGTTGAGAATGGTCATGATTTCACGTCGCTCGTTTCTCGCCGCCGGTTCCGCCGCGGCCCTTCTGCCCCGGTCGGGCAAGGCCCAGGCGGCCGAATTCGACCCGACCCCGCAATATGTGCGCATCAAGAAGGATTTCCTGCCCGGGCAACTCCTGATCCTGCCGCGCTCCTACTACCTTTACTTCGTGACCGAACCGCGCAAGGCGATCCGCTATGGCTGCGGTGTCGGCAAGGCCGGGTTGGAATTCACCGGCACCGCCACGATCGACGTCAAGAAGGAATGGCCCACCTGGCGCCCGACCCAGGAGATGATCGAGCGCGATCCGCGCACCTATGCGCGGTTCAAGGACAACGACTATATCCAACCCGGTGGTCCCGACAATCCTCTGGGCGCGCGCGCCCTCTACCTGTTCCAGAACGGGGTCGACACCTATTTCCGCATTCACGGCACCACGCAGCCGAACACCATCGGCCAGTCGGCGTCCAACGGCTGCATCCGGATGCTGAACGCGCATGTCATCGACCTCTATGAGCGCGTGCCGATCGGAACGGTCGTAACCGTTCTCTGACGGGGCACCGGGGCGGATGCTGCTGCCCATCACCCTCCTCGTGATGGCGGTCGCGCTGAGCCCCGATGCGCCGGCCAATGCCCAGCCGAATCCCGACGATCTGGCGCTGGTCAAGGAAGAACTCGCCCGCCTGCAGTACCTCTCCTTTGCCACGGAACGCGAATATTGCGGCTATCTCGGCGAAACGCGCGACGGCCTGACCGTGACCCCGGTGGTCCGCGGCGGGCATGACGGCTGCACGCCGGTCCTGCCTGACAGCGAGATGAGACTGATCGCCTCGTTCCATACCCATGGCGCTTACGATCCCGATGTGCCGGCCGAATTTCCTACCGCGCAGGACCTGCTGAGTGACGCACAGGAAGGCGTGGATGGCTATGTCGCGACGCCGGGCGGACGACTCTGGTTCATTGATGGTGCGGCCGGACACGCCGTTCAGATTTGCGGGCTCAACTGCCTGCCGCAGGATCCGGACTTTAACGCCGGAGATGACGGCGTGATCCTGCAGAGCTATCGCCTGCGCGACCTGCTCCGGATGGAAAACTCACACTGAAGCATGATCAGCTTTCACCTGCCTCGATGCGGGCGACGAGATCCAGCACGACAGGTCCCAGCGCCTCGACGATGCGGTTCACGCCGTCGGGATTGGGGTGAATGCCGTCAGCCTGCATGAACTGGCGCATCTCGGAGGGGTCGGCAGTCTCGCCTTCGATCCCGGCAAAGAAGCTTTCTGCGTAAAGCGTGCCGAACCTCTCCGATAGATCGGGATAGATCGAATCGAATTCTGCCTTGTAATCGGGCCCGAAATTTCCCGGGGCCTGCATGCCCACGACCAGTGTATCGACATCAGCCTGTCGGGCGGCCTGCAGAATCTTCTCAAGATTGGCCCGACTCGTGGCCGGATCAAGCCCTCTCAGCAGATCGTTGCCACCAAGCGCCACGATCAACCCGTCGACATCGGGCGTCAGAGTCCACGTCACGCGCGACGCGCCGCCGGCGGTCGTATCGCCCGACACGCCCGCATTGATCAGGACCACGTCGGCACCGTTCCTCTGCAACCACGCTTGAAGGCGTGGCACGAACCCGTCCTCCTGATGCAACCCGTAGCCTTGCGTCAGGCTGTCGCCAAGCGCGGCGATGGTCACCGGCTCGGCGTTGGCCGAGATGCCACATAAAGAAAGGACAATTCCGAACAATTGCTTGCGCATGCCGCTGGTCGCTCCATATGCCTTCTGAACATAGTGAAAGTTGCCTGGCCGATGACCGACCCGATCCTGTCCCTTAAAGATGCCTCTTTGTCGCTGAATGGCAATGCCGGCCCCGTCGATATCCTGCATTCAATCACGCTGGACGTGGCAAAGGGCGAAACTCTCGGGCTGATCGGACCATCCGGATCGGGCAAATCCTCTCTCCTGATGCTGATGGGCGGGCTGGAACAGGCTACCAGCGGCAGGATCACGGCACTGGGACAAGACCTTACCGCGATGGACGAGGATCAACTCGCCCGGTTCCGGCGCGACCACATGGGCGTGGTGTTCCAGTCCTTCCACTTGATCCCGACCATGACCGCATTGGAAAACGTGGCGACGCCGCTTGAACTGGCGGGCGCACCGGACGCCTTCGACCGTGCCGCGGCCGAACTCGAGGTGGTCGGGCTGTCCAGTCGCGCCAATCACTACCCCGCCCAGTTGTCGGGCGGAGAGCAACAGCGCGTTGCGCTGGCACGCGCCTCCGCTCCACGCCCGCATATCCTGCTCGCCGACGAGCCGACAGGCAATCTCGACGAGACCAATGGCGCGGCGATCATGGATCTTCTGTTCGATCTTCGCGACAGCCATGGCGCGACCCTGGTGTTGGTGACCCATTCCAACGAGTTGGCCGCGCGCTGCGACCGGGTGATCCGGTTGCGGGACGGCCAAATTGCGCCTGAAACCGCACGCAAGGCCGCCGAATGAGCCTGCGACTCGCCGCCCGCTTCGCGCGCCGGGAATTGCGTGGTGGCCTGCACGGCTTCCGCATCTTCCTCGCTTGCTTGACGCTGGGCGTGGCCGCGATCGCGGCGGTCGGTTCTGTGCGGACCGGTATAGAGGCCGGGCTTGCGCGTGAAGGTGCTGCGCTTCTCGGCGGCGACGCCGAGATGCGCTTCACCTACAGGTTCGCCAACGAGGCCGAGCGGATCTGGATGCAGGACACAGCGACAGCCCTGTCCGAAGTGGTCGATTTCAGGTCGATGGCCGTGGTCGAGCGCGACGGTGAGGCCGAACGCGGCCTGACCCAAGTCAAGGCCGTCGATGCCGCCTATCCGCTGGTCGGCACGCCCAAACTCGACCCAGAGATGGATCTGCACACGGCGCTGGCGGGCACCGATGACCTACCCGGCGGCGTGATGGACCGTGTCCTGATCGACCGGCTGGGCCTGTCGATCGGCGACCGTTTCCGTCTTGGCACGCAGGACTTCGTTCTGATGGCGACGCTCGTGCACGAACCCGACGGCGCGGCGGACGGTTTTGGTCTTGGGCCGCGCACGCTGGTCGCGACGGCCGGCCTGTCGGGCTCGGGCCTTCTGGAACCCGGGACGTTGTTTGACACCAAGTACCGCATGACCCTCCCGCCCGACACCGACCTTGACGCCGTGTCCCGCGAGGCGCGCGCACGGTTCGAAGGCACCGGCCTGCGCTGGACCGATGCCCGCAACGGCGCGCCCGGCGTCGCTGAATTCGTCGACCGGCTCGGGTCCTTTCTCGTGCTCGTCGGGCTGTCCGGGCTTGCGGTCGGTGGCGTCGGCGTCGCCGCCGCCGTCCGTGCCTATCTTGCCGAAAAGACGAGCGTCATCGCCACGTTGCGCACTCTGGGGGCGGACCGGTCGACGATTTTCCAGACCTACTTCATCCAGATCGGCATCCTGTCGATCTTCGGCATTTTCCTTGGCCTTGTTCTCGGCGCACTTGCCCCCGTCCTGCTGGCGCCGCTGATCGAAGCCCGCCTGCCGATTCCTTCGGCTTTTGCGATATACCCCGCTCCTCTGGCCGAGGCCGCGATCTATGGTCTGTTGACTGCGCTGGTCTTCACGCTCTGGCCGTTGGCCCGTACAGAGGAAGTGCGCGCCGCCACCCTGTTTCGCGATGCCTTGTCGACCTCGCGTCTGTTGCCGCCCTTCAAGTATCTCGTGACCATTGCGCTCGGGCTGATGCTGTTGGTGGGTCTCGCGGCCTTCTTCAGCGGAACCGCACGGCTGACCCTGTGGACGACCGGCGGGCTGGCCTTCGCATTGGCGTTGCTGGCCGTTTCAGCGCTGGGAATCCGTGCTCTCGCCCGGGCGCTCGGGGTCGCCGCACGTGGCCGGCCGGCTCTCAGATGGGCGCTTTCGGCGATCTCCGGTCCGCGCGAGGGCGCGGCCTCGGTCGTGTTGTCGCTGGGGTTGGGCCTTTCGGTCCTCGCCGCAGTGGGGCAGATCGACGGAAACCTCCGAACGGCCATTTCAGGCAACCTTCCCGATCTCGCACCGTCCTATTTCTTCGTGGATATCCAACAGGACCAGATCGACGGCTTCACCTCCAGGCTCGCCGAGGACTCCGCCGTCAGCCGTGTCGAAACCGCGCCGATGCTGCGCGGCGTCGTGACCCGGATCAACGGCCAGCCCGCGCGCGAGGTGGCGGGCGATCACTGGGTCGTGCAGGGCGATCGTGGCCTAACCTATGCAGATACCCTGCCCGACAACACCCGGCTGACCGCGGGAACATGGTGGGGCGAGGAGTATGACGGCGCACCGCAAATCAGCTTCGCACAGGAAGAGGCGACTGAAATGGGCCTCTCACTGGGCGACACGCTCACCGTTAACATCCTCGGGCGCGACATCGAGGCAACGATCACCAGTTTCCGCGAGGTCGACTTCTCGACCGCCGGCCTTGGCTTCGTTCTGACGATGAATCCTTCGGCACTCGCGGGCGCGCCGCACAGCTTCATTTCCACGGTCTATGCAGACGAGGACGCCGAAGCCCGTATCCTGCGCGATCTGGCCAATGCCTATCCCAACATCACGGCGATCCGGGTGCGCGATGCCATCGACCGTGTGTCGGAGGTGCTCGCCGGTCTGGCCGCCGCGACATCCTACGGTGCCGCGGCGACGCTGCTGACCGGATTTCTCGTTCTGATCGGTGCTGCGGCTGCGGGCGAACAGGCCCGCACCTTCGAGTCCGCCATACTCAAGACGCTGGGGGCAGCGCGGCGGCACATTCTGGCCAGCTTCGCCCTGCGCGCGGCGATCCTCGGCGCCGCAGCCGGCTCGGTCGCGCTGGCCGCCGGCATCGCGGGTGGGTGGGCCGTCAGCCATTTCGTGCTCGACACGGATTTCACTGTGATCTGGTCGTCGGCGCTGTTCATTGTGTTCGGCGGCGTCGCCGCGACCCTGCTGGCAGGCCTCGCCTTTGCCTGGCGACCTCTCTCCGCTCCGCCGGCCCGCGTCCTGCGCGGGCGCGAATAAACCGCCCTCAGTGCGTGCAACTGACCTGCGGGCGCAGGATGTCGATCAATTTCGGATTGTCGCACACCAACGATCGAAGCGAAATGTCATCCAGTGCGGCATAGAAGGCCTGCGCCGCATCCGACAAGGCGACCCGCAGACGGCAAGCGCTCACCAAAGGACAGGTGTTGTCCGCATCCGCGAAGCACTCCGCGATCGGCAGAGGTCCTTCGATATCGCGGAAGACGTCTCCGATCCGGATGGCGCTCGCCTCGCGCGCAAGGCTCATGCCACCGTTGCGGCCCCGCTGGGTGTGCAGATATTTCAGCTGGCTCAACTGGTTGATCACCTGCGCCAGGTGGTTCTCGGAGATGTTGCAGCAATCGGCAATCTCCGCCTTGGTCACCAGACGATCCCTGTTGGCTTCGCAATACATCAGCAAACGAACGGCGATATTGGTCCGCTTCGTGATTCGCACGGGAACTCTCCTTGCGTGGTTCCGATTGCACTTTGTCGCACATCACGACAAAAAGCAGTTTGACTTACATCAATCGTAACCGGGAACACATGCCCGCAGATCCCTACTTCTTCGGCTATGGCAGCCTCGTGAACCGCGTGACCCACGATTTCGCCGATGCCCACCCGGCCGTCCTGACCGGCTGGGCACGCGCCTGGCGCCATACCGACCTGAGGCCGGTGGCCTTTCTGACCGCGATCCCCATGGAAGGCAGCCGGATCGACGGCATGATCGCCCGCGTGCCGGGGGCAGATTGGGCCGCGCTGGATGAACGCGAATGGGCGTATGACCGGGTGCCCGCTCACGACGCGGTCAGCCACGACCTCACTGCGGATCCGGAGATCGCGGTCTATGCCGTGCCCGAGAGCCGGCATTCCGCTCCGACCACCCGCTATCCCATCCTCATGAGCTATCTCGACGTCGTGATCCAAGGCTATCTGCGGGAATTCGGCCGGCCTGGTGTTGATCGCTTCATCGCCACGACCCGCGGCTGGGAGGCCCCGATCCTGAATGATCGAGCCGAGCCGCGCTACGCTCGTCACCAGCAACTGTCCCGTGACGAGACCGGCCTGGTCGACAGCCTGCTCGACGAGCTTGGCGCGCAAATCGTTCCCGATACTCGGCGCGGCTGACCGTATCGGCTTGGTTCCGGTGTCGGGAACCCGACAAGTCGCGGGGTCGCTGGGGCCTAGCCCCGTGCACGAAGGGTCTGAAGCAACGGCAGCAGCGCCGCCATTTCGGGCCCGCGTTCCTGCCCGGTCAGGGCCTTGCGCAGCGGCATGAACAGGGCCTTGCCCTTGCGTCCCGTCGCCTCGCGCACCGCGCCGGTCCAGCTGGCCCATGTTTCGGAGTCAAAGGGACGCTCCGGCAACAAGCCCATCGCTTGCTCGACGAATTCGCGGTCATCTGCGTCGATCAGCGGTTCAGCTCCGTCACGGCAAAGTTCCCACCAACCCTCGAGGTCCTGCAGCGTTGTGATGTTGTCCCGCGCCATGTGCCAGAACGGCTCGGCCAAGTCCTCCGGCACGCCAAGTGCCTCCACCTCGGCGCTGACGCGTTCCAGCGGCTGAATCTGCAACCAATGCGCGGTCAGCGGAAAAAGGTCCTCGACGTCGAACTTGGTTGGTGCGCTGCCGAACCGGCCGATATCGAAGCCGTCGATCAAGGCCGCCATGTCGGTCTGCAATTCGACCGGATCGCTCGACCCCAGCCGCGCCATCAGGCTCAGCAGGGCCATCGGCTGAACGCCGCGCGCACGCAGATCCCGCAGCGCCAGTGTTCCCAAGCGCTTGCTCAGCGCCTCGCCCTGCGGGCCGGTCAGCAGCGAATGATGCGCAAAGCGCGGAACCGTTCCGCCGAGCGCGCGAATGATCTGGATCTGGGTCGCGGTGTTGGTCACGTGGTCCGACCCACGCACAACATCCGTCACACCCATCTCGGTGTCATCGACGACCGAAGCCAGCGTGTAAAGCACCTGTCCATCGCCACGGATCAGCACCGGATCACTGACGCTGGCGGCGTCGATCGAGATGTCGCCAAGGATGCCGTCCTGCCACTCGATGCGCTCGTGATCGAGCTTGAACCGCCAGACCCCCTGTCCGCGCTCGGCCCGCAGAGCCTCCTTCTCGGCCTCGCTCAACGCCAGCGCGGCACGGTCATAGACCGGCGGCTTACCCATGTTGAGCTGCTTCTTGCGTTTGAGGTCCAGTTCGGTCGGGGTTTCGAACGCTTCGTAGAACCGCCCCATCTCGCGCAGCTTGTCGGCCGCAAGCGCGTAGCGGTCGAGCCGCCGGGACTGTCGCTCCACGCGGTCCCAATGCAGACCGAGCCACGCCAGGTCCTCCTTGATCGCGTCGACATATTCTTCTTTGGAGCGCTCCGGGTCGGTATCGTCGATCCTCAGGATGAACGTGCCGCCCGCCTTGCGGGCGATCAAGTAGTTCATCAGGGCCGTGCGCAGATTGCCGACATGAATATAGCCGGTCGGGGACGGAGCGAAACGGGTGGTGGTCATCGGAGCCTCCTGTTGGCGGTCTGTTGTCACAGCCCCGGGCTTTTGTCCAGCGAGCATGCCCGCAGGGTGATTCTCGGCCTTCATCAAGAGGAAAGGCCGCCCCCCGGGAGGAGCGGCCTTGTCCTTTTCTGATGTCCCGCCCCGCGGCCAGACTTGGTTCTTCGGGGCGGAGATCGCTCGGCGCTTACTCGATGATTTTGGAGACGACGCCGGCTCCGACGGTGCGGCCGCCTTCGCGGATGGCGAAGCGGAGGCCGTTTTCCATCGCGATCGGGGCGATCAGCTCGACGCCGAAGCTCACGT
>NZ_JAELVR010000026.1 GCF_016428585.1 Sedimentitalea arenosa | reverse complement strand
AGCTTTTCGCGGACCCAGTTCCTAAGACGGGCGTCGATCACGAGGCCGAGAACCGTCGGCTGAAGTGGGTGCTGGCCCGTGTCATTGAGGAGCGTGACATCCTAAAAAAAGCAACGGCGTACTTCGCGCGCGAGTCCCGATGAAGTACGCCTTCATCCGGGCGCATCGAGATGAGTTCGGCGTCCGGGCCATGTGCCGGGTGCTGCGGGTGCATTTCAGCGGGTTCCATGCATGGCTTAAGGAACCGTTAAACCACCGCGCGCAGGAGGATGCACGTCAGACCGAGCTGATCCGGCAGGCCTGGGCCGACAGCGGCAAGGTCTATGGCTATCGCAAGCTGACGAACGATCTGCGCGACGAAGGCGAACGCATCTCGGAGAACCGTGTTGCCCGGCTGGCTTCGCTGGCCGGGATCGCTGCGCAGATCGGCTACAGGCATCGTCCCGGTTGCTATGGCGGCAAGCCCGCGGTGGTGGCCGAGAACAGGCTGGAGCAGCGGTTCGAGGCATCTCAGCCCGATCAGGTCTGGGTGACCGACATCACCTACCTGAGAACGCACGAAGGCTGGCTGTATCTGTGTGTCGTCATCGACCTGTTCTCCCGCCGTGTCGTCGGTTGGTCCGCACAATCCCGCATGACGACGGACCTGGCGCTCCAAGCCCTTCTGATGGCTGTCTGGCGACGAAAGCCGACAGACCGGATCACGGTGCATTCAGACCAGGGTTCGCAGTTCACCAGCCGCGAATGGCAGACCTTCCTCCGTCAGCACGGCCTCGAACCCAGCATGAGCCGGCGCGGGAACTGCCACGACAACGCCGTGGCAGAGAGCTTCTTCCAGCTTCTGAAGCGAGAGCGCATCCGGCGTCGGATCTACACGACCCGCGACGCCGCCAGACAGGACGTGTTCGAGTACATCGAGATGTTCTACAACCCGAAGCGCAAGCACGCGAACAACGGCATGCTGTCGCCCGTTGATTTCGAGATCAGACAGCAGAAACCGAATCAGGCACGTGTCAAGGAAACCAGGGGCACCT
>NZ_JAELVR010000025.1 GCF_016428585.1 Sedimentitalea arenosa | reverse complement strand
CTCAATACTCCACGACCGCACGAATGGATTTTCCTTCGTGCATGAGGTCGAAGCCGTGGTTGATCTGGTCCAGCGTGAGGGTGTGGGTGATCATCGGGTCGATCTCGATCTTGCCGTCCATGTACCAGTCGACGATCCTGGGCACGTCGGTGCGGCCGCGGGCGCCGCCGAAGGCGGTGCCGCGCCAGCTGCGTCCGGTGACCAGCTGGAAGGGCCGCGTGCTGATCTCGGCGCCGGCGGGGGCGACGCCGATGATGATGCTCTCGCCCCAGCCCTTGTGCGCGGCCTCCAGCGCCGTGCGCATGACGCCCACGTTGCCGGTGGCGTCGAACGTGTAATCCGCCCCGCCCCCGGTCAGCTCGACCAGGTGCGCCACCAGATCGCCCGACACCTCGGACGGGTTGACGAAATCGGTCATGCCGAACCGCTTGCCCATCGTGGCCTTGTCGGGGTTCAGGTCGACGCCGACGATCTGGTCCGCCCCGGCCAGCCGCAGCCCCTGGATCACGTTCAGACCGATCCCGCCGAGCCCGAAGACGATGGCGCGGGAGCCGATCTCGACCTTGGCGGTGTTGATCACCGCCCCGATGCCGGTGGTGACGCCGCAGCCGATATAGCAGATCTTGTCGAACGGCGCGTCCTTGCGGACCTTGGCCAGCGCGATTTCCGGCAGCACCGTATGGTTGGCGAAGGTCGAGCAGCCCATGTAATGCAGGATCGGCGTGCCATCCAGCATCGAGAACCGGCTGGTGCCGTCGGGCATCAGCCCCTGGCCCTGGGTCACCCGGATCGACTGGCAGAGATTCGTCTTGGGGTTGAGGCAGTACTCGCAGGTCCGGCACTCGGGCGTGTAGAGCGGGATCACGTGGTCGCCGACCTCGAGACTGGTGACGCCGGGGCCGATCTCGACCACCACGCCCGCGCCCTCGTGGCCGAGAATGGCGGGGAAGAGCCCCTCGGGATCGGCGCCCGAGCGGGTGAACTCGTCGGTGTGGCACAGCCCCGTCGCCTTGATTTCAACCAGAACCTCGCCCGCCCGCGGACCCTCGAGATTGACCTCCATCACCTCCAGCGGCTTCCCCGCCTCCATCGCAACAGCCGCTCGCGTGCGCAT
>NZ_JAELVR010000024.1 GCF_016428585.1 Sedimentitalea arenosa | reverse complement strand
GCGCTTACTCGATGATTTTGGAGACGACGCCGGCTCCGACGGTGCGGCCGCCTTCGCGGATGGCGAAGCGGAGGCCGTTTTCCATCGCGATCGGGGCGATCAGCTCGACGCCGAAGCTCACGTTGTCGCCCGGCATCACCATCTCGGTGCCCTCGGCCAGCGTCACCGTTCCGGTCACGTCCGTCGTGCGGAAGTAGAACTGCGGGCGGTAGTTGGCGAAGAACGGCGTGTGACGGCCACCCTCTTCCTTGGTCAGGATATAGGCCTCGGCCTCGAACTTGGTGTGCGGCGTCACCGAGCCCGGCTTGCAGAGAACCTGCCCGCGCTCGACGCCCTCACGGTCGACACCGCGCAGCAGCGCGCCGATGTTGTCGCCCGCTTCACCGCGGTCCAGCAGCTTGCGGAACATCTCGACGCCCGTGCAGGTGGTCTTCTTGGTGTCGCGGATGCCGACGATCTCGATCTCGTCGCCCACGTTGATCACGCCACGCTCGACACGGCCGGTCACGACGGTGCCGCGGCCGGAGATCGAGAACACGTCCTCGATCGGCATCAGGAACGGCTGGTCCACGGCGCGCTCGGGCGTCGGGATCCATTCGTCGACAGCGGCCATCAGCTTGCGGATCGACTCTTCGCCGATCTCCGGATCACGGCCTTCCAGCGCGGCCAGGGCCGAACCGGGGATGACCGGGATGTCGTCGCCGGGGTATTCGTAGGAGGACAGCAGTTCGCGGATCTCCATCTCGACCAGCTCGAGCAGTTCCTCGTCGTCCACCTGGTCGACCTTGTTCATGTAGACGACCATGGTCGGGATACCGACCTGGCGGCCCAGCAGGATGTGCTCGCGGGTCTGCGGCATCGGGCCGTCGGCCGCGTTCACCACCAGGATCGCACCGTCCATCTGGGCGGCACCGGTGATCATGTTCTTGACGTAGTCGGCATGGCCGGGGCAGTCGACATGCGCATAGTGGCGCGCGTCGGTCTCGTATTCCACGTGGGCGGTCGAGATGGTGATCCCGCGGGCCTTCTCCTCGGGCGCACCGTCGATCTGGTCATACGCCTTGAAATCGCCGAAATACTTCGTGATCGCAGCCGTCAGCGTCGTCTTGCCGTGGTCAACGTGACCAATCGTGCCGATGTTCACATGCGGCTTGGTACGCTCAAACTTTTCCTTACCCATCTTAAGG
>NZ_JAELVR010000023.1 GCF_016428585.1 Sedimentitalea arenosa | reverse complement strand
GAGCTATGAGTGAATCTGGTGTCCGGCTGGTTTGAAAGCTGGCGGTGCATCTGGTTGGTTTGTTGTTGCGACACAAGCCACCGACCAAAGAGGACGCACCACCATGGACGACGCTACCATCATTGATTTCACGGGTCGAGACACGGTTGCGGACCCGCTGACCGATCTTCTGCGCAAGGGCGCTCGGGAATTACTCCAGGCGGCTGTTGAAGCCGAGAGGGATGCCTATCTTGCCGAATTTGCCGAGCGCCGGACATCAGATGGCCGCGCGGCAGTTGTCGGCAATGGCTATCACCCGGAGCGCGCCGTGCAGACCGGGATTGGGCCGGTCACGGTGAAAGTGCCGAAGGTGCGGGCGAAGGACGGCAGACCGGTGACGTTCCGCTCGGCGCTGGTGCCACCCTATGTTCGAAAGGCCAAATCTATCGAAGCCGCGCTGCCCTGGCTGTACCTCAAGGGTATCTCCACTGGTGAGATGGATGCGGCGCTGAAGGTGCTTTTGGGCCCGGACGCCACCGGTTTCTCCGCCAAAACCATTTCGCGGCTGAAGGCCCGGTGGGGCCAGGAATACGATGACTGGCGTAGGGCCGATCTGAGCCGTGACGAATGGGTCTATGTCTGGGCCGACGGTATTTACAGCGGCCTGCGCGGGGCCGATGATCGGCTCTGTGTGTTGGTCGTCATCGGCGTAAACGCACGAGGAGAGAAGCATTTTCTCGCCATTGAAGACGGCGTCCGGGAAAGCACGCAAAGCTGGCGCGAAGTGCTGTTGGGATTGAAGGGCCGCGGGCTCAGCGCACCGAAACTGGCCACGGGCGACGGCGCCATGGGCTTCTGGGCAGCTCTGGAGGAGGTCTTCCCGACCACCCGCCAACAGCGCTGTTGGATGCACAAGACCGGCAACGTGCTGAATTACCTTCCCAAGCGCACCCAGCCCAAGGCCAGGAAGATGCTGCACGATATCTGGCAGGCCGAAACGCGCGAGGATGCACACAAGGCCTTCGATCTGTTCATCGAAACCTTCGAGGCAAAACACCCGAAGGCCACCGAATGTCTGATCAAGGACCGCGACGAGTTGCTGACCTTCTATGACTTCCCTGCCCAGCACTGGCAGAGCATTCGCACATCAAATCCAATCGAAAGCGCCTTCGCCACGATCCGGCACCGGACCAAGCGCACCAAAGGATGCCTCAGCAGAGACGGCATGCTCCATATGATGTTCAAACTTGGACAATGCGCTGAGAAAAGCTGGCGAAAGCTGCGCGGATTCGCTCATCTCGCCGACGTCATCGAAGGCGTCGACTTCATCAACGGCATCAAGCCATCAAACCAAGATCAAGCCGCCGCATGATGATCGCCTGGACACCAGATTTGACAGTAACTC
>NZ_JAELVR010000022.1 GCF_016428585.1 Sedimentitalea arenosa | reverse complement strand
GTCAACCATTTCAACCAGGATCGCAGCCTCTCCAAACGAGATCACTTCAAGCAGAACCGAACCGTTGCTCTGGCCGAGTGGCGTGGTCTCTGCGCGGCATAAGGGACAGCGTTGCTGTCCTGGCAGAGACGAGTTCGAATTAGTCTGACAGCACCCGCGCAACGTCGCGCATTGCTGATGTAAGCAAGAATACGGTCAACAAGCTGCTGATCGACGCGGGCAAGGCATGTGCCGAATACCACGACGAGCATGTGCGCAATGTCAAAGCCTCGGTTATCCAGTGCGACGAAATCTGGTCATTCACCTACGCCAAGCAAAAGAACGTTGCTGCGGCCAAGGAGGCGCCAGAAGGCGCTGGCGACACATGGACGTGGACCGCGCTGGACAGCGATAGCAAGTTGATCGTGTCCTACATGGTAGGCGGGCGTGACAGCGAATATGCAATCGAGTTCATGGACGATCTGCGCGACCGTCTGGCGAACCGCGTTCAACTGACCACAGATGGTCACAAGGCTTATCTCGAAGCCGTCGAGGGCGCATTCGGCGGTGACGTGGACTATGCGCAGCTAATCAAGATTTACGGCGGGCCGACTGGCTCCAAGGGTCACGAAAAGAAATACAGCCTCGCCGAATGCACTGGCATCAAGAAGCGCGCCGTTGAAGGCAATCCCGACAAGACGCTGATCAGCACGTCACACGTCGAACGCCAAAATCTGACAATGCGGATGCACATGCGCCGCTTCACGCGCCTGACCAATGGTTTCAGCAAGAAGGTTGAAAACCACATGCATGCGGTTGCGCTGCATTTCATGTATTACAACTACTGCCGCATCCATCAGACACTCAAGGTCACGCCCGCAATGGCTTCCGGTCTGACGGATCGCCTTTGGGATGTTGCCGATCTGGTGGCGCTGGTCGATGCGAACGAACCTGCACCTAAGAAACGCGGCCCGTACAAAAAGCGTCAGCCGACAATTTCAAACTGACCCAATACCAACGCGAAAATCCACTTTGGAAACGACCGGAACCGGTTGAGACAATCCGAGGCACCTCCGAAGCACTACAGTACAAAACGGCCCCAAAGTGCTTTAGGCTATCAACCATCAGCACCAGAAACCATCGTGCAGATGGCCGAAAGGGCGATCGTGCTTCAACAATCAAACTGGACCACTCAAGTGAGGCGGATCAGGGGCAAGTGATCATAGGCTTGAGACGCGCATCAAAAGCGGCACTATGCGATCGTGCCGACACGAACAGATAGACGGCGCCCAATCTACAGAAAGCTCCGCGTATGACGAAGACACATGGTTCACTCCTCGACGATCAGTCCAAACAACTCCGAGCTATGAGTGAATCTGGTGTCCGGCTGGTTTGAAAGCTGGCGGTGCATCTGGTTGGTTTGTTGTTGCGACACAAGCCACCGACCAAAGAGGACGCACCACCATGGACGACGCTACCATCAT
>NZ_JAELVR010000021.1 GCF_016428585.1 Sedimentitalea arenosa | reverse complement strand
CAAATACGACAAGCGCCGCTACAAACGCCGCAATCGGATCGAGATCATGTTCGGCAGGCTCAAGGACTGGCGGCGTGTCGCCACCCGCTACGACCGGTGCCCGAAGGTCTTCCTCTCGGCAATAGCTCTCGCCGCTACGGTCATCTACTGGCTATGAGTCCTGAGCCTAATCAGGTCCCCGATCGTTGCCGTGCCAAACCCGACAAATTGTGGCTCTTTCATCGCCTCGTTAAACTGGTCGCGGTACCGATGATCGTAGTAGGTAGGTACGGCGCATCGAAGGTCAATTTCCGCCGCTGGGATGAAATTGAGGGTTTCGGTCTGGCTCCCATTCGCGAGAGCGATGGCGTCCGCCTTCAGTTTGTCGTCGACTGCGTCCACGGACCCGCCGGTCTCAGGGTCTGTCTCTTGGATCCGCTTACCCGTTATGGGGTCAACTATGGGCAGGAGGCGTCCGCCTTTAGTAAGACCGCAGGTCGGGGCGGTAGACACCATAATCGTTTCGCTGGAAAACCAACTTGGCTTGCGAATGCTCATTTGCCAGCTTCCTTTTTCGCCGTTGCCTTTTTCGGGATGGATGTGGAATCGAATGCGGCGTCGACACGGCCAATTTTTTCGAAGATATAGAAATTGGTCTTCGCTCGGCAGAACTCTTCAAACGCCTCCATAGGGATATTTAGCATCCCCCGCAGCGCAAGGCGTCCATCCAACCAATAGGGGAGCCACCGATACGAATAACTGAAGAAATAGGTCTCTGGTAGGACAATCCCAACCCGCCCACCCAAGCGGAGTAAGCGATAGCATTGCTCAAGGTAGACCAATCCAATTTCCAAATCGGCGTGGTCATTTGGTCCCTTCATCGCGGCATACGTCGAAATCGTGTAGCCTTCAGCGCGGCAGTCGGCGGCCTTGACCTTGAGGCTGGCCCCGAAAGGTGGATTGGTGACGACGGCAGTGAACTGTTCAAGCCCGAACTTCTCCGCCGGCGTCCCCAGCTCCTGACTAAGTCGCGGATACTTGGCTGACCACAGGTTTGTCCTTACCGCGTCGCCAAGCAGCACATGTGTTGAGCCGTCTCGCATAGCAACCATCGTGGCTTTGGTCAATTTGACGCCAATGTCGTCTTTGTCGACACCGTATAGGTTGTCATTTGCCCACTTCACCAGATGATACGCTTCATCTTCCCCTGGAAACTCGCGCTGGGCAACTTGCCGCAAAGCCTCAACCACGAACGCCCCAGAGCCACAGGCAGGGTCAATCACCTTGTCCGCCGATGTTATCTCCATCGCCATAACGGCTGGTCGAACTACGCGCAGAGGGGTTAGATACTGGCCCTCACCGCTCTTTAGTGCGGAGGTTCGGAAAATCTGGAATGCCTTTGCGAGGAGGTCAACGTCATCCCCGAGAATTCGGAAGGGGCTGAGTTCTGCAACTACGGCGAAAATCGTATCATCACTCAGGAACAAGTCTTCCCTGTCCGATGCGTTGAAAATCCTCGTTCGCTGCTTGTGAAAGTATTCCTTGTAACTTTCCCGGAGCTGGTTCGCGGTAAGCGCTACCTTGGTCATCACATCGCCATAGATTCGGAAATCTACAGGGTTGCCGCGATTGGCAGACCGGCTCGCGATTGCATCACTTTCGAGCTTTACTAAAAGAATGTGAAGCAATTCCCGAAGCTGATCTTCGCGTCGCACAACATGGGGGTCCGAAACAACAACCGTTGCGACAAGGCGCTTAAGTGCACCGGACAATTCTGCCTCGCTCGGCTGCCGCATCGAATCCCAAGTCGGGGGCACATCGGGGGGCTGCGTTAGATCGTCGGTAGGATGGGGGAGGCCCGCGTTTTCGACAAACACCCATTCCGATTGGTGACGCTTGTAGACAGCGAGTGTTTGGCTTCCGTTGGTCCAAAAGCCCATTTTCGCCATAGGCTCATTGCTTAGGCTCTGGACCCATTGATTTGGTTGCGGTCTCCGCGTGATCTTGATTCAAGCTCCCAAACTTCAGGGGGCGTGATGAGCAATCTTTTCTGGCTGACTGACGAACAAATGGCGCGGCTCCGA
>NZ_JAELVR010000020.1 GCF_016428585.1 Sedimentitalea arenosa | reverse complement strand
CCGCGCTCACGAGATATTTTTGACGGCGCGTTGTGTCATGACTTTGACGATATGTGCGCGGTAGTCCTTGGTGCCGTGCAGGTCGGCGATCATGGTGTCGGGCGCGATGGCGAGGCCGGTGAGCGCGTCGGGCCGGAACTCCTTGGTCAGCGCCTCCTCGGCTTCGCTCCAGCGGAACACGCCATCCTCGCTGGCGCCGGTCACCGCGACGCGCACGCCGCTGTCGAACCGCGCCAGGAACACCCCCACGAGGGCGAAGCGCGACGCCGGCTGCTCGAACTTCTGATAGCTCGCCGCCGCGGGCACCGGGAAGCGCACCGAGGTGATGATCTCGCCCTCGTGCAGTGCCGTCGTGAACATGCCCTGGAAATAGTCGTCCGCCGCGATCTCGCGCGTGTTGGTCACGATCGTCGCGCCCGAGGCGAGCGCCGCCGACGGATAACAGGCCGCCGGGTCGTTGTTGGCCAAGGATCCGCCGATGGTGCCGCGGTTCCTCACCGCCGGATCGCCGATATTGCCCGCCAGCGCCGCCAGCGCCGGATAGGCGTCAGCCACCTCGCGCGCCACCTCGGCATGCACCGTGCCGCCGCCGACGGTCACCACGCCATCCGCGACCGTCACCCCCTTGATCTCGGCGATCCCCGCCAGGCTCACCAGCCGCGACGGGCTCGCCAGCCGCTGCTTCAGCGTCGGGATCAGCGTCTGACCGCCCCCCAGCGCCATCGCCTCTTCGACCTGCAACGCGGCGACCGCATCGGCCACGCTGCCCGGCTTGTCCACTTCGAAACTGTACATCCTCAGTCCTCCCGGAAAAGGCATCGCCTCTTCATCTTTGTGCAAATACTTTGGGGGTGCAGGGGGGTACCCCCCTGCCCGGCCCCGCTCGGATCACCCGTTCATCGCCGCCCAGACCCGGGCCGGGCTCAGCGGCATGTCGATATGGGTCACGTCCCTGCCCGCCGATTGCAGCGCATCCACCACCGCGTTCACCACCGATGGCGGGCTGCCGATCGCCCCGGCCTCGCCACAGCCCTTCACCCCCAGGGGGTTGTGGGTGCAGGGCGTGACGCAGGAATGATCCACCGTGAACATCGGCAAGTCGTCCGCCCGCGGCATCGCGTAGTCCATGTAGGAGGCCGACAGCAGCTGCCCGTTCTCGTCATAGACACAGCCTTCCAGCAAGGCCTGCCCGATCCCCTGCGCCAACCCGCCATGGACCTGGCCCGACACGATCATCGGGTTGACCACGTTGCCGAAATCGTCCGCGGCAGACATCCGCTCGATGGTGACGCGCCCGGTCTCCGGATCCACCTCGACCTCGCAGGCATAGGCACCCGACGGATAGGTGAAGTTGCTCGGATCGTAGAACGCCGTCTCCTCCAGCCCCGGCTCGATATCCTCCAGCGGATAGTTGTGCGGCACATAGGCCGCCAGCGTCACGTCGCCCCAGGCCACCGACTTGTCGGTCCCCGCGACGGAGAACGCCCCGTCCTTCAGCTCGATGTCGCTCTCGGACGCCTCCATCAGGTGCGCCGCGATCCGCTTGGCCTTGTTGATGATCTTCTCGGTCGCCCGCACGATCGCGCTGCCCCCCACCGCGAGAGAGCGCGACCCGTAGGTGCCCATCCCCATCGGCGTGTTGGCCGTGTCCCCGTGCACGATCTCGACCATGCTCTCGTCGATCCCGATCATCTCGGCGATGACCTGCGGGAACGCCGTCTCGTGGCCCTGCCCGTGGGAATGGCTGCCGGTCATCACCACCAGCCCGCCGGTCGCGTTGACCCGCACCGTGGCGCTCTCGTAAAGCCCGGCGCGCGCACCGAGCTGCCCCACCAGGTTGCTGGGCGCGATGCCGCAGGCCTCGATGTAACAGTTCACGCCCAGGCCCCGCAGCTTGCCGCGCGCCTCGCTCTCCTTGCGCCGCGCCGCGAACCCGTCGAGATCGCCGATCTCGATCAGCTTGTCCATCGTCGCGTTGTAATCGCCGGTGTCGTATTCCACCGCCACCGGGGTCGCATAGGGGAACTCGGTGATGAAGTTCTGCCGCCTGAGCGCGATCGGGTCGACACCAAGCTCGCGCGCCGCCTTGTCGATCACCCGCTCAAGCTGGAACGTCGCCTCCGGCCGCCCGGCGCCGCGATAGGCATCGACCGGCACCGTGTTGGTGAACACCGCCTTCACGTTCACGTAGATCAGCGGCGTCTTGTAGTTGCCCGCCATCAGCGTGCCATGCAGCCAGGTCGGCACGGACGGCGCGAAGGTGCTCAGATACGCGCCCATGTTGGCATGCGTATCCGTGCGCAGCGCCACGAAATTGTTGTCCTTGTCCAGCGCCAGCTCGATCTTCGTCACGTGATCGCGCCCATGCGCGTCGGACATGAACGCCTCGCTGCGCGAACTGGTCCACTTGACCGGCCGGTTCACCGCCTTGGCCGCGAAGGTGCAGAACGCCTCCTCCGCGTAATGGAAGATCTTGGTGCCGAACCCGCCGCCCACATCGGGTGCCACCACCCGCAGCTTGTGCTCGGGAATGCCCAGCACGAAGGCCCCCATCAACAGCCGGATCACATGCGGGTTCTGGGAGGTGGTATAGAGCGTGTGATCCCCGGTGCCCCGGTTGTAATCCCCGACCGCCACCCGCGGCTCCATCGGGTTGGCGACCATGCGCTGGTTGACCAGCTCCAGCGTCGTCACATGCGCCGCCCCCTTGATCGCCGCGTCCACCGCCTCGCGGTTCTCCTCGACGAAGCCCCAATCATAGCAGAGGTTGCTCTCAAGGTCGTCATGCACCTTGGGTGCGCCATCCTGCAACGCCGCCTTCATGTCGACCACCGCGGGCAGCTCCTCGATGTCCAGCTCGATCGCCTCGGCCGCGTCGCGCGCCTGCTCGTAGGTCTCGGCCACCACCGCCGCGATCGGGTCGCCCACGTGGCGCACCTTGCCCTGCGCCAGCACCGGATGGCCCGGCTCCTGCATCGGCTGCCCGTGCCGGTCGGTCACCTGCCAGCCGCAGGGCAAACCGCCCACGCCCTCGAAATCCGCCCCGGTGAAGACCCGCAGCACCCCGGGCATCGCCGCCGCCGCCGCCGTATCCACCTTGGTCAACCGGCCATGCGCCACATCCGAACGCAGGAAATGCACATAGGCCTGGCCGTTGAGATTGATGTCGTCGGTGTAATTGCCCGTCCCGCTCAGAAACCGCACATCCTCGCGCCGCTTCGGGCTGGCCCCGATCCCGTGATCCTTCGGCATGGTCTCAATTCCTCCCTTGGGATGGCAGGGTCCCGCCCCGCCTTGTTCCGTTCCGGCAGCCACAGCCGCCCGTTACCTGCAAACCGACTCCCGCGTGGCCGCGCCCCGCATCCCGGCCCCCTCTTCATCTTCGCGACAAATACTCCGGGGGTCCGGGGGCAGCGCCCCCGGGAGAGCGGCGTCACTCCGCCGCCAGCGCCGGAACCTCCTGCCCCGACGCCGCCAGGATCGCCCTGACGATGTTGTGATAGCCCGTGCAGCGGCAGATGTTGCCCTCCAGGTAATCCCGGATCTCCGCCTCGCTCGGCTTCGGGTTCTCCTTCAGCAGCGCCGCCGCCGACATCACCATCCCCGGCGTGCAGAACCCGCACTGCAAGCCATGATGATCCTGAAACGCCTGCTGAATCGCGTTCAGCGTCCCGTCCGGCGCCGCCTGACCCTCGATCGTCGCCACCTCGCACCCGTCCGCCTCAACCGCGAACATCGTGCAAGACTTCACCGCAACACCGTCCACATGCACAACGCACGCCCCGCATTGCGACGTGTCACACCCGACATGCGTCCCCGTCAACCCCAACCGATCCCGCAAAAAACCAGACAACAACGTCCGACCCTCAACATCACCAACACAATCAATACCATTCACATTCATCTTGAC
>NZ_JAELVR010000002.1 GCF_016428585.1 Sedimentitalea arenosa | reverse complement strand
TCACTGCCAGGCGGATGATCTCAGGGCTGGTCTTGAAGTACTTGAAGGGGGAACGCTTGGTCATCTGGAAAGGCTACGAGAGCCCCCTGCCCGGCTCAAGCAAAGTTCCTCTGACAAGACCAGTTTCAGAATGGATCGCAACGGGGAAACCGGAGAGAGCATGAACAGCAACTCCCCGGACCGAACGATCCGAGTTGTTGCTCCTTCGAATGCTCCCTGCGGAAACGTGTCTTTCCAATGAGTGCTGCCAAACGGAGCAGTCTGCCGCCCCGTTGTCCGGACGGCTATGGCGAAGATAGGCATACGAGGCATCTGATGCAAGCATTTTTGCCTTAAGAAGGTATATTAAAATACTGTTTATAATACCAAAAATCTTATCCGCAGTATCACGCCTCGGCATGTACCGGGCGCATCGCCCTACGCTGCGGAAAGGACTGGACTACCGCGCTGAACCACGCATCAGTGTCTCCACGCCCGACCCGTTCGGGCGCTCCCCGGTACCGGGGCATGGCACTCCGTCCGCCCCAGAACAAGAGGACTCCACCATGACGAAGACCAAACAGACCAAGACCGCGAGGGTGCGCGCGATGCTGCGCCGGCCAAAAGGCGCCATGATCGAGGCGATCTGCAAGGCCACCGGCTGGCAGCCGCATTCGGCCCGGGCCGCTCTGAGCATGCTGCGCAAGGCGGGCGCGGAGATCGAACGGCGTCCGGCTCAGACGGCGGGTGCCGCGGCCACCTATCACCTTGCCGCCGAACCGGAGACGCGGTGATGGCCGCGCCGATCGGGATTGGGGCGCTGGAGGCGATGGACCGCCCGAAGCTTCTCACGCTCTGGCAGGAGTTGTTCGGTGAACCCGCCCCGAAGATGCTGAGCCGGACTTTCCTGCGCCGTTTCATCGCCTTCGAGCTGCAGGCCCGCCGCCACGGCGGGCTGCCCCGGCAGGTGAAGACCGCGCTTGCCAAGGGAGCCGATCAAACCCCGCGAACGGTCAGCCCCGCCCTCAAGCCCGGTGGCCGGTTGCTGCGGGAATGGAACGGGGTGACCCATGTGGTCGATGTCACCGGGGGCGGCTAAAACTGGAAAGGGCAGACCCACCGCTCGCTCTCATCCATCGCCCGCGCCATCACCGGCGCCCACTGGTCCGGGCCGCGGTTCTTCGGGCTGACCGGAAAGGCCGGCTCATGAGCCAGCGCCCGAAGATCCGCTGCGCCATCTACACCCGCAAATCCTCGGACGAAGGTCTCGACCAGGAGTTCAACTCGCTCGACGCCCAGCACGAGGCCTGTGCTGCCTATATCGCCAGCCAGCGCCACGAAGGCTGGAAGCTGCTGCCCGCCCGATACGACGATGGCGGGATCTCCGGCGGCACGCTGGAGCGCCCTGCCCTGCAGCGGCTGATGGAGGAGATCGAGGCCGGGCGCGTCGACATGGTGGTGGTCTACAAGATCGACCGGCTGACCCGGTCGCTGGCGGATTTCGCCCGGCTGGTCGACCGGCTGGAGACCGCGGACTGCTCCTTCGTCTCGGTCACCCAGGCCTTCAACACCTCCTCCTCGATGGGCCGGCTGACGCTCAACGTGCTGCTGTCCTTCGCCCAGTTCGAACGCGAAGTCACCGCCGAGCGCATCCGCGACAAGATCGCCGCCTCCAAGAAGAAGGGCCTCTGGATGGGCGGTGTGCCCCCGATCGGCTACGATCCGCATCCCGATCCCATGCGCCGGGAACTGGTGGTGAACGCCCCCGAGGCCGACGTGGTCCGGCACGTGTTCACCCTCTATGCCAGCCACAAATGGCTGGCCGCCGTCACGCGCGAGGCCCGGGCGTTGGGCCTGCGCTCCAAGCGCCATGTCTTCTCCACCGGCCGGCAACAGGGCGGCAACGCCCTGAGCCGGGGCCAGATCCACAAGATCCTCACCAACCCGATCTATCTCGGCCGGATCCGCCACAAGGACAAGACCTTCCCCGGCCTGCACCCGGCGATCATCGAACGGGATCTCTGGGACCAGGTCCAGGCCCTGCTGCAGGCCGCCAGCGCGCGACGACGGGGCGTCCCGGCCGGTGAACCGACCGGCGATGCTGCCCCTCTCAAAGGCAAGCTTCGGGACGACACCGGCGACCTGCTCACCCCGACCCACACCCGGAAGAACGGCAAGCAGCTGCGTTACTACATCTCCAACCGCCTGGTCTCCGTCGGCCCCGACCCCGCAGGCTGGCGCCTGCCCGCAGAGGCCCTGGAACAGGCGGTTGCCAGGGCCATTTCCGATCACCTCGCGGATCACGCGAAACGGCATTCGGTGCTCGTCGACGCCGATGCAACCTCATCGATCCCGGCCTCCCGGGCGATCGCGGACGTGGCATCCCGGATCTCGGCAAAGGGTTCGTCCCTGGCCGCGCGGCTGATCACCTCCGGCGAGATCGGACATGGCCGACTGGCCCTGGAACTCGACCGCAACGCGTTGGCCCATGCCGCCGCCCTGCCAACAGACGACCTGAACCCGAACCTGCTGAAGATCGACAGACCGTGCACCTGCCGCCGCCGCGGCGCCGAGATGAAGATCGTCGCCGGCACCCGCGCGCCCGCGCCCGATGCCACGATGATCCGGGCGCTGCGCAACGCCCATCGCTGGGCCGTAGCCCTGAAATCCGGCACGCCTCTGACGCGACTCGCCACGGACGAGAAAACCTCCGAACGCTACGCCGCCCGCATCATCGCGCTCTCCGGCCTTTCGCCAAGAATCCAGGCCGCCATCCTCGACGGCACCCAGCCAGCCGAGCTGACCCTGAAGCGGCTCCTCTCCGCCAGCCTGCCGCTGGACTGGCGCGACCAGGAACAGGCTCTCGGCTTCCACACCTGAGCCCTTCCCTGATCACCCGGAACCCTTCCCTGTTCAGCCAGAACCCTTCCCTGTTCCGGTCTGAAAATACCCTGTTCCCCCGCCCAGGGAATTTTTCCACAACGCATTGATATCAATGTTATAATCAGCGACTTCTACGACCGGATTCTCTGCAATTCGCGAAAATACCCTGTAAATCGATCCGAAACAGGGAAACACACTCGAAACCGGACCCCCGTCCTAGGCCACCTGAGACACCCGCCAATCTGACCCGGGACCTGAGCAGAAAAGTGCGTCTCCGACCGCGACCCCACCGCGCAACCGACGGAAATCACGCAGAAATTCTGCACAGTCCGGACATGGGAAATAGAGACGATTGTCGGTGGCGGAGGGGATGGGCCTGACGTCCAACCTTCTCTGCCGAGTAACCCGTTGATTTAAAACATATTTCAGACAACTTCTGGTAGCACCGAGTCAAACTTCAAGCGGTAGCCGCTTCCACATTCTCAGGCAGTTTCGTTTTGCCATCCCCACGCGGTGTGCGCAGCAACCGCAGGCCATTGAGTACAACCAGAACCGTCCCCCCTTCATGGCCGATCACTGCCAAAGGCAAGGGCAGATCGAAGAACAACCCGCCCAGGACAAGCACGGCCATGGCGCCCATGGCAAAGATCAGGTTCTGACGGATGATCGTGGCGGTCCGGCGCGCCAATATATGTGCTTGCGCCAGCTGCTCCATATCTTCTGACAAGAGCGCGACGTCGGCGGCCTGAAGCGCGACTTCCGACCCCGCCGCACCCATTGCGATCCCCACATCGGCCCGCGCGAGCGCTGCCGCGTCATTGACGCCGTCGCCTACAAAAGCGATCCTGCCCTCGGCCGCCAGCGCGCCGATCATGCGAAGCTTGTCTTCGGGGAGCATGTCGGCGTGGATTTCGCCGGGCTGAAAGCCGAGTTCGCGGCCTATGCGCAAGCCGACCGGCCGTCTATCGCCCGTCATCATGAGGATTTTCGTAACGCCGCTTCCGCGAAGTGCCGCAGCGCCGGCCTGGAACTCGGGCGGGTCTGATCCGCAAGGCTGACCGCACCGAGAAGCCGGGCATCCCGGCCAAAATAGATCACCGTCTGGGTATCCTCGGCCAGCACCGCCAGGGGCGCATGGTCGATCTCGGCCCCCCTCCGCGCCGCCATGCGCGGATTGCCGGCCCATAACGTTTCGCCTGCCCTGTCGCCGGTGATACCCTCGCTTGGAAGCGCGACGACATTCTCCACCTCGGCGGGTGTGATCCCGCGATCGGCCGCTTCCTGCCGGATCGCCGCGCCGCTGTGGTGCTCCGAATGGGCTTCGAGGCCGGCCAGAAGGGACAGGAATTCCTCCT
The DNA here is from genome assembly GCF_016428585.1 of Sedimentitalea arenosa. Lineage (GTDB taxonomy): Bacteria > Pseudomonadota > Alphaproteobacteria > Rhodobacterales > Rhodobacteraceae > Sedimentitalea > Sedimentitalea arenosa. Next base: position 368,327 of record NZ_JAELVR010000002.1, on the reverse strand, counting down.
CATTACCGTCAAGCGCAACGACCCTGGTGACCGATGCCTTGCCGGTGGTCAGCGTGCCGGTCTTGTCGAAGGCAAAGGTATCGACCGCCGCGAGCGTTTCCAGCGCAGCTCCGCCCTTGAACAGCACGCCCCCGCGGGCCGCCGCCGAGAGGGCCGACAGGATGGCGGCGGGAACTGAGATCACGATGGCGCAGGGGCTTGCCGCGACCAGCAGCACAGCCGCCCGATAGAGCGCCACGTGCCAGTCATTCTCGAGCCACAAGAAGACGGCGAAGGCGAGGACGGCCCCGAGCAGAACCGCAATCGTATACCGCTGGCCGAACCATTCGCTGAAACGCTCGGACGGCGCCTTTTGCGCCTGGGCTTCGGTGACCAGCGTGATCATGCGCGCGACGGTGCTTTCCTCGACGGTTTTCGTGACCGCGACTTCCAGCACACCGTCAAGGTTGACCGTGGCCTCGAAGACCTTGGCGCCCTGCTGCTTGCTGACGGGCATGGATTCGCCCGTGATATTCGCCTCGTCCAGCGCACCACGGCCGGTGGCGACCACCCCGTCGCTGGGTACGCGCGCGCCCGGCCGCAGAACGAAGATGTCGTCGACCTTCAGATCGGCGGCGGGAATTTCCATGACCGTGCCGTCGGGCGCCTTGCGCAAGGCGGTCTCGGGGCGCAGCGCCATCAGGGCCTCGACAGCCCGCCGCGCGCGTCCGAGCGCGCGATCTTCCAGTGTTGTCGAAACGCTGAACAGAGTCAGCAGCACAGCCCCCTCGAAGGGTGCACCAACGGCAGCGGCCGCAATGGCCGCGACAACCATCAGCAGATCGATATCCAGAATGCGGTCGTTCCACAGCGCCGCAAGCGCCCGCCACGCCGCAGGCACTCTCCCGGCCATATACACGAGCAGCAGACCGACCACGGACGCGCCCTGAGCGACACTGTCCCGCAACGGCCAGAGCGCGAGCGCCGCCAGGAGCATCCCGAGAAGCGTAAGGCCGGTCAACACCATCGCACGATCTGCACTGAACAGCTTTTTCACAATATCTACCCGAATTTTGAAACGAGAATGTAAGAGACAGCTATCATGGTCGGTTCTCCGCTTGCCAGTAAACGCCGTCGCACGGTTGCGAAGCCACAAGGACCATCGGTTCATGAGGATGCGTGGCGGCGCATGATGTGACGCGGCGTTTCCCGGATGCGGGGCCGGCAGGCCCACTATGGGAAACAATGGATCGGACATTGAGGCCGCGATCTGCCCCGCAAGATCCTGCTGAGCGACCATGCAACATCGGCAGACGTGGCAATCCGGAAGTACGGCGGTTTTCCGCATCTTCACGCGCGGTCTTGCAGCGATTGACAGGGATAGCTTCCATACGGCTCATCTCCCCTCTGCCGAGGCGAGTGACGCTGGCGTGTCGAAAAAGAGCCCTCCGACTCCCACGCTCCTTGTGTTGCGCTCATCATCGCGCAGGAGGAACAGGGCGTCGAGCCCGCGCCTTCTTGCGAGTGCCGTGCCAACATCAGCGCCGAGCACCATGAGCGCCGTTGCCCAGGCGTCGGCCTCGGCACAGGTGCGGGCGACGACGGTGACAGAGGCCGGCGAAGCGATCAGCGGTGCGCCGCGCGTCGGATCCATCGTGTGCGACAGGCGGCGTCCCTGCACCTCGACCCAGTGGCGGTAATCGCCGGATGTCGCGACGGCCGCGTCTTGCAGCGAGAGGATCGAATGGGGGGTCCGACGCTCCGGGTCCGGCGCTTCGACCGCGATAGTCCAGGCCTGCCCGTCCGGCCGGAGCCCCATCGCGCGCATTTCGCCGTCGATCCCGACGAGGGCGTTCGTGATCCCGTGGTCGCGCAAGGTCTCGGCCAGCCGGTCGACCCCATAGCCCTTGGCGATGCCGTTGAGATCGAGCGCGAGAGGGGCGGATTTGCGCACTTGGTCGCCACAGGTCTCCAGCACCTCATGTGCCGGGCGGCGCAGGGCGGCCATCGCAGCGCGGATGCCATCAGGCGCGGCGGCCTCCGGCCCGAAGCCCCAGGCCGTCACCGCATCGCCCATGCCGATATCGAAAGCCCCGTCCGAGGCGCGCCCGATCTCGAGACCGAGGCGAAGGACCGCGCGCAGACGGTCGGGGGTCGCCACCCATTCGCCTACCGGTGCCGCGTTGAGGCGCATGAGATCGCTGTCGGGCTTCCATGTGGACATCTGCGCGTCCACCTCGTCCACGGCCTCTTGCAACGCACCGTGAACTGCGTTCGTGTCGAAGCCCGGTTCCGCGAAGAACAGCGCCGACCAACGCGTGCCCATGGTCAGGCCATTCAGAGCGTGGCGCACCATTTCAATAGACATCTTCGACATACCGCCCCTGCGCCTTCAGCACCGCAGGCGTGAGCCCGGTCGGCGCGAGGATCTCCGCCAGCGCATCGGCCACGCCCGCGGCCATGTCGCGGCCGCCGCATACCATCACGCGGGCCCCGTCGCGGATGAGTTCCGCGACCTGAGCAGCCTCGCCCCGCAAAGCGTCCTGCACATAATGCGGCCGCGCCCCGCGCGAGACGGCCGTGACCAGCCGGGCCAGACGCCCTTCTTCCCTCCAGGTTGGAATTTCCGCCCCATAGAAAAAGTCGCTATCCGGATGACGCATCCCGAAGAACAGATGGATCGGCCGCCGGGGCGCGTTGCCACGCACGATACCCGCCAGCGGGCCGACACCGGTCCCCGCGCCGATCAGGATCAGCGGCGCGCGGCCCCGCCCGGCCCGGAAGCCCGGGTTGCGGCGGAGGAAGGCGGTCACGGTGTCGCCGGGCTCCAGTGCAGTCAGCTGGGAGGACGCAAGGCCGCCGGGAAGCTTCCTCACCACGATCTCGATGAAGCCGTCGCGCCGGCCCGAGGCAAGCGAGTATAGCCGCGGGACGGCGCTGCCTTCGGGCAGGATGCCGACCAGGTCGCCAGCGGTGAACCGCGCGAAGCCTTCCCCGGTCAGTCGCTGCCAGAGCGTTGCGCGCGGCAGGGCGAAACGCAGGATCGCGGTCGGGGCCTGAACCTCGGCGCCGTAGTCCCGGCGCGACACGAGGGTCAACGTCTCGGTCTTCGGCAGGACGGGCTGGTGCGAGACTTCGAGGGAGACCCCCAGCGCCTCGCCGAGCGCGCGACCCCACCGCGCGAAATCCTGCGGCGACTGGCGGTCGATCGTGTCGAGCGGCATGAGCACGGGCCAGCCCTTCGCCTGCGCCTCCGCCATCACAGCCTTTGCAAAGGCGCAGTAGGCTGGAAAGCTGCGGTCCCCGAAGCCGAGAACGGCCAAAGGAATGTCAGGCGCGCGGTCGAGGGCGCGCAGCCGGTCAAGAAACCCCTTGGCCGAGTCAGGCGCCGCGCCGTCGCCATAGGTCGCGGCGAGCAGGATGATCCGTTCGGCCTTTGCATAGCGTTCAGGGGCGAAGCCCGACATCGGGCCCACATGCACGCTCTGCCCGGCTTCCGTCAGCGCGGCGTGCAACGTCGCGGCAAAGCTCCAGGTGCTGCCGCCCTCGCTGCCGACAAGCAGGATCGTCCCGGCCCGGCCCGCTGGCTGACTGCCCCGGATGCGGGGCCGCCCGCGCCGTCCCGCGAGCCAGACCAGAACGCCGGTTGCCCCCATGGCGGGCACGCCGAGCGCCATCAGCCCGAGCACCAGCCCCAGCGTCGCCGCGCCCTGTCCGGTGTGCAGCATGTAGATGGTTTCCGAGACCCGCTCCCAGCCGGTGAGGTCCGCCCAAGCCAGCAGCGCACCGTTGCCCTGATCGAGATACCCGGTCCCCCGGTCGGTCTTCAGCGTGAAGGCGTCCGTCGCATCGCCGGGGTAGGGATAGCTCAACTCGCGCAGCGCGGCGACGGGCGTCTGCTGCAACGTCGCCATCTGCCCGGCGGCAAACCCCGTGTCGCCGCTCAGCTGGACCGGGAAGGCTGGTGCGGCGCCACCATCGGGGAGAAGATCGAAGGTCGAGGCCGTCATCCACAAGGCTGTGGTGGACGACAGGATGAGGCCGATCACCGCAATCCGCGCAATCTCGACGTGCAGCCGTCCGGCAAGCGGGCCGCGCAGAGGCGCGAACCAGTGCCGCCAGCCGCCCGTCCGCCGCGCGACCAGCGCCGCACCGGAAAGCGACAGGGCCAGCATCGCCAAAGCCCCCGCCGCCATGGCGATGCGGCCGCCATCCCCGAGAAACAGCGAGCGATGCAGGTTGGTGAGCCAGCGAAGGGTCTGGTTCGGATCGGCCGAGGCCACGCCCTCGCCCGTCGCCGGGTCGATCACGGCGGCGCCGGGCGTGCCCTGGTCGAACCAGTAGGCGGTGATGCGGCCCGATGGCGACCGGCGGATCTGCTCGACGCCCGTATGGACCGCCTGGATGCGGTCCGCGAGGGTGGCGACGGTCAGACCGGCCTCCGCCTGCGGCGCGGCGATGCGCTCGGCCGCAGGGAAGACCGACAGCGCCGCGCCGCTCAAGCTCAGGATCGTCACGAGAGCCAGCGCGATAAGCCCTGGCCAGCGATGGAATGCGCGGATCATGGCCGGCCCTTCACATGTCGTATTGGAAACTGGCGACGTAGCGGCGGCCACGCACGGGCGCCCCGGCGCCCGCAGTCGTGAGCGGCACCGCCACCTCGTTCGGGCTGTCGCGCATGTCCTCGACGGACGCGTCGATGTGGAGCGTATAGCCCGCGTCGAACAGCGCGTCGGCCAGATCGAGGGTGATCTCCAGGGTGCGCCCCGCCCCGACGCTGGCGCCGGTGATGCCGTTCACCTGTGCCGGGTCGCCGCCCGTCGCGCGGTACCAGTCGCTCAGATGCTCGTAGTATTTCGATTTGCCGCCGGCCATCCAGAGACTGCCGACATAGGCGCCCGATGGGTCGGTGACGTAGAGCGCGAGATAGGCCCCGTCGCCACCATAGTTGTTGAGGGTCGTGGTGAGCGTCACCGGTCTTGCCATGGCGAGACCGGGAAGCGTCAGCGCCGTGGTGAGCGCCAGCGTTGCGAGTAGCGATTTCATTGGGTTCATCCTTGATCGGGAAGTTGGGTCGAAGCGGCTCAGTTCACCTGAACCGTCGGCGGCGCGCCGTTCCCGAAGAGCCCGTTCTGCGGCGGCTGGGCGGCGCCTGCAGGCGCGGGATTGGGAGCGCCGCCCCGTGCGTCGTCGTCTTCATAATCAATATCGACGATCTGGAGCGTCGCCGGATCGAGCTTCACCTCGATCTCCCGGCCATCGCCATCGCGGCCATCGATCTCGTAGCAGCCATCGTCGATCTCGAAGTCTTGCACGGTCCAGCCGTTCTTCTGGGCCACTTGCAGCGCAGCCTCGCGCGGCTGCCACGTGTCGCGGGGCGCGGTGCAATCGTCGTCGTCGGCCAGCGCGGCGCCGGCAGGCAGCAGTGCGAGAATGGCAAGTGCGGTCAGGGTCTTTTTCATGGCAGGGTCTCCTTTTATCTGCTGAGGACAATCTGGAGAGCCGACCTGAGGACTTCCTGACGGCAGAGCGATTCCCGCTTCAGCTTGCTGTCAGGAAGAAAAAGGCCGGCGCAAAGCCGGCCTTTTCCGATCGTGCAGGAGGTAGGATTCCTTCCCGACGACGCCTGCCGCCGCTGGGCTCAGTTTCCGGAACGCGGTCGGTGCGGATCCCCCACGCCCATCATCGGCATCGGATGTTCGCCGTAGAGCGGACCGGGTTCCAGGCTGATTCCCATCGGTTCAGTAGCCCTGTCCCGCGACGCCATGGCAGTGTGGACGAGAAGCGCCGCCGGATACAGCAACTGGACATCGTTCGTCTCGTGCCAGATCATCCGTTCGGCGAGACGCGCGGTCTCTGAATCCCCCGCTTCTTCTGCCGCAGCGTAGAGATCGATCAGCGCGGTGACCAAGTCCACGTCGCCATCGTAGAGCTGCGACAACTCAGCTTCCAGGCTGTTCCGATCAGGTAACGCCGCTGGTAGTACCGTTCCGGTCGTCGCGGATTCTGCCCAGCCGAGCAAGGGCAGAACCAGCCGCTCCTGCGCTGCATTGTGCGGCGTCATGAGGTCGGCGGCAGCGCGTGCGGCAGCCCCGATTTCGTCGGGCCTTCTGGTGATCCGTTCAAGCTGGCCCTGATTGTCGGCGTGTACCGCGCTCAGTGCATAGGGTGTTTCATTCGGAGCCGCGATCGCAGGCACGGCAAGCGCCGTTATAACGGCGGCGGTGATGAGTTTTGTTTGCATGACAGCCTCTCCTCTACTGATGCAAACACTCTGTCAGCCCCATCTGAGGGCTTCCTGACGGGGCAGCGATTCCCGCTTCAGCTTACCGTCAGGAAGAAAAGGCCCCGCCGGTGAGAGCGGGGCCAGGTCGCGTCGAAAGGAAAATCGGTCAGACGATGTCGCCGGGACCGGGCGCGCGCTTGTCGCCGGCAATCATGGCACGGGCGAGGTTCTCGCGATGCCGGAAGGACGCCAGCACGACGCCGCCGACATGCAACGCCACCAGCGGCAATAACAGATTGGCGAATGCTTCATGCACCTCTCCAAGCGCATCCTCGTCGCTGCCGACCCGGCACTCATCTTGGGGGTGTCGTGCGTGGTCGCCTCAGTCATTGTCGCCTCTGTCGCGATCCCGGCCCCGATCCTTGTCGCGGCGGTCGTCGTCGTCCTCGTCCTCGTCTTCGTATTCCAACTCGATCACCTGGAGCGTCGCCGGGTGGACGGTCACCTCGATCTGGCGCCCCTCGGTATCCCGGCCGTCAATCTCGTAGCAGCCGTCGTCGATCTTGATGCGACGCACCGTCCAGCCGTTCTCTTCGGCGAGCCGGGCGACGGCGTCGCGCGGCTGCCAATCGGCCATCGGCACGAAGCAGTCGTCGTCCGCCCACGCGAAGCCGGCCGGGAAGACCGCGAGAAAGCCGAGAATTGTCAATGTCTTCTTCATGGGTCAAACTCCGCGTGGCACGCCTCTTGATGCACTTCATGCGCGGCGAAGCTGACGGCAGCCTGAAGCGGCGTGCCAAGCAGCTTCAGCTACGTGTCAGCCAGACGGATCATGGAGGGTCATCGGAAAAGGAACGGGACCAGACATGCGCATCCTGCTGATCGAGGACGACACGACTCTTGGCGCCGCAGTGCGCGATCAGATTGCGGCCGATGGCCAGTCGGTGGACTGGGTCACGCGTCTGGACGCGGCGGGCGACGCGCTGCGCGGGGCGTCCTATGACCTGATCCTGCTCGACCTCATGCTGCCGGACGGGCGCGGGATCGGGTTCCTCAAGGCCCTGCGCGCGCGGGGTGATGTGACGCCGGTCATCATCCTGACCGCGCTCGACCAGGTCTCGGACCGGATAGAGGGCCTGAACGCGGGCGCCGACGACTACCTCGTGAAACCCTTCGACCTGTCCGAACTGTCGGCCCGGATCGGCTCGGTCGCTCGGCGCTACAGCGGCAACCCGAACCCGATCATCACGCACGGGCCGCTTGAGATCGACCTGGCCGCGCACAGCATTTATCGCGACGGCAAGTCCGTCCAATTGACGGCGCGGGAATGGGCGCTCTTCGAGGCGTTTCTTTCCCGCCCGGGGCAACTGCTCTCCAAGCCGCAGCTGGAGGATAAGCTCTACGCTTTCGGCGCCGAGGTGGAGAGCAACACCATCGAGGTCCATGTCAGCCGCCTTCGCAAGAAGCTCGGGAGCGCCGTCATCGAGACCGAGCGCGGCATGGGCTACAGGCTGGGCGAGCCGTGAGGTGGCCGCGCAGCCTTCAGGCACGGCTCGGTCTGTCTCTCGGCCTCGTGCTGACGATCCTCTGGTTGCTGGCCGCGACGGTCACGGCGGTAATCGTCAGGGGCGAGTTGGACGAGGTCTTCGACTCCGCCCTGCGCGAGACCGCTGAGCGGATCCTGCCGCTGGCGGTGACCGACATCGTCGGCCGGGAAGATCAGGGTGTGACGCAGCGGCTCGCGCCGATCCGCGAGCACGACGAGTTCTTCACCTATGTGGTCACTGACGCCGAGGGTCGCGTCCTGCTGCAATCCCATGCGGCGGACCCCGCAGTGTTCCCGCCTTACGGCGGGCCGGGGTTTGCGCAGACCGCCACGCATCGCCTCTACAGTGACGCGGTACTTCAGGGCACAATCCGCATCACCGTGGCCGAGCCGCTCGCGCATCGCGCGTCGGTCGCGCGGGAAATCCGGATGGGCCTCGTTCTGCCGCTGCTGGTCGTGCTGCCCGTCGCACTCGCCGCGATCATCCTGGCCGTCCGCTTCAGCCTCGCCCCGCTGCGCCGCTACCGCACACGACTCGAGGCACGCAGCGCCCGCGACCTGTCCGAGATTCCCTCGGGCGAATTGCCGACGGAAATCGGCCCGTTGGCCGCGACCCTGAACAACCTTCTGGAAAGGTTGCGCGAGGCGTTTGAGGCCGAGCGCAGCTTTGCGGCGAACGCGGCCCATGAGCTGCGGACGCCTCTGGCAGGCGCGATTGCGCAGGCGCAGCGGCTCCGGTCGGAGACCCGCGACCGGGCCACCGCCGCGCGCGCCGCCGAGATCGAAGCGACGCTCAAGCGGCTGACGCGGCTTTCCGAACGCCTCATGCAGCTTGCGCGGGCGGAAGGCGGACGACTGCGGACGGACCGAAACACAGATCTCAGACCCGTCGCACGTGTCGTGGTGGATGATCTGGCACGTACGGGTGCGATGGACCGGATCGCGCTGTCCCTGCCGGACACTCCCGTCCTGTCCGATATCGACCCCGATGCCTTCGCCATCCTCTGCCGAAACCTTGTAGAGAACGCCCTGCGCCATGGGGCGGAGACCGCCCCGGTCGAGGTGACCGTGACGCAGGATGGGCAGCTCATCGTGGCGAACGACGGTCCCGTGCTGCCGCGCGACACTCTCGACCGCCTGACGGTGCGTTTCGAGCGGGCAAATACGAGAACCGATGGCAGCGGGCTCGGCCTCGCCATCGTCGCCGCCATCGCGGACCGGATCGGGAGCCAGCTCAATCTGGAGTCACCGCGTCCGGGTAAGTCTTCCGGCTTTCAGGCATCCCTCAGGTTGCCCACAGACTTTTCGGACACCTCTACGCGAAACTCGCTGCGGAGAATGTGACACGTGGTGCGAACCATCAGCAGCTTCGCGCCTGATCACGCATTACAGCGTAGTCGGTCAGCATCTCGGAAACAGCCGAACCGTCGGGCAATGTGTTCAGTTCCTCGGCAGCCGTTGCCTGAAATTCCTGGCTGTACTCGATAACGGGTACACACGTCCGGAACCCGGTCGTCTCAGAACCGACCGTTGCGCAGCCGCTCAGCAAGCTCGTTGCGATCCCGAGGACGGCGAGCCGCAGCCTCCAGCATCCGGCGTTGGATTTCATTGGTCTTCTCCGTGGTTTGAAGGCGTTCGGCGAGGCGTCCCGCTCGCTCCCCGGAGCGCCGAAGCGAAAGCAGGAACAGAAGCACTGCCAGCGCGATGGCACCGTAGCGCAGCGTCGCCCGCATCCACGGGCTCGTGGCGATCCCGGTGAGCAGCCCGGCGATCACCGTCGCCCCCGCTTCCAGTCATCGACGCGGGCATAGATGGTGACCGCGATGCCGCCGAGTGCCACGGCGATGAACATCCAGCGCAGCGTGTCGAGATACGGCACCACCGGCAGGACGGCGGACTGAGTCTCGGCCAGCGCCGGCTGGGCCATCTCCACCCCCGCCGCGCCCAGCGTCGCCACCCCGGCCGCTCCGCCACTTTCCATCGTACGGCTTTCAGCCAGAACCTCGCGCGCGGGTGGCGTGTCCTCGGCGAATGCGGGCGCCCGGACCGGGAAGCGCTCGCCCCACTGCCGTGCGGGCCCAAGGTCGACATGCATGAAGCCCGAGCGCGGGTAGAAGCCGAAACCGAGGAACCCGACCTCCCGCGCCGCCGCCTCGAACGCCACCGGGTCGTGGTTCGCCATGGCGATGTCGAAGGCGGCGCCGTCGAGGTGCTCGGACCGCGTCGCGCCGCCGACGGCCCGGTTGTGCTCGGGGCTGCGGTAAGCCGAACGCACGATCAGCGGCTTGCCCAGCCGGTCGCGCAGTGCCTGCAGCTTGTCGAGCGCGGGCGCGTTGATCAGCAGCTTGCCGGTGCCGCGGCAGGCGATCTCGGCCGGGCTGAAGTTCGGCCAGCGCCAGGCGCTGTCCGTCACGTCACGCCAGTGGCGGTGGAAGGTCGTGGTCATGAGGGTCCTCCAGAAACGAAAAACCCGCCTCAAGGGCGGGTGCGGTTGGGCTGATGGATGGGATGGGGCGCGGCTACGGGCTTCCGCCGAAGATCTTCAGCTTGATGGCGATGCCCGCGAGCAGCGCCAGCATGACGCCGGTGGTGATCATGCGGACGGCCGTCTGCATGGCGGTGCGGCGGACCAACCGGATGCAGTCCACCAGGGAGCGCAGATCGCGGATGTCGAGCGCGGCCTCGTCGCCGTCGAGACCGACATCGGCGAGCGCGCGCTTCGCGCCTTCCTCGGCCGCGCGGGTCAGGATGGCCTCGAACTCGGCGTCGGGCATGCGCACGAAGCCCTCGGATCGGGGTGGGTTCATCGGATCCTCCTTTCGCCGCTCAGCCGATCTTGCAGCCCCAGAAGGACGTGTGATCGGCTGCGAAGTAGCCGTCCGCGACCCGGAAATACCCCTGCAGCTCGACGGTATCGCCTGCCGTCAGCGGCACCATCGTCTGCAGCCAGAGGGCCGTGGCTTCCGAGACATGCGCGCCGCTGATCTCACCATAGGAGCCCCGGATTTCGGTCACGCCGTTCAGCACAAGCCGCCCGCGCATCCGGGTCGAGGTGCTGGAATTGACCTTGTAGAGCAGCGTCGCGCCAAAGAGGTAGGTGCCGTCCACGGGCGCTGTGAACAGGTTGGCCCCGGCATCAAATACGCCTTGGTCATTGTAGTCCGTGTTGTTCAGGCCGATCTTCGTCCAGGCCCCAACGCCCACGTAGTTGTCGTAGTTGGTGTATGCCTTGAACCGCGGCAGCCGGGGCTGATCGACAATGCCGGTGGCGTTGTCGACGCTGAGCCCGTCGAAGAAGGTGCTGCCATCGGCGGAGACCGCGAGGCGGAAGCGGTCGGAGCCGAAGAGTCCGACAATCGCCTTGGTCACGAAGCCGGTCTGCAGCGTCAGGCCAAGATCATCGCCGGCAGCTTCCTTATTCATGGTATAGAACAGATCGCCGGTGCCGCCTTTGGCTGCGGTTTTCGCCGTCCGGACGCATCGCCGCGCTGGTGCTTCCGCGACAATGACCTAAGATCGCCGGCGAGACCTGAGATGAGGACGAAATAGCATTGATAGACCTGTATACTTGGACCACACCCAACGGCCGCAAAGTCTCGATCATGCTCGAAGAGCTTGGCGTGCCCTACACCGCTCATGCCATCGACATCTCGAAAAACGAGCAGTTTGCCCCGGAGTTTCTCAAGATCGCGCCCAACAACCGCATTCCGGCCATCGTGGATCATGAAACAGGTACCAGCATGATGGAGACCGGTGCCATCATGCTTTACCTCGCCGAAAAGCATGAACGTTTCCTTCCGGACGGCGACGAAAAATGGTCGGCTGTCGAGTGGCTCATGTGGCAGATGGGGGGCGTGGGCCCGATGTTCGGCCAGGTCCACCATTTCGTGAAGTTCAACCGCGGCAAGTCGGATTACGCAGAGGAGCGGTACTCCACCGAAGCGAAACGATTGTATGGTGTTCTGAACAAGCGACTGGAGGGTCGGGATTTCATCGCTGGCACCGGGCGCGGCGCATACTCGATCGCCGATATGGCCACGTGGCCGTGGGTCGCACGCTTTGAATGGCAAGAGGTCAACCTGAACGAGTTTCCGAACGTGAAAGACTGGTACGTTCGCATCGCCGAACGTCCGGCCGTGCAGCGTGGGTACCAAATTCCGAAGTACACAACCGAGGTTCCCATGCCCTGAGCTTTGCGGACGAAACGACCGCAAAACCCGCCACCAAACGACCGAGAACTCGCAGATCGTGAAGGACCCGCACCAGGCGCAGACGCGCTGGCCCACGCCTGGACCCCGAGTGTCTGCTGTCTCTTCAGACGGGTGTCCGATGCCGTTTATCCAATCTTGCCAGCAAGTTCCGAACGTTGGAAACCTGCCATCGCCCACCTCGGCGGGTGCGGATTCCGCGGGTTTCAAGTTCCGCCGCAATGGTGCGAAGTGTAAGGTGACCTTCGGCGCGAATGTCGGCGAGGACGGGTGCAAGGGATTCGGCGAAGGCGTCTGCGTTGGCGCTGACAGTGACGCGAAGTGACCGACCGTTGTCATCGGAGCGGCGCAGAGCCGCGGCGCCGTTGGGATTGCCGAGCTTGACGCCGCGCGCCCTTGCGGCGGCGAGGGCCTCTTTTGTGCGGCGCGAAATCGCCTCGCGCTCCTGCTGGGCGACAAGCGCCATGATGCCGACGGTGAGGTCGTTGGCCTCGGGCATGTCAACGGCGAGGAAACGCACACCGCTGGCCTGCAGGGTGAGCAGGAAGGCGGCGTTGCGCGACAGCCGGTCGAGCTTGGCGATGACCAGGGTCGCGCCGGTCAGCCTAGCCAGCTGCAGCGCCTTGTCCAGTTCCGGGCGGTCATTCCGGCGGCCGCTCTCGACCTCGGTGAATCGACCGATCAGCGTGGCGGTTCGGCTTTCCAGGAAGTCATCGATCGCCTTGCGCTGCGCTTCCAGCCCAAGACCGGATCGACCCTGCCTTCCGGTCGAGACCCGCTCGTAGGCCACCAGGCGAAGCGAAGGGGCAGTCCCGTTGACCATGTACACACCTGCGCAACGTTGGTTTGGCAGATGTGTACATCCGTATCGCGGAACGAGTGTAGACCTGTTTGGGTGATCAATTCAGTTCAGACTGCGCGTCACAGTGAGTCCTCTGCTCTCGTCGGTGACATCGCAGTCCTCTCCCTGCCGCCGTATCATCGTCGCCCCGAAACAGTACCCGGACGACGGTCAGCGGTTGCGTGCCTTGGCTCACCTGCTCCGGCAGGCGCTCGCGCGCCACCGGGGTGAGACCCAGCTCGCTCATGTAGCGCCCCATCAACTCAAGCTGCTTGTTTGCGATCGACAGCCAGGGAGATTGCTGGGCGTAGCCGCTCGGGGTCTTCAGAAGCATCGGGGTCGTCTTCAGCCGGTCCTCGGCCTCCACCCACCGGGCCCAGGCCTGGCAATAGGCCGCCAGCGCCCCCCGATCCGCGAGCGTCAGAATGCCCGCCTCGTGGAGGGGCGTTGCGAGGCGCCGCCACTCCTTGCGCGCCACGGCGCACAGATGCGACGGACAACGCGGCAACGCCCCCAATGGCGTGCTTGCCAGGGTGCCGGCCCGGGGTACGGGTTTGCGGCCACGGCGGCTCATCACGCAAACCTCTCATCGAGCTCGGCAAAAGGGTTGCGACCGGTATCGGTCTGACCGGCCACGCGGGTGCGTGCGGACGGGGTCAACCCGAATTCCGCAGCATAGCGCACCATGTCGGCCATCGCCTTGTTCGCAGCCCCGACCAGCGGGTTCTGGATCAGGTTGCCGCTCTTCGTCTTGACGATCAGCCCGTCGCTGACGGCGTCCCGCCCGGCCATGCGCGCCAGCGCCGTCTCCGCCGCGCTCCATCTTCCATAGGCCTGGCAATAGGCGCCAAGCGCGGCCCGATCGAGGTCGGTCATGATCCCGAGGTCAACCATCTGCCCGATCACCCGCTCCCATTCCAGGCGCGCGGCCGCGCTGAGATGCTCCGGTGGATCAGGACGCGCCACCACGGGCTGAGGCTCATCCGGGTTGAGCCGGTGTCTGCGCGCCGTACCGGTCAGCAGTTTCAGTTTCGTCGGCTTGGTCTTCGGTCCTCGCGGTGCCATCTATCTATCGCGCCTCCTCATCCAGCAACCGGTCCCGACCCCCGGTCCGAATTGTGGCCGTAAAAAAATCCAGCTTCCCCCGCCGGTCCCTGAGGCGACCTCCCGAAGATCGGACCGCCCCCCGGGGGCGAGCAGCCCGGAACCGTTCGAACAGGCGACGCACCACGTAACCCCGCAGGATCGACAATGCTGTAAAGCCCAGGGCCAGCTTCAGGATCTGCGCAAGACTGGCCTGCAAGCCAACTGCGGGGAACAGCAGAAGTTGCAGCGTCAGCGACATCACGAACCCTACAGCAACGCTGGTGCTCGCTTCGACAAGGGACATGACCCGGCTTTGCTTCATGCGACTGCGTCCTCGTCGTTCAAGGTCTCGCTCAGCCGCTCGGCCTTTACCTCAGCGAAGGTCCTGCCATCACCGCCGAGGACAGCGTCCTGCCCGCTGAACGCCTGCCAGCGCAGGACCGCGACATCGACATAGGCCGGGTCGAGTTCCATTGCATGGCACTGCCGTCCCGTCGTCTCGGCCGCGATGAGCGTCGTTCCAGATCCGCAGAACGGCTCGTAGACCGCCTGACCCGGGCTGGAGTTGTTCAGGATCGGCCGGCGCATGCACTCCACCGGCTTCTGGGTGCCATGCACGGTCTGTGCATCCTGATCGCGGTTCGGGATCGACCAGAGCGTCGATTGTTTGCGATCACCTGACCAATGCCCCGTGCCGCGCACCGCGTACCAGCAGGGTTCGTGCTGCCAGTGATAATGCCCGCGGCTCAGCACGTGCCGCTCCTTGGCCCAGATGATCTGGCTGCGGATATCAAACCCACTCGCGACGAGGCTGTCGGCCACCGTGGTCGCGTGCAACGCGCCGTGCCAGACATAGGCGACGTCACCGGGAAACAGCGCCCAGGCGGCGCGCCAGTCGGCCCGGTCGTCGTTCATCACGGTGCCGGTGCGGGCCGTGTCCGCCACCCCGGCCTGGTTGCGCCAGTCCGGATCATACTCCACGCCGTAGGGCGGATCGGTGACCATCAGGTGGGGCGCCACACCGTCGAGCAGACGGGTCACGTCTTCGGGTATTGTCGCATCTCCGCATAGAAGCCGGTGCGTTCCAAGCAGCCAGAGATCCCCCGGCCGACTGACCGGCGCGTCGGGCACGGGAGGCGTTTCCTCCTCGCGTGGATCCCCTGCCCCGAGGCCCAGCAGCGCGTCGAGCTCCGCCCCCTCGAAACCGATCCCGGAGAGATCGACGTCCAGTTCTGCGAGGTCTCCGAGTTCCATCGCCAGCAACTCCCGGTCCCAGCCAGCCTGTTCCGCCAGTCGGTTGTCTGCGAGAATGTAGGCTCGTTTCTGCGCCTCTGTCAGGTGCCCGAGTTCGATCACCGGCACGGTCGCAAGCCCCAGCTTGCGCGCCGCCAGCACCCGGCCATGGCCTGCAATGATGCCATTCGCGCCATCCACGAGCACGGGATTGTTGAAGCCGAACTCCCGGATCGACCCTGCGATCCGCACCACCTGCGCCTCCGAATGCGTCCGCGCGTTGTTGGCATAGGGCACGAGATCCGCAACCGTCACCTGCCGGATCTCCCTGACCTGTCGCTCTGCCCGCACCGCCATGACCCCCACCTCGCAATAAACGCGCCGCTGATGGCACTTCACGGGCAGTATAGCAGAGAGATATTATTCATATAAGTCTGACAGTTATAGACATTTTAAGACAGGAGTCGACAAATGCGGAGGTGTTGTGCGCGAGATGCTAACGCAAGATCGTGCGGCCTTAGCGCCAGCACACCGCCTTGCAACAGATGCAACGTGGGATTCCGTTTGTTTTGTCCCGCGCGCGTGTGAGAATAATCCGAAACATCTGTTGCATCTGTTGCACCGCTCCAGAAGCTTTGACAGACGACGAACTCTCGGCTTCAATTCGTGAAAGACAGTTTCAATCGGAGGTAAGTGTCCTTGGGACACAATCTGTTGGGCGTATTGCCGCGTACCAAACGCTGGAGCGAAGTCGTTTCGCGTCTCGAAGATGGTGGCACCACAGCCTCTGTTGCCACTGCCGGTATACGAGCTGCGGAGACACAATTCCTGCGTGCATCGCGAGATCCCGTCTTTGTCGAAGCCGTGCGCATTCTTCTGAGTGTTCCATTGGCTGCACGGGACGAAAAGTTCGGCGAAGCCCTGCGAGACGCGGACATACCAGTTTCCGGAGACCCGGAGCTTCTCGACCTGCTGACGGCTGCGACAGTGCGCCTCGACGAGGTTCGTTCCGGCGCTTCCAATACGTCAGATATGGGGGAACTCGCGGGGCGCGCACTCATCTCCACCCTGTCACGGGCGATCGGTGGCGCCCTTCCCGGCCTGTTCGAGGCGACGCCCGAGGACGTGCGCGCCAGGACCCGCCAGCTTTCTTGGTCCAAGGGGATATCGGAACTCAGCCGGCAGTTCTTTGGCGAATTGATGGCCGAGACGCTATCCTACTGGTTGGATCGAACGCTGGCGACACATGTCGGAACGGGACTGCGCTTCGAGGATGTGGCATCACGCAATGCTTTCGATGTCGACATGCGATCCTACACCATGAACATCACGCGTATCATCCAGGAATTTTCAGGGGGATGGTACGGCAAGACACTGCATAAGAAGGGTTTCTTCGGATCAGGGGAAGCGGCCGAGTTCGGCGCAGTTGCCTTGAAGAAAATCGTCTCCGAGCTCAAGCGCGACTACGTGATCGATGCCTGACGTCACGGTCCATGTCGAAGGCTGGAAGACGCCGCTTCAAGTTCGGGTCAATGGAGATGATCCGAACTTCACCCTTCGCTCCGACGCCATCGAGCACGCAGTCATGCGCGCGACCGACCCTCTCCTTCTTGATCTTCTTGAAATCGCTGCAGCTGTATTCGCGGCAGACGGCAGTGTGCGACGCGGTGGCGAGACACGTCAGGACATGGGCGACAAGTGGCGACGTCGCTTTCGGTTAGAGATACCCGTAAGGGTTCCGGCTTTCTGGTCGCAAAGGGAAGTTGCACTCGCCTTGCGAAACCTTGTCGAGTTCCTGACCGAAGACAGTTTCCGCTTCGAGTTCAGGCAATCCGGGGAGCCAAAGGCTCTTGAAGAGTATCTGGCCCTCTACGCCGACAAGCCACCATTCGACGCACAGGAAGTCATTCTGTTTTCTGGCGGGCTCGACTCTTTTGCCGGCGCGCTGGAAGTGCTCGCCACGACAAAAACCAACGTTGTTCTCGTCTCGCACCGTTCGGCCCAGAAAGTCATTCCGCGACAGGTCGAGTTGGGCGACTTTCTCGCACAGCGCTACCCGGGCCGCGTGGCGCATCTCAACATACTTGCCCGGCGCAAAGGTCAGGAAGCCCGCGATACGAACCAGAGATCGCGCTCTTTTCTGTTTGCCGCACTCGGCTTCGTCGTCGCTCAAGCCTTCGGCGCGCAGCGCATCAGCTTTTTCGAGAACGGCATCGTCAGTCACAATCTCCCGCTCAGCCCACAGATCGTCGGAACAATGGCGACCAGGACAACCCATCCGCTGTCACTGACGCGCATGAATGAGCTCCTGAAGCACCTGGACGGCTCCGCGCCCGAAATCGTGAACAGGTATCAATGGCTGACCAAGACCGAGGTCGTACAGCGCATCAGCCAACACGGTGCTTCTCCGCAGATCGCCCGCGCAGTCAGCTGCACGAGCGTGCGCGACCAGGATACCCTTCGCACGCACTGTGGCGCGTGCTCCCAGTGCCTTGATCGACGCTTCGCTATTCTCTCTGCGGGCCTCGGTCAGTATGACCCGGAAGAAATCTACCATACGGACGTGCTGCTTGGAGACCGGGCGCAGCATCAATCGCAGACGATTGCCGTCGAGTGGACACGTGCCATGATGCGCTTCGAGGATCTCGATATTCAAACGCTGATGAACGAGATGGGACTGGAAGTGACACGCATCCTCGACGGTCACCCTGGCGCAAGGAAACAGACCACGCTCGAGAATACGCTGGAGATGCACCACCGTCAGGCGGGCGTTGTCCGCGGCGTTCTCGAAACCGCCATCCGGAATAACGCGCGAAAGCTGGCCAACGGCGAGCTCCCGGCCAAGTCCCTTGTGCGCCTCCATATCGGACACGGTTCCGAGCACCAACTGCCTGTCGATCCGCGGACGAACATGGATGCGAAATTTGCGGACGTAGCCTCCGATCCAAAGGACATCGTTATCTCGCCGGATGACCCCTTGCACGTCGCCTTCTGGATGGAAGATGCGCTCCCTATAGTCGCCGTGCGCGGGCTCACGCGCGTCACAGGGACCTCGGCGAAAGTGGCACATGGCCTGAAGGAGCAGTTCGACACGGATAAACAGATGGCACTGGGGCCGGAGGATTATGTCTATGTGCTTCCCGCCAGGATTCCGGGCCTGGATGGCGCATCCAAGGACAACATACGAAAGGCCGTGAGCAGATGCCGAAAAGCACTGGCAGCTGCTTACGAGGAGTTGCATGGCAGGCGGCCCTCCAACCCTTTGCTGGTCCAATCACGTCAAGCTTCCGGATACCGCCTTGATCCCCTCATCAAGGTGATTCTTCCCGAAGACCTCTCCTGACCGCCCACCCAGGTTGGACTTGTCACGCCTGGGCCGTTCTTGTCACGCCTTTGGGGATTGACACCGCCATTTCATCCTTGAAGTGCCCGTGGCGTGTCACGCCACCGGCCGGACATGTCACGCCACGCCAAGCCAGAAGACGCCAAGTGACTGATAGAATGCAGGGAAATTCAACTTGCATGTGAGGTCGCAGTGGCACGGGAACAGAGTGAAGCAGACACGCAAGCGAGAAATGCAGTCACGCTGCGCGAGCGAGAACTGGCATGGCGTTGGAAGGTGTCCAGACGCACCCTGCAGCGCTGGCGCACCGAAGGGTTTGGTCCTGCCTACATCCTGATCGGCGGAACGATCCGGTATCGCATGGCGGACATCCTCAACTTCGAGAGGCGCCAGTCACTTGGGGGGACGAAGAAATGAATTCGCATCCCCCCATGCCCTCCGAGAAAACACCGATCGACTGCAATGCCATCCGTCGCTTCTGCGAAATCCTTTTCGGGTATCTCGACGGTCTGGTTCCTGTACGGATATTCGCAGAAAAGGGGACGCCGCCCCAGAAGCCATGGCTCCCCTTCTACTCTGTCGACGAGGTCACTGCTCAGATCGTCGCAATCGCTGACCGTGCAGCTGCCAGCCAAAGGGCTGTCTATGTTGTTCCGGGAACCGTCCGGACCACAGGCTCTGCGCGCTCCGAAGACATAGTCCAGACCAGCGTCATCCTAGCCGACCTCGACCAAGGGGACATTCGGGGCCAAAGGGAGTGGCTTCTGCAGCATATCGGTCCGGCTTCGATGACCGTTGTATCGGGCGGGCGCACAGAAGCCGGCCACGACAAGCTGCATATTTATTGGCGGCTGACCGAGCCGGCGGAAGGTGACGATCTGAAGACGGTTGTCGAAATACGACGCCAGATTGCTGCGAAAACCGGCGCCGACGCCTCTTTCGATAGTCTACACCAGCCGATCCGTGTGGCGGGAACCGTTCATGGCAAAAATGGCATCCAAGCTGCCACGCGCATCCTCGCGCAGACCGAACATGAGTATGAACTCAATGATCTCCTTCAGCATGTTTCGGCAATGCCTGCGATGCCGAAAACGGAGAAACGGTTCAGTATTAAAGCGGGCACATTTGAGAACAGCAACAATGGGCCGACGGCAAGACAACTCGCAACGCAACTCGTCCAACAAGGCGGCAAGGACGGAATTACCCGCTTCTCGGCTTTATCCCGGGTCATTGGCCATTGGGTGCGGAATGTGCGGCGCGGCGACTGCACGGTGGAAGATGCATGGGAAGCGGTTCAGGGATACAATCAGGCCTGCATCGTTCCTCCTTGGGAAGAATACAGGCTGCAACGCGAATTCAAAGCACTGCTGACAAAGGATATTGCAGAGAAAGGTGCGCTCGATAAACCGAGCACACCCGCCAGTCTTGCTGCACCCGAGCACAGTGAAGATGAGATAGCCACGCTGTTCGTGGGTCGTCATGTCAATGACTGGCGACACGTTCCGGCCTTTGGCACATGGTTTAAATGGACCGGAACCCATTGGGCTCAGAATGAAACGCGGGCAATCGGCGAAGACATCCGCCAGGTGTGCCGTACTGCGGCGGCGAACGCCGGTTCGGCCCAACTGGCGCGTCGGCTGGCCAGCCAGAAAACCATCCTGGCTGTCGAAAAGATCTGCTCAGCCGATCCCGCAATTTCTACCGCGCCACAGCAATGGGATGCGCACCCTATGTTGCTCAACACTCCTGGTGGCGTGATCAATCTGCAGACAGGTGAAAGCTTTGAGCATGATCGGAAATTGCTGCTCAGCCAGATAACCAGCTGCACTACCGGTGCCGGATGTCCGGTCTGGCTGAAATTCTTGCAAGAAATCACCGATGGAGACGTCGATCTGCAGTGTTATCTGCAGCGTCTCGCTGGGTATTGTCTCACGGGCGAAACGTCGGAGCAGGTCTTTGCGTTCCTCCACGGCTCAGGCGCCAATGGTAAGTCGGTTTTCCTTCAAACGCTGGCCTCGGTGATGGGCAACTATGCTGCCACAGCGACCATCGATACTTTCATGGCGTCGCATAGCGACCGTCACCTCACCGAGTTGGCCGGTCTGAGAGCAGCTCGTCTCGTTCTCGTTCCGGAAACGGAAGCAAAGCGAAGTTGGAATGAAGCGCGCATCAAGTCGGTCACTGGCGGAGAGAAGATCAGGGCCAACTTCATGCGTCGGGATCATTTCGAGTTCACTCCACAGTTCAAGTTACTGGTCGCAGGCAACCATTGTCCGTCTCTCGAGTCCGTGGGTGAAGCCATGCGTCGCAGATTGCACGTCGTGCCCTTCACCGTGACGATCCCTCCGAAGCGCCGGGACCGAAGCCTGGCGCATAAATTGGCAACTGAACGCGCAGGTATATTGTCGTGGATGCTGGAAGGCTGCGCGGAATGGCTGAAACACGGACTGGCCGCACCAGAGCGGGTGCACGTTGCCGCTGAAGACTATTTTGCGGCCGAAGACCTTGTCGGGCAATGGATCTCCGAACGGTGCCAAATCGGTCCCGACTTGCAAGCCCGGTCATCCGACTTGTTTCAATCCTGGCGCTCGTGGGCGGACAGCAACGGTATTGCTGGCGGCACCTCGAAACAGCTTGGCGCGGCCTTGAAGGCCCGCGGGTTTGTAGCCGCCACCGTTGCGCGGTCTCGGGGGTGGCGCGGCCTGCGTTTGGCATCCCCGTCAATGGGGAGTCCAGAATGAAACTCCCAAACGCCCTGTCGCCCAACCGGATGACACCGCTCGAACGCCGCGCCGAACTCTGTCGCCTGCTGGCGCTCGGGCTCGTACGGTTGAAGTTGAAGGACGACCTGAAACTATCTGCTGAAGATGGAGAATTTCCGCTTCACAACTCACCCGACCAGAGCGGTCATGCAACCATCGAAACTAGGAGAACCGCATGACCGACACGATCCCTGCCCGCTTGGCTGCGTTGAAATCTACCCCAACACGGCAGCTGAAGGCTCAGTGGCGCGAGTTGTTCGACAGCGAGCCACCGCCGTTCAACCGCCGCTACCTGGAGAGCCGACTGGCGTACCGCATCCAGGAACTGGCCTATGGCGGGCTGAAGCCGGAGACCGTGAAAAGGTTGGAAGCCCTTGGAGAACAGCTGGACGGCGGTGACCGGAAAAAGAGCCGCGTCCGCGCCGACCAAATGCCCATCGTCGGCACGCGGCTGATCCGTGAATGGCAAGGTGTTGAGCACCTCGTAACCGTCACGACCGACGGATTCGACTGGCAGGGTCGGCCCTACAAATCGCTCTCTGCCATCGCCCGCGCCATCACCGGCACGCGATGGAACGGTTGGGTTTTCTTCGGGCTCAAGAACCATCGGAGGCGCGCATGACCAAGCAAATCATCCGAAAACTGCGGTGTGCGATCTACACCCGCAAATCCTCAGAGGAAGGGCTCGAGCAGGAATTCAACAGCCTTCACGCTCAACGGGAAGCGTGTGAATCCTATATCGCCAGCCAGCGGTCTGAGGGCTGGGTGCTGGTTCGCGATCAGTATGACGATGGCGGCATCTCCGGCGGCACGCTCGACCGTCCCGGACTGCAGCAGCTTATGGCAGATATTGAGGACGGGCTGGTCGACGTGGTCGTCGTCTACAAAATCGACCGCCTTAGCCGCTCGCTGGCCGACTTTGCCAAGCTGGTCGAGGTATTCGACCGCAATGACGTGACCTTTGTTTCGGTCACGCAGTCGTTCAATACCACCACATCAATGGGGCGGTTGACGCTGAACATCCTGCTCTCCTTCGCCCAGTTCGAGCGCGAGGTCACGGCCGAGCGCATTCGCGACAAGGTCGCCGCCAGCCGCAAAAAGGGCATGTGGATGGGCGGGGTTCCGCCCTACGGTTATCGCGTTGAAAGTCGCAAACTGATCATCGACGAGGAGCGCGCAGCCCATGTCCGTTGGGCATTCGAGCGGTTTATCAAATCCGGATCTGGCACCGAACTGGCCCGCGAAACCGCTGCCAACAGCATACTGACCCCCAAGGGCAACCCGATGGACAAGAAGTTTATCTACCGCATGCTCAACAACCGCGCCTATATTGGCGAGGCGGTCCACAAGGGCGAAAGCTACCCCGGCGAGCACGAGGCCATCATCGACCGCGCGATCTGGGACAAAGTCCACGCCATCCTGACCGAAAGCCCCCGCAAGCGCGCCGCTCGCACCCGCGCTGAAACACCGGCGCTACTGAAGGGGCTGCTGTTCGGACCCGACGGCGCTGCGTTCTCGCCAACGCATACCCGCAAGGGCGACCGGCTCTACCGGTACTATGTCAGTCAGACGGTTCTGAAACACGGCGCCGGTACGTGTCCGATCGGCCGCGTATCCGCGGGAGAGATCGAGGCGACTGTCATCGATCAGCTTCGCACCGTCTTCCGCCAGCCCGAGATCGTGGCCGGGACATGGAAGGCGGCACGTGCCAATGCCGACGACATCAACGAAGCCGTCGCCCTCGCCGCCTTACAGCAGTTCGACCCGCTGTGGGACGAATTGTTCCCTGCCGAGCAGACGCGTATAATGGCTCTGCTGATCGAGCGCGTCGATATAGGCACGGACGGGCTCAATGTTCGGTTGCGCGTTGACGGCCTCAGTAGCCTTGCGCGCGAGATGCTTGCAGGCGGCATCGAGGCGGCCGCATGACCAGCAGGACACCGATCCCGGATACTGTCACGCTATACGTTCCGTTCCGCGTCGTGAAGCGCGGCGGGCGGAAGGAGATGCAGTTGCCCGACGGCGCCGAGCAGCCGCGACGAACGAATAACACGCTGGTCAAGGCGCTAGCGCGCGCCTTCCGTTGGAAGCAGATGCTGGAATCCTGCGAGTTCATAACCATCGCCGAGCTCGCAGAACGCGAAGGCATCGCACCGTCCTACATGACCCGTGTCATGCGCCTGACGCTGCTCGCGCCCGATATCGTTGAGGCGCTCCTGGACGGCAAGCAGGGGCCAGACGTGACGCTGGCAAGTTTGCTGGATCCATTCCCACTGGCGTGGGCGGCGCAGCCGGAGTACTTTGGGCGGACCGTCTGAAGCGGCCGTTCGTGCAAACTGCGGCGATCGGCCGGAACGAGCCCAATCTGGCCGATGGTGCGGTCTGTGCGAACTGGTAGTTTGCCGACTGTGCGCACCTTCGCTACAGATGCAGCGTTCCTCCGCGTCATTATTCGGCATTCGGCAAAGTGGCCGGAAACGGACCTTCGCGATGTATGGGACGCGGGGCAACTCGGCTGGAAAAGCGGAATCATGCAGAGCCTGCATCACGATTGCCCCGTTGAGTCCTCGGCGCGTTTCAAAGGACGAAAAGCAACGCCGGCAAGCGCAGGTCAAGTAGGTTCACATTCGATTCTTGATATAGATCAATGCGAGCTGTCGTTTCGAGTTTAGTTAAGATGGTAAGGAATGCGTAAACATGTGTTCATCGAACGAGTGAAAGGAAAACAAAGTGGCTGGACCAGGAACCGGTGGGAGTGGTGCAGGTGATCTCTATGGAGACCTGTGGGTTGTGGCGCGGGATCTGGACCCGACCGATGGAGGCGGCAACGGCGAACCGGTGCTGGATGCCAATGGTCAGATCGTTCCGATCGGCTTTGACCCGGTAACGGGGGAAACCTTTCCCATCCATCTTGTCGAAGGAGCGGAAGGCGATTTCGAAGTCCCGCCCGAACTGCTGCCCTATGTGCAGGAGGTGGAGCTTGAGCGGGCGAACATAATGCGCTCCCCGGACTCCGTGGTCGATTCGGCGCTCGAAGAGGCCCTCGGCAAGATCGACGCCGGAACCCTGATTGATGTCGATGCCTCCGGCCGCATCATGGTCGATGGCGTGCTGATCGATTCCCCGCGCGAGAACCTCGCGCTCTACAAGTTGGTCATGACCGTCGGCGGCGCCACGAGTTGGACTGAAGTTCAGGCCAATGCCGCTGCCGAGCTGCCCCCGCCCCTGGTTGACCTGCTCGACTCGGGTTGGGACCCGACCGGGCTGCTCGCCGGCGTTTTTTCCAAGTTCCATCCCATAAGCCTCGACGCCGTCATCACCTCGCACACGCTGATGGGCGTGAACGAAGTTACCGGTTCGGGTGAAACACTCCAGATCGATCATTTCGGCTTCACCGATGGTGTGAATGAAACCTTCGATTACGACCGGATGGAGACCTATGGCGATACTTGGGTGCAGTGGTATCAGGACATGGATGGCGACTCTTCCGACCTCGAAGCCGTGCAGCGCACCTTGCTAGACGCGATCTGGGGCAAGGACCGGAATGGTGACGGCCTGAACGACGTTGGCAGCGGCGTCGACTGGACGGACGAATACATGAAACTCTCCGCCGACGGGCTGAGTTTCGAGATGGCCGACGGCTCCGCCGCCGGAATCAATGACTGGGCCCAATCGGTTGAGGACGCCCGCGAGGCGATCTACGTGCTGCATGAATACATCGGCACCACCGAGGTCGAGGCACCGCCTGCCACCGACGACATCATCGAGGGCAGTTCCTTCGGGGACTACATTGCAGCCTGGGGCGGGAACGATCTCGTGATCGGCCACGAAGGCGACGACCTTTTGGACGGCGGCGACGGCGATGACATCCTGCGGGGAAATCTCGGCAATGACCGGCTCGAGGGCGGTGCCGGCAACGACAAGATGCGCGGTGGCGTCGGCGACGACACCCTTTTCCGTGGCGCAGGCGACGATCTGCTATTTGGTGGCGCGGGCAACGACAAGCTCTTCGGCGGCATCGGGGCCGACGTCATGGACGGGGGCGACGGCGACGACATCATGAAGGGCGGCTTCGGGGCCGACACGCTGGTCGGCGGCGAGGGCGATGACATTCTGAAGGGGGCGCGCGGCAACGACCTCCTGACAGGCGGGCTCGGTGCGGATACCTTCCTCTTCACGACGACGGATTCTCGGCGCGTGGACATCATCACCGATTTCTCGCGCGCCGAGCTTGATCTCATCAAACTGAATCGCATCGACGCCGATGTCGCGACAGCAGAGGACGACGCGTTTGACTTCGTCGGGTATGTCGAATTCAGCGGCGCAGCTGGAGAACTGCGCGCCGTAGACACCGGCGGCGTCCAGCGGATCGAGGGCGATGTCGACGGCGACAGCCTCGCCGATTTCACCATCGACGTCGTCGGTACCACGCTGGCAGAAGCCGTCTGGTTCGACCTCTGACACCTGCCGGACCATTGTGCCGCCTCGTGGCGTGATGGTCCGGAGCTCGCCTAACTGCACTGAACCATGGAGCGGGACATGCCGGGGAAAACCGGCCAGAGGTGCATTTTCAAGATCTGCGAGATTCTGACCTGTTTTAGGCGTGTGCGATGCATTTGCAAATCTTGCAGGATAAGCTCCTTGTTGCCGTTCTCCAATGTCTGCTCCGGGGTTGACGCCCCCTTCTGCCAGTGCTGCGGCAGCGAAGTCGTGCACTCTTCCGGACGTCGGCTTTGCGCAGATAGCGCCAGTTGACCTCTCGGGGACGAAGGGTCGGACTGTCCGCAGTACCGTCACTCAGTCGTACGTCGGGCACCGAAGCCTGACAGAAAGAGTCGGATGACGGCAGAGAGCCCAAAGTTGACCATGCTTCTCGAACTAGGCGCTACCTCACGCGTTCAAGTCTTGTTTAGCTGACTAAATCCTGTAGAAATGCGCAAGGTTGTTTCAAATTTTATGTAAGGGAAATAAATGATGCGAAAAATGATTTTTGGGTCACTTTCGGGGTTAGCGCTCATGTTGTCTGTCGGAAGCGCCGCTGCGACGACGATCTACAACGAGGCGGTGGATGGCGATCTCGACGCGATCGGTACCACAAATGTAAATCTCGTTGCGGGGGTGAACACGATCTTGGGTTCCATCAACCAGACGCCTCCTGCTGAGACTGACCGGATCAGATTCACTCAAGCAATCGGAATGACCGTTGATAGCATCATTTTATCATTTGCCGCGCCGTTTGACGACGCCAGCATTGGTCAAAACATGAACTCTGCGTTGTTCAACAGTGTCGCAAATCTATTCGACGACAGTTTTGGCGCGATCAACTCTGGTGCCAGCATATCGGCGTCCTTTTTTGACAGTTTCGGACCAGAGACAGGCCCCCTGAGCCAAGACACAGGCGGAGCAGTATGGGATTTCCAGCTGTCTGCTGGTCTTGTCTTTCCTGCGCAACCTTGGACATTGACAATCAACACAACGCAAGCGCCGGTTGATGTCATCCCGCTACCTGCGGGAGGCGTGCTTCTTTTAACAGGCATTGCCGGTTTTGCTGCTCTCAAGCGTAGAAAAAGGCGCCCTGCCTAACTTCATTCACGCTTGAAGCAGACAAGACAATTTGAGCGGCGCGGGGTCTCTGTGGTTCTCGGCAATCTCAAGGCGAACACGAATGGCCCAGACGTGCTTCGGCATCAAAGGTCGCTTCTGGCCGACGATACGGCCTTTGTTCCAAGCGGGACGGCAGGCTCGAATGACAGGTAAGTTCGCAATTGTCATGGCAGTTCCTCCGATCCGCCACGCCCTGCCACAACGCCAACCCGACGTTGGCATTCGAGTATATCATCGAAACGTGCGCGTGCGGAGAAAGTCGGGTCCGAGCCCACTATACCGGATGCTGCACATCGCACCAATGTCCGCTCTATCGGAAGACGGCCAGAAACGTAATAAAATCAGAGGCAGTTTCTCCAAGGGATTGTGGCACACGAATTTTCAATGATTTTGAAAATCATTCCATCGGTGACAAAAACGACATAGCCGCAATCAGAGAACCGTTTCTGACCAAGCGGTTTGGGCAGGGGGTATTTGTCATCAAGGCCTTCGATGCGCTCGCGCTGGTGGAAAACGGCGCTAAGGCAGTTGCGGTTTACGCACCCAGGTTTTGAGGGAATAAAAGGAGCCAACGAGATAAGATTTTTATCGCGTCAATATGCGCCAATCCACCAGCGCGAGCGCCCGAACGGGCCCCACGCATAGATGCCGCTCTCTTCGTCCAGAAACGCTGGTTTCATCAACCGGGCCATGCCTTCCCCCGGAGCCATATAGCTGATCCCAAGCGTCGTGGCCTTGAATGTCGGGTCATCCGGGTCGATGCCAAAGAGCAACTCCAGCATAACCCCGTCACCTTCGGAAAACTGTGTCCCGCCAAGATTGAGTTCACCGATGACCGTTGCTGGAGCCATGAAACTAAAAAGCAGACCCTTGTGCTGAATCTTGCCGCTCATGTCACCGTAGCCATAGTTCGGCTCATACCCTAGGCCAAGCTGCGACGGCGCAATCGAAAACCCACTTGATCCGTCGCCTGTTACCGCCCACATGGCTCGCGATGCGTAGTTCTGGATGAATTGCAGCACCAGCGGGTCCGCACTGTCCTGCAATGAGCGGGCGAACAAAGCGACACGGTCGGCGATATCCAAGAAATCGCGGGTGCCCGGAGTGAACGCATTTGGGCCCTCGACGTCATCAATGGCCTGAGTGCTGCGAAGCGCATAGTTCAAGGTTCCCGAAATGCGTAGCCCGTCCACCGTGTCAGTAAAGGGCAGTTCAGCGGTAAAGTCGATCAGGCTACCTGCGGGATGGACAATGTGGTATTCTTGCAAGTCGTTCTGAAAGTTTCGTGCGATTGCGGCCTCAATCACACCCCAACGCAAACCTGTATTCTGCAGGACTGCCATCAGCACGTCGTGCGTGGGTTGCGGCGCGACAAGGTCGTTCTGAACGATCAGGTGCCCCGCGACACTGAATCGTCCTTCTCCATTTTCGCCGAATGCCTTGAAGCGTATGTCAGCGGGCACGAGATAATCAGGCAGCGCTTGTGCAATGAACCGATCAAGTGCTTCTTCCCCGGTAAAGGCAGGCGTGTCAGCCCGTGGCGGCGCGGGGCGCTGTAAAT
Organism: Sedimentitalea arenosa; assembly: GCF_016428585.1. GTDB lineage: Bacteria > Pseudomonadota > Alphaproteobacteria > Rhodobacterales > Rhodobacteraceae > Sedimentitalea > Sedimentitalea arenosa. The sequence goes on along the minus strand of NZ_JAELVR010000002.1, from coordinate 339,938 downwards.
TCGTCAACTCGAACATAATCTCGAGCGCACGCTCGACCGGTGACGCTGACATTTCAACCTGAGCGGGCTTGGATGTTGGCGTACTTGCCACCACATCCTCGATGGAATGCTGCCAGTCCCAACGGTTTTCCGCATTCTCGTATAGGGCCACCGCGTAGGTCCAGTCGCCCGCGCCCGATTGGAAAAGCAAGGCGACTTCGCCGCTTTCGCATTGGTGGACAGTATTGCACTCGAACGTTCCATCACCCATGTTTTCACACACGCGACCTTCGTCGATAAGTGTTGTTAGGGAGTCTGTTCTGCCCGAGGCCGTAAACCGCGAAACGCCACCACCCGCGCTATCTAGCGCCTCAAAGCGCCAACGCCACAAGGTATCTGTGTCGGGCATCAACCCATAGACGGTTTTTCCGTTGATGGCATCCAGTATCCCTGCTTCGTCAATGGCGGCAGAGGCGACCTGACAGCCCGGTGCTGAAAGCTCGTCGGATGCGGCCATCTGACCCGAGGTTTGGCCAATGCTGTCGTTGGCCAATTCCTCGGAATGAAACTTCGCCAGCGGAGAGTTCGGCTCACATCTTGCCCAGGCTTCCTTCAAACCGCCGTATGAAGTCTCAAACCGATCTCTGCCAATGATATTCCAGAACCAATTGGCATCAGAGACGTTGCCATGGATGTTGCAAGAGACTCGCAGTTCCTTTTGGTCACCCTGAGTTGATACGCTTCTGACGGAACACAACGCCTCTCCCGTCTCTATGTTGTTTGAGCTCAGTAAATACGGACTATCATTAAGGTCTGTTGTGACAGTTGGAGACTGACACGCTGTTGGGTCGTTGACGTATATTCCGGTCAATAAAGGCACATCCTCGGAAAGAATTTCGGCTGTATCACCAGCAGCGAGAGGTTCTTGGTTTGGCTCATTAAGATACGCCGCAATCCATCCAAGGTCCCGAGCAGATCGTACATTCTCCATCGCTTGCGCAAGAACGCCCATAGCGTGGGTATAGTCTTGGGCATTTACCAGGTTAAACAAGGCGTTTGCCTCAATGACTGGAATGTTCGCAACCACAACGTCCGAAGGCGTAAAAACACCGCTTAACTGATCTTGAGGACTTCGGAACCGACGCATTTCTCCAGATACCAGATCGGAGTAGCCCATCTGACGAATCTCATTAAAGCCGACAGGTGCGGAGTTAAACGCATATGCAAGATTTCCGGTCTTTATGCTCGCGGCTTGTGCAAGCCGTCCACCAAGCGAATGGCCAGTGAAGACAACATTCGGGTACTGCTGGACAGCCGCCTCAGCTACTCTCAATGCATCTTCGACCTGGCCGTTGAGCAACGGTGTTGGGGAAAGGGTCCCGGCTACGTTTGTGATCCAGTCACCACCTGTGACGCTTCCCCTAAAAGCAAGTACGTGCTGCCCATCCGGGCCTTTAAAGAGACTTGCGTTAAGGTCCCCGACAATAGCTCTTTCCTCGGAAAAGGCTTTCAACCTTGACCAGCCAGCCTCTGCCAACGCAAAATTTGCTTGCGGATCATCGTATGATGCCCAAGCCAAAATAGAAAATATCGCTGCATCCGCTACAGCGTCAAGCGCTCCAGTGTCACCGTCAAACGCGTCCAGTAGGTCTCGGGCGATACCGCGCTTTCCGTCATTCCAACCGAGGGGCTGATCCGCCGCCTCCTGCGCCGAAAGTACGCTTCCAACAATAAATAGGAAAGTGATCGCACAAAATACTGCATGGGATATCTTTAGTATTTTCAATGAAATCTCCTTGTTTCCTATGAAAAGCGCAGGCCTCTACAAATTACTTTTCGAGGTTGTCGATTATATTCACCTAAAACGGGCTGCGCCGAACCACCAGAAGCGGTGACAATCGTCCAGAACTAAGCTCCTGACATCAATGCGACACCTTCATTTTGTCGACAGATTCCAGCTCGAGCAAGTAAAAAGCTTTGTAATTAGATAGCAACGCTTACGCTTCTCTGGCTTACTTTCTGATCTCACTTGTCACGTTTGCATTGATTTCGAGGGTTGACTGGGTGGCAATCGCTTGTTGGGAAGACCGCCGCGACTTGTCCGGATGACAAAACCCGCACGTTTCTGTCCACGGCCGAAACGACCGTTTGCGACCTCGCGTATCAACCGATAGCCGCCGTTGGCACAGCCGCAGCAAAAGGCGGCTTCGTCCGCGACCCGGTCGTTTGTGCGGGCCGCAGCGAACGGCTGGTGTCGCCCTACGGGGAGATGCTTCGGGGGGGCGACTGACCTTGAGAAGTAGGCGCACGAGAAACGGCGACCGTTCGATTTCCGTTCCATCTCTGCGAGTGCCACCGGCATCGAAGTGTTCAGGCTGTTGGGATGAAATGTTGATTAATTTCAGGAAGCTAAAAACTCTGCACTAAACCCGCGCAGTCATGAGGTTCAGAGAAAACGGCTCCGGAGAGAACGATTATTGCCGTTGGCCTGAGCAGCCGGTGTTCAGCTCAACCTGCATAACCCTCGAAAACAACGAGAAAATCCGGCCGCAGCCGGATCGGGAGAACGCTTTCGCGAGGGCAAGTGGCGGAGGGAACGGGATTCGGACTCTCGGGACGGCTCCAAATCCTCTGAAGCTCGCTACAGATGCCACCTATTCGGTATCATCCTCATTGAATCGATCTATCTGATGCATTCTTTCATGCAGGATCGTGACGATTCCGATGTCACCGTTGTCAAGCTGCCTCCAATACACGAAATGCCGCTCGTAGCGGAAGAAATAGCCCTGCACCTCGAATTCGGCCGGTACGATCTTCGAAGCGATGCCACGTGTTTCAATCTGTTCGAACGCGGTGAACAGACCGGTGATGTAGATTTCCGCCTGTGCCTCTCCCCATCGGTCACGGGTGTAACGGTAGATCTCGTCAAGGCGCATCGACGCCGCTTCCTGGATACGGATCGCCATGGGGTCAGGTCTGGTTCCGAGCGATCACCTCAGCCGCGGTCAGCGGCTTGTAGCTTTCGTCGGGCACGGCGAAGGCGCGATTCAACTCCGCCTTCAGACGATCAAATGCCTCGCGCTCTGAGCGCTCCTTGTCGCGACGGATCAGGTCACGGATGTATTCGCTGACGTTCTCGTAGGCGCCGTCCTCCCCGACATTCGCCGCGACGAACTCGCTGAGAGCGCCGCTCACGCGGACGGTCATGGTGGTGGTGCGAGACATGGCGCGCTCCTTTTCTTTTGTGTATTGATATTAACCAATATCGAACACAAATCAAGAGAAGGTCGAGCGCGCGCTACACGCCGTCCAGCGGGCCAGCCGGTCTGACTCTATCTTTCATCTCCCTCCGCAATCAACCGATCCGCCAGCGTGAGCAGCACGGCCAGCACGGCATCGGAATGCCGCGCGAGCGAAACAAGGTGCTCACCGCTCGGCCCCCGTTCGCCGGCAAACCAGTATTTGACGGTCCGCTCGCTGGCGCCCGTCCAGCGCATCGCGGATTTGATTGCACGGTGGGTCGAGCCGAGTTCCGCATGCAATGCCAGGGCGATTGCGGTGCGATAATCGTCTGGAATGTCGCCCGGGTGCACAATTGTGCCCATCTTCGGCACAACTGTGCCCATCTTAACCCGCATCTTCATGTCTCGCTCCGCTACAGCTGTAGAGAGTCATGAAAACGGAAGAATTCATGAATTCCTCCAGTGGGCCGATTTAACCATCTGTTGGAACGGTCAAAATCTCGAAGGTGACGGACATGAACTGCGAAAAGACAACGCCGGCGCTCGAGTGTGCGACAAGAACCATACAACAAGCGCGCCGAACTGGCAGTCATTCCGAAATGAATTCACAATGTTCCGGAAGCGTCTTCCTGGCGCTCCCACGTGCGGACTTTGGCCAAAGAGCGGTTCCCCGACTGGCTTACCCTCGCTGGATTGCCGCGTGGTGAACCGGAGCCGGATTCGTGAGTGGTCGTACAACATACATCGCGCAGACTGGCGATGGGCCGGTCGACGCGGAAGTGCCCGCCGTCGCCTATGTCCGGATGTCGACCGATCACCAGAAGTATTCGACCGAGAATCAGCTGGATGTCATCCGCAGCTATGCCGCAACTCGCGGGCTGCAAATTCTTCGCGTTTTCGAGGACGCGGGGCGCTCGGGCTTGCGCCTGGATGGCCGCGAAGCGCTGCAGGCATTGATGGCCGAGGTCCAGTCAGGTCGAGCCGATTTCAAGGCGATACTCGTCTATGACGTCAGCCGCTGGGGCCGGTTTCAGGATGCCGATGAGGGCGCCTACCACGAGCACGTCTGTTCCCGTGCAGGGATCCGCGTCCATTACTGCGGCGAGCAGTTCGAGAACGACGGTAGCATCGGCTCCAACCTGTTGAAGACCGTCAAACGCGTTATGGCGGGCGAATACAGCCGCGAGCTGTCGGTGAAGGTCTTTGCGGGGCAATGCCGCCTCGTGGAACTTGGTTTTCGCCAAGGCGGCGCGGCGGGTTACGGGCTGCGGCGCGTGCTGATCGACGAGCACGGCAATCCAAAGGGTGAGCTGTCGCGCGGCGAGCAGAAGAGCCTCCAGACCGATCGGGTAATCCTGGTGCCCGGCCCAGAAGAGGAACAGCGGGTCGTCCAGCGCATGTATGAGATGTTCGTGAATGAAGGGCGTCCCGAGCGCGAGATTACGGAGATCCTGAACGCCGAAGGACATCGCACTGATCTCGACCGGCCATGGACCCGCACAACCGTCCACCAAGTGTTGACCAACGAAAAATACATCGGGAACAATGTCTTCAACAAGGCATCGTTCAAGCTGAAGCAGCGTCGCGTCGTGAACCCGCGGGACATGTGGATCCGGGCCGAGGGCGCCTATCCGGCTATCGTCGACAAGGCGGTGTTCCTTCGCGCCCGGGAAATCGTCGATGCGCGTCGTCGCCATTTCTCCGACGAGGAACTGCTCGATGCCCTGCGGGCGATCCTGAAACGGCAGGGTACGCTGTCCGGCCTGATCATTGACGAAGAGAGCGATCTTCCGTCCTCCAGCGCCTATCGTAGCCGCTTTGGGAGCCTTCTGCGCGCGTACCGCCTCATCGGCTACAAGCCGGAGCGGGACTACAGCTACGTCGAAATCAACAGAGCACTGCGCGCGGCCCACCCCCAGGTCGTTGAGGACATCGTGGAGGGCGTGGCCGCCCAAGGTGGTTGCGTGGTGCAGGACGCCGACACGCAGCTGCTTCGGGTCAACGATGAGTTCACGGTTTCGCTCGTTCTGGCCCGCTGCCAGGCGACCGCAGCAGGCTCCTTGCGCTGGCACATCCGGCTCGACACCGGCCTCGTTCCGGACATCACGATTGCCGTTCGGATGAACGCAACCAACGACGCGCCGCGCGACTTCTACCTGCTGCCCAGCATCGACATGACCGACGCCCGGCTGAAGATGGCCGAACAGAATGGTCTTTGGCTCGATGCCTATCGAACGGAAACACTGGACGATTTCTACGCCCTCGCCGGGCGGGCGAAGGTGACGGAGGCCGCATGATGGCAAAGAACCCGGAAGAACATCACCCTAATAATGTCACCCTGGTCCCGACCGACCGCATTCGGGTCCTCAATCCGCGGGTCCGAAACCCGAGGACATTTGCGGACATGGTGGAGAACATCGCCAAGATCGGTTTGAAACGCCCGATCACCGTCACCCGTCGCGCGGAAACAGATCCGCAGGAGTATGATCTCGTCTGCGGCCAGGGTCGGCTCGAGGCCTTCATCGAGCTGAAGCAGAAAGCCATTCCGGCCATTGTCATCGAGGCCGATGAGTCGGACTGCCTGGTGATGAGCCTCGTCGAGAACTGCGCGCGTCGCCAGCATCGCCCAATCGATCTGATGCGGGAGATCGGCACGCTCCGCGAGCGTGGCTACAGTGACCGACAGATCGGCGACAAGATCGGCGTTTCGCCGGACTATGTCGGCATGATCGCTGGCCTCCTGGAGCGCGGCGAAGAGCGGCTGGTCACGGCCGTCGAGACCGGTCTGCTCCCCCTGAACCTCGCCATCGACATATCGAAAACCGATGCCGAAGGCGCGCAGCGTGCGCTGATGGATGCCTACACGCAGAAGAAGTTGCGGGGGAAGAAACTCGCGGCGGCCCGGCGCCTGATCGAACAGCGCGAGGCACGCGGGAAAAAGATGCACCCAAAAGCGTACGGGCGCGACAGCCGTAGCCGGCGGCCGCTGACAAGCGAGGCGCTGGTGCGGGCCTACCAGAAGGAGGCCGACCGTCAGAAGCTTCTGATCAAGAAAGCGGAACTGACGCAGGGGCGGCTCCTGTTCATTTGCCAGGCATTCCGAACCCTCCTCGAGGACGACCACTTCGTAACGCTGCTCCGGGCGGAAGGCCTGGAGACCATGCCCACCCACCTGCAGGTCTCCGTCGCCGACGGAGTTGCACCATGACCCAAAAGGTTCTGTTTGGCTTTGAGAATGAGTTTGCCACCATCAGGGTTGCAGACATCCTGCCAGTGCGCGCAATGAACAAGTCGGTGAAGTCCAGCCGCAAGTACATTCAGATTGCAGCCTCAATCCGCGAGATAGGCCTTGTCGAGCCACCCGTGGTGACGAGGAATACCGGCGAGGAAGGCCATTGGCTGCTTCTCGACGGGCATATCCGGATGGAAGTCCTGAAAGACCAGGGTGTCAGGCGGGTCAAATGCCTCGTCTCCACGGATGACGAAGCGTTCACCTATAACAAGCGCATCAGCCGCCTTGCGCCTGTTCAGGAGCATCGGATGATCCTGAAGGCCATCGAGCGTGGCGTCTCCGAGGAAAAGATTGCATCGGCGCTCGACCTCGGCACACGCAGTATCCAGAAAAAGATCAAGCTGCTGGACGGCATATGCCCGGAGGCGATTGCATTGCTCAAGGATAAGGCCTGCACTTCGGTGGTGTTCGATACCCTTCGGAAAATGATCCCATTGCGCCAGATCGAGGCGGCTGAATTGCTCATCAACGCGAACAACTATTCCGTTGCCTACGCGAACGCGATCCTCGCGGGAACGCCGCAGGCCCAACTGGTCGAGTCCTCCAAGCCGAAGAAGGTCAAAGGCATCACGCCGGAGGCGATGGCGCGCATGGAACAGGAACTCGCCCGCCTGCAGGAGGGGATCGCCTCGATCCAGGACACCTATGGCCAGGACCATCTGCATCTGACCGTGATCAAGGGCTACGTCGGAAAATTGCTCGGTAACACTCGAATCGTGCGCTACCTGGCCCAGAATCATGCCGAATTTCTCGGCGAGTTCCAAACCATAACCGAGATCACGCCGGAAGAGGCCGCCGTCTCGGAGTAGCGGTTCGACCGCCGACGATGGGGACCCGGACCCAATAAGCGCGGGGACCGCGGGAGACGCCGGACTGTGGGCCGGATCGAGCGCGGCGGTGGGGATGGCGGCGATCCCGTTCGGAGCCCACCAGGCCGGCTCGGAATTTCGCCGGTTGCGCAGCCGCGCCTGCGGCCGCGCGCAAACCTCGGCAGGTGGAATACCACCCCGCATCCCAATGGCACCAATACGCGACCATGGTGAAACTGCGAATATTCTTTGGTGTATCCCGGTACAATTCACCTGCTTGCTCTGAGGCGCTCAAAGCAAGCAGGTTTGTTTCACAGAACGGGATCATCACCGCCGTCTTCTGTGCGACCGGTGTCGTTCGCGGCGTTCGATATTGATCGGATGCTCGCGCCCGAGGCTTCGGTAGAAGCCATTGCCCCTGGACCAGATCAGGAACTGGCTGAAGCTGTCGACCTGGTCGTCGTGCCGTCCGCGCGGGAAGGACTGCGTCTCGCGTTTGAACACCGGGAGCCAGGGCGCCTGGGCCGGAAGCAGGACCTTGCCTTCCTCCACTGCCGCGCAGGCGGCAGCGAAGCGGATTTCCTTTTCCCTGTCGGGCTTTATGGCAACATAGCGCTTGTCGTCATAAAACAACTCCTGGAACAGCGGCCGGCCGGTCGCGGCATCCTCGATCAGCACCTTGTCGGGCTTCCACTCCTTGACCAGCGCCAGCACTTTCGCCTTGAGTTCGGGGTAGTCCAACTGCCCGCGCCAGACGTCGAGCAGATGCCAGTGCGGCGGCAGGAACCCCCAGGTGGTGCAGACGGAAAAGTCCGACCTCGGATCAGCCGAGGTCCCGGTGTCCCAGCTCTGGACGACCACGTGGTACCCGTTGCGCGGCAAGACCTCGTCATAGGTGCCGAACCAGTCCCAACGCAGCGGCGACCCGTCCGGCGCAATCGGGTTCTGCTGGTACTGGCAGTTGAAGATGGCGGACCCCATTTCACGGCGCATGCGATCCAGGGTCGCGCGGTCGAGCTTCTCCGGGAACAGGAGATCGCCCGGCTTGCGGCGATGCACCTGCCCCCGCCCGATCGGAATGATCTCGGGTTCCTCGGCAATCGCCGGCAGGTTCAGGTGCCGGTAGGTGCCCTTGTCCAGAAGATAGCCCGGAGGGTCCATTTCATGCAGCCGCTGGGCGATCATCACGACCCGTCCCTCCGCCGGATTGTCAAAGCGCGACAGCAAGGTGCCCTCGATGAACTCCTGCGCCCGGATCAGTTCCGCCTCGGAATTGGCATCCCCGGCCTTCAGAAGATCGTCGATGATGATGTAGTCGGCGCCGTGGCCCGTCACAGAACTGCCGATGGAAACCGCCTTGCGGCTGCCGCCCATCGTGGTTCTGATTTCTTCCGACGTATTGCCCTTCTTCGCCAGCCGGGTCTGCGGGAACATCTCCCGGTACCAGCGCGAGGCCATCACCCGCCGGCAATCCTCGGAATGTTTGCGGGCGAGATCGAGCCCGTAGCTGGCCACGATGATCTTGGCCCCGGGATCATGCCCGAGCAGGAAGGCCACATAGGCGACCGCCACGGTCACGGATTTCAGGCAGCGGGGCGGGATGTTGATGACCAGCCGCTGGTTCTCACCGGTCCGCACATTGTCCAGTTCATGGCACATGGCGCGCACATGCCAGACCGGTTCGAACCGGTTGTTGGGCCCGTGGTGAAGGGTTGAGAAGGCTTTCCAGACAAAAGCGAAGAAGTCGCAGCGGTACAGCGCAGATGACGTCCGCAGCGCCAGTTGACGGTCTTGCAGGGTCATGGATCTGTCTCCTCGTCATCGATATCGCCCGGCTCGCTTTCGCCAGCGACGTGAATGCCGCCTTCGCGGATTTGCGTGGCAAAATACGCCAGCACATCCTCGTCAGTCTGATCCGGGACAACCGCCTGCTCAATCTTGTCTGCCTCCTGCTGTACCCGAGTGCTCAAGTCCTCATCGAAAAAAGCCAGCATCTTCAGCGCAGCCATATCGCCCCCGAGGGCCTTGGCGACCAGGCGCTTGGCGGCGGCCTCTGCCTTGGAGACCTTCACCTCGCGACCACCTTCCCGGACCGTCACCTTGCTTTCCATTTCCTGCCTAAGGCTGGCAGTAGAGCCCATTGCCCCCTTTGGCCGCCCTTTCGGGTTGCCGGACTGGCCCTTTTTGAACCGGGTGTGTTTCGGCGGTTTGCCGTAGCCGACCTCGTAGTCTTTTGTATCGTCAGACATGGCCGGCCTCCTGGTCTTCGGCGGTGACCAGCGCTGCTGCGCGGTCGTCAAACGTCTCGCCGCTTGTGGCGAGAACAGCGTTCTGACCGGTCCTCTCCTGCCAGCGGCGGATGGCGACATCGACATAGAGCGGGTCGAGCTCGATCAGCCGGGCGCGGCGCCCGGTCTTCTCGGCCGCCAGCAGCGTGGCGCCGGAGCCGCCGAAGGCATCCAGCACCACGTCGCCGCGATGGGTGACATCCATGATCGCATCCGCCACCAGCGCCGTCGGCTTCACCGTCGGGTGATCCGCGAGATCCGCCGCGCGCGCCTTGCCGAAGCTGTTGACCCCGGCATAGTCCCAGACATTGGTGCGGTTGCGGCCATGCCGGCCCAGCTCGACATTGTTGATGTGCGGCGCGCCTGGCTTGCGGAAGACGCAGACCAGCTCGTGCTTGGACCTGTAGAGGCTGCCCATGCCACCGTTGGTCTTGTTCCAGACGCAGAGATTGATCAGCTCGAGGCCAGCAGCCTTGCCGGATGCGATCAGGTCCTCCACGTGACGCCAGTCCATGCAGATCATGGCGATGCCGCCACTTGGCAGGTTCACCACGAGACGGGCCAGGACCCTGCCGAGAAAGCCGCGGAACTCGGCCTCCGACATCTCGCCCGAAGCCATGGCGAACTCGCGATGCGCGCCATCCTTGCCCGACCGCACATGGCCCTGCACCGGCACATTGTAGGGCGGATCGGTGAAGACCATGGCCGGCCCCTCCCCCTCCAGCACCCGGGTGTAGCTGGCCGCCTCCAGCGCATCGCCACAAAAGATACGGTGGTCGCCGAGGCGCCAGAGATCGCCCGGTTGCGTCACCGCCGGCCGCGCCGGGTCCGGTGCCTCGACGGTTTCGGCGGGGTCGCTCCCGGCCTCCCCCACGCCGCCGATGAGAATGTCGATCTCCGGCACCTCGAAGCCGGTGATGTCGAGGTCAAAGTCCAGAGTGCCGTCGAGACTGAGGTCCATCAGCTCGGCGAACTCGATCTGCAGCGCCTCCGGGTTCCAATCCGACAGCTCCGCCAGCCTGTTGTCGGCGATGCGCAGGGCGCGCACCTCCGCCGGGGACAGGTGATCGGCGACCACGGTCGGAATCGCGGTGAGGCCAAGCACCCTGGCCGCTTCATAGCGCCCGTGGCCCGCGATGATCACCCCCTCGCCATCCACGAGGATCGGGGTGACGAAGCCGAACTGCGCCACCGAGGCCTTCAACTTGCCGATATTCGCGGCAGAGTGGATGCGGTTGTTGTTGGCATAGGGCCTGAGATCGGCAATGGGCGTCTGGACAACCTTCTCGGCCATCCAGACCGGGTTCGTCGATGCCGGGGCATCGGGTTTCTTGGATTGTGTGCGCATGGGCGCCTCCATTCGTCGGGGCTGTACCGACAGCCAGTTTCAGAATGGATCGCAACGGGGAAACCGGAGAGAGCATGAACAGCAACTCCCCGGACCGAACGATCCGAGTTGTTGCTCCTTCGAATGCTCCCTGCGGAAACGTGTCTTTCCAATGAGTGCTGCCAAACGGAGCAGTCTGCCGCCCCGTTGTCCGGACGGCTATGGCGAAGATAGGCAAACGAGGCATCTGATGCAAGCATTTTTGCCTTAAGAAGGTATATTAACATACTGTTTATAATACCAAAAATCTTAGCCGCGGTATCACGCCTCGGCATGTACCGGGCGCATCGCCCTACGCTGCGGAAAGGACTGGACTACCGCGCTGAACCACGCATCAGTGTCTCCACGCCCGACCCGTTCGGGCGCTCCCCGGTACCGGGGCATGGCACTCCGTCCGCCCCAGAACAGGAGGACTCCACCATGACGAAGACCAAACAGACCAAGACCGCGAGGGTGCGCGCGATGCTGCGCCGGCCAAAAGGCGCCACGATCGAGGCGATCTGCAAGGCCACCGGCTGGCAGCCGCATTCGGCCCGGGCCGCTCTGAGCGTGCTGCGCAAGGCGGGCGCGGAGATCGAACGGCGTCCGGCTCAGACGGCGGGTGCCGCGGCCACCTATCACCTTGCAGCCGAACCGGAGACGCGGTGATGGCCGCGCCGATCGGGATTGGGGCGCTGGAGGCGATGGACCGCCCGAAGCTTCTCGCGCTCTGGCAGGAGTTGTTCGGTGAACCCGCCCCGAAGATGCTGAGCCGGACCTTCCTGCGCCGTTTCATCGCCTTCGAGCTGCAGGCCCGCCGCCACGGCGGGCTGCCCCGGCAGGTGAAGACCGCGCTTGCCAAGGGAGCCGATCAAACCCCGCGAACGGTCAGCCCCGCCCTCAAGCCCGGTGGCCGGTTGCTGCGGGAATGGAACGGGGTGACTCATGTGGTCGATGTCACCGGGGGCGGCTATGTCTGGAAAGGGCAGACCCACCGCTCGCTCTCGGCCATCGCCCGCGCCATCACCGGCGCCCACTGGTCCGGGCCGCGGTTCTTCGGGCTGACCGGAAAGGCCGGCTCATGAGCCAGCGCCCGAAGATCCGCTGCGCCATCTACACCCGCAAATCCTCGGACGAGGGCCTCGACCAGGAGTTCAACTCACTCGACGCCCAGCACGAGGCCTGTGCTGCCTATATCGCAAGCCAGCGCCACGAAGGCTGGAAGCTGCTGCCCGCCCGATACGACGATGGCGGGATCTCCGGCGGCACGCTGGAGCGCCCTGCCCTGCAGCGGCTGATGGAGGAGATCGAGGCCGGGCGCGTCGACATGGTGGTGGTCTACAAGATCGACCGGCTGACCCGGTCGCTGCCGGATTTCGCCCGGCTGGTCGACCGGCTGGAGACCGCGGACTGCTCCTTCGTCTCGGTCACCCAGGCCTTCAACACCTCCTCCTCGATGGGCCGGCTGACGCTCAACGTGCTGCTGTCCTTCGCCCAGTTCGAACGCGAAGTCACCGCCGAGCGCATCCGCGACAAGATCGCCGCCTCCAAGAAGAAGGGCCTCTGGATGGGCGGTGTGCCCCCGATCGGCTACGATCCGCATCCCGATCCCATGCGCCGGGAACTGGTGGTGAACGCCCCCGAGGCCGACGTGGTCCGGCACGTGTTCACCCTCTATGCCAGCCACAAATGCCTCGCCGCCGTCACGCGCGAGGCCCGGGCGTTGGGCCTGCGCTCCAAGCGCCATGTCTTCTCCACCGGCCGGCAACAGGGCGGCAACGCCCTGAGCCGGGGCCAGATCCACAAGATCCTCACCAACCCGATCTATCTCGGCCGGATCCGCCACAAGGACAAGACCTTCCCCGGCCTGCACCCGGCGATCATCGAACGGGATCTCTGGGACCAGGTCCAGGCCCTGCTGCAGGCCGCCAGCGCACGGCGGCGGGGCGCCCCGGCCGGTGAACCGACCGGCGATGCTGCCCCTCTCAAAGGCAAGCTCCGGGACGACACCGGCGACCTGCTCACCCCGACCCACACCCGGAAGACCGGCAAGCAGCTGCGCTACTACATCTCCAACCGCCTGGTCTCCGGCGGCCCCGACCCCGCAGGCTGGCGCCTGCCCGCAGAGGCCCTGGAACAGGCGGTTGCCAGGGCCATCTCCGATCATCTCGCGGATCACGCGAAACGGCATTCGGTGCTCGTCGACGCCGATGCGACCTCATCGATCCCGGCCTCCCGGGCGATCGCGGACGTGGCATCCCGGATCTCGGCAAAGGGTTCGTCCCTGGCCGCGCGGCTGATCACCTGCGGAGAGATCGGACATGGCCGATTGGCGCTGCATCTCGACCGAACCGCCCTGGCCAATACCGCCGCCCTGCCCGCCCACGATCTGAACCCGGCGCTGCTCGCTCTGGATGTTCCCTTCACCTGCCGCCGCCACGGTGTCGAGATGAAGATCGTCGCCGGCACCCGCGCGCCCGCGCCCGATGCCACGATGATCCGGGCGCTGCGCAACGCCCATCGCTGGGCCGCAGCCCTGAAATCCGGCACGCCCCTCACGCGACTCGCCACGGACGAGAAAACCTCCGAACGCTACGCCGCCCGCATCATCGCGCTCTCCGGCCTTTCGCCAAGAATCCAGGCCGCCATCCTCGACGGCACCCAGCCCATGGATCTGACCCTGAAGCGGCTCCTCGCCACCAGCCTGCCGCTGGACTGGCGCGACCAGGAACAGGCCTTCGGCTTCCGTACCTGAGCCACTTCCCTGATCTTTCGGAACCCTTCCCTGTTCAGCCGAAAACATTCCCTGTTCCGGTCAGAAAATTCCCTGTTCCCCCGCCCAGGGAATTCGACCGCAAGGCATTGATATCACGCGCATAAACAGAGGACGCAACGATCGAATTCTCTGCAATTCGCGAAAATTCCCTGTAAATCGACCCGAAACAGGGAAACGCACCCGAAACCGGACCTCCGTTCCAGGCCACCTGAGACTCCCGCCAATTTGACCCGGGACCTGAGCAGAAAGGTGCGTCTCCGACCGCGACCCCACCGCGCAACCGACGGAAATCACGCCGAAATTCGGCACAGTCTGGACATGGGAAATAGAGACGATTGTCGGTGGCGGAGAGACAGGGATTCGAACCCTGGAGACGGTTTCCCGCCTACACACTTTCCAGGCGTGCGCCTTCGACCACTCGGCCACCTCTCCACGTTGGGGTGTTTGCCGGATCGGTGCGTGTATTGCAAGCCGGAAAAACGCCTTGAATACGCCACGCCCCAGGAGACCTGCAAGGCTAGGCGGGGTCCGGTTTCGGTGGGTTCAGGACCTCGGGGTTGCGCAACCAGACGTCCCTCTGGGCGAAGGGGATCTCGATCTCTTCCTCGGTGAAACGTTTGGCGATTTCGTGGTTCATGTCAGACTTGACCGACAGCACCCAGTTCACGTCGCGCAGGATCGCGCGGATCTCGAAGTCGAGGGAATCCGCTCCGAAGCCCTGGAACACGACTGCCGGCGCAGGGTTGGCCAGAACCATCGGGTGAGCATTGGCGATCTGCTGCAGGATCTTCTCGACGCGGCGCGTGTCGGTTCCGTAGGCCACACCGACAGGCACGATCACGCGTCCCACGGTGTTTCCGCGGGTGTAGTTGGTAACCGTTCCGCTGATCAGGTCCGAGTTCGGAACGATCACGTCCGTCCGATCGAAGGTCTCAATCCGGGTCGATCGCACCGAGATATCGCGCACATAGCCCATCAGACCGCCGACCTCGATCCAGTCGCCCTTGGAGATCGGGCGTTCGATCAGCAGGATGATCCCACTCACGAAGTTCGACACGATGGTCTGCAACCCGAAACCGATGCCGACCGACAGCGCACCCGCGACGATCGCGAGAGAGGACAGGTCGAAACCGGCGCCGGTGATCGCGATGAGCGCGGCAAGAAAGACGCCGAGATAGCCCGCGAAGGACACGATCGCGTTTTGCCCCCCCGCATCTATGCTGGTCTTCGGCAACAGGTTCGTGCGCAGCGCACCTTGCACCAGTTTTGTCAGCGAATACCCGACCGCGAAAATGACGACGAATGTCAGGAAACTGACCGGCGATATCTGCACGCCACCGACGGTGAAGCCGGCGACGAACCGCTCCCAGACCTCTACCAGATCGACCGCCCGCGCCCCCCAGATCAGGGCCAGGATCGGCAAGGCCACCAGCGACAGGCCGAACCCGACCAGAACGGTGAACAACGAGTCCTGCGCGGCTTCTCCCTTGCCCGACAGCCAGCCGTAAACATTGCCAAAGAAGCGCTGGAGAATCGCAAAGGCGGAGATCAGGGCCAAGGTCAGGATCGCCGGGTAGATGATCGCCTCGGCGGCGTTGAAATAGCCGAACACGGCGAGCACCGGTGCGGTCAGCGCCATCAGTGTGATGACCCGCCTGAGTCCCGCCAGCAACCTTGAGGAACCCGAGGTGTTTGCGGGATCTTCGTCCTCTTCCGCCACCAGCTGGCGTTGGATAATACTGATGCGCTGGATCCGGAGCAGAACCAGTGCCGAGATCAGGATCGGAGGAAACCCGATGATCGCACGCGTCGCATCCGACAGGGGAACGGCCTGCTGAAACATCGAGATCGCGTCCTGCGCGACGATCATGACGCCCAGCAGCCCGACCATCAGCCGTGTCTCCGTGCGGTGATAGGGCTTCCTGAACTCCAGCTTGTCGAAGGTGCCTTCGGCCGTGACCTGCAACCCCAACCAGCGGAAGAAAAGGTAGATGAAGCTCCATCGCGGAATGGCGCTTATCAAGGCCGCGCCCCGCTCGCCCAGCCCGGTCAGCAACAAACCTACGCAGATCAGGACGACCCCGAAATACGGCAGGATGATCCGGGCGAGAGAGACGACGAAGCTCCAAACCCCGTGCCTGCTGCCACCGAGCCGGCGCAGGTAGTTGCCGAGCCGCTCGGACCAGTGCGCGCCCATGACGATCAGCAAAAGACCGACAACGCTCAGCACGAGCAGAAGCGGCCAGGAATCGTGAAGCACATCGTTTGTTTGTGGGGCCTGGGCCGCTTCGCGCAGGTTTTGGAAGTCGGCCACGATGGCAGTCTTGAACTCGCGGAACGCTTCGGTCCAGTGGGTCGGATTCAGGGGAGACGGGCCGCGCGCGAGGAGCTGCGAGGCCTGTCTTTCGCGCACCACGCGGTCGATTTCACTGATCAACCCATTGGCGCGATTGAACGCTTCTTCGGCCACGACCTGGGGCACGCGCAACTCGTCAAGCTGTGCGTTCAGCGTTTGCCGCAGGTCGGCGATGTCCTTGGGTTCCTCGCCCTCCTCGGGCTTGGGACCGAGCGCTTCGAGTTGCGACTCAAGCGTCCTGATACGAACCGCATTCTTGTCGCGCCCTTCCGCGAAGGTCTCGCGGAACGCGGCGATCTGCTTGCGATACTCGCTTAGAACCTCGTTGGGCTCCGTCGGTTCGTCCAGCGCCTTTTCGGTTTCGTCGGCCAGCTCTTGCCAGCCGGCATAGATGTCACGATCGGGATCCGAAACCTGGGCGATGGACGCGCCGGCGAAGACTGCCAGCAGCAGGGCCAGACACAGTGTTCTGAGCGCTCGCACGGATATCATGCGTCCTGGAACACGCCCGGAATGCTGGCCGGCGCTCGGGTCAGCCAAGCCGGTGTCGGCAGGTTCCGGTCCTTCAGGAAGTCAGGGTTGAACAGCTTGGACTGGTAGCGGGTGCCATAGTCACACAGGATTGTCACGATCGTGTGGCCGGGACCCATTTCCCGCGCCATCCGCATGGCGCCCGCGACGTTGATGCCCGAAGAGCCGCCAAGGCAGAGTCCCTCGTGTTCGAGGAGATCGAAGACCACGGGCAGCGCTTCTTCGTCGGGAACCTGGTAGAGCATATCGGGCGTGAACCCGTCGAGATTGGCGGTGATCCGTCCCTGCCCTATCCCCTCGGTGATCGAGTTGCCCTCGGCTGCCGCTTCGCCATCACGATAAAGCGTGTAGAGGCCCGACCCCATCGGATCGGTCAGGGCAACCTTGACGCCCTTGGGCTGCAAGACCTCGGCCACGCCGGCGAGCGTCCCGCCGGAGCCAACCGCGCAGGTGAACCCATCGACATTGCCACCGGTCTGCTCCCAGATCTCGGGTCCGGTGGTTTCGACATGCGCCTGACGGTTCGCCACGTTGTCGAACTGGTTGGCCCAGATCGCACCGTTGGGTTCGCTCCGGCCCAGTTCCTCGGCCAGGCGTTCGGAGTAGCGGACATAGTTGTTGGGGTTCTTGTAGGGGGCGGCGGGCACCTGAACCAACTCTGCACCCGCGAGGCGAAGCATGTCCTTCTTTTCCTCGCTTTGCGTTTCGGGGATCACGATCACCGTCTTGAAGCCCATCGACGCGCCCACCAGCGCAAGGCCGATTCCGGTATTGCCAGCGGTCCCTTCGACGATCGTTCCGCCCGGTTTCAAGGTGCCGCGCGCGATGGCGTCCCGGATGATGAACAGCGCGGCGCGGTCCTTGACGGACTGCCCGGGGTTCATGAATTCCGCCTTGCCAAGGATCTCGCAGCCGGTTTCCTCACTTGCGCGGCGCAACCGGATCAAGGGCGTGTTTCCGACGGCCTCGGCCAGATCTCGGGCAATGTGCATCACGGGTCCATCCTTTCGCTTTGGCACCGGTGTAGCGTTGCTGTGTGTCGACCTCAAGCGATCCCGGACACGGTCGCGTTACAAGGCGCTGCGCAGCCTGCCGCGATGCCGCGCCAGCCAGAGCGCGGTCGTGACCAGCGGCATGTCGCGGTAAAGGCCGGCATCCACACGATCGATGAGCTCCGTGAACGGCAGGATCGCGGTCCTGATATCCTCGCCAAGATCGGTCCCGCCGGTCGCCGCGACAGGTCCGTCCAACTGGGTCAGGCCGACGAACAGATGCAGGAACTCGGTCGATGAGCCGGTGCTGGAATAGACCTGCGCCACCGGCTCCAGTCTGTCGATCTCGATCCCGGCCTCCTCGTGTGCTTCGCGCCGGGCGGCGGTCTCCGCGTCTTCGCCCGGATCGAGCAGCCCTGCGACCGGCTCCCAGACCCAGGGCGCGGGGTCGCCTGCCAGGTACACCGGTGCGCGGAACTGTTCGACCAGCAAAACCTCATCCCGAGCCGGATCATAGGGCAGCACCACCGCTGCCTGCCCGACCACGAGGGCTGCACGGTTCACCTTTGGTCCCATCGTGCCGTCATGCTGCCGCACGCTCAGATCGACCTCTTCCAGCGCGAAGAAATTCGCGTAGGGCAAGCGATGGTCGCCGGCCCTGACATCGCGAGAAAGGTCGCGATCGCGGTCGGGTGCCCCCTGCCGGGCGGCAACGCGGGCTGCCGCACGCCGTCGAATGGCGTCAAACCGGACGGCGACATCTTGGGGAGACCATCGCCCGAACAACGACATGACTTCGCGGGCGGCTTCTTCGCTGATAGCACCCCAGCGCGCGGCCCAGTCAGCCAGGGACCACAGCGCGCCAACCGGCCATTTCTCCTCCTCGGCAAAGAACATCTGTGCCGACACCTTGCCGTTGCCCGTGCGCACCGTGACAGGGACAAGGTCGTAGCCGAAACCACCTTCGTAGAAGCGAAGCCGGGCAAGGTCCGCACCCGAAAGCCCACGCACGAGCATGCCCTGTGCGCAGGCGCCGGCCTCAGCGATTATGATCGGAAAGGGCTGATCCCGAACCCAGTGGACCGCATGATCCGGCAGTTCCGCCGGAGTGATGTCAATCTGCGCCGGACCGCGCCCCAATACGATGGACAGCAACGGCGCGTGTCGGAGGGTTCCGAAAAAGAACAGGTCAGTCAATGGCTTGCTTCCGGTTCTTCACGATCACCGCCAGCGACGCCAAGCGAATTCCGTGGCCAGCCCCGACAGCACTCCGCCGATCAGCACCGTGGCGATGATCGGCGGCACCAGCAGCATCATGCCATACTCCGCAGCGATCTCGAAAATGGCCAGAACCGCCTCGAACGGGCTGTCAAAACGGTTCCGGGTCGCCTGACGGAACATCTCGTAGCAGCCCTGAACGAACAGGCCCCAGAAGATCAAAGCGGCGACCCCGGTCAGGCCGTTGTTGATGCCCGGCGTGGTGCCCCGTCCCGCGCGTTTGCCCATGACGATCCACCCGACAAGAAGGCCGAGCGCCACGTTGATCCAGGTGAAATAGCCAAAGCCCGTGCCTTCTGGCATCAGCGGCATGATCTGCCCGGACAGAATGAACGCGATCAGCGCCAAGCTGACGGCGGCGACAAGACGGGCGGCATTGGGCATGTGGCAGATTCAGTTCCTAGGCGGGACGCGATACCGTTATCTGTGTCACGTCAACGTTGGAACTGTCAAAGGCCGCCGCGCAGGAGGTCAGGTAGAAATTCCACATACGACGGAACCTGTCGTCGAACCCCAGCTTGGCGATCTGATCCCACTTGTCATTGAAGGTCTCGTGCCAGCGTCTGAGCGTCAGATCATAGCTTGCTCCGAACTCGACCGAGCGCGCGACACCCAAACCGGCTTTCTCGATCTGGTCGCGCAGCACTGACGGCGCGGGAAGCATGCCGCCGGGAAATATGTACTTCTGGATGAAGTCCACGCCCCGCTTGTAAACCTTCCATCGACGGTCGGCTACGGTAATGATCTGCAGTGTCGCGTTCGCACCGGGCTTCAGCCGGTCACGCACCGTGTTGAAATAGACCGGCCAGTATTTTTCGCCTACGGCTTCGAACATCTCGATGCTGGCAATGCCGTCATAGGTCCCGGTCTCGTCGCGATAATCCTGCAGCTTGAAGTCGACCCGATCGCTTAGCCCTGCCTTTTCAATACGATCCACGGCGTAGTTGAACTGCTCCTGGCTGATCGTCAGTCCTGTCACGCGCAAGCCGCGTTCCTTGGCCGCGTATTCGGCGAAGCCGCCCCAGCCACAGCCGATCTCGAGAATATGGTCGCCGGGCTTCGCGCCCATCTGATCGACCATGCTCGCGTATTTGGCGATCTGTGCCGCTTCCAGACTCTCCTGCCCGGTTGTGAACAAGGCACTGGAATAGGTCATCGTGTCGTCCAGCCACAGCTTGTAGAAGTCATTGCCAAGGTCGTAGTGGTAGGAAATGTTCTTGCGCGCCTGCTTCCGGTTGTTGCGCTGCAGCCAGAAGCGGAGTTGCTCATAGGCCCAGACGAGCTTCATCCCCGGGAAGCCGTCATAGATCGTTTCGTTGCCCAGATGCACGAGATCCATGAACGCCTGCAGGTCCGGCGTGCTCCACCAGTTGTCGAGATACGCGTCGCAGAACCCAAGGTCACCTTCGCGGATCAACCGCGCGAAAAGGTCGTTGTTGTGGATTTCCAGCTCGGCCACCGGTCCGGGGTTGGCGCCCTCGCGGCGAAACACCCGCCCGTCATCCAGCTTGATGTCGAGCCGCCCGAAGTCCATGCGTTCGAGCATGTCCATGACCTGCGTGAAATACCGGGGCAGGTTTTCCTGCCCGTCCGTCGATGTCAGGATCATCCGCTTTCCCCTGTGCGGTTTGAGAAAAAGTTAATTCGACTCGGCCATTCGCGCAAGCGCGACGTCGCAAGCCGCTCAGAAGTCACGGTTTTCATAGGCGTCGAGTGCCGCCTTGCGCCCATCCGACGCAGAGACGATCGGCTCGGGGTAGGCGTCATCTGGCGACAGTGCCCAGTGGCGCGGCATCGCCTGAAAGTAGCTCAGCGCGCTGTCGGGCGGATTGCCCTGCCCCTCTGCGATCCAACGACGGACATAGCTTCGGTCACGGTCGAACTTGTCCAGCTGGGTGACCGGGTTGAAGACGCGGAAATAAGGCGCCGCGTCCGGCCCCGACCCGGCGGCCCATTGCCAACCCATCGCGTTACTCGCCGGATCCCAGTCGATCAGCGTGTCCGCGAACCAGTCGAGCCCGATCTTCCAGTGGCACATCAGGTGCTTCGTCAGATAGCTCGCCACGATCATTCGCCCGCGATTGTGCATCCGACCTGTCACATAAAGCTCGCGCATCGCCGCGTCGACAAACTGGACGCCGGTTCGCCCTTTTTTCCAGGCCCAGACCTCGGACAGGCGGGCATCCTCGTTCCATGGAAAGGCATCCCACTCCTGTCGCCAATTGCCGGTCAGGATGCGTGGCGTGTGATGCATCAGGTGATAGGCGAATTCGCGCCAGACCAGTTCCTTCAGAAAGGTCTCCGCGCCGGCCTTTCCTTCCTCGCGCGCGCGCAACCCGGCATGCCAGCAGCGATGCGGACTGATCTCGCCAAGACTCAGGTTTTCGGACAGGCCAGAGGTCCCGTCGACACCCGGAATGTCGCGGGTCTCGTCGTAGCGCTCGACCAGGTCGTCGATGAAATGATCGAGCCGATTCAGGGCCGCCGCCTCGCCAAGACGCACATGGGGGCGCACCACGTCTGCCCCGCGATCCATCGCGGCTCCAAGCGCCCAATCACCGAGATTGTCACTGGCTGGCCATGCATCCGGCGCTGGAATCCGGGAGGGCGCACTCAACGGGGTGTCGACATCGCGCGACTTCACGGCTTTCCACATCGGGCTGAAAACCTTGTAGTAGCTCCCTGCCCCGGTCTCCACCGTCCAGGGCTCGAACATCAAGTGGCCGCCGAAGGACCGCGCCTCGATTTCGGCGTCCTTCAAAGCCGATTTCACCTTGGTATCGCGCTCAACCGAGTCCGGATCGTAAAGCCGCGACCAGTAGACGGCGCAGGCTCCCGTTTCACGCACCAGTGCCTGTATCTGATCCAGAGCGTCGCCCTGCCTCAGGACCAAGGCACTTCCGGCAGAGCTCAGCTGCTCCGCAAGACACGATACTCCCAAGCCCAGCCGCCATTTCGGCGCTGCACCCAATCGCTCGGCCACGGTGTCGAAAATGAAGACCGGGATCACAGGCCGCCCGCTTTCGCAGGCGGCGGTCAGAGCCGGATGGTCTCCGAGGCGAAGATCGCGCCGAAACCATACCAGAATGGGTGAAGAACTGCTCATGTGCCCCCGCGTGTTTATTGCGATACGCAGCACATGCCGGATCGGATTAAAGAACGCGGTCTAATGCATTCATAAGTTGATCAATTTCTGACCGGGTCGTGTAATGCGTGAAGCTCAGCCGCAACACGCCGCGTTTGGGGTCCACCCCCATCGCGGTCAGCGGACGCACCGCATAGAAGTCTCCGCCGCCGGCCATGATGCCGTCCTGCACGAGATCCGCCGCGGCGGCAGCGCCGTCCCGGTTCAAGGCCAAAGCGACCGTGGGCGCTCGAACCGCCGCATCCGAGGGACCGATCAGCCGAACGGAATTCCGGTCGCTGACCGCATCCAGAAGCGGCTGCAACAACGTCTGTTCGTGGGCGCGCATCAGATCATGCACGAAGCGTCCGCGATCAGAGGCCTTGGCCGATCCCGACGGTCCGCCGTGATGGTCGCACAGCGCATCGATGTAGTCGGCCATGCCGGCACTGGCGGCGATCTGCCCATGGTCCGGCCCGGCAGGCGTGAGCCGCTTGTAGAGTGTGTCGCCGTTGAAGAAATGCGCCTGGTTGGGAAGCATCTCGCCAAGCGCGCGCCGGATGACCATTAGCCCCTGGTGCGGCCCATACGTCTTGTAGGCCGAGAACAGGTAGATGTCTGGTCCAAGCTGTCCGACGTCCGGAAAACCGTGCGGCGCGTAGGAAACCCCATCCACGCAGACGAAGGCACCCGCCGCATGGGCCATCGCCGTGATCTCGGTGATCGGGTTGATTTCGCCGACCACGTTCGAACAATGTGGAAAGCAAACCAGTCGCACCGAGTCATCGAGCAACCGTTCGAGATCCTCAGGGTCGAGATGCCCGGTTTCGGAATTCACCTGCCATTCGCGAATCTGGATGCCGCGCTCGGCCAGGCGCCGCCAGGGGCCGGAATTCGCCTCGTGATCCTGATTGGTCACGATAATGGCTTCTCCGGGTGTCATCCACTGACCGAAGGCCTGCGCCAGCACATAGGTGTTCTGCGTCGTGCTCGGACCGAAGCTCAGCTCGTCGGTTTCGACACCGAGTAGCCCGGCCAAGCGCCGCCGCGCCTCGTCCATCTCTTCACCGGCAAGACGGCTGGCCTCGTATGGCCCATAGGGCTGTACCTTGCGTTGAGTGTAAAAGCGCGTCAGCCGATCGATCACGGGCTTGCAGGTGAAAGAGCCACCCGCATTCTCGAAAAAGGCCTGCCCCGCGAGGGAGGGTTCGGACAACGCAGGGAACTGCGCGCGCACGAAATCGATATCGAGTTTGGTCATGGCCCGCAGAAAACGACGCGCGCCGGGCCTCGTCAAGCCCGGCGCGCGCCCTTGTCCACGTTAAATGCGTCCTATTTCATTTCCTGCCGTTCGGTCATCAACCCACGGAAGATCGCGAAACACATGACCAACAGCACGGCGGTGAAGAACAGACCGGTCGAAATCACCATGGCCTGAAGACTGTCCAGACCCGCCGTTCCGGCCGCGCCCAGCAAGAGCACTGCCGCGACACCGCCTTCGAAGATGCACCAGAAGATGCGCTGCGACACCGGTGCATCGACCTTGCCACCCGCCGTGATCGTGTCGATCACCAGCGACCCGCTGTCGGACGAGGTCACGAAGAAGATGATGACGAGCACCACCGCCAGAACCGAGGTGATCGACGCCAGCGGCAGTTCGCCCAGCATGGCGAAGAGCGAGATCTCGGGTTTGTAAGCCTCGATCACGTTCTGGAACACGCCCGACTCATTACCGCCGTTTATAACCTGGCTGATGGCGGTGCCGCCGAAGGTGGCCATCCAGAAGATGCAGACCAGCGATGGGATGAGCAGCACGCAGACGACGAATTCACGCACCGTGCGGCCCCGCGACACGCGCGCGATGAACATGCCGACAAAGGGGGACCAACTGATCCACCAGGCCCAGTAGAAGGTCGTCCAGCCATGCAGGAAGCCGGTATCTTCGCGCCCGAATGGATTGGAGAGCGGCACGATCTCCTGCGCGTAGGCCTTGATACCCCCGAAGAAGTCGCTCAGGATCACCGCGGTCGGCCCGATGAAGAATACGAAGAACAGCAGCAGGCCCGCCAGTCCCATGTTGATCTCCGACAGCACCTTCACGCCGCCATCCAGGCCTCGGATCACCGAGATCAGGGCGATCGCCGTGATGAAGGCGATGATCAGCACAAGCAACAGGGAGCTGTCGTTGGAGGCATCGGTATTGCCCCAGAGGAACCCCATAAAGTTGCGGGTGCCCTCTTCGGAATTGCCCGCGCCGAAGACATCGGTCAGGCCGGAAGCCACCTGCGTCGCACCAAAACCGAGCGACGTCGCGAGTCCGAACAGGGTGGCGAAGGCCGCCAGCGTGTCGATCACGTTGCCCCAGAAGCCCCAGACGCGCTCGCCCAGAAGCGGGTAGAAAGCTGACCGCAACGTAAGGGGCAAACCTTTGTTGTAGCTGAACAGCGCCAGCGCCAGCGCCACGATGGCGTAGATCGCCCACGGGTGCAGACCCCAGTGGAAGATCGTCGCCGCCATCGCCATCCGCCGCGCCTCGGCGACCTGTGCCGGATCGGCCACGACACCGTCGACGATGCCGAGAGACCCGCCCAGCGGCTGGTCGCCCCAGGGTGTGCCAAAGTAATAGACCGGTTCCAGAACGCCGAAGAACATCAAGCCGATACCCATCCCGGCGGCGAACAGCATCGCGAACCAGGCAGGATAGCTGTAGTCTGGCTCCGCTTCCGAACCGCCCAGCCTGACCGATCCCCAGGGCGTGACCACGAGGAGCAGCGCAAAGATCACGAACAGGTTCGCGGACAGAAGGAAAAACCAGTCGAACTGGCTCTTCACGTAGTCGCGGATCGCGAGGAACGTCTCGCGGGACCATTCGGGCGCGATCAGCGCGAGCGCCACGAACAAGATCACCATGACCGCCGAGACGCCGAAGACGGGGTTGTGGATGTCGAGCTTTATCGGCCCGATACTGGTTTCGATATTGTCCTGACCGATCTCGTAATCGGTCTCGATGATACCTGCCGCGCCTTCCGGCTCGGGGATACCCTGGTTGACTGTTTCATCGGCCATTTGGCCTTACCTCCTGTTGTTCCCGATTATCGCGTACGCAAGCCGAAACGGCCGGGGTCAGTCGCGGACGAGCAGTACGGATGCCTTGGCATGTTGCGCCAGGTAAGGCCCGTGCCCTTCGAAGATGTAGTCGCTCAGCCCGGGCTTGTGGCTGTGCATCACCACCAGGTCCGCACCGGTGTCTGCCACCGCCTTCAGGAGCGACTTGTCTATGTCGACCGCCGGATCATGGCTTTGGACCATATGGCTCGTAGTGGTGACCCCGTGCTGGCTGGCCTGACCAGCGGCGAACTCGGCGAGTTTCGCGGCAAACTCAGACGGCGAATGCGCGATGGCGCCCGGAGTCGGCGCCGTGACACCCACATAGACGATCTCCGCCCCGTGTTGCGCGGCCAGGTCGGCGGCGCAGGCAAGTGCCCGGTCAAGCGAACCCACATGGGCCAGGTCGACGGGAACCATTATCTTTTTGAACACATGTCCCTCCTCGTCAGCGCGCCCGGTCACGGGCGCTGTTCCAGAGTCACGCCTTTTAAGGCGCGCATCGGCGCGCCGATCCACGCACCAATTGTTTGGAGCCTAGCGGAGGTTGCCCCCGGGTTGCAAACAGACACGACCAGTAAATGGTCAAAAGCGAAGCGCAAGAGAAGCGCCGTTTCGGCAGAAACCGCTCCGAAACGTCCCGATCGGCACATGTTTCAGCCCGGCGTGATCGCCGGGCCGAGGATCTTTGAAGCTGGGTCAGGCGTTCACGTCGACCACGACCCGGCCCTTGACCTGCCCCTTCAGGATATCCGCACCAAGACCGGGCAGGTCCTCCAGCGTTGCCGGCTGGATCATCGCGTCGAGCTTCTCCATCGGCAGATCCTGCGCGATCCGCTGCCAGGCGCGGACCCTGTTGTCGTAGGGCTGCATCACGCTGTCGATGCCCAAAAGATTCACCCCTCGCAGCAGGAACGGGATGACCGTCGCGGGCAGCGCCGCGCCACCTGCCAGCCCGACCGCGGCGACCGAGGCGCCATACTTCATCTGCCCCAGCACACGCGCCAGCATCGCACCGCCGACCGCGTCGACACAGCCGGCCCAGGTCTCGCCCTCGAGCGGTCGCTTGACGGTCTCGTTGATCTCCGCGCGCGGCACGATCTTCGAGGCACCCAGATCACGCAGGTAGGACTCGGTCTCGGGCCGGCCGGTGACCGCCGCCACCTCGTGGCCGAGTTGCGCCAGGATGGCCGTCGCCACCGATCCAACACCTCCGGCGGCTCCGGTCACCAGAACCGGACCGTGGCCTGTCTTCAACCCATGATCCTCCAGCGCCATCACGGCCAGCATCGCGGTGAACCCGGCCGTGCCGACCGCCATCGCCTGCCGGGTGGTCAGACCTTGGGGCAAGGGAACCAGCCAATCCGCCTTGACCCGCGCCTTCTGCGCATAGCCGCCCCAGTGCGCTTCGCCGACGCGCCATCCGGTCAGCACGACCTCGTCGCCAGGCTGGTACCGTCCGTCCTCGGAGGTCTCGACGGTCCCCGCGAAATCGATCCCCGGCACATGCGGGTAGTTGCGCACCAACCCACCGCCGGGTCCGATGCACAGCCCGTCCTTGTAGTTCACCGTGGAATACTCGACCGCCACGGTCACTTCGCCATGTGGCAGATCGTCGAGTGAAATCTGCTCCACCGCGGCCGATGTCTTGCCGCTCTCATCGTCTTTGCGAACTAGCAATGCATTGAACATGTCGCTCCTTCCTTCCCGGGCGCAGACGCCCTTGTTTCATCTTCGTCAAAATACTCATCGGACAAAGGTCCGACGCTCTAGAGCCAGAATTGTTCCTGGACCGTCGCCCGACGCAGGCCCTCGGGTGTCTCCACCTCGATCTCGGTCCCGGCGTCCCAATGGGTCATACGCACCATTCCGATGGCGACATTGGTCCGGAAATCCGGCGACCATGCCGCCGATGTGACCTGCCCGATCCGCTTGCCCCCGGCCAGCAGCGGCCAGACCCGGTCGCAGCCGGGCACTGGGTCACCGGCGATGGAAATCGCACGAATCTGCTGCACCGGCCCCTCACGCGCCACCCGCAACAGCGCATCCCGCCCGACGCAGCCAATGGCCGTCGCGGTATCGCAGAACCGGCCCAGCCCGCATTCATGTGGCGTGTTGTCGTCGGTCATGTCGTTGCCAAAGCTCAGCAGTCCGGCCTCGATCCTCTCGATCAGGTTGGGACAGCCCGCGCGCACCTGAAGGTCTTCCCCGGCGGCGAAAAGCGCGTTCCAGAGCGGCATCCCGATATCACCGCCCTCGACATAGATCTCGAACCCGCCCTGCTTGGAATAGCCCGACCGCGCGATCACAAGGTTGCGGCCTTCAAAGTCGAACATGTCGTACTTGAAGAAGCGGATGTCCCGCACCCGATTTCCGAACACCCGCGCCATCAGCTCATCGGCTTTCGGCCCCTGGATCGCCAGTGGCGACACGTCCGGTTCATCGACCAGAACATCCAGCCGATAACCCTGCACCAGCCCCTTGACCCAGAACAGAAGATCGCTGTCGGCAATCGATATCCACCAGCGATCTTCGGCCAGCTTGACCGCAACGGGATCGTTCAGCATCCCACCGGTCTCGTCAACGATCGGCACATAGCGGCACTGCCCCGGCAACATGCCGCGCAGATCGCGCGGCGTGAGCATCTGCATCAACCGCCCGGCATCTGGACCGCGCAACTCGACCTGCCGCTCACAGGCGACATCCCAGACCTGAACATGGTCCTTCAGGTGCCGATAGTCCGCCTCGATCGACTCGAAAACCGTTGGCAAAAGCATGTGATTGTAGACCGTATAGGCCTTGACCCCGGCCGCTTCGACCCCGTCGGAAAACGGTGTGCGCCGCAACCGGCGCGACAGCGAGACCTGCGGCATCAGGCATCCTCCGACATGAAGACCAGATCGCTGACGGCGCCCTTGAGTCCGGCGGCCGTCATCATCGCGTGGACCTGCCCGCGATGATGGGTCTGGTGGTTGAACATATGCACGATGCACTGCGCGATCGGCTTGGTGACATGGCGCCCCAAGGCTCCGGAGTACCAGCTGAGATCGCCGGTCAGGTCGACTGCGTTCAACCGGTCCGCCCAAGCCATGATCCGGCCATCGGCCCGAAACCGTGCGGCGTCCCAGGCGCCCAGCGTCGGGTGAAGCGTCGTGCTATCGCCGATACCGCCCGCAGGCCGCTCCCCGCCATCCAGCCGGACCATCCACAGCAGATCCCCCCAGAGCAAATGGTTGAGCGTGCCCAGGATCGAGCCGAAGAACGCGCCCCGATCGCGCGTCAACTCGGCAAGATGCAGCGGTTTCAGCAGCTCGAACAGCTGTCGGTTCTGCCAGGCGTTGTATCGCGCCATCAGAACGCAATACGCGCGGTCGATCATCACTTGGGCCCGTGCCAGTCAATCTGGCAGATCTCGGCAGACCGCCCGTCGAAATCCCAGACCCGTCCATAAGCGCGCAGCTTGCCCTTGGTGGCAGTGGCGACCGTGATGTCCGGTCCCATCCAGTACTGGGTGTTGGAGATCACGATTTCCTTGTCCGGGTCCTGCCCACCGACCGGATGCACGACCCCCTGGATCTTGCGCCCGACGGTGATGTGACGCGTATTGCCCTCGGTTTCGTAGGTCACCGGCTGACGCTCATGCCCTAGGATTTCCCCGACCAGAACCTGGAACAGCCCGGTGGTGCCTCGTGCCGCGCCGCTGAAGATATTCACCAGGGCGTCATACTGCGTCTCGCTGGAGCGATCGTCGATGAACAGGGCGACTTTCCAGTTGCCCCGGCCCATCATGCCGGGAATCTCGATCATCAATCCGACATTCAGGCCCGACAGGTCCGTCTCGCCATAGGTGCCCGAATCGATCCGCACGCCGCCCCAGGTCTGGCAATGGCCCTCGGTCGGCGGGTGTTTGCCCAGCGACACGACACAGGGGCAGAAAACCGTGCAGTTGCAATTCAGGATCAGTTCGCCCTTTAGGGTCCAGGGAACGGTTCCGATTTCCATCGTATCCAAAGCCATCGATTTTCCTCCAGTTACAGTAGTCCGGCAGTGGTGAGACCCGCAGCCGCAATCAGTGCACCCCCCAACGGTCGCGTTATCGCGCGGCCGATTTCGGGCAGTTTTTCAAGCACCATGATCACCATGGCCAAGCCCATGAACGCGAGGTTCATGACGCCGCCGACAAAGGCCAGTGCCATCAGCGCCCAGCAGCATCCAAGGCACACAAGACCCAGCCGCAGCCCGTTGCGGAATGCGCCCTCGCCCCAATGCGACATGAAAAACATCAGTGGGCGGCGGCATTTGCTCAGGCAGGCTTCCTTGAGCGACGAAAACTGATACAGCCCCGCCCCCAGCAACAGAAGTGACGACAGGGCGGTGGCAGCGCTCTGGCCAAGCGGGTCGAGCAACCCGGCCACGAACAGCCCCATCTGCACGCAGGCTGCCACCACCGAGAAACCCAACCACACCAGAAGATAGCCCGCCAGAAGCAGCATCATGCTGGTTGCGCCCGACGCATGGCCAAGATCGTCATAAGTCGCCAGCGCCGGCAGAACCGTGGGGGCCATCATCGCAGCGGACATCAAGGTCCACATCAGCACCATGCGCAGCAGACCCGCCGCATCGGGCGTGAGGGTGCAAAGGTCGCGCCAGAAATCCGGGCCATAATTAGTCCCGAGCGCACGCAGCTCGGCAGGTACCGCCATCAGAAACAGGCACAGCCAGGACACGAGGATCAGACTGAAAAAAGCCAGCCAATGCGGCGCCGCCATGGCCCTGATCCGTTCCGCCAGCATGATCCCCCCCCCCGCGCGACTCGACCGCTTGCGTTTTAAATGTCAGACTTTTAAATGTCAGACAAATAAAAAAATTGATGGGCTAAGATGAAAATCGATCCGAATGACCCCGCCGATCTGTCCGCGCAGATCGCGACCGCGATCCGCGATGCGATCATGGACGGCACGCTGATCGTCGATGAACGCCTGCCTTCGGAATCCGAACTGGCCGAACAATTCTCGGTGTCTCGCCCCACGGTGCGGGAGGCGTTGAAGCGTCTGGCCGCGCAATCGCTGATCCGCACCCAACGCGGCGCCTCCGGCGGTGCCTTCGTCAACCGGCTCAGCTACAAGGACGCTTATACGCAGCAGATCACCACCTCGACCCTGCTCTTGTCGATGAACGCGGTCAGCTTCACCACAGCCTGCGAAGCACGCTACGCCATGGAACGCGCCTGCGCACCGCTCTCGGCGGCGCGGCGCAGCGCCGATCACCTCGCCACCATGCGCGCCGAGATCCACCGGCAGTCCCAGCCCGGACTGACAGACGAAGCTTTCTGCACTTCAGACGTCGCTTTCCACAGGGCGCTGGTCGATGGGGCCGGCAACCCGATTTTGTCCTACCAACTCGCCGGCGCCGTCGAAGCGATGCAGCCGCTGATGAACATCATCACGTTCACCGCGCGCTCGCGCGAAACGATCGTCGCATTGCACGAAGCGATCGCCGACGCGGTCGAAGCCCACGATGGACTGATGGCCTGCGACCGCCTCAGCGCCCTCGAAGCCGAAACACTCGCGCTTGCACGCAGCGTCTTCACAGCGCGGGGAAAGCGCGCCTGAAACGCCGCCTTGCCGCCGGCGCGACCCGGCGCTACCTCCTGCTCATGATCGACGCACTCAACATCACCGCTGCCCTTCTGACCATCGGCTTCGGCCTTTTCGGTTTCCTCGCCCCCGCCTATACGGCGTCGGCGCTCGACCTCGCTCCGACGAACAGTACGATGGGCTTTTCCGAAATGCGCGCCTCGGTCGGCGGATTGTTCGTCGTGGCGGGACTCGCCGCGATCTGGCTGGGGACTCCGACTGCCTACGCGATGCTCGGTTTCGCCTTCGCCGGCGCAGCACTCGGCCGCACGCTGTCTCTCCTGCTCGACCACCCGCCCGTTCTCAAGGTGCTGATCTTCGGCGGGATCGAAGCCGCCCTCGCGCTCTGGCTGATCCTCGCCAACCTGTCACGCGACCCGTTCTGAGCAATCGGCTTCATCTTTGCAAAAATACTCCCGCCGGAGGCTCCTGTGATTGCAACCAGCGCACCCTCCGCCTATATAGGTGTTGTCCTTCGGGACTATGGACATAAACGCGCTCGTAATAAGCGGATCGGACCCGGGGGCGGTACCCGGCGGCTCCACCATACATCCTTCATTTGGGGATCATGGGGCCGAAACAGGATCGACGAACGTCTAAAGGGGTTAGCTTTGTCTCGGCGGGGTGCCACCGTATCGGCCCGAACAGTACAATTGCAAATGACAATCGTGCTCCGGTTGCCGTTGCTGCGTAAGCAGTAACCAGACCGAAACTTAAGCCCTTGCGCCTAGCCGCGTAAGGCGGGGTTCGCAGGCACCTGGCAACAGAAGCCTGCACTTCACCCTTCTCGACCAACCTGACGCCGCGAACTTCCACACAGGAACTTGCGAGCGGATTCAACGTTTGTTCACCTCTGGCACACTAGATGAAATGCATCGGAAGGAGGATCAGATGTCACGCTCCGAATTGCTGAAACGCTTCTATCAGGATGTCTGGGTCGACGGGAAACTCGACGAGATTGATCATTACTTCGCGCCCGACGCAAAAGCCGACGGGCTCTTCTCACGCATGCAGTTCGGTCCCGAGGATTTCCGCGACCTGATCACCGCTGCCTCCCATCTACTCGGCCCGCTCCGGATCGACTGCCCGGTCATGGTCGAAAATGGCGACTGGGTGGCAGCGCTCATTCACGTCCGCACCACGCGTGCGGACAACGGAGCGCCGATCGAGGTCACCGGCCAGACCATCGTGCGGTTCGAAGACGACCGTATCGCCGAAGCCTACAATCAGTTCGACTTCATCTCGTTCTTCGAACAACTGGGACAGTTCCCCGAGGACACCCTGCCGGTTTGCCTCACCGGGCAACGACTGGATTGGGTCTGACGGAACGGCCAGATGCCAAAGCCCTTGACCGAAAGGCGCACCCGGGTCCACTCTGAGACATGGGGATGACCGCGAACGCCCCGTGAGGCGCCAGCCCAAGGTTCGCATGTTTGCCTTGAAACAGGAGACATGCTCATGGCTGCGCCCAACGAAATCACTGTATCTCAATTGCTACGCCTGATCGGCACGCCGGACGCTCCGGCTATCGTGGATGTATGCATCGACGCGGACTTCGGTGATGATCCTTACCTCATCCCCGGTTCAATCCGTCATCCGCACACGGATATTTCCGGACTGATCTCGGCGCACTCGGGGCGCGCCTGCATTATCGTCTGCCAGAAAGGCAGGAAGCTCAGCCAAGGCGTCGCCGCCTGGTTGCGAAGCGACGGGATCGACGCGCGGTATCTGCAAGGCGGAATGCTCGCCTGGCGCGATCGTGCCGAGGCGCCCCGCGTCCCCGCCACGACAGTTCCACCGAGGGTCGGGTCGGGAACGCTCTGGGTCACGCGTCACCGTCCCAGGATCGACCGGATCGCCTGCCCCTGGCTGATCCGCCGGTTCGTCGATCCGCAGGCGCGCGTCCTGTTCGTCGCTCCCGCCGATGTCGAGGACGTGGCAGAGCGGTTCGGAGCGGTTCCCTTTGACGTTCAGGGCGCATTCTGGTCGCATCGTGGCGACGGCTGCACCTTTGACACGATGCTCGACGAATTCGCTCTTCACACCCCGCCGCTGGACCGGATGGCCCGCATCATCAGGGCCGCCGACACGAGCCGCCAAGACCGCGCGCCCGAAGCGGCAGGATTGTTCGCGCTCTCGATCGGCCTGTCCCGGCAATACCGTGACGATCAGCATCAACTCGAGGCGGGCCTCGCGATCTATGACGCGCTGTTTCGCTGGGCGCGGGACCGACAGGGCGAGACGCATGGCTGGCCGGCGGGACGAGGAGCATGAGCGCACCCTCATTTCCAGACATGACACGCGTCTTCGGACGGATCGGGCTTCTGTCCTTCGGCGGGCCCGCCGCACAGATCGCGTTGATGCACAAGGAACTGGTGGAAGAGCGCGACTGGCTCGACGAACCAACTTTCCTGCGAGCGCTGTCGCTCTGCATGTTGCTGCCCGGCCCCGAGGCGATGCAACTGGCGACCTATGCGGGGTGGCGTTTGCGGGGAGTCGCGGGCGGCGTGCTGGCGGGTGGGCTCTTCGTGATTCCCGGTGCGATCATCATCGCCGCGCTGGTCGCGCTCTACGTGGAGTTGGGTCAGTTGCCTCTCGTCCAGGCGGCTTTTTTGGGTGTCAAGGCAGCGGTCGTGATCATCGTGCTTCAAGCATTGCGCAACCTTGCCCGCAAGGCGCTTGTCGGAACATCCGCCCGCGTCATTGCAGGCCTCGCCTTTGTTGCGATCTTCGCCTTTGCCTTGCCGTTTCCTCTGATCATCGCGGTGGCCGCGCTCTGGGGTATCTGGGTTGCGCCTGCCGGTCCATCGAGCGGCGTTGTCGAGGCCCCGGTCAGCTCGGCTCGGTCCCTGCGCACCTTGGCGGTCTGGCTCCCCTTGTGGTTGTCGCCACTTCTGCTTCTCAGCGTTTTGGGGCCACCGCTCCTTGCCGATATCGGCTGGCTTTTCGCCAAGCTTGCCGTCGTCACCTTCGGCGGCGCTTATGCCGTGCTCGCCTACCTGACACAGACGGTCGTGCAGGACTACGGCTGGATCGAAACCGCCCAGATGATCGACGCGCTCGGGCTGGCAGAAACCACGCCGGGCCCGCTCATCCTTGTGACGCAATTCGTTGCGATGTTGGCGGGCCACTTGGCAGGTGGAACATCGATGGCGCTGGCGGCCGGACTCGTCGCGCTTTGGGCAACTTTCGTGCCCTGCTTTCTTTGGATCTTTCTCGCCGCACCCTATCTCGACCGGCTCGCCGCGCGGCCAAGGCTTGCAGCCGGGCTGCGCGCGATCACCGCAGCCGTGGTCGGCGTGATCCTGAACCTGTCGATCTGGTTTGCCATGCATGTGCTTTTCGAAACCGTTGCGACGCACGATGTCGGCCCGCTCACGCTCGCCCTGCCCGATCCTGCCAGCCTCGATCCGGTCGCGTTGGCGCTGACAGGGCTGGCCGCTCTGCTGCTCTTCGTCCTGCGGTTCGGCCTTGGCAAGTCGTTGGTGCTGATGGCGTTGGCAGGGGCCGGCAGCGCACTGGTCTGAAACGCATTCCTGCAGACGGCAGCCTTTCTCAGGCTTTTGTTTCTGTTCGAATCCCCTATGCTGATTTCAGACAGCAGCCGTCTGACTGGGGAAAGCAGATGTCCCGCGACATAGACTATGGAAACCTCATGCACAGCGCGATGCGCGGTCTTATAAAGACCGTGCTGCAGGACGTGGCCGATCATGGCCTGCCCGGCGCGCATCATTTCTTCATCACGTTCGACACCTCCCACCCCGATGCCGAACTTGCCGACTGGCTGGCCGACCGCTACCCCGGCGAGATGACGGTGGTCATGCAGCACTGGTTCGACAATCTCGTCGTCGGAGAGGACGGGTTTTCCGTCACCCTGAATTTCGGAGACGCGCCAGAGCCGCTCTACATTCCCTATGACGCGATCAAGACCTTCGTCGATCCGTCCGTGGAATTCGGATTGCGCTTTGAATCGGCCGAAGACGAAGACGAGGAAGAACCCTCCGCCGATCCGATGCCGCCGGCTATCAACACGGATCACGCCCAGGAAGACGCCGACACGGCGCAGAAATCAGATGCGCAGGTCGTGTCGCTGGACAGTTTTCGCAAGTAGCGCGGCGCGCCATCACTCCTCGCGCTGCAGAAACGCCGAGGTTGTGCGTTTCTGCATCCCGTCGCTGATCCGCTTGAAGTCCAGTTGCAGACCGCCTTCGGCAAGCGTTCGATCAAACTGTTGCAGCTCGTAGCCGCCATCGTGATCCACGAACAGCGAATACACGGTCAGCGTGTCCCCGGTGATGCGTGCCCAGACATAGGGTTCGCCCTTCATCGGGTCGAGTTGCACCTCGTGGCCGAACACATTCTTCTTCATAGCCGCCGCATAGACGCCATCGCGGTCGCTGGGGGTGAAGCTGATGTCATAGTTCTTTTCGCTGATATCGCCGTCTTCGCGATAGGTCACGGTGGACCACTTGACCGAAAACCCTCTCCGCGTGGTCTCGATCCGCACGCTCAGGTCGCGCGGCGTCTTGCTCCCGTCCGCGTTGACGATCTCGGCGGTGCCGGAATAGCTTCCGACGAAACGCGCGATCGCCTCATCGGGTTGCGCGGCAGCCGTCATCGTCCACAGCACCGCGACGCAGGCCGCCAACAAAGCGGCGCGGATTGGCAGGACCGGGCGGATGAGGGCATGTGTCACGGGCGTTCCCCTGTTCTGGACAGCTCAGCCGACGCGGGCCAGATGCCGCGTCGGAAGATCAGCTTACAACCTCACTGCAAAAGAACAACAATCCAATGCCCGCCCCGGTTCCGGCTGCGCGCAACTGGCCAATTGCACCGCTTGTCCGTGGCGGGTAAACGCAGGCGAGATTGACCTGACGGAGAGTTCCGATGTCCAACACCCGCACCGAAACCGACAGCTTCGGCCCGCTCGAAGTACCCGCCGACAAGTATTGGGGCGCCCAGACGCAGCGGTCGATCCTGAACTTTCCGATCGGCTGGGAAAAGCAGCCCGTCGCCATCGTGCGTGCGCTCGGCGTGATCAAGAAGGCCTGCGCGCAGGCAAACATGGAACTCGGCTCGCTCGACGAGACACGTGGCAAGGCTATCGTGCAGGCCGCTGGCGAAGTGGTCGAAGGCAAGTTCGACGACAATTTCCCTCTGGTGGTCTGGCAGACCGGGTCCGGCACCCAATCCAACATGAACGCCAACGAGGTGATCGCCAACCGGGCCATCGAAATTCTGGGCGGCGTCATCGGCTCCAAGGATCCGGTGCACCCAAACGATCATTGCAACATGGGGCAATCCTCCAACGACACCTTCCCGACCGCGATGCACATCTCGGCCGCGATGAGCGCGCATCAGGTGCTGCTGCCGGGTCTGGAAAAGCTGCACGCGGCGCTTCAGGCCAAGGTCGAGGAGTTCGACGGCATCATCAAGATCGGGCGCACCCACACCCAGGACGCCACGCCGCTGACCCTCAGCCAGGAGTTCTCGGGCTATACCCACCAGGTCGCCATGGGCATCCAGCGGGTCAAGGACGCGCTCGGGCGGATCTATGAGCTGGCGCAGGGCGGCACCGCCGTTGGCACCGGGCTGAACACGAAACAGGGCTGGGCCGAAATGGTCGCCGCCAACATGGCCGAGATCACCGGGTTGCCCTTCGTCACGGCACCCAACAAGTTCGAAGCATTGGCCGCCCATGACGCGATGGTCGAACTGTCGGGCGCGCTGAAGACCGTGGCCGTCAGCCTCTTCAAGATCGCCAACGATATCCGCCTGCTGGGCTCGGGCCCGCGCTGTGGTCTGGGCGAACTCATCCTGCCGGAAAACGAGCCCGGCAGCTCGATCATGCCCGGCAAAGTCAACCCGACCCAGTGCGAGGCGCTGACCCAGGTCTGCGCCCATGTCATGGGCAACGACGCCGCCGTCGGCTTCGCCGGTAGCCAGGGCCATTTCGAACTCAATGTCTACAAGCCGATGATGTCCTACAACGTGCTGCAGTCCATGCAGCTTCTGGGTGATGCGGCCAGCGCCTTCACCGACAACCTCGTCGACGGGCTGAAGGCCGACAAGGTGCGCATTGAAAGGCTGATGCGGGAATCATTGATGCTGGTCACCGCGCTTGCGCCCGAGATCGGGTATGACAACGCCACCACGGTCGCCAAGACTGCGCATAAGAACGGAACCACGCTCAAGGAAGAGGCCATCGCTCTGGGTTTCGTCGACGAAGAGACCTTTGATCGCGTGGTGCGTCCCGAACTGATGGTCGGCCCGAAGTAATGGCGGAACCGGTCAACCTGAACCGGTTTCGCAAGGCTAAGGCCCGCGCCGAGAAAAAGGCGCGGGCCGATCAGAACACGGTGAAATTCGGCCGGACAAAAGCCGAGCGGCAGGGCGACGCGGCCACCCGTGAAAAGGCAAAACGCGATCTGGACGGAAAGAAGCGCGACGAGACATGAGCCAGCGCCCGACGAAACGGTCTCTCACCCTGCGCGGGCACCGCACCTCTGTTTCGCTGGAAGATGATTTCTGGAATGCCTTCCGCCGCATTGCCGAATCCGACGGCATAGCGATAAACGCGCTCGCGGCCCGTATCGACGAAGAGCGCGGCACCGACATCGGGCTGGCCTCAGCGATCCGGCTTTTCGTATTGCACCGTTATCAGGCTGGCTCGGTCCCCGAAACGCGCTGACGCACGCGCAACCGGATACCGCTTGCCGAACGCACCGTCAGATGCGCGACGGGCTCGGGCGCGTCGTCCTCGACCGGCTCGAACACGAATGCCCGCACCAGAAGCGACAGGATCAACGGCCCCTCCAGCATGGCAAAGCCGGCACCCGGACAGACCCGGGGTCCGGTTGAGAACGGCAGAAATGCGGTGCGTTGGCAGGTGCGGCCATTCTCGGTCTGCCAGCGTCCCGGGTCGAACCCGTCCGGGTTCTCCCAAAGCCGCGCATGTCGATGCAGGTGCCACGG
Organism: Sedimentitalea arenosa; assembly: GCF_016428585.1. Classification (GTDB taxonomy): domain Bacteria; phylum Pseudomonadota; class Alphaproteobacteria; order Rhodobacterales; family Rhodobacteraceae; genus Sedimentitalea; species Sedimentitalea arenosa. Next base: position 302,189 of record NZ_JAELVR010000002.1, on the reverse strand, counting down.
GCTGATGACCACCTGCGCGCCCTGAGCGAGTTCCCGACCCCGAAACCGTTCGGGCCGCGTCGCTTGCCGCACCATCATCGGCACCGGCGGATAGAGCCTCAGGGCCTCTCGGAAAACGTCGCGGCTGATCCGCCAGCCGGTCACATCGGCCAGTGTCGGCTCCGCATCCATTCTGGCCTCGGCGGCGACGCGGTCCTGCCAGTCAGGACACAGCGCCAGCAGGTAGAGCGCCCAGCCGAGGGCCGAGGCGCTGGTCTCGTGTCCGGCGAGAAAGAATATGGCCACCTGGTCGATCATCTCTTCGGTGCCGAAGGTCTCGTCGGTTTCGGGATCGCGCGTCGTCATGATCTTGGTTGCCAGGTCATCCGGTGCAGTGCCGGCAGCGATTTCGCCCTTCCGTCGCTCGGTCAATTCGCGGATCAAGGCACGTATCTCGGCCGCTGTCCGGCGAGTGCGGCGACCGTGGAACCGCGGCACCCAGCGCGGCAGCGGCAGGAAGGCGGCCAGATTCAGGATCGGCTGGCTGCGCTGATGGGCGCGGAACTGGTGAAAGACCCGGTTCGCGATCCGATGCTCCACCGGAATCGAAAACAGGGTGCGAAAGATCACGTCCGCCGCAACATGGCTCGCTTCCGCCTCGATCTCGACCACCTCGCCATCGCGAGACGCCAGCCGTTCCACTGCCTGGTGCGCCGCCTCCAGCATCGCGGGGAAAGTGTCGCGCAGGCGCCCTCCCTCGAAAGCCGGGTCGATGATGCGCCGCTGGCGTTCCCAGGTCGCGTCATTGGTCAAAAACACGGAATTCCCAAGCAGCGGTCGCAGCCCCTCGCCGATCCGCTCGGACTTGGGAAAGGCCTCGGGCCGCTCCCGCAGGACAAGGCGCACAAGCTCGGGCTGGTTCACAAGGTAGGAGCGGAAGAACGGCGTGCGGAACTCGGCCATCCACGCGCGATAGAGCCGCTCGGGCTGCGCCGACAGGATATCGCGCCGGAACAACCGGGCGTAGCGGGCCAGCGACACCTTGTCCGGGCGCGACTTGGGCTTGGGCGGGATCATCACGCTACCGAGACATGGCGCGACACCGGCACGTGGATCCGCGAGGGCGACGGTGCCTGCTCGGCAAAGCGGTCGCACAGGGTGCGCGGACCCGCCGTGATGCGAAAGTAGTCATAGGCACCAGGTCGGTCGAAGGCGCAGAGATACTGGAAATGCAGCCGGAAGAAGCGATGCCGTAAGGCCGCCTGCTTTTCCGGCGAAAGCGTTTGCGAGAAAGCCGCTGACAGAACCAGCGGCCAGCGCTGTTCTTTTGGCGCGACGCCGCTCACGGCCACGGGGTCGCAGAGGGCGAAGGAACACCCGTCCCCCGGCGCCGAAACGTCGACCCAGCACAACTCGTCGCGCAGCGACAGATCGCGCAGGTCGCGCCGCAACCGTTCGGCCCGCGGCAGGAACGAGGCCATCGGGACGACCTGCCCAAGCGACAGGAACCCCAGAGCCGCACCCTTGCGCCGAACGCGTCCCGCGCGCATCAGGTCAGCGAGGACAGACACGGCCAGATAGGCGCCCGAGGAATGGCCGACGACCAGCACTTCGTCGACATCGTCCAGCAAAGCGGCGGCGATCCGGTCGCCGAACACCGCGAGACGGGTTTCGAGTTCGGGCGGGTACGCGCCTTTCAGTTGCGCGGTGAACGCGAAATCATGCATGAGGTAATGGGCGAATAACCTGCCATCGACCGTCCGGAACCACCGCAGCATCAACACTGCAGCCGCAACACCCAGTACCGCCGCGGCCACCCACGGCAGCCCGAGCCCTGCCAGGCGCATCACGATCCAGCCCAGTATCATCGCCAGAACAGCCTGAAGGCATAGCATCGCCACCGGGTAGAGCGCGGCCAGCACAGGCCCCTTGCGCAGGCGCATCAGCGGCCAGAGTGCGCCGGAACCGACATAGACCCAAACAGTGCGCAGCATCTGGCCATAGGTGGCTACGATCGAGTCGGACATGCTGGCGCGGACGATATCGGACCAGACCAGCACCTCGAAATCTGCGGTGACCTCGTGGTTCTCGATCCGTGCCGTCACATGCCAACCGAAAACGTCTTGATCGACCGGTTTGCCGAGCGCGATCTGGTACCCTGATACCCGCGCCTGCGACGCCGATTCGCGGCGATAGAGTTCGCGGTATCGGCGTGGCGGCACGGGGTCATAGCCGGGGATATAGAATACCCGCCGTCGCCGCACCTGCCTGCCCGTCCCGTGATCAGTCATCGACCTGTCCTTTTTGCGGACAGCCTAGCCCAACCCCGCGCGGCGGTGTAGTGCCGTTACGCGGAGAGACGATCAGCCCAAGGTGGCAAGTGCCGGGAATTGTTCGAGCAGCCAATAGGAAAAGCTCGAGAAGCCACCGGTCAGCATCAGCAAACCGATCGTCCACAACAGCAGGCCCATGACGCGTTCGATCTGTTCCATGTGCCGCTTCATCCATCCCATGACACCGCCAAGACGCGGCAGGAAGGCCGCCACCAGCAGAAACGGCACGCCCAGCCCCATAGCATAGACGGCAAGCAGAGTAGTTCCGCGCGCGACCGAGGCTTCGGATGCGGCCAACGATAGGATCGCCCCAAGTTGCGGACCGATGCAGGGGGTCCAACCAAACGCGAAAGCGAGGCCCAGAACATAGGCCCCAAATGCGCTTCCACCTCGATCGCCCGCGTCGATCCGCGCCTCGCGGTCGAGAAACCCGATCCGGTAAACCCCAACGAAATGCGCTCCGAAAATCATCACCAGGATTCCGGCAATCGTGTTGAACCAGCCCTGGTATTGCAGGAACATGGTGCCAATGGCCGAGGCGGTAAAGCCCAGCAGCAGAAAGACCGTCGACAGTCCCAAAACGAAGAACAACGCCGGGAGCAGCGCCTTGTTGCGCGCCCGCGTGTCCTCGCCCAGATCCTGCAGCGAGACGCCGCTCATGTAGGCGAGGTAAGGCGGGACGATCGGCAGCACGCAGGGCGACAGGAAACTGATGATTCCCGCCGTCAGAGCCACGATCATCGCGGGCATCAGCCCCGCATCTATGATGTCGATCCCGAACATGAGTCGGTCTTAGGCCATCGCGCAGGCAAGGTCACGGCGCGTTCTGACACAGCTTGGTCACAACCCTGTGGACAGGGTGAAACATCGGGCCTATCTCAGCTGTCATGACCGAAATCACCGACACCCTCGACGCCATCGGGTTGCTCTGCCCCCTGCCCGTTCTGAAAGCGCGCAAGCGGTTGAAACCCTTGCCCGAAGGGGCCGTGCTGAAGGTGTTGGCCGATGATCCCGCGGCAATCGTGGATGTGCCGCATTTCTGCGCCGAGGCCGGGCACGCGCTGCTCGACCAGAGCGATGGCGGCACCCACCAGGTCTATCTGATCCGCAAGGGCGGCTGAGCGCGCCGAACGAAGAAGGGGCGGATCCAGAGACCCGCCCCTTCGTGTTTCATCAGGCCTGCGATCAGCCTCCCAGCGACCACCAGCCACGGCGCTTGGGCTTGTCGGTCGTCGCCGGTTCCGGGGCCGCGCCATCGGTCACCTCGGCGGTTTCCTTCACAGCAGGCTCCGCTTCCTTCACGACCTCGGCGGCAACAGGCCGGGGGCTTTGCGGGGCCTCCGCCGGTTCGGACGCGGGTTCGGGCGTTGCGATTGTCTCCACGGTTTCGGGCGAGGCTTCCGCCTGTTCCGGCTCGGCCTTGACCGGCTTGGGTTTGGCCTTGGAGCGAGACGAGCGGGTGCGTTTCGGCTTGGGCTTGCTGTCCTCTGCTTTCGCCTCCACCTCGGCTTCTGGCGCAGCCTCCTCGCTGGCGTCGGAGTCGCTCGGGACTGCGGTCTTGCTGGTCTTCGAACGTGACCGCGAGGACCGGCTACGCGACTTCGGCTTTTCCTCGACGTCGGCTGCGGGATCTTCCTGAGTCGGGTCAGCCGTGTTCGCGCCGTCGGCCTCTACCGGCTGCGCCTCGATCGCCGCGTCCTGACGGTCAGAGCTGTCGTCGGCGTCATCAGACTCCGAACCGTTACCGTTCGCGCCCGACTTGCTGCGCCGACGCCGACGACGGCGCTTGCGCTTGGGCTTGGTTTCGCCCTCGGATGCTTCGGGCGTCTCGGGCGTGTCCGCCTGTTCCTCGGCGTCGACGTCATCCTCCTCCGTCGCATCATCCGCATCGATCTGATCCATCAGCGATGTATCGACCGACACCACATGCTCGGGCACCGCCGGAACGTTGCGGGTTGCGGTCTTAAACTTCTCCATTGCGAAGTCCGGGCTGACCAGGTGCGGATCGCCCTCGACACGAACCGACAGGCCGTATCGCGCCTCGATCTGGGCAATGTGCTCGCGCTTCTGGTTGATCAGGAAGTTGGCGATGTTGACCGGGCAACGCACGAGAACCTCGCGCGAGCGACGGCGCACGCCTTCTTCCTCGATCTGGCGCAGGATCGACAGCGCCATGTTGTCGTCGGAACGGATCAAGCCGGTGCCGTGGCATACCGCGCAGGGCTGCGTCGTCGCCTCGATCATGCCGGGCCGCAGGCGCTGGCGGCTCATCTCCAACAGGCCGAAGCCCGAGATGCGCCCGACCTGGATGCGCGCCCGGTCGGTCTTGAGCCGATCCTTCAGGCGTTTTTCGACGGCCGCGTTGTTCTTGCGCTCGTCCATGTCGATGTAGTCGATCACGATCAGACCGGCGAGATCGCGCAAGCGCAACTGGCGCGCAACCTCGTCGCTGGCCTCGAGGTTGGTCTTGAGCGCGGTTTCCTCGATGCTGCCCTCTTTCGTGGCCCGGCCCGAGTTCACGTCGATCGCTACCAGCGCCTCGGTGACGCCGATCACGATGTAGCCGCCGGACTTCAACTGCACCGTCGGGTTGAACATCGCGCCCAGATAGCTTTCCACCTGGTAGCGCGCAAACAGCGGCATCGGATCGGTGTATTGCTTCACGTTCTTGGCGTGGGACGGCATGATCATCTTCATGAAGTCCTTGGCGATGCGATAGCCCCGTTCGCCCTCCACGAAGACCTCGTCGATGTCCCGGTTGTAAAGATCGCGGATCGACCGCTTGATCAGATCGCCTTCCTCGTAGATCTTGGCCGGTGCGATCGATTTCAGCGTCAGTTCGCGGATCTGTTCCCACAGGCGCTGTAGGTATTCGTAGTCGCGCTTGATCTCGGCCTTGGTGCGCTTGGCGCCCGCCGTCCGCACGATGAGGCCAGCGCCCTTGGGTACGTCGATCTCGCCGGCGATCTCTTTCAGTTTCTTGCGGTCGGCGGCGTTGGTGATCTTGCGCGAAATGCCACCGCCACGCGCTGTGTTGGGCATCAACACGCAATACCGGCCCGCCAGGGACAAGTAGGTGGTCAGCGCGGCCCCCTTGTTGCCCCGCTCTTCCTTGACGACCTGCACCAGAAGAATCTGGCGCACCTTGATCACTTCCTGGATCTTGTAGCGCCGCGGACGCGGTTTGCGCGGTGGGCGGATATCCTCGATGTCGTCCTCTTCGGCCACGGACTCGATCGTGTCGTCCTTCTCAGCGGCGTCGGGGCCTTCCTCGTCTTCGGAGGCTTCGCGGTCGTCCATATCCTCGGACGACGCCTCTTCGGGCTCTTCGACCGGTGTTTCCGAAACACGCTCCATGGGCGAGGTGCCCTCGGGCGTCTCCGCGACGGTGGTGTCCTCGGCGTCGCCATCGCTCAGGTCGATGGTTTCCATACCGCTGATCTCTTCCGAGACCTCGCGGGTCGCGACCGCATCGCCGGATGCGGCATCCGCAGCTTTGCTGCGGCTGCGCGAGGAAGAGCGGCGCGACCGGCTGGGCCGGTTTGCGTCTTCCTCGTCGCTCGCCTTCATCGCCTCGGCATAGGCGCGCTCTTCCTCCATCAGAGCCTCCCGGTCTGCGACCGGGATCTGGTAGTAATCAGGATGAATCTCGGAAAACGCGAGGAATCCATGGCGGTTGCCGCCATATTCCACGAACGCCGCCTGAAGCGACGGTTCGACCCGTGTTACCTTTGCGAGATAGATGTTGCCAGCAAGCTGGCGTTTGTTTTCGGATTCAAAATCGAATTCCTCGACCTTGTTTCCATCCACCACCACGACGCGGGTTTCTTCCGCGTGGGTGGCATCGATAAGCATTTTCTTGGCCATGTGTCCTTGATGCACGATCCCGAACGCGCCTGCCCAGGCGGACGCGCGCGTTTGGGATGGTGTCTTGTGAGGGCGATCTCTGACACGGCGCGGCAAGGTCGGGCCGATGGCCCCCCTGCCGATATGCTCAATGCGTGCGCGCGCGTCATCGCGGTTCTTCTCCGACAGGCCGGATCGCGTCCTTGCCTGCCCATTCTTTCCCCAATCCGGTTGTTCGCGAACAGGGGCACTTCACTGATCCCCGAAGGGATCGCATCGGTCTGTCCAGTCCTGCGGGATTTTCGATCGGGCAAGGGCCGGAGCAGCGAAACTCTCGATGGGTCCTGCGCCGCTCAATAGCGGCAGACCCATCTGGCACAATAAAAGCAGCCCAGCGGAAATGACAATGGGTATTCTGCATCAGCTGCCACCGAATCCCCCTTAAGTTGAAAAATTACGCCTTGCTTCGCGCGTGATTTCGCGTGTTTCTGGGGCAGAAGATCAGTTTCACGGGAACCCGCTTCCAATGCCCGCCGTCCCAGTGCAGCGCCTCCTCGCTCTCCTGTTTCGCGGCATCGCCGTTGCGGGGCTTGCAGCCCCGGCGAGCGCACAGACCACACTCCCGCCGACCGAGCTGTCCTATATCCTGTCGGCGACCATCACTTCGGACTATGTCGCGAACGGGATCAGCCAATCGGGCGGCAATCCCAGCTTCCAGCCTTTTTTCGAACTGGATTGGCGCGGTTTCTATGGCGGTGTCGCCGTGTCCTACGTGCGGCTGAACCGGGATCGCACCGAGTTCGATGTCTATGTCGGTCACCGACGTCGACTGGCGAATGACCTGTTCTTCGATCTCAGTTATCGGCGGTTCTGGCTTAACGCGTCGGGCGATTGCTGCGGCGAAGCCAAGGCCCGCGTGATATTCCCGATCGGCAAGACGGTCGGTGCCGAACTCTTGCTCGCCTATAACGACACGATCGACTCGCTCAACCAGAGAGGCCGCGTGCTCTGGGACTTGAGCGATCGCTGGAATATCACCGCAGCTCTTGGTGAAACCAGCTTCAACGACAACCAGTACTGGAACGTCGGTGCCACTTACACTCTGCGCAACCGCCTTGCGCTTTCCATGCGCTACGAGGGCGCCGAGACCGGCGATCCGGGGCTCGTCGTATCGCTGGGATGGTCCAACGTCACCAACGACATCGCCCGGCTGCTGGTCAACCCGTTCCAGTAACGGGACGGCGTACCGTCGAATGCGGTGGCTAGAGGTAGTCCGACCGCTGCAACCCGTACTTCGCCATCTTCTCGTTCAGGGTGCGGCGCGGCAAGCAAAGCTCCTCCATGACCGAGGCGATGCTGCCCTTGTGGCGGCGCATCGTGTTGTCGATCAGCATCCGCTCGAACGCTTCGACATACTCCTTCAAAGGCTTGCCCTCAGTCGTCATGACCGGCTGCATCTCCTCGTGATCGCTCATCAGCAGCGACGCGATGGTGCCGCTGCCTCTGCGCGATTGCAATACCGCGCGTTCGGCGATGTTGATCAATTGGCGCACGTTGCCCGGCCAGGGCGCCTGCAGTAGCTGTGCGGCCTCCTGCGCGCTGACGGGTGGCGACTCGCACCCGTACTCGTCGGCGAACTGCTCGGACAGACGGGTGAACAGCGTCAGGATATCCTCGCCGCGCTGGCGCAGCGGCGGCACGGTGATGCGCAGCGCCGCCAACCGATAGAACAGGTCGGGCCGCAACACATCTTCGCTGGTGCGGCCGGCCTCCTGCAGGTTGCTGATCCCGACGATGCGGGTTTCGGCCGGGCTACCCTGTTCGTTGATGACGCTCAGCAGCTTGGCCTGCAGCATTTCGCTCAACGCCTCGATATCCTCGAGAACCAGCGTGCCACCGCGCGCTTCCTCGATGGCCGGCAGCTGTTCGTCCTCGGGCAACATTGGCCCGAAGAGCCGCTTGGACAGCGCGTCTTCCTCATGGGCCGCGCAACTGACCAGTACGAATTTCTTGCCCGCCCGGCTGCCCACCGCGTGCAGCGCGTGCGCCACAAGCGTCTTGCCGGTGCCGGTCTCGCCATCGATCAGCACATGTCCGTCGGCCTGCCCCAGGTCGAGGATATCCTCGCGCAGACGCTCCATCACCGGGCTCGCGCCGATCAGCTTGTTCATCAGCTGCGTGCCATCGGACAGTTCGCGGCGCAGCGCGCGGTTGTCCAGAACAAGTCGACGCGCGACGGTGGCCCGCTTGGCAAGGTCCGACATCCGGTCGGGGCTGAACGGTTTTTCCAGGAAATCGAAGGCCCCCACGCGCATCGCCTCCACCGCCATCGGCACGTCGCCATGGCCGGTGATCATGATCACCGGCAGCGCGCTGTCGCTGCCCATCAGCTTCTTCAGGAACTGCATCCCGTCCATGCCCGGCATCTTGATGTCCGAGATCACGATGCCCGGATATTCCGGCCCCAGCGTCTTCAGCGCATCCTCCGCGCTGGAGAACGTCTCGGTGTCATAGCCCGACAGGGCCAGCCACTGGCTGATCGACTGGCGCATGTCCTGTTCGTCATCCACGATCGCGATTTTCATGGCCTGTGCCATCACGTCTTCTCCATCACTCTGCAGCCTCGACACCGGGTCCGAGCCGCGGCAACTGCATTTCAAAAACCGCGCCGCCGTCGCGCCCGTTGCGCGCGGTCAGTCGGCCCCCGAGGTCATTCACGATACCCGAGGAGATCGCCAGCCCCAAGCCCACACCGTCGCCGGGATGCTTGGTCGTGTAGAACGGTTCGAACAACGACTCCAGATCCTCGATACCCTCTCCGTTGTCGCGCACCGTCAGCGTCGCCGTCTCCCCCGCCGACAGGATGATGTCGACCTCCGGATTACGCACCGATTTGGTGGCGTCCAGCGCGTTCCGCAAGAGGTTCACCATCACCTGTTCGATCCGCAGCCTGTCGCCCATCACCAGCACCGGTTCCTCGGGCAGGATTCGGGTGATGCGCACCTGGCGCTGGCGCAATTGCGGCTCCATCATCGCCAGGGACGAGGCCAGCGCATCGCCCATGTTGACGGGCGTGAACGCGTCACCGCCCTTGCGGGCATAGGATTTCAGCTGCCGCGTGATCGCCCCCATCCGCTCCAGCAGGTCGTCGATCCGCCCGAAGGACGACAGCGCTTCCTCGGGCCGGTTCCTTCGCAGCAGCAGCCGCGCGCCCGCCAGATAGGTTTTCATCGCCGCGAGCGGCTGGTTCAACTCGTGGCTCACGGCGGCCGACATCTCGCCCAGAGCGGCCAGCTTGCTCGATTGCGCGAGCGTCTGTTCAGCCACCGCCAGGGTTTCCTGCACACGCTCACGCTCGGCGATTTCCCGCTGCAAACGGGCGTTCAATGCGCGAAGCTCTGCCGACTCCCGCTGGAACAGCGCCATGCGCAGGGCCGTGCGCCGACTCAGCGCATAAAAGACCAGCGCCAGCAGGATTGCGAATCCCATGATCTCGAGCGCCAGGATCGCGTTCACCCGTTCCCGAACCGACGCGTAGGTGGTGAAAGACGTCATCCGCCAGCCACGGAAGGGGATCTTCTTTTCCATCCGGATCACCGCCTCGCCCTGCAGGTAGGCATCCGCCGGCAAGGCGGTCCAGTCCGCCGTGGCACGGATCGCGCGCTCGATGGCGCTCTGCGGCGTTTCGCGCTGGAGTGCCTCGGTCTCGTTCAGCCCGCGCCAGCGCGACTCCGTCGACAGCACGATCGTGCCGGTGCTGTCCGTCACCATCACCGCGTCCGAAATCCCCGACCATGCCCGTTCGAATTTCTGCAGGTCGACCTCGACGACGATGACTCCCAGGATGTTCAGGCCGCTCTCGATCCGCCGGGAATAGGCGAAGCTGTACCCCCCCGCCTCGCGTGGGATGACCGAGAAGGTCGTGGAATTGGAGCGGATCGCATCGACGTAGTAAGGCTCGTTGCGATGCTGCGAGCCAAGCCGATTGCGATCCGTCGCCGCAACCGTGCGCCCGTCGACATCCAGCAGCATCAGCGAGGCTGCCCCGATCTCCTCGACAAAGGAAATCAACCGCTGCGTCGACTGGCTGAAATCGCTGGAATTGAGCGCCCCGATCAGCGTCGGGTCGCGAGCCAGAAGCTGCGGCACGATAGCATTGCGGCCCAGTTCGCTCTGCAGGTTGCCGCTGTAGAGCAGAAGACGGAGTTCGGCGCGGTTGCGTGTGCTTTCGGTGAACCGGTCCGTCATCACCTGGTTGGTGATCCAGATGGTTCCCACGGCGATGATCAGCAGCAGCACCAGCGCCAGCCGGACACGCCAACTGATCGCCCCGGACCGAGGCCAGCCCGAAATCGGTGGTTTGGGGGTGAAGGGCGCGTTCATGGAAAGAGGTTACGCCCGCCGCGCCCCGCGCTCAAGTCATGCCGGCGCCAGCGCATCCGCCAGTCCGCGGAAAAGCGCCATGCCGTCGGTGCCACCATGACCGGAATCGGCAGCGCGCTCAGGATGCGGCATCATTCCCAGCACGCGGCGGTTTTCAGACAGGATGCCGGCGATGTCGCGCGCCGATCCGTTCGGGTTCTCGGCATAGGTGAACGCCACACGGTCCTGATCGTGCAGCGCCGCCAGCGTTTCCGGATCGGCGAAATAGTTGCCGTCGTGGTGAGCGATCGGGATCGCGGCCGTGTCGCCGCCGTTGTAACCGCTCGTGAACACACTGGCGCTGGTTTTGACAACAAGATCAACGGTCTTGCAGATGTACTTCAACCCCGCATTGCGCAGCAGTGCGCCGGGCAGGATACCGGTTTCGGTCAACACCTGGAAGCCGTTGCACACCCCCAGGACATAGCCGCCGCGCTCGGCATGGGCCTTGACAGCGCGGCAGATCGGCGATTGCGCCGCGATCGCACCGCAACGCAGGTAATCACCGTAGGAAAAGCCGCCCGGCACACCGACGATATCGACGCCTTCGGGCAGATCGGTGTCCTTGTGCCAGACCATCGAGACCTGCGCCCCGGCCCGTTGAAAGGCCACCGCGAGATCACGGTCGCAATTGGATCCCGGAAAAACGACAACGGCAGCGCGCATCGGCAAGCTCCTTCAGTTCAGAAAATCGGTGACAACAGCCACACCGGGCGGCGCCGGTGCGTCGAAAGCGGCGAGTTCATCGCTCACATCAGACAGCGCGATACGTCGCGTGACAAGCCCGGTCAGATCGACGTGACCGCCCTCTATCAGCGACAACAACGACGGATAACGCCAGGACGGCATTCCGCGGGTGCCGTAGACGGCCAGCTGACCGCCATAGAGCGCGTCCATCGGCAGCCGCATCTCGCGATGCGCCCCGGCTGGCATTCCGACCTGAACCATCCGCCCCAGCTTGCGCAGCGACAGCATCGCGGCACGCGTGGTCTCCTCGACCCCCAACGCCTCGATAGCGAGATCGGCGCCGCCGCCTGTGACCTCGCGCACCATTTCGGCGGCATCGCCCGCACGGGCGTCCACGACCGCGTCGGCCCCAAGCGTGCGTGCAAAGTCCAGCTTGTCCGCTACCACGTCGACAACGACCACCCGCGCCCCCAGCGCGCGGCCCAGCAGAAGGGCCGCGGTCCCGACCCCGCCGCCACCAAACACCGCCAGCCATTCGCCAGCTTGCAGCGCCGCCCGCCCGGTCAGGGCGTGCCAGGCGGTGGTGATCCGGCAGCCGAGTGCCGCCGCCAAATCAGGCGCGATCGCCTCGGGCAAGGCGGTCAGGTTGACATCTGCATAGCGGACCGCGATTTCCTCGGCGAAAGCCCCCGGCGCGGTAAACCCGGGCACGACTTGCTCGGCACAGATCGTCTGGTGACCTGCGGCGCACTCCGGGCAGCGCCCACAGGCCAGAATGAACGGCGCGATCACCCTGTCGCCCACGCGCCAACGTCGCACGTCACGCCCGACCGCGATCACCTCGCCGCAATACTCGTGCCCTGGCACATGCGGCAGATCGACCGGGTCCGCGCCGGTCCAGGCGTGCCAGTCCGACCGGCAGACGCCGCAGGCCAGCACCTTGAGAACAACCCCGTCAGGCGCGGACTCGGGCGATGGCAGCTCGACAAGCTCCAGCGGCGCACGCCAGTCAACCAGCCGCGCCGCGCGCATCACCCCATGTCCACCGTGTAGGATTCGATCACAGTGTTCGCCAGCAGCTTCTCGCACATCTCGCGCACATCCGCTTCGCTTGCGCCGTCGGCCAGGTCCAGCTCGATCACCTTGCCCTGCCGGACGCCTTCGACGCCGTCAAACCCCATCGCCCCCAGCGCGTGGCGGATGGCCTCGCCCTGCGGATCCAGCACCCCGGCCTTCAGCATCACATGCACCCGTGCCTTCATCTCGTCACCCTCTGATCCCGAAGCGGCGCGTTCCCGCTTCCTTCTGGTCGAAAAATCCTGTGCCCCCTGCCCACAACCCGCGCGTCAGTTGATCAGCGTCGGCTTGGTGATGGGCTTGGAGGTCTTGGGCATCACTCCGAGGCGGCGCGCCACTTCCGAATAGGCGTCCGTCAGGCTGCCCAGGTCGCGGCGGAAAACGTCCTTGTCAAGCTTCTGCCCCGTCTCGATATCCCACAGCCGGCAACTGTCGGGGCTGATCTCGTCGGCCACAATCAGACGCTGGAAATCGCCGTCATAGACCCGGCCCACCTCGATCTTGAAATCGACGAGCCGGATGCCGACGCCGAACATCAATCCAGACATGAAATCGTTCACCCTGAGCGCCAGGCTCAGGATGTCGTCCATGTCCTGCTGGCTGGCCCAGCCGAAGGCCGCGATATGCTCCTCGGTGACCAGCGGATCTCCCAGCGCGTCGTCCTTGTAGCAGTATTCCACGATCGGGCGTGGCAGTTGCATGCCCTCCTCGATCCCGAGGCGCTGGCTCATCGAGCCGGCGGCGAAATTGCGCACGATGATCTCCAGCGGCACGATCTCGCAGCTGCGGACCAGTTGTTCGCGCATGTTCAGCCGCTTCATGAAGTGAGTCGGCACGCCGACCGCGCCAAGCCCGGTCATGAAGAACTCGCTCATCATGTTGTTCAACACGCCCTTGCCGTCGATCACGTCTTTCTTCTGGGCGTTGAACGCGGTGGCGTCGTCCTTGAAATACTGCACGAGCGTACCCGGCTCGGGGCCTTCATACAGGATCTTGGCCTTGCCTTCGTAGATCTTCTTGCGACGCGCCATGAACAGCCCTTCCGGATAGACGGCCGGGATGAGTCCCGCCCGCGTGTCGCCGCTATAGTGCAAGGGCCGCAGTGTCGCAAGCGCACGGCCCCCTCTTGCACTGGCGGGAGCGGATCGGCATATCAACCAGAGACACATCATCGCAAGGGGCCAGCGCCATGACCACATTCGACAACCGCGAAAAAGCATTCGAGAACAAGTATGCCCATGACGAGGAAATGACCTTCAAGGCCGTCGCCCGCCGCAACAAGCTGACCGGCCTGTGGGCGGCCGAACTGATGGGCAAGACCGGAGACGAGGCGCAGGACTATGCCAAGTCCGTCGTGCTGGCCGATTTCGAGGAAGCCGGCCACGAGGATGTGGTGCGCAAACTGGTGGCCGATCTGGGCGACAAGGCGGATGCCGACACCATCCGCGCCAAGATGGACGAACTGCTGGTCGTCGCAAAGGGGCAGATCATGCAGGAAGTCGGCTGACACGCCGCCCTGTCCGCCGGCAGCCTGAAGCACCGCGCCGCTTCCGCATATGTCGGGACCGGCGCCAGTGCCGCGACCGGCCTCATGTCGAACATGAGAATTTCCGGTTTGCCGTTTCCCGCATGCCGTGACACACCGGGCCATAGACCCTTGCGACCGCGCTACCATTGAACAGGACGACATCAGTGACCTCCGCACTCGAGACCCTTCTCGCCGATAAAGACGTGATCCTGGCCGATGGCGCGACCGGAACCAACCTGTTCAACATGGGGCTCATGTCCGGCGACGCGCCGGAATTGTGGAATGTCGAGCAGCCGGCCAAGATCACGGCGCTCTACAAGGGCGCAGTCGAGGCCGGCAGCGACCTCTTCCTCACCAACACTTTCGGCGGCACCGCGGCGCGGCTGAAGCTGCACAATGCCCAGAACCGGGTGCGTGAACTGTCCCGCGTCGGCGCAGAACTCGGCCGCGACGTCGCCGACACCGCCGGACGCAAAGTGGTCGTGGCCGGCAGCGTCGGCCCAACCGGAGAAATCATGGAACCCGTCGGCACGCTCAGCCATGCATTGGCAGTCGAGATGTTCCACGAACAGGCCGACGGTCTGAAAGAAGGCGGCGTCGACGTGCTCTGGCTCGAAACGATCTCCGCCCCCGAGGAATACCGCGCTGCCGCCGAGGCTTTCTCGATGGTCGACCTGCCCTGGTGCGGCACGATGAGCTTCGACACCGCCGGGCGCACCATGATGGGCGTCACCTCGGCCGACATGGTGCAGATGGTCGAAACGCTCGACACGCCTCCGCTGGCGTTCGGCGCGAATTGCGGTACCGGCGCGTCCGACATCCTGCGCACGGTCCTGGGCTTTGTCGCTCAGGGCACGGAACGCCCGCTGATCGCCAAGGGCAACGCCGGCATCCCGAAATACGTGGACGGCCATATCCACTACGACGGCACGCCCGAGCTGATGGCCGAATACGCGGTGATGGCGCGCGATTGCGGCGCCCGGATCATCGGCGGCTGCTGCGGCACCATGCCCGATCACCTGCGCCTGATGCGCGCGGCCCTCGACGAACGCCCCCGCGGTGACCGTCCGACGCTCGAGCAGATAACCGCCGCATTGGGGGCATTTTCCTCGGCGGGCGACGGCACTGGCGACGATACGCCCAAGCCGCGCGAGCGTCGCGGCCGACGGCGCGGCTGACCCGCCGCAATAGGCGCGTTGCGCTCAGGCAGCCGCATGAGAACTGCCCTTTAACACCCTGAATACATGTCAAGAAACCTGATTGTTTCGCGCGCGAAACAAGTTTCTGCAACCTGCTAAAATCGTTGGCTCCGCCTGAGCTACGGTGTGCTCAATCGGCCGGTTTGCGCGCGACCAGATCCACCAGCGCCGAGCGCCCCGAATGGCCCGCGCCTTCCTCGATGTCTGCATCGTAGTCCGCCAGGTGCAGGATTTCGAACTCCTTGAATGCCTCGCGCAACAACGCCTCGGTGTACATGTTCTGCGCATCGGGCGGACCGCCCGTGCCATAGTCGACCTGCCGCGGCGCATACCCATGCAGCAACAGCAGACCACCCGGCCTGACCGCCCGGGCCATACCCGCGAACAGCTCGGCCCGCATCGCCGGCGGTGCGAACTGGATGAACACACCGACCACCACGTCGAACTTCCGTGACCAGTCCCAGTCCTCGACCCCGGCTTGTCGAACCGCGACCGTCACGTCCCGCGCATTGGCCAGCGCCCGCGCCTTTTCCAGCGCCACCGCAGACGGATCGAAGGCCGTCACGTCATGTCCCAGCCCGGCCAGGTAGACCGAGTTGCGCCCCTCCCCGTCGGCCACGCACAGCACTTCTGAACCGGCAGGCAATCGCTCCGCCTCGCGCGCAACAAACGCCGCGGGTTCGGTCCCGAACAGATACCACTCTGCCGCATACCGCGCATCCCATCCGACCGGTTTATCCGCCATCTCTCCCCCTCTTTCATTTGGTCGATCCTGTCAGAACAATGACATCTGGTCACCCACTTTGGTCGGCACCCTGAACAGGTCACATCGGAGCGGCTCGGTGCGCCGGTCCAGCCCCAGCCGTTTCGCCGCCAGACGGAACCGCTGCGCCACCATTTCAGCGTAGGGTCCCTGCCCCCGCATACGATGCCCCCATCGTGCGTCGTAGTCCTTGCCGCCGTGCATTTCTCGCAGCCGCGCCATCACCCGTACCGCCCGGGCAGGGTAATGCTCGGCCAACCAATCCTGCCAGAGCCGGGAAACCTCCATCGGAAGGCGCAGCATGATCCAACTCGCCGCATCGGCCCCGGCAGCGCGCCCTGCTTCCAGCAGCGCCTCGAGCTCGTGATCGCTCAGCCCCGGCACCAACGGCGACGTCATGACCCGCACCGGGATCCCCGCTTCGGTCAACCGCCGGATCATTTGCAGACGCCGCGCCGGAGCGGGCGCGCGCGGCTCCATCCGGCGGCTCAGGACCGGGTCAAGCGTCGTCAAAGAAACCCCAACGCGCGCCAGCCCCTGCCGCGCCATGGTAGCCAGGATATCGATGTCGCGCTCGATCAACGTGCCCTTGGTGACGATGGCCACCGGATGCCGGAACCTTGCCAGCACCGAGAGGCAGTCGCGCATGATGCGATGATCCCGCTCGATCGGCTGGTAAGGATCGGTGTTGGTGCCTACGGCGATCGGTGCCACCCGATAACGCGGCGCGCAGAGCTCGCGCGCAAGCACCTCGGCCGCCTCGGGCCGCGCCACCAGCCGCGTCTCGAAATCAAGCCCGGGCGACAGGCCCAGATAGGCATGGCTCGGCCGCGCGAAGCAATAGACGCACCCGTGTTCGCACCCGCGATAGGGATTGATCGAGCGATCAAACGGCAAGTCCGGACTGCGGTTGTAGGTGATCATCCGGCGCGGCCGTTCCAGCGACACCTCGGTGCGCAACGGCGGCAGATCCTCGGGACGGTCCCAACCATCCGCTTCGGTCTCGCGCGCCAGGTCGTACCGCCCGGCGGCATTGCCAAGCGCGCCCCGCCCCTTGCGCCGTGTCGGATCGATATGCTCTGCGCTGGCCATGCCCGACATTGGAACATTAGGAGAACTCCTGCAAGCACAGCATGATCACCATGCGCAATCTTCATTATCAATCGGGCGGATTTCCCCCTAGTGTCGGTTGCGGAGCCGCCTATGTCGTAAATATCGCAGTCGCCCTACGGCAAAACGGCAAAACCGATGAAACAACGGCCACCGGGGCGACGCCCACGCCATCAAGGAACGCGCGCATGTCTGACGAAGACGACATCATCCTGTCGGAACTGGACGACGAGGAACTGGTCCAGCAGATGTTCGACGACCTCTATGACGGTCTCAAGGAAGAGATCGAGGAGGGCGTGAACATCCTGCTCGATCGCGGCTGGGAGCCCTATCGGATCCTGACCGAAGCGCTGGTCGGCGGCATGACCATCGTCGGGGCCGACTTCCGCGACGGCATCCTGTTCGTGCCCGAGGTGCTTCTGGCCGCTAACGCGATGAAGGGCGGCATGGCGATCCTCAAGCCGCTCTTGGCGGAAACCGGCGCGCCGCGCGTCGGCAAGATGGTGATCGGCACCGTCAAGGGCGACATCCACGACATCGGCAAGAACCTCGTCAGCATGATGATGGAAGGTGCCGGGTTCGAAGTGGTCGATCTGGGCATCAACAACCCGGTCGAGAACTACCTCGAGGCGCTGGAAACCGAACAGCCCGATATCTTGGGCATGTCGGCCCTGCTGACCACGACCATGCCCTACATGAAAGTCGTGATCGACACCCTGATCGAACAGGGCAAACGGGACGACTACATCGTGCTGGTCGGCGGCGCACCGCTGAACGAGGAATTCGGCAAGGCGATCGGCGCGGACGCTTATTGTCGGGATGCCGCCGTAGCGGTCGAAACCGCCAAGGACTTCGTCGGCCGCAAGCACAACCGAATGGCGGTCGGCTGACCCGCACGCCGTCGGCCGTCAGAAGACCATGACACGCGCTCCCCTGCCCGATGACGCCACCCTGACACGCAGCGGCCTCGCCGCGACAGAGGGCGGGAAGCTTCTTCTGATCGCCTGCGGTGCCCTCGTCCGCGAGATCCTTGATCTCAAGGAGAGGAATGCTTGGACGCATATCGACCTCACCTGTCTGCCCGCGATCCTGCACAACCACCCCGACCGGATCACCGCGGCCGTCGAGGCCGCCATCGCGAAACACAACGCCTCCTATGACGACATCTTCGTCGTCTATGCCGATTGCGGCACCGGTGGGCAATTGCAGGCGGCCTGTGCCCGGCTGGGCGTCAGGATGGTCGAGGGCCCGCATTGCTACGCCTTCTACGAGGGTCTCGACCGCTTCGCCGACCACGAGGACGAGATCACCGCCTTCTACCTCACCGATTTCCTGGCCCGCCAGTTCGACGCCTTCGTCTGGACACCTTTGGGACTCGACCGCCATCCCGAACTGCGCGAGGCGTATTTCGGCCACTACGAGAAATTGGTCTACCTGGCACAGACAGACGATCCGGCCCTGACCGAGCGGGCCAGGCGCTGCGCCGACAAGCTGGGCCTCGCCTTTGAACGCCGCCGGACCGGCTATGGCGACCTTGCGACCACTCTCGAGAGCTGGGTCGACAGCCCCGCCTGACCGCCGCTTCATCTTCGAACAAATACTCCGGGGGAGGCCCCGCAGGGGACGGGGGCAGCGCCCCCCCCACGTGTCCCGTCGGTCAGGCGTGTTCGGATGCCACGGCGCGAATCCGCTCGATCATCGCTCGCAGGCCGTTTGAGCGTTGCGCCGAAAGATGATCGTTCAGCCCCAGCCGGGCCAACTCGCCCCGTGCATCCACCGCCGGGACCTCGGCGACGGGGATACCGTTGTAGAGCGCGCGCAGAACGGCGATCAACCCGCGCACGATCATCGCGTCACTGTCGCCGTCGAACCGAAATCGCTCGCCCTCGATCATCGGATGCAGCCAGACCTGGCTCGCGCAGCCGTCGACCTTGGTCGCCGGAACTTTCAGCGCATCGTCGAGCGGATCCATCGCTTTGCCCAACTCGATCACGTGGCGATAGCGATCCTCCCAGTCCTCCAGGAACTCGAAATCCTCCACGATGTCTTCAAAGGCGTTGGTGGCCATGCGTATTCCCCGGCTTCGCTCGTTCCTGAGGTAAGTCGCCCCACACCGACTGTCCAGCCCGGCCTTGCGTCTTTTCAACCGCGGCCGGATGCGGTAACCGGACAGGAGGCAAGTCTCCAGATCGGCGAAAGCGCATGAAATTTCCCCTCACCCTTCTCGTTGCGAGCAGCTTGATCCTGTCGGGCTGTGGCTGGCGCGACTCGCGGATCAACCCGAGCAACTGGGGTGGTGGTGGCGAGACCGTTCCCGTTGACGGCACCGTGAATCCGCTGCTTCCCGAGCGCAGCGGCAGCGGCCTGCGTCGCCCGCCGCCCGAGGACGTGTCGGTGCTGATCGCCACGGTGACCGATCTGCGGATCACCCCCGCGCCGAGCGGCGCGGTCATCGTGGCCGAAGGCGTGGCCAGCCGGCAAGGTGCCTACGGCGCCGAACTGCGGCCGGTCTCCGAAGACCTGATCGACGAGAACGGCGTGCTGGAACTGGAATTCCGTGTCGCCTACCCACAGTCCGCAACACCTGTCGGCAGCGAACGCACGCGGCGCGTGGTCAACGGCTACAGCCTCAACACGCAGCAATTGGCCGCGATCCGGCTGGTGCGGGTGCGCGCGGCCCAGAACGCCCTGGAGAGCGGCCGCCGCTGAGCGCGCGCGCCGCTAGAGATCGACCGCCACCACCTGCTGCCCCTGTGCCGCAAGGCCGATCCGGCCGTCGCAAAGCCTGAGCGCGTCTTCGCCAAACACTTCGCGCCGCCAACCCGTCAGCGCCGGCAGGTCGCGCAGACCCGCCGCAATCGCGTCGAGGTCGGCGCTGGTCGCGATGAGCTTGGCGGCGACACCGGAGCTTTCGGTCTTGGATTTGAGCAGCACCCGCAGCAGGTCGGCGAGCGCCGGGTTGACCTGCAGGCTTTCGCGGCTGCGGTCCGGGCTGGGCAACTGGTCCTTGGGGCAGTTCAGGCCGCGTTCGACCGCCGCAAGGATTCCGTCCGCGATCGCGCCCTTACGGGCTTCGCGCAGCAGCAGCCGCATCCCGCCGAGATCGGCCTGCGTGCGTGGTTTGGCCGACGCCAGTTCGACCAGCGCATCGTCCTTGAACACCCGGTTGCGCGGAATGTTGTTGCTCTGTGCGTGGGTTTCGCGAAACGCCGCCAGTTCGCGCACGATGGCCAGAAAACGCGGCGAATTGGTCCGTGTGCGCACGCGCTTCCACGCCTCTTCGGGCTGGACGTCATAGGTCGCCGGATCGGTCAGGATCTGCAGTTCCTCCGCGACCCAGCGGGCGCGGTCGGTCTTTTCCAACTCGTCGGCAAGGTATTCATAGACCTTGCGCAGGTGGGTCACATCCGCCAGCGCGTATTTCTTCTGCGCTTCGGTCAGGGGGCGGCGCGACCAGTCTGTGAATCGGCTTGTCTTGTCGACCTGGGCGCGGGCGATCTTGCGGACCAGCGTCTCGTATCCCGCCTGCTCGCCAAAGCCACACACCATCGCTGCCACCTGAGTATCGAACAGCGGCTCGGGAAAGACCCGCGCCTCGGTCCAGAAAATCTCGAGATCCTGCCGCGCGGCGTGAAACACCTTGACCACGGACGTGTCGCGAAACAGGTCGTAGAGCGGATCGAGCGACATGTCGCCGGCCAGCGGATCGACCAGGACAGCGGTGTCGTCATCCTCTCCCGGCAAGGCCAACTGCACCAGGCAGAGCTTGGAATAATAGGTCCGTTCACGCAGGAATTCGGTGTCGACCGTGACATAGGGCTGCTGGTGGGCCAGCGCGCAGAAATCGGCCAGCTCTTGGGTGGTGGTCAGGGTTTTCATATGGTGGAACGTTTTCCGGTCTTGCTGTGATCTGTGAAGTGGGTCGCTGGTGCCGTGAAAGACCGTCAGGCAGCCGCTTCACCCCATCGTCTTACGGCAAAGGAAAGCATTTGCAAACCATGCGGACGGCGCGGATGTCAGTTGAGCATGACCCGGC
Organism: Sedimentitalea arenosa; assembly: GCF_016428585.1. Classification (GTDB taxonomy): domain Bacteria; phylum Pseudomonadota; class Alphaproteobacteria; order Rhodobacterales; family Rhodobacteraceae; genus Sedimentitalea; species Sedimentitalea arenosa. Next base: position 281,209 of record NZ_JAELVR010000002.1, on the reverse strand, counting down.
GGCGGTCTCCGGCCGCGAAGCGCCGCAGCACCGCAGGATAGAGCCGATGTTCTTCCCGAAGCACGCGCGCGGCGAGCGTTTCCGGCGTGTCACCGGCCACGACCGGCACCCGCGCCTGCCCGAGGATTGGCCCGTCATCGAGATCCGCGGTCACCTCGTGGACGGTGCAGCCATGCACGGTGTCGCCCGCAGCAAGCGCGCGTTCATGGGTGTGCAAGCCCTTGTACTTGGGCAGCAGTGACGGATGGATGTTGAGGGCGCGGCCGGCCCAATGGTCTACGAACCCGGCCGTCAGGATGCGCATGAACCCCGCGAAACAGATGATGTCGGGCTTGGCGTCGAGCAGCGGCTTCATGAGCTCCGCCTCGAAGGCGGGGCGGTCGCCCGCAAAGGGGCGGTGATCGACCACGGCGGTCGGCACGCCGCGTGCCGCGGCTTTTTCCAAGCCGCCAGCGCTCGCAATATTGGACAACACGAGGCACGGCCGCGCCGGATGGTCTCCCGTCATGCTGTCGAGCAGCGCCACCATGTTGGAGCCGCTGCCGGAAATCAGGATCGCGACGCGCTTTTCGCTCACGCCAGGCTGCCCGTATAGGTGACGCCGGGCCGATCAGTCACGGTGCCGATCCGATGCACGGTCTCGCCCGCCTGCGTCAGGGTCTCGCTCACCACATTGGCCATGTCGGGATCGCAAACGAGGATCATGCCGATGCCGCAGTTGAAGGTCTTGAGCATTTCGGCTTCGGTCATCTCGCCGACCTCGGACATCCAGCCGAACACGTCCGGCATGTCCCATGCGGCGAGGTCGATCGTCGCGCCCATGCCGTCGGGCAGCACACGCGGCAGGTTTTCAGTCAGTCCACCGCCAGTGATATGGGCCAGTGCATGCACGCCGCCCGCTCGGATCGCGGCCAGAGCCGGGCGCACGTAGAGCCGGGTCGGGGTCAACAGCGCGTCGCCCAGCGTCCCGCCGCTGAACGGGCTGTTGTCTTCCCAGGACAGGCCCGAGATCTCGACCAGCTTGCGTACAAGGGAATACCCGTTGGAATGCACGCCATCGCTGGCCAGCCCCAGCAGCACGTCGCCTGCCGCCACGCCGTCAGGCAGTGCCGCGCCGCGCTCCATCGCGCCGACGGCGAAGCCCGCCAGATCGAAATCACCCGCCGGATACATACCCGGCATTTCGGCGGTCTCGCCCCCGATCAGCGCGCAGCCCGAAGCTTCGCAGCCGGTGGCGATGCCTTCGATGATCTGCGCCGCCGCCTCGGTGTCGAGCTTGCCGGTAGCGAAATAATCGAGGAAGAACAGCGGCTCGGCCCCCTGGCAGACCAGATCGTTGACGCACATGGCGACGAGGTCGATCCCCACCCGATCGACACGTCCGGTGTCAATGGCGATGCGCAGCTTGGTGCCGACCCCATCCGTCGCGGCGACCAGAACCGGGTCGTCAAATCCCGCTGCCTTGAGATCGAACAGCGCTCCGAAGCCGCCGAGACCGCTCATCACTCCGGGCCGCGCGGTGCGTTTCGCGGCGGGTTTGATACGGTCCACCAGCGCGTTTCCCGCGTCGATGTCCACGCCGGCGTCGGCATAGGTGATTCCGGTCTTTCCCGTCGTCATGGCCATATCCCCTGAACTGATGCGCGCGGGGTAGAGCATTGCGCAGGCGCTTGCAACAGCCGGCACGGCATGGGCCATCTTGACGCGCCCGTCCACCGTGCTAGGCAGTCGGCAGGCGGGCCTGTAGCTCAATTGGTTAGAGCAGAGCGCTCATAACGCTTTGGTTGGGGGTTCGAGTCCCTCCGGGCCTACCATCCTCTCTTCGCGAAAGAGACGCCCCCGCGGTTACACATCCAAGGGAGACCGCCCCCGAGTTGCGCGACACAACCCGCACGACACAACCAGGGATTGTCCCACCCCATTCCACCGCCCGGTAAGGATGCCGTTCGCCTGATCACAAATCGATCAAAATTGTGTATATACAACAGCTTGCCGATCGGTTTTATTGAGTGTTAATCGAAGTTTCGATCCGTGTTACCATCTTCACGAGTGTTGTTCCGCATCGTTAGCGGAAAACGCGAACAACCTGGGAGGGTAGCATGAAGACTGTAACGATTGTCGGGGCTGGCGTCGCCGGAATGAGCGCGGCCCTTCGTTTGCTCGAACGCGGTTTCCACGTCACGCTGTATGAACAGGACGAATTCGTCGGCGGAATGCTGCATTCCTACTGGGACGAGGTGACCCGGACCCGGCGGGAACACTCCTATCACATGTTCCCGAACTTCTATTTCAACTTTTGGACCATCGCCGAGCAGATCGGAATCAAGAACAATTTCACGCCACGCGAAGCCTTCCGTTTCCTGCGCGGAGACGAGTTGGACCGCCTGCCCGCGATGTTCAATCCAAGCGGGCCACAGGATTTCCTGCGCAACATGGATTCCGAGGCCGCGCCGGCGCCGGACCTGTTCATCTACATGTACTCGATGATCGACATGCTGGCCGAGCCTGAACACCAGCACGACTTGCTGGACAAGTATTCTGTCAACGGGTTCCTGCACTCGCGCCCTTACATGACCCGAACCGCCGCCGACCTGCATCAGACCTTGTGGGAAACCGTCTGGGCGATCTCGTCCTATCAAGCTTCGGCAAAGAGCTATCGGACCTTCGTGAAGTACACCAACCGCTATTCGGTACCCGAGTTCTTCCTGCTGGCGGGAAACAAGTGGGAATACCTGATGGAGCCTTGGCTGAAAACGCTGGAAAGTTTCAACGAGCCCGGCAAGGAGAAGCGTTTCGAGCTGATGCCCCTGCATCGGTTGAGCAAGGTTCTGCCTAATGAAAAACGCACGAAGATCGCAAAGCTCGAATTCGACATCGTGAACCGGTCGCCCTCGGTGAACGACAGCTGGAAGACCACCGATACGAAAGAGGTGGACGTGTCGCATGACTCCGTCATCCTCGCCGTGACTCCCGGCGCCATCAAGCGGCTGCTCACGGACGAGTTCTATGACGCGGCACCGCATCTGGGCGAGGTGCAGTATCTCGAGGCCGAGCCGATGGGCGCGCTGCAGCTCTACCTGAACTGCCATATCGCCAAACTGCCCAAGGACGTGACCGATTTCGAGGGCGCCAAATACTATATGACGTTCCTCGACTACACCCAGCTGTGGCGCGACATCAGGCACGATACCCCCGCGGGTCAGAAGCCGAACACGTTCCTCTACGTGACCTGTTCGGATGTCGTGTCACTGCTGTCCGTGCCGGCAGAAAAACGCCATCCGAAGGGACACAAGCACGAATATGAACTGATCCTCGACCTCGATCATCCGACCACGGCGATTGAATACGTGCTGCGCGAGGTGATGCAGCACCTGCCGGTCGAACTCAAGGACATCGATCTGCGCAAGACGGCATTCGACATGAACACGGGCGAGGAACTATTCGCCAACATGGTCGGCAGCTGGGAGCGCCGACCAGATACCGAGACGCCGCTGGAAAATCTCTGGATGGCGGGCACTTACGTCAAGAACCTCATGGACGTTTCGACCATTGAGGGGGCCGTTATCTCGGGTCTGAACGCGGCCGAGGCGATCCGCGCGCGCCGTGCGCCGCGCGCGGAACCGATCGCGGTGCTGGAGCCGGAATCCTTTCCGCCGGAACTGTTCCAGGCCCTCAAGCTGGCCTGGGCGCCATTGGCCGCCAGCGCCAAGCTGTGGTCTGAGGCGAACACAACGATGGGCAGATACGGCAGCGGCTGGGAAGAGATGCAGCGCAAGTTCATCAAGGCCGCCGTAAAGGCACTGCAACCCTTCATGGGGCGCAAGCCCAACCCGCCGCAGTACCTCGGCCCGATCAACTGGACCAACTCGGTTCGGAACCTGCCCAAGGGACATCCGCTGGCGACCGGACCGATCTACTGGAACTACGACGACAAGGGATTTCGCAAGCACAAGGGCGACGGCAAGAAAGTGTATGGGGAGAAGAGCTGACGCGCCCTTCGGCGCGACGGCAACGGATAGACCCGGAGGGGAAGCCGGGGGAAAGACATGGGAAGAGCTATGGGAATATCGACCTGGCTGGCCGAGATCGGTTTGCCGCAATACGCGGAGAGTTTCGAAAGCCAACAGATAACGCCGGACCTCCTGAACGACCTCGACCACGAGGCGCTCAAACAGCTTGGGGTGGAAATCCTGGGCCACCGCCTGATGATCCTGCGGGCGATCAAGGAGGCCGCGCCCGAGCGCGAACAGGTCGCGCGACCGCGACGCGGCGCCACCGAATGGGAGGCCGAACGGCGGCAACTGACGATCCTGTTCTGCGACATGGTCGGCTCGACGCGGATATCCTCTCAACTCGACCCCGAGGAGTTCCGCGACCTCATCCGGCTCTACCACGAAACGGTATCCGACGCCGCGACCCGCGCCGGCGGCCACGTGGCGCAGTTCCTCGGCGACGGCTCGATGGTCTATTTCGGCTATCCGACGGCGCAGGAAGACGCGACGGAACGCGCGGTCAACATGGGTCTGGCGTTGATCGAGGCCCTGTCGCAGCTCAAGTCGCCGCAGGGCCTGCGCTTGCAGACACGGATCGGCATTGCCACTGGGCTGGTCGTCGTCGGCGACCTTGTCGGGCGTGGACTGTATGAAGGCGCGGTGGTTTCGGGCGATGCGCCGAACCTGGCCGCGCGTCTGCAGGCAGTGGCGGAACCCGATCAGATCGTGGTCGGTGAACGCACGCACCGGCTGCTGGGGCGCAGCTTCGACAGCGAGCCTCTGAAGCCGCTCGAACTCAAGGGCATACCCGGTCTCACGAGAGCCTGGCGGATCATCGGCCCGGCCCAGAGCGGCAATCGCTTCGAGGCGCGCAACACCCAGCAGATCACCCCGCTGGTCGGGCGCGACGTCGAAATCGGCCTGCTGATGGAGGGTTGGGCGCGCGCCAAGGCCGGCAAGGGCAACGTCATCATGCTGCGCGGCGAGGCCGGTCTGGGCAAGAGCCGGCTGCTGCGGGAACTGAAACAACGCTCAGGGATGGAAGGGCCATCGCTGGTGCAGTTGCATTGTTCGCCCTATTTTTCCAACACGGCGCTGCACCCGATCATTCGGGCGCTGGAATACGGCGCGGGGTTCGACCGCGAGGATTCGCCGGACACGAAGATCGACAAGATTCTCGGCTATTTCGGGCTGACCGAAAGCCAGGCCAAAGACCAGGGCGCGCTGATCGCGGGGCTCATGGGACTACCGACCGACCGCTTCCCGCCGCTGACGATCTCGGTCGGCCTGCAACGTGAACGCCTGTTCGATGCGATGCTCTCGCTGATCCTGCGGGCGGCGAAGGAAAGCCCGGTCATGCTGTTCTTCGAGGATTTGCATTGGGCCGACCCAACGACGCTGCAACTGTTGCATCGGATGACCGACGTGGTGGCCGAGGGGCGCGTGCTGGTGGTCGGCACCTTCCGGCCAGGGCTCGAGCCACCTTGGGGCGAATCCGAACGCGTCACGCTCTGCGATATCGAGAGGTTGGACCCGCGCGAGGTGCAGACGCTGATTTCCCATCTCGCCCCCGACCTGACGCTGAGCGAGGACGTGCGCGCGGCACTTGCGGCACGGGCGGATGGCATCCCTTTCTTTGCGGAAGAACTGACCAAGTCGCTGGTGCAGATGGATCACCAGACCATCACGGCGGTTCCGGCCTCGCTGCGCGACACGCTGATGGCTCGGCTCGACGAGTTGAGCGGTCCACGCCAGGTGGCGCAGATCGCCTCGGTGATCGGGCGGGAATTCGACCTCGAACTGCTGCTGGAGGTGTCGCGCAGAACACCCGAGGCGGTGGTGGCGGCGCTGCATGACCTGGCAGATGCCGACCTGATCTTTGCCGCCAAGGAGGCCGACACCTGGGTGTTCCGCCACGCGCTGATCCGCGACGCCGCCTATGAGTCATTGTTGAACCGAAGCCGTCAGGACATGCATCTGCGCATCGCCCGCGCCATCGAGGAGAGCTTTCCCGATCGGCTGAAGACCGCTCCGGAATTCGTCGCGCGCCACTATGCCGAAGCCGGCGCTCCGGCGGAGGCAGCCCGCTACTGGCTCGCCGCCGGGCAAGCCGCCCGCCAGCGCGGGGTCACCAGCGAGGCGCACGCCCATGTGCGCGCCGGGCTGGACCAGGTCGCGCGTATGGCAGAGACGGAAGACCGCGAGACGCTGGAACTGCAACTGCACGTGGCTCACGGCGCGGTGCTGAGCGGGATCAAGGGCCATGCCTCCCCCGAGGTCGGCGCCGCCTTCGCCCGGGCGCGCGCCCTGGATCCGTCCGGCACCAGCAAGGATTTCCAGATCGCCTTTCACAACGGATACGGTGCGCATCTTGCGATGCGCGGCGAAGTGTCGGCGGGTCATGTGGAACTGTCGCGTATCGCCGAGATCGCAGGCGACGATCCGCGACTTCTCGTCTCGGCCGGATCGGCCCTGTCCTGGTCGCACTACAGCTGCGGCAACTATGCCGAGTCGCGCCACTGGGCCGAACGGGCCGAGGAGCATTTCGCCAGCGGCGCGTGGGATTCGTCCGCGCCGCGTCACACCACGGGCGACCCGTTGGTGATCGCGCGATGCTGGCATGCCGCATCGCTCTGGGCGACCGGCCATTCCGAACGGGCGACGCTGATGGCGCAATCGGCGCTGGATCATGCCGAAACGCTGAATGACCCCTATTCGCAGATCTACGCCCAGGTGAACGGCATCTGCCGCCTCGCGGCCTTGCAGGGACGGTCCGACGCGGTGTTGCAGGTGGCGACCGACGCGGTCAGCTATGCCAAGCGGATGGGGTATGATTTCGCGGCCGGTTTCAGCCTGTTCTGGCAGGCCGAGGCGCTGGCGGCGACCGGCGAACTGGAGAAAGCGTTGCACATCGTCGGCGCGTCGCTCGATGTTTGTCGGGCGATGTCCTTCCGCCTGCACGAGCCGCATTTCCGCGGGATGCAGGCGATCATGCTGGCGAGAAAGGGCGACACCGACGCCGCGCTTGCGGTACTGGACGGCGTCGAAGATTTGGTCGCGACCTCGGGCGAAATCTCGCTGGCCGCCGATGTGCGCATCGCGCGCGCACGGGTCTGCGAGATGGCAGGCGACGGCGAGTCCGCCCTGTCAGCCTGGCGCGATGCGTTGGAATGGGGCGGCAAGCTCAAGGCCGTCGCCTGGCAGCTTCGCGCCGCGACGGGCCTTGCGGATCTGCTGGGCCGGCAAGGCGATCCCGAGACGGGCCGCACGCTGCTGAAGCCGCTGATCGAAGCCCTACCCGAAGGCCGCGACGATCCCGACCCGGTGCGAGCCGCGCGCTTGCTGAAACATCTGCAGCAAACCGAACGCCAGACCGCCAAGGCCTGAGCGGCCCTGGTCAGACCTTGTTGCCCAGCAATCGCGTGCGGTCGACCAGCGCCAGCAATGGCGCAGGATCGTCCGCGTTCTTGATCGCTTCATCGCGCGCCTGGTCGGCAAGGATGTCCAGTTCGGCCTCGGCCTCGGGCAACACGGCGCGGAAGGCCGCGGCCAACGCCGCATAGTTCGACGCGTCCGGTTTGCGAAACATCTCGCGCACGTCCTTGTCGAGAGTCGCGATGGCAGCCGGCAGGGTCAGGATCCCGTCGCGGATATCCTCGTCGCCACCACCCTCTCCGAGCGCATCGGTGCCACGCACGTCGGATACGTCGTCACAGGCGTGATAGAGCATCCCCAGATAGCGGCCATAGAGCCTGAGCGCCTCGCTGCGATCCGCGAGACAGGCTGCGACCTCGAACATCGAGCCGGTGTCCTCCTGCGCCAGCTTGCGCCAATCCGACACGCCAAGCGGCTGGCAGCGCAGCCGCCATTGCGCACATTCCGCCGCCCCAAGACGAGTCATCAATTCCGACAAGAGCCGCACCGCCTGCGCGTCGTCGGCCATCATGCGATAGGCTTCGGCGGTCATGTAGCCCGACGTCATCAGCGCGTTGAGCTGTCCAAACCTCGCGTGCATCGTCGCCTTGCCCCGACGCGTGTCGGACCGGTCGAGAATATCGTCAACCACCAGCGTCATGTTGTGAAACAGTTCCAGCGCGACCGCCGATCGGATCACCCGATCACTGACCTCGCCGGTCTGCGCGCGGGCGCAGCTGAACATGGTCAGCGGACGGAAATACTTGGAGCCTGCCAGGAACTGCCAGCCAAGCGCCTCGCTCATCTCGGGATCGGTGCCTTCGAGCCAGTCGGCAATGGCCTGGCGCAAGCGCTCGGTTTCGACCTCGAACCCGAGTTCCGGGATCACCCAGTCGGCCCGCCCTGCCCCATGATCGTTGTTCATCGCTTGGTCCGGACGTTGCGTTTGGGGTCCGGGTCGGATCCACCTGCCTGAAGCGCGCGCAACTCGCGCTCGATCTTGAGCAACTGGATACGCAGGGTTTCGGCCTCGGTCAGGGAAGCATCGGCCACCTGGGTCAGGAAATCGCGGGCCTTGTCGATCAGTTCGATCTGGCGGCGTGTCTCGTCCGGGGTGGCGTCGGCCGGCGGTTCGCGCACAAGGCTCGTCAGGCCCGCAAGGTCCATTCCGCGATCGGCCATCAACGCGCTGACCTGCTGGCCATACCGAAGACCGCTGGTCAGCCAGGCCGCCTGCGCACGCGCCAGAAGCAGCATGATCTCTCGGTTCGATCCGGGGGGCGGTTCGGATTCGTCGCGATGCCGCGGCAGTGCGTCGATCCAGGCCTGCACGGTATCGACATAGAGCGCCACGAGTTCATTCATGTCGCCGATTTCGCCGAAGCCCGGCTTTTTCGCGCTCATCGTCTGCCCCCGTCTTCACCCATCAAACAGTTTACGACCAATTGCCCGAGACGCAATGCTCACGGTCGTTCAACGGAATTCTGCCCGAGAATTCGCGGTTGAATCGGCACTGTTGGCGGCATGCATGTGCCCGTCACGTCCGCGAGCTGTGGCCGCGGCGATCAATCGGGCATTTGCCCGTGCGCCTCATAGTCGCGCCGCGACACGACGAATGTGTGGATCGCGAATACGACTGCCGAGCTGCGCGGCAAGCGCAGGATGGTCTGGCGTTCGCTGCGCAAAAACTCGGCCGCGCCGGATGTCTGGCGCGGGCGGGGATCGGAAACGCTGCGCGGCTGGTGCAGCGTCGGGTCGACATACCAGAGCGCGTTGAACCGCCAGAGAGGCTGGCCCACACGCACCCCATCAAACAGGCGCTGCACCCGCCTGGCCATGCCCTGGTCGTAGCTGTCGACCGGATCGTGGATCGTGGTGAGCGGGCGCATGAATTTCTCGCGTAGCGTCCAGCTCGCCGGAAAGCACAGGACCGCGCCGGTCAGGACATGTTCGTCGCCCTGCTTCTGGAGGATGCAGAAATCCTCCTGTGCGAGGCGCCCGAGTGTGTCCATCGGATCGGTCCGGTCCAGCGCCACCGTCACGCCATCGGGCCGGGTCACGTGATCGCCTGCGCCGGGAAAGGCCTGGGCCACCACCAGGTCAAGCAGTTCCAGCGCCGCCGTCCGTGCGGCAGGATCGAGAGCCAGCACCTCCTCTCGCCGAGCCGCCAGAAGCCGCTCGCGCTCGGCCATCTGTGCCGCGAAGGCCTCGTCCCGCAGCAGCCAGTCGGCCATGTCGAGCGGCCGGATCCCCGGCAGCGGACGCGCCGCGGCGACGTCGTAGGGCAGCTCTTGCTGCAGGATTTCACGCATCTTCAACGCTCCCAAAAAACGACACCGGCCCGGTCGCATTCCGGACGGACGCCCTGCCCCACCCGTCGCAGCATGACTGTCGAGGAGGCCTGCCCATGAACACCCATTACCGCGACAGGCGCAAGATCGACCCGACGCAAGGCGACATACTGGCCGACGGAACTCCAAACGATCAGGACCGCATCGAGATCGGGCCGACACAATTGGCGCTGGCGGAGTGGGCGGCAGCGGGGCTGACCTTGCCAAACCTGCCGCGGATGCGGACGTACCGCTGGCAAAGGCTGACCCAGCATATCGTCGCACGCGGCTATGGCGGTCTGTTGATGTTCGACCCGCTCAACATCCGCTATGCCACCGACAGCACCAACATGCAGTTGTGGAACACGCATAACCCGTTCCGCGCCGTGCTGCTCTGCGCGGATGGGTATATGGTGATCTGGGACTACAAGAATTCACCGTTCCTGAGCACGTTCAACCCGCTGGTGCGCGAGCAGCGATCGGGCGCATCGATGTTCTATTTCTCCTGCGGGGACAGGGGAGAGGACAGCAGCGCGGCCTTTGCCGCCGAAGTGGCCGACGTGCTGTACGACCATGCCGGCGACAACAAGCGGCTGGCGGTGGACAAGATCATGCTGAGCGGGGCGCGGGCGCTGGAGGCACAGGGACTTGTTCTCATGGAGGGTGAGGAAGTCACCGAGAAGGCGCGCGCCGTGAAGGGACCGGACGAGATCCTGGCGATGCGCTGCGCCAACCATGCCTGTGAAACCTCCGTGCGTGCGATGGAAGACTTCGCCCGCGCCAATGTGGGCGATGGGCACACTTGCGAAGACGACATCTGGGCCGTGTTGCATGCCGAAAACATCAAGCGCGGCGGAGAATGGATCGAAACCCGCCTGCTGGCGTCGGGACCACGCACCAACCCATGGTTCCAGGAATGCGGACCGCGGGTAGTGAACAAGAACGAGATCGTCGCCTTCGACACCGACCTGATCGGCTCCTACGGCATCTGCATCGACATCTCGCGCACCTGGTGGATCGGCGACCATGCGCCCCGTCCGGACATGGTCTACGCGATGCAGCACGCCCATGAGCACATCATGACCAACATGGACATGTTGAAACCCGGTGTGACCATCCCCGAGTTGACCGCCAATTGCCATCGGCTGGACAACAGGTTCCAGGCACAGAAATATGGTTGCCTGATGCACGGGGTCGGCCTTTGTGACGAATGGCCCCTGGTGGCCTATCCCGACAAGGCAGTTCCGGGCGCCTTCGACTATGCGCTCGCACCCGGCATGGTGCTTTGTGTTGAAGCCGCTGTGGGAGAGGTCGGCGGAGATTTCACGATCAAGCTCGAAGACCAGGTGCTGATCACCGAGGACGGCTACGAGAACCTGACGCGCTATCCGTTCGACGCAGCTTTGATGGGTGGCAGGTCATAGCGGCAAAAAAGGGGCGCACCCTCGAGGATGCGCCCTTGCTGACTTGGCGACTTTCAGAACAGGAAGTCCCCGCTGTCCAGATCGGCGATCAGAAGACCTTCGAGTGTGATGTTCAGGCCGGCGCCATCGCTGATACAGGTCTGCTCGATCGATCCGTCGGTGAAGTCCGTCATGTGGTTTGCAACCAGATCGGCGAAACTGGTGATCGAGAAGACCTTGTCGAGTCTGATTTTCTCACGAGTGTTCGCAGCGTTGATTTCCTCGATCACGGTGCCCCCGGGGCGCTGCGCGAAATGACCGGGTCATTTACAATGGAAACGCTGGCGTCATACCCAAGCGTGCGAACTTGAAGATCAAGGGATAGCCAGGGACAAGTTTGTTCGCGCCCCGTGTTCGAGAACGCGATCGATGGATCACGAGTCCGGCGTCGCAATCGAGACAAGCTGACCTCCATTTTCCCCGGCATCCGTCCTACTGACTCTCCGGCAGCGATTGCGCGATCGCGTATCTCAACGAACCCTGGACACCCTCACCCCTGCGTGAACCGACGATCAATCCCCTTGGCAATCCTCGCGCACCCCCTCAGGTTCGGAACATCACAGGAGGATCGAATGCCCACCGAACGTATAACCTTTGCCGGCCATGACGGGTCGACGCTGGCCGCGCGGCTTGACCTGCCCGAAGGGCCGCACCTGGCCACGGCGCTGTTCGCTCATTGCTTCACCTGCTCCAAGGACATTCCGGCGGCACGGCGGATCGCGGCGCGACTGGCGGGCATGGGGATCGCGGTCTTGCGGTTCGACTTCACCGGGCTGGGGCATTCCGAGGGGGAATTCGCGAACACTTCCTTCACGTCCAACGTCGACGACCTGCTGGCAGCCTGCCGGTATCTGAGCGGCCGCGACATGACGCCATCCCTGCTGATCGGGCATTCGCTGGGCGGGGCCGCGGTGCTGAAAGCGGCCGGAGAGATCGACGGGCTTGCGGCCGTCGTCACGATCGGCGCACCGTTCGACCCCGGCCATGTCACGCAGAATTTCGCCGGTGCGCTCGACACGATCCGGCGCGAAGGGTCGGCCGAGGTCGAACTTGGCGGGCGGCCGTTCACCATCGGGCGCGACTTCGTCGAGGACGTGTCGGCGAGCGAACTGGCGCCGGTGCTCGCACGGCTCAGGGCGGCGCTTCTGGTCATGCACGCGCCGTTAGACGACGTTGTCGGTATCGACAACGCCAGCCAGATCTTCCTTGCAGCGAAACACCCAAAGAGTTTCGTGACCCTGGACGATGCAGACCACCTGATAAGCCGTGCGCGCGATGCGGAATACGCCGCCGACGTGATCGCGGCGTGGCTGACGCGCTATGTCGACCTGACACCGCCTGCTCCGCCACCGGGCGCACCGGAAGGAATCGTGCGCGTGCGCGAAGCCGATCCCGACGGGTTCCTGCAGGATGTTCAGTCAGGCCCCGACCACCACATCTATGCGGATGAACCAACCTCCTATGGCGGCACGAACCGCGGACTCACCCCTTATGGACTGCTGGCAGCCGGGCTTGGCGCCTGCACGTCGATGACGATCCGCATGTATGCGCGGCGTAAGAAGTGGCCGCTGAAAGGTGTCAGCGTCGATATCTCCCATGCCAAGGTGCATGCAGAGGATGCCGATGCGGGCCAGCCCTCGCGGATCGATCGGTTCGAACGGGTTGTGAGCCTGACCGGCGACCTCGACCAAGAGCAGCGCGCCAGGCTGATGGAGATCGCCGACAAGTGTCCTGTGCACCGCACGCTGGAACAAGGCGCAGAGGTCGTGACACGCCTGAAGGACGAGTGAGCGCCTGTCCGCTACCGGAACCGTCCGCCACCGCCGGCCGGCCGGTGGATCGGTGGGCGCGCCACGGGCGGGCGGGTCACCGGTGGGCGGGCCGTGGGTGGTCGGAAGCCCGGCGGCACCGTGCCGATCGGGGGCGTCACCCCGACAGGCGGGCGCGCGGGCGGGACCGGTCGGTTTGGCGGCGGGCGATAGTAGGGCGGCCTTGGCCCCCCGTAATAGTAATCGTTCCAGAGCATGGAATCGTAGTAGACGCCGACGCCGCCGCTGACCCCAACCCCGTCCGGATCGCAAGCGGCCAAGCCAAGGCTCGAAAGGCCGAGCGCCAGTGCAAGAATGGAGCGTTTGATGCGCGTGCCGATCATGCTCACCTCCCCGCCCTGAAAGAGGCGAACATCCGGTTCACATCCGCAAGGCTGGCCTGGTCGAGTCCGGCCTCCATCACGACGACCGCCACGGCCATGCGGTTGGCGGGCAGATCAATGGCCACCGCGGTGAAATGGACCGTCTTGCCGTCGCGCCGCCCCTTGCCGGTGAGCGTGCGCGCGTCGCGACCAGCGATGGTCTTGCGGGTCAAATCTTCGACCACCGCATCCTTGACCAGGAACGGGCCGATTTCGGAAAGGTATTTCTGCACGCCTGCGAAATCGCGCACGCCGAAGGGCGAGACGAGCCCGACCCAGAGGCGCGGGTCGGTCTGCGGCTGAAGTCCGATCACCCGGCTGACGAACCTGCTTTCACCGGTCTCGGGATCGGCCAGGTCACGGGGTCCACCCACATGGACGGTCCAGAAATCCGGCACCGAGAGGGAGAACAGGGCCTTGCCGTTGTCGGTGTAGGTCAGCGGCGTGTCGGCCTGCGCCACGGGCGCCAGCAGGAGGGCCGCCGTCGCAAGGGCGCTCTTCAGGGATAGGCGCGAGTGTGGCATCGAGTCTCCGTTCACGTTTGCACGGAACTCTGCCCCGAGCGCGCGGGCTTGTCCACAGGACAGGCACTCCAAACGAAACGGGCCCGGAGGATGCCTCCGGGCCCGCATGTTCGGTTCAGAAAGCTTCGGCTCAGCCGCGCGCGGTTCCCACAAGGCGCCACAGCGCCGGCAGCAGAAGGGCTGCAAGCGTCAGCTTGATGGCGTCACCCAAAAGGAAAGGCGTCAGACCCCACTGCAAAATCGGCTTGTCCCAGCCATAGAGCTGGCCCAGCCAGGCGAGGCCCGGCAGGTAGATCAGCGCGTTGCCGATCAGCAGCGCCAGGGCCATCTTGCCGAATGAGCGGTCCCAGCCGCGGGCCGCGAGCGCACCGAGCGCGACGGTCGCCAGCACGTAGCCCAAAAGGTAGCCGCCCGTGCCGCCCATCATGTAGCTGAGTCCCGCCGCCTCGGACGAGGAGCCGGCGAAGACGTCGAAGCCGACGGCACCGACCAGCATGTAGCCGAGGATCGTAACGAAGCCGAGCCGCGCGCCATAAGCGGCCCCGATCGACAGTACGGCGAAGGTTCCCATGGTGATCGGCACCGGCCACATCGGCACCCGGATCTTGGCGGCCACCGCCAGAACGACGATCCCGGCCAGCACCAGGACCAGTTGCTTCAGGCGCAATGCGGCGCCGGATTGCGGGCCGATCGCCTCGGTCAGAACACGATTGGGAAGCGCGATTGTCATGGGCAATGCTCCTGTTGTCTTGCCGGTTTGAACGGGTTGATGCCGCAGACGCTGCGTTGCCGCAACAATTTTCTGCATTCGCAGCCTGGCGCGGGACGCCCCCGCACTTGATCGATATCAACACGCGGGGCGTGCGGGCGTGGCATGCTGATCGTCAGTTGCATTGTGCAACCTTACCGTAAGGGGAGTCCCCATGGGCCTGATCTCGAAACTGTCCCGCAGCACGGACCTGGTGAACGGCATGGCCGACAGGCTGGGCACTGATCTCGGCGCGATGCTGGCCGTGGATCCCGAGCTCGAAGCGCCGCGGCTGCGCCGCATGGTGCTGCGCTGTTCGACGTGCACGGACCAGGATGCCTGCACGCGATTGCAGTCTGCCAACGGCATGCTGAGCGAAGCGCCGGACTATTGCCGCAACAAGACCGTTCTGGACGCCGCACGCGGCGATCAGCCCTCCACGCGGCTGTAAGTGCTGCGCGATACGTAGTCTTTTCGTGGTCCACACACGCGCCAGGTAACCGAAAAACTTGGCCAGTTGCTAAAGTCGTAGTGCCCGTCATACCGATCGGGATCACACACGTGCGATGTCTCTCCGCCATCAGGCGGTACCGTGTGAAAGAACCGGCCATCGGAAAAGCTGACCGTCAGATCGGGATGCCAAGTATAGCGTTGGCGAGCCGAAACAGTCGCCTGCCCCTTGAGGCGCATCACACCTGTTTCCTCGTAGGCGAGATCAGCACCGTGCTGAGTCCAGACCGCCCGCCCCTCGAATCGCGCCGCCATCCCGTCCGCATGGCGGATCACGCGCTCGATCCGCCATGTGCCACGAAAATCGTCCAGCTGACGCATCTCTTTAGTCTTGCGGTCAATCGGAGTCATCTACCACCTCGCGCCTTGTGGCGCGTGATCGGTCAGTTTAAGACGCGGCGCAACCCCATCCCGCTCAGAACAAGGTGCCGCACCCGATGATCCCCCGCTATTCCCGCCCCGACATGGTCGCCATCTGGTCGCCGGAAACCAAGTTCCGCATCTGGTACGAGATCGAAGCCCATGCGTGTGACGCGATGGCGGATCTGGGCGTGATCCCGCGCGAAAACGCCGCTGCGGTGTGGAAGGCGAAAGACGTGGAATTCGACGTTGCCCGCATCGACGAGATCGAGGCCGTTACCAAGCACGACGTGATCGCATTCCTGACCCATCTGGCCGAGATCATCGGCAACGACGAGGCGCGCTTCGTCCACCAGGGCATGACCAGCTCGGACGTGCTCGACACCACGTTCAACGTGCAACTGGTTCGCGCCGCCGACATCCTGATCGAGGACATGAAGGGCTTGCTGGCAGCGCTCAAACGGCGCGCACTGGAGCACAAGGACACGGTGCGGATCGGGCGAAGCCACGGCATCCATGCAGAACCGACGACGATGGGCCTGACCTTCGCGCGGTTCTACGCGGAAATGGACCGCAACCTGAACCGGCTGAAGAAGGCCCGGATGGAGATCGCGACCGGTGCGATTTCGGGAGCGGTTGGTACCTTCGCCAATATCGAACCGGCAGTCGAAGAGCATGTCTGCGCGCAACTAGGGCTGGAACCCGAACCGATCAGCACGCAGGTGATCCCGCGCGACCGCCACGCGGCCTTCTTCGCGGCCCTCGGCGTGGTGGCCAGCAGCATCGAGAACGTCGCCATCGAAATCCGCCACATGCAGCGCACCGAGGTGCTCGAGGCCGAAGAGTTTTTCAGCGCCGGGCAGAAGGGCAGCAGCGCGATGCCCCACAAGCGCAACCCGGTCCTGACCGAGAACCTGACGGGCTTGGCTCGGCTGGTGCGTATGGCGGTGGTGCCGGCGATGGAGAACGTGGCCCTCTGGCACGAACGCGACATCAGCCACTCCAGCGTCGAGCGCAATATCGGACCGGACGCCACGATCACGCTCGATTTCGCATTGGCGCGGCTGACCCAGGTCATCGACAAGCTGGTGATCTACCCCGACAACATGCTGGCCAACATGAACAAGTTCCGAGGACTGGTGATGAGCCAGCGCGTTCTGCTGGCGCTCACCCAGGCCGGGGTCAGCCGCGAGGATGCCTATCGGCTGGTGCAGCGCAACGCCATGAAGGTCTGGGAAGAAGGCAAGGATTTCAAGACCGAGCTTCTGGGTGATACCGACGTTCTGGCGGCGTTGTCGCCCGAGGAAATCGAGGAAAAGTTCGATCTGGGCTATCACACCAAGCATGTGGACACGATCTTCAAGCGCGTTTTCGGCGACTGATACCTGCGCATCAACGTCGCGAGGTGCGCTCAAAACCTGACCGTTCACGCAAACGCTATCCAGCAGGTCCGGCGTTCACAGGCGCGGCGCTTTGATCGAATCCCGTTTCGGACTATGGTTCTCTGCACACTGGATCAGGAGGCACGACCATGACGTTCAAGACACTGACCTGCGCCGCCGCGCTTGCACTGCTCCCGGCAATGTCCTTTGCCTATTGCGCCGGCAAGGAGCACCAGGCGCAATCCTGCGCGCCGGGCTCGGTATGGGATTCGGTTTCGGAATCCTGCGTCGAACAGGCCAGCAGCTAAACCTGTCACCCCGCTCACGCGGTACGGTGATCCGGCGAGAGCCGGATCGCCTTTTCTTATTGGTTGTGCGGAATTCGTGGTGCGCGCTTGAACATGGCGCGGGAACTATTCGCGCGGCGGCACAGATCATTGGACAAGTTGGCGCTTACAGAACTGCGCTGAAGGACAACCCAAAGCAATAGACTTCAGCCTTTGTTTACGGCTGTCGGCCTAGATTGCCCCAAAGCCCGGCTCCGGGCCGGCAGTCAAGGTCACAGAGATGCAGGATAAGGCTTCGCTTCCACAATTGCCGATGGCTCAATCGAGCCGTGCGCCGCAGATTGGCGGCACGGTGGCTCCGCGCGCGCTGAACAGCCGTGCAAAGGCCGCCATCGTCGTGCGGCTGCTCCTGAGCGAGGGCGCGGATCTGCCCATCGAGGACCTGCCCGACGACCTGCAGGCCAAGCTGATTCAGCAGATGGGCAGCATGGGGCTCGTCGACCGTCATACTCTGGCCTCGGTGGTCGAGGAGTTCGCGGGCGCACTTGACGGCGTCGGACTGGCGTTTCCAAAAGGCCTGGCAGAGGCGCTGGCGCAAATGGATGGCAAGATCAGCCCCCAAACCGCCGCGCGGCTGCGTAAGGAGGCAGGCGTCCGGCAGGCGGGCGATCCCTGGTCGCGGCTCAAGGCGTTGCCGGTGTCCGATCTGGCCGCGATGGCGCAGGCAGAAAGCATCGAGGTCGCCGCCGTTCTCCTCTCCAAGCTCGACACCGCCAAAGCGGCGGCACTTCTGGGCGAGTTGCCGGGACAGCTGGCCCGCAAAATCACCTATGCGGTTTCGCGCACCGGCAAGGTGACCCCCGACGCGGTCGACCGTATCGGGCTGTCACTGGCCAGCCAGCTGGATCACAAGCCGATCCTTGCCTTTGACGAGGGTCCCGAGGCACGTGTCGGGGCGATCCTGAACCAGTCGGCGGCAGCGACGCGCAACGACATGCTGACAGGTCTCGACGAAACCGATGCGAGTTTCGCGACGATGGTCCGCAAGTCGATCTTTACCTTCGCACATATCCCTGCGCGGGTTCAGTCGCGCGACGTGCCAAAGATCATCCGTGCCGTGGAACCCGCGACGTTGCTCACGGCACTGGCCGCCGCGACCGACGAGGAGACAGCACCGGTGGCGGAGTTCCTCCTGAGCAACATGTCCACCCGCATGGCGGACAACTTGCGCGAGGAGATCACCGAAAAGGGAACAGTGAAGCCGCGAGATGGCGAGGCCGCGATGACCGAGGTGGTCGCGGCGATCCGCGCCCAGGAACAGGCCGGAGAACTGGAGTTGATCGTGCCCGAGGATGCGGACGGCGACGAATGACCTGCTAGGTCGACGAGAGGCTGATTGGACCGGGCGGCGTATGAACCAAGGCTCCTTTGGCAACAGTAGATCTGAACGGATGACAAGATACACAGCGTAGGCCGGTGAAATCGAGGTTGCAGTCCGCTCCTATGGTGAACTGCGGATCAAGATCATCGGACCGGACCAAACTCGGCCAAAGATAGAAACGACAACTTCCGCGTAACTCGGCATGGACGCGTCGCATGTGACAGTTGATAGCGTCAAGTTCAGTTCAAAAGGCATTGTCGCAGGACATGCCTCCACACGCAGCGAAGTCCGTTTCAAAGAGACTGCGTATCAGCCGGAGAAAGCACGGCGTCCGACACGCGAAACTCTTCACAAGTGAACTGTCGGCGATGGACAGTCACAGACAGCGCGCCTATCACCGTGGCATGCCAACGATTTCCAATCACCTGGGGCGATTTGTGGTGACCCCGACCGGTCGCCTCTGATGAGCGATATCGCAGTCGCCACCACAAGGACTCGCGCGATCCTGCTGATGATCACGGCGATCCTCTGTTTCACCCTCATGGATGCCACTGCCAAGGCGTTGTCTCCGCGTATCGGTGTCCTGCCGACGATCTGGGCGCGCTACGCAGGGCAGATGTTGCTGGTTCTTGTCCTGATCGCACCGCGCCTGCACAGCGTTGTCCGGACCGATCACCCAGGCCTTCAGTTCATGCGCTCCATACTTCTCATGAGCGCGACCGCCTTTTTCTTCACCGGGATCAGCCTGATCCCGCTGACAGAGGCCGCTGCGCTGATGGCACTCAACCCAGTCCTGATCACGCTCGGAGCGGCACTGTTCCTCGGCGAACCGATGGGACCGCGCCGGATCGGCGGTATCGCCGTCGCCTTGATCGGCGCGATGATCATCATTCGCCCGGGCAGCGCGGTCTTCTCGCCCGCGGCCCTGTTTCCATTGGCCGCCGCGGGCTGCTACTCTGCCTATTCGCTGCTGACGCGGCGCCTGGGGTCGGGCGAGGATGTCTGGACGTCGCTCTTTTACACCGGACTTGTCGGCACCGTCCTTCTGACCATGGCTGTGCCATTCGCCTGGCAGACACCCGACGCGGTGGCCTGGGGCATGATCGGCCTGATCACGGTATTCGGAACCTTCGGCCAACTCGCCCTGATCCGCGCTTTCAGCCTGGGCGAGGCCAGCATGCTGGCCCCGTATTCCTACACCGGGTTGGTTTTCGCCGCGCTCTGGGGCGCGCTGTTCTTTGCCGAACTGCCCGATTTCTGGACCGTTGTGGGCGCTCTTGTGATCGCAGGTGCCGGTCTGTATGTCTGGCACCGCGAAACCTATCGCCGCTGAAAGCTTGTGAATGCCGGCAGACTTCTCCGACCTCTCCCGTCTCGAGCGCGCGAAGTATTTCACCGCCAACCTGTTCCTGCGCGCGCTGATCGGCCTGATCGGGGTCATCCCGTATCGCTGGCGTATCCCGACCATGGGGTGGCTCGTGTCGCGGGTCTTCGGCCCCTTGGCCGGTTTCGATCGGCGGGTGCGTGAAAACCTGCAGCTGACCTGCCCGGATCTCCCCGAGGAGGAGGTAAAGCGCCTGTGCCGGGCCGTCGCGGACAATGCCGGGCGCACGGTGATCGAACTCTATGCAGGGCAGGATTTCATCGACCGCGCGCAAGCCGCCGCAATCAGCGGTCCTGGCTTGGCAGCGCTGGAGCAAGCCCGTGCCGAAGGCAAGCCGGTCTTGCTGATGACCGGACATTTCGGAAACTACGATGCCGCACGCGCCAAGCTGATCTCGCTTGGCCACAAGATGGGCGCTCTGTATCGTCGGATGGCCAACCCCTATTTCAACGCGCATTACGTGCGCACGATTTCAGCGATCGGCACCCCGATGTTCGAACAGGGCCGGCGCGGTATGGTCGAGATGGTGCGCCATCTCAAGAAGGGCGGCATCATCGCGATCGTCGGCGACCTGCATGTGCAGGAGGGTGTGCCGCTCAGCTTCTTCGGTCAGCCTGCGATCACCTCGACGGTGCCCGCCGAACTTGCCGTCAAGCAGAAGGCCGTGCTGATCCCGGTCTATGCAATCCGCAAGCCCAACGGTCTGGATTTCGAGATCGTCATGCACGAGCCGATCCCGCATGGCGACCCGGTCGCGATGACGCAGCAGATCAACGACGGGCTCGAGGCACTGGTGCGCTCGCATATGGACCAGTGGTTCTGGATCCACCGGCGCTGGAAAAGCTGAAGTCAGTCGACCCGCGCCGCTGCCACGATCACGCCGGGGCCCGGGTATTGCACCAGCACCGCGGCCGGTCGCGGGCCCTCGATCTCCGCGGTCAGGGTCAGAGGCGCTGCGCCGTCCCAATGGCCGAGCACCTGCCAACTATCGACCACATTTACATAGTCCAGAGTGTGGCCCGCGTTCTCGCCACGAGTGATCTCGACCGAGCGAGAGGCGACGTAGCGCACCAGCAGGACCGTCATGTCAGGCTTCACCGGTGTCAGCGCTTCGGCGAGAACCGACAATCGTGTGCCGTCGCGCTCTGCGCTCAAAGCCACCGCGGGCGGTTGCGCCTTGTATCGCGCGATGATTTCGGACAGCGGCAAGGCATGGGCCCCGACGACATCCGCTTCGCCGTTGACGATCATCTGTGGCGTGTAGATCATGTCTCGCCTGCCCTTATGGGCATAGCGACGCTGGCGCTCCGCATGCTCCGGCAAGGCAAAGGAATCCGCCCAGCCGATATAGTCCCAATAGTCCACATGCAAGGCAAGCGCGAGCACGTCGTCGCGCTGTGCAAGCTCCGACAACAGCTTGTCGGCAGGGGGGCAGGACGAACAGCCCTGAGAGGTGAACAACTCAACGACAACCGGTGTCGTCTGCCCCGCGACGGCATGGCCCATCATTGTGCAGAGCGCGAACGATGCGGCGGCGAGAAACTTCATGGAGGCTGGTATCCCTTGGTGCTTTCCCCGTCTAGACCCGGTGCCGGGAGAATGCCAATCAAGGATTGTTGAAGCCGGTTTCGCTCAATCCAGGGCGGGGATGCGGCGTCCTCTGCAATCCGGCATACAATGGTATACAAAATCGTCGCACCCCGCCGATCTCTATTGATATCACAGTGCGCCTGATGCAGACAGCGGCCAGCGAATTCCCAATTTCCACGACTCTTCAGAGGGAGGCCAAAGATGCCCATCACCGTTGGACAGGACACAGCCAAGACACGCAAAAGCCTGAGCGTGAACGGCGAGACCGTCTCCTACTATTCCATCCCCGCCGCGACCGAGGCTGGCCTCGGCGATTTCTCGAAGCTGCCGGCCGCGCTGAAGGTCGTGCTCGAGAACATGCTGCGGTTCGAAGACGGAAAGACCGTCAGTGTCGATGACATCAAGGCCTTCGCTGAATGGGGTGCCAAGGGCGGAAAGAACCCGCGCGAAATCGCCTACCGCCCAGCCCGCGTGCTGATGCAGGACTTCACCGGCGTTCCGGCCGTGGTGGACCTTGCCGCGATGCGCGACGGGATCGTGGCGCTCGGTGGCGATCCCGAGAAGATCAACCCGCTGAACCCCGTCGATCTGGTCATCGACCACTCTGTGATGATCGACGAGTTCGGCAATCCGCGCGCTTTCCAGATGAACGTCGACCGCGAATACGAGCGCAACATGGAGCGCTACCAGTTCCTGAAATGGGGCCAAGGCGCGTTCAACAACTTCCGCGTGGTGCCGCCGGGCACCGGCATCTGCCACCAGGTCAACCTAGAATATCTTGCCCAGACGGTCTGGACCGACACCGACCAGTCCGGCGAGGAAGTCGCCTATCCCGACACGCTGGTCGGCACGGACAGCCACACCACCATGGTGAACGGCGCGGCAGTCCTTGGATGGGGCGTCGGCGGCATCGAGGCCGAGGCCGCCATGCTGGGTCAGCCGATCTCGATGCTGATCCCAGAGGTCGTCGGGTTCGAACTGACCGGCCAGATGATCGAAGGCACCACCGGAACCGACCTGGTTCTGAAGGTGGTCGAAATGCTGCGCGCCAAGGGCGTGGTCGGAAAATTCGTCGAATTCTACGGCGCGGGTCTCGACAACCTGCCGCTGGCCGACCGTGCCACCATCGCCAACATGGCGCCGGAATATGGTGCGACCTGCGGCTTCTTCCCGATCGACGCCGAAACCTTGCGCTATCTGCGCAACACGGGCCGTGACGAGGACCGGGTCGCTCTGGTCGAAGCCTACGCCAAGGAGAACGGCTTCTGGCGCGATGCGGATTATGCGCCGATCTACACCGATACGCTGCATCTCGACATGGGCACCATTGTGCCGGCGATCTCGGGGCCGAAACGCCCGCAGGACTATACGACGCTGGACAAGGCCGCCTCGGCCTTCCTCGACGTTGTCAGCGAGTACCGCGGCATTGACACCCACGCCGAGGCCGCCGACATGGCCGCCGAGGGCCCTGCTCCGGTCTTGGCCCGCGACCCGCGCAAATCGATCAAGGTCAAGGGCGAGGATTACGAGTTGCGCGACGGCTCGGTCGTGATCGCCTCGATCACATCCTGCACCAACACGTCCAACCCCTATGTCATGATCGGCGCCGGCCTTGTCGCGCGCAAGGCGCATGCGCTGGGTCTGACCCGCAAGCCCTGGGTCAAGACCTCGCTGGCGCCGGGCAGCCAGGTGGTGTCGGCCTATCTCGAGGCCGCGGGACTGCAGGACGATCTGGACGCGATCGGCTTCAATCTGGTCGGTTATGGCTGCACCACCTGCATCGGCAACTCGGGCCCGATCCAGAAGGAGCTTTCCGAAGCCATCGCAGAGGGTGACCTTGTTGCGACATCGGTCCTGTCGGGCAACCGCAACTTCGAAGGCCGCATCAGTCCGGACGTGCGTGCGAACTACCTCGCCAGCCCGCCGCTGGTCGTGGCCTATGCGCTGGCCGGCGACATGAACGTGGACCTGGTGAACGACCCGCTGGGTCAGGACAAGGACGGCAACGACGTCTACCTCAAGGACATCTGGCCGACCTCCGCCGAAATCTCCGAGTTGGTCGAAAAGACCGTCACGCGCGAAGCGTTCCAGACCAAATACGCGGATGTCTTCAAGGGCGACGAGAAATGGCAGTCGGTCGAAACCACCGACAGCCAGACCTATGACTGGCCGCCGACATCGACTTATGTTCAGAACCCGCCCTACTTCCAGGGCATGGACAAGGAACCCGGCACGATCACCAATATCGAGGGTGCCAAGATCCTGGCGGTTCTGGGCGACATGATCACGACCGACCACATCAGCCCCGCCGGTTCGTTCAAGGATACCACACCTGCGGGTCAGTATCTGATCGACCGCCAGGTGCCGGTGCGCGAGTTCAACTCCTATGGCAGCCGGCGTGGCAACCACGAGGTGATGATGCGCGGCACTTTCGCCAACATCCGCATCAAGAACGAGATGCTGGACGGGGTTGAAGGCGGCTATACCAAGGGGCCCGACGGTCAGCAGACCTCGATCTTCGACGCGGCCATGGCCTATCAGGAGGCCGGCACACCGCTGGTGATCTTTGGCGGTGAACAGTATGGCGCGGGCTCCTCGCGCGACTGGGCGGCCAAGGGCACGGCGCTTCTGGGCGTCAAGGCGGTGATCGCCGAGAGCTTCGAGCGCATCCACCGCTCCAACCTGGTCGGCATGGGCGTCATCCCCTTCGAGTTCACCGGCGGCGATACCCGCAAGTCGCTGGGGTTGAGCGGCGATGAAACCGTATCGATCCACGGGCTCGACACGATCCAGCCGCTGCAGGAAGTGCCCTGCACGATCACCATGGCGGATGGCAGCGAGAAGACCATCACGCTCAAGTGTCGGATCGATACCGCGATCGAGATCGAGTACATCGAACATGGCGGCGTGCTGCACTACGTGCTGCGCAACCTCGCCAAGGCGGCTTGACACGATTCTCCACCGGCGGCCCAGGTCGCCGGTGGACCATCTCCTTCAAAACGGGAATGCGACAATCCCGTTGAGAACCTCGTCAGAAATTCACCTCGGTTTGAATTGACCAATTTCCATCGCACGTACAGCGACAGATGCACGCCCGTCCAATTGGTTCCCAAAAGAAACAATAAGTTCAGAAAGTTACCGCAAGGTAACGCATCAAACCCTCTTCGTTTGATTCAAATAGCGTGTTAATCGCGCGTCGCATATTCCGTGCAATCAAAGGGTACAGCTATGTTCAAGACCACTCTGGCCGCGACGGCGTTCGCGGTCCTCCCGCTTGTCGCCGTCGCGGCGACCGTGACCGACAGCCTTCTGCCGTCGAGCGACTATACCGAAGTCGCCGTTGCCGAGATCCGTGGTGGAAACTCGCAATTGAACGGCGACCGCGAACTCGGCATCAACGCACCGGGCGGCGCGCCCGTGGCTCAAGGTCAATTCGACATTCAAGATGGCGTCCAGTACGCCTTTTCGATCGCCTATAGTGCGGCGACCACGACCCTTGAGCTTGATTTCGGCGGCACGTCGATCTCGTCGAGCGATTTCGACCTGTCTGCGGCCGATACGCTGCTCGTAGGCGGCCGGTTCGCGAACGACAGCAGCAACGTTCAGAAGAACGGTACGCTGTCGCTGTCCGGTCTGACCCTGGGAGGGGAATCGCTACCTGATCTGAATGCCGGCAACACCTCCGGCTATGACGGCTACACGGTCACCGGTTTTGATTTCGGCTCCGACTTCACCTTGAGCGGTTTCGCCATCTTTGACTATGCTGCCGGCGGAAACGGGACGCAGGTCGCATCGAACCTGGCAACCCAGTTCAAGTTCGTCGACGGCCCCGCTCCCGTTCCACTGCCCGCAGCAGGCATCCTGCTGCTCGGCGCGCTTGGTGGTCTGGGCCTAGTCAAGCGTCGCTGCAAGGTCGCCTGACCGTTTTACACATATGAGAAAAGAAAGGCCCCGCAAAGCGGGGCCTTTCTTTGCGTTCAGGGCATATGGCTTCAATCGCCGCGGGCGGCCTCGATGGCGGGTCGCAGTGTCTGGTCCATCACCCTTTGGGTCACGGGACCGGCGACGCGCAGCAGGATCACACCCTCCCCGTCGACGACATAGGTTTCCGGCACACCGTAAACGCCCCAATCCAGCGCCATCCGGCCTTCGGGATCGGCACCCAGCGCCGCATAGGGATTGCCGAGTTCCTCGAGGAATCCGATCGCCTTTTCCGGATCATCCTTGTAGTTGACACCGTAGATCGTGACCCCTTCTTCGCGGAGCAGGTCGAGGTTGGGGTGTTCGACGCGGCAGGGCGCGCACCAACTGGCCCAGTAGTTCACAAGCTTGACCTCGCCGTCACGAAGGCTTGCGTCGTCAAACATCGGCTTGCCGCCCAAATCGGTCAGCACCACGGCGGGCGCCTGTTCACCGGCGCGGGCCGACGGCAAAGCTTCGGGGTCATCGCGAAACATGCCCACGGCAGCCAGTCCGACGAAAGCCGCGAAGACCAGCGGCGGCGCGACCATGAGCGGAGAAATCCTAGCCATCCGAGGAGAGTCTCCGTTCGATGCGTGCCATCTCTGCGCGGACTCGCCGCCCGCGCCAGATGCTCAGCGCGACAAGCACAACGAGCAACGCCAGAGAGGCGGCATAGGCGGAGAGCACGGCATCGGCGTATTTCCCGAGATCCGGCATCATGCCCCTACCCTTTCCCGTGCCAGCAGCGCCTTGATGCGGCGTGCGCGAATTTCCGTGCCGGTGCGGTAGAGAACCAAAGCGACGAACAACAGGACGAACCCCGCAATGCAGACCAGCAGCGGCACCCAGAACACATCGGCGACGTTCTCTTCCTTGTCCAGCGACAACGAGGCTCCCTGATGCAGGCCCTGGTTCCAGAAATTCACCGCATAGCGCGACAGGATCGCAAAAACCGAACCGACGAGGCACAGCACAGAGGTGAGGTCGGCGGCGGTGTCCGGGTTCTCGATCGCTTCCCACAGGGCGATATAGCCGAGATAGAACAGGAACAGGATCAGGAAGGAGGTCAGGCGCGGATCCCAGGCCCACCAGGTGCCCCACATCGGCTGTCCCCAGATCGCCCCGGTGACGAGCGCGATTAGGGTCATGGCGACGCCCACGGGCGCCGCGGCGCGGGCCGCAAGGGCGCTGACATGGTGGCGCCGCACGATCCAGATCAACGAAGCGACAAGCATCATGAACCAGGCGTTGATCGCCATCAGCGCCGAGGGGACGTGCAGGTAGATGATCTTGACCGTCGATCCCTGGCGGAAATCGTCCGGGGTAAAGAAGAATCCCCAGATCAGACCGACCACCAGGCACAGGCCCGAGGTGATCCAGAAGAAGGGCAGAACTCGTTCCGACGTTTGCAGGAACTTCTTGGGATTGGCGTAGGCCCAAAGGCTGTTGCGGTTCACTGAGGTTGTCATGCGCAGTATCTAGTCCGAGTCGGGTGCGTTCTCAATTGACAAAGATCAACGCAAATTGACGCGCAACACCGCTGCGCTGGCGAAGGGCAAAAGAGCGACGACACCGGCGGTGATCCCGCCCAGCATAAGGAGCGGGGTTGACGTCTCCATCCCGATGGCGCCCCGCCGGGCGACTTCGGCACCGAAGATCAGCGTCGGCACATAAAGCGGCAAGACCAGAAGCGACAGCAACAGCCCGCCCCGCTTGAGGCCCACGGTCAGCGCCGCCCCGAAAGTGCCGATCACGGACAGCGCCGGCGTGCCGACAAGGAGCGACACGACCAGCCAGATGAACCCCGCCTGCGGCAGGTTGAGCAGCACGCCGAGGACAGGCGCGGCGAGCACGAGAGGCAGACCGGTGGTGATCCAATGCGCCAGCGCCTTGATCGTGACGACAGCCTCCAGCGGCAGCGGTGCCGTGGCGAGCAGGTCGAGCGAGCCGTCCTCCCAGTCGAGCGCGAGAAGGCGGTCTAGAGACAATAGGCAGGCGAGCAACGCCCCGAGCCAAAGCACTCCCGGTGCGATCACCGCCAGCAGCGAGCTTTGCGGTCCGACACTGAAGGGCACGAGAACGGTCACGATCAGGAAGAAGGCAAGGCCCAATCCGAATCCGCCTCCGGCCCGGAAGGCGAGTTTCAGGTCGCGGGACAGAAGCGCGATCACAGGAAATCTCCGTCGAAATCCTCGACCGGCCGCGGGGCGGCACGAAACGGTCCGACGTCCAGCACATCGGCCTCAAGACCAAGGTCGATATGGGTCGCGATCAGGGCCGAGCCGCCGCGCGCCAGATGGGCCCGTACCGCGTCTGCGAACATGGCGACGGCCGAGACATCGAGCGAGACGGTCGGCTCGTCCAGCATCCAGATCGGCCGCCCGGTGACCAGAAGGCGCGACAGGCCCAGCCGGCGCTTCTGCCCGGCCGACAACGCGCCCGCGGCACGATCGGACAGTTCGTTCAAGGCGAAAGCGTCAAGCGCCCGGGCGATGTCCTGGGTGCCGAACACGTTGGCCCAGAACGACAGGTTCTCGGTCACGGTCAGGGTTGGTTTCAGTCCGTCGGAATGGCCGGCGTAGGCGATCCTGTCCTCGGCGCCCTCGATATGACCGGAGAGCGGCGGTTGCAGGCCCGCCAGCGTGCGCAGCAGCGTTGTCTTGCCGATGCCGTTGGGGCCGCGTACGACCAGCGCCTGCCCCGGCTCGAGCGAGAAGCCAAGGTTTTGCAGCACCGGCACGCCACCACGGGCGATCGACAAGTCAGCGACAGTCAGAGTCATGCGATGCGCATAACCGATTGCGGCACCGCGAAAAAGATCAAACCGGCAGCAATGCGAGCGCGACCCGCCGTCCCTCGGAGAGGAGCACGTTGTAGGTGCGGCAAGCCGAGGGCGAATTCATCACCTCGACCCCGACGCCCGCGTTCTCGAGCGCACCGCGCAGGCTGCTGGGAATGTGCGCGATCTCCGCCCCGGTCCCGACGAAAATCACGTCGACCTGCCCCGCCAGCGCCATCAACGGCGCCGCGTCGGTGACACCGTCCCAAGGGCCGGTTCCATTCGGACCGGTGATCAGCGCCCCCTCATGAACGGTCCCGCCGATGCGGAAGAATCCCGGTCCATAGCCCTCGACCGGGTTTGCGTCGGTATAGGTGACTTCGTTCAGGCGCATGATCGCTCCTTGTTCAATCCCACGGCGGCAGCCCGGCAAGGGCCGATGCCGCGACAATAGCATATGCGACGGCGCGATACAGCCCGGCCCTGGCCGGATCGAACAGCCGCGCACCAAGCAGGTTACCCAGCACGTTCGGCACCGCCAGGATCAGTCCCAGTACGATCGGCGAGAGCGACAGTTCGCCGCGCAAGCCGATCACCATGAGCAGCAGGAAATCGAACAGGAAAAGGTAGAGAAGTACATTGGCCCGCACCACCTGCACCGGCAGCGTGCTGGCCATGTAGAACAGGATGACCGGCGGCCCCGGAACGCCGACGAGTCCGCCAAGGAACCCGGCCGCGCATCCGATTGCGTAGACCATCGGTGGGCGCAGCGCACCCTGATACCGCAGCCCCAGCGCGAGGCAGGCCACAAGCGTCAGAGAGACCGTCGAGAGCGCATAGCGGTAGATGTCAGGAGAGACCGCGGCAAGTGTCGCAAGTCCGAGCGGCAGCAGGCAGAGAGTCGCCACGAGCAGGCGCGCGAGGTCGCCGCGATTGGCGTCCCGCGCCGCGCGCCGGACGATGGGCAAAGGTCCGAACACATCCATGACCACCAGCGTCACGATGGCCCAAAGCGGAGAGATCACCTGCGCTGCAACCGGCAGGTAGACCATCGCGGTTCCGAAGCCCGAGAACCCCCGCACCGTTCCCGCGAGGAAGGCCGCTGCGATCAACCAGCCCAGCCCCGGCAATGCCAGGACTTGGGCCAGCGTGTCAGGCATCTATGTTGGCGAACTGGTTTCCGGTGGTGTTGTCGGGCTTGGACCAATCGCGTTTCACGCCGAGATACAGCAGGATGGTCGAGGCCACGAAAACCGAGGAATAGGTGCCGACGATCACGCCCCAGATCATCGCGAAGACGAACCCTCGGATCACGTCGCCGCCGAGAACGAACAGCGAGATCAGCGCCAACAGCGTCGTGACCGAGGTCATGATCGTGCGCGACAAGGTCTCGTTGATCGAGATGTTCAGCACTTCGGCCAAGGGTTTCTTCTTGTATTTCCGCAGGTTCTCGCGTACCCGGTCGAACACGACGACGGTGTCGTTCAGCGAATAGCCGACAATGGTCAGAAGCGCCGCGATGATGGCGAGGTCGAACTTGATCTGCAGCTCCGAAAAGATGCCGATGGTCAGGATCACATCGTGCACCAGCGCGGCCACCGCGCCGAGCGCGAATTGCCACTCGAACCTGAGCCAGATATAGATCAGGACCGCGCCGATCGCGAGAGAGACGGCGATGATGGCCGTCTGGATCAACTCGCCCGACACCTTCGGGCCGACGGACTCCACTGAAAGGAACTGGATGTCGGGCGCCGCGATCTTGAGCGCCTCCTCGACGGCAGCAATTGTTTCGGGCGTCACGGATTCCGCGTCGTCCTGGGCCTGGATGCGAACCATGGCGACGTGCTGGTCCTCGTCGAATGTCGGGTCAAAAACTTCGCTGATGATCACATCGCCGAGGCCCAGTTCGGACAGGACGGTGCGATACTCGGCGACCTCGACCGGCATCGTGCTTTCGGTACGGATCGTCGTGCCGCCGCGAAAATCGATGCCGTAGTTCAGGCCTTGAATCAGGAAGGACGTGAAGGCCACCACCACCATCAGCGCCGAGATGCCCAGCCAGATGCGCCAGTGCTTGAAGAAGTCGAATGAGGTCTCCTGGGGAACCAGTTTCAGTCTCATGTCACACCTCGATCGTTTTCGGACGGCGACGTTCGAACCACATGACAATCATCAGGCGGGTCACGAAGATCGCGGTGAAGACCGAGGTCAGGATGCCCAGCCCCAGCGTGATGGCAAAGCCGCGCACCGGACCCGAGCCCATCGCGAACAGGATCACCGCCGTAATGAAGGTGGTGATGTTGGCGTCCAGGATCGCGCTGAGCGCCTTTTCATAGCCCAGTTCGATGGCCCGCGCCGGACCGCGCGACGTCTTCAGTTCTTCGCGGATCCGCTCAAAGACCAGCACGTTTGCGTCAACCGCCATACCGACAGTCAGCACGATCCCGGCGATGCCCGGCAAGGTCAGCGTTGCCCCGATCAGGGACAGGAGACCGAAAATCAGCGCGATGTTCAGGATCAGAGCGACATTGGCAAAAAGTCCGAACAGGCCATAGCTCAGCGCCATGAAGACCAGCACACCGGCAAAGGCGATCACGGTTGCGACCTTGCCGGCATCGATGCTGTCCTGGCCCAGTTCGGGACCGATGGTGCGCTCTTCGAGGAATTCGAGCCCAGCGGGCAAGGCCCCTGCCCGCAGCAGCACCGCGAGATTGGTGCTCTCCTCGACGGTGAAATTGCCGGTGATGATACCCGAGCCGCCCGGAATGTGGCTCTGGATCACCGGCGCGCTGATCACCTCGTCGTCCAGAACAATGGCAAAGGGGCTGCCGATGTTCTCGGCCGTGTAGTCGCCGAACTTGCGCGCGCCCGACGTGTTGAAGCGGAAATTCACTGCCGGGCGACCGTTCTGGTCATAAGCGGGTTGCGCATCGACCAGTTCCTCGCCGGTCACCACCGGAGCGGCTTCAAGCGTGTAGTAAACGCCCTGCTCGTCGAGCGCGGGCACGATCTTGTTGCCGACGCCCGGGTTCGCCTCCGGATCGCTGCCCCGCGAAACCACGGGGTTGAAGGTCAGTTGCGCGGTGGTGCCGATGATTTCCTTCAGCTCGGTGGCGCTGCCGATGCCGGGCACCTGGATCAGGATGCGGTCGGTGCCCTGCCGCTGTATCGTCGGCTCGCGGGTGCCGACCTCGTCGATGCGGCGGCGGATGATCTCGAGTGACTGGCGTACCGTACGGTCGTCGCTGGCGAGCTTCTCGGCTTCCGACAGGGTCACGATCAGGGTGTCACCCTCGCCGCGCACGTCGATATCTGTGCCACCGACTCCGGTCAGGGTCTGGATCGGGCGGGCCAGTTCACGCACCACTTCGAGCGCGCGCTGCATGCCTTCGGGCTGGCTGATCTTGACACGAATCTCTTGCGGATCAGAGGGTTGCAGACGGATCGTTCCAACGGTCGCACGTTCGGGGCGCAGCGCGTCGCGGATTTCGGGCCACATCGCCTGCATCCGGCTGGCATAGACGTCCGCGACTTGCACCTCGGCCAGAAGATGCGCGCCGCCGCGCAGATCGAGACCAAGGTTGACCAGCGCCGACGGCATCCACTCGGGCCATCCGGAGAGCTGCTGTTCCAGTTCCGGTGTCGCGCCGGACATCTCGATGGCGGCGGCGGCATCGTTGTGCCGCTCCACCTGCGTGTAGAACGCGTTGGGCAGCGCCAACCAGACACCGGCCGCGCAGGTCAGCCAGATCAGAACGCGTTTCCAGGGGTCGATTTGCAGCATTTTCCTGCCTTTCGAACGGCTTGAAAGGCAGAGTTAATTCGCCGGTTCGGTCTTGCTCATGACGTTCGCGATGGTCGACTTGACCACCCGCACC
The DNA here is from genome assembly GCF_016428585.1 of Sedimentitalea arenosa. GTDB lineage: Bacteria > Pseudomonadota > Alphaproteobacteria > Rhodobacterales > Rhodobacteraceae > Sedimentitalea > Sedimentitalea arenosa. The sequence goes on along the minus strand of NZ_JAELVR010000002.1, from coordinate 249,033 downwards.
TTGACGCCTTCGGCCAGTTCGACCTCGACCTCGTTGTCGTCCTTGACCTTCACGACCTTGCCGATCAGTCCGCCTTGCGTCACCACCTGGTCACCGCGGCGCAGCGCCGCGACCATCGCCTGATGCTCCTTGAGCTTTTTCTGCTGCGGACGGATCAGCAGGAAATACATGATCGCGAAGATCAGGATCAGCGGGAGAAACTGGGCGAAAGCGCCACCATCCATGAGATGTTCCTTTTGGTTGACTGGCGGACCCCGGCCCGCGATTTTGGCGGAACCTATGCGCAGAGCGGGGGCTTTGCAAGGCGGCGCGAGCAGCAAAACCGCGTATGCAGAGCATGCATATTGCGTGCATACCGCGTACATACGCACTTGCAGCTCCATGCGGTGGCTCCGGAGCCGGGTGCGGGTCTTGGCAGCACCGCGAATGGGCGTCATTCTCGGGCCGTCGGAGGACGACACGGGGGCGCATGTCTTGAAGCGAAACAGATCCGATCTGATGGACTGGCTGGGGCTGCGGTCGCCGGGCGAGTTGCGTCGTGTGTCCTGGCTCGGTCCCCTGGTGTCGATCCTCTTCGGGGTCGCCGTCACGGTGTTGCTGGTGGTGGTCGTGGTCGAATTCTTCGCCGCATCGATGAGCGACGATCCGGACGCGACGGCGCTGCGCAACGCGGGGCTGGTGCTTGCGGCGGTGCTGGGCGTGCCGTTCCTGATCTGGCGCACGCTGGTGGCGCAGAAACAGGCCGACGTGGCGGAGCAGGCGCTGTTCAACGACAAGCTGAAGGCGGCTGCCGACGACCTGCATGCGCGGCGCGAGATCCGGCGCAAGAAGAAGTTGGGCGATGCCGAGGAACTGGGGTTCATCGAAGACGATATCGTGCGACGGGTCACGGCCATCGACCGGCTGGAGGCGCTTGCGCAGGAACGCCCGGACGAAGCGCCTCGGATCGCCCGGTTGCTCTGCGTGTATCTGCGTCACCTGTCGGCCGGGATCTATCCCGGTCACGAGGAGCATCCCCGCGCCGACATGAGGGCGGCAGCTCGGTCCATCGGGCAAATGCAACTGATCGACGGAGTGGACCCGGAGGCGGTGAAAATCGACCTGAAAGGGGCGAACCTCGTCGGGTGCGATCTGTCGCATCTGAGTTTCCGCGGCGCGGACCTGAATGCCGCCCGCGCCGATACCGCGACGCTCGACCAGACCGATCTGAGCGGCGCAATCCTGTTCAAGACAGGGTTGCGGGGCGCATTCATGATCGGCACGCGTTTGACCGGGGCAACCTATTTCGATACCGCCAAGCTGAAAGGCGCAGCCCTGCGCGAATTCCACGACGACATGCCGCCGATCAGCGAGGCACAGGCGAGCGAGGCGTTCTTCGATCAGACGGTGACGGTCCCAAAGTCTCTGCGGCCCAAGCAGAGCCTGCTGGAGGGGCGCAGTTTTGTCACCGAATGGCGGGCCTTCCAGAAACGGATCGGCTTTGATCCCGAGAACCAGAAGACTTGGTGAAAGCCATGTCCGGCACTGTGGCACGCTCCCCTACCCTTGCGGTTGCACATGAGGCATAACGCGCCAAACCGACTCGGATATCAAGGACGATCCCCATGCATGACATTCGCGCCATTCGTGACAACCCGGACGCATTCGACGCGGCACTGGCGCGGCGGGGCGATGCGCCGATGGCCGCACAGGTGCTGGCGCTGGATGCCGCGCGCCGGGAACGGATCGCCGCCAGCGAGGCGGCGCAGGCCGAGCAGAACAAGGCCAGCAAGGCCGTCGGCGCGGCCAAGGCCAAGGGCGATGACGCGGAATTCGAACGTCTGCGCACGCTCGTGTCCGAGAAGAAGGCCGAGGTCGCCGCGATGCAGGCGGAGGCCAAGGATCTGGACGCGAAGCTGATCGACATGCTGGCGCGGATCGCCAATGCGCCGGCGGAGAACGTGCCCGACGGGGCGGACGAGAACGACAATGTCGAGGTCAACCGCTGGGGCACGCCGCGCGATTTCGAGTTCAGCCCGAAAGAGCATTTCGAGATCGCCGGTGTCGCCAGCGCGATGGATTTCGAGATGGGAGCCAAGATCAGCGGCAGCCGCTTCGTGGTGCTGAAAGGGGCGGTCGCGCGCATCCACCGGGCGCTGGCGCAGTTCATGATCGACACCCACGTGGACGAGAACGGGCTGGTCGAGGTCAACCCGCCGGTGCTGGTGCGTGACGAGGCGATGTATGGCACCGACAAGCTGCCGAAATTCGGCGAGGACAGTTATCAGACCACCAATGACTGGTGGCTGGTGCCAACCTCGGAAGTGCCGCTGACCTATTCGGTGGCGGGCGAGATCCTCGACGCCGCCGACCTGCCGATCCGCCTGACCGCGCATACGCTGTGTTTCCGCAGCGAGGCGGGAAGTGCCGGCAAGGACACCTCGGGCATGTTGCGCCAGCATCAGTTCGAGAAGGTCGAGATGGTCAGCATCACCCACCCCGGCGAGAGCGACGCGGAACAGAAGCGGATGCTGCGCTGTGCCGAGGACCTGCTGGAGCGGCTGGGCGTGCCCTATCGCACGGTGATCCTCTGCACCGGCGACATGGGCTTCGGGGCGCGGCGCACCTATGACATCGAGGCCTGGCTGCCGGGGCAGAACGCCTATCGCGAAATTTCCTCGGTCAGCACGACGGGCGATTTCCAGGCCCGGCGGATGAACGCGCGCTTCCGTCCGGACGGCGGTGGCAAGCCCGAATTCGTGCACACGCTGAACGGGTCGGGACTCGCCGTGGGGCGCTGCCTGATCGCGGTGCTGGAGAACGGCCAGCAGGCGGATGGGTCGGTCACCCTGCCCGAGGTGCTGGCCCCCTACCTGGGCGGCAAGTTGACCCTGACATCAGACGGCGTGCTGTCATGAGGGGCCATCCTTCTCCGTTCATGGCGGTGGTGGTTCTGCTCGCGGCGCTGGCCTTCGTCGCATCGCCGTTTCTGGTGCCCGGTTTCGGCGGGTTCGAGCCAAACCAGTTCCCGGTGCCGCAGGACGATCCCCCCGTGCAGCCGGCGGGCTATGCCTTTGCGATCTGGGGCGTGATCTATGCCTGGTTGCTGGCCGGGGCGCTGTTCGGGCTGTTTTTGCGCGCGGACGCTGTCGACTGGCAGCCGATGCGCGGTCCGCTGGCCCTGTCGATGGGTCTGGGCGCCGCCTGGCTGCCGGTGGCGCTGATCAGCCCGCTGGGCGCGACGGTGCTGATCTGGGCGATGCTGGTCGCCGCGCTGATGGCGCTGCGCGCCGCCCCGGTGCTGGACCGCTGGTGGGGGCGCGCGCCGGTCGCGCTCTATGCCGGGTGGCTGACCGCGGCCAGTTCGGTGTCGATCGGGCTGGTGCTGGCGGGCTACGGGCTGAGCGGACAGGTGCCTGCGGCGGTGATCGCGCTGCTCATCGCGCTGGGGATCGGGCTGTTCGTGCTGCGCCGGGTGCCTGATATCGCCGAATACGCGGTTGCGCTGGTTTGGGCACTGGTGGCCGTGGTGGTGGCGAACCTGACGCAGTCGCTGACCGTGCTGGTGCTGGCCGGAGCGGCGGCGGCGATCATCGCGATCGCCGCGCTGGCACGGCGCTAGCCGGTCGCTTCGGCCTGCGCCCGCGTTGCGGACGCCTTCGGGAACGGCACCAGCCGGCCCGCATCCTCGTCCCAGAGCTTGAGGCTGAGCGCCGCCACTGCCTCGGGGAACTTGATGCGGCGCGGCGCGATGTCCTCGGGCAGGCTGTAGTGGCAGGCGCGCAGGCGGTAGGACGGAACCCGTGAATTCAGGTGGTGGATGTCGTGCAGCGTGATGCAGGCCACCGCATGATCGAACCAGGCGCCGAAATCGAGACAGGAGGCGCCCTGGATCGCGGCCAGTTGCGGGTCGAGATCGGGGCGGCGGTCCCAGTAGGTGTCTTCGAAATTGTGCTGCAGGTAGACAAGGAAGACACCGAGCATGCCGCCCATCATCGAGGCCGCGAAATAGATCAGCAGCCCGTGCCATCCGGCCAGACCAAAGATCAACCCGACCCAGGCCAGCACCGCGATATTGTGCAGCACCACCCCTTTCCAGCCGAACCGCAGCGTGTTCTTGGGCCAGCGGTAGCGGATGAAATAGGTGAAGAACGCGCCAAGAGGCACCAGAATGAAAGGATTACGGTAAAGCCTGTATTGCAGGCGCGTCCAGACCCCCGCCTCGTTCCATTCGCGCAGGGTCATGGTGTGGATCTCGCCGGTTTCGCGATGATCCAGGTTGCCGACGCCGGCATGGTGCAGGTTGTGGTTCTGCTTCATCACCTCGAAAGGAGCGAAGGTGAAGGGCGACAGCGCATGACCGGCCAGTTCGTTCTGGGTGCGGGTCTCGAACAGGGAATGGTGGCCGGTGTCATGCTGCAACACGTAGAGCCGCACCGCCGAGAACGCGTGCACGATCATCGCAGGCAGGACCAGCCACGGTTGGGACAGCGAAATCGCGAGCCAGAGCGAGGTGAAATACACCGCGAAGGTGCCGAAAAAGCTCAGGCTGGCCAGCCTGTTGTCCTTGTCGCAGAATTGTCGCGTATGATCCCGCACGTTCATCGCTATGCCTCGTCGGTGGAGTCAGGATATGCCCTGAGATAAGCCGTGATATGCCCAAGTCACTGACAAATAACACGGCGGATTTCAACTGTCGCCGCACAACCGTGCGTCATTGCGCGGCACTGCGCCGTCACGAGGCCTTTGGCGAGGCTGTTTCGACCCGCAGAGAGGCAGAGCAGCCACGAGGGCCGGCAGAAGCGACCGTCAGAACAGATCGGGCAGATGCGTGCGCAGGTTCTCGGGGCGATAGGACGGCACGCCGCGGATCCGTTCGCGAACCGTCGGCGAGATGTCCGCCTCGGCATAGAGCAGCGGACGGCGGCGCAGCAGGTCCGGGGCGAGTGAGCGGATCGCGTCGCGATCGTGCTGTTCGGCCCCGGGGCAGAGCGGATCGGGCGCGGCGTCCAGCAGCGGCCGGTCCTCGCGCAGACGCAGCCCGGCCTTCTGGGCGCCTTCCGCGATCCAGGCCAGCGTGATGGCGGTCAGCCCGCGCACGCGGCCGGTGCCCCCGACCATGGAATGATCGCCCGCGAACCAGACCTGTTGGTAGGGCCGGTCGGGCGACGTGTCGCCCCGGTTCAGCCCCGGACCGATCACCTTGCCCGAGGCATCGCGGGTGGCGTCGAGATTGCTCCAGGGCGTGACTTCGTACATCGCGCGCATCTCGTCGATCGCGACCGCGTGGCGGGCGCTCTGCACCAGGCTCGACAGTTCGGTATCATGAAAGGCGTGCCGGTGATTCCAAAGCTGCGCCACAGGCCCGAACAGCGCCACCGGCAATCCCAACGCACCGACGGTGTCCCAGATGCCCATGTAGGTGATCTTGACCAGGTCCGCCGGGCCGTCGCGGCTGTCGAGGTCCTTCTGCGAGGTCGCGAAGCGCGGCGACAACGCCGCGCGCTGCGCCATGATGTGCGGCGTGTCGGGAGCGTTCTCGGGACCGCCGAGGCGGTAGAGGCGGAAAGCCGCGTTCATCGCCTGCGGGGTCAGAACGTTGGGGAAGCCGCATTTGCGGATCATGCCCGCAAGCGAACGCGCGGTGTAGGCGCCGCGCGAGAAGCCGAAGATCATGATCTCGTCCCCCGGCGCATAGGCGCGGGCAAGCGCCGCGTAGGCCGCCTTGATCTTCTCGTTCAGCCCCCAACCGAAGGCGCCGCCCCCGATCTTGTTGAGCATCCCGCCGAAAAAGCCCGCGTTCTGCAAGGTGGTGCCGATACCGGGCAGGTAGAGCGCCAACTGGTCGGGGCCCTGGTCGACGGCCTCGGCCAGGTGACGCACATGGGTGGGTTGGGGAATCGTGGGAGAATTCCACGTCCCGTCGCAAAAGATCGCGATGCGCTTCATGATTGAAAGACCTTCCTGAAATGCCCGCAGGATAGCATGGCGCAGGAGTCCCGACAATCCGCAGAGCGCGTCAGTCCCGCCGCCCCTGCGTGTGCTTGCGCAGCTTGGAGGGACCGGATTTCTTGCGCCCCTTGTAGGGGTTGGCATCGTTCTGGCTGCGCAGGTGCAGGCGGATCGGGGTGCCGGGCATGTCGAAATCCTCGCGCAGGCCGTTCACGAGGTAGCGCGAATAGCTGGCTGGCATCTTGTCGGGGTGGCTGCACATCACGACAAAACCCGGCGGACGGGTCTTGGCCTGGGTCATGTAGCGCAGCTTGATCCGCTTGCCCTGTGGCGCCGGCGGCGGGTGCTGTTCCAGCATGCCCGACAGCCAGCGGTTCAGCGCCGCCGTGGGCACGCGGCGGTTCCAGACCGCGTGAGCGCGCATGATCGCGCCGTGCAGCCGGTCAAGCCCCCTGCCCGTCTTGGCGCTGACGGTGACCAGCGGCGCACCGCGCAATTGCGGCAGGAGCCGTTCGAAGCTTTCGCGCAGGTCGCGCAGCTTGGCCTGCTTGTCCTCTTCGATGTCCCATTTGTTGACCGCGACCACCACCGCGCGGCCTTCGCGTTCGGCCAGATCGGCGATGCGCAGATCCTGCTGTTCGAAGGGAATCGCCGCATCGAGCAGAACCACCACGACCTCGGCGAACTTGACCGCGCGCAGGCCGTCGCTGACCGAGAGTTTCTCGAGCTTTTCCTGCACCTTGGCCTTGCGGCGCATGCCGGCGGTGTCGAAGATCCGCATCGGCACCGCATCACCGTCAGGTCCGACCCAGTCGGTGGTGAGCGAAATCGCGTCGCGGGTGATGCCGGCCTCGGGGCCGGTCAGCAGCCGGTCTTCGCCGAGGATGCGGTTGATCAGGGTGGATTTGCCGGCGTTGGGGCGGCCGACCACGGCGACCTGAAGCGGCTTGTCGCGGGTCGGGACCGGAACGGCGTCGGTTTCGGCCTCGTCCTCGTCGAGGTCGACATCCACATCGGTTTCGGGCGCGTCCGACTCGGCACGGTCCGCGAATTCGTCGGCCAGCGGCATCAGTTGCGTGTAAAGGTCGTTCAGCCCCTCGTTGTGTTCCGCCGACATGCGGATCGGCTCGCCGAGGCCAAGCGCGTAGGCCTCGATCACCCCGGCGTCGGCGGCGGACCCTTCGGCCTTGTTCGCGGCAAGGATCACATGGGCGCTGCGCTTGCGCAGGATCTCGGCAAAGGTCTGGTCTGTCGGGGTGACGCCGGTGCGCGCATCGATCATGAAGAGGCAGATATCGGCCATGTCCACGGCGCGTTCCGTGAGGCGGCGCATCCTTCCCTGAAGGCTGTCATCGGTGGCCTCTTCGAGCCCTGCGGTGTCGATCACGGTGAAGCGCAGATCGCCCAGCCGCGCAGCACCCTCGCGCAGGTCGCGGGTGACGCCGGGGGTGTCGTCGACCAGCGCCAGGCGTTTGCCGACGAGCCGGTTGAACAGGGTGGATTTGCCCACGTTGGGGCGGCCCACGATGGCGAGCGTGAAGGACATGGGGTCAGCTTTCGATCTGTCAGATGCGCCCCTTAGCGCATCCGCGCGTCAACGGAAAGCGTGCAGTTCGCCGTCGCCGCCCAGCACGTAGAGCGTGCGCCCGGCCACCACGGGCAGGCTGCTGGCGCCGCCGGGCACCGGAATGCTGGCGGCAAGCGCGCCGTTTTCCGGGGCGAAGAAGCGCATCTGTCCGTCGCTTGAGGCAACGATGACGCGGCCACCGGCGAGGATCGGGCCATAATTGGCATAGGACGCACCGCGCTTGCGGGGCTTGTCCTTGATGAAATTCGGCAGGTCCACGGCCCAGATCACGCCGCCGGTCCGGGTGTCGATGCGCACCAGCTGGTTGCGGTCGGTCACCGAGAAGATGCTGTCGCCCGCGGGCCAGACCGGGCCCATCGCGCCTTCCTTGGCGGTCCAGATCCGTTCGCCGCTGGCCGCGTCGAGCGCGACGATCCGGCCGGAATGGTTGCCGGCGTAGATGCGGTTGCCGGAGGCGACCGGGCCACCGGTCACGTCGCCGATGCGCGAGATGGCGCGGCCGACGCGCTGGCCTGCGACGGTGGCGCTCCAGCGTCTGAGGCCGCCCTTGCGGAAGGTGGCGATGATGTCGCCCGATCCGAACGCGAAAACCGCCAGATCCCCGGCGATGATCGGCGACGGGGCGCCGAGCACGTTGGCGATGCTGGGCGTGGCTTCGATCTGCCAGGCGATGCGGCCGTTGTCGGTGCGAAGGGCCCAGCCGACATTGTCACCGGCGACGAGATAGACCAGCCCGCCATTGACGAGCGGCGTGCCGCTGCCGGTCGAGTCCAGCTCCTGTGTCCACCGCACGGCGCCACTGCGCGCATCCAGCGCGCTGAGCAGGCCGAAGCCGCTGGAGACATAGAGCACGCCGTTGTCATAGGCGAGTCCGCCGCCCGTGGCGTCTTTCTCGCTGTCCGCTGGCGGAGTCAGGTCGCGGCTCCAGACCACCGCACCGGCGGGGGTGACGGCGCTGACGCGCGCGCCGCTGTCGAGCGTGTAGATCAGGCCACCGGCGACGACGGGCGACGCGGTGATACGTTGCCGGCGGCTGTCACCCGCGCCGATCGACGTCGACCAGACACGCTGCGGCGTGGCGCGCAGGGCCGGATGCGCGGTGCGATAGGCCGGGGTGCCGAAGGATTGCGGCCAGCTGGCATTGGCGCTCTGCCCGGGCAGGCTGATCGCGCGGCTGCTGTTGGTCACCGTTTCGGCGGTGGGGACGGCGTCCTCGGGTGTCGGACGGATGTCTTCGCGCTGGCCGGGCAGGATCAGTTCCGGCTCGGCGCAGCCGGCGAGCGCCAGCGCGGCGGCCGTCAACAGGGCCAGCCCCTTGCGGGAGGAGTGAAACGCTGTCCTCATCATGGTCCTGCCTGTCGTTCCTCGGAGTCCGCGCCTAGCCCTGCGATCCGGGCTGCGGCTGGGGCGTTCCGCCGAGCGCCACAATCACCCGTGTGGCACGCTGTTGCAAGCCCGGGCCGACTTCGGCGTCCTGGAGTATGGCCTGAAGCTTGTCGAGCGCGGCATCGGTGTCGCCCTCGGAGATGTCGATCAGGGCCAGTTGCTCCTGCGCCAGCAGGCGCAGAGGCGCGCCCGGCTGGGCCAGCGCCTCGAACTGGACCCGGCGGTCGGCGGCGGGCAGCGTCTCGGCCTGCAGCGTCAGCGCCTTGAAGGTGGCGATCTGGCGATAGATCTCGGGCAGCTCGCCGGTGGTGGCGATCTCGTTCAACGCGGCGACCGCGTCCTCGGTCTGGCCGCTTTCGGCGCTGGTGGCCGCGGTCAGGAAGTTCACGATGGCCGCGCCGCCGGGGCTGTCGACCTCGATGTCCGTCAGGGCGTTGGCCCGTGCCGCCGCGTCGTTGGCCGCGAGCGCCGCGATGATGGAATCGCCCAGTTGCTCGGCCTCGGCGCGGGCCTGTGCCTTGCGGTACTCGTTCCAGGCCGCCCCGCCGACGATCAGGATGATCAGCGCGGCGGCGATCCAGGCGTAGCGCTTGAACAGCAGGAACAGGCGGTCGCGGCGTACCTCTTCCGTCACTTCGTCGATAAAACTGTCGGTGTCGCTCATCTGATCTGCCCCCGGTCTGGCCGTCCCCGAACCGGGTCCGGACGGCCGAATTTCCCCCTCTTATCGCGCAAGCCCCGACAAGCCAAGTGGCGCAGGCGTTGCAAATTCGCGTCGGCTTGCGCTGCACTGCAAAAAAAACTAATCTGAACCGGTTAGTTTAGCGTATTGACTGCATACATACGCCTGCATTCCGGCCCGTCCGCCCCAGGTCGTGGCCCGGCATCGGGATCCTTGGAAAGGCGCATCATGCGAATTGTTCCCCTGTTGACCGCTGTTCTGGTCACGCTCACCCTGTACGCGCTGGTGTTCGAACGCGACACCCTTTTCGCGTTCGCGCGCGGTGACGAAACCGCGGAGGCCGCGACCGAGGACGTGCAGACCGCAGGCGGCCTGGCCGATGAAGCTGCCCCGGCGATCAGGGTGGTCGTGTTGCGCAGCACGGCGCAGGAGATCGACAGCGCGGTGATTCTGCGCGGCCAGACCGCCGCGCTGCGCCAGGTCGAGGTGCGCTCGGAAACCTCCGCACGGGTGATCTCGGACCCGTTGCGCAAGGGCAGTTTCGTCGAGAAGGGCGACCTGCTGTGCAAGCTCGATCCCGGAACGCGCGAGGCGACCCTCGCCGAGGCGCGGGCGCGGCTGAGCGAAGCCAAGAGCCGCGTGCCCGAAAGCGAAGCGCGGCTGGAAGAGGCCCGCGCCCGACTGGCGGAAGCGAAGATCAACAACAACGCCGCCGACAAGCTGTCACAGGGCGGCTTTGCCAGTGAAACGCGGCTGGCCTCGACCGAAGCGGCCGTACGCTCCGCCGAAGCGGGGATCGCATCGGCCGAATCCGGACTCGAAACCGCCCGATCGGGGATCGAGGGGGCGGCGGCTGCCGTTGCCGCGGCGGAACGCGAGATCGAGCGGTTGAGCATTCATGCGCCCTTTGACGGGCTGCTGGAGAGCGACACCGCGGAACTGGGCAGCCTGATGCAGCCCGGAAGCCTCTGCGCCACGGTGATCCAGCTCGACCCGATCAAGCTGGTCGGCTACGTGCCGGAAACCGAGGTCAGCCGGGTCGAGATCGGCGCCATGGCGCGGGCCAACCTGGCGGATGGGCAGACGGTGCAAGGTGAAGTGACCTTCATCAGCCGCTCGGCCGACATGCAGACCCGGACCTTCGAAGTCGAGATCCACGTCCCGAATCCGGATCTGACGATCCGCGACGGGCAGACGGCCTCGATCATGATCTCGGCCGAAGGCACCACCGCGCATCGGCTGCCACAATCGGCGCTGACGCTGAACAACGACGGGCGGCTGGGCGTGCGCATCGTCGGCCCCGACAACGTGGTCGATTTCAGGCCGGTGCAACTGTTGCGCGATGATGTCAGCGGCGTCTGGGTCGGAGGGTTGGAGCCCGAGGCCGACGTGATCGTCGTCGGTCAGGATTTCGTGACCAGGGGCGTGACCGTCATACCCACCTATCGGGAGGCGGCGCAATGACGGGTATCGTCACTTGGGCCGCCGAGCGGGCCCGCATGGTCCTGGCCTTCATCGCGCTGTCGCTGATCATCGGCGGCTTTGCCTATGTCAGCCTGCCCAAGGAAGGCGAGCCCGACATCGAGATCCCCGCGCTGTTCGTTTCGGTGCAGTTCCCCGGCATTTCGGCCGAGGACAGCGAGAGCCTTCTGGTCAAGCCGATGGAGACCGAGCTGGCCGATCTCGACGGACTGAAGACCATGACCAGCACCGCCGCCGAAAACTACGCCGGCGTGGCGCTGGAGTTCGATTTCGGCTGGGACAAGACCGCGATCATGGCCGACGTGCGCGACGCCATGAACAAGGCACAGGCCGATTTCCCGGATGGTGCGGAACAGTATTCCATCAACGAGATCAACTTCTCGGAATTTCCCATCGTCATCGTCAACCTGACGGGCGACGTGCCCGAACGCACGATGGCCCGCATCGCCAAGGAGTTGCAGGACGATCTGGAAAGTCTTGACGCGGTTCTGGAAGCCGGGATCGCCGGCAACCGCGAAGAGATGCTGGAGGTCGTGATCGACCCGCTGCGGCTTGAGTCCTACAACCTCACCGCGCTGGAACTGATCAACGTGGTGCAGAACAACAACCAGCTGATCGCCGCCGGCGAGGTCGAGACGGAACAGGGGACGTTCAGCGTCAAGATCCCGTCGAGCTTCGACGAGCCCCGCGATGTCTACAACCTGCCGGTCAAGACCAACGGCGACCGCGTGGTGACGCTGGGCGAACTGGCGACGATCAATTTCACCTTCGAGGACCGTCGCGGCACGGCGCGTTTCAATGGCGAGCCGACCGTCGCCTTGCAGGTGGTCAAGCGCAAGGGTTTCAACCTGATCGACACCGTGGCGCTGGTCAAGGAAACGCTTGCGGCCAGCGAAGCGAAATGGCCCGAGGAACTGCAGGCCGCCGTGCTGGTCGGCACCAGCAACGACCAGAGCCGCGTGGTCGGCTCGATGGTGAGCCAGCTCGAAGGGTCAGTGCTGACCGCGGTGGCGCTGGTGATGATCGTGGTGCTCAGCGCTCTGGGCAGCCGCGCGGCGTTGCTGGTCGGCTTCGCGATCCCGACCTCGTTCCTGCTGTGCTTCATGTTCCTCGCAATCATGGGCGTCACGATTTCCAACATCGTGATGTTCGGTCTGATCCTCGCGGTGGGGATGCTGGTCGACGGCGCCATCGTGGTGGTGGAATACGCCGACAAGCGCATCAAGGAGGGCACCGGCCCGATGCACGCCTATGTCGAGGCGGCGCAGCGGATGTTCTGGCCGATCGTGAGTTCGACCGCGACGACGCTCTGCGCCTTCCTGCCGATGCTGTTCTGGCCCGGCGTGCCGGGCGAGTTCATGGGCATGCTGCCGGTCACGTTGATCTTCGTTCTGTCGGCCAGCCTGATCGTGGCGCTGGTTTACCTGCCGGTCATGGGCGGCGTCACCGGGCGGATGAGCCGGCTGTTCGGCAACGTGTCGGACACGCTGCGCGCCCGCCTGCCCTGGATCGCGCGCGCCGCGCTGGTGCCGGTCGCGCTCTACACCATGTTCCTCGGCGCGATGCAGGTGCTGAACCCGGCCTACCTGCTGCCGCAGCAAACGCCGGCGGTGGTCGGCAGCCTGTTCGGCGCGCTGGTCTTCCTGTTCGGATCCTTCGCCGCCTCAATCACGCTGGGTGCCGCCAGCCTGCGGAGAGCGCCCAAGCGGGTTCAGGCCGGCCATGCGCACACGCCGTTCGGACATGTCATCAAGTTCATCACCGGCAACCCGATCATGCCGCTGGTTGCGATCGCGGCGGTTTTCGCGGGCGTCTTCTATGTCGCGGCGGTGCTGTTCCCGGCCAATTCCCGTGGTGTCGAATTCTTCGTCGAGAGCGAGCCGGAACAGGCCACCGTGTACGTCCGCGCGCGCGGCAACCTGTCGCTGTCGGAATCCGACGAGATGGTGCGCCAGGTCGAAGAGGTGATCCAAGAGCATCCGGCGGTCATCAATGTCTTCTCCTTCGCCGGCGAAGGCGGGCTGGACACCGCCGGCCCCGGCTCGACCCAGCCGCAGGACACGGTCGGCCAGGTGCAGTTCGAGATCATTCCGTGGGAGGACCGTCCGACCACGCGGGAAAGCTGGTTCTTCGGCAAGCTCGAACGCGAGGTTACCGCGCCGGCCTATGACGGCGATTTCGTGATCGACCAGTTGAACGCCGAACTCGCCAAACTGCCCGGCTTCGAGGCCGAGATCCTGGCGCTGGAACAGGGGCCGGGACAGGGCAAGCCGATCCATCTGCGCCTGAAAGGCGACGACTGGGACGACCTGACCGAAGCGACCACCTTGGCGCGGGCGCATTTCGACGCGATGCCGGGACTGATCAAGGTCGAGGACACGCTGCCCCTGCCCGGCATCGACTGGCAGATCAACGTGGACGTCGAGAAGGCCGGCCGTTTCGGCGCCGATGTCGCCACCGTGGGCGGAATGGTGCAACTGGTCACGCGCGGCATTCTGCTCGACACGATGCGAGTGGACAGCAGCGACGAGGAAATCGAAATTCGCGTCCGCCTGCCCGAGGAAGACCGGGTTCTGTCGACGCTGGATTCAATGAAGGTACGCACCAGCGATGGTCTGGTGCCGCTGAGCAACTTTGTCACCCGCGAGCCGGTCAGCAAGCTGGCCGAGATCAACCGCGTCGACCAAGAACGCTATTACGACGTCAAGGCCGATGTCGGCGCGGCCCTGTCCAAGGTCGTGGTGAGCGAAGCGGGCAGCGACCGGACGCTGGGTATCGTGCACACGCTGGCTGACGACGTCGAAGCGAGCGGCGCGACGGTGCGGACCACGGCCGGCGAACGGGTGGAAGTGACCCATGTGGAGCCCGGCGCAACGCTAGACCAGCTGTTGAACGTGGTCGAACGCGGCGACGCGCGTCTGGTGCCGGTCAACGCGAACGAGCGCATCGCGCAGATCACCGAATGGCTGCAGACCAATCCCCTGCCCGGCAGCATCGCCTGGGAATGGACCGGGGATCAGGAGGAGCAGGAGGAATCCGGCGCCTTCCTGCAGAACGCCTTCATGGGCGCGTTGGGTTTGATGTTCATCATCCTGCTGGCGCAGTTCAACAGCTTCTACAACTCGGTCCTGGTCCTGCTGGCGGTCGTTCTCTCGACCACCGGCGTTCTGATCGGGATGATGGTGATGAACCAGCCTTTCTCGATCATCATGACCGGCACCGGCATCGTCGCGCTGGCGGGGATCGTGGTGAACAACAACATCGTGCTGATCGACACCTACCAGGATTATTCCCGCTACATGCCGCGCCTGGAGGCCATCGTGCGCACCGCCGAGGACCGTATCCGCCCGGTGCTTCTGACCACGATCACGACCATGGCGGGGCTTGCGCCGATGATGTTCGGCCTCAGCCTCGATTTCATCGGGGGCGGCTATTCGATCGACAGTCCGACTGCGCTGTGGTGGAAACAGCTGGCGACGGCGGTGGTGTTCGGGCTGGGCATCGCGACGGTCCTGACGCTGGTCGTGACCCCATCGATGCTGGCGCTGCGGGTGTGGTTCTCGACCTATGCCAGCTGGATCGGGCACCTGATCGTGCGCGTCACCGGCGGACGCGACACGCAGGTCGCGCGCGACATGCGGCTGGAGCGCGAGGCGCGCCGGGTGGAGGTCGACGAGATCATCTGGGAGACGGTGCCCGCACCCGATGCCGAAACGCCTTCGGAACCCTCACGGCCGCAGCCGGATGACGGCATCGACCCGGACGAGACGGCACGCGACCCCGACGCTCCGCAATCACCGTTGCGCGCGGCCGAATAACCGCAGGATCACGCGGCGTCCTGCGCGTCCGATTGCTGACGGTTCCAGAGGTTGGCGTAGCGCGCGCCGCGCGCCAGCAGCGCATCATGGGTGCCGCGTTCGACGATCTCGCCCTCGTGCAGCACGACGATCAGATCGGCATCGGAGATCGTGGACAAGCGATGCGCGATGGTGATCACAGTGCGCCCCTCGCCCGCCCGCGCCAGCGCGTCCTGAATCTCGTGTTCCGTATCGCTGTCGAGCGCGCTCGTCGCCTCGTCCAGCAGCAGGATCGGCGGATCCTTGAGCAGGGTTCGCGCGATGCCGACGCGCTGTTTCTCGCCGCCTGACAGTTTCAGCCCGCGCTCGCCCACGGCGGTGTCGTAGCCCTCGGGCAGGCTGGCGATGAAATCGTGGATCTGGGCGTCGCGGGCGGCCTGTTCGATCTCGTCCTGGGTGGCCCCGTCGCGGCCATAGGCGATGTTGTAGCGGATCGAGTCATTGAACAGCACCGTGTCCTGGGGCACGACGCCGATGGCCGCATGCAGGCTGTCCTGGGTCACGTCGCGCACGTCCTGACCGTCGATCCGGAGTGCCCCGCCGGTCACGTCGTAAAACCGGAAAAGCAGCCGCCCGATGGTGGACTTGCCCGAGCCGGTGGCACCGACGATGGCGACGGTCTGGCCAGCCGGCACGGTGAGGCTGATGCCCTTGAGGATCTCGCGGTTCGGGTCATAGCCGAAGCGCAGATCATCCAGTTCGATCTCGCCGCCCGAGACCTTGAGCGCAGACGCACCGGGTTTGTCGGTGATTTCGGCGGGCTGTTCGAGCAGGTCGAACATCTCGCCCATGTCGACCAGCGCCTGACGGATTTCGCGATAGACCGTGCCGAGGAAGTTCAACGGCACGGTGATCTGGATCATGTAGGCATTGACCATCACGAAATCGCCCACCGTCAGCGCGCCCGACTGCACGCCAAGCGCGGCCAAAACCATCACGCCGACCAGGCCCGCCGTGATGAAGAGCGACTGGCCGAAATTGAGGAAGGCGAGCGAGTAGGCCGTCTTGAGCGCGGCTGCCTCGTAACCCTTCATCGCCTCGTCATAGCGCGCCGCCTCGCGCTTTTCGGCGCCGAAATACTTGACCGTCTCGAAGTTCAGCAGGCTGTCGATGGCCTTCTGGTTGGCGTCCGTGTCCTGGTCGTTCATCTGGCGGCGCAGCTGCACGCGCCATTCGGTCACCTTGAAGGTGAACCAGACATAGAACCCGATGGTGACGGCCACGATCACAAGGTACCAGGCGTCGAACATCCAGGTCAGGATGATCCCCACCAGCAGCAGTTCGAGGATCAGCGGGCCAATCGAAAAGAGCAGAAAGCGCAGCAGGAAGTCGACGCCCTTGACGCCGCGCTCGATGATGCGGCTCAGCCCGCCGGTCTTGCGGGTGATGTGATAGCGCATCGAGAGGCGGTGGATATGGCCGAAGGTTTCCAGCGCCAGCCGCCGGAGGGCGCGCTGCCCGACCGGGGCGAAGATCGCGTCGCGCAGCTGCTGGAACCCCACGGTCATCAACCGCGCCATCCCATAAGCCACTGTCAGCCCGATCGCGCCGAGCGCCAGCATCGGAACACCCTCCTCGGCCAGCGCATCGACCGCGCCCTTGTAGAGGATTGGCGTCACGACCGCGATCAGCTTGGCCAGCACCAGCATCGCGAGGGCGAACACCACCCGGCGTTTCACCCATGGCTGGTCTTCCGGCCAGAGATAGGGCGCCACGCGGCGGATCGTGCGCAATCCCGAGGCGCGTGCTTCGTTCACGGTGTGCTGGTCGGTCGCTGTCATGCAGGTGTTTCCTCGTCAGAGGACACAGTTAGAGCGCGCTGCCCGGAATGGCCAGAGCCCGCCCGTCGGGGGGGCGGATCAGTCCGGCACCGTGAACACCTGGCCCGGATAGATCAGGTCCGGGTTGCGAATGTTGTCCCGGTTGGCCTGAAACAGTCGCACATAAAGAAACCCGTCGCCGTAACGCTCTTGCGAAATCGCCCAGAGCGTATCGCCGGCCTGCACGGTCACGGCGCGCACCGGTTGGGCGGCTGCTGGGCTGTCGGGATCCGGTACGGCCAGCGTTTCGGGAGCTTCGCGCTGGAACGGCGTTTCCAACCTGCCGATCACCTTGCCCGCGTCGTCGAGCTCATCGAGCCGCAGGGTGTAGACGCCCGGATCGATGCCGGTCAGGTTGCCGCTCCATCGGCCCGCCTCATCGGTTCCGAGATCCGCGATCGCGGTGTTGTCGAGATAGACGCGCACCACGGATTCGCCCCGCGCGCGCCCGCTGAGCAGCACGTCGCCAGCGGATGAATAGCTGATCGTGTCGAGCGCGATACGGGCGGCCGGTTCGGGTGTGGGGGGCTGGATCACCTCGACCCCGTCCGGGCCGGCCCGCAGCACCGCGACCTGGTTGGGCGCGGCTTCCGGGGGCGTGGCGCCGCCCGCGGTGTCGGCCGGCGGGGTCGGCTGCGGTGCGGCGACCGTCGGCGCCACGACGGGTTGCGGTGCCGCCGGGGCCGGTGCCGCTGCGGGCCGGGTGTCCGGCGTCGTCGTTTCGGTCATGTCGATCGGTACGGGGTCCGACGACCCTTCGGGGTGCCGGGGTGTCGGGGCCACGGTCGGCTGCGGGCTGTCGAGCTTGGCCGCTGTTTCTTCCCCGGTGGCTGCCGGTACCGTGGCCTCGGCGGTCGCCTGGGGCACGACCGGCGCGCTGGCCACATCCTCGGGGGTCACCGTCGGCTCGGGGTCAGACGTGGTTGCGACGCGGTCCATGGCGGTGTCCGACGGCTCGGAAGGCGCAAGGATGATGTGGTCGACCGAGACCGCTTCGCGACCATCGGCGCGCGACAGCAGCCGCACCACGCTCGGGGCGTTCAAGGGCGGCAGGGTCATCAGGTTCACGAACTTTCCGTCCGCGTCGGCCTCGACCTCGGCGTGTTCGCGGTCATCCAGCAGAATCACCACGCGGCTGCCCGGCGCGGCGGTGCCCGCGATCACCGTTTCGCCGCCCGGTTCGACCCGGACCACGTCGAAGCTGGGGCGTTGCATGTCGCTCTGCCCGGAGCGTTCGCCGGTCTGCGCGGCAACGGCCGCAGCGGTCTCGCCGGTGCCGGGCTCGGGCAGCTGCGCCACGGGGTCGACAGGGTCGGGTGACACGACGCCCGCGTCCGGCTCGGGTATGGCGACGCGCTGGTCTGACGGCGACACGGGCGGCGTTGGCGGGAACAGCAGACCGGCCAGGACAAGCGCCGCCGCAGCGGTGACAACGCCCGCCGATACGCCGAGCGCCCAGCCGTTCCGGCGCGGGCCGTTACCGTCGTTCTGCTGCGCCATGTCATCCCCCACGCGCGAGCGCGCCCCAAGGCCGGGACGCATGGTTGAGCCGGTCTTTCGATCGGGATATGACGGACCGATACCCGCCGCTGACCCGGCCTGAGAGAACGAAAGGCGACAGCTCATGACCGAAAAATCCGTCTGTGTGTATTGCGGATCACGCGCCGGGGCAATGCCCGCCTATACCGAGGACGCACGCGCGATGGGATGGGAGATCGCGCGGCAAGGCTGGCGACTGGTCTATGGGGCCGGCGATATCGGGCTGATGGGCGAAGTCGCGCGCGCGGCACAGAGCGCGAACGGAGACACGTTCGGCGTGATCCCGCGCCACCTGGTCGACCGGGAAGTCGGAAAGACCGACCTGACCCGCTACATCGTCACCGAGACCATGCACGAGCGCAAGAAGGTGATGATCATGAACGCCGACGCGGTGGTGGTGTTGCCGGGCGGCGCAGGCTCTCTGGACGAGCTGTTCGAGGCGCTGACCTGGCGGCAGCTGGGTTTGCACGACAAGCCGATCATCGTGCTCAACACGGGCGGCTTCTGGGAGCCCCTGCGTGCCCTGATCGACCACGTGATCGACCAGGAGTTCGCCGATCAGTCGCTCGCCGGGTTCCTGACCTGGGCCGATGACCCGACCACGGCCATGGCGGCCCTGCGCGACGCCCTGTCCTGACGCAGCGAGGCGATCGAATAGATCGCCAGCGCCACCCAGATCAGCGGAAAGGCGATCTGGTGCCATGGTGTGAAGATTTCACCAAACAGCACCACGGCGCAGAGGAATTGCAGCGTCGGGTTGATGTATTGCAGCAGTCCTACCGTGGACATGGTGACGCGCCGCGCCGCCGCGCTGAACAGGATCAACGGCAGCGCCGTGATCGGCCCCGAGGCCAGCAGCAGGGCCGTGTCGCGCGTCGACTGACCGAAGGCGCTCTGCCCCTGCAGGGCAAACCAGACCAGCACCCCCAGCGACAGCGGCGCGATCAGCAGCACCTCGGCCGTGACCGACACCATCGGGCCGATCGGCAACATCTTCTTGAGGACACCGTAGAAGCCGAAGGTGATCGCGAGGGTCAGCGATATCCACGGCACGACACCGAGTCCGAGCGTCAGGATCGTGACCGCCAGCGCGGCCAGCGCGACCGCGACCCACTGCGCGCGGCCCAGCCGTTCGGCAAACAGAACCCGGCCCAGCAGCACGGCGACCAGCGGGTAGATGTAATAGCCGAGGCTGGTTTCGGTGTTGCGGTCGATCTGGGTCGCGTAGATGAACAGGAACCAGTTGACCGACACCATCAGCGCCGCCAGCGCGATCAGCCCGATGCGTCTGGTGCCGGTCATCGCGCTACGCAGGGCATGCAGCCGCCCCTGCAGCGCCAGGAGCCCGGCAAAGAACACCAGCGACCAGAAGGTGCGATGCGCCAGAACCTCGACCGGCGGCACATGTGACAGGAACTTGTAGTAGATCGGCGACAGGCCCCAGATCACCGCGGCGCCGATCATGGCAAGGATGCCCTTGTGGGTTTCCGTCATCACGCGCCTCTCCTGCTCCGCACAGGCGTTGCACGGGTGGCGCGGGCGGTCAAGCCAGCGCCGCGACCGGCGGGGCCGAGGCCAGCATCGGGCGTCGGGTGGCGAGACTGCGCCGGGCCTCGTCCGTCTGGCCCAGTTTCAGCAGCACGTTGGCATAGGTCAGTTCCAGAAGGTCGCGCTGCGCCCGGCTGCCGCCCAACCGTTCGGTCGCCGCCATGACCGGGACGAGGTCTTGGAGCGCCTCGGCCCAGTCGCCGCGCGCGATCGCGCCCCAGGCCCGCGCTACCGGACGCACGAGATCGCCCGCGAAGCCCTGTGCCGTCTCGGCGATATGCGCCAGCCGGTCGCCCTGCCCCGCCATCGCGTGGCTGAGAGCTGCGTGCAGGTCGGCAAAGCTCTGCCCCGTTTCCGGAAAGACCCGCGTCGCGTAATCGCTGAGCGCCGCCCAGCGGGCCGGATCGACAGACACGCCAGCCAATTCGGCGCGGTAGAGGATCGCGGCGGTATCGGTCAGCACGTTGATCGGCAGGCCCTGTGACGCCGTGGGGGCCACCCCCGCGTCGATGGCGGCCCACATTTCCGCCTCGTCCCCCGCGTGGAGCGCCCAGAGCGCCTGATGCCAAGACAGATGCCCATGCAACACCGCGCGCGGGTCATAGTCCTGCATCCACGCCGCAAGATAGGCACGACCGGCAGCACTCTGCCCCGCCTCGTAATGCGCATGGGCCTTGAAATGCGCCCCGTTCGCATTGCGCGGATTGATCGCCAAGGCGCGCTCCATCAGCTGTTGCGAGGCGTCGATCTTCCCGGTCTCGCACAGCGCCAGCGCGTGCATCGACATCATCCACCAATCCTCGCCGTAATGCGGCAGCAAGGCGGATGTGTAGGCCAGCAGCTCGGCCTCGCGCCCCACTTCGCCGGAAAAGCCGATGAGCCCGAAGACGTTGGAACATAGCTGCGCCGCGAGCGCATCCCGCGGGTGGTCCTGCACATGGGCCAGCGTCGCCGCCCGCGCCTGCGCCGCCTGCCCCGACAGAAGCAACGCCAACGCATCGATGTGCTGGCGTTCGCGGACGGTAAGATATTCGGACAGGTCCTGCGCCCGGGCGATCGAGGCTTTGGCCGCCGCCATGTCCGAGGCCATCATCGACGCGCGCGCATGCGCCGCATGGGCCAGTGCGAAGTCGGGATCAGCCGCGATGGCCTGGGCGAAGGCTTCGGTCGCGCCGAATTCACCGCCCAGAAAGAGATGCAGCCCGAGGTCATAGTGGTCACGCGCCGCGGCCGAGGTGGTGGTGACTTCGTTTCCGTAGCTGTCCGTCAATGCCATGAGCCAGGCCCTCGCCGCTGTGCCGGTGCAGCCTAGCGCGGGCATCAGCGATTGTCAGCAGGGAGGCGAGACATGAAAAAGCCCGGTGCACCGGCACCGGGCTTTCGAATTTCGCTGTAACGCGCTGTGATTACATGCGGCTGGCGACGTTTTCCCAGTTCACGAGGTTGTCCAGGAAATTGGTCAGGTAGGCCGGGCGCTTGTTGCGGAAATCGATGTAGTAGGAATGCTCCCACACGTCGCAGCCCAGCAGAGCGGTCTGGCCGAAGCAGAGCGGGTTCACACCGTTTTCGGTCTTGGTGACCTTCAGGCTGCCGTCCTTGTCCTTGACGAGCCAAGCCCATCCCGAACCGAACTGGCCCGCGCCAGCGGCGGCGAAGTCTTCCTTGAACTTGTCGACGTTGCCGAAGCTTTCGGTCAAGGCCTTTTCGAGCTCGCCGGGCATGGCGGACTGGCCCGGTCCCATCATCTCCCAGAACTGGTTGTGGTTCCACAACTGGCTGATGTTGTTGAAGATGCCGCTTTGGGCCACGGCGTCGGGGTTGTAGGTGCCGGTGATGATCTCTTCCAGCGACTTGCCGTCCCACTCGGTGCCGGCAATCGCCTTGTTGCCGTTGTCCACATAGGCCTTGTGGTGCAGATCGTGGTGATATTCCAACGTTTCCTTGGACATGCCCTTGGACGCGAGCGCATCATGTGCATAAGGAAGATCGGGAAGTTCAAAAGCCATTTTGGCCCCCTGTCTGAAAGTTGAGTGTTTCGGTTCCCTCGTTACATGCGGCGGGGCCGCCTGCAGGTCAAGGGCGGACAGTAGTCCAACGCATGGAGGCGTCAAATGTTCACCCGAGCGCGAAAAATGTTCTACCGCGCCCGCGGCCACTATTCCGGGCGGCTTGGGGACGAGCCGTTTCTGCTCGATCCTTATCACAGCAAGTTCTGGCGCAAGGCCAGCGCCGGCGCCTGGGAGCCGGAAACGCTGGCGCTTCTGGACGCCCATCTGGACCGCGATCACGACTATCTGGACATCGGCGCATGGATCGGGCCGACGGTGCTGTTCGGCGCGCGCAAGGCGCGCCGTGTCTGGTGTTTCGAACCCGATCCCGAAGCCTTTCGCGCGCTGGCCTGGAACATCGAGTTGAACGGGTTGGAAAATGTCAGCGCCTTCGCCGCCGCTTTGTCGCAAGGCGTCGGGATCGCGCGCATGGCCGGGATGCGGGGCGAAAGAGGTGACAGCACCACCAGCCTGCTGAATCCGGACGGATCGGCCGGATCGGACGTTCTGACCATCGGGTTCGACGATGTCGCCCGCTCGGTGGATTTGTCGGGTGTTTCGCTGGTCAAGATCGACGTGGAAGGCGCCGAGTTCGACCTGCTGCCGACCATGACGGATTGGCTGAAACATCAGAAACCCGCGTTGCTGCTGTCGACCCATGGTCCGTTTCTGGATCCCGAGCTTCGCGCCGAGAAACTGGACGCGCTGGCCGAGTCGCTGAGCTTCTATCCGCGCTGCACGGACGAGACGGGGCGCACGATGACACGGGCCGATTTCAGCGGAAATGACGCGCAGACACGGTTTCGAAGCTACGTCTTTTCGGCCTAGCGGTCTCGCCACGCCATCTGCTTGCAGGTGCCGCTGCCCTTGGGCGGCAGCATGTCAAATCCCTTGAGATAGACCTGCATCGTCACGCGCCCGGTGTCCGGCCAGAAATTGACGCTGTAATCGGCGGACACCTTGCGGTTGGCGTTGGACAACTCGATGCCATCCACCGTCCAGTCCAGTTGCAGGGACTTCGCATCGCGACGCTTCAAATCGGCTGCGATCGGCTTGCCCACATAGGTCTTGATCGCGTTGTCAAACACCGTCGCCGTGTTGGTGGTTTCGTCATATCGCATTCCGAGATTTTCCGGAATCCAGCCGAACCGGGACTCTGCCGTGAGGGTGCAATAGAAACTTGTTTCGGCCTGCGCGGCAGTCGAAACGACGATGGCGAGGCTGGCAAAAACGTGTCGCATAGGGGCAATCTCCTCGAACAAATGACAAGGAGATTGCCGCGCATCCGGACCAAGCGCAAGCTTGGGTTGTGCGCGCGATCAGAAGGCGCCGACGGCGGAACCAGGCTGTGCCGCCACCTTGAGCAGCGCGAAGGCATAGTCCGCCACGGACCGGAAACAGATCACGGTGAACTGGTCGCTTTCCGTCATCCACAACGCAGCCGGGATCTGCGCCATCCGGGTGCGGCGGAAATCCCCCTTGCCGAAGGCTGCCGGGGACAGGTCCACCGGGCAGAGCTTTGCCATCACTTCCCGCGCGTCGGAACCGGTGACCGTCAGGACCGCGCGTGCGTCGGAGACATCCACCACCATCGCGTGTTCCCCCGCGAGCGCGGTTTCGGCCTTGGCCACGCGTTGCGCGACCTCGGCATAGGGCACGATCAGCAACAGTTCGTCTGGCGACATCCACGCGGTGGCGGTCTCTCCCGAGCCCAGCACTTCGCCCACCGCCGGCACCGCGGTTCCGGTGACGGCCTTGACCGCCTTCTTCGCCTTCGCCGCTCCAAGGTTGCCGCGCAGGGTGATCATGCCGGTCAGGCCGGCATCGGCGACATCGATTAGCCCGTGAAACTCTGCCCCGTTCAGGGCGCTGACCGGATCAGACATTCTGCTTCTCCCCTTCCTTGTCATAGAAGACCGGATCGACGATCCGCGCCTTGAAGGTCTTGTCGTCGGTGCCAAGGAATTCGAGCACCTCGCCCATCCTGTCCGGTCCGTTCAGCACGAGGCCCATGGCGATCCCCTTGCCCAGCGTTGGCGAATGGTAGGTCGAGGTCACCCGCCCCTGCGTGTTGCGCTGCCCGTTCGCGTTGCGCCCCGGCGCAACGGCATAGGCGCCATCGGGCAGGACCGATCCGTCGAGCGTTTCCAGGC
Source organism: Sedimentitalea arenosa (assembly GCF_016428585.1). GTDB lineage: Bacteria > Pseudomonadota > Alphaproteobacteria > Rhodobacterales > Rhodobacteraceae > Sedimentitalea > Sedimentitalea arenosa. Next base: position 224,999 of record NZ_JAELVR010000002.1, on the reverse strand, counting down.
CAACCAGCTTCCATCGGTTGGGGTCGGTCATGTGCGGTCGTTCCTGCGCCCGCTTGCCAAGATAGTCGTCCTTCTTCTTGCTGATCGCCCAATCAAGGCCAAGGTCCTGCGGAATGACGGTGCCGTCGGTTTCGTCGCCGATCATGATGAAACCCTTCTCGGCGCGCATGATGTGCAGCGCTTCAGTGCCGTACGGCATGACACCGAAAGTCTCTCCCGCCTGCATCAACGCCTCCCAGAAGGCCAACCCCTGCCCCGCGCGCACGGCGATTTCGAAACTGAGTTCGCCGGAGAACGAAATCCGGTAGACGCGGCAGTCGAACCCACCGATCTGCCCATCGGCCCAGGCCATGAAGGGCAGCGCCTCTGCCGACAGGTCCATGCCGCCGAGACTGTTCAGAAGCTCTCGCGCCTTGGGTCCGACAACGGCGACCTGCGCGAACTGCTCGGTCAGGTTGGCGACGTACACCTTCCAGTCCCACCACTCTGTCTGCAGCCATTCCTCCATCATCGCGTGGATACGATCGGCACCGCCCGTGGTTGTGTGGCAGAGGAACGTATCCTCGTCGATCCGCGCGACCACGCCGTCGTCGATCAGGAAACCGTTCTCGCTGCACATCAGCCCATAGCGGCAGCGACCGGGCTTCAGGGTGGACATCATGTTGGTGTAGAGCATGTCGAGGAACCGGCCCGCGTGGGGCCCCTTGACCAGTATTTTCCCGAGCGTCGAAGCATCCAGCAAACCAACGGCTTGGCGTGTGTTCTTCACCTCGCGCTCGACAGCGTCATGAACCCGTTCGCCAGCGCGCGGGAAGGCATAGGGCCGCCGCCAGTGGCCCACCGGCTCCCAATCGGCGCCTTGTTGCTCGTGCCACTCGTGCATCGGCGTCTTGCGCAGCGGTTGGAACACGTCACCGCGGGCTTCCCCGGCGATCGCCCCCATCGAGATCGGCGTATAGGGCGGACGGAAGGTGGTCGTCCCGGTCGCCGGGATCGGTTGCCCCAGCGCATCCGAGAGGATTGCCAGCCCGTTGATGTTGCTGAGCTTGCCCTGGTCCGTGGCCATGCCGAGCGTGGTGTAGCGCTTGGTGTGTTCGACGCTTTCAAAGCCTTCGCGGGCGGCCAGTTGCACGTCCGAGACCTTCACGTCGTTCTGGAAATCCAGCCAGGACTTGGCGCGCAGATGCGGTTCGGCCTCGCGCGGCATGAGCCAGACCGGCTCGAGCGGTTGCTCCTCGGTCGACTCCCCCCTTGGTGCCGCGGTCCGCTTGGGCTTGAACCCCGCGGCCTTCGCCGCCGCGCGCCCGGCTGCGGTGGCATCGGACAGGATCGCGTCGAGACCCGCATGGCCGTTCGCCGCACCTGCCGCACGCACGAAGCCCGCGCCGTCCGCACCGGTCGGCGGGCGGTCGGGATCGGGTCGGAACAGGGCCTGCTGGTCGTCCCAAAGCAGCTTGCCGCCGCAGTGGGACCAGAGGTGCACGACCGGCGACCAGCCGCCGGACATGGCCACCGCGTCGCACGCGACCTCCTCGAGCGCGCCGCCTGCACCGTCCTGGGCGCAGATCATCACCTTCGCGACGCGCTTGCCGCCCGAGACCTTGCCGATGGCGCGGCCGCAATCGATGCGGATGCCGAGCGCACGCGCCTCCTCCATCAGCGCGCCGCCCCCGCGACTGCGGGCGTCGAGGATTCGCGCAACCTCGACCCCCGCCTCCTTGAGGCAGATCGCGGTGCGATAGGCGTCGTCGTTGTTGGTGGCGACCACGATCCGCTTGCCTGCGGCAACGCCGTAGTTCACCGCATAATCGCGCATGGCAGAGGCCAGCATCACGCCGGGCACGTCATTGCCGGCGAAGGAGAGCGGACGTTCGATGGCACCGGTCGCCGTCACGATCTGGGCCGCGCGGATCCGCCAGAGCCGGTGGCGCGGCCCTTTCGCCAGCGGCAGGTGATCTGTCAGTCTTTCGTATCCGAGGACGTAGCCGTGATCATAGACGCCAGCGCCCATGGTACGGCTGCGCAAGGTCACGTTGTCCATCTGCCGGAGCTCTTCCAGCAACTGCTCGACCGCCTCTTCCGCCGGTGCACCGCCGAAGGAGCCGCCATCGACCGGCGCCCGACCGCCCCAATGGGCGGTCTGTTCCAGCACCAGCACCCGTGCGCCGCTCTGGGCCGCGGAATGGGCGGCCTGAAGGCCGGCGACGCCGCCGCCGATCACCAGCACGTCGGTGAAGGCATAGAAATGCTCGTAGGTGTCGCGATCGCGGTCCTTCGGCGCCTGCCCCAGTCCGGCGGATTGCCGGATGAAGGGTTCATACACATGCTTCCAGAAGGCGCGCGGATACATGAACATCTTGTAGTAGAAGCCCGCCGGCAGAAAGCGCGAGAGGTAGGTGTTGACCGCGCCGACATCGAACTCGAGAGAGGGCCAGTGGTTCTGGCTGCGCGCGGTGAGACCATCGAAGAGTTCGGTCGTGGTGGCGCGCTGGTTCGGCTCGAATCCCGGGCCCTCGCCCATATTCACGAGCGCATTCGGTTCCTCGGCGCCCGAGGCCACCACGCCGCGCGGGCGGTGGTACTTGAACGAGCGGCCGACCATCATCCTGTCGTTGGCCAGCAGCGCCGAAGCGAGCGTGTCGCCGGGATGACCGGCGAGTGGTGCGCCGTTGAACCGGAACCCGATGCGCTTGCTGCGGTCTATCAGGCGACCGAGGTCGGGAAGACGATGGCTCATGAAAAATCCCTCCAGTTCCAGCCCGGATGCCGGGCCGTGATCGCGTCGCATATGTCCCTAGGCGGCTCGGTCGTCTGGGCCGGATAGGTGCCGAAGACCTCGAGCGTCATGGTATCGCGTGCCGCGTGGAACCACTTGCCGCAGCCATAGGCATGGCGCCACCGCTCGAAATGCACCCCGCGCGGATTCTCTCGGGTGAAGAGGTAGCCGTGGAAGTCGTCATCCGACGATCCGGGCCCATGGCGCGTCAGATGCGCCTCGCCACCGGGCGAAAGTTCGGTTTCATCGGCTCTGACGCCACAATAGGGACAGGTGAGAATCAACATCGGGTCATCCTTCTTTCGGCGGCAGGCTGGCGACGAAAGCCAGCGCGATCTCGGTCAGTTTGCGGCGGGTGGTCGCGTCGGCGAAGCCGTCGTCGTCAAGGCGGACAAATCCGCCCATCCGCCGTGTTCCCATCTGCATCGGCGTGACCCCGTCAAGGCGCGGTGCAGTGGCTTCGTTGGGCTTGCCGGGGCGGTAAAGCGCGCCGTCCTTGCCGATGCCGCCGATCATGTTGCCGTGCAGCAGAAAGCACGGACCGCCGAACATCTTCTTTTCGGACAGCCCCGGCTCCACTCCCAGATCGGCGCGCATGGTTTCGGCCATGTCTTCGCGATAGGCCATCAGCAAAGCCCCCGAACCGGCTGGTCATGCGTTGCGCGCACGTCAAGGGCGGGCGCCACATGGCGCCCGCCCTGCAATCGGTTGATGGGTCGGTCAGCGCGCCGGCGCCGGGACGGGTGTGCTCTCTCCTGCGGATCCGGCATCGGGTGCGACTGCTGCGGGAGCCGCGGCATCACCCGGATCGATCTCAACCGAATTCGAGCCGAAGACGCCGCCGAAAAAGACCAGCGCGAGGATGAGACCCAGAGCCACGGCGGCAGCGATGATGCCGCCCCAACCGGTTCCGCGGTCCATGTTGCCGTGCAGTTCGTAGCCGCGCCGGCGTTGAAGGTCGTGATGCATATAGTCTGACATGGCAGTTCCTCCTCTTTGTATCTCAAAGATAAGGACAGCGCCCATGCCCGCACAGACCGGGGGCCTCTGCGCCCCGATTTCGCGCCAAAAGCCGCGTTTTTCTGCGCTGCGAATAGGCCAAGCCGTGCCGACCTCCCGAAAACGTGAGCATCGGGCCGGGAACCCGACGGGCGCGCGGCACCCGTTTGGACTTCAGGACTGACTTCCTGACGCATCAATGGGCCACCCCTGCCGCGACGCTTTCGTCGATGAAGCGGCCTTGCCGGAAACGGTCGAGCGAGAACGCATCGGTCAGCGGCGAGTGGCCCTTCGCCATCAGTTCCGCCATGCCCCAGCCTGATCCGGGGATTGCCTTGAAGCCGCCAGTGCCCCAGCCGCAGTTGATGAAGATGCCCTCGACCGGGGTCTTGGACAGGATCGGCGAGCGGTCACCGGTCATGTCGACGATCCCGCCCCACTGGCGCAGCATCTTGAGGCGGCTGACCATCGGGAAGGTTTCGATCAGGGCGCGCACGGTTTCCTCGATGTGATGGAAGCTGCCGCGCTGGGTGTAGTTGTTGTAGCCATCCGCGCCACCGCCGATCACCATCTCGCCCTTGTCGGACTGGCTCATGTAGCCATGGACGGTGTTGGCCATCACCACCACGTCCATGCAGGGCTTGATCGGCTCGGAGACCAGCGCCTGCAGCGCGACGGATTCGATCGGCAGGCGGAAGCCCGCCATGTCGGCCAGAACGCCGGAATGACCGGCCACGACGATGCCCAGTTTGCGGCAGTCGATCGGTCCCTTGGAGGTGTCGACACCGACGACCTTGCCACCCTCGCGCCGGATCGCGGTGACCTCGCATTTCTGGATGATGTCCATGCCCATATCCGAACAGGCCCGCGCATAGCCCCAGGCCACCGCGTCGTGGCGCGCGGTGCCGCCGCGTTCCTGCCAGAGCCCGCCCAGCACCGGGTAACGCGGCCCGGACAGGTTGATGATCGGCACCAGCTCCTTGACCTTGGCGGGGCTGATGAATTCGGTCGTCACACCCTGCAAGGCGTTGGCGTGGGCCGTGCGCTGATAGCCGCGCACCTCGTGCTGGGTCTGGGCCAGCATGATGACACCGCGCGGGCTGAACATCAGGTTGTAGTTCAGATCCTGGCTGAGTGTTTCGTAGAGCGCGCGCGATTTCTCGTAGATCGCGGCCGAAGGGTCCTGAAGATAGTTGCTGCGAATGATCGTCGTGTTGCGCCCGGTATTGCCGCCGCCCAGCCAGCCCTTTTCCAGTACAGCCACGTTGGTGATACCGAAATTCTTGCCGAGATAGTAGGCGGTGGCCAGACCGTGCCCACCTGCACCCACGATGATCACGTCATAGGAGCGCTTGGGATCCGCCGCGCGCCATGCCCGGGTCCAGCCGGTGTGATTGCGGAGGGCCTCTCGGGCGATGGCGAAGGCGGAATATCGTTTCATCATGGGCTCCGGGCGGTCAGCGGCAGTGGATTCGACGCGATGACACCATACCGCCAGCTTCTGGGCAACAGCAGCATTAAGAGGACAACCCGGCGCGGCACTTTGCACCCGGTTTGCGACATGGGTCCGGCATCAGACGGAAATGCGACCCAAAGGCGCGTGGTTGCGCCGCTTTGTCCCTTTTTTCCGGACCGCCGGACCGCTACATGACAGGTCAAAGGCAGGAGACCGCATGATATTCTGGATCACCACATCGGCGATCGCGCTCGTGATCGCGGCAACCTTGGCCCTGGTCCTGCTGCGCAGCCGCCCCGCGGCGGAACCGGCAGCGGCCTATGACCTGCGGGTCTATCGCACCCAGTTGAAGGACCTCGAAGCGGATCTCGAGCGCGGCGTGATCGCCGAAGCGGATGCCGAACGCATCCGCGCAGAGGTGTCGCGCCGAATCCTGCAGGCCGACGCGCAACTGCAGGCCGCCCGCGCGGACCGCGGCGCCTCCGGACGCGGCACGCTGGTCGCAGCGGTCCTGCTGGGCGTGGCGCTGATCGGGGGCAGCCTGATGCTTTACCGTGAACTCGGTGCGCCGGGTTATGGCGATCTGGGTCTGGCGCATCGCATCGAACTGGCCGAACAGGCACGGACCGAACGCCCGGGACAGGCCGAGGCGGAAGAGAGCCTGCCTGCCTCGGCCCCGGTTCAGGGGTTAAGCGAGGAGTATCTGGCCCTGGTCGAGCGGCTGCGCGAAACCGTCGCCAACCGTCCCGACGACATACAGGGACACATGCTGCTGGCGCGCAACGAGGCCGCCAGCGGCAATTTCACGGCCGCCTATGCCGCGCAGCGCGAGGTGATCCGCCTGAAAGGCGACAATGCCACTGCCGCCGATTACGCGGATATGGCGGACATGATGATCCTGGCCGCGGGCGGCTATGTCTCGCCCGAGGCCGAGACCGTGCTGCGGCAGGCGCTGGCGCGCGATCCGAACAACGGGCCTGCGCGCTACTACTGGGGCCTGATGATGGCGCAGACAGGCCGTCCCGACCTGTCCTTCCGGATCTGGAACGCGTTGCTGCGCGACAGTCCGCCGGACGCGCGCTGGATCGTGCCCGTACGGGCTCAGATCGAGGACATGGCCCGGCGTGCGGGCGTCGAATACACCCTGCCCCCGGTCGAGGCCACACCCGGCCCCAGCGCGGCAGACATCGCCGCCGCCGAGGAGATGAACCCCGAGGATCGACAGCAGATGATCCGCGGCATGGTTCAGGGCCTGTCAGACAGGCTGGCGACCCAGGGCGGACCGCCGGCAGATTGGGCGCGCCTGATCGGAGCCCTCGGCGTTTTGGGAGAAACGGAGCAGGCCCGCGCGATCCACGCAAACGCATTGCAAGTGTTTGACGGCAATGCCGACGCGTTGGCCGCGATCAACGACGCCGCGCGCGACGCCGGCCTTTTGCAATGATCTGCGATCCGTTCGACGTCTTCGCCGCAGCCTGCCCTCGAATGAGCGCGCTGGTCGGGCTGGACCTCGGAGACAAGACCATCGGCGTCGCGGTTTCGGACCGGCTGGGTGCGTCGGCGACGCCGGTGGAAACCATCAGGCGGCGCAAGTTCACGTTGGATGCCGAGCGAGTGTTGGCCATCGCCGCCGACCGCGAAGCCGGTGGCATCCTTCTGGGTCTGCCGCGCAACATGGACGGCAGCGAAGGGCCGCGTTGCCAGTCGACCCGTGCCTTCGCGCGCAACCTCGAACGTCTGACCGACTTGCCCATCGGGTTCTGGGACGAACGTCTCAGCACGGTGGCCGCCGAAAAGGCGCTGCTCGAGGCGGATACGACGCGGAAACGTCGCGCCGAGGTGATCGACCATGTCGCGGCGAGCTATATCCTGCAGGGGGCGCTGGACCGGATGCGCCATATCAGGGCGGAGGTCACGCGATGAGCAGCAAGGATGTCTGGAAACGCGACGAAATCGACTCGCCCTGCATCAATGTCTGCGTGGTTCACCCGGTCGAACGTATCTGCACCGGGTGCCTGCGCAGCATCGACGAGATCAGCCGCTGGTCGCGGATGACACCGGAAGAACGCGCCGAGATCACCGCTTCCCTGCCCGAGCGGGCCCCGCGTCTCGCCAAGCGGCGCGGCGGGCGAGCAGCGCGGTTGCTGCGTTGATCAGTTCGCCGCGATCCAATCGGTGATCCCGCCCGGCAGTTCCGGTCTGAAATAGGCGATCATCCGACCGTCGCGACCGGCATCCGCCCCCGCCGCCCACGGCGCGACCCCGTGTAAGCACAGACGGTGCAACAGGATCGCCTGCCCGGGTTGTGCCGCCAGTGTCACCCGGCGGCAGGTGTCAAAGACCCGTTTGCGGGCGGAAGCGTAGATGTCCGTCACGTCGACCTGTGACCAACCCTTCGGGTCATGCCCGGCGAAGGCGCGCATGAACGCCGCACGCATGATGCGATGACTGCCCTCCCATACAACCAGAGGCGCGGCGTCGGCAGATGCAAGGGTGAGCGGCAGGCCGAGGATGAAGGCATGCGGTTCCTCGACATGACGCCCCCTTGCGGCACCAGACGCCCGCACACCATCGACATGCGCCGCATCGCGTTTGACGCGATATCGGAAGGCCGCCTCGCTTTCGCCCTCACGTGGCCTTGGATAGCCCTTGTAGGTGACAGACACTTGCGCCGGGTGGAGCGGAGGAACCGGACCGATCTCCCGCGCGATGAAGTCGACCGCTTTGCCGGATAGTGGCCCTGATCCCGCGATCCGGCCCGTTGTATCGTTCGCCAAGGCATCGACACCGACGAACCAAGTCCCCTCGCAGACAAGCCAATGCGCGTGAGTAGGATCGGCAACCGCCGCGCGCGCAGGGCAACGCATGGGGTACCCATGAAAGCACCGCCGGATCACTGTCAAACACCAGAAAGCCACGGTCGCGAAACAGCGCCGGATCGCCCCACGACGGCATCGCGTCAGACCGCGGCCTGCGCCGCAGCAGCAGGTTCGATCACATCGAGGGCCGCAAGCAGCAATTCCGGTCCCGCATCGGGGCGATGGGCGCGCTCCGAGAGCATCCGTCGCCAAGCGCGCGCACCAGGCCGCCCGGCGAACAGGCCGAGCATGTGACGCGTCACCTGGTGCAGCTTGCCGCCAGCCGAGAGATGCGCCTCGATATAGGGCAGCATGTCCCTGACAGCCTGAACCGGATCGGTGTCGGGGCCTTCTCCGTGGATCAGCCGATCGGCCGCACAGAGGATATCAGCCGGTGCTTGGTAAGCCGCGCGCCCGATCATCACCCCATCCAGCCCCGCATCCAGAAAGCCTTGCGCCTGATCAAGCGAGGTGATTCCGCCGTTGATGGACAGATGCAGGTCGGGAAACGCCTCTTTCATCCTCACGACCAACTCGTAGTCGAGCGGAGGAATGTCCCGGTTTTCCTTCGGGCTGAGCCCTTGCAGCCAGGCCTTGCGCGCATGGATGATCACCCTCCGGCATCCCGCGGCGCGGATCCTTTCCAAGAACTCCGGCAGGCTGCGCTCGGGGTCCTGATCGTCAACGCCGATACGGCACTTGACCGTCACGTCCACGTCAACGGAGTCAAGCATCGCCGCCACGCAGTCGGACACGAGGTCAGGCTGCAGCATCAACACCGCGCCAAAAGTGCCCGATTGGACCCGGTCGGACGGGCAGCCCACGTTCAAATTGATCTCGTCATAGCCCCGTTCCGCCCCCAACCGCGCCGCCGCCGCCAGTTCCGACGGGTCCGACCCGCCCAATTGCAACGCCACGGGATGCTCTTCAGGATTGAACTCCAGCAAATGGACCGCACCACCCCGCACCAAGGCCGGCGCGGTTACCATTTCGGTGTAGAGCAGAGCATGACGGCTCAGCAGCCGGTGAAAATACCGGCAGTGTCTATCGGTCCAGTCCATCATAGGCGCGCAAGACATGCGCCAAGGTACGACAAAGTACGATGTTTTACCCATTCAAGACCGCATCCTCCTACTTTTCATAAACAAGCCGTCCCGCTTAGTGTTTGACGTAGCCCCTTTTTTCAGGGCCATTCGTAAGTCGAGCTTGTTCAGTTTTTGTGTGCCATCATTCGGCGGCTTGAACAATGGGCGCTGGTACGACGACAGGCGAAGGTTCCGCCCCTGTCACGGTAGCGAAACAGCGGCTCCGGGACCGGCGTTCAAAGACTACTGGCCAATTGCGAGCAGGTCTGCGGCGTTTCTTGCGCGCAGTCCGAAGACCATATCAAGGCTGACCCCATTGCAGGTCTTCGCGGACTCACCGTCCCATTGCAAAGGGATTATGACATCCGCAGGATCTTCGTTGGCAGGTTCAAACGGGGTCAGGCTTGGATAGGCGCGGATCTCTGCATCCGGTGCCGCTTTGGCCAGCCTGGTCGGCGCCCAGACGCCTCGGCATTGATACGGAATACCGCCGTCGCGGATTTGGACGATGGCAAAGTCCGAGCCGAATTGATCCCGGCAAATCGCCTCGCTGTCGATCTGCACGATGGTGCCATCGGGTTTTGCGCATGCTTGAGAATAGAAGATGTATCCATCGAGAGTCGTCTCCCGGCTGACCGTGCCTGCCGCGCCTGGGCCATATGTTGCCTTGCACCATGCATCTGAATCGCTGGTGAATTCCACCTCTCTGGCGCAAAGCGTCATGCCTTTGAGTTCTTTGTAGATTGGTACACTTTCATTGCCGAATTGCGTGCTGCAGGCGCGCTTGAAGTCCAGCACCTGCTGGCCGTTGGAGATGACGCAGGACACGTTTGGCGGTGCCCCTTGCGGCGCCGCGCCATCTTGCATCTGGTCCACACACGCCTTTTGCAAATCAGGCACTTGAGGATAATAATAATCGATCGTCAGCGCATCGATCCCGTTGCCGCGCTGCATCGGGACAGCGTCGGGCTGGATGGCTGACAACCCTTCATATTCGACCTGGACCCCGGTGATAAAGTTGCCGGCCTTTGTCAGCAGAGCGCCATCCGGATCGGTCAGGTTCATCTGGCCCTCAGGCATGGACGAGATCATTGCGCCATAAGTCGTCTGTTGCGGAGGCGGATCGCCCTCTTGAGGCGCCAAAGCTGCTACGACAGGTTTCCCTGTCTGGCAGCATGACCCGGCCGCAAAGGATTGGGGTGAGGCTGGGCTCAATACGCTGTCCGGGCCGCACAGCAATGTTGGGCCCTGACCCGCCTGCGTCTGGGCGAATTCGGCAAAGCGAAAAACTTCGGTATCTGCCCCGTCTTGCCGCGTGAACGCCCGGTTGAAGACCTCTTGACTGGCCCGCTCACGCAGCGCGGTGAAGGCGACCGGGTCGGTGCGGAACAGGTCCGAGAAAAACGGCGGCGCAAAAAGATCGGATAGCGGTCTGAGATCGGACAAGATGGGCTTTTCGCCGACGCCTGACGGCACACCCTCGTTGCAGCCGCCCCCGCCAAAGCACTTGAAATCGGTTGTCGACAGGATGTTGTTCTTACTGATCTTGTCAGCCATGTGTTGATCGTTGGCGACATTTGCACAGGCCTTGATCTTGGCTACGGCGCCCTTGTAGCCCGCGCAGACGCCGACGGCGACATTCAGCTTTTGCGAGTGTGCCGCGCGGACCTGATCCTCGGTCAGATAGTAATGCCGGTATCCGCGCGCACCATACGTGATCGCATTTGTGTAATGCGTCCCCCAATCGTTAAAGAATTTCTGGAAGAGCTTTTGGTAGATCTCGCTGGTCTCATCCTCGCGATACGCCTCGAAGAGGTCGATGACATCATCGGTGAAGCGCTCGGACATGATGACATATTGTCTGTTCATGACCAGGCTGAAATTCATGCTGGTGTAATGCGCTTCGAGCCGGATCGACTTTTTTCCGGTCATTTGCTCAAATGCCCGTTGCGTCACGACGTCAACATCGACCGATGCTGTGAACCCGGCGATATTTGCGCTGGCCTTTGCGCCGATATCCAGTTTGGTCGCCTGTTCGACATCGCGCATAGATTCTGTCGTTCTAAGCTTTTCGTTGCCGTCGAAATCATCGCGCGCGCGAAATTTCCATCCAAACGGAATGGCGTGACCGTTTTTCTGCTCAAACGCATAAGAGCCGATATCCGGCTCAACAAACAGGCGCAGCCCGCATCCCGAAGTCGCCTGCAGGTCGGTCGGGTCCAGATCCTTGAGGCGATAGCATTTCAGCAACTCGTCGAAATTGGCGCTCATCGGCAGGAAAGTGTCGTCCCAGCCCTGCGGTCTCGGCAAAGCGGTCTTGGCGTCGTAGACCTCCATCGGCACGTAGCGGACGATGCTGTCCGGATCGACCGGAAACAGATCGCCCACCGTCTTGTCGACCTCAAGCTGAAAGCACGCGGGCTTGTTGGCGCAGATATCGGTGCCATAGCGCAAGCGTGCAAGGTGCGTTCCTTTCGACGCCTCGCGCAGGTCGATGATGTCAAATTGTCCCTCTTCGCCCTCAACCGGCATGACACTGGCGAACACACTCCCGATGTCCGAGCGGAAAAACAGTTGGTGAACGCCGTCAACCTGTGCCCGGGCGATCTCGAAATATGGCTCGGAGTCGAAGGTACCGTGCGGTCGTCCATCCGCAAAGGCAACTGTAGACAGTTGCGGCTCTGTCTTGTCGCGCTCATACGCGTTTTCATCGCGCCAGACGCCTGACAGATCCTGTGACAATGCTGGAAGTGCAAAGAGCGAAAGCCACACCAGACTTAGAACAGACATACATATCGGGAGGCGCGCGCCATCGTTCGATCCGCTGTCGCGCCGGCGCAATTCCAAAGAATACTCCATATCAACCCAATCCTATGCCTATTTCGGTGGATGCTCGTTAAGTTCTTCTTTGCCCTTGTCGTTGGGGTCTTTGCCAGTCTCTGCTGGTTTGTTACCGCCATTGTGGTGCTGCTCTTGGGATTCGTTCGGATCCTGCTCAAGCCAATGTCGCCGGAGATACCGTTGGAGCTCTTCCGGAGTCCTGTTTTTTTTCGTGCCCGCCAGGCTTTGCTGGCTGATCCAACGCGCCGTCTCTTGATTGATCTCGACACTGTCACGGCTCGGCCCCGGTGGATTCGGGCTGAAGTAACGCGCGACCAGATCCTCTGCCGCAATACGCCGTCTTTCTTCTTCGCGCTTGCGCTTGTCTTCGTCAGGCCAATTCTTTGGCAGGTCAACTTCGGACAACGATCCCCGTCTGGCATGGGTGAATAGCTCCGCCGGGTTTTCCGTATCTCTGCTGAAGGGCCACCTTCCTTTCCTGAAGGGCCACCTTCTTTTCGCAACAAGCGAGCCTGCCGTTTCCCTGGGCGCAATTTCAAACCCAAGACGGTTGACGGCGACCGATGTTGCCGCATCGCTGATCATTTGCCGGCCGTTCTTTTCCTCCGTCCGGACCGAGGCAAAACCTCGCACGCTCCCGCCTTGCGTTACAAACCAATGCCGCAACCCGTCTTCTTTTTGCTCGGCGCGAAAGCCCAGCCCTTGATCGGCTGCCGCATTGCGCATGTTGCGTTCTACGTCTTCAAGGTCATGGGCGATTGCAAACGGAGAGTTCAGCTCCAACGGGATTTCCAGCGTTGCGATGCAATTGGTAACAGCTTGCAACAAAGCCCCGGATGCCCGATTTCCCTGACTCGGCAGGCTGTCGAACGGGAATACAAAGATCTTGCGGTCGCGCATGACCCGCAGGCCCCTGTCCGGTCCAACCGTAATATCGGCATTTATGCCGATTCCGTCCGTCACGAGGCTTTTGAGCGCGGCCACCAGATCATCTACCGTTCCAGCAGGCTTATCCAGCAACGGATGCGACGCAATCCCCATCGAATCGCAGATATTCTGCGCGACGCTTTGATCAATCAGGTCTTCGGAGACACGAAAGATATGCACTAGCTCCCGACCCTTCGCATCCGTCCAGACGCAGCGGTGAACCCATTCGGAGCCCGCGTCCTGCTCGATGTAGAGGTCTATCTTGGGCTGGCCGTCAATCGGCGCGCCATAGATGCCTTCGACGCCTTCGACGCCTTCGACGCCTTCGACGAAACGCGTTGGGTTTGTGAATTCGACAATCCAGTCAAAGAGCGCACGATCAGGAATATCCAAGGGCTTGGTCTCCAATCCGGGGATAACGGCATTACGGCGATACGCAAGATTTACCTCAGGTAGATTTACCTCTACCCTATGGTCAGGAAACGTAAGAAGGCAACACTCTCATGAACGTGCAGGAGTCCTTGCTGGACGGGTTAAGCAGGCAGGCAGCCAACCAGATCAAGAGCGATACGGTTCAGGCAGGGGCCGAATTGCGCAAGGCGCTGGCTGCGACGCATGGCGATCTGTCCAAGGCCTTTCAGGTGACGCGCAAGCTCAACATTCTGTTGTCCGGACTGGGCGATACGGGTCAGGACCTGTCCGGCCATGGTCCGGTTGTCGGCGAAGCGGACGCGGCCTTGAACGGCGAAGTCTTCCACGTGGACGCCTTAGGACGCACCACATCGCCAAAGATCGGCCAGTCCATCATCGACCACGCATCGCATAACAAACCGTTTGTCATTGCCGGTGCCGGCGCCCCGTTCGCCGACGTTCTGGTCTCCGCGCGCGCCTGGCATGCCTCTATGGCGACAGACGGGATGTTTGTTCACTACGTTGGGCTTGATCCTGCCCATTGGGATCCGTCTGTCGCGGTACCCTATCTGGAAAAGAACATACTCTGCACGGCGGCCCTTTTGGTATGCAGCGCTTGCGCGAATGAAGCAGGGCAAAACGCCAATATCATCGGCCATGGTTTTGGGTGTTGGATATTGAACCGGGCCCTGCGAATTTTGCCAAATGATCTGACCTACTACGCCAATGTGATGCAAATGGACCCGATCGGACCACAGGGCGCGCTAGACGAGATGATCGCTGCCAAAGCCGAAGAAACCGCCGCCATCTGTCACGTTCAATCTGCTACAGCGCGTGCTACGTTATCCGACACCTATCAATTGTCGGAAGATTACCTGAACAAGCTCCCGGTCGATGTCAGGATCGCATAGTTTTTTATCGGTCGTTGAACGGCATTATCAGGTTGTTGTAACCGACTTGCCGTTGTAGCGCGATGCGATGTTGACTCTGTCTGATCTCACCGCCTCAGTGGGTTCCGTTTCCCGCCATTGGTCATCGGCTACGCGGTTTTTGCGTACCATAGCTTTGCTCTCAGTCTTCGTGACGTTGAAGATCGGCTGGCGGCGCGGGGTATCACGGTTACTTGCGAAACGGTCCGTGATTGGATAGCGCATTTCGGTATCCAATTTGCCGCGAAGGTCCGACGAGATTTGCCACGGGCGGCCGACAAATGGCGTCTAGACGAGGTCGTAGTGCCAATCAAAGGTCGTAAGCATTGGCTTTAGCGAGCTGTCGGAAGAGTGGCTTCCGGCTGGCCTGTCGCGGAGATATCCCATGAGCCCCATGCAACAGAAGATCACCTTCAGCGCCTCGCGCGAAATCCCGTTCAACAAGCTGATGCTTAGCCAGTCGAACATGCGCCACATCAAGTGGTGTACCCCAACGCACAAAACCAAACGCCTTTTTCAACGAAAGCGGCTCAGAGTCCGCGATCGCTGCGGGCCGAACGAATGGCATGTACAAGGAAATCGATTTTTCTTTTCGAACAGAAATGTTCCCGAAGACGCGGCACGGTGGGTCCCAACACCTGTCAAAGATTGCCGCCACGATGGCCTGGTTGGCGACCAGAAAATCAGAGTCAATGTTGGCGCAAGCAGTAGCATGTTTGAGTAGGGTTCAGACCCGAATGGTAGCGCCCAAAAGTTACAACATTTTTTACAACATAACTCGATTTGCACCTGCAAAGCACTAGGAAACATAAGGAAATCGCAAACTACCTGTCCATCCATCATGGGGGCAACGGACAATCGCGCTGCCGAAGTAACAAGATGGTTGGACATTCTCGGATCTCCCATGGTCAGCGATCCGGTTCTCGCGGACCAAATGCACGCATACTGCATAGGAAACAGCGTGGTCCAGTCCCCCTCAAAGGGGAACCGGAGTACAGAAACACGTCGAGGAAAACACCCAGGAAACCAAGGTCGACTCAGACGAGGATATCATTCACCGCGTCGCGACAATCTTGATACGCTTCCAAAGGGACGCATAAAATCACTGCGACACGACACAGGTATCAACACTCGGCCCGAAGTGTGAAATCAGGTGATCTCGCGTTTTCAAACATGTGTTCGGCGTTCTTCATGTCATTTCCAAGGGCGCGCGCGCGGGCTTCGGCCGCAGGCAGACCATGGCTGAGCCAGCGCGTGACCAGCCGATCCTCAAGCTCTTCGCGGCTGACGTCGAGACGAACGGTCAGGTCGAATAGGGCGTCAAGGCTGGACCATGGCGGGGATGTCAGCAAAAGGTAGTTGCCTTCGACCAGCACGATGCGGGTGTCCTGGCCGATATGGCCCGCGCCCGGAACGGTCCGGTCCGCGTCCCGGTCGAAGGTCGGGTAGGAGACGCGGGGTGTGGTGCGCACCTCGCGCAGCAGGTCGACAAAACCTTGAGCATCAAACGTCTCGGGCGCGCCCTTTCGGTGCAAGAGCCCCAATTGCCGCAACCGGTCATTGTCGAGATGAAACCCGTCCATCGGCAACGTGGCCGCCGTTGGGCCCAGACGCGCGGCCAGATCGGCCGCGAGGGTCGATTTCCCTGAACCGGGCGGTCCCGCGATGGCGACGACGTAGCGATCCTGCCCCGCAGCGCGGGTTTTGATGAGCTCGACGAGGTCCGTTGCGGTGATCTCGGTCAAGGCGGGTTCCTATCCGGTTATTGCCGCGTGTTGGCTCAGCTTGTCACCCGCAGCGTATCTTTTCAGGGCGGTTTCGCAACCTTCGGCCCAGATCAGCTGCAGCCAAGCGGCAAATGCTTCCGAGAACTGCCGGTCGTGTGCCAGATCGCCGTAGAAGCGGTGTTGCTCCAGCCACGCGGCGGGGCGGGTTCTGGCCTCTCGCGCGGCCCTGGTCAGATCCGCCCAAAGAGGATCGTTGGGGTCGATCTCTGTAGCGTCTTCGCGGGTGCCTTCGCACATGCGCGCCCACAGGGCTTCGACAAGCGCGAGTCCCTTGACGGACCGGCCGGCGGCCAGCTGATCGCGCAGAATGGGCAGTACGAAACCGGTGTGACGGGCGGAGCCGTCAAAGGCCACGCGGCGCGTGGTGTCGACGATCCGCGGGTTGGAAAACCGGGTTTCGATCAGGTCGAGATAGGCAAGCGGGGTCATCCCCGGGACTGGATCGACCGTCGCGGTGATCTCGTCCGCCTGCACCTTGCGAAACATCGCGGCGATCTGCGGATGGGCCATGCAGGCAGAGATGGTTTCGATCCCGATCACCTCGCCGACATTGGCCAGAACCTGGTGGCCGGCGTTGAGGATACGGATCTTCATCGTCTCATAGGCATGCACATCGCCAGAGAAGGTCGCCCCGACCTCGTCCCAGTTCGGGCGTCCGGCGCAGAACGAGTCTTCGATGACCCATTGCCGATAGGCCTCGTGGGTCACGGGCGCGGCGTCGTCGATGCCGAAGTCGTGCACCAGGGCCATCTCGGTCGGGCCGGTTGCGGGTGCGATGCAGTCGACCATCGAGTTGGGGAATGTCGTGTTCCGCTCGATCCAGTCGGCCAGTTCTGGGTCGGACAGCCGGGCCAGGGAGACCACGGTCTGACGCAGGATCGCGCCATTGCCCTGCAGGTTGTCGCAGCTGAGCCCGGCAAAGGGGTCAAGGCCCGCGTCGCGCCGCCGGCGGAGTGCCGCGACCATGGCGCCAAAGGCTGTGCGCGGCGTGTCCGGGTTGGCGGCGTCGTGCCGGATGTCGGGGTGGGACGCGTCAAAGCCCTTGGTGACCGCATCGAGATAATACCCGCTTTCAGTGACGGTCAGCGAAACAATGCGAACGGCCGGATCGGCCATCGCCGCGATCAGGGGGCCGTTGCCGTCCACAATGGGAAGGTAGCCGATCATCGACCCGACGACCTCGGCAGAGGTATCTTCGTGGTCAAGTTCGATCAGCGTGGTCAGGCAGTTCTGGGCCAGGAGTTTTTCTCGCATCGCCGCATCATAGGGGCGGACGCCTGCCCCGAGGATCGCCCAGTCCTGTGCCTTGCCGGCCTGCATCAGCCGGTGCAGGTACCAGGCCTGGTGGGCGCGATGGAAATTTCCCACGCCGATATGCACGATACCCGGGGTCAAGGCCGAACGGTCATAGCGCGGGTGTTCGATGCGCAACTGACCGAGCGTTGAGTTTGACAGTTTTATCAGCTCATCCATTGTCCACCATCCACGTTGTAGGTCTGTGAGACGACGTAGTCGCTGTCTTCGCTGGCAAGGTATATCGCCATGCCGGTCAGATCATCGGCCGTTCCCATCCGTCCATACGGAACCGCCGCGCCCACTTCGGATTTCTTCTGGCCGGGTGACTTGTTCTCGTATTTCGCGAAGAAGGCATCGACGCCGTCCCAATGTTCGCCATCCACCACGCCCGGCGCGATGGCGTTGACGTTGATGCCGTAGGAAATCAGGTTCAGGCCCGCCGATTGGGTCAGGCTGATCACCGCGGCCTTGCTGGCACAATAGACCGCGACCAGAGGCTCGCCACGCCGCCCGGCCTGGCTCGCCATGTTGATGATCTTGCCCTTGATGCCGCGTTCGATCATGTGGCGCGCGACGGCCTGCATCGTGAACAGCGTGCCGGCGACATTGATGTCGAACGCGCGGTCAAAGTCGGCGCGGTCGATCTCGACAAGCGGGGCCGCGGTAAACACGGCGGCATTGTTGATTAGGATGTCGATCTGACCCAGTTGCGTCACGGTCTCGGCCACGGCGCTTTCGATGCTGGCCTGGTCGGTTACATCCATTTCGACGGCAAAGGCAGCATCGCCCAGTTCGGCGGCGGCCTTGCGGGCGCCGTCGATATCAATATCGGCGATCGCCACCCGTGCGCCTTCGGCGACATAGGCCGCCGCAAAGGCCCGTCCGATGCCGCGGGCCGCGCCGGTGATGAGGGCGGACTTGCCGGACAATCGCATCAGTCGATCCTCAGGCCCTGCGCATCGAACTTGTGCAGTTTGTCCAACTGCGGCGTCAGGTAGATCGTGTCACCGTGACGGACGGGCAGTTCACCGTCCACCCGCACGGTCATCGGATCGCATCCCGGAACGCCATGGACATGCAGGAACGTATCGGACCCCAGATGCTCGGCCACGCCGACGACGCCTTTCCAGGTGCCTTCGGTCTGGCTGACATCGGTATGCTCGGGGCGGATGCCGATTGTGGCCGCGTCGTGCTTTTCTGCCTCGGCGCCCTTGAGCAGGTTCATCGTGGGCGAGCCGATGAAGCCGGCCACGAACTCGTTGCAAGGGGTGTGATAGAGCTCGAGCGGGCTGCCGACCTGCTCGATCACCCCGGCGCGCAACACCACGATCTTGTCGGCCATGGTCATGGCTTCGACCTGGTCGTGGGTGACGTAGATCATGGTCGTGTTCAGCTTCTTGTGGAGTTCGGAAATCTCCATCCGCATCCCCACGCGCAGCGCCGCATCGAGGTTCGAAAGCGGTTCATCGAACAGGAACGCCTGAGGTTCGCGAACGATCGCGCGGCCGATCGCGACCCGCTGACGCTGCCCGCCCGACAGCTGGCCCGGGCGGCGGTCAAGGTAGTCGGTGAGGTTCAGCGCCTCCGCAGCGGCCTTGATGCGGCGGTCCTGTTCGTCTTGCGGGACGCCCGCCATCTTCATCGGAAAGGCGATGTTCTTGCGCACGGACATATGCGGATAGAGCGCGTAGGATTGAAACACCATGGCCAATCCACGCTTGGCCGGGGGCACGTTGGTGGCGTCCGAACCGTCGATCTCGATATGGCCCGAGCTGATGTCCTCGAGCCCCGCGATCAGCCGCAGGAGAGTGGACTTGCCGCAGCCCGAGGGGCCGACAAAGACCGTGAATTCGCCATCGTCGATGGTCAGGTCCAATGGCGGTATGACTTCGGTTTCGCCAAAGCTCTTGGACACCTGGTTGAGTTTGATCTGTCCCATAGGTCAGTTCCTTCCTATTTGACAGCGCCGAAGGTCAGGCCGCTGACAAGTTGTTTCTGGCTGAACCAGCCGAGGATGAGGATCGGTGCGATGGCCATGGTCGAGGCCGCACTGAGTTTGGCGTAAAAGAGGCCTTCGGGGCTGGAGTAGCTGGCGATGAAAGCCGTCAGCGGGGCCGCTTTTGCCGCGGTCAGGTTGAGCGTCCAGAAGGCCTCGTTCCAAGCCAGGATGACATTGAGCAGAAGTGTCGACGCAATGCCGGGAATGGCCATCGGAGTCAGCACATACAGCACCTCGTCCTTCAAGCTCGCACCATCCATCCGCGCCGCTTCGAGGATCTCGCCCGGGATTTCCTTGAAGTAGGTGTAGAGCATCCAGACGATGATCGGCAGGTTGATCAGCATCAGCACGATGACGAGGCCGACCTTGGTGTCCAGAATGCCCAGTTGGATGAACAACAGGTAGATCGGATAGAGCACACCCACCGCCGGAAGCATCTTGGTGCTCAGCATCCACAGCAGGATGTCCTTGGTCCGCTTTGAGGGCACGAAGGCCATCGACCAGGCAGCGGGAATCGCGATGATGATCCCGAGGATGGTCGACCCGCCCGCGATGATGACGGAATTCCACAGGAACCGGCCATAGTTCGAGCGCTCCATCACGGCCGAATAGTTCTCGAGCGTCCAGTCGAACCCCAGGAAGATGGGCGGATCTGCAATCGCCTGCGCTTCGGTCTTGAAGCTGGTCAGGATCGTCCAGAGGATCGGGAAGAAGATCAGCAGACCCACGGCCCATGCGGCGGCGGTGTTGATGATCTTGCGTTGTTGTGTGACTGCGCGTGCCATGATGCCCTCCTCACGCGTCCAGGTTCTTGCCGACGATGCGCATCAGGAAGATGGCAACGATATTGGCAAGAATGATTGCATAGACGCCGCCCGCCGAGCCGAGCCCGACGTTCTGGCTTTCCAGCACGCGCTGGTAGATCAGGTAGGTTAGCGTCTTGGTGCCGAACGCGCCGCCGGTGGTGACGAAAATCTCGGCAAAGATCGACAGCAGGAAAATCGTCTGGATCAGGATCACGACGGTGATCGCGCGGCCCAGATGTGGCAGGGTGATGTAGGCAAAGCGTTTGGTGGCCGGCGCGCCGTCCATCTCGGCAGCTTCGAGCTGTTCGCTGTCCAGCGACTGGATCGCGGTCAGCAGGATCAGGGTGGCGAAGGGCAACCATTGCCAGGACACGATCATCACGATCGAGGTCAGCGAAGCCTGGCTGAGCCATTGCACCGGTTCAGCGCCGAAGAACTCCCACAGATGCGCCAGCAAGCCATAGTTCGGATCCATGAACATGTTCTTCCACACCAGCGCCGACACGGTCGGCATGACGAAGAACGGGGCGATCACCAGGATACGAACCACGCCCTGGCCCCACATCGGCTGGTTCAGCAGGATTGCAAGAAGGATACCGAACAACACGGTGATGGCCAGAACGCCGCCAACGATGATCAGGGTGGTCATGACCGACGGCCAGAACGCGCTGGAGGTCACGAAGCGGACATAGTTTTCAAAGCCGACCCAACCAAGATCGCCACCGCGCAGCGGCAGGTATTTCTTGAACGAGAAGTAGAGCGTCATGGTCAGGGGGATGAGCATCCACCCCAGAAGCAGAACCACCGCCGGTGCCATCATCAGGCGCGCTGCGGATCGGGAGTGTTGAGTAGCCATTGGGCATACCTCCTCTGTTTACGGCCAAGCGCCGTCGCAGATGAAAGATAACATGGTAAGGCGGTGGTCTTGATGAGGGCGGCGCGAAGGCCGCCCCCGGACGTTCAGGGGACTAGCGGTAACCGGCCGCTTCCATTGCGTCGTTGGTCAGGGCCTGCGCCTTGGCCAGGGCTTCTTCGACGGTCTGCTGACCGGCATAGGCAGCCGAGAATTCTTGGCTCACCTCGGTGGCGATGCCTGCGAATTCGGGGATGGCGACGAACTGGATGCCGACATAGGGAACCGGCTCAACGGTCGGGTTCTGCGGATCGGCCGCCTTGATCGAGTCGAGCGTCATCTGTGCGAATGGCACCTTCTGATACTCGGGGTTCTCGTAAAGCGAGCTGCGCGCGCCCGGGGGAACGTTGGCCCAGCCTTCTTTTTCCGCAACCAGTTCGATGTAGTCTTTCGAAGTGGCCCATTCGATGAACTGCATGGCCGCGTCTTCCTTCTGAGTGCCGGCGGGAATCGCCAGCGCCCAGGCCCAGAGCCAGTTGGCGCGCTTCTCGACACCTTCGCTGTTCGGTGCCAGCGCGAAACCAACCTTGTCGGCCACGGTCGAGTCCTCGGGGTCGGTCACGAAGGACGCGGCAACGGTGGCGTCGATCCACATGCCGCACTTGCCCTGCTGGAACAGCGACAGGTTTTCGTTGAACCCGTTTGTGGCAAAGCCCGCCGGGCCGGACTCGTTCATCATGTCGACGTAGAAGTTGAGCGCTTCGGCCCATTCCGGCTGATCGAACTGGGCGTTCCAGTCTTCGTCGAACCAGCGGGCGCCGAACGAGTTGCCGGTCACCGTGATGAAAGCGCCGCCTTCTCCCCAACCGGCCTTGCCACGCAGGCAGATGCCGTTGATGTCGTTGTCGCGGTCCGTCATGGCCGCCGCGGCTTCCCGGATGAATTGCCAGGTCGGCGCCTTTGGCATTTCCAGCCCGGCCTTCTCCATCAGGTCGGTGCGGTACATGATCATCGAGCTTTCGCCATAGAACGGCGCAGCATACAGCGTGCCTTCGTGGCTCAGGCCACTGCGCATGGCCGGTAGCAGATCGTCGACGTCATATTCGGCGCTCAGATCGTCCAGCGGAACCAGCCAGCCATTGGCACCCCAGATCGGGGTTTCGTACATGCCGATGGTCATGATGTCGAAGGCGCCGCCCTTGGTCGAGATGTCGGTGGTCACGCGCTGCCGCAGCACGTTTTCCTCCAGCGTGACCCATTCGACTTCGTGGCCGGTCTTGGCCGTGAAGTCGTCAGTCAGACCCTGCATGCGGATCATGTCACCGTTGTTCACGGTGGCGATTGTGATGATTTCTGCGAACGCGCCGCCCGCGGTGACGAGCGACATCGCGGTCGCAGCGTAGACCGAATTTCTGAAAGACACCCAGAGTTCCTCCTCTTGATCGGGATGATGTAACAGTATTAACGAATAGCATGACGCGCAGTCAATCTATTTTTTACGCGCGTAAACTTCATGGATCATGCAAATCCGATCAAGGTCTTACGCCGACTCGCGCATCACTAGGCTGCCGTTGAAAAGGGTTTCCTCGCGCTTTTCGGGGCGTTCATCGGTGTCGATGATCCGAAAAAGCGTGCTGGCCGCACGATTCGCGATGGCTGCGTAATCCTGCGCGATCGTGGTCAGCGATGGGCAGGTAAAGCGCGAGAAAGGGTGGTCATCATGCCCGGCAATGCGCAACGTGCAGGCCGGCCCATGCCCAACCCGCTTGCCCAGCCGATAGGCGGCCGACAACATGCCGATGGCGAGACGGTCGTTGCTGCACAAAACGGTATTGGTGTTGAACGCGTTCTCGGAGATGAGCCGCCCCCCTTCGGCACTGCCGATTTCCTCGAAGTTCCAGCCCTCGCCCTCGGCCTGGAAGATATGCGGCGTGTACCCATGGCGCTGCATGCTCTCCAGATAGGCCTGCCGGCGCTTGTTCGCATTCGGGTTGGAGGGCGACTTCATTTCGAACAGGCACGGCGGCTCGCCGCTGCGGCACAAATATTCCACCATGAGATCAATGCTTTGAAAATTGTCTGTGCCAACGAATGCCTCGCAGGCCGTTTCGACATTGGCATCGAACAGGACCACCGGAATATGCTTGTTGAAACTCTCGATATCCGCCCGGTCCGAGACTCGCCCGAACGGGGCCAGCAGCACGCCCGCGGGCTTCAACGAACGAAGCGATTCCAGGTTGTCTCGTTCCTGCGCCGGGTTGCCATGTGAACTGAGAAGGATCGGAGTGTAGCCCGCCCCGATACAGGCCAACTCGACCTCGCGGCCGATCTCCGAAAAGAATGGATCGGCCAGGTTGGGAACGACGATGCCGATATTCCTGGTCTTGCGCCGGTTCTGATTCATCGCATAGACGTTCGGACGATAGTCGAATTGCGTCAGCGCAAGTTCGATTCGTTCCCGTGTCGAGCGACGCACGCTGTCCGGATCGTTGAAGTACTTGGACAGGGTCGGGCGCGAGATGCGGCTGACAGCGGCGAGCTCTTCCATATTGCGGATTTTCTTTTGCGCCATCCCACCCCATCTCTTTCCGTAAATATTACGCGAGTAAAGTTTTGTGAAGATAGGACCGCAATCGGGCAAAGATCAAGCCTTTATGAAACCGGGGGCTCGCACGTAGGTCGGCGCCCCCCTGTCAAAGGCCCGTCATGCCGACAATTTGTGCAGAAGTCCCCGGGTCGAGCCGTCCTTGCCAGCGGGATCGGCGCCCTGCACCATCGGCAACAGGCCATTGGCCAGTTCCTTGCCAAGCTCGACCCCCCATTGATCGAAGGAATTGATGCCCCAGATCACGCCTTCAACGAAAACCCGATGTTCGTAGAGCGCGATGATCTGCCCTAGCACGAAGGGTGTGAGCTTTGGATAGGCCAGCGTGATCGACGGACGGTTGCCGGGAAAGCTGCGGTGCGCGGCCTGACGCTTGCGCGCCTCTCCGCCAAAGCCGAGCTGTTCAGCGATCTGCAGCGCCTGCTTGAAGGACCGGCCGAGCATCAACGCCTCGGATTGCGCCAGGC
Organism: Sedimentitalea arenosa; assembly: GCF_016428585.1. GTDB lineage: Bacteria > Pseudomonadota > Alphaproteobacteria > Rhodobacterales > Rhodobacteraceae > Sedimentitalea > Sedimentitalea arenosa. Next base: position 200,904 of record NZ_JAELVR010000002.1, on the reverse strand, counting down.
AATTGGCCTTGAGCAGATCGTGATGCGCCTGCAGCCCCGGCTCGTGGCTTTCCGCCGCGATCAGGAATTCCGCGGGGACGACATCGGTGCCCTGGTGCAGGAGCTGGTAGAACGCATGTTGCCCGTTGGTGCCGGGCTCGCCCCAGACCACGGGACCGGCGCTGCGCTCAAGACGGCTGCCGTCCATGGCGACGCTCTTGCCGTTGCTCTCCATATCCAGCTGTTGCAGGTAGGCGGGAAGGCGCGACAGACGCTGGTCGTAGGGCAGCACGGCGCGGCTGCCATAGCCACAGATGTTGCGGTGCCAGATGCCGACCAGGGCCATCAGAACCGGAAGGTTCTGCCGAGCCTCGGCGGTCTGGAAGTGGCGATCCATGGCGTGGCCACCGGCCAGCAGCGCGCGGAAATTCTCCGGTCCAATGGCGAGCATGATTGGCAGGCCCACCGGCCCCCAAAGCGAATAGCGGCCACCAACCCAGTCGGCGAAGCCGAACACCCGCTCTTCGGCAATGCCCATCGCGGCCGTCCGATCGCGCGCGGTCGATACCGCGGCCAAGTGCGCGCCGATATCGGTGCCAATGCCCGCGCGCAGCCAATCCAGCACGGTGCCTGCATTGGTCATCGTCTCGATCGTGGTGAAGGTTTTCGAGGCCACGATAACCAGCGTCGTTTCCGGGTTCAGCCGCTTGAGAATGTCATGCGCGTGGGCCCCGTCGACATTGGACAGGAAATGAACGTTCGGCCCGTCATGATAGGGCGCCAGCGCCAGCGTCGCCATGACCGGGCCCAGATCCGACCCGCCGATCCCGATGTTGATCACATCTGTGAAAATCGCCCCGTTCTGAGCCGTGACATCGCCTGACCGAACCGCACGAGCAAACCGTTCCATCCGGTCCAGGGTTTCGGTCACCGCCGGCCGAACATCCACGCCGTCCACGACCAGCGGCGCGGTCTCGGGAGACCTCAGTGCGGTATGCAGCACGGCCCGGTTTTCGGCCATGTTGATCTTGTCACCGCGGAACATGGCATCGCGCCTGTCGGCCAGGCCAGCGCTGTCCGCGAGAGAGATCAGCAATGCCAGCGCCTCATCGTCGATATTGGTCTTTGAGATATCGAGCAGCAAATCGTCGGTTTCTGTCGAAAAACGGTCAAACCGGTCGGGGTCGTCGAAGAGAGATGCGATCCTGCGCGCCGACGTGGCGCGGTGCCGCTCTTCCAGCTCCGTCCAGATGGCGCTCATGCGGACGCCCCCAGTTTGGCCGCGTCACGGGCAAGTGTTTCAATTCCGGCCCAGTCCCGCGTCTCGATCAAGCCCTTCGGGGCGACCCAGCTGCCTCCGGCGCAGATCACGTTGGGCAGGCCGAGATAGGATCGCGCATTGTCCGGCGTTACGCCGCCCGTCGGGCAAAAGGCGATCTGCGGCAACGGCGCACCGATGGCCTTCAACGCCGGCGCACCACCCGAAGCCTCGGCGGGAAAGAACTTGAGCATGTCATAGCCGCGTACGAGAAGCCGCATCGCTTCTGTCGCGGTAGCGGCCCCCGCAAGCAGCGGCAGGTCCGCCTCTTCGCATGCGGCCAGCAGGGCGTCCGTGGCCCCGGGCGAGACGCCGAACGTGGCACCCACCTCCTTTGCGGCCCACACATCCTGGGGTGTGATGAGCGTACCCGCCCCGACATGGCCGCCGGGAACCTGTGCCATTTCCCGGATCACGTCCAGCGCGGCCGGGGTGCGCAGCGTCACCTCAAGGGCGGGCAAGCCACCGGCGACGAGCGCCTCGGCCAAAGGGCGGGCCACGGCGGCGTCCTCGACGACCAGAACCGGGACGATCGGAGCCAGGGCACAAAGCTCGCGGGTCAGCACGCTGGCGTCTTTCGGCGAAAGGGTCATGTGTCAGCCTCCAAAAATGGTTGCGCCGGACGTGGCCGGGCCAACCGTGTTGCGGAACGCAGCGAACAGCTCGCGCCCGGTACCTGCCTGCCCCGCCGACAGATCGGCAGTGGCGCTAGGGCGGGTGTCGAGATCCTCGACCAGGACGTCGAGCGTCCCGGTGGTGGCATCGACGCGGACCATGTCGCCGTCGCGCACCCGCGCGATCGGGCCACCATCCAGCGCCTCGGGCGAGACATGGATCGCGGCAGGCACCTTGCCCGACGCTCCTGACATGCGACCGTCGGTCACCAACGCCACCTTGTGTCCCCGGCCCTGCAGGATCGACAGCAGCGGCGTCAGGCTGTGCAATTCAGGCATACCATTCGCCTTTGGCCCCTGAAAGCGTACGACGACGACAGTGTCACCGGTGAATTCCCCCGCCTTGAAGGCGGCCTTGACCGCGTCCTGGTCGGAAAACACCCGGGCCGGGGCTTCGACCACGTGATGTTCCGGCGCGACGGCCGAGATTTTCATGACGGCGGCCCCCATCGAGCCGGTCATGCGCTTCAACCCTCCGGTGGACTGGAACGCATCGCTTGCCGGGCGCAGGATCTTGTCGTTCAGGCTGTCCTTGGGTCCCGGGCGCCACGATAGGCGACCATCGGTCAGGATCGGATCCTGTGTGTAGTTTTCCAACCCCTGCCCGGCCACGGTCTGCGTGTCGGGATGCAACAGACCTGACGCAAGCAACTGGCCGATCATGTAGCCAAGGCCACCTGCGGCATGGAAATGGTTCACATCCGCAAGCCCGTTCGGATAGACCCGCGCCATCAAGGGAGTCACCTCGGAAATGTCCGAGAAATCCTGCCAATCCAGGATGATGCCGCCCGCCCGCGCCATGGCAACGAGGTGGATCAGCAGATTGGTCGATCCGCCCGTCGCGTTCAGCCCGACAATCCCGTTCACGAAGGCGCGTTCATCAAGAATGGCACTGACCGGCGTATAGCTGTTTCCCAGCGCGCTGAGCGACAAGGCGCGTTTTGCTCCCTCCTGCGTCAAGGCATCGCGCAGTGCCCCATTCGGAGGCACGAAGCTGGCGCCGGGCAGGTGCAGCCCCATGAATTCCATCAACATCTGGTTGGTATTGGCGGTGCCGTAAAAAGTGCAGGTTCCCGGGCCGTGATAGGCGGCCATCTCGGCGGCCATCAACGCGTCACGCCCGACCTCTCCGGCGGCGAACTGCTGGCGCACCTTGGCCTTCTCGTCATTGGCCAATCCGCTTTCCATCGGGCCGGCGGGCAGGAACACGGCCGGCAGATGGCCGAAGGCCTGGGCCGCGATCACCAGTCCCGGCACGATCTTGTCACAAACCCCGAGGAATACGGCAGCATCAAAGACGTTGTGGCTGAGCGCCACCGAAGCCGCAAGCGCGATGACATCGCGCGAAAACAGCGACAATTCCATCCCCGCCTCGCCCTGGGTGACCCCGTCGCACATGGCCGGCACGCCGCCCGCAACCTGTGCGGTGCCGCCCACCTGGCGAGCGGCGTCACGGATCAGGTCGGGAAACCGCTCGAAGGGCTGATGCGCCGACAGCATGTCGTTGTAGGTGGTGACGATGCCGAGATTGCCCGCACTGCCGGTGGCCAGCGCGTCCTTGTCCGTGTCGCTTGCGGCATAGGCATGGGCTTGGCCGCTGCAGGACAGATGCGCGCGGGCCGGGCCCTTGATGCGCGCCGCATCCATCCGGTCGAGATAGGGTTTGCGGGTCTCTTCGCTGCGTCGGATGATGCGTTCGGTGACGCTCTGAATGGTAGGATGAACAGTCATGGGGTTGCCTTTCAAACTATTTCGCGCCAGCGGCGACCGTAGCGGTGCAACAGCATCAGCGCATCTTCCGGGCCGGAACTGCCGGCGTCATAGGCCTCGGGCGTCAGGTTGGCCTCTTCCCAGCCCGCGATGATCGGATCGGCCCAGGCCCAGGCCGCTTCGACCTCGTCCCCCCGCATGAACAGCGTCTGATCGCCGCGGATAACGTCCATGATCAGGCGTTCGTAGGCGTCCTGGGGGTCGGACTGATTGTCCAGCGCATCAGCAAAGGTCATGTCCAGCGTCACCTCGGCGAGCCGGAACCCGCCGGGGCCGGGTTCCTTGATCGTGTTGCGCAGGATGATGCCCTCGTCCGGTTGCAGCCGGATGATCAGCGCGTTGCCGCGCCGGCCTTCCATCTTGGGAAAGATCATATGCGGCGGATCGCGGAAGACCACCGCGATTTCCGAACTCCGCCCACGCAACTTCTTGCCAGTGCGCAGGTAGAACGGCGTGCCCGCCCACCGCCAGTTGCCGATATTGACCTTCATCGCCACGAAACTCTCGGTGCGGCTCTTCGGGTCACCGGCATCTTCGCGGTAGCTGCCTTCGCCGCCGCGCGCACGGTATTGCCCACGCACGATATCGGTTTGGGCGACCGGCTCCAGCGCCTCGATCACCTTGACCTTCTCGTCGCGGACCGAGTTCGGCTCGAATTTCGAGGGCGGTTCCATCGCGGTCAGGCACAAGAGCTGCATCAGATGGTTCTGCACCATGTCCCGCATCGCACCAACGTGATCGTAGTATTCGCCGCGCCCTTCGACGCCGAGGCTCTCGGCCACGGTGATCTGCACATGGTCGATATGGGTCGCATTCCAGAGCGGCTCCCACAGCGAATTGGCAAAGCGCAGCGCCATCAGGTTCTGCACCGTCTCTTTTCCAAGGTAATGGTCGATGCGATAGATCTGTCGCTCGTCGAAACTCTGGCGCAGGTCGGCGTTCAGCGCGCACGCGCTTTCCCTGTCGCGCCCAAAGGGTTTTTCCACGACGATCCGGCTGTCCGGCGTGGCAATCCCATGGGCGTGCAGGTTGGCCGCGATGGCACCGAACAGCGCGGGCGCGACAGACAGGTAGAAAGCCCGCACCACGTCGTCGCGCAGCACGTCTCGAAGCGCGCTCCATCCCGAATCGCCGGTGGCATCGGCGCGAACGTATGTGATCTTGTCCAGGAATTGAGCCAGCCGATCGGCCTGCTGCACGGACCGCGGCGCGAACTCGGCAAGGCGGCCCTGCACCTCGGCGCGGAACATGGTCTCGTCCATGTCGCTCCGCGCGACACCGATGATCCGGGCGTTGTCGGGCACCTGCCCCACCGCGTAACGGTGGAACAGTCCCGGCAGGATCTTGCGCAAGGCCAGATCACCCGTGGCGCCGAAAATCACGAGGTCGAACGGGTCGACCGGAATGACGCGCGATACCATCGGGTCAGCTCGCCAATTTCAGGGGGGCTGTGTGCATCATCGCGCCGATCTGGCGCCCGGTGTCGAGCATCCGGTTGGAAAAGCCCCATTCGTTGTCATACCAGCTGACCACCCGCACCATGCCGTCCCGTGTCACCGTGGTCTGGGCGGCAGCAAAGCACGACGAATGAGGATCGTGGTTGAAATCGATCGAAACCATCGGATCCTCCTCGTAGGACAGAATCCCGGCCAATTCCTCCCGGGCCGCTTCGGCGATGGCGGCGTTGATCGCATCACGCGTGGTGACGGTTTCCGGCACAAAGCAAAGATCCACCATCGATACGTTGGGCGTCGGAACCCGCACGGCAGAGCCCTCCAGCTTGCCCTCAAGACGCGGCAACACAAGCGAGATCGCCTTGGCCGCGCCGGTCGAGGTCGGCACCATCGACATAGACGCCGCACGCGCACGGTAGAGATCCTTGTGGTTGGTGTCATGGCTCGGCTGATCACCGGTGAAGGCATGGATGGTGGTCATGTAGCCGGTCTTGATGCCGAAAGCACGATCCAGAACCATCGCCATCGGGGCAAGGCAGTTGGTCGTGCAAGACGCGTTCGACACGATCAGATCGCCTGCGATCAGATCCGCATGGTTGACACCGAACACCACGGTTCTGTCGGCATTCTTGCCGGGGGCCGAGATCAGCACCCGTTTGGAACCGTTGCGCAAATGCCGGGCCGCCGCGTCGCGGTCGGTGAAGAGGCCGGTGCATTCGTAGGCGATATCCACGTCCCGCCACGGAAGCTCTTCCGGGTTTCGGATCGCGGTCAAGCGAATGCTGCGCGCCCCCACGCGCAGCGAGTCCTCTTCGACCGAAACCGGCAAACCGATCCGGCCATGTACGCTGTCATACTTCAGCAGGTGAGCGATGTGCTCGGCCGGAGCCAGGTCGTTGATGGCAACGATATCGATGTCATTGTCACCGCGTTCGACAAGGGCGCGCAAGACACCGCGGCCAATGCGACCGAAACCGTTGATTGCAATCTTAAGGGTCATTGTCAGGTCCTTTGCGTGATTGATGCGTTCAAGTTAGCGCTAACATAATTGGCCGAAGAAATGAATGGCCCGTACGATTTCAAAGCTCTCCGGCCCAAGGCGGGTTCGCGCCCGCACGCGAAACGGTGATCGCGGCGACGCGCGCGCCGTGCGCAAGCGTTTCGCTCAATATTTCGGGTGACAGGGCGGCCAGACCGGATTTGTGCAACTGCCCGAGCTCAGACAACTTGGCCAGCACGCCGGCATTGAAGGTGTCGCCAGCGCCGACCGTGTCGGTAATCTCGGCTTTCAGGGCGGGCACCTGCACCTCGTCGCCGCTGACAAGATACCCTGTGGCCCCTTCGCCGCCCCGCGTCAGGATCACCAGTGACGGGCCCTTGGCCAGAAGCCGATCCACCTTCTCGCGCAGCGACAACGGCTCGGGCGTGATCCAGTTGAGATCCTCATCCGATACCTTGACGATATCCGCCAGCGCGATCATCCGGTCCAGCCGTCGGCGGTAGCGGTCGATGTCCCGAATGAATGCAGGACGAATGTTCGGGTCGAGCATTACCGCACGCTCACTGGCACCATGTTCCAACAGGGCGGTATAAGCGTCCGCGCCCGGCTCGCAGGCCAGACTGATCCCACCGAAGTAGAGCGCCGTCACCTCGCCGGTCAGCGCCGGCATGTCCTCTGGCGTTACCATGCGCCCGGCGGAATTCTCGTCGAAGAATTCGTAAGTGGCATGACCATCCACCAGCCGTACGAAGGCCAGCGTCGTCGGCCGGTCAGATAGGATCACATGCGACGCGTCCACATGGCTGGATTTCAGGCCGGAAGCCAATTGCTGACCGAACATGTCGCTGGACAGGCCCGTCAGCATGCCGGTCCGCACGCCCAGCCGCCCAAGCGCGATGGCGGTGTTATAGACCGCACCGCCACAATGCGGCACGAACCCGTCCGGTCCGGCCTTGGTGGCAGTCGGGATCATGTCGATCAGGGCTTCTCCGCAACACAGGATCATCGATCAGCCTTTCAGGAACGCATCGCGATCGACGAGAAATCGGTCGGACAAGGGCAGACTGGCGGCCCCCAGAGTTTTTGCGTCATAGCCGATCACCCCCTCCGTCACGTCAGGAAACGAAATGCCCGGAACGATGAGGTCGCGTAGCGCCTTGGCCGTGCGCGCGACCAGCGCCGCCCGGACGCTCGGCGGCATCGATCCGTCGATGAGAACGGTTTCGAAATCGATGAGACAGGTCGAGGAAGCAATCGCCTGCGCCAGACCGCTCGCCGCCTGGTCGAGCCATTCGTCCAGCACCCCTTGCGGCACTTGCCAATCCCCCGATCGGTTCCAGAGCGACGATGCGTCTTCGCCCGCTTTCACCAACGCCTGTTCCAGCGTCACCAACGACGCCACCTCGACCAATTGGCACCCGTCGCCGTCTCTTGCCGTGACCAAGACAGATCCAAGGGCCGCCGCATTCCCGGTTCTGCCGGTATAGAGCGCGTTGTCCAGAACCAGACCACCACCGACGAAATAGCCGATGTAGAAATACAGGAAATCCCGAGGCTTGTTTTGATCGCCGAAAACCAGCTCGGCCCCGCAGGCCGCGGAAGCGTCGTTGCAGATGTAAACCGGGAAGTCCCAGGACTTCCCGATCTCGGCGGCGAGATCGCAGGTGCGCCAGGCGTCAAGCCTGATGCTATCCTTCTCCGTGGCGTCGGCCCAATCCCAGAGCCGGAACGGCAGGGCGACACCGAGACCTGCCACGCGGCTATGCTGTTCGTCGGGAAGCCCATCCAGAGCTTCGCGGATAGCTTCGCTGGCGAATGCCACGACGTCGTCCGGCGCAGGCACCCGATGAGTTTCCCGGCGCTGGAACTTCACATCCCCCAGAAAGTCGGTCAGCAGCAGCTCCGAGCCGCGGCGACCGATCTTGAGACCCAGAAAGAATGCCCCCTCGCTCCTGAGTCCCATCGGCACCGAAGGTTGTCCAACCTTGCCTCGCACAGGCTCGCCCTTGGTGAGAAAACCGTCCTGTTCCAGGGCGCGCATGATGACGGAAACCGTCTGTGCGGAAAGGCCGGTCACGCGGGCGATTTCAGCTTTGGACATCGGACCGGACTGGCGGATGAGCGACAGCACGAGGCGTTCGTTGTATGCGCGCATGGCGGTCTGGTTCGTTCCAAGCCCCGCTCCGCCGACAACATGGCGTTCGTCCTGGCGATCCGTGTCTGTTCGGCTTTCAACTAACATGACTGTTCTATGCGCGTCCGTAGGCAGGTTAGGCCGCAAACTCGTCGGTTCGCGTGATTCTGTCAATAAATAAATCTTCCTGATTTATTTATTGACCTATAAGTTTGCTGCTCCGTTGGCCAAGCTGCCTGAACCGTGGAAATAGCTGCCAGTTTCCAATACTCTCCACGCAGATCGGGCACCGCCATGAGACGCTGCCTTAAGAATTGCAGCGGATGGACTCGTCTGGTCAAAGGCAATCCGCCAGGGAGTTCGCGAGGTTCTTCAACAGCGACGGATAGAGCGACACGCCCTGCTCGAGGTCCGAGCCCAAAGGATCGAGAACGCCGGCGTTCGCAGAAGACCCATCCATGACTGCGGCGACGATACCGGCGGAAAACTGGGGCTCCGACAGGACGCAGGTGACATTCCGATCGGCGACGCGGGACTGGATTTCGGCGATGCGCGCCGGGCTGGGATCGACCGCATCCGAAAGCGAAATCGCGCCGGATGCCGGAAAGTCGAATGCGACCTCGAAGTATTGGTAGGCGTCGTGGAAAACGATGAAACTGCCGCCTCTCATGGGTTGCAGAACACCGTTGATCTCGGACTTCAGGTCCTCGAGTTCGGCGCGTCCGGCGGCCGCGTTTGCGAAATAGGCTCCGGCATTCTCGGGATCGGCTGCCGAAAGAGTTGCCGCGATCGTGTTCAGCCAAACCGCCCCGTTGTCGGGGGACAGCCATGCATGCGGGTCGCGATCGCTATGTGCATGATCATCGTGGTCATGATCCGCGGCATGGTCGTCGTGCTTCTTGTCCGCTTCATGATCGTCCGAATGGTCGTGATCATCATGTGCATGCGCTTCGAAAAGGGCGCCTTCGCGCATCTCAAGAACCACCGTGCCATCGGTTTCGAGCAGCTCTACGACGGTGGCCTGACTGGCCAGCGTCTCGACGGCATCGTCCAGCCAAGGCGTCAGATCGGCGCCCACCCAGAACACGACGTCCGCGTCCTGTAGTGCGGTCGCTTCGGACGGTCGCAGGCTGTATTCGTGCGGGCTTGCACCCGGAGTCACGATGAGCGCGGGCGTGCCGACACCTAGCATCACGCGCGCTACGAGCGAGTGAACAGGTGCGATATCGACGGCAACGCGCGGCCCGTCGGCGACCGCGACTCCGGCTACGAGCGAGGCTGCAAGCGACAGCGGAACGAGGTTTCTGGACATGTCCGGCTCCATGTGATCTTATAACGTTACCCACCAGATACAGGTACTGTAATAACATGACAACCGGCGATCAGACAGAAAGCGATCGGCTCCCCGATACTGTCGGGTTTGAACAGCATGATCACGCGGACTGTATCAAGACGGCGGTAGCGGCGGCAGAGTCGCACTGCGAAAGCAATGGGCTGCGCTTCACCCCGGTCCGCCGCAAGGCGCTTGAAGTCCTGCTGCAGGAACATCGCGCGCTTGGCGCCTACGAGATGCTCGACCGTCTGCGCGATGCCGGGTTTGGCTCGCAGCCGCCTGTCGCCTACCGCGCGCTGGAATTCCTCGTGGCCAATGGCTTCGCCCACAAGATCGAGCGCCTCAATGCCTTCATCGCCTGCGCCCACCCTGGAGCCACTCACTCCCCGGCATTCATGATCTGCAGGTCCTGTGCGTCCGTGGCGGAAACGCATTCCGCCCCGGCACCCGGCGACCTTGGCGATGCGGCGCGTGCGGCCGGCTTTCAGATCGAACGGACCACGGTCGAAGCCGTGGGTCTCTGCCCCGCCTGCGCGGAACAGGCCGAAGAATGAACCTCGTCTCGGTAGAAGGCATAAGCGTCGGTTACGGCCCCCATACAGTTCTGCAGAACGTATCGCTGACCGTTCAGCCCGGCGAAATCGTCACCATTGTCGGTCCCAACGGATCGGGTAAGACCACGCTGCTCCGCGCATTGATCGGCGCGGCCCGGCCGACATCCGGACGGATCATTCGCAAGCCGGGGCTGCGCATCGGATACGTGCCGCAGAAGCTGCATATCGACCCGACGCTGCCGATGACGGTGGAACGCTTCCTGCGCCTGCCCGGCGGCACGCCCCGCGCGGCCTGCCTGCCCGCGCTGGAACGCGCGGGCGTGCCGGACTTGTCCCAACGCCAGATGTCGGCCCTGTCCGGCGGACAGATGCAGCGGGTCCTGCTGGCCCGCGCCTTGATCCACGCTCCCGACCTCCTGCTTCTGGACGAGGCGACGCAGGGTCTGGATCAACCTGGCTCCGCAGCCTTCTATCGCCGGATTGAAGAGGTGCGCAAAGACACCGGGTGCGCCGTCCTGATGATCAGCCACGAATTGCACGTGGTGATGAGCGCGTCCGACAGGGTCATTTGCCTGAACGGGCATGTCTGCTGCGAAGGCACGCCCGAAATCGTCTCGGCGGCTCCGGAATACCGCGCCCTGTTCGGCACCGGCACCGGCGGTGCGCTTGCACTGTATCGCCATGACCATGACCACGCGCATGACGAGACCTGTGGGCATGACCACGCCCATTCCAAAACAGAGGCCGCCGAATGATGCTGGACGATTTCATGACCCGCGCGATGCTGGCCGGTGTCGGTGTCGCCTGTGCAGCGGCTCCTCTGGGCAGCTTCGTCGTCTGGCGGCGCATGGCCTATTTCGGAGATGCCACCGCCCACGCAGCGATCCTGGGCATAGCCCTGTCGCTCGCCCTGCAAGTGTCGATTTTCGCCGGCGCGGTAGCCGTGGCGCTGGCGATGGCCCTGACCGTCACGCTTCTGACCGGACGGGGCTATGCGATGGACACACTTCTGGGAGTTCTCGCGCATTCCGCCCTCGCCTTCGGCTTGGTCGCGGTATCATTTCTCTCGGGGATCCGGATCGACCTCATGGCCTATCTCTTTGGCGACATTCTGGCCGTGTCACGCGCGGATCTGGCGGTCATCTGGGGAGGCGCCGCCGCGGTCGTCGGGCTGATCGGCTGGCGTTGGTCCGCGCTTTTGACTTCGACTCTGAGCGAGGAAATCGCCTATGCAAGCGGTATCAATCCGCGCCGCGAACAACTTGTCCTGACGCTGGCCCTGGCGATCACCGTCGCCGTTGCCATCAAGGTGGTCGGTGTCCTGCTGATCGCCGCGATGCTGATCATTCCGGCCGCAGCGGCGCGCCCGTTGTCGCGCACGCCCGAGCAGATGGCCCTGATCGCTTCGATGATCGGCAGCGCTTCGGCTGTCGTCGGACTGCGCGCGGCCTATGCATTGGACACGCCTGCCGGCCCCTCGATCGTCTGTATCGCAGCCCTGACATTTCTTGCGACGAGCGTGCTGAAAAACCTGCAAGCATGAGCGCATGTGCCATGCGCCACGATCGGTCACAAACACGAAAGATCACGTCAATACCGGCCTAGAGACAGATGCAGTCGCAAGACGCCTGAGATCAGGAAATCTTTTTTGCTCAAATCGTTGGGGCGAACTTCGAAGGCGAAGTGTGAAGTGGCGCACCCAGTAGGATTCGAACCTACGACCTTCGCCTTCGGAGGGCGACACTCTATCCAGCTGAGCTATGGGTGCAAACTGCTTGCGCAGTGTTACTTCATTTCACTGCGGGAGGAAAGCAAAGATCGGCGGTCCCGCAAGCCACTGATCACAATCTTCAATTTACACTCACCGACGCAATCACCGAAGTCGGTTCATAGTTTCGACAAACAAGTCTGCAACCATCAGAACATGGGATGCCATAACGGGTCTATACAAGCGTCATAAATGGCTCGCAATCTCGAATTCCGGCTGTCACTGCAATTCGCCGTCAGGCGAAGAGTTCATGCGCCAGTTCGAGGGCGTCAACCAACGTATCGACTTCCTCTTTGGTGTTGTAGAGCCCGAAGGACGCACGGCAGGTTGCGGTCACGCCCAGGTGGTCCATCAGCGGACCGGCGCAATGGTGCCCTGCCCGCACGGCGACACCGCGCTTGTCGAGGATCGTCGAAATGTCATGCGCATGGGCCGCGCCTTCGAGCGTGAACGAGAAGATCGCGGCCTTGTCAGGCGTTGTGCCTTGGAGGTTGAGCCAGTTCAGCCCGGCAAGGCGCTCGCTGGTATAATCGCGCAAGCTGTCCTCGTGGGCAGCGATTTTGTCGAGTCCGAGGCCCATCATGTAGTCGAGCGCAACGCCCAGACCGATCGTCTGCACGATTCCCGGAGTGCCCGCCTCGAACATCATCGGCGGATCGTTGTAGATCACCTCGTCCTTGCCGACCTCCTTGATCATATCGCCGCCACCCATGAAGGGACGCATTTCCGCCATGCGTTCGGACTTGATATAGATCGCGCCTGAGCCGGACGGCCCATAGAGCTTGTGTCCGGTGATCGCATAGAAATCGCAGCCGATCTCGGCCACGTTCACGGGCATGTGCACCGCCGCCTGGCTGCCATCGACCAAAACGGCAACGCCCTTGGCGTGGGCGGCTTCGGTGATCGCTTTGACGTCGACCTTGGTCCCCAGAACGTTCGAAACCTGCGTAATGGCGATCAGCTTGGTCCGTGGCGTGATTGCATCGATCACCGCTTGCGGGTCGAGCGCGCCGGTCGCATCCACGTCGACCCATTTCAGCACCACCCCTTGACGTTCGCGCAGGAAGTGCCACGGCACGATATTGGCGTGGTGTTCCATCACGCTGAGAATGATCTCGTCGCCCGCCTCCATCCGCGGCATCGCCCAGCCATAGGCCACAAGGTTGATGCCCTCGGTGGTGCCCGAGTTCAGCACGATCTCGTCCTCGGACGCCGCGCCGAGAAAACGCGCGACAGTGCCGCGCACCGCCTCGTACTTGTCGGTCGCGAGGTTGGACAGGAAATGCAGGCCCCTGTGAACGTTCGAGTACTCCTGTGAATAGGCCTGCGCGACCGCATCGATCACCACCTGCGGCTTTTGCGCCGAAGCGCCGTTGTCCAGATAGGTCAGCGGCTTGCCGTTCACCTGCCGCGACAGGATCGGAAAGTCGGACCGAATGGCTTGAACGTCATACATAGGGAGAAGATCCAATGAGCGTCCCTCCGAAGAGGGAAATGAGCAGCGACAGTCCCAGCACGATGGCCAGGAGCGCGGCGATCAGTACCCCGGCCGAGCGCCCGAGCGATTTGAACTTGTGCGCCTGGTCGATGAAATGAAGAAGCATGTAGAGCCCATAGAGCGACACCGCGAAGACCAGTAGGACCGACAGGGACGGCACCGTGACCAGTAACAGCAGGACGCCCATCTGCGCCACGACGCGCAGGGCCTGCAGCCAGACGATGACGATCATCACCGACTCCAGAGTCCCCTGCCCGCCCATCGCACGCCCGGCCCAGAACAGCGCATAGATCGTCAGGACCAGTCCGCCCGCGACGAGGACGCAATAGACGAGCGGCACCGAGAACATGCCCGGCATCGGCGTCGGCGCGGGTACAAGAATGTTCGACAACGTGAAGAGCAGCGCATTCAGGACCGCGACCAGCGCAAGCGCGGTCCAGAGCGCCTCGCGCGGGATGGGAACGGACAGCAGGATCCTTGCCGCCGTTGCCGGGTCCTTGATGGACAGGAACGCCAGCTGGCGCAGATCGAGTGCGGTCATGATGCGGGTCTTTCGACTTGTCTGAGACTGGATATCCAGAACCAGCCAAAGACCACAAGCCACAAAACCCCCACGATCTGCAACTCCAACCCCGGCCCCATGAACCCCGCGACCAGACCATGCAGCAACAGCAGCGGTGTGGAGGCGAGCAGCGACCAGAACAGGGCCAGCCGCGCGCCGTACCAACTGCCCTGCCCGCCGATCGCCTTGGCGATCAGGTGCGTGAGGCCCGCCAACGCATAGAGCAGCAGCGGCGCAATGAAGATCCACGCCAGAAGCGTGCCGCCCAACATCATGTTCAGGTCCTGCCCCGTCAGATGCGCCTCGCGCGACAGCCGGGGCAGCTGCGCAAAGAACATGATGACGCAGAACGCCATGAGAAACGCCAAGGCCCGATCTTCGCGCTGACCCATCTCCAGAAGGCGTTTCATAACTCGCCCCGGACCGCGATACGTCGCGGTGATGTCGGAGGTGACCTGCATCAGCGGCGGCGCGCCAACCAGTTTTGCAGCCTTCCGACGATATCCTCGGAGAGCGTTTCGTTCTCGATCTCCTCCACCGCCTCGGCAAGAAACGCGAGCGTCAAAAGGTCGGTCGCCTCGCCCTTGGGCAGGCCACGCGAGCGCAGGTAGAACAGCGCCGTCTCGTCGATCGCCCCGCTGGTCGAGCCGTGTGAACAGGCCACGTCATCGGCATAGATCTCGAGTTCGGGCTTGGCGAGGAACTGGCTGTCGTCATCCAGCAGGAGCGACTGGCTGATCTGGTAGCCGTCGGTCTTCTGCGCGCCCTCCTTGACCAGGATCTTGCCTTGGAACACGCCGGTCGCGCCGTTGCGCAGAACCTTCTTGAACACTTGCCGGCTTTCGCAATTCACCGCGTCATGGGTGACGAATACCGTGTCGTCATGGTGGAAATTGCCGTCGCCCACGCAGGCGCCGGCAACATGAGCGACCGCATCGTCGCCGGTCAGTTCGATGACGCACTCATTGCGCGTCATCACGCCGTTCACCGTCAAGGTGAAGGATTTGAAGACCGATTCCCGGCCGAGCCGTGCGAACATATGCGTGACGGCCAACCGTTCATGGTCGCGCCCCTGCGAGCGGACGTGATGCAGCACGCCGCCATCGGCGACGTCGATCTCCATGCACTTGTTGAACCGGGCCGCGGCGGGGCCGTTCTCGAGGATCGTGGCTTCGGCACCGGGTTCGACCCGCACGACGTGATGCAGGATCGCGTCCGAGCTTTCGGACTGATGCATGTAGATCAGGCTGATCGGCTTGCTGGGCTTGCCGGTCACGTGCAGCAGCACGCCGTCTGTTGCAAAGGCGGTATTCATCGTCGCGAAAGGACGCCGAACCGGAGTCTGGCCCCGTTCTTCCAGAACACCATAAATGTCCTGCGCCCAATGGATGTCGGCGGCCGAGCTGTCTGCCAGACGCGCGATGGTCACGCCCTCCATCGACAGGTCATCTGAGGCGTCGGGATCGAACACGCCATCCACGAAGACGATCTTCAGCCGGTCGATCTCACCAAAGACCATGCCTTCTTCGTTCTCCAGCAACGCGGCATGGGGCTCGCTCGGATCGAGGAAGAGGTCGGGTTTCGTGTACTTCCAGTATTCATCGCGCCGCTGCGGCAGGCCCATCGCAGTCAACCGCGACAACGCATCGCGGCGGGCGGCCTCGGACCAACCGCCTTCGGGCAGTGTCAGGCCTGCGAGCCGCGCTTCGGTCGCGGTCTGTTTGAGTTCCGGCAATCCCATCACGCCACCTCGGAGAGAATGTCGGTATAGCCGTTGTGCTCGACTTCGAGCGCCAGCTCCGGCCCGCCCGACTTAACGATGCGTCCATCCGCCATGATATGCACAACGTCGGGTTTGATATGATCCAGAAGGCGTTGATAGTGCGTGATGACCAGGAAGCCGCGTCCTTCGCTGCGCAGGGCGTTCACGCCATCCGCCACCAGCTTCATCGCGTCGACATCCAGCCCGGAATCCGTCTCGTCGAGGATGCACATCTTCGGTTCAAGCATCGCCATCTGCAGGATCTCGTTGCGCTTCTTCTCACCGCCCGAAAAGCCCACGTTGACCGGGCGTTTCAGCATGTCCGCGTCGATCTTGAGCTCCTTGGCACGGGCCCGGATCACCTTGAGGAACTCGGCGGCGCTCATTTCCTCCTCGCCGCGGGCCTTGCGCTGCGCATTCACCGCCGTACGCAGGAAGGTCATGTTCCCGACACCGGGAATCTCGACCGGGTATTGAAAGGCCAGAAACAGGCCCGCCGCGGCGCGCTCTTCCGGCTCCATTTCCAGCAGGTCGAGACCGTCCATCACGGCGCTGCCACCCGTCACCTTGTAGCCATCCTTGCCGGACAGCACATAGGACAAGGTAGATTTTCCCGATCCGTTCGGGCCCATGATCGCATGCACCTTTCCGGGTTCGACCGTCAGGTCGACGCCTTTCAGGATCTGCTTGTCTTCTTCTTCAAGATCGACCGTCAGGTTTTTGATTTCCAGCATTTCTTACCTCATTCTTTCCTCTTGGCCGGCCATCACGGGCGCGACATGAATTTTACGATTTGCAACAGCCGGTCCGCCGGGATTGCGGCAGGTTCGACCCGAAAACGCGCCATTCGCCCCGTCATCTCGGGCACACCGATGAACCCCTCGACCTGCCGATAGCCGTTGTGCCGGGTGTAGTCGTCAAACAACAGCGTCACCGGCCGGGTGATGTTGAAAGCGGTGGCCAGGGCGCAGCCGACCCGGAAACGACCATCCACCAGCACCACGTCAGGATGCGGCAAACCCTTGCGCTTCCATATGCCGAGCGGATAATCGGCAAAACGACGCCACGCCGTGTCATCCGACGGATGTCCCCAATCCGAGGTCGCACCGATATTCGCCCAGACCAACTCGACCGAACTGCCTTGCGCCGGAGGTGTGAGGGCAAACCAGCGCCGCATTCTGCGCACCCACCGCCGGTCGCTTTCAACGCTGGTGATGTGCTTTCCGGACAGTTCCGCTGCCAAAACCGTCGACCCACCGGCGCCATATTCCAGGATGTTATCCGCGTCGCGATAACACGCCTCCAAGAGCGCAGCCTCGCGCTCGGGCATCGTCAGCGGCGGACGCTCGATATCCTGGGTCTCGGCGATCATTTCAGCTCACAACGACGGCAGTGCCAGAAACGGACACCATCAGCATACTGTCCCCGACCACCTCGTAGTCCAGATCGATGCCGACAACCGCGTTCGCTCCCAGCGTTGCCGCGCGTTCCTCGATCTCTGCCATGGCCTCGGCGCGGGCATCCCGCAGCTTCTGCTCATACGCGCCCGACCGGCCACCAACCACGTCCGTGACCGAGGCGAAGAAGTCGCGCACGATATTGGCGCCCATGATTGCTTCGCCCACCACGATACCCTTGTAGGCGGAGATGGTTTGACCTTGAATCGTGTTCGTCGTGGTCAGTATCATGGTCTCATTTCCACTTCTTTCCGTCACTGCCGCGCAGCAGAAGGCGTGACAGAACCGCCGCAACGATCCAGCCTGCAACGGCACCGCCCGCGACCCCCAGAAGCGGCGAACCGCCCGAGGTCGCGTTGATCCAGAAGATCCCGATGGTCCCGCCCAGCACTGGAAGTACGTAAGACAGGATCACCGCGATGCGTTCGGCCCGGTTCGTCAAACGATCAGCCAACGGAGCCCTCCAGCGAGATCGCGACGAGCTGTTGCGCTTCCATGGCAAATTCCATCGGCAACGCCTGCAGCACGTCCTTGCAGAACCCGTTCACGACGAGCGCGACCGCTTCTTCTTCATCCATGCCACGGCTGCGACAGTAAAACAGCTGATCGTCATCGACCTTGGACGTCGTCGCCTCGTGTTCGACCCGCGCCGAGTTGTTGCGCACCTCGATGTAGGGCACGGTATGTGCCCCGCATTTGTCGCCGATCAGCAAGCTGTCGCATTGCGTGTAGTTGCGCGCGTTCTTGGCCTTGGGATGCATCGACACGAGGCCGCGATAGGTGTTCTGTGCCAGTCCAGCGCTGATTCCCTTTGAGACGATCCGGCTCTTGGTGTTCTTGCCCAGATGGATCATCTTGGTGCCGGTGTCGGCTTGCTGGTAATTGTTGGTGATGGCGATCGAGTAGAACTCACCCTGGCTGTCGTCACCGCGCAGGATGCAGGACGGGTACTTCCAGGTCACGGCGCTGCCGGTTTCGACCTGGGTCCACATCACCTTGGCACGATCGCCACGACAATCAGCACGCTTGGTGACGAAGTTGTAGATTCCACCCTTGCCGTTCTCGTCGCCAGGGTACCAGTTCTGCACCGTCGAATACTTCACCTCGGCATCTTCTTCGACGATGATCTCGACCACGGCGGCGTGCAACTGCGCAATGTCCCGCGCTGGCGCTGTGCAGCCTTCAAGATAGGACACATAGCTGCCCTTGTCCGCGATGATCAGCGTGCGTTCGAACTGTCCGGTGTTCTCGGCGTTGATGCGGAAGTAGGTCGACAGTTCCATCGGGCAGCGCACGCCCGGCGGCACGTAGACGAAAGAGCCGTCCGAAAACACCGCGCTGTTGAGCGTGGCGTAGAAATTGTCGCTGACCGGCACGACGGAACCGAGATACTTTTTCACCAGTTCTGGATGTTCGCGGATCGCTTCGGAAATCGAACAGAAGATGACCCCTGCCCTCTTCAGTTCGGCCTGAAATGTCGTGCCGACGGACACCGAGTCAAACACCGCGTCAACGGCCACCTTGCGGCCTTCCGCGGGGATGCTCTCGGCCCCTTCGACACCGGCCAGGATCATCTGTTCCTTGAGCGGAATGCCCAGTTTTTCATAGGTCGCCAACAGCTTGGGATCGACCTCGTCCAGAGACTTCGGCTTCACCTCCATACTCTTGGGGCGGGCATAGTAGTACTGATCCTGGAAGTCGATTTCCGGATAGTCCACCATCGCCCAGGCCGGCTCTTCCTTTTGAAGCCAGCGCTCATACGCCGCCAGACGCCAATCGGTCATCCACTGCGGCTCTTCGTTCTTCTCCGAGATCAGGCGCACGATATCCGGGGTCAGCCCTTTAGGGGCGTATTCCATCTCGATATCCGTTTCCCAGCCATACTTGTAGGTCCCGCCAACTTCGCGGACGGCGTCGACGGTTTCCTGGTCGACCCCTTCCTTCACCTGTGTCTGGTCCAATGCGGCCATGTCTCTCTCCTGCGGTTACGCCGCGCGGGCGCGGTGTTTCTGTTCCTTGGACAGCCACGCCTCGGCAAAGCGCAGTACGTCCTGTTTCGTCGTGTTCAGCCCCAGAGAGACGCGGATCGCGCTCGCGGCTGTCGTGTCATCGTATCCCATGGCCTGCAACACGCGGCTGGCCCGGACCTTTCCACTGGAACAGGCAGATCCCGCGCTGATCGCGAAGCCTGCCAGATCCATCTGGACCACCTGAGTCTCCCCCTTCCACCCTGGCGTGGCCAGACACAAGGTGTTGGGCAAACGGTCCACCTGATTCCCGACAAAAATAGTATTCTTTGTTTCGGCCTCAAGAGCCTTTTCTAGAATATTTCTAAGTTCCCTCACGCGCTCCCACCGACCGGCCGCCACGTCCGCCGCCGCCGCCTGCGCCGCCGCCGCGAATCCCGCGATACCGATGACGTTCTCGGTACCGGACCTGCGTCCCATCTCCTGCCCCCCGCCGCGCAACCGGGCAACGATGTCGGTTCCGCGCCGCAGCACCAGCGCCCCGATCCCCTTGGGACCACCCAGCTTGTGCGCCGACAGCATCGCCATACGCGCGCCGCTTCCGGTGAAGGACAGGTTCAACTTGCCAAATGCCTGGGTCGCATCCATCAAGCCGAGCCCGGCAGGGATTCGCTGAACAACGCCGGTTTCCGAATTGGCGACCTGCAGGGCCGCTCTTGCCGGCTCTGCCACCGAAACGATCCCATGCGCGTCGCAGGGCAGCCGCGCCTCACACCAGGCAAGAACCGCGTCATGCTCAATCCCGCAGGCGAGAAATCCGCGTCCTTCGCTGGCCAACGCCGCGGCTTCGGTCGCGCTCGACACGAAGACGATGTCGGCATCCTCGGCCCCGAAAGCCTCGGCAATCTGCGCCCGCGCGCGCTCGATCAACGCCTTGGCAGCGCGCCCCTCCGCGTGCACACTCGAAGGGTTGCCGACCACGTCCATCGCCGCGATCATCGACTCGCGGGCCTCGCTCCGCAACGGCATGGTCGCATTGTAGTCCAGATAGACCCGGCTCATCTCGCCCGCTCCTTCATCTTCGCGCAAATACTCCGGGGGGTACGGGGGGCTGGCCCCCCGCTTGACCGGGCGCCAGACCACGGATCCACGATATACACGAAATGCTTCACTCGGCGTCGACCACGTCGAACAGGTGCGGCACCGCGGGACAGGGCGCCAATTCGTTCTCGATCACGTCAGACAGGCGCGTCTGATGCAAAAAGACGTAGACATGGGCGCTCAAGCCCTCCCACAGACGGTTGGTCAGGGATTGCGCCCGGCTTCCCGACGACCCGCCCGAGGCCCCCGCGCCCTTGCGCATGGCATCGACGGACTCATCCACCGCCGACAGGACATCGACAACCCTGATGTCGGAGGCCGCCCGCGCAAGTCGGTATCCGCCACCGGGTCCGCGCACCGAGGTTACCAGATCGGCCCGGCGCAGCTTGACGAACAGTTGTTCGAGGTAGGGCAGCGAGATGTTCTGCCGCTGCGCGATGTCGCCCAGCGTGACCAGGCCATCGTCCTTCTGAAGCGCGATGTCGGCAAGCGCGACCATTGCATAGCGGCCCTTGGTCGATAGCTTCATGATCCTGTCCTCTTCAAGGCGCCCAGTCGCGCGAAAACATTGACGTTTCGGGTGTCAATGCGTATGTGCGCATTCGACATGGCGCGCGGCGCGCATCTCGATTAGAACCGTTCTAAGGAGCCCTAGCGATTTCGTCAAGAATATCGCGGCTCCAGACTCAAAAAGACAGGATCAACCGCTCAATGCCCGAGGTCATCTTTCCCGGACCCGAAGGCCGCCTCGAAGGCCGCTATCACCCCCAGAAGGAAAAAGACGCTCCGATTGCCATCGTCCTGCATCCGCATCCGCAATTCGGCGGAACGATGAACAACAAGGTCGTCTACAACCTGCACTACGCCTTCTATAACATGGGCTTCACGGTCCTGCGGTTCAATTTCCGCGGTGTCGGTCGCAGCCAGGGCGAATACGATCAGGGGATCGGCGAATTGTCCGATGCCGCGTCGGCACTCGACTATCTTCAGTCGATGAACAACAATTCCAAGCACTGCTGGGTGGCCGGGTTCTCCTTCGGAGCGTGGATCGGCATGCAGTTGCTGATGCGCCGGCCCGAAATCACCGGGTTCATCAGCGTGTCGCCCCCGGCCAACATGTACGACTTCTCCTTCCTCGCCCCCTGCCCCTCGTCCGGACTGATCATCAACGGCACCGCCGACCGTGTCGCACCGCCCGCTGACACCGTCTCGCTTGTCAACAAGTTGCACGAGCAGAAGGGGATCACGATCACACACAAGCAGATCGAGGGCGCGGATCACTTCTTCCAGGAACCGCATATGGAGACCATGATCGGCAGCGTCAGCGACTACGTGAAACGCCGCCTGACAGAGACCTCGCGCTGAGACCGCACGATGAGCACGCTCGAAACCCTCGCCTCCAAGCTCGCGGAAGACACGATGGAGGCCATGGCCCTCACTGGCGATGATCGCCTCTACGTTCAGATCGGCGACATGCTCGCTGCCTCCTCGCAATCGCTCGAGGAAGCCTACCTGACCGAGGTGCGCGTGCGCCTGGCCGAGCGCGGGGCGCGCAAGTTTCTCGAAGCCCGGATCGCGGCTGTGGCGGGCCCAAGCTCAGACACCCCATGAGCGACAGGCTCGCTGCACAGATCGACTTCCTGCGCGAGGCCGACCGTCTGAAATCGGTCTTGCGGGCCTCACGTCTCATTCACGACGACAGGCGCGAGAACTCCGCCGAACACAGCTGGCATGTCATGCTCTATGCGTTCGTGCTGTCCGAACAGGCCGGCCCGGACGTGCAAATAGACCGGGTTCTGAAGATGCTGCTGTTGCATGACATCGTCGAGATCGACGCCGGTGACGCCCCGATTCACGGCGCAATCGACCACGCGGCGATGGCCGCCAAGGAAGAAGTCGCCGCCGATCGCCTCTTCGGCTTGCTGCCGCGTGATCAGGCCCAAGCATTCCGTGACCTTTGGGTAGAATTCGAGGCCGGCGAGACGCCTGATGCCCGCTTCGCCAAGTCGATCGACCGCTTCCAGACTCCGATCGCGAACCTTGGCAACGGCGGTGGTACCTGGACCGAATACGACGTGACGCTCGATCAGATGGACACCCGGGTCGGCGTTCCGGTTGCACGTGGCGCTCCGGGCCTGTGGTCGTGGCTGCGCCCGCAGCTGGCGGCTTTTTTCTCCGCGCGATGACCGCTTGCGCGCGGCACCGTCGATGGTGCCGCACAGCTCCTGCGACAAAACGGTATACAACGGCATACAGGGGTTTCGGAGCAACATACGTTGGGCTATACGGCCCGTGAAAACTGACCCAGGTGCGAAAGGTTCAACACATGGCAAGCCTCACTGAGACCGATATCGTATATACCACTGTCGACGAAGCACCGGAATTGGCCAGCGCCTCGCTGTTGCCCATCATCCGCTTTTTCGCCGATGCCGCGGGCATAACGGTCGATACGCGTGACATCTCTCTGGCCGGGCGCATCATCGCGGCGTTTCCCGATCATCTGACCGACGAGCAGCGCCAATCCGACGACCTTGCGGAGCTTGGCGAATGGGTCAAGACCCCGCAGGCCAACGTCATCAAGCTGCCCAACATCTCGGCCTCTGTGCCGCAGCTGGTCGCCGCGATCACCGAGCTTCAGACCAAGGGCTATGCCCTGCCCGACTATCCCGAGGTGCCCGCCAGCGACGCCGAGCGCGACGTTCGTGCGCGCTATGACGCGATCAAGGGTTCGGCGGTGAACCCGGTCCTGCGGGAAGGCAACTCGGACCGGCGCGCCGCCAAGGCCGTCAAGAACTATGCCATGGCCAACCCGCACCGCATGGGCAAGTGGAGCGCAGACAGCAAGACGCATGTCGCTTCGATGCCCGGCAACGACTTTTACGCCAACGAAACCTCTGCCTCGGTGACGGCAGCGCAGGCCGGCGGCGTCAGGATCGTGCTGACCGCGGAGGCCGGCACCGAAACCGTGCTGAAGGACGGCGTCAAGCTCGACGAGGGCACCGTGGTGGACGCGACCTTCATGTCCGCCAAAGCGCTCCGCAGCTTTCTGAAGGACGAGATCACCAGCATGGAAGCGGGTGTGCTTTTCTCACTGCACCTGAAGGCCACGATGATGAAGGTCTCCGATCCGATCATCTTCGGCCACGCCGTATCGGTCTATCTCGCGGACTTTTTCGCCAAGCACGGACCGGCGCTCGAAGCTTTGGGCGTCGATCCGAATTCCGGCATCGGCGACCTGCAAACGCGCATTTCCGGCAACGCCGAACTCGAAGCCGATCTGAAGGCGGCGATGGACGCGCAACCGCCGATGTACATGGTCAATTCCGACAAGGGCATCACCAACCTGCACGTGCCGTCCGACGTCATCATCGACGCCTCCATGCCGGCCGTCATCAAGGCCGGCGGCAAGGGCTGGGGTCCCGATGGCAACGAAGCCGACACCAAGTGCGTGATCCCCGACAATTGCTATGCGCCCGTCTATGACGAGACGATCAAGTATTTCAAGGAAACCGGTGCGCTGGACGTCGCCAGCTCGGGCACCGTCCAGAACGTCGGCCTGATGGCGCAGAAGGCCGAGGAATACGGCTCGCACCCCACCACCTTCGAAATCCCGGTGGCGGGCACCGTTCGCATGATCGCCGCCAACGGCGACGTCCTGCATGAGCACAAGGTCGACGCCGGCGACATCTGGCGGTCCTCCACCGCCAAGCAGGCGCCGATCGAGGACTGGGTCAAGCTTGCCATCGACCGGCAGGCCGCAACGGGCGCCGAAGCGATCTTCTGGCTGGACGCGAACCGCGCTCATGACGCCCAACTGATCGCGCGGGTCAAGCCGATCCTCGAGAAAGCCGGCGTGGCCGACAAGTTCCAGATCCTCGCACCGCGCGAGGCAACCCGCCGGACGTTGGAAACAATCCGCAAGGGCGAAGACTCGATCGCGATCACCGGCAACGTGCTGCGTGACTACCTGACCGACCTGTTCCCGATCCTGGAACTCGGCACCTCGGCCAAGATGCTGTCGATCGTCAAACTGATGAATGGCGGCGGCCTGTTCGAAACCGGGGCTGGCGGCTCGGCCCCCAAGCACGTGCAGCAGCTTGTCGAGGAGAATCACCTGCGCTGGGACAGCCTGGGCGAGTTCTGCGCCCTCGGTGAAAGCCTCTCGTTCCTCGCGGCGGCCAAGGGCAATGACAAGGCCGGCGTTCTGGGACGTGCCGTCGATCTGGCGACGCAGGGCGTTCTCGACCATGACCGCAGCCCGGGCCGCAAGGTCGGACAGCCGGACAACCGCGACAGCCACTACTGGTTCGCTCGCTACTGGGCCGAAGCGCTCGCAGCGCAGACCGAAGACGCCGATCTGGCAACGCGTTTCACCCCGGTGGCGCAGGCATTGGCCGAAAACGAAGCCGCAATCACGGCAGAACTGGCCGCGGCCCAGGGCAAACCGGCCGATATCGGAGGGTACTATAAGGCCGATCCGGAAAAACTGGCCGCGGTCATGCGCCCGAGCGCAACAATGAACGGCATCTTCGCCTGATGTTCCATACACGCGCCCGGATCATCGGTCCGGGCGCGACATCCCTATCGGACAAGCGAAACTCGCCGCGACGCGGGCCCGATTGGTCCTCATCGATACGTCGAACACGGCAATCCGCTTCGTGCGATTTCCGCACACGATCCTGGTGAGGGTCGTGACGACGTCCTCTGCATCACAAGCAGACGATCTCGCCTTCCGCCCCCTGTTGGCAGCCGGACTTCAGCGGCGAGTCGCCTGACATCTCACGCTCGATTCGGATCCGGTTGATCTCTTCCGCCCGCTCCGCTTGCGCGCAGGCTTGTGCTGAACCGGCCGAACACGCCGCCTGGAGCTCCGACAAGGAGAGTTGTTGCGCTCCGCAGCCCACGAGCGTCAAACTCACGAGCACAAAGCAGATCGGGGTTCTTGGCACGGGCGCCCTCCTGATGCGACGGCTTCGGTCACTCTCGATCATGGCGCAGCGACAGGACGAATGCAAAGCTGCTGTCAGACGAACTGAAATACGATGTCTGCCTCGCCCAGCACCACGCCGGAGAGCTCAACATCCACTGTCCCGATCCCGATGAAGGTGCTTCCCGCTGCGCTCGTGACTTGCAGATCGGCCGCATTCCCGGCTCGCAGACTGATCCGGATGGTGTCCGCACTGTGGTCGAAATCCGTGATCCGATCCTGGCCCGCATGGCCGTTCACGAAGATGAACGTATCGCGCCCAACGCCACCGGTCAGAACGTCGCTCCCTTCGCCCCCCTTCAGCACATCTCGTCCAGATTGCCCGTTGAGGATGTCATCGCCCTGCCCACCGCCCAGTACGTCGTTGCCGACCCCACCATTGATCCTGTCGTTGCCGGCATGACCGGCCAATCCATCCGCGTCGGAACCGCCATTCAGAACATCATCGCCATCGCCACCGCGCAGGCTGTCACGTCCTGCCCCGCCCTCGATCGCGTCGTTGCCCGCGCCGCCTCGCAAAAGGTCGTCGCCCTTACGTCCCGAGATGATGTCGTTGCCATCATGGCCGAAGATCGTGTCGTGTCCGGCGGTACCGGTCAGATCGTCCGCAACAGAGCTGCCCACCAGTTTGTTCGCGATATCAGTGCGCTCGAAAAACGCAACCTGGAGCGGGTTTTCATCCGCCACTGTTCCATCCGTATAGGTCAGCACCAGCGTTCCGTCCGCCCGTTCGGCCAGCGTGGGAAAGGACCGGCTGCCCCCCGCCCCCGCTCCAATGCTCTGGACCGGCCCCTGTCGGACACCGTCCTCTCCCAGGAACAACAAATCGATGCCGCGATGTCCGGAAGCCGGGTCGAGCGTTGCCATCGCCACCGCCACCCCGCCGTTCGACAGTGCGAGCATGTCGAACTCGCCGGCTTGCGCATCATAGGAAAAGTTGCGAACGACAGGCCTCGCGCTGTGGTCCAGCGCCGCGTGATCGGACAGGAACTCGACTCGCAGCCGGGAGCTGCCATCGGCCCGCTCCTCCATGAAACCGAGCGCGGCTCCACCGTTGTTCAGCGCGACCAATTCGAGGTTGTTCGCGTCCTTCTTGGCCGACCAATTTCCATCGACAAGAAAGCTGAGTTCATTGTGGATGCCCGCGATCCCTTTCGGTGCACCGAACTTGTCGTCAGTGAGAGTGAGCTTGATCGCATGGCCAGGCTTGTCATGCGCGGAATCGCTCACCACCACGGCCCGCAGGATATTGCCGTTCGCAAGCTGAACCATGTCGTCCGCGACGCCCGGCAGTGCGACCAGCGTGCCAGATGCGTTGTAGACATGCGCAGTCCCATTCTCGAGCAACACCGCGAACCGTTTCTCGCTGAGAGAAACGATCTCCTGCAGGATTTGCTGTTCGGAGCCTTGCTCGACAGATGAATAGGGTGTGTCCGGCCGGATATCCGTCAAAGTACTCGCGATCGGACTACCGGAGGCGTTGAAATGCCTCAGGAAGGTATCCGTGTCGGTCGTGTGCGATCCGAAACGCGAAACATTTACCCATCCGACGATGAAACTGCCATCAGGCTGTGCGGTCACTTGCGGCTTGTGCTGCAAAAAGGTCTGCGACTCGTTGACCTGGAATATCTCTCCGATCGGAATGCCGTCCGGCGACAGGATTTGCCCGAAGATCGCCCCGTCCATGTCGTCGAACGCATCGGTCGGACGATCCAGGTATTCGCACCAGACAACGACGAGGTTGCCGTTTGCCAGAACCGCGATGTCGGGATCGACCGCACCACCGTCATACCCAGCAGATTCGATCGTCACCCGCGTGCCCAAGTCCCTCAGTGCCATGTTTCATCGCCCTTGCGCCAATTTCCGAACTTCGAGGCCTGAGAATGGGTGATGTCCGTGACCATCCGGTTATCCGGCAGAAAGAAACTGCCTAAAACACAAGCCATCGCGGGCCACGTCGGCCTCTTCGCCGCGTGCCGGACTTGCCAGCGCAGTCCAAAAAGGGGATGAGCGAGGCAAATCATGACCCGGAGCCGCCATGCCCGTCCACTACGTCTATCTTGTCTTTGCCGTTCTGGCGGAAACCATCGGCACGACGGCCTTGCAGGCCAGCCAGCAATTCAGCCGGTTCTGGCCAAGCTGCCTCGTTGTCGTCTCCTACGGCATCGCCTTCTACCTGCTCGGGCTTGCCTTGCGCTTCATGCCGGTCGGCGTCGCTTACGCGATCTGGTCGGGGCTCGGAATCGTCCTGATCGCCTGTATCGGATTCCTCGCATTCGGGCAGAAGCTGGACCTGCCGGCCCTGATCGGACTGGTTCTGATCATCGCGGGCATCCTGATCATCCACCTATACTCCAGCACGGCGGGACACTGACGCAGCGGCTTGTCGAATTTCTCTGGTCTTTGCAGGCAGGCCGGGGTATGCGCGCGGCAACTCCCGCACAAAGGCTGATTTCATGGACCTGCGCAACATCGCAATTATCGCACACGTGGACCACGGCAAGACCACGCTGGTTGACGAACTGCTGAAGCAATCCGGCACGTATCGTGAAAACCAGGCGACCACCGAACGCGCGATGGACAGCAACGACCTCGAGCGCGAACGCGGTATCACCATCCTCGCCAAGGCGACCTCGGTCGAATGGAAGGGCACGCGCATCAATATCGTGGACACCCCCGGCCACGCCGATTTCGGCGGCGAGGTGGAACGCATCCTTTCGATGGTCGACGGCGTCGTTCTGCTGGTCGATGCGGCCGAAGGACCGATGCCGCAGACCAAGTTCGTGACCTCCAAGGCGCTGGCACTGGGCCTGCGGCCGATCGTGGTTCTGAACAAGGTCGACAAACCCGATGCCGAACCCGACCGGGCGCTTGACGAGTGTTTCGATCTGTTCGCCAATCTGGGCGCCGATGACGATCAACTCGACTTTCCGGCGATGTATGCATCGGGCCGTTCGGGCTGGGCCGACATGGAACTGGACGGACCGCGCAAGGATCTGGGCGCGCTCTTTGACCTGATCGTATCGCATGTTCCCGCCCCCGCACAGATCGCGCAGAAGGACGAACCGTTCCGCATGCTGGCGACGACGCTGGGCAACGATCCGTTCATCGGCCGCATCCTGACCGGACGGGTGGAAAGCGGCACGCTGAAGGCGGGCGAGACCGTCAAGGCGCTGACCCGTGATGGTGCTCTGATCGAGAATTTCCGCTGCACCAAGATTCTCGCCTTCCGCGGTCTGGGTCAACAGGCGATCGACGTGGCCGAGGCCGGCGACATCGTCTCGCTGGCCGGCATGTCGAAAGCGACCGTGGCAGACAGCATCGTCGCGCCGCAGGTGACCGAGGCCCTGCCCGCGCAGCCGATCGATCCGCCGACCATTACCGTCACCTTCGGTATCAACGACAGCCCGCTGGCCGGGCGCGACGGCAAGAAAGTGCAATCACGTGTGATCCGCGACCGGCTCATGAAAGAAGCCGAAAGCAACGTCGCGATCAAGATCAGCGATACACCGGGCGGAGAGGCCTTCGAGGTCGCGGGCCGGGGCGAATTGCAGATGGGCGTCCTGATCGAGAACATGCGTCGCGAGGGATTCGAACTGTCGATCTCGCGCCCGCAGGTGCTGTTCCGCGACGTCGACGGAGAGCGGATGGAGCCGATCGAGGAAGCCACGATCGACGTCGACGATGAATATGCCGGTGCGGTGATCGAAAAGATCACCGGTGCGCGCAAGGGCGAGTTGGTGGAGATGAAGCCGGCCGGTGCCGGAAAGACTCGGATCGTCGCCCATGTGCCCTCCCGTGGCCTGATCGGCTATCACGGCGAGTTCCTCACCGACACCCGCGGAACCGGAGTGCTGAACCGCGTGTTCCACGGCTGGGCCCCGCACAAGGGCTCGATCCCGGGCCGCCGCGCGGGCGTGCTGATCTCGATGGAGAACGGCCAGTCCGTCGCCTACGCTCTCTGGAACCTCGAAGAGCGTGGCCGCATGTTCATCGGCGCGCAAGCCGATGTCTACCAGGGCATGATCATCGGCGAGCATAGCCGCGAGAACGATCTCGAAGTGAACCCGCTCAAGGGCAAGAAGCTGACCAACGTACGGGCCAGCGGCACCGACGAAGCCGTGCGCCTGACCACGCCGATCACGATGTCGCTGGAAGAGGCGATCGCCTATATCGACGACGACGAACTCGTCGAGGTCACGCCCAATGCGATCCGTCTGCGCAAGCGTCATCTGGATCCGCACGAACGCAAGCGCGCCGCCCGCGCGGCCTCCTGAAAAAAGCGCGGCGCCGAGGCGCCGCGTTTCTATGCATAGATCCTGAGCCGCAGCGGCCTGCGTCAGTCCGTCGTTTCCACGATCAGCAACTCGCGTTCAGAGGCATCGCGGGCATGGCTGAGCGCGCGCTGATACACATCCGAATTATAGCATTCTTCCGCCGCTTCGACCGAGGGGAAGCGGGCCACCACGTTGCGCGGCCGCGCTTGCCCTTCGAGCTGAACAAAGCGACCGCCCCGCGCGACGAAGACACCGCCGTGCGCCGCGATGGCCTCTGTTGCCAGTGCCGCGTATTTGGCATAGGCGTCCTCGTCGGTCACCGTCACATGGGCAATCCAAAGCGCGCTCATCTCATCCCTCCAGAACCGATTTCACTGCCGCGATCGCGGCCTCCGCATGGGCTGTATCCGGACCACCTCCCTGCGCCATGTCGGGCCGGCCTCCGCCGCCCTTGCCACCAAGCGCGGCCACCGCGGCGCGCACCATGTCGACGGCCGAAACTCGATCGGTCAGGTCAGCGGTGACACCGGCCGCGACAGCAGCCTTGCCGCCCGCGTCGGCAATCAAGACCACCGCCCCGCTGCCGAGTTTTGCCTTGTGCTCGTCGATCAGAGCGGGCAAGTCGCGCCCGGTCACGCCGTTCAATACCTGCACGACGAGCGGAACTCCATTCACCGTCTCGGCCTCGGGCGCTGCCGCGCCACCGCCGGCCATCGCCAGCTCGCGCCGCAATTGCGCGACCTCGTTGCTCAGTGCCTTGCGCTCGTCCAGCAACGCACGCACCCGGTCCGGCACTTCGGTCGCCTGCGCCTTGAGCGCAAGCGCTACCTCGGCCAACCTATGATCCTGTTCGCTGAGATAGCGGAACGCATCCGCTCCGGTCAGCGCTTCGATCCGTCGGACACCGGCGCTGGACGCGGATTCCCCCACCGTCACGAAGACCCCGATATCTCCGGTCTGACGCACATGGGTGCCGCCGCAAAGCTCGAGCGAATAGGTCTGCCCATCCGCGCCCTTGCCCGATCCGGCCTGCATGCCCATCGACACGACCCGCACCTCATCACCATACTTCTCACCGAACAACGCCTGCGCACCAAGCGCACGGGCATCGTCAGGCGTCATGATCCGCGTATTCACGGGCGCGTTCTGACGGATATAGGCGTTCACCTCGTCCTCGACCCGGGCAAGCTCTTCGCGCGTCAGCGCCTTGGTGTGGCTGAAGTCAAAGCGCAGCCGGTCCGAGGCGTTCAGCGAGCCACGCTGCGCCACGTGATCGCCGAGGGCTTGGCGGAGTGCCTCGTGCAGCAGGTGCGTGGCGGTATGGTTGGCGCGGATCGCCGTTCGCCGCTCGTGATCGATCTCAAGAATCGCCGCCTCACCGCGCGACAGGCTGCCCCGTGTGACTTCCGCAACATGTACGAAGACACCAGCGGTCTTACGCGTATCGATTACCCGCGCCTCGCCCGAGTCAGTTCGGATAATGCCGCTGTCGCCGACCTGACCGCCGCTTTCCGCGTAGAACGGCGTCTGGTTCAGCGCGATCTGCACCTCCTGACCGGCTTCCGCCTTGTCGCACAGTGCGCCATCCTGCACCAACGCCACGATCTGCCCTTCGGCAGTTTCAGTGTCATAGCCCAGAAAATCAGTAGTTCCGGCACTGTCGGCCACGTCGAACCACACTGACGCATCGGCCGCCTCTCCGCTGCCGGACCACGCGGCCCGCGCCTTGGCCTTCTGCGCCGCCATCGCCGCGTCGAAACCCTCGGTGTCGACGGACCGGCCCTTCTCGCGCAGCGCATCCTGCGTCAGGTCGAGTGGAAACCCGTAGGTGTCATAGAGCTTGAAAGCTGCCTCGCCCGGAAAAGCCGCGTCGTCCGGCACCCGCCCGAGTTCCTCGTCGAGCAGTTTCAGACCACGGTCCAGCGTTTGCTTGAAGCGTGTCTCCTCCAGTTTCAGCGTCTCCTCGATCAGCGCCTGCGCACGGCCCAGTTCCGGATATGCCGCACCCATCTGCTGCACCAATGCCGGCACCAGACGATACATCAGAGGGTCTTGCACCCCCAGAAGATGCGCATGGCGCATTGCGCGACGCATGATCCGGCGCAGTACGTAGCCACGACCGTCATTGGACGGCATCACGCCATCTGCCATCAGGAACGAGGTCGACCGAAGGTGATCGGCGATCACCCGGTGATGGGTCTTTCCAGGGCCGTCCGGGTCGGTGTTGCTGGCGTCGGCACTGGCCTCGATGAGGTTGCGCATGAGGTCTGTGGCATAGTTGTCGTTGGTCCCCTGCAACAACGCCGCGACCCGCTCGATCCCCATGCCTGTATCGATCGACTGGTTGGGCAGATCCTTCCGGGTGCCGTCCTCGAACTGTTCGTATTGCATGAAGACGAGGTTCCAGATCTCGACGAACCGGTCGCCGTCCTCTTCAGGCGAGCCCGGAGGACCGCCCCAGATATGGTCACCGTGATCGAAGAAGATCTCCGAACACGGGCCACAGGGACCGGTCGGCCCCATCATCCAGAAATTGTCGTCCGTAGCGATACGGATGATTCGATCATCGCTCAGACCCGCGACCTTTTTCCACAGGTTCGCGGCCTCGTCGTCTGTGTGATAGACCGTGACGAGCAGTCTGTCCTTTGGGATGCCCAATTCACGCGTGATCAGTTCCCAGGCAAACGGGATCGCGTCGGATTTGAAATAATCACCGAAACTGAAATTGCCCAGCATTTCGAAAAAGGTGTGGTGCCGCGCCGTGTACCCGACATTGTCAAGATCGTTGTGCTTGCCGCCCGCGCGCACACATTTTTGCGCAGTGGTCGCCCGCTGATAGTCACGGTGCTCAAGTCCGGTAAACAGGTTCTTGAACTGCACCATGCCAGAGTTAGTGAACATCAGGGTGGGGTCGTTGCGCGGTACCAGGGGGCTGCTGTCGACAACCTCGTGTCCCTGCTTGGCGAAGTAACTCAGAAACGTGGATCGGATATCGTTCAGGGTGCGCATGGACGGGCCTTTGGGCATCTTGGAATGTGGGGTTTCACATATCCGCAAGCCCTGTCGCTGTCCACAGGCGCGCAGGGTCCGAAAACGGCGAAGGACGCGCGGTGTTGCGCGTCCTTCTCCATGGTTACATCTCATCACTGTGCGCCCTTGGACACACAGTCAGGTTCAGGCTTCGAGGATATCCTCGCCCTGTTCTTCGGGCGCTTCGGGCATATCGAAATCCAATCCATGCGCAGCCCTGATCTTGTCCTCGATCTCATAGGCGACGCGGGGGTTGTCCCGCAGATATTGCTTCGCGTTCTCGCGCCCCTGACCGATCCGCTCGTCGCCATAACTCATCCAGGCGCCGGATTTTTCGACCACGCCGGCCTTCACGCCGAGATCCAACAACTCGCCCATCTTCGAGATGCCCTCGCCATACATGATGTCGAATTCCACCTGCTTGAAGGGCGGCGCCACCTTGTTCTTGACCACCTTGACGCGGGTCGCGTTACCGACCACCTCGTCGCGATCCTTGATGGATCCGATCCGGCGGATATCCAGACGCACTGAGGAGTAGAATTTCAAAGCGTTCCCGCCGGTGGTGGTTTCGGGCGATCCGAACATGACGCCGATCTTCATTCGGATCTGGTTGATGAAAATCACCATGCAGTTGCTGCGGCTGATCGAGCCGGTCAGCTTACGCATCGCTTGGCTCATCAGGCGCGCGTGCACCCCGACGCTGCTGTCGCCCATGTCGCCTTCGAGCTCCGATTTCGGTGTCAGGGCGGCAACCGAGTCCACGACCACCATGTTTACCGCTCCCGAACGCACCAGAGTGTCGGTGATCTCGAGCGCCTGTTCACCTGTGTCGGGCTGGCTGATCAGCAGTTCATCTATGTCCACACCGAGCTTGCGGGCATATTGCGGGTCGAGCGCGTGTTCCGCGTCGACGAAGGCACAGACCCCGCCCTTCTTCTGCTGCTCGGCGATGCAATGTAGTGTCAGAGTGGTCTTGCCCGAGCTTTCCGGGCCGTAGATCTCAATGACTCGTCCCATTGGCAATCCGCCAATGCCAAGCGCGATGTCCAATCCCAGCGACCCCGTCGAACTGGCTGCGATCTCCTGAACCGCGCCTTCATCGCCGAGCTTCATGATCGAGCCCTTGCCGAACTGACGTTCGATCTGGGCCAGGGCGCTATCCAACGCCTTCTGCTTGTCTGCGCTCTTCTTGTCTTTCATGCTCAAAAGGTCCGCCATTATCCTGTCATCCTCCTTATTGTCACACACCGGAGCGCGCGACAATCGCTGCTTTGTTCACCCCATGTTCTCAATAGGACCATATAGGGAACATTTCAATCAAAGTTTTCTTCATCTTTACTGTTTCGCAAAGATATTAAGGAGTAGTTTACGCAGATCCCGGCCGGAACCGCATGCAGGAGCGCCAGTCAGATGCTTGTTTTCTTCAAGGAGCGCCTCGTGTTCCTGGCCGTTCCAAAGACGGGAAGCACCGCCTATCACACTGCCTTGGCCAAGCGAGCGGATCTGGTGATCACCAACCCACCGGAACTCAAGCACGCGCCGTTGTTCCGCTATGACCGCTTCGTGCGGCCAATGTTCCAGAAGGTCTGCGGTGTCGACCTTGAAACGCTGGCGGTCGTGCGCGAACCGATCCGTTGGCTGGGGAGCTGGTATCGCTATCGCCGGAGACCATTTACAATTGGAAAGCCCACCTCGACGCACGACATCTCGTTCGACGAGTTCGTTTCCAGCTATATCCGCGGCACGCAGCCGGACTATGCACAGGTCGGAAGCCAAGCCAGGTTTCTGACGCCGCGCCCTGGCGGATTGCCGGTGACCCACCTCTTCCGCTATGACCAGATCGACCGACTCGACGCCTTCCTGTCACATCGCCTCGAAATGCAGGTCGAGACCCGCCGGGAAAACGAGTCGCCGAGCTTGAACCTAGAACTGTCGCCAGAAACGGAACAGCGGCTGAGACAGAAATGCACCGACGAGTTCGCGCTCTATGACAGCATAGGCCGCTGACACGGCGCAATTGGCAAATCCCAATTCTCTGCCGGCACCGCGACCCGGGGAAATGCCGATACTCAATGCAACTGCTGGTGCACTGTATCCGTCAGTTGGTTGAGAGAGAACGGTTTCGGCAAAAAGACCGAGTTCGGGATGACCGGTTGCGAGTCGCTGAATGCGCCTTCGGCGTAGCCGGATACAAACACCACGCGGACATCGGGCCTCTCCTTCAAGGCCTCGCGCACCCAACTCGGACCATCGAGTCCTGGCATCACCACGTCGGTCACGAACACGTCGACGGTGAGTCCCGGGTCCTCAAGCGTTCTAAGGGCGTCTTCGGCCGACTCGGCCTCGAGCACGGTATACCCCCTCAAGCGCAAAGCCCTCGATGCGAACGCCCGGACCGGCGCCTCGTCCTCAACCAGAAGCACCACACCCTCTCCATGCTTGGGCGCGGACGCCTGCACTGGTGCCTTCGCAACCGGCACGGTTTCGGCGTCCTCCTCGTGCACCGGAAAGAACAACGTGAAGACCGTCCCGTTGCCGACGACGCTATCGACGAAGATATAACCACCGGTCTGTTTGACGATCCCATATGCGGTGGACAATCCCAGGCCTGTCCCCTCACCCGTACGCTTGGTGGTGTAGAATGGCTCAAAGACCTTGGGAAGCTTGTCGGGTGCGATTCCCACCCCTTGGTCGCTGACTTTCAGAGTAACGTAGTCTCCCGACGGCACGGTCGCGCGATCACGCTTCAAGGGAGTGGCAAGCGTCGTGACTTCGGTTTCGATCCTGATCTCTCCGCCGGCGGACATCGCATCCCGCGCATTGACCACGAGGTTCATCAGCACCTGTTCGAGTTGACGCTTGTCGGCGCGGATCGACTTCAGAACCGGTGAATGGCTGAGCGTCAGCGTAACCTTTTCGCCCACGAGGCGGTTCAACAAGTGGGTCAAGTCCGAAAGCGTGTCCCGCAGATCCAAGACTTCCGGCCTCAGGGTCTGCTTGCGCGAGAACGCCAGTAGCTGGCTGACCAATGCCGCCGCGCGGTTGGCATTCTGGTTGATCTGAACTAGGTCGCCATAGTCCTGGTCTCCTTGATCGTGCCGCAGCAACAATAGATCGCAATGGCCCGAGATTGCCGTCAGCAAATTGTTGAAGTCATGCGCGACACCGCCGGCCAATTGGCCGATCGCCTGCATCTTCTGGCTCTGGACGAATTGCGCCTCCAGAGTCTTGAGTTCGGTCGCATCGTTCAGAACCGCGATCAGCCTTTTTTCGGCGAGTTCCGTGACCCGGCTCAGGGTGACCTGAACGAAAACTTCCTTGTCCTTGCGCGTCACTCGCAGGAATTCCGACTTCTTGTCAGCGGTGTCGGACAGAGCCTCGTCCAGCCAATCGGAAATCGGGCGCCCAAGGCCCTCCATCACCTGCCCCAAGGCCATTCCTTCACTGGCCTGATCTCCCAGCAGCGTCGTAGCCAACTTGTTGGCGGTCAATATCTTCCCGTCTGCCGCGATTTTCAGCATCGGTACCGGCAATGTTTCAAAGGCGACGCCGTCGTCGGCCCGTCCGCCTTTCTCGGCCGGCAGGAAATAGAGTTCGCGCCGACCCGCGAAGCTGTTGTTTTCAGCCACCATGACATCGACCTGACCTTCGGTCGTGCTCAGCGCATTGACGCAGCCGGGTTGCACCGGCATCGACACGAACAGGCGATCGAGCGATTTGACTCGTTCCCCGACCAGGGTGCGCGCGGCATCGTTCATGAACAGAACGGCACCGGAGCGACCGGTTGTAATCATTGGCACGGGTAGAGTCTCGGCACCGCGCCCCGATTGGCTGCGCTCAGGCATGTCTTCTATGCGCCAGAGATATTTCTCTTCCCCGATCAGGTGGACGGCGAGGCGCACATGACCGCGCCGTGTCACCACGTCCTCATTTGCTGCCCCGTCGAGCCGCGCCCGGCATCGCAGGCGATAGAGTACCGCCGACGGATTGGCGAAGAGCATCCGGAGCGTCCCTGCCAACGTCTCGCTCTCGCTGTCGGTAAAACGTGTTCCCGCCGCAGCGTTCCGGGTCAGGATCGCACCATCCTCATCGGTCACGAAGCTCGGAGAGGCATCCTTTTCTATGAAACCGGCCAACACATCCAGTGCCGCGTCACGCGTGCCGCCGCGATTACGCCCACGCAGGCCCAGCACGAAAACGACGCAGGTGATGGTCAAGCCTGCCGCGATCAACCCCTGTGCCACCAGCCCCGGGGGGACCAGAAAATATCCAGCGAGTCCCATCGCGATCGCCACCAGCACGATCGCCGCCGAACGTGCCCGGTTCGACGGCGGCGCGCTGAGATGAGGCGAAAAGGAAGATGGGCGGCTGATCACAAGACGGCTCCTGAAGCGGGATTCGCTGCCGCCAATGTCATGGCAGAGGAGTTAAGCCCCCCTTAACATCGACCAGCTACCTTTAAGGTTGTGTAGCCTTACGCGTCTGCGCGCGTCAAGTGTGCAGCGAAAAAGCCGTCCGTTCCCTCCGGCACCCGCCAGGATCGCGTGAACCCAGGCTGCCATGGCCTTGTTCTGGCGCAAAACCTCTCGACCTGTTCGGTGTTTTCACAGGCAAGGACCGAACAGGTGGCATAGGCAAGAACACCCCCCGTATCGACACGCGGGGCGACGGTATCCAGGATCTCAGCCTGCGTCGATCTCAGCCGGTCAAGTCCGTCCGGCGTCAGCGTCCATTTACCATGTGGCGCTCGACGCCACGAACCGCTGCCTGAACAGGGCACGTCACAGAGGATCAGGTCGAACTGGCCGAGGCGGTCCAGATCAGACGTTTCGACCGCCTTCACCCGTATCCCGGCCCGATCCGCCCGCGCCGGGATATCTCGCATCCGCCTCGGGTCGACATCATGAACGAATAGATCGATATCGGCCCGCGCCGCCATCGCGAGCGCCTTGCCACCGCCGCCAGCGCAATAGTCGAGCACCCGCATGCCGTCGCGCAGCGGTAGCCCCTCAACCACGGCCTGGCTGGCCGCGTCCTGCAGCTCGATCAGCCCGTCTGCAAAGGCGCTGCATCCCCGCAATTTTCGCGCACCCTCTATGACTTCCAGCGCCATCGCGGCGGCGGGATGCTCACGCGTCTGGATGCCTTCGGCGGCCAAGACGGCGATCGCCTTGTCCCGCGTCGTCCGTCCCGCGTTGACGCGCAGATGCACCGGCGCGCGGGATTGCAATGCGCGCGCGGTTTCTTCCGTGCGCTCCCCAAGGCTGTCGCGAAAAGACCGCCAGAGCCAATCGGGGACATCCAGCGCCTCCGCCCCATCTTGCGGCACCCGCCCGCCTGCGTGCTCAGCCTCGGTCAAAGGATCGGGCGCATGCCCGCCCACCCCGAAAATCGCATCAGGATCAGCGCCTTCCCGGCGCAACAAGCCCAACATGACAGCGCGCCCGTTCATCCCACCGCCGAGCGCGGCACAGGAGCGCAGGCATCGCAGAGCATCGAACACATGGTCGCGCACCGCAGCGCGATCCTTGGAACCGGCAAAGCGGCTGCGCCGGGCCCAGCCGGTGAGGGCCTGCTCGGCTGCAACACCATCCAGGATGCGATCTAACACCTCGATGGCAGCCTGCACGCGCGCCGCCGGGGTCATGGCTGATGCCTCAAGTCAATTGACACCCAGGAACATCTTCACATGACCACGCGGTAGTTCGGCGACTCTCGCGTGATCTGAACGTCATGGACATGACTCTCCTTGAGCCCCGCACCAGTGATCTTGACGAACTCGCAGTTTTTTCGCATCTCATCGATCGTGGCGCATCCGGTATAGCCCATAGCGGCCCGTAGCCCACCGACTAATTGGTGGATCACGGTGCCCGCGCTGCCCTTGTAGGGAACCTGACCTTCAATCCCCTCGGGCACCAGCTTGTCGCTGGCTGCGTCCTTCTGGAAGTAGCGATCCGCCGACCCTGCCGCCATGGCGCCGAGGCTGCCCATCCCGCGATAGCTCTTGAAACTGCGTCCCTGGTAGAGGATCACCTCGCCGGGGCTTTCGTCGGTGCCGGCGATCATGCTGCCCACCATTGCGCAGGAGGCTCCCGCCGCGATCGCCTTTGCGAAATCGCCCGAATACTTGATGCCCCCATCCGCGATGACAGGGATGTCACCTGCCCCGCTGGCGCAGTCCATGATCGCCGTCAGTTGCGGCATGCCAACACCTGCCACCATTCGCGTGGTGCAGATACTGCCCGGTCCGATCCCAACCTTGACCGCATCCGCCCCCGCCCCGATCAGGGCCCGGGTCGCTTCGGCGGTGGCGACGTTCCCGGCGACGATCTGCACCTCGTTCGACAGCTTCTTGGCTCGTTCGACCGCAATCGCGACCCCCTCGGAATGGCCATGCGCCGTGTCGATCACGATCATGTCCGCGCCGGCATCGACAAGCGCCTGCGCCCGCTCGAAGCCCGCATCGCCCACTGTGCTGGCCGCCGCCACTCGCAAGCGGCCCAGCTGATCCTTGCAGGCCGTCGGGTTCAGAACCGCTTGTTCGGTATCTTTCAACGTCAAGAGCCCGGTCAGCTTGCCCTCGCTATCGGTGACCAGCAGCTTCTCGATCCGGCGCGCCTTCATGAGGCTGATCGCTTCGTCCCGGTCCGCCGGCTCCTGCAGGATCGCCAGGTTGTCCGAGCGCATCATCACCTTCACCGGGGTGGTGTCGACCGTGGCAAAGCGCATGTCGCGGTTGGTCACGATTCCCACCACCCGTCCGCGTTCGTCCACCACCGGGAAGCCGGTCACGCGATATCGCTCCTGCAGGGCCTTGGCATCGGCCAGCGTCTGGTCCGGGGTCAAGGTGATCGGGTTGTAGACGATGCCGCTTTCGAACCGCTTGACCCGCCGCACCTCTTCGGCCTGCGCGTCGATATCGAGATTGCGGTGCACGACTCCGATGCCGCCAGCCTGCGCCATCGCAATGGCCATGCGCGCCTCGGTCACCGTGTCCATGGCGCTCGACAGCAGCGGGATATTCATCCGTATGGTTCGGGTGACATAGGTGGCCGTGTTGGCCGTGGAGGGCAGCACGGAACTCGCCGCCGGAACCAGCAGAACATCATCAAAGGTGAGTGCCTCACGAATCTGCATCATCATTCCCCATGCAACAGCCCGTTTGACGGCCACCCTATCGCACGGATGGTCGCAAGGGAAAAGCCCCCTACCATATATTGCCAAGCGCGCCGGATGCCCGGGATGACGCGGGCGAACCTGAAACTGCCGTTCCTTGGCTTTCACTCTGGACAACCGCCACTATCTTGCCCACAGCGCGACATGAAAGGCGGACCAAGATCATGCAGAACGATCCCCTCGTGGTTTTCACCCCCTCCGGCAAGCGCGGCCGCTTCCCGGTCGGCACCCCGCTGCTGACTGCGGCGCGACAGCTGGGCGTCGACCTCGACAGCGTCTGCGGCGGCCGCGGCATCTGCAGCAAGTGCCAGGTCACCCCAGGATATGGCGAGTTTCCCAAGCATGGAGTCAAGGTCGCGCGCGACGCCCTGTCCGACTGGAACGCGGTCGAGGAGCGCTACAAGTCCAAACGCGGCCTGATCGACGGACGCAGGCTCGGCTGCCAGGCGACGGTTCAGGGCGACGTCGTGGTGGACGTGCCGCCGGAAAGCCAGGTGCACAAGCAAGTGGTTCGCAAGCGGGCCGAGGCCCGTGACATCGTGATGAATCCGGCGGTGCGTCTGTTCTATGTCGAGATCGCGGAACCTGACATGCACGACCCCTCAGGTGATCTCGAGCGCCTGCGCACGGCGCTGTTCGAGCAATGGCAGCTCTCGGACCTGCAGATCGACCTTGCCACGCTGCAGGGACTTCAACCGATCCTGCGCAAGGGCAAATGGACTGCGACCTGCGCCATCCATCTCGGCACCGCATCGCTCAGGCCCCGCATTCTCAA
Source organism: Sedimentitalea arenosa (assembly GCF_016428585.1). Taxonomy (GTDB): domain Bacteria; phylum Pseudomonadota; class Alphaproteobacteria; order Rhodobacterales; family Rhodobacteraceae; genus Sedimentitalea; species Sedimentitalea arenosa. Next base: position 160,328 of record NZ_JAELVR010000002.1, on the reverse strand, counting down.
GGTTTGGCCGGGCTTTCACGACGCACCTGTGCACGGGTTGGCGGTCGATCTCGGCTCCACCACCATCGCCGGGCATCTCTGTAATCTCGTAACCGGCGAGGTCGTCGCGTCCTCGGGCCTGATGAACCCGCAGATCCGCTTCGGCGAGGACCTGATGAGCCGAGTCAGCTACTCGATGATGAATGCAGGCGGCGCGGCCGAGATGACGGCCGCCGTGCGTGAAGGCATGAATACGCTGTTTAGACAGATCGCCGGGGAGGCCGGGATCGAGACCACCGACATTCTCGACGCGGTGTTCGTCTGCAACCCGGTGATGCACCACCTGTTCCTCGGGATCGACCCGTTCGAACTGGGTCAGGCGCCCTTCGCATTGGCGACCTCCGATGCCCTGAACCTGACCGCCGCAGAGCTCGACCTGCAGCTGCATCCCGCGGCCCGCGTCTACCTTTTGCCCTGCATCGCCGGCCATGTCGGCGCCGACGCCGCCGCCGTGGCGCTGTCCGAGGCGCCGGACAAGTCCGAGGACCTCGTGCTCGTGGTCGATGTCGGCACCAATGCCGAACTCCTGCTCGGCAACCGCGAGAAGGTGCTTGCCTGCTCCTCCCCGACCGGCCCCGCCTTCGAAGGTGCGCAGATTTCCTCCGGCCAGCGCGCCGCTCCCGGCGCGATCGAACGGGTCGAGATCGACCCGGCGAGCAAGGTGCCGCGTTTCAAGGTGATAGGCAGTGACCTATGGTCGGACGATCCGACCTTCCCCGAGGCCGCGGCAACAACGGGGATCACCGGTATCTGCGGCTCGGGAATCATCGAGATGGTTGCTGAAATGCGCCTCGCCGGGCTGCTCGACGGTTCTGGCCTGATCGGCTCTCCCGAGCAGACCGGCTCCGACCGCTGCATCCTCGATGGGCGCACCTATTCCTACCTGGTGTGGGACGGACGTGCCGAGGGCGGGCCGCTGATCACGGTGACCAACCGCGACATCCGCGAGATCCAGATGGCAAAGGCCGCGCTCTATTCCGGCGCCCGGCTGCTGATGGACAAGTTCGGTGTCGACAAGGTTGACCGCATCGTCCTGGCTGGTGCTTTCGGCGCGCATATCAGTCCGAAACACGCGATGATCCTCGGCATGATCCCTGATGCGCCCTTCGACAAGGTCACCTCGGCCGGAAACGCCGCCGGCACCGGGGCGCGGATCGCGCTCCTGAACATGGATGCGCGCGCCGAGATCGAAAGCACGGTGCACGCGATCCAGAAGATCGAGACCGCGATCGAACCGCGCTTTCAGGAGCATTTCGTCAACGCCTCCAACATCCCGAACGCGGTCGACCCCTTCCCGATCCTGAAGACACACGTCACCCTGCCCGAAGTGAACTTCAACCAGGGCGGCAGCGAGGCCCGCCAATCCCGTCGCAGGGGAGCCTCAGGTGGGCCCGGGGGCCGTCGCCGCGCCTGACGTTTCCATCTTGTCCGGCCGGGGGGCTTGCGCTAGTGATCTTCCGTCTGCGGGTGTAGCTCAATGGTAGAGCAGCAGCTTCCCAAGCTGACGACGAGGGTTCGATTCCCTTCACCCGCTCCAGCCGAACGTGCTCTGAGATTGAGCAGACTGGCGTACGAGAACACTCACGAAATCCATGGATTCAGACGCGCCCCGTCCATTCTCGGCAGGTGCGATGAATGATGTCCCGACGGTTTTCTTACGGGTTTGAGTCTCTTGTTCATGGGACGACCGACCATACGCAGGACGCCATCAATTCACGACGCCAGCCGGCACGTTGGCAGCGGATTCCCGCTTCTCCGACCACTCGTATCTTCCGCGTGTTCAGATTGGACCGCTGGTCACTCGGATGCCTTACCAATTGGGACCACCATTCCGTCGCGCCCGACCGTGAGAGGGCCGTTCCATGTCTTCGAAACTTCGGACCGCCAATCGACCTCTCCGAAATCCGGATCATCGGCGGGCACCAGGTGGTGCAGAACCAAATGCCCGACCATTGCGCTGGCCGCGATGCGCCCGACATCCTCGGCCTGAGTGTGCGAGGCCAACAAGTGCTCACGCAGCCGCGTCGCACCGCCAGTGCGCGCAACAAGCTTGTCCACGCCTGCGGTCAGCATCGCTTCGTGCACGAGGACATCCGCCCCCTCGGCGAAACGGCCAAGCGGAGGGAAATGGCATGTGTCGGATGAGAAGACGACACGGTAGGCGGCGCTATCGAACCGAAGCGCGAAGCAATCGGTGACCGGCGGGTGATCGACCCGCAGCGCGGCGACCGACACGCCGTCGATTTCGGCGGACCAGTCGTCGCACAGGGTGTGTATCTCGACCATCCCGGCGATGTCCGGGCGGCCTTCGTCCTCGATCCGGATCGCGTGGTCGAACGCCATCGCCTGCAGAAAACTCCGCCAGTATTCTTCAGTGCCCGGCGGTCCATAGACCGGCAGAACACGCTCGAGCCCGGTCGTCCAGGCAGTGTAGATCAGCGGGCCGAGTTCGACGAGGTGATCGGAGTGCAGATGGGTGATGAAGATCGCGTCGATGTCCAGAAGCGATGTCCCGGCCTCGACAACCGAACGCGACACGCCAATGCCGCAGTCGATCAGGATGGTCTTGCCGCCGAGACTCAGCAGAGATGACGTCGGCTGCGCGCCGACCTCACGCAGGGCCGGCCCACCCTTGGTTCCCAGCAGGATGATCTCGTCGCTCACATCGCTCTCCCCATGCAAAAGCAGATCAAGACCCGCTGCCTAGCGGCTCATGTCTAGGGCGAGGCCCACGGCAAAGTCCAGTGAACCGGTGTCGACCCCAAAAGGAACGACCCTCGCAGCAGGACAAAAAACCGCCGCCGATCTCTTTGACGATGTGCCCCCCAGACGTAGGGGCCGCTCGGGCGAAATCGCGTGGCCCGAGGCGTTGCTCGACAGAAATCTCGCGTCGGTCAGGTGGAAGCTGGCTCGCACGAAAGCCGGCGCCTTATATCCCGGTGGTCAACTCGTTCAGCGCGGCGCGGTAGTCTTTAAAAATCTCGTCGCGGCGGATATGCCGCCCTTCCCGCACCATGTGCCGACCTGCAGACCAAACATCGGTGACCACGTCATTTTTTGTCGCAAAGACCAGCCCATCGAGCAGTTGGGCGCGCGAAAGGGCGCACAGAGCACGATTGGTGGAGTCGATGGCGACGAGATCGGCCAACTTGCCCGCCTCGATCACGCCCGCATCGCGCGCCAAAGCCTGTGCTCCGCCGCGCGCCGCTTCTGCATAAAGGAACGCGCCAACAGAGCCCTCACCCGGGATCATTACGTTCCGCCGCATGTCGCGTAGCCGCTGTGAGTATTCCAGCGTTCTCAATTCCTCGGCCAGGCAGATGTTGACGTTGGAATCCGATCCAATGCCGAACCGGCCGCCAGCGGCCAAGTAGTCGGGACCGTTGAACGGGCCGTCGCCCAGGTTGGCCTCGGTGATCGGGCACAGGCCGGCGACCGCGCCGGACGCGGCCAACGAGCGGGTCTCTTTATCGGTCATGTGCGTGGCATGGATCAGGCACCACCTGTCGTTCACGTCGTGGTTTCCCAGCAGCCATTCCACCGGGCGCGCGCCAAGCCAGGCCTCGATGTCCCGAACCTCCTTGGGCTGCTCGGCGACATGCATATGGATCGGCCCCTGACAGTGAGCGGCGAGCAACCGGGTCAGGTCTTCGGGCGCCGTCGCCCGCAGGGAATGCGGCGCGATCCCGATCCGGGCGTCTTCAGGCAGAGATGAAAGAGTCGCGCTGGCTGCATCGAACAGACGCATGAACCCGTCAACATCGTTGCCAAAGCGCAATTGTCCGTTTTCAAGGTCCGACTTGCCGGCGTCGCCATACGTGTAAAGCACTGGCAGGTGCGTCAGGCCCATCCCCGTCCGGGCCGCGGCCGCGAAGATACGTGTGGAGAGTTCGGCGATATCGTCGTAGGGCGCACCGCCGGGTTGATGATGGACGTAATGGAATTCACCGACGCTGGCATACCCGGCTTCCAGCATCTCGACCTGGACCTGCGTGGCGATGGCCTCGACCTGATGCGGCATCAACCTGTCGAGAAACCGATACATCAGATCGCGCCACGTCCAGAAACTGTCACGTCCCGCGCGGCGGTGTTCGGTCATCCCGGCCATGGCGCGCTGAAAGGCATGGCTGTGCAGGTTGCCCAGTGCCGGTAACACCGTATCGACCCGGACGTCGCTCGGTTCCGGGTCGGCATCCGGACAAATCTCGACGATCCGCCCGTCAAGGATCGACAGACGAACATCGCTCACCCATCCTGTCGACAAGAGAGCCTGTCTCGCATGTATCACGGTACTATTCTCACGGTTAATGATTTTATGTATAGACATATAATCAGGTGACGCATAACAGGAAAGAAGATTTTGCGGAGGATTCCCGGCCATGAGCGCCTCGCCAAAACTCCTGACCAATCTGAACGTCGCGACAATGACGGACGCCCCCACGCCCTATGGGCTGATGTCGGACGCCGCGATCGCGCTGCAGGACGGCCTGATCAAGTGGGTTGGCAAAGCTGAAGAAATCCCGGAAAACCTGCAGGACGCGGAAAGCGTCGACTTGGGTGGACGTCTTGTCACACCCGGCCTCATCGATTGTCACACGCACCTTGTGCATGGCGGCAACCGCGCGGCCGAGTTCGAAATGCGTCTGAACGGCGCCAGCTACGAGGAAGTTGCCCGAGCCGGGGGGGGAATCATCTCGACCGTCAGGGCGACGCGCTCCGCCAACGCGGACGAGTTGCTGCAAAGCGCGCTGCGCAGAGCCGATGCCCTGATCGCCGAAGGGGTCACAACGCTCGAGATCAAGTCGGGCTACGGGCTCGACGTGGACACGGAGTTGCGCATGTTGCGCGTGGCTCGCGAGGTCGGAAACAACCGGGCGATCCGGGTCAGAACATCGTTCCTGGGCGCCCACGCGATACCGGCCGACTACAAAGACCGCGCGGACGCCTATATCGACCAGGTCTGCATCCCCACTCTCCGTCAAGCGCATGACGAAGGGCTGGTCGATGCCGTCGACGGGTTCTGCGAAGGCATTGCCTTTTCAACCGACCAGATCGCGCGGGTGTTCGAAGTCGCACGGGAACTCGGGCTGCCGGTCAAGTTGCATGCGGAACAGCTGTCAAATCTCGGCGGAGCGGCACTCGCGGCGCGCCATGGCGCCCTATCAGCCGATCACCTCGAATATCTCGACGAAGACGGCGTTCAGGCCATGGCGGACGCCGGCACTGTGGCGGTCCTTTTGCCCGGGGCCTTCTACACGTTGCGGGAAACGCAGGTGCCTCCGGTTCAGTCACTGCGCGAACACGGGGTCCCGATCGCGCTCGCGACCGACGCCAATCCGGGCTCTTCGCCCCTGACCTCGCTTCTGCTGGCCATGAATATGGGGTGCACCTTGTTCCGCCTGACGCCCGAGGAAGCCTTGCGAGCGGTCACCGTTCATGCCGCCCGCGCCATGGGATTGACGGACGTGGGAACCATCGCGCCCGGCCAACGCGCCGAACTGGCCGTCTGGGATGTCAAGCAACCGTCCGAACTTGCCTATCGGATCGGGTTCAACCCGCTTCACACCCGGATCTTCGGAGCGCTCACGTGACAACTTTGACCCTCACCCCGGGCGAGGTCTCGCTCCAAGAGCTTGCACAGATCTATCGCGAGGATGCCTCCCTGCGCCTCGCGCCCTCCTGCCATGCGGCCATCACACAGGCCGCGGACCGGATCGCCGCCGCTGCCAATGGCGAGGCGGCCGTCTATGGCGTGAACACCGGTTTCGGCAAGCTCGCCTCGGTCAAGATCGCCGCGAAGGACACGGCGAAACTGCAACGCAACCTGATCCTCTCCCATTGCTGCGGCGTCGGCGCGCCGATCCCGCGCGGCCATGCACGGCTGATGATGGCGCTGAAGCTGCTGAGCCTCGGGCGCGGTGCCTCGGGCGTGCGGATGGAATTGATCACCTTGATCGAGCAGATGCTGGCGCAGGGCGTGACTCCGGTGATCCCGGTCCAGGGCTCGGTCGGAGCATCAGGTGACCTCGCCCCCCTTGCGCATATGGCCGCGGTGATGATGGGTCACGGCGAAGCGGAATTTGGCGGTCTGACGCTTCCTGGTGGCGAAGCTCTGAACCGCGCCGGACTGTCGCCGGTCGAACTCGGCGCCAAGGAGGGATTGGCGCTGATCAACGGCACGCAATTCTCGACCGCCTTCGCGCTCGCCGGTCTGTTCGACGCGTGGCGAGCGATGCAGGCCGCGCTCGTGACCTCATCCATGTCGACGGATGCGATCATGGGCTCGACCGCACCGCTGCAACTCGAGATCCACACGCTGCGCGGCCATGCCGGGCAGATCGAAGCCGCCGCCACGATGCGCGCTCTTCTGGACGGCAGCGAGATCCGCGAAAGCCACCGCGAAGGCGACACCCGCGTGCAGGACCCCTATTGCATCCGCTGCCAACCCCAGGTCACCGGCGCCGCGATGGACATGCTGCGCATGGCCGGGCGCACCTTGCAGATCGAAGCCAACGCGGCGACCGACAACCCGCTGGTTCTGACCGAGGCGGACCTGATCGTATCGGGCGGCAATTTCCACGCCGAGCCGGTCGGCTTTGCCGCCGACATGATCGCGCTGGCCGTCGCCGAGATCGGCGCCATCGCACAGCGGCGCATCGCCCTGATCGTCGACCCGACGCTCAGCTGCGACTTGCCGCCGTTCCTGACCCCCGACCCCGGCCTGAATTCCGGACTGATGATCGCCGAGGTGACGACCGCCGCCCTGATGAGCGAGAACAAGCATCTCGCCAATCCCTGCGTGACCGACAGCACGCCCACCTCGGCCAACCAGGAGGACCATGTCAGCATGGCAGCGCACGGCGCGGTGCGGCTGAGCCGCATGGTCGCCAATCTCGAACGTATCCTCGGAGTCGAGCTGCTCTGCGCGGCACAGGGCATCGAGTTTCGCGCGCCCCTCGCGACCAGCGCGCCGCTGTCGCGCGTGATCGCCCGATTGCGGCGCGACATCCCTGCCCTCGCGGAAGACCGCTTCATGGCACCCGACCTCGAAGCGGCGGCCACGCTGGTGCGCGGCGGGCAGTTGAGCGAAGCTGCGCAAACCCCGATGCCGGACGTCGCCGCATGACTCCGGTCGAGGTGATCCGTGGCGATGGCCCGATCGTTCTGGGTCTGCCGCATACAGGCACCTGGCTTCCGGACGGGGTGCGCGACCGTCTCAACACGCGCGGCCTTGGGCTCGCCGACACCGATTGGCACGTCGAGCGGCTCTATCACGGTCTGCTGCAGGGCGCGACGATGGTGCGGGCCACGTTCCACCGCTATGTGATAGACGCCAACCGCGACCCGGCGGGCCAGAGCCTCTACCCCGGCCTCAACACGACCGGCCTTGTCCCGTTGACCGATTTCGACGGCGAAGACATCTGGAACGCCCCGCCGACCGAGGCCGAGATCGGCGCCCGCGTCGAAACCTACCATGCGGCCTATCACGCTGCACTGCAGGCCGAACTGGAGCGCGTGCGCGCGCTGCACGGGGTCGCGATCCTCTATGATTGTCACTCGATCCGCTCACGCATTCCGTTTCTGTTCGACGGCGCCCTGCCCGATCTCAACATCGGAACCAATCACGGCGTCACCTGCCATCGCGCGATCGAAACCGCCGTCTATGGGTTGTGCCTTGCCGACGATCGCTATTCGACCGTGCTGAACGGACGGTTCAAGGGCGGCTGGACCACGCGCCACTATGGCCGCCCGAACGAGAATATCCACGCCATCCAGATGGAACTGGCCCAGTCCACCTACCTGGCGGCGGAAGCTCCGCCCTGGGATTACGACAGCACCGCCGCCGACAGTCTGCGCCCTCTCCTCGCCCGCATGCTGGGACGGTTGGCCCATCTCGCCTTGAACGGAGACCTGACATGAGCGACCCCCGCAAGAACACGCGCGACGTCTACCCGGACACCGGCCCCGAAATCACCGCGAAAAGCTGGCTGACCGAGGCGCCAATGCGGATGCTGATGAACAACCTGCATCCCGATGTGGCCGAGAACCCGCATGAACTCGTCGTTTATGGTGGCATCGGACGCGCCGCGCGGACATGGAAGGATTTCGACACCATCGTTTCCAGCCTCAAGGCGCTGGAAGACGACGAAACGCTTCTGGTGCAATCGGGCAAACCGGTCGGCGTCTTCCGCACCCACAAGGACGCCCCGCGCGTGCTGATCGCCAATTCGAACCTGGTGCCGCATTGGGCGACCTGGGATCATTTCAACGAACTCGACAGGAAAGGCCTGGCCATGTATGGCCAGATGACCGCCGGATCGTGGATCTACATCGGCTCCCAAGGCATTGTTCAGGGCACCTACGAGACCTTCGTCGAGGCCGGCCGCCAGCACTATGACGGCAATCTGCAGGGCCGCTGGATCCTGACCGGTGGGCTTGGCGGCATGGGCGGCGCACAGCCGCTGGCCGCCGTGATGGCCGGTGCCTGCTGCCTAGCCGTCGAATGCGACGAAACCCGCGCCGATTTCCGCCTGCGCACCCGCTATGTCGACGAAAGGACCCATTCGCTGGACGACGCGCTGGCGATGATCGACCGTTGGACAAAGGCGGGCGAGGCGAAATCCGTGGCGCTGATCGGCAATGCGGCGGACGTGTTCGCGGACCTGGTCGCGCGCGGTGTGCGTCCGGACATCGTCACCGATCAAACGAGCGCTCACGACCCGATTCACGGATACCTGCCGCAAGGCTGGAGCGTGGCAGAATGGCGCCAGAAACAGGAAACCGACCCAAAGGCCGTTGAGAAAGCCGCCCGTGCCAGCATGAAGGTGCACGTCGCAGCGATGGTCGATTTCTGGAATGCCGGAGTGCCGACGCTGGACTACGGCAACAATATCCGCCAGGTGGCGCTCGAGGAAGGCCTTGAAAACGCATTTGCCTTTCCCGGCTTCGTGCCCGCCTATATCCGCCCGCTCTTCTGCAGGGGCATCGGCCCGTTCCGATGGTGCGCCTTGTCGGGCGATCCTGACGATATCTATAAGACCGATGCCAAGGTGAAGGAACTGGTCGACGATCCGCACCTGCACACCTGGCTCGACATGGCGCGCGAGCGGATCAGTTTCCAAGGCCTGCCTGCGCGCATCTGCTGGGTCGGGCTTGGTGTGCGGCACAAGCTGGGGCTCGCCTTCAACGAGATGGTGCGCAATGGCGAGTTGACGGCGCCTGTGGTGATCGGTCGCGATCATCTGGACAGCGGGTCCGTCGCCTCGCCCAACCGCGAAACCGAAGCGATGAAGGACGGCAGCGACGCGGTCAGCGACTGGCCGTTGCTGAACGCGTTGTTGAACACCGCGTCGGGCGCAACCTGGGTGTCACTGCATCACGGCGGCGGCGTCGGTATGGGGTTCAGCCAACACTCGGGCATGGTGATCTGCTGCGACGGGACTGAAGACGCCGACAGGCGCATCGAAAGGGTTTTGTGGAACGATCCGGCCACCGGCGTCATGCGGCACGCGGATGCAGGCTATGAGATCGCGACGGACTGCGCCCGAGAGCATGGGTTGAACCTGCCCGGCATCCTCTGACCCTGCAGACCTTCAGACGCGCCAACGCGGTAGCGCTCAGTACTGCGTGGTCATCCGATGTCCGCGGCGATAGGTCAGCCGCACCAGCGTGATCGCGCTGCCCCTCAGCCATGTGGTGCGCTCGATGCGAAAGAGCGCATCGTCAACAGCACAGCCAAGGTGATCCGCAAGGCCCTGTTCGGCTTCGACCGCCATGAAGCTGATCTCGGCATCGGAGAAGGGAACCTCGGCCACCAGCCATTCATTCGGCCCGTTGACGGAGAAATCCGCCGCGAGCACACCGGGCACGATCTCGGGATTGATCCAGCGATCCTCGTGCTGATACGGCATCCCGTCGGCATAGTGCATGCAGACCACGTGCAGCACCTCCTGTCCCGCGTCCAATCCCAAACGGCCACGCAGCCAATCGGGTGCCCCCTGCACCGTTCGATCTAGCAGCGCATAGCGATACTCCGCCCCCTGGGCCTCGATCTCATCGCGCACGATCGGAATCGAAAATCGCGCCTGGCGGATCGGCGCCATGCGCACGCGTGTTCCGGCCTTTCGCTTGCGTTCGACGATGCCCTCTTCGGCCAGTTCGCGCATCGCCCGGTTCACCGTGGCGCGCGCGCAGCCATAGGCCTCGGCGAGATCGGTCTCGTTCGGCATCTGGGCGCCCGGACGCAGCGTGCCGCGCGCGATCTGATCAAGCAGGTCGGCTTTGACATCCTTGAAGGTCACGGTCATGGGTCCTGCCTTACTCCGGGCGTTCAGCCCCGGCATTTGGGCAGACCAGACCGTTGTCGTCCGGTGCATGACGCCGCATGCCCTTTATCAAGATCATACATAACGCCGTGAAGCCAGACAATAAATGCCAGCCGATCGACCGACCCGTGAATGAAAAACAGTCTCGGTCGCCGAACCGAAAGCCTACCAGAACACCGGGTCGTTGAACGCTCCGACACAGTGCGGCGGGCCATGAAAAGGAACGAGCGGTGCCTTATTCAGGGATTGACCAAGCCATCCCTCTGGATGCCGAAGTGCAAACGGCGCGGGAATGTCATGCTCGCTGACTGGCGCGAAGCTCAGCCGGGCGTAGTAATTCGGGTCGCCGTAGGTCATCGCGACATCCACGCCTTCGGCGCGCAGCATGTCAAGGCCATGCCGGATGATCCCCTGCCCGATCCCGCGACCTTGCCGTTCTTCCGCCACGGCCACTGGGCCCAGAACAAAGACCGACCGCTCATCGCCCTGATAGACGAGACGCGAAAACAGGATGGCGCCAACCAACGCCCCATCGACCCACGCGGTGAACACACGCAGGTCCGCTTCAGGCGTTTCAGCCATCATGCGGCGGGCGAGATCTCCGATCAGGGCGCCCTCCTCAGCGCCCTCGGACACCGAAAAAACGGCTTCGAACAGCGCCGCAATCGAGGGCGCGCTGGTTTCGTAGTCGGTCGAAAACTGCATCGCTCTGTCTCCCAAAGGCGGTGCGACCCTGCCATCCAATGCGTTGCGGGTAAAGTGCAGCGGCATGCGTCGTGCCCGCCGAAGCGATTTGCATTTACCAGAACCAATGAGTGCTTTGTTCTGTCGAGTTGCCCCCGGGGCCAAATCCGGCTCCCAGATTCCGGCGCCTGAAAGGATTTGAGATATGCACTGTGGGGCCTAGAATGACTGCAACACGGGAGAACGACATGAGCCAGAAAAAGTTGCGCAAGATCCAGAGCCAGGGCGTGCACCATATCACCCTGGTCGGGGCCGATAGGCAGACATCTATCGATTTCTGGGAGGGCGTTCTGGGCATGCCTTTCATCTTCGACCAGCCGAACCTGGACGATCCGAACGAAGGGCATCTCTATTTCGATCCCGGCGACGGGCGCCTGATCACGATCTTCACAAATGAGGAGCGCAAACCCGATCCGAGACGCACCTCGACCGAGCCGGGTTCAGTGCATCACATCGCGTTCAACGTCAGCCAGGCCAGCTTCTGGCAAGTCGCTGAGCGACTCGATGATCGAGGCATCAAGCATTCCGGTCCCAAGGATCGCGGCTTCATGGACTCGATCTATTTCAACGATCCGCTCGGACTGCTGATCGAACTGGCAAGCTATCGGTTCGAACCGCCGGAAGGATGCCGCCACGCCGACGTAATGATCGAAGCGCACAGGATCCGCGTGGCCAACGGCGATCCTCATATTGACCGTGAACACCTGGCCGACGCGATAGAGACGCTGGTGGCGCACCGGCATCAGTCGCTGTCAGACGATCGCTCCCCCAGAGACCCTTACTAAGGACCGGGATCGGACGCGAAAAAACCCGCAGCGCCTTCTTGGCACTGCGGGTTCTTCTTTTTCTCGGTGGTCAGATCGCGTCAGAGGTGGCAGCACCGGGCAGAAGCATGTCCTGGTGTCGGTTAAACCGTGCTGAGCATGCCTTTCTCACGCGCGAGGTCGCGCATTTTCTTCTGCAGTTTCTCGAAGGCGCGCACCTCGATCTGCCGAATCCGCTCGCGGCTGACCTTGTACTGCACGCTCAGATCTTCGAGCGTCACGGGCTGATCCGTCAGTCGCCGCTGCGTCAGGATGTCTTTTTCCCGATCGTTCAGAACGTCCAGCGCTTGCGCCAACAACTCGCGCCGCGCCTCCAGTTCGTCGCGCGCCTCATAGTCGCTGGCCTGGTCGGCGTCCTCGTCCTCGAGCCAATCCTGCCATTGCATCGTGCCTTCGCCTTCGGACCCGACGGTCGCATTCAGCGAGGCATCCCCACCGGACATCCGCCGGTTCATGCTGATGACTTCCTCCTCGGTCACGCCGAGATCTGTAGCGATCTGCTTGACGTTGTCCGGGTGCAGGTCGCCCTCTTCGAGCGCACCGATCTTGGCCTTGGCCTTGCGCAGGTTGAAGAACAGCTTCTTCTGCGCCGACGTGGTGCCCAGCTTCACCAGTGACCAACTGCGCAGGATGTATTCCTGAATGCTGGCCCGAATCCACCACATCGCATAGGTCGCCAGGCGGAAGCCTTTTTCGGGGTCGAACCGCTTGACCGCCTGCATCAGGCCGACATTGGCTTCCGAGATGACCTCGGCCTGCGGCAAGCCGTATCCGCGATAACCCATGGCGATTTTCGCCGCGAGCCGCAGATGCGAGGTGACCATCTTGTGCGCCGCCTCGGTATCCTGTTCCTCGACCCAGCGCTTGGCCAGCATGTACTCCTCTTCCGGCTCCAGAAGGGGAAACTTGCGAATCTCCTGCATGTACCGGTTCAGACCGCCTTCCGGCGTCGGCGCAGGCAGATTTGCGTAATTGGCCATGTTCGTGTCCCTCTCAATGTTTAGTGGGTTAACATGCATATGGTGGTACAATGCAGCGGTTCAAGAGCGCATGTCTCATTATGCCCTTCACGACGCATTACGTAACGTGAATATCAGCGGCTTCACGCGCATGTGCTTGATATGTCAATTGCGCAGAAGGGTTATAAGTTCCCGCATATCCTCTGGAAGATCGGCGGAGAACCGCACGGGTTCGCCACTGATCGGATGCACGAACCCCAGAACGGCGGCGTGCAACGCCTGGCGCGGAAAGTTCCATGCTGCCGCGGCGGCCGAAGCGGAGACGGATTTCGACGCCAGCTTTCGGCGGCCGCCATAGACCGGATCGCCGATCAGCCCGTGGCCCGCATGGGCGAGATGGACGCGGATCTGGTGGGTGCGCCCCGTCTCGAGCCAGCATTCGATCAACGCCGCGGCCGGGGGCGCACCGAATGTCTCGACGATCCGCGCCCGCGTGACGGCGTGCCGCCCACCGTTGAAGAGCACTGCCTGTTTCTGCCGGTCGGTCTTGTGACGCGCCAACTGGGTCGTCAGGCGCAGGATATTGCCGGGTTCGAAACTCGCGCCACGCACGCCGCGCAGGCGCGGATCGGACGCGTCTGGCACGCCGTGGCAGATGGCCGTGTAATAGCGTTCCACGCTGTGTGCGGCGAATTGCGCCGCGAGCCCCTGGTGTGCAGCGTCGGATTTGGCCACGACCAGAACGCCGCTTGTGTCCTTGTCGATCCGGTGCACGATTCCGGGCCGTTTCACCCCGCCGACACCCGACAGGTCATCGCCGCAATGATGCATCAGCGCGTTGACGAGCGTGCCACCTGGCGTGCCCGGAGCCGGGTGCACGACCATGCCCGCCGGCTTGTCGATGACGATCAGATCTTCATCCTCATGCAGGATCGACAGCGGAATGGGCTCAGCCCCGATATGACTCTCGGCTGCGGCTTCGACCGTCAGGCGCACCTGTGCCCCGGCCTCGATGCGCGCCTTGGCGTCCCGCGCGACCTGCCCGTTCACCGTGACGGCGCCCTCTTCGATCAACCGCGCGAGGCGCGTGCGCGACAGGGCCGCATCAACTGGAACATCGCGGGAAAGCGCCTTATCAAGGCGGGGCGGCGGGTCTGCCGCGATGGTGAACTCTATCTGGCGCGTGATCATGACTGACCCTTCCGAACCGGCCCCGGAACCGGCGAACCTGAGATTTCTGCGACGCCTCGTCACGACACTGACGGCGGTGATGATCCTCGGGCTTTTAGTGATCGTGAGCCTGCTTGTCATCCGCTTCTGGACCGAGAAGCCACCTGTGATGCCCCTGCCCGACCAGATCACCTTGCCAGAAGGCAAAAGAGCGATCTCCGTCACCTATGGGCCGGGTTACTTCGTCGTGGTGACCGAAGACGACCGCATTCTGGTCTTCGACGCCGTCAGCGGAGACATAACGCAGACGATTCCGTTCAAGCGGTAAAGATCTGCTGTGTGGAAAACCTGGAGTGGTACCACCTCCTGGGCTCGAACCAGGGACCTCCTGATCCACAATCAGGCGCTCTAACCAACTGAGCTAAGGCGGCACGCAGGGGCGATTTAGCTAAGCCACATTCTGAATGCAAGGGTCTTAAAGGTCAATCCGCCAGCTTTGTTCCACCACGTCCTGGCCGAAGCTGCGAGTCCTGCGACTGTCGGTCAGCGTCCAGCCCGACCTTGCGTATAGCGCGCAGGCCGCGCGGTGGCTTTCATGAGTCCAGAGTTCAATGTCGCGATACCCGGCCGCACGTGCGAACTCGATGCAGCGCGCCAATAGCCGCTTGCCCAGCCCTGTTCCCCGTGCTTCGGGCAGCACGAGGAACAGGCGCAGCTTGGCAGTCGTGTCGGTCAGCCGCACACAGAAGATGCTGCCGAGAGGTGCACCCTCCGTCTCGGCGATCCAACCCCGCTCGCGCTTTGGATCATGATCGGTGAGAAACTCCGAGACGATATCCGAAACAAGGTCCCCGAAGCTGTCGTCAAACCCTTCGTCGCGCGCATAGAGAAAACGATGTTGCGCCACCAACCAATCGGCGTCTTCCTTGACGAAGGGGCGCAGCACTGTCTCGGTCATGCAAAGAGACAAGCCTAGGGGCGCTTGATTCTCAAGTCTTCGCGCGCTAGCAGGTTCTCCTCACAAGGGACGGGGCAGATGGGCATCAATACCGAACGCGATATCGAGGCGAACATGCAGATCGGCCCGACCGATACCGGCATGGTGCGGATCTTCGTCGAAGCACAGGGCGTCGAGATTCCGATGGACTTCGATCCAGAGGAAGCCGACGAGATCGCAGAGGAACTGCGCGCGGCGGCTGCGGCGGCCCGAAGCCTCAGAAAGTGAAATCGGGATCACGCAGGGCGTGCAGCCTTCGCGCTGCGTGGGTCGCGAATTTCTGAACCATTGCCTTGCGTCGGGCGGGCGCCAGACGATCTTCCGGCGCCATTCGGATGATCTCGGCATCGAACGCATCCGCGATGATGAGTCCGGTGCCATCC
Organism: Sedimentitalea arenosa; assembly: GCF_016428585.1. Lineage (GTDB taxonomy): Bacteria > Pseudomonadota > Alphaproteobacteria > Rhodobacterales > Rhodobacteraceae > Sedimentitalea > Sedimentitalea arenosa. Next base: position 144,887 of record NZ_JAELVR010000002.1, on the reverse strand, counting down.
GGCAACACCTCCGTTGGGAACGCCTGGTCAACCGCCCAGAAGTACCGATCGCACCATTCCAGGTAGCCCTGCCACTTGCAGTCACTCTGGTAGTCCGCCCGGCTCGACTTGCACTCCACCACCCAGAGCTCGCCCTTGGGACCCAACCCTATCACATCAACGCGCAATCCCCGGCTGGGAACGAATTCCTCGACCGACGCGAACCCATGTCCGTGCAGCAAACGGCATACGCCACGCGCCAGCAACTGGCCCGGTCTTGGAAGATCCGCCACGGCACTGGTTTGTGGGGAGAGTGTCGTTACGTGTTCGCTCATGCGACCATTATGAACATTACGTGAACATCAGGCAAGCTCGATCACCTGTCCGAGAATTCTTGCGCCTCGACCTGCGTGCCCCTTGCCGGACCTTCGTGCCGTCTCTATGTGCAGAGTGTGGCGGGTTCTGCCCTGCGCGTGAAAGGTTGCATTCCGGTGGCCTTAAGCAAATCCGAGGGAGCTGGCTCTGTACGGATCCTGGTCCGTTTACCTGGCGCCCACCTGTACATACAGGTCCTCGGGAATCAGAACCACACGGCTGATTGGTGGTCCCGTCACATGATCCCCTGACCTATCGGCCCAATTTCAACCGGCGATCCCTGGCCGTCGCTTCGGCGCGCACCGGCTCCGGACGGGACAGATCGACGGCAGGTGTGCCGCCGCGTCCGCTCGACTCGGGCTTGTCAGCCATTGCCATCACCGCCCAGGCGAATTGTACACCCGCAAAAACGATGCCATTCATGAACCACAACAGGAATACCGCCATCAGTCCTACATCGGACTGGCTGACCAGAGCCCAGAGATTCATGACGTTGAACCAGAGCAACATCGCGACGAACGCTCCCGCGATGGCGAAACCGATCAGAACATTGCGGATATAGAGCTTGACGAGTTTGGGCATGGCGTACCTCCAACATCTTACAAATAGCATGTGATGACGGAAGGTCCAACGATTTAGCGGTTTCACCGCGTCAGAAAGCCTCGGGCCGCATCTCTCGGGCCATGTGGTCGAGCACCGCGTTGACGAATTTCGGCTCCTTGCCATCGGGAAAGAAGGCACGGGCGATATCGACGTATTCCACGATGACGACCTTCGGCGGCGTTGCACCGGCGTTCAACTCGGCGCCGGCGGCCCGAAACACGCCGCGCAGCGTCGGATCGATACGGGCGATCGGCCACTTGGCGACAAGCGCGCGGTCAGTGGCCTGGTCGATCCTGGCCTGGTGATTGACCGCATCCTCGACAAGGCTGCGGAACAGACCGATATCGCCATCGATCATCTCGTCGCCCTCGTAGACTTCGCCAAAGCGATGGTTCAGGAACTCGGCTACGACATGCTCGCTGGTCTGCCCGCTCTGCTCCATCTGGAACAGCGCCTGTACGGCATAGAGCCGTGCGGCCGATTTCATCTTGCGCTTCTGGTTACCCGTCGGGGCGCTGCGTTCGGTGCTCATGCGATGGTGGATCCGTCGTTCTTTCCGGCCAGCCGGATCGGGTCGGCGGGAGGTTTGAACCCGACTCCCTTGGTCTGGCCGCCCCACTTACGGGCCAGCGCGATCAGATGCAAGGCAGCCGCAGCGGCGCCACCGCCCTTGTTCTGCTGGTCCGGATCCGCCCGCACAACCGCCTGTTGGCGGTTTTCGACGGTCAGAATACCATTGCCGATGCACAGACCCTGCAGACCCATCAGCTGGATCGCGCGACTGCTGTCATTGCAGACCGTCTCGTAATGGGTCGTCTCGCCCCGGATTACGCAGCCGAGCGCCACATATCCGTCGAAATTCGACGTGCGGTCGGCGATCCCGATCGCTGTCGGCACTTCCAGCGCGCCGGGAACTTCGACCAGCTCCCAGGAGCCCTCAACGGCCTCAATCTCGGCCTTCGCGCCCGCAACCAGGTCGTCAGCGATGTCCTTGTAGTAGGGCGCGACCACGATCAACAGCTTGACCGGCCTGTCGAATTCCGGGCGCGGTAGGATGTAATGGGTTTCGGTTCCAGCCATGTATCAGTCCTTCGGCATGATCGGTCGGGTGCCGACGATGGTCAAACCATAGGCATCGAGGCCGAGATAGCGGGTTTGCGGGGAATCCGTCAGCAGGATCATCTGGCGAAGACCAAGGGACGACAGGATCTGCGCCCCCAACCCGGTCTGCTTGATCGTGCGTGGACCCTCGTCTTCCTGCGCATAGAGCGAATGACGCGCCTCGCGGAACAGGCAGACGACGCCGCGCCCCTCCTCCGCGATCAGTTCCATAGCGCGGGGCAACTCGCGCGCGGGCTTGGGCCCCAGTCCCAGCACGTCGGAAGCCTCGTGCAGCGCGTGGGTGCGGATCAGGACCGGTTCGGGCGTTGTGATGTCGCCCTTGATCAGAGCGACATGTTCGATCCCGTGGGTCTGGTCCGTGAAGATGCGCATGTCCCACGCGCCGCCGTATTCCGAGGTCACCATGTGGTGCGCCGTCTGCTTGACGAGGTTGTCGTTGAGGCTGCGATAGGCGATCAGGTCCGAGATCGTCCCGATCTTCAGTCCGTGTTCACGGGCGAATGTCACCAATTCCGGCAGGCGCGCCATGGTGCCGTCGGCATTCATGATCTCGCAGATCACACCGGCGGGCTTCAAGCCGGCAAGGCGCGCGATGTCCACCGCCGCCTCGGTATGGCCCGCACGCACCAGAACGCCACCTTGACGGGCGCGCAGCGGGAAGACATGGCCCGGCGTCGCCAGCGAGGCCATGGTGTTCTGCTCGTTGATCGCCGTGGCGACCGTATGGGCGCGGTCGGGAGCGGAAATCCCCGTCGACACCCCCTCGCGCGCCTCAATCGACACGGTGAACGGCGTTTCATGACGCGAGGAGTTGTTGACCGCCATCATCGGCAGGCCAAGTCGATCGATGCGCTCCGCTGTCATCGGCAGACAGATCAGACCACGGCCATGCGTCGCCATGAAATTGATTGCCTCGGCATCGGCGAACTCGGCTGCGATCACCAGGTCGCCCTCGTTCTCCCGATCCTCGTGATCCACCAGGATGAACATCTTGCCTTGGCGCGCGATATCTATGATCTCCTCGATCGGGGAAATCGCGTCGCGCAGATCGGTCTCGACCGGACCGGGAGATGCAAAACTCATGGCCTGAACCCTTCACACAGAGACCTCGTCAGAGGCCAATAGCCCACTCGGGTCATGATGACCAGTGCCGCACGGTCGTGCCGCCACGTCCGAGCGCAGCTTCATCTTTGCCGAAATACTCCGGGGGTTTGGGGGCTGGCCCCCAATCCGGTCGGACATGCTCAGACCGTCTCGGCCAGCCGCGCCACATAGCGCGCCAAGGTGTCGATCTCCAGATTGACCCGATCGCCGAGCGCCACTTCGCCCCAAGTCGTTACCGTCTTGGTGTGGGGAATGAAATTGATCCCGAAGCGTGCGCCATCCACCTCGTTCACAGTGAGCGAGGTTCCGTTCAGCGCCACCGATCCCTTGGGCGCGATAAACCGCGCCAGTTCGGTCGGCGCCAGCAGCGTAACCCGCGTGCTGTCTCCCTCCTCCCGCAGGTCGACGACCTCGGCCACGCCGTCGACATGACCCGACACGATGTGACCGCCCAATTCGTCCCCGACGCGCAGCGCACGTTCAAGGTTGATCCGCTTGCCGACCGTCCAGTCCCCCAGATTGGTCTTGGACACGGTTTCGGCACTGACCTGCACATCGTACCAGTCCTCGCCCAGGCCGATCACCGTCAGGCATACCCCGTCACTGGCGATCGACGCGCCGATGTCGATTTTGGCCGTATCGTAGCCGGTTGCGATGCGCGCACGCAGATCGCCGCGCTGCTCGAGTTCCCGGATGGTTCCGATATCGGTGATGATGCCCGTGAACATGCTGTCGCTCCCCTGACCTAGACCGCGAAATCGACCTAGCGGCCGCGCTTGCGCGCCGCAAGCCCCTGCGACCTTGCGCCGTGATCCACCGGACGCCATAGTACGCGAAACCGTCCGGGATCACGACATGCCCAAGCCGCGTTTATCGCCGCGCCGCACGACCTCGGAACGGGTATTCCTGTTCCTGCAGGGGCCGCATGGCCCCTTCTTCGGCAGGCTGGGACGGCAGCTGGAGGCGACCGGCGCGGGTGTTCTGCGCGTGGGCTTCAACGCGGGCGATCAGGTGTTCTGGCCGAACGCGAAAACCTTTCTCGCCCATCCCAGCCCCTTGCAGGATTGGCCCGAAACGATCGACTATCTGTTCGAAACGCGATTTGTCAGCGATCTTGTGATCTACGGCGACATGCGTCCGGTGCATGCCATCGCCATAGCTGCGGCCAGATCGCGCGGCATCACCGTACACGTCTTCGAGGAAGGCTATCTGAGGCCCTACTGGATCACCTACGAGCGTGACGGCTCGAACGGCAACTCCAGGTTGATGGACCTTTCGATAGAGGAAATGCGAACCGCGCTGGCCGAAACCGGAGCCGCGCCCCAGCGTCCACCCGCCCATTGGGGCGACATGCGACGGCACATGCTGTACGGCGCGCTCTATCACGGGTGCGTGCTGGCAAAGACCCGTTCCTACCCGCATTTCACACCGCACAGATCGATTCCGGTGCAGCGGGAGTTCCAACTGCACCTGTCGCGCCTTCTGATGCAACCGGTACACGCGCTTCAGCGCGGCTTCGCGACTCATCGCATCCGCCAAGGTCATTTTCCGTATCACCTGGTGCTTCTGCAACTGGAGCACGACAGCAATTTTCGCGCCCATTCCCCCTTTTCCTCGATGCTCGATTTCGTCTCCGACGTGGTCGCGGGCTTCGCCGCGGGGGCGCCGCGGCATCATCATCTCGTCTTCAAGGCGCATCCGCTCGAAGACGGACGCGTGCCACTGCGCCGGACGATCCTGCGGCTGGCCCGCGCGGCCGGGATTTCGGAGCGCGTGCATGTGGTCGGTGGAAGCCGGCTCGCGCCACTGCTGGATGAAGCCCGCGCAGTGGTGACGGTCAATTCCACCGCCGGACAGCAGGCGCTTTGGCGCAACTTGCCAGTCCGCGCATTCGGGCGCGCGGTCTATGACAAGCCCGAGTTGGTCTCGCACCAGCCCCTGCCCGCCTTCTTCGCCGATCCGGTGCCGCCGGATGCGGCCGCATATGCCGACTACCGCCGTTTTCTGCTTGCCACCAGTCAGGTTCCTGGGGGCTTTTACGCCCGTGGCAGCCGAAATCTCGCTCTGCGACGGATCACCGACATGATGCTCAGCCCGACCGATCCCTATGAAACGCTGCTCACACCGACAGCGGCACAGGAGCAACAGCTGCGACTCATCCAATAGTTGAGCTGTACTCCTGGTGGATTTGCGCTGTGCAGTTCGCTAACGTCCCAGCAAATTGAAGCAATTAATAACAGGTCAGGAGACCGAGCAGTGAAATCCGCTTCGTCACGATGGGCGCTGCCTGTCGCTCTTGTCATGTCGCTTGGCATCGTCGCCGGTTGCACGCTGCCCCAGGTCGGCCCGAACAAGCGTCAGATCTATGCCGGGTCCGTGCAACAACAGGGTGATGCCTTCGTTGTCGAAGTCAACGATCGGGTCACCCGCGCCACCGCCGTGGTGCCCGCGCTCGGCTTCAGCGAGGCCTTCGCTACGGCGCCCGAACTGACATCCGACACGATCCGTCCCGGCGATGTTCTCGGCCTCACGATCTGGGAAAACGTCGATGACGGACTGCTGTCGGGGGAAACCGCAAACTCGACCGCGCTCGAAGAAGTCCAGGTTGATGGGGCCGGCTATATCTTCGTACCCTATGCCGGACGTCTGAGGGCTGCCGGCAACACGCCGAACGAACTGCGCGAGATCATCACCGAGAAACTCGAACTTCAGACCCCTGACCCGCAGGTGCAGGTGCGCCGTCTCGCCGGGGACGGTTCGACCGTGTCTCTGGTCGGCGCCATCGGAGCACAGGGCGTTTATCCGATCGAGCGTCCGACGCGCAAATTGTCAGCAATGCTCGCCAACGCGGGTGGCGTCACGATCGAGCCCGAAATCGCCCAGATCACCGTGATTCGAGGCGACCAGCGCGGCAAGGTCTGGTTCCAGGATCTGTTCGACAACCCGAGGCTCGACATCGCCCTGCGCGGCGGAGACCGTATCCTTGTAGAGGAAGACCGGCGGTCCTTCACCGCCATCGGTGCGACAAGCCAGCAGGCCCGGGTCAAGTTCGAGACACAGAACCTCTCAGCCCTCGAAGCGATCGCCCAGGTCGGCGGCTTGGTTCCCACCGCGTCGGACCCGACCGGCGTTTTCGTGATCCGCAACGAACCGGCCGAAATCGCCGGTCAGGTCCTGGGGCGCAGTGATCTTCAGGGCGCACAGCGGATGGTCTATGTGCTGAACCTGAGGGAACCCAACGGCCTGTTCATGGCGCGCGATTTCGTGATCCGCGACGACGACACTCTCTATGTCACCGAGGCGCCCTATGCCCAGTGGACCAAGACGATCTCGCTGGTGGCTGGCGGCCTGACGCCGTTCGCGAATGTCGCGACCTTGACCCAATAGAGATGGGCGACCCCGGCATGGGGCTAAGCGGCGGCACAGAGCGGCAGCATCTCTTCGCCTACAATGCAGGCTTCTGGCGCAGTGGCCGGGTGCGCCGCATCCTGCAACTGGCCGGATACGACCTGCGGCTGGGACTGCCGGGCTCGCAGGACCGTGTCGCGATCTGGGGCAACAGCCCGACCGCCCACCGTGGCCGCTTCGTCGCGGCCCGTCGCGGAACCCCTCTCCTGACCGTCGAGGATGCCTTTCTGAGGTCGATCCGTCCCGGACGCGCCGGGGATGCACCGATGGGGTTGGTTCTGGATCGCAGCGGGGTGCATTTCGACTCGAGCGTGCCGTCGGACCTCGAGCGCTTGCTGACTAGCGCGCCGCTTGACGACACCGCGCTGCTGGACCGAGCGCGCAATGCCATGGCGCGACTTCGGAATTCGGCCCTGTCCAAGTACAACAGCTTCGATCCTGACCTCCCCTGCCCGGATCCCAGCTACGTTCTGGTTGTGGACCAGACACGCGACGATGCATCGCTCAAAACGACCAACGCCGGTCGCGCTCGGTTCCGAGAGATGCTTGTCTTCGCGCAGGAGGAGCATCCCGGCGTGCCGGTGGTCATCAAGTCCCATCCGGAAACGCTCGCAGGCTATCGTGACGGGCACTACACCAATGCCGATACCAGCAAGCGCGTTCGCATCCTGACCGATCCGGTCAATCCCTGGGCGCTGCTCGACGGCGCGGTCGGCGTCTACACGGTGTCCTCGCAGTTGGGCTTCGAGGCGATCCTCGCCGGGCACAGGCCGCGTGTCTTCGGCCAGCCCTTCTATGCCGGTTGGGGGCTGACCGAGGACGAAGACCCGGTGCCTCGCCGGGTGCGTCGCCTGACCCGCGCGCAATTGTTTGCCGCGGCGATGATCCTCTATCCGACCTGGTATGATCCGTTCCGCGACCGGCTCTGCCAACTTGAAACCGTGATCGACACGCTCGAAGCGCAGGTGCGCGCCTGGCGGCAGGATCGGCGCGGCTGGGCCGCCCGTGGCATCAACCTGTGGAAACGCCCGTCAATCCAGAGTTTCTTTGGGCAGGAACGGAAAGTCGTTTTCACCGAGCGGCTCAAGGCGGACACCCGGCGACGGCAGATGGTCTGGGCCAGTAAGGCGGTCGATGCCGACACCGCGGCCCGCGTCGAGGACGGCTTTCTTCGCTCGCGGGGTCTTGGTGCCGACTTGGTCGCGCCGCTGTCGCTGGTGGTCGACGATCTGGGGATCTACTACGATCCAACCCGATCCAGCCGGCTCGAGCAGTTGATCGCGCGCCGCGCAACGCTGCGTGCAGACGAGCGCCGTCGCGCCGAGCGCCTGATCACCAGCATCACTTCTGGTGGTTTGAGCAAGTACAACACAGGCGGCGCTTTGCGCGACCTGCCAGAAGGGCGCCGGGTGTTGGTCGTCGGCCAGGTCGAAGACGATGCCTCGATCAAACACGGGGCGGATACGATCCGCAGCAATACCGAACTTCTAAAGGCCGCGCGCGTTGCGGAACCCGCCGCCACCTTGATCTACAAGCCGCATCCGGATGTCGAAGCAGGTCTGCGGCCCGGGGCCATTCCCGCCGATGTTGCAGACCTGATCGCCTCGGAGTGCGATCCGTCCACGCTGCTCGGTCAGGTGGATGCGGTCTGGACGATCACCTCGCTCATGGGATTCGAGGCACTGCTGCGCGGAGTGCCGGTGACGACCGTCGGCAGGCCATTCTACGCCGGCTGGGGTTTGACGACGGATCTGGTGGAGCAGCCGGCGCGTCGCACGGCGCGTCCCGACCTCGCCGGCCTTGTCCACGCGGCGCTGATTGACTATCCGCGCTACCTTGATCCGTGCACCGGACAGATCTGCCCGGTGGAGGTTCTGGTCGAACGTCTGCTCGCAGGCCACGTACCGTGCCGAGGCACGGGAAACCGGGTTCTTTCCAAACTTCAGGGTCTCTTCGCGACACAGGCTCACGTCTGGCGCAGGTAGCTCCGGCGCCAGCGATGTGCGATGTCGTTTCCGACGGGGCGCATCTCGACCAGGTCGAACCGGGGCGCGCTCGCCAGCCTGTCGACCCCCAAGGCTCCAACGCAGGGCAATCCTTCGGCTCCGATCAGGCGGCCCGCGGTGAAACCCACAAGCTCGTCCACCAGATCCGCTGCCAGCAGAGAAGCCGCGAGCGCTCCGCCGCCCTCGCAAAAAACCCGTGTGAGTCCGCTCTGCCCGAGCTTGTGCACCACGTCCACCGGATCGAGCTGCATGCCGTTCACGGCACAGGGCAAGAGCCGCGCACCGAGACCCTCCCAGGCGCGGATCCGGTCTGCATCCGCGCTCTCGCCGTGGCAGATCCAGACCGGCACTTCCTTGGCAGTACGCGCGAGGTTTCCCAGCAACGGCAGGTCGAGATGGCGCGAGACGACCACGCGCACGGGCTGCCTGTGAACGCCGATGTCGCGCACGGTCAGCGACGGATCATCTGCGCGCGCGGTTCCCGCCCCCACCATCACCGCATCGTGGCATGCGCGCAGCCCGTGCACGACGCGCCGCGCCGCCGGACCGGTGATCCATTGGCTTTCCCCCGTCGCGGTCGCAATTCGCCCATCAAAGCTGCTCGCAAGCTTCAGGGTGACGAGGGGACGCCCCTGTTCGCAGCGCAGGAAAAAGCCCGCATGATCCTGTTGCGCCCGCTCGACCAAGCAGCCGGTCACAACGCTGATGCCCGCGGCCTTCAAGGCCTTGAACCCCTGCCCCGCGACCCTTGCGTCGCTGTCTTCCATCGGCGCGACGACGCGGGCGATCCCGGCCGCGATCAGCGCATCGCTGCAGGGCGGCGTCAGGCCATGATGAGCACAGGGCTCCAGCGTCACATAGGCCGTGGCGCCATGCGCAAGCGCACCGGCCATGGCCAGCGCAACGGTTTCCGCATGGGGCCGTCCGCCCGGCTGTGTCCAGCCGCGTCCGACGATACGACCCTTGTTCACGATGATGCAGCCGACCGCCGGGTTGGGCCAGCACTGCCCCAGGCCGCGCCGCCCCAAGGAGAGGGCGAGCGCCATGAAACGATTGTCGTCCTGCGTCACTCTTCCGGCGTCTTCGGGCGCAGTTCGTGCACGAAATCCTCGAAATCATCCGCCGCCTGGAAATTCTTGTACACACTGGCGAACCGCACATAGGCAACTGTGTCGATCCGGGCGAGCGCCTCCATCACGATCTCACCGATCTTGCTCGAGGAAATGTCGGTTTCGCCCATGCTCTCAAGCCGGCGCACGAGGCCTGATATCATCTGGTCAATACGCTCGGGCTCGATCGGGCGCTTCTGCATGGAAATCCGGATCGAGCGCTCCAGCTTGTCGCGGTCGAAATCCTCGCGTTTGCCGCTGGATTTGATGACGACCAGGTCGCGCAACTGCACCCGCTCGTAGGTGGTGAACCGCCCGCCACAGGCCGGACAGAACCGCCGCCTGCGGATCGCGACGTGATCCTCTGCCGGGCGTGAATCCTTGACCTGCGTGTCAATGTTACCGCAATACGGGCAGCGCATCGGCCATCCCCCTCATTTGATCTGCCTCTGGTTGTGGACACTCTGGTCCACTTATCCACAACTATACGAAAGCCTCTAGGATTTGGGTAGGGGAGAAATGAGACCGCTAGATGCTGGATTTGCCTCTAGGCGAGATGCGCGGCGATCCGCCGTCGGTGCGGCGCACTTCGATGTTCGAACAGGAAGACGCCCTGCCAGGTACCCAGCATCGCCCGCCCATCGACCACCGGGATGGACAGGCTGACCGGCAGCAATGCCGCCTTGATATGGGCCGGCATGTCGTCAGGTCCCTCACAGGTATGCCGAAGGTACTTCATGGAAGGATCCGTCGCGGGCGGCACAAGGCGTTCAAGAAATGCGACCAGATCGTCCTGAACGTCGGGATCCGCGTTTTCCTGAATGAGCAGCGAACAGGACGTATGGCGCACGAAAAGCGTCAAAAGCGCGTCGCGACGTTTCGTCCGGGCCAGCCAGCGACCGATTTCTGCCGTCACTTCGTAGAGACCGACGCCATTGGTCGCGACAACGAATTCCGTGCTTTCAGTTGCCGCCATCTGGCAATCAACCGTGCGCGTCCACGAAGCGCGCGCAGTAGTTCGACGCCTCGATCGCGCTCAGGTTTTCTCCGACGCGCGTGACCGACAGCAGCAGACGCCAAGAGGTATCACCGTTGGGCGGCGGGTCGAGAGAGAACTGGACCGCGGATTTTCGGTTCGCGGTCTCGGCTTCGGCGCGGCCTCGCGAGACGTAAAGCCTTTGTCCGTTGGCCACGCCCAGCACGCGGCGCGCATACTCGCCGGCAGCGCACCAGTAGTCGGTGTTGCCCGACCCTGCCTGGCCCAGCACCTCAAAAGATCTGTCGGACAGTGGTACCACGGTCTGACTGTTTCGCGCTGTCCAGCCCAGCGATGCCTGCGGCAAGACCATTAGGAGAACGAGTGCCGCGCCAATGCCTACCAGCCTCATCGGACGCTCCAGATGTCGTCTCCGTCAAATTGATAGCAATATTGAACGGCCGCGTGTCGTGCGAGGTTGTCGCCCGCACGCTTGACCGTCAGCGAATACCCGGTCGAGGTGTCCGCCCCTGGCGGCGGCGTCAGCGAAAACTGCACCGCCTTTCGTCCGGGACGCGCTACACTGGGACCGATCGCCTTCCAGATATAGATTCGTTGGGCGGCGGGCGTGCCGAGAACGCGTTGCGCGAAGTCTCCGGCACCACACCAATAATCCGCTGCGCTCGAACCGACTTCGGACACGACTTCCCATACCGTATCGGAAACCGGGAATACCTCGTGCCGGTTCATTGCCCACCAGGCTGAAGCCCAGCTTGGCAATAGGGCCGCCGTGGCGGCGATGCAGATAATTCGGGCCGTTTTCATCAGGTCATCCTTTGCCCTGTTGTTTACGCGATCCTATCATGCCTGTTCAGATCTTGTCAGGTCGTTGGGCGGTTTTTCCTCACGTCTCCAACCGGCTGGAGCAACTGCGTCCCGCAACGCAACAACGGCGAGATAGATCGCATCACTGCCTAGTGTGGCACTTGGACCGCAGGCTCGCCAGAAATTGGTGGACTCTCCCAAGGCGAAAAACCGCTGGTTTCACCCTGCCCTCCGCGCTCAAGCATCTCTGCCTAGAAAATGGACTGCTTGGCACAGAAGTCATAAGCGCGCCGCACAGTCATGTTCTCACCGGCCTTCAGGGAGTTCAGGCTGAGCGACGACTCGATCGGTGTCACGCTCGCCGCCTGCGGATCGAGTGTGAATTGAACCGCGGATCGCCTGTTGGTCGTAACGCTCGGGCCCCGTCCGCGCGCGATGTATAGCTGCGCGTTCCAAGACGCCCGCAACTCGCGCTGCGCATAGTCCGCTGCGCTGCACCAGAAGACCTGACCGTCCCCGCCGCTGCTGGGGACGACCTCGAAAACGGTAGAGTTGACGGGGTTGACCTTGGCCCCGCGCTTGCTGGTGAAAGCGGAACCGACGCTTGGAACCGCGAGCGCAAGCGCCGCGGCAAGGGAGAACGAGACTAGTCGCTGCATTTTGTATCCTTTCCAATCGAACCAAAACGATAGTTCGTCGGCGACAAAGACCCATGCACCGTCACACCAATTTTACCGTCGCTTGTTCTGTCGGCGCGTCCAATGCGCTGTTCATTCCAGAACCGGAACAAAAAAAGCCTCCGCCGATGGGGTTCGGCGGAGGCTACCTAAGTTACTTTGTCTCGGTCTATTGATCGAGGAAACTACGCAGCTTCCGGCTGCGGCTCGGATGCTTCAGCTTGCGCAACGCCTTCGCCTCGATCTGGCGGATACGTTCGCGGGTCACGCTGAACTGCTGTCCGACCTCTTCAAGCGTGTGATCGGTATTCATCCCGATTCCGAACCGCATCCGCAAGACCCGTTCCTCGCGCGGGGTCAGGCTCGCCAGAACGCGCGTCGTCGTTTCCTTGAGGTTCTCCTGGATTGCCGAATCCAGAGGCAGGACCGCGTTCTTGTCCTCGATGAAATCGCCGAGCTGGCTGTCTTCTTCATCCCCGATCGGCGTTTCCAGAGAGATCGGTTCCTTGGCGATCTTCATCACCTTGCGGACCTTCTCGAGCGGCATCTGCAGCTTTTCGGCCAGTTCCTCGGGCGTCGGCTCTCGCCCGATCTCGTGCAGCATCTGGCGGCCGGTGCGCACCAGCTTGTTGATCGTCTCGATCATGTGCACAGGAATACGGATCGTGCGGGCCTGGTCGGCGATCGAGCGCGTGATAGCCTGCCGGATCCACCAGGTCGCGTAGGTCGAGAACTTGTAGCCTCGGCGATACTCGAACTTGTCCACCGCCTTCATGAGGCCGATGTTGCCTTCCTGAATGAGATCAAGGAATTGCAGGCCGCGGTTCGTGTATTTCTTGGCAATTGAGATCACCAGACGCAGGTTTGCCTCTACCATCTCCTTCTTGGCCTGGCGGGCCTCCTTTTCGCCCTTCTGGACCTGCTGGACGATTCGGCGAAATTCGCTGATGTCCAGACCGACATATTGCCCGACCTGGGCCATGTCGGCGCGCAACTCCTCCACCTTGTCAGTGCTGCGCTCGATGAACATCTGCCAGCCACGACCCGGCTTATCTGCCATGTCGGTCAGCCAGTTCGGATCGAGTTCCCGGCCCCGGTATTCATCGACGAACTCGCGACGGTTGATCCGTGCCTGATCCGCAAGTTTCACCATGGAGCTGTCCAGCGACATGACCCGCCGGTTGATACCATAGAGCTGGTCGATCAGCGCTTCGATCCGGTTGTTGTGCAGATGCAGCCCGTTCACCAGCAGCACGATCTCGGATCGCAGAGCCTGATATTTGGCTTCGGCCGCCTCGCTGAACGAGCCGTCCTCGTTGAGCGTCGCGGAAATGCGGCTGTCCTGCATTTCCGAAAGCTGCGCGTAGTCGTTGGAGATGGTTTCGAGCGTGCTGAGAACCTGGTCCTTTAGCGCGGCTTCCATGGCCGCGAGGCTCATGTTGGCCTGTTCGTCCTCGTCGTCGTCGTCATCCTTCTGGATCGGGTTTCCGTCCGCGTCAAGTTCCGGCGTCTCTTCCTCAGCCGGCTTGGCCGCAGCCACCGCGCTGGTGTCCACGACCGGGGCATCGACTTCACCATCCTCCCCCATCTGGTTGCCAAAGGTGGTTTCGAGATCGATCACGTCGCGCAGAAGGATGTCCTCGCTGAGCAATTCGTCATGCCAGATCGTGATCGCCTGAAAGGTCAGCGGGCTTTCGCACAGGCCCGCGATCATCGTGTTGCGGCCGGCTTCGATGCGCTTGGCGATGGCGATCTCGCCTTCGCGCGACAACAGTTCCACGCTGCCCATTTCGCGCAGATACATACGCACCGGATCGTCGGTCCGGTCGAGCTTTTCCGCGCTGCCCGTCGACAGCGTGACCTCGCGCGCGCTCTCGGTGGTCGCGACTTCGGTCGAGCCTTTCTGCTCTTCCTCCTCGGCTTCCTCGTCCTCGATGATGTTGATGCCCATCTCGCTGAGCATCGACATCACGTCCTCGATCTGTTCGGAGCTCACCTGATCGGGCGGCAGCACCTGGTTCAGCTGATCGTACGTGATGTAACCCTTCTCGCGCGCCTCGCCGATCATTTTCTTGACGGCGGCCTGGCTCATGTCGAGCGTTACTTCGGCGTCCTGATCGTCGGTTTTGCGGTCGTCGTTGTCCTTGGCGGCCATTCGGTGCTCCTGCTAGGGCGTCGGGTGATTCGCGCTGAGCGAATCATTAGCGCGATCTGCTGATTCGTCACCCCACCTACCCTGATTTCTTTAGTGTTTCTTTACCAAAACCATCATCGCTTGGGCCGGGAGTGCATGATCTTGTCCAACAGGGAGGCAAAAGCATCGCGCTCTTGCCGATTGATTCGCGCGCCGTTTTCGCCCATGTCGTATTCCGCCTTGTCCTCGTGCTCGCTGCGTTCGGCCCGGTTGTATGCCTGGGCCGCTTGCGACAAGCGCCAGGTCAATGCTTCGTCCGCTAGGCCGGTCAGGTCTTCCTCGGCTTCGGCAATCTCTGCCGTCAGCCCGCGTCGCGCCTTCAGTTTCGCGAATTCTTCGCTCAGGGTGATCCGAGCCAGTTCGACATCGCCGGGTTTCCGCACGCAGGGGCTGAGCGCGACATGGCGTAGCGCGTGTAGTTTTTCAAGGGTATCCGCCCCGATTTCCCGCTCTATCGCCTGCATCAGGTCCTCCGCTGTGGCCTCAGGGTTGCGCAGGATGAGGTCGCGCAGCTTTGCATGCGTCGGATCCTTGCAGGGCAGCAACTCGATATCGGTTTCCACCTCGGCGATGATCGCGGGGGTGGACAGCACGGTCGCCAGGATGACCGCCACACGCAGGTGATCCTGAACGTCGACATCCGCGGCCACCAGCAGCGAGGACTTGGTGCCCGCGAGTGGCGCGACGTCCGGCTTGCGCCCGGGGGACCACGGCCGCTTTCCCGACCCGGCCGGGCGTGACTTGAACAACTGCCAACTCAGCGATTTCAGTTCGCGGCCATAATGATCGCGGATCGAACGGTCGCGGATCAGATCGACCTTGTCCTGCAACGCCTTGTCGAGCATCGCCTTGCGTTCGGGGCTGTCGAATACCTTGCCTTCGGTTTCCCTCTGCCAAAGCAACCGCACCATCGGTACCGCGCCGTCCAGCAACGTCTGCATCGCGCTTGGCCCGCGCGCCCGGATCAGATCGTCCGGGTCCTGACCTTCGGGCAGAATGACGAAGCGAAGCGATTTGCCCGCTTCCAGCAGCGGCAGCGCCAGGTCGATCAGCCGCATCGCGGCGCGCAGGCCAGCGGCGTCGCCATCCAGCGCGATGATCGGTTCGGGCGCGATCCGCCAGAGCATCTGCAACTGGTTCTCGGTGATGGCGGTGCCCAGAGGGGCGACAGACGCCTGGAAGCCACCGCTGTCGAGCGCGATCACGTCCATGTAGCCCTCGGCCACGATCAGCGGCTGGCCCTTGCCCGCCGCTGTGCGCGCGGGGCCGTGGTTGTAGAGGCTGCGCCCCTTGTCGAACAGTTCGGTTTCCGGCGAGTTCAGATATTTTGCGTTGTCATCGGGGTCCAACGCGCGGCCACCGAAGGCAATGCAGCGCCCCCGTGGATCGCGGATCGGAAACATGATCCGGTTGCGAAACGTGTCATAGGGTTTGCCCCCCTTCGAGGACGCCTTGGCCAGACCCGCACCCACAATCAGATCTTCACGGACGCCCTTGCCGCGTAGATGATCCCAGAGCCCCTGCCAGCCATCCGGCGCAAATCCGATTTCCCATCGCTCCTGCGCCGCCTCACGCAGGCTCCGCCGCTCCAGATAGGCGCGCGCCGCCGTGGCTCCGGATGTCTTCAACTGCAGGCGAAAGAATTGCACTGCCTGTTCCATGACATCGGCAAGTTCGCCGCGCCGATCGGATTTCTCCTGCGCCTTGGGGTCACGCGCCGGCATCGGCATCCCGACCTCGCGCGCCAACAGCTCGACCGCTTCCATGAAGCCCAGGTTCTCTGTTTCGCGGACGAAGGTGATCGCGTCACCCTTGGCGTGACAGCCAAAGCAGTAATAGAACCCCTTGCGGTCGTCGACGTGAAAGGACGCGGATTTTTCCTGATGAAAGGGGCAAGGAGCCCACATGTCGCCCTTGCCCTGGTTCGACTTGCGCGTGTCCCAGATGACCTTGCGCCCCACCACCTGCGACAGGCTGGCGCGGCTGCGCAATTCGTCCAGGAATCCAGGCGGGAGGCTCATGCGCGGGTCATATCACAGCCATGACCGGAACGGCAGACGATCAATTCGTCATGCACGTGGTCATCCACTCGGCACGCAGATCGATCTTTTTCAGATCGCGCTTCTTGATCTGGTAAATCTGTGCAGCAAAGACCGGGATCGCGTTGCTGTAGCGGTCGGGCCAAGACGGGTTACCTGCCTCGATCGCCTCGCGGACATCCCTTTCGGCCACACCGTCCAGACGGGCCTGCTGCACCGCGCCCGCGACATCGGCCTGATACCCGCAATCGACTTCCTTTTCGGACTGCGCTGCGACGCTGGTCGCGCTCAGCATCAGGGACAGGGGAAGGATCATCAGGCGTTTCATGGGCATGCTCCGGAATCAGGGGTTTCAGGCAGATTACCCGCGCGCGGCGACACCTTCCATCGCCGTTTCCAAATCGTGAACGAAGCTCTTGGCCATCGATCGAAAGACCATGATCTGGAACCGCTCGGCCCCAGTCCGCGTGATCGAGACGCTCATGTGCTGAAGTTGCGTGCGCACCGTATATCCGCGCTTGAAGATCGCGGCACGCACGTCGACAGGAACCAATCGCGCCAAAACGTCCTCCGCTCCCTCGCCTTGCAGTGTCGCAGTGACCCAGCCATCGCTCTGATCCACCAACGCAGCGTGCTCGGCAAGCCCCGGATCGGGCTCGGGGCCCGCAAGCATGACCTGGCCCAACGCGAACCAAAGAACCCGACAACCGGCCTGCCCGGTGGTGCGGTTCGGCGCGGGTAGCGCAACGTCATGCGCGGACTGCAACGCCTTCGAAAGCGCGGCCTCCCGGTCCTTGTAGGGCGTGATCAGCGTCAATCGCCCCAGATCGACGGCGGCGAGTTCGACCGATCCGACCGAGAGAGGCAGCAAAGCGGCGAAGGGAGCTGATGCGAAAAGCTCAGCCACGGACGCGTCCTCCCTCGGGGTCGTAGAACACCGGATCAACCACTTCGCATCGCGTATCGAGGGCACGCAGATGGTCGACCATACGCACCGTTTCTCCATGACGCGCCGGGCCGTTTTTCAGGAACCCCAGAGCGATCATGTGACCGAGTGTCGGCGAAAAGGCGACCGATGTGACATAGCCTTGGCTGTTCGGTGCCACCGGCTCGGCACCATCCTTGAAGAGATGCGCCCCGGCGGTCATCTCCTGTACCGCGCCGGCGGGTTTCAACCCGACCAGGCGTTCGCGCTCGGGATCGATGAGCCCGGGTCGTCGGGCGAGCCGCTTGCCGATGAAATCCTTCCTTTGCGCCATCATCCGGTCCATTCCGATATCGAAGGCCGTTACGCGACCGTGGATTTCGGCGTGGGTGATGAAGCCCTTTTCGATGCGCAGAACGTTCAGCGCCTCCATCCCGTATGCCCCGCCCCTGAGCGCCTCGGCGCGCTCGATCAGCAATCGGAACAGACTGTCGCCATAGCGCGCGGGGACGGCGATCTCGTAGCCATGTTCACCCGAGAACGAAATCCGGAACAGCCGTCCGGCGACGCCCAGAACGCGGACTGGCCCACAGGCCATGAACGGCCAGTCGGCCTCGTTCAGTGGGCTGTCAAGTATGCCATCAATCAGCGCGCGCGAACGTGGCCCTGCCACGGCGAATTGCGCCCAATTCTCTGTCACCGAACTGATCGCAACGTCGAGGTGCGACATCAACCCCTGCCGCGCGAACTCGAGATGCCGCATCACCTGGCCGGCCGCCGCGGTCGTCGTGGTCATCAGGAAATGCGTCTCGCCCAGCCGCGCGCAGGTACCGTCATCCATGACATGCCCGTCCTCGCGCAGCATAAGCCCATAGCGCACGCGACCGACCTTGAGCTTGCTGACCACGTTGCAGTAAACCAGATCGAGAAATTCGGGCGCGTCCGGTCCCTGGATGTCGATCTTGCCGAGTGTCGACACGTCGCACACACCCACGGCTTCGCGCACCATTGAGACTTCGCGGTCGCAGGACTGTCGCCAGGTCGTCTCGCCCGGTCGTGGAAAATAGCTTGGTCGATACCAGAGCCCCGCCTCGATCATCGGCGCGTTCCGCTCTAGGCTGGCCGCATGGCTGGTCATCAAGCGGTCGGGCGCAAAGCCCTTGCCTTGCCCCCACGCACCCAACGCGGCGATCGCGACCGGACTGAAGGGCGGCCGGAAGGTCGTCGTCCCGGTTTCGGCAATGCCCCGACCCGTCACATCCGCAAGGATGGCAAGCGCGGTGACGTTGGAGCTTTTGCCCTGGTCGGTCGCCATGCCTTGCGTCGTATAGCGTTTCATGTGCTCGACCGAGCGGAAATTCTCGGTCGCCGCCTGCTTCACATCCTTGACGGTCACGTCATTCTGGAAATCGAGCCACGCCCGCCCTCGTCCCGGAACCGCCCAGAGAGGCGCGATGGCATACGGCGCGTTCTCGGCCTCTGGTGACGTTACGTTCGCGGGCGTGATGCCGAGGTCCCGCAACGCCTCGCTCGCCGCCCTGACCCCGTCGCGCAGACAGCCCGCGGTCGAAAACACTCCGTTGCAGGCCCCCGCAGCGTACAGGCCGGGGACGGCCCCTGGTCTCGGCACGAAGGCAAGAATATCGTCCCGCCACGTCGGCCGCCCGTTCAGGTGGCATGTCAGGTGCACACTGGGATTCCAGCCGCCCGACATGGCGAGGCAGTCGGTGGCGATCCGCTCCTCACCTCCGATCCGGCGCACCGTGATGCTGCTGAGGGCCGTCCGCCCGCTGCTGTCAGAGACGGTCGCCCCCTTGAAGACCGGATAGTCGGAACTGTCCGGCGCATCATGGCGACTGTCGATCAGCGCGGCCACGTGCACCCCAGCGTCGACCAGATCACGCGCCGTGCGATGCGCGTCGTCAGTGTTGCCGAACACCGTCACCTTGCGTCCCGGCGCCACGCCCCATCTGTTCAGGTACGACCGCACCGCGCCGGCCAGCATGATGCCCGGGCGATCATTGTTTCGAAACGCCACCGGCCGCTCCAGTGCTCCGGCCGCAAGCACTGCGCGCCGCGCCACGATCCGCCAGAACGTCTCGAGCGGCGCGCCGGCAGGTCGTTCCGCGCGGTGGTGGCCGACCCGCTCGAGCGCTCCGAACGTGCCCTGATCGTAAACACCCGCCACCGTCGTGCGGGTCATCAGTCGCACATTATCCATACCGCGCAATTCGGCGAGCACCCTGTCAACCCAGTCCGGCCCGGTCTGACCTTCAACCAGGTCGGTCTCGCTCAGAAGGCGCCCCCCCATGCTGCTGTCCTCGTCCAGCAGCATCACATCGGCTCCCGAGCGCGCCGCCGTCAACGCCGCCATCAGGCCCGTCGGCCCGGCACCGATGACCAGGAGGTCGCAAAACGCATAGGCGCGCTCATACCTGTCCGGGTTCGCCTCGCCCGAGAGGGCGCCGAGGCCCGCGGCGCGCCGGATCAGAGGTTCATAGAACTTCTCCCAGAAAGTCGCGGGCCACATGAAAGTCTTGTAGTAGAACCCGGCGCCAAGGAACGGCGCGGCCAGATCGTTGACCGCCATCAGGTCCAGCGTCAACGAAGGCCAGCGGTTCTGGCTCGTCGTTTCCAGACCTTCGTAGATTTCCTGGACCGTTGCGCGCACGTTCGGTTCGGCCCCCGCACCCCGCCCGACGGTCACCAACGCATTGGGTTCCTCGCTGCCCGCGCTCAGGATCCCACGCGGCCGGTGATACTTGAAAGACCTCCCGAGCAAGCGCACGTCGTTGGCGAGCAGCGCAGACGCGACCGTGTCTCCCTTGACCCCTTCATAGATGATCCCGTCGAACCGGAAGCGCACCGGCCTGGTGCGATCGACAATCCCCTTGTCGTCGATCCTCATGGCCGTGCTCCTGACGCGACATCGGACGCAAGCACACAGTCGAGGACCGCATGCGTAACCGTATCACGCGTCACCACGACCCAGGCTCCGCACCCGGCCTCGTGATACCAGAGGTCACGCGTCTTTCCCGCCGGGTTGTCGCGCAGGTGAAGATAGCCGTCCCATGCCTCGTCAGACGCATCGAAGGCCGGGCGCTCCAGCAAAACCGCCGCACCCTGGTAGTAGAACTCTCGCCGGTCCCGCTCGCCGCAGAGCGGACAGGTGATCCTCATGTTTCCCGTCCCGTCTTCATCTTCACAGAAATACTCCCGCCGGAGGCTCCGGCATCTACCCTCGCGCTAGTGCAGGTTATGCTGTGCTCCGGTTCCTTCTTCGTCCATCAGGCCACGCCCGGTGCGGAACCGATCCAGCCGAAACCCCGCGGCCGCCGGATGCGGCCTGTCGGTCGCGATCAGATGCGCAAAGCAATCGCCGGAAGCCGGAACCGCCTTGAACCCGCCGTAGCACCAGCCGCAGTCTATGTAGAGTCCGTCGATGCCGGTCCTGTCGATGATCGGCGAGCCGTCCGGTGTCATGTCCATGATGCCGCCCCAGCTGCGCAGGACACGGGCCTTGCCGATCATCGGCATCAAAGTCATCCCCGCCTCCATCACGTGTTCGACCATCGGCAGGTTGCCGCGCGCGGCGTAGGAGGCATAGAAATCGAGGTCGCCCCCGAAGACGAGCCCACCCTTGTCGGACTGGCTGATATAGAAATGACCCATGCCGAAACTGACCACATGGTCGATGATCGGCTTCAGGCCCTCTGTCACGAAGGCCTGTAGCACGTGACTTTCGATCGGCAACCGCAGCCCGGCCATCGCCGCCACTTGGCCCGACCGGCCCGCCACCACGATTCCGACCTTGTCAGCCCGAATGGCACCGCGCGTGGTCTGCACCCCCCGGACCTGGCCACCGGCGATGTCGATGCCCGTCACTTCGCAGTTCTGGATAATATCCACCCCGCGCTGGTCGGCACCGCGCGCATAGCCCCAGGCAACCGCGTCATGCCGCGCCGTGCCGCCGCGCGGATGGTAGAGGCCGCCATAAATCGGAAAGCGGGTGTTGTCGAAGTCGAGATACGGCAGATGATCGCGCACACCCTCCCGATCAAGCAGGATCGCATCGTCACCCTGGTTGATCATCGCATTGCCCCGCCGCGCGAAGGCGTCCCGCTGCCCGTCCGAATGAAACAGGTTGATCAGCCCGCGCTGGGACAGCATCACGTTGTAGTTCAGCTCCTGCTCGAGCCCTTCCCAGAGCTTGAGCGAATGGGAATAGAATTCCGCATTGCCCGGCAGGAAGTAGTTGGCCCGCACGATCGTCGTGTTCCGCCCGACATTTCCGCCACCGATATAGCCCTTTTCCAGAACTGCGATCCGGCTCAGACCGTAGGTACGCGCGAGGTAGTAGGCCGTGCTCAGGCCATGGCCGCCGCCACCGATCAGGATGATGTCATAGTCCGGCTTGGGATCCGGATCGCGCCAGTGCGGCCGCCAGCCCTTGTTGCCGGTCAAACCTTCCTTGAGAACTCTCAGCCCGGAAAACCGCATCACACTCCCCGTCGATCGCGCACGATAGAACCAAGTCCACGTCTGCGGGGCAATGCTCTTTCGACCGCGTCCCGGTTATTTTCGGCACGCGCTGCCGTGTCGCGTGGCCCTGGCTCAGAAGGTTACCCGGAAGGCGAGCCCGAACAGCGGTGCCGTATCATAGTCCTGCGTGCTGACCACTGCGCCCGCGGCGCTCTCCAATTGCAGTTCACCGCCGAATTCGGCGCCAGCGAAGGCACTCAGCGACATGTTCGGTGTCGGATCGTAGTTCACCGAGATCACTACCGGCACGCTCCGATCCTGCCCGACTCCGCCGGGTGCAAGACCGGTGTCGTCAAGCCGGAACCGCAACTCCTCGTAGCGCGCGCCGAACGACACACGCAGCGCGTCGCTATAGGCATAGCTGAGCGAGATTCCCGGACCCTGCGTCGCGCCAAGCCCGGTGCCTGTCGAGAGGCGCCAGCGATCGGTGATGTCCCAGTCGACCAGCAAGGCGGGAAACACGTTCGCGTCGTCATCCTCGATCTGGGTGAAGAACCCGACGCCCGGGCCGATGGTCAAACGATCGCTGACGCGCCAGGTCAACCCGGCGAAGGCCCCGTACGTGCGCCCATCCGATGCCGATACGCCGGACTCGTAGTCGTAGCGCAGCGACGGCACGAGGAAGGCGCTGACCCGGTCACCAACCGGGAACCGCAAGGGCACGGATACGCGGATATCGTTGATATCGCTCCAGGGGCGCGCGCCGGGGATGTCGAAATCATAGTCCAACTGCCCTGCGCTCACGAAAAGACCCGCAGAATGACCGCTTTCAAACCGATAGAGGCCGCCCGCCCGAAGATAGCTGCGGGTCGCGGTGAAGGAGCCCCCGCCGTCGAGATCGGAGTCATCCTGGTAGGAGACAAAGCCGTCCACGGCGCTGACCCAGCCCATCGGTGGGCCGCCCTGCTGCGCCTCTGCAGCAGGTGCCATGGCGGCGAGTGCGAGTGCTCCAAGCCAGCAGCGGGTCATCGGCAGTCCTTTCATTCGGTCGTTACTGCGGCAAGCTAGATCGGCCATGCGCAGGAACCAGTCCGCAATTGGCGTTTTTCTTCAGAGTCCCTTGGCGCGGTAGCTGGCTGCGACCTTGTCGATGGACACGAGGTACGCCGCGGTGCGCAGGTCATGCACGTCCTCGCGTTCATGCCAGACCGTGCGCATCGACTGGTAGGCGATCCGCATCGTGTCATCCAGCCCCGAGCGGACCAGTTCCAGTTCATCCGCACCGCGAAGGTATTTCTTCTTGAAGTCGGGAGACATGCTCCACGCATCGCCGAGATAGCGATCGAGACGTTCCAACTCGTCCACGACAAGCTGGTGCCGCGCCTCTTCCTGTCGGCGTTGCATCCGGCCAAACCGGATATGGCTGAGGTTCTTGACCCATTCGAAATACGATACGGTGACGCCGCCGGCGTTCGCGTACATGTCCGGAATGATCACCGTGCCCTTGGCGCGCAGGATATCGTCGGCCCCGGCGGTGATCGGGCCGTTTGCGGCCTCGATGATCAGCGGAGCCTTGATTCGGTCGGCGTTGGACAGGTTGATGACACCTTCCAGCGCCGCCGGGATCAGGATGTCGCACTCTTCCTCGAGCACCGCCGCACCTTCGGCCGAGTGGGCCGCGTCCGGAAACCCGGTCACGCCGCCGTGCTTGCGAATCCAATTGTGAACGGCTTCGACATCCAGACCAGCCGGATTGAACAGCGCGCCGTCCCGCTCGATGATGCCGGTGATCACGCACCCATCTTCCTCGGCCAGGAATTTGGCCGCGTGATAGCCGACGTTTCCAAGCCCCTGGACGATGACCTGTTTGCCATCCAGTGATCCGCTCATCCCCGCTTTCTCGATATCGCGCTCGTCGCGGAAGAACTCGCGCAAGGCATATTGCACGCCCCGCCCGGTCGCCTCGACCCGCCCCGCGATGCCGCCGGCGTTCAGCGGCTTGCCAGTCACGCACGCGCGTGCGTTGATGTCGGTCGTGTTCATCCGTGCGTACTGATCCGCGATCCACGCCATTTCCCGCTCGCCGGTGCCCATGTCCGGCGCCGGCACGTTCTGAGAGGGATGGATCAGGTCGCGCTTGGCCAGTTCATAGGCGAAGCGGCGGGTGATCTGTTCGAGTTCGTGTTCGTCATACTGTCGGGGATCGATGCGCAAGCCCCCCTTGGAGCCGCCGAACGGCGCTTCGACAAGAGCGCATTTGTAGGTCATCAGCGCCGCCAGTGCCTCGACCTCGTCCTGATGGACGCTGGGCGCGTAGCGGATGCCGCCCTTGACCGGCTCCATGTGTTCGGAATGCACGGAGCGGTAGCCGGTGAAGGTCTGTATCTGGCCGCGCAGCCGCACGCCGAAGCGCACCGTGTAGGTCGCGTTGCAGACACGGATCTTTTCTTCGAGCCCCGGCGCCAGGTCCATCAGCGCCACGGCGCGATTGAACATCAGATCGACGCTCTCGCGGAAACTCGGTTCGTTTCTCTGGTTCATCTCTGGCTCCTCCCTGCCATCTCGGCGACTCGTGACAGCCGTCGTTGAGTCTCCGACTCTATGCCGAACAGATTGATTTGTGTGACCTTTCTTCCGTTCGGATAACATCGCGCCACACTCCGGAGCGAATCCGGGCCGCGTGTCGCAGCGCGCAACACGGCGTCCCAATGATTGTCGCCACCTGCGAAACAACTCAATTCGATTAAACGTATCGTGGCAATAACTGCGGCATTTCACAGCGAATTTGCCGGTTATCGCCTCATTTCCGACATGATCTCGGGGCATTCAGGATGAGACTTACTCCATCCTGCGATCTGTCCGTCCCTTGCGGAAAACGAGGTGAACCATGTTCTTGCGTAACGCCTGCAGCCCCTTCCGATCTCGCCACCTTGGCCCGCGCAGGGCCAGCAGGGCAGCGACATTCTTGGGGAGTTTTGCGCGCAACGAGGACGGGGCGATGCTCATCATGGGGGTCTATATCTTCCTGATGATCCTGATGGTCGGGGGCATCGGAATCGACCTCATGCATTTCGAACGCGAACGCTCCAAGCTGCAGAACACGCTCGACCGGGCCGTTCTGGCCGCCGCGGATCTCGACCAGCCGCTTCCGCCGAAGGAGGTGGTCCGCGACTATTTCGACAAGGCGGGCCTTGCCGAGCACATCAAGTCGATCAACGTGGTGCCGGGGATCAACTTCCGAAACGTGTCGGCCACCGCGGAAACCACCATGCCGACGCAGTTCATGCACATGCTGAATCTGGACGAACTGACGGTTCCGGCCGCAGGTGCCGCCGAAGAACGGGTTCCGAATGTAGAGATTTCGCTGGTGCTCGATATCTCGGGATCGATGCGCAACAACAGCCGTATGGACAAATTGCGTCCAGCGGCCGTGAATTTCGTCAATGCCGTCCTTGCAGGCGACGCGGCAGCCAAGACATCGGTCAACCTGATCCCCTATGCAGGACAGACCAATCCCGGACCCTGGATGTTCAATCGCCTGAACGGCGTGCGCTATCCGGACATCGAACTTGACCCGGACAAGGGCGGCACGTCTGACGGCAGGTATCCCAACGTTTCTTCCTGCCTCGAGATCGGCAGTTCCGACTTCACGCATTCGGGCCTGCCCAACGGATCATCCTATGACCAGACGCCGCATTTCATGAACTGGGAGATCGCTTCAAGCGTGATGGACTGGGGCTGGTGTCCGCAGGATCAATCCTCGATCGTCTACGCGTCGAACAACCCCGGCAACCTCAACACCATGATCAACACGATGCGGATGCACGACGGCACAGGCACGCACTACGCCATGAAATATGCGTTGGCTCTGCTGGATCCGACGAGCAGACCGGCCTTCGCCGCGATGGCGACGGCGGGGCTGGTCCCGGACGAATTCAAGACCCGCCCGGCAAACTGGCTGGCGTCGGACACCGTGAAGTACATCGTCCTGATGACCGACGGGCAGATCACGGAGCAGGTGCGTCCAAAGGACGGCATGCACGAGGACAACCCTACAAAGGAGCTGAAGGAGGGCAACGACTCCGGCTCCAGGAACATCACCAGCGCATCGGACAATGTCAGCAGTTTCTATTCGCAATGCAACCTGGCCAAGCACCCCAGCCGCAACGTGATCGTCTACACGATCGCCTTCGACGTGACCGGCGCGCCGCGCACCCAGATGAAGAACTGCGCCTCGAGCCCCTCGCATTTCTTCATCGCGAGTCCCAATGAAATCGCGGCCGTGTTCTCGGCCATCGCCCGCCAAATCAACGAACTGAAACTGGTGAACTGATGAGACAGCTCCAACGCCGCATCGCTCGGTTCCTGCACTGCGAGGATGGTCAGTCGACCATCGAGTTCGCGCTGACCTTTCCCGCCATGCTGGTCATTTTCCTGTCCGGGATCGAACTGGCGATGGCGACGCTGAACCATTCCATGCTGGAGCGCGCGGTCGATCTGACAGTGCGCGACATCAGGCTGGGCACCGGAACCGCGCCCCAGCATGACCAACTCAAGACCCTGATCTGCGAGCGTGCGGGCTTCATCAACGATTGTTCGTCCAACCTGCGGCTCGAGATGGTCCAGGTCGACCCGCGAAACTGGGCTGGAATCAATCCCGAGGCAGATTGCACGGATCAATCCCAGGAAGTCTCGCCGGTCCGCACCTTCGTCAATGGCGCCGAGAACGAGCTGATGATCCTGCGCGCGTGCGCCAAGATCAACCCGGTTTTTCCCACCACCGGCCTGGGCAAGAGCATCGCCAAGGACGGCGCAGGCCAATACGCGCTGATCTCGACCTCGGCCTTCGTTCAGGAGCCGAAATGACCATGCCCATTCGTTCGCTTTTCATTCATCTGCGCAGGTTCGGCCGCGCCACCGATGGCAACGTCAACGTCGAATTCGTGCTTGCCATGCCCTTCGTGTTCTGGGCTTTCATGGCCAGTTTCGTCTATTTCGACGGTTACCGCCAAAGCTCGGTCAATCTCAAGGCGGCCTACACGATCAGCGATCTTCTTTCGCGCGAGACCGGTTCGATCGACGACACTTACATAGACAGCATGCACAACATGCTCGACCTGCTGGTGCGCGAGGGCTCGGAAACGACGCTCCGGATTACCGTGGTGCGCTGGAGCGACGCCGACAGCCGCTATTACGTGGACTGGTCGGCGAACCGGGGCTTCCCGACCGACCTGACGGATGCGAACGTATCTGACCTGGCGACGCGCCTGCCCAATATGCCCGACATGGAGAGGGTGATCCTCGTTGAAACCAACAACACCTTCGAACCGCTCCTGAACATCGGCATGGACCCGATCCAGCTCGAGAATTTCGTGTTCACGCGTCCGCGGTTCGCACCCCAGCTCAAATGGGTTGGCGCCGACGCCTGATCGGCTCAGTCAAGGCGCTTGGCCAAAATGTCCGCCATCACGCGCGCCTGAGCGCCCGGCGTGACGCCACCGATCCCGATGCGGGTTCCGAACCGCCACCAAAGCCCAGGCTGCCAGCCGCGCGCGCTCCGGCTCCGGGTCTTGACCAGAAAGCCGTTCGAGGGTTTGAACGCGAAGGCGCCACGGTCGACTCCGGCGATCTCGTCCATGCGGGCGATCCAGGTGCCACTGCTGTCGCGCAATCCCTCTGGCGTCAGCTCCACCCGCAGCGCGGTGGCGCGGCGTACCTTGTCGGCACTCCATGCAGCAAGGCCGCCAAGCACCGCAAGCACGATCTGCCACATCGGCTCGGTCACCGTGGTCGCGGCCGATACCAGCAGCAGCACCCCGACCGCCGCGAGGGTCGAAACCGCGATGAACCGGCGGAACGGGCTAGCTTCGAGCACGGCCAATGTGGTGTCGTCACTCATCCGAACGTCTCCTTCACGACGTCCGGATTAGCCGGTTATCACGACGGCGAACAGGTCATTCTGCCGCCTGCCGGTGCACCACCACCTCTTCACCCGGTGCCTCGGGTTCATCATCGACCATCTGGGCCGGAAATCCTGGCGCGCGTATGTCCAGCCCCGTCGCCTCCTCAAGCCGCTTGATGATGTTGGGAGACAGTTCGCGCGGGCCAAAACGTTCGATCCCGTCGGCGAATATCTCGATCAATCGCGGGCTGATATCGAGCGGAACCCCTGCCCTGTCCGCGACTTGCTGAAACAGGCCGATATCCTTTGCGACCAGATCCATCGTGAACGAGATGTCCCTGCTTCCGTTCAGGATCACCTGGCTTTCGGTTTCATGCACGAAGCTCGTGCCCGAGCTGATCCGTATCGCCTCGTACGCGGTATTGAGGTCCATTCCGGCGGCTTTGGAGACGACCAGCGCTTCCGCGCAACTGACCAGGTTCGCCGTGGCAAGGTAATTCGTCACCACCTTGAGAACACTGGCACTCCCCAGCGGGCCCGTATGCAGCACACGCCGCCCCATGACGGTCAGGAGCGGCAGGACGGTTTCGAAGGCCGCCCGGTCACAGCCGGCGAAGATACTGATATTGCCGCTGTCCGCCCGGTGACAACCTCCGGAAACGGGACAATCCACAGCCATCCCACCCCGCGCGGCCACCTCGGCACCCAGACGCTTCACTTCGGCCTCGTCGGTCGTCGACATCTCGAGCCAGATCTTGCCCGGTCCCACCTGGGGCAACATCTCGTCCAGCACCCGTGCGCTGGCCGCCGGGCTGGGCAGGCACGTGATGACCGCATCGCACTCCTCCATAAGCGCTGCGGCGGACCCGCCGGCTTTGGCACTGCGCGCGACAAACGCGTCGACCAGATCGCTGTTCAGATCGTGCACGGCCAGATCGAACCCGTTGCGAAGCAAACTCCCCGCGAGCTTGCCGCCGACATTGCCCAGACCGATAAATCCGACTTTCATGTGATGTCCCCGCATTTGCCTTTCAGGCAAGTTCGAACACATACCGCGCGGGATCGCTCTTGTTTGCGACCATGTGTTCGCGTCAGCGACCTCCCTGCGTCCGAACGGCGCGACCGAGTCGCGGTGTGTTTTGCTCCGCAACCGTCAACAATC
The DNA here is from genome assembly GCF_016428585.1 of Sedimentitalea arenosa. Lineage (GTDB taxonomy): Bacteria > Pseudomonadota > Alphaproteobacteria > Rhodobacterales > Rhodobacteraceae > Sedimentitalea > Sedimentitalea arenosa. Next base: position 115,999 of record NZ_JAELVR010000002.1, on the reverse strand, counting down.
CCCGGTTCTTGGCGCCTTCGTTTCTGCCGAAACGGTTGAACAGCCCCGCGTTAATCAAGATCCAACTGGATTTTTTACAGTTTTGGATCAAATTGCTACGGTCCGCGCATGAGTATCTGGCCCCACAAGACCCCACCCCCAATGCGACCGGTGCAACACGTGCCGTCGTCCGAAACCATGCGCAGATCGCAAGACCCGGAAATCGATCGCGGGTATGACGCCGACTCCGACCTGATCGCCTCTGTACTCGAACAGGCCGGCCTGGGGGACGCGCAGCCGCGGTCCGACGCAGAAACGCCATCCCGCTCGATCATCACATGGACGCTACCGGGCTTTGACCGTCGTTGCCGGATTTCGACGAATTTCGGCGACCTTCCGATCGAGGCGCTGCGCCGGCATGACAAGGTCAAGACCCTGTCGGGCGCCTATCGCTCCGTCGAGCGGATCGACGAGATCCGGTTGGACGCCGATTTCCTCGCCCGCCATCCCGAGGCGCACCCTGTCCAGATCAGACTGCGCACCTTTACCGCCGGACAACCGGTGCGCAACACGCTGGTGTCGCCAGCGCAACCTGTCTGCCCAAGCGGTCATGTGGGCAGCCATGCCGCGACGGTCGCGCTCGACATGGTCGGCCTGCCGGGCATCTGTCGATTGCCCCAGGCCGAAATGACCTATTTCCGCTTCCATTGCGGCAGCCCAGAGACTGTCTGCGTCGACGGTGCCTGGTTTCACGTCGCACCGTGGACGTGACCGCGACACGATGCTTCCTGTGCGGGACCGCACATCTCAGGTTTGCCGGTGCCGATTGCCGCCGCCGTCAGCCTGCTTATCTTCTGGGAGAATGTAGAACCCTGCTCTTCCCTAGGAGAAATCATGTCGCTTCGTCCGACTCTCGAAACCCGCAAAGCCGTTCCGACGCTGGAAGGCGCCGGAGTCAAACTGCACCGTGCCTTCGGGTTTCAGGACCCGTCCGAACTGGACCCGTTCCTGCTGTTCGATGACTTCCGCAACGAACATCCACAAGACTATATCAAGGGGTTTCCCTGGCACCCCCATCGCGGCATCGAAACCATCACATACGTGCTGTCGGGCACGGTCGATCACGGCGACTCGCTGGGCAACGTCGGCACGCTGGGGGCCGGTGACGTGCAGTGGATGACCGCCGGGTCGGGCATCCTGCACCAGGAAATGCCCCACGGAAACGCCAAGGGGCAGATGCACGGCTTCCAGCTCTGGGGCAACCTGCCCTCGGCGCAGAAGATGACCGCACCGCGCTACCAGGACGTGACGGCGGCCGACATCCCCGAGGTGATCGACGACGACGGCACCCGCGTGAAGATCATCGTCGGGCATTTCTGGGGAAAGACCGGCCCGGTCGACGGGATCGCGGCGGACCCGCAATATCTGGACGTGTTCGTTCCGGCGGGCGTCCGCAGGACCTTCAGGATCGACACCTATCGCCGGGCCTTCGCCTATGTGTTCGAAGGCGCGGCCGCTTTTTCCGATGCCTCCGCCCCTACGGGCGTGTTGCTCGAGAAAGAGGTCGCCGGTCAGGAGGTGAACATTCGCGACCTGAGCGGCGATCGCACCCTGATCCGCTTCGGCACAGGTGACGAGGTAACAGTTCAGGCGGGCCCTGACGGCGTGCGCTTCCTTCTGATCTCGGGCGCGCCGATCCAGGAACCGGTCGCCTGGCACGGTCCGATCGTGATGAACACGCAGGAAGAACTGATGCAGGCCATGCGCGATCTGCGCAACGGCACCTTTATCCAGCCGGCGCATTGAATGCTGCGGTCGTTCCGGCGTCAGGCCGTGGCGACCGCCTTGCGCACCATGTCCCAGTAGATCGTTTCGACCTGCTGAACCGACAACCGGCCGGCGGGTCTGTACCACGTGCTGACCCCGGTCAGCATCGCGATCAGCGCCAGCGTCGCGATCTTCGTATCCGGCACGTCGAACACGCCGACCGCCACGCCCCGCTTCAGGATCTCCTCGAGCTGATCTTCATAGGCGCGGCGCAGGGTTTCGATCAGGCCGAAATTTTCCGGGCTGAGATTTCGCAATTCCATGTAGGAAATGAAAACCGCATCCGGCCTCTCGAGGTGATGCGCGATGTGAAACCGCGTGAAGTCCTCGAGCTCCGCCAACGGATCATCCGGAACTTCACGCGCGGCACGTGCCGCCAGCAATTCTTCCATATGCTCGCGCATCAGCCCGAACAGCAGGCTCTGCTTGTCGGGCGTGTAATTGTAGAGCGCCCCGGCTTGCACCCCGACACCAGACGCGATCTGGCGCATCGAAACGGCGGCGAATCCGCGCCGCGCGAACAGGTCCAGCGCCACCTCGCGGATGCGGGGGCCAGTGATGTCAGAGTGGGATCCGGTGGTGCGCGCCATATGCCGCAGGTTATCTGAACGTACGTTCAGAAAAAACCCCCTGCTTGCGCCCTCCGCCGGAAAGAGTCATCCCTTGACAGGTTGCAGTTCAAGCGAGGCATTGATGAAACCGGCCAGGACCTGGGTCACGGCACTGATTTGCGGCCCCGTCTGTGCTGTCGCTCTGGCGGCCTGCACGCCCGTCCCGGACCTTGACTCGACCATCGCTCCGGAGTTGCTCGACGCCGATTACCCTCCCCTTCTGCCGATTGACAGGCTGATAGCTTCCGGTCCCGCTCCAGAACTCGAAGCACGTGCCGCGGAGGACGAATTGCAAGGGCGACTCGACTCGTTGCGGCGCCGCGCGGAGGCGTTGGACGGTCCGATCGTCGACGCGGAAACGCAGGCCCGTATGAAAGGCGGGGTCGGCGGTTGACGCCCGGCACGTCACGCGTTGCACCCTTTGGGCGAACCCGATAAGGCACTGCCAAGATTCAAGACCGAGGGACAGCCACATGACAGCAACGTTGCGCCTGGGGATCGCCGGCCTGGGAACCGTCGGGGTCGGCGTCGTCAAGATCGTACGCAAGCAGGCCGCCCTGTTGGCCCAACGCACCGGTCGCGACATCACCATCAGCGCCGTGTCCGCGCGCAACGCCACAAAGGATCGCGGCATAAACCTGTCCGGATACGACTGGGAAGCCGACCCGGTCGCCCTGGCGCAGCGTGACGATGTCGACGTTTTCGTTGAACTGATGGGGGGAACCGACGGCCCCGCAAAGGACGCGACAGAGGCGGCGCTGGCCGCCGGCAAAGACGTCGTGACCGCCAACAAGGCCATGCTCGCCATCCACGGTCGCGACCTGGCCGAACAGGCTGAATCGGCCGGACGCGTGATCCGCTTCGAAGCGGCGGTCGCGGGTGGTATCCCGGTCATCAAGACAGTGACCGAAGGACTGGCCGCCAACGAGATCACCCGCGTGATGGGCGTCATGAACGGCACCTGCAACTACATCCTGACCCGTATGGAAAGCGCCGGATTGCCCTATGAAAAGGTCTTCGAGGAGGCCGACGACCTCGGTTACCTGGAAGCGGACCCGACTCTGGACGTGGGCGGGATTGATGCAGGTCACAAGCTGGCGCTGCTGTCGGCCATCGGCTTTGGAACGGTGCCGGATTTCGACGGGATCGAAATCGAAGGTATCGAGCGCATCACGATCGAGGACATCCGCCAGGCGGCCGACATGGGCTATCGGATCAAGCTTCTTGGCGTCGCTCAACTGACCGGCCGTGGCCTGGAACAACGCATGCAACCTTGCCTCGTACCGGCGTCCTCGCCGCTCGGGCAACTGGAGGGTGGCACCAACATGGTCGTGATCGAAGGCGACTCGGTTCAGCAGATCGTCCTGCGCGGACCGGGCGCGGGCGAAGGTCCGACCGCCAGCGCCGTCATGGCCGATGTGTGTGACCTCGCGCGCGGGATCCGGATTCCGACCTTCGGGCAGCCCGTTTCGACCCTGCGCACGGCGCCTTCTGCCAGTTCGGTGCTGCCGGCTCCTTATTACCTGCGCATGGCGCTCGTCGACAAACCCGGCGCGTTGGCCAAGATCGCTTCGATCCTGGGCGCATCGGGCATTTCGATCGACCGGATGCGGCAATATGGGCACTCGGAACCCGCCGCTCCGGTGCTGATCGTCACGCACCGGACGACTCGCGCACCGCTGGACGAGGCCATCGCCGCGATGCAAAGCACCGATGTCCTGGCGGCGACCCCGGTCGCCCTGCGGATCGAAAACCTGTAGACCGGAAACCGGCACCCATTGAACTGGAGCGATTTGATGAGCGATAGGATTGAGTTTCACGACCGCATGTTGTCTCTCGGACTGGCCCGTGTCGCCGAACAGGCGGCCCTCGCTTCGGCGTCGCTGGTCGGGCGTGGCGACGAGAAGGCCGCCGACCAGGCCGCGGTCAACGCGATGCGCGAACAACTGAACATGCTGGATATTTCGGGCGTCGTCGTGATCGGCGAAGGCGAGCGCGACGAAGCCCCCATGCTCTATATCGGCGAAGAGGTCGGGACCGGAAAAGGCCCCGGTGTCGACATCGCGCTCGACCCGTTGGAAGGCACGACGCTGACCGCCAAGGACATGCCCAACGCGCTGACCGTCATCGCCATGGGCCCGCGCGGATCGATGCTGCACGCGCCCGACGTCTATATGGAAAAACTGGCTATCGGTCCGGGCTATTCCGAGGGTCTTGTCACGCTCGACATGCCGCCCGCGACACGGGTATCGGCGTTGGCCACCGAAAAGGGTTGTGCCCCGTCCGACATCACGGTCTGCATCCTGGAGCGTCCACGCCACGAGGCGATGATCGCCGAGGTCCGCAGCACCGGCGCGGCGATCCGCCTGATCACCGATGGCGACGTGGCCGGCGTCATGCATTGCGCCGAAGCCGAGAAGACCGGGATCGACATGTACATGGGCTCCGGCGGCGCGCCCGAGGGCGTGCTGGCTGCCGCGGCACTGAAATGCATGGGGGGTCAAATCTTCGGCCGCCTCCTGTTCCGCAACGATGACGAGAAAGCACGCGCCGACAAGGCCGGGATCACCGATCTCGACAAGATCTATGCGCGCGACGACATGGTTCAGCAGGACGTTATCTTTGCCGCCACCGGCGTCACCGGCGGCACGCTTCTGAATGGAATCAAGCGCGAACCCGGCTGGCTGACGACGCAGACCCTTCTGATGCGCTCCAAGACCGGCTCGGTGCGCCGCATGGAATACCGCACCCCGGTCTGACACATCGCCAGAACGGGCTGTGCATCCGGGCGTGGCAAACGAACTGGTGCAGAACAGGCCGGCAATCGGCTCAGAGGGGCGTGTCATGGCATTTCTCGGGGTGGAGCGATCGCTGACCGGTCGAAAGTGGATCGGACCGTCGATCGAGACCGAACGGGCTGGCGACGCGATCGCGCAGTCGACCGACCTGCCCCGCGCGGTCTGCCAGGTGCTCGCGCGCCGCGGCGTGCCTTTGCCCGAGGCGCACGCCTTCCTGACTCCGCAACTCCGCGATTTGTTGCCCGACCCGCGCAAGTTGAAGGATATGGAAACCGCCGCCGCGCGCTTCCTCGCCGCCGTAAAGCGCCGCGAGCGGATCGCCGTTTTCGCCGATTATGATGTGGACGGCGGCAGCTCTGCTGCATTGCTGCTGGTCTGGCTGCGCGAGATGGGGATCGACGCGACGCTCTATGTTCCCGACAGGATCGACGAGGGATATGGTCCGAACGTGCCCGCGATGCGGCAACTGGCGGAACAACACAGCCTGATCATCTGCGTCGATTGCGGAACCCTGTCGCATGAGCCGATCGCGGCGGCGAAAGATGCTGATGTGATCGTGCTGGACCATCACCTCGGCGGAGAAACCCTGCCGGAGGCCCTGGCCGTGGTGAACCCGAACCGGCAGGACGAGGATAGCGAGTTGGGCTATCTCTGCGCAGCGGGCGTGGTGTTCCTGATGCTGGTCGAAACCCGGCGCCAGATGCGCGCAGCGGGTGGTGGCACCGGCCCCGACCTGATGGCGCTGCTCGATCTGGTCGCACTCGCGACGGTGGCGGACGTCGCGCCGCTCATCGGGGTAAACCGGGCGCTGGTGCGCCAGGGCCTGACCGTGATGGCCCGGCGCGACCGACCGGGGTTGGTGGCGCTCGCGGATGTCGCGCGCATGGAGTCGGCACCGAGCACCTATCACCTCGGCTTCCTGCTGGGTCCACGTGTCAACGCGGGCGGGCGGATCGGGGCGGCGGATCTCGGCGCGCGGTTGCTGTCGACCGCCTCGGCAAGCGAAGCACAGGCGCTTGCACAACGTCTCGACCAGCTCAACACCGAGCGCCGCGAGATCGAGGCCGCCGTCCGTGCAGCGGCCATGGAACAGGCCGAGACCCGCGGCACGGATGGACCGTTGGTCTGGGCCGCCGGAGAAGGGTGGCATCCCGGCGTCGTCGGGATCGTTGCAGCGCGGCTGAAGGAGTCGACGAACCGGCCCGCCATCGTGATCGGACTGGAAGGAAACGAGGGCAAGGGCTCGGGACGCTCGATCTCGGGCGTCGACCTGGGGGCCGCGATCCAACGTCTGGCGGGCGAAGGACTGCTGCTGAAGGGCGGCGGGCACAAGATGGCCGCCGGTCTGACAGTGGCCCGCGAGAATCTGGAACCGGCGATGGAACGCCTGTCCGAGCTACTGGAACGCCAGGGGGCGGCACAGGCGGGGCCGGCCGATCTGAAACTTGACGGGACCCTCATGCCACAGGGCGCCACGGTGGACCTTGTCGAAACCATCGAACAGGCGGGCCCTTTCGGCGCCGGGGCACCGGCACCCCGCTTTGCCTTCCCGGATCTGCAGATTGGCCATGCTCGGCGCGTCGGCGACAGCCACCTGAAACTGTCGTTGGGCGACGGCATGGGCGGCAAGCTCGACGCGATCTGTTTCGGAGCCTTCGACAGCCCCTTGGGCCCGCGCCTGTCCGAACACGGCGGCGCCCGGTTCCACGTCGCAGGACGGCTCGAGATCAACTTCTGGGGCGGACGGCAAAGCGTGCAGCTCCGTCTCGAGGACGCCTCTCCGGCCTGAACCCCGCTGACAGACAACCGGACGAATTCTTTGCCGAAGCCGCGCTTTTTCTCTTGCACCGGTTTCGCCGATTGCCTAATGAACGCCACACCAAAGTGGCCCGTTCGTCTATCGGTTAGGACGCCAGGTTTTCAACCTGGAAAGAGGGGTTCGATTCCCCTACGGGCTGCCACTTTCCCAGATCAATGTCGACCAAGTCAGGTCCCGTCCAGGCCGATGGCTTGGTATGGACCCGAACGATCCGGCGCCAAGAGCAACGATCTGGAAAACCTGAGACGAGCACAGCCAAGCCTGCTGTTTGATCGCTGTCGTTGCGCTTGAAGGCATCCTTCATGTCGCTAGGAAAGTTCGAAAGCCTGCTCCTACACAGAGTCACGCCTCAATCGATCTTCGGAGCGCAGCTTCTCGCGCTCAGGCGATGTGCTGGATTGCCGAGAAACCCTCGAACTGGGGAACACCTTCATGCAGGCTGCGCGTTCCGCCTGCATTGGCATGAGCCGCGCGGAACTGTTCCGAACGGGTCCAGGCGGTGAATGCTTCCTGGCTCTCCCACATCGTGTGGGAGGCATAGAGGATCGTCCCATCCTCGCGCTCGGGCCCTTTCAGCATGTGGAACTCGACGAACCCCTCCATCTCTTTCAGGTGGCTATCACGGCCCAGCCACAGAGCTTCGAAGGCCTCCGCGTTCTCGGGACGGACAGCAAAGCGGTTCATTGCGAGGTACATTGAGGTCTCCTTAGCAGTTGAGCGCGGGCCACGGGGCGTGCCATGTCAGAGTGCATATAGTCTTCGGCGTCGCCCGAGCGAGGCACGCACCCGAAACGCGGCGGAGCGTCGCGTCGTGCGCCTCCGTAGCCGGTGAGCCTGTCGGAAGGCATTGTCGCTCGCCCAGGCCGATGCCTCCTTGCCGCGCCGCAACCAGTCCGCGCTATCGGACTGATATCAGGACAGGAAGTCGTGCATTCGCTCGATCGCACGCCGGATATTGTCCTGCGAATTAGCATAGCTGAGACGAATGTAGCCTTCGCCCAACGTTCCAAAATCGGGACCGCCGATGGTCGCGACACCGGCCTGTTCGAGAAGCTCCGAGGCCAGAGCCTTGGCTTTCCAACCGGTCCCAGAGATGTTCGGGAAGGCATAAAACGCCCCCTTTGGCGTGATGCAACTGACCCCGGGCAATTCGTTCAACAGGTCGACCGTCAACTTGCGCCGCGCATCGAAGGCGCTCAGCATCTCGACCACCGCATCCTGCGGCCCGGTCAACGCGGCGAGTGCTGCATATTGCGCCGGGGCGTTGACACAGGACCACGCGTTGACCGCCAATTTGCGAACCTTGTCATAAAGTCCGTCGGGCCAGACCGAATAGCCCAGCCGCCAGCCGGTCATTGCATAAGTCTTGGACCAACCGTTCAACAGGATCAGCCGGTCGCGGATCTCTGGATAGGTCAGCAAGGAGACATGCGGCTCGCCGTCATACAGCATCTGGTCATAGATCTCGTCCGACAGGATCGCGACTTGGGGATGCGCGGCCAGTCCTGCGACCAGCTTGTCGACCTCTTCGCGCGGCGTGACGCCGCCGCAGGGGTTGGCGGGCGAGTTCAGGATGATCAGACGGGTCTGCTGCGTGATCAGCGAGAGCAGTTCCTCGGCCGAAAAACCGAAACCGTTCTCCTCTCGGATCGGCACGGGGATCGGACGGGCGCCGGTGAACTCGATCATCGAGCGATAGATTGGAAACCCCGGATCGGGATAGAGAATGTCGGCGCCCGGCTCGCCAAACATCAGGATCGCCGCGAACATCGTGACCTTGCCGCCGGGCACGATCATCACGCGCTCGGGATCGACCTCGACCGCGAAGCGGCGATGGAGGTCTGCGGCCACAGCTTCTCGAAGTACCGGCAGCCCGGTCGCGGGCGTATAGCCATGATGACCGTCGCGCAGGGCCTTGATTGCCGCTTCCACGATATGCTCCGGAGTACGAAAGTCGGGCTGCCCGATACCCAGATTGATCACGTCCTTGCCTTGCGCCGCAAGGGCCCCTGCCCGCGCGAGAACAGCAAAGGCGTTCTCTTCCCCGATACGGTCAAAGCCGGCAATCGTTTTCATCTTCTCATCCTGTCGTTGGGTTCAATCGGTCCGCCCGCCGGAATGGGACAAGACGGCCCCGGTCGCAAGCACCATACCGCGCCACCGCGGATCGGCCCCGCGCCCGATGGTCGTTGCAACGCATCTTTGTTGGTCAGTCTGCGCTCAACTCCTTGAGCAACCGGTCGCGTTCGTCCACCAGTCGGATGCGATAGCGCCGCATCGTCTTGCAGGCGAACTTGTTGTGTCGTGCTGCGTTGCTCTTGGGATCGCGGCGCGCATCCGCCTCCAGATCTGCGATGCAGGTGTCCACCTCTTCGATCTCGCGGATCACGTCGGCCAATTCACTTGCCCTGTCCGTCATGCCTTGTCATCCTTCTCCTCCTGCGGCCAGCCCCGGCCGGATACAAGTCTAAGCCTCGATATCCGAACCCGACAAGGTGAAAGTCCCGGATGGATTTCCCGCGCAAAACAAGATGCCGGGGGCTGCTGCGACCGGATCGAGGCTGGCGAGTTGACAGAAATGCCAGGCCAGAACCTGGTTGCTCGAGAGCACCGGGATGCCTAGTTCCGCCTCGAGCGGGGCGATTATGTCGAGCGTGTCGAGATTTGTGCAGGACATGAACAGCCCATCGACCCCGCGCTGCGCCGCAAGCTGTCGGGCGGCGGCGCGCAGGGACTCCTTTGAAATACGTGCCACGCGCGCCTCCTCGGCCACATCGAAACTGCCAAAGGCAGCGGTTTCGATCCCTTCCGCAGCAAGCGCCTTGCGCAACTGGCCCGAGACGCTGGCGATATAAGGCGAGACCAGCGCGAGGCGGCCAATTCCGAGCGTCTTGCAGGCTGCCAGCAGGGCCACAAGCGGATCCGTCACCGCATCAACCGCTGCAGCACCGTGCACAAGCTCCGCGACCCGTGCAGAACCGATCTGCGCAGCCCCGGACGTGCAGGCATAGCCGATGGCGCGAAAGCGGGCGGCGGGCGGCAGCAATCCGACCGCGCCGGGTATGTCAGCCTCCATTTGCTGTAATGTGTCGGGCGTCACATCCCGCCCGCTGGGAACGCGCGTCACGTGCAGGGTGACGCCCGAGGGCAGCATCCGGCGGAAGTCACTCTCGATCCGCTGATCGACCTGGAGCACCACCAATCCGAGCGCGGGCGCCACCTCGTCGATCAAGTCGCACGTCAGGTGCATCACGCACGCCCCTCCAGAACGGCAATCTCTGGGCCGAACGGGTCGGACAGGAAGCGCGGCGCACCGTCGGTTACGACGATGTCCTCCTCATGCACCATGATCCGTCCGTTCCCGAGCGTCACGCCGGGTTCGAGCGTCAGAACCATCCCTTCCACCAGAACGGTATCGTCCTGTGGGATCAGCGACAGGCCTTCTGTCAATTGCAGGCCCAGCCCATGCCCCAGCCGCCCGGCCTCCGAGCCGCCCGCCCCGCCGGTCACAATGCGGTCCATCGCGTGAAAGAGATCGGAGGCCAACACTCCGGGTCGTGCGATCTCGGCCCCGGCCTGCACCGCTTCAATCAATCGCGCATGTGCGGATCGGGTTTCGGCAGAGGGCGGACCAACCGAGAAATTGCGGTCGAAATCACAGAAATACCCGTCATGGGTCAGGCCGGTGTCGAGCATCAGCACATCGCCAGGCTCCAACGGGTGCGCCGATGCGGGCGAGATCACGTCGGCATAGCCGCCGGGACCGGCACCACCGGCAAGATAGCGCACCCAATCGGCCCCTTCTTCGAGACAGAGCATCTGGAAGCGGCGAAACACCAGGTCGAGCGGCACGCCCGCTGCGGCGATCTCGGGCACGCGGTCGAAAGCCCGTCCCGCGATGGCGCAGGCCGTTTCGATCTTCGCGATCTCGCCCGCGGACTTGACCATGCGGAGCCTGCGCAGGACTCCAGCGTCGGGCACAAAACGGATGTTCGGGAGGTGATCCTCAAGCCGCGCCCAATCCGCGAGAGGCATCCGCAAATGGCTCTCAAGCGCCATCGGAACGCCGACACGACCAGTGCGCCCGACGCTTTCGGCCAGCGTCTCGGCCAGCAGCGAGACGCCGTCATCCTCGTAGTCCGGCGCGCGCCAGGTTCGGATGTCGGTGAGCCAGGTGCGCGCCATCAGGTCCGCCCCGATGGAGGGGATCACCGCAATCGGCGCGCCCGATCCGGGCATGACAATGAACCAAGGCCGCGTCGGGCTTTCCCAGAACCGGGTCTGGAAGCCCGTCACATAGGCCACGTCGGCCTCTTCGGTCAGCAACAGCGCGTCGAGTTCCGCGGCAGCCATTTGTTCTTGCGCCGCGGCCACGCGCGCCCGGAACTCCTCGTCGGGAAAGCCACGCTTCGTCACAGTCACGATACTGCACCTTCGCTGACGATCAGCAGGACGCGGGATCGGTCGTCGAGTTTCAGCGCCGCGCGGTGTGGCTCGGACGCAAGCAGCGCAGCAGCTCCGGCAGCACCCGACGGTGTCGTCGGCACCCCGAATTCCGCTGCGATCTCGGCCCCCCGATGGCCTTCGGACTCGCTCAGGGTGACAAAAACATCCGCGTCCCGCGCCAACCCCTTGAGCGCGATCAGCGAAGGTTCCTTGCAGTCCAGCCGCCCCATGTCCGAGACCGGTCCGGTGGAGATGATCGGCGCCTCGGCCCGTATCGACTCGGTCAGGGCCGGCGCCACTTCGGGTTCGACCACGACGATGGTGGGGCCAACCTGCCATTCCGACCGTGCCAACGCCGCCGCAGAGGCTGCGAGCCCGCCGACTCCGGCTTGCAGGAAAACATGCGTGGGCGGCTGATCGATCTGTTCGAACACCTCGGCCATGAGGACGAGATATCCTTCCATCAGCCGATGCGGACGCTCGACATATCCAGCCCAGGAACTGTCGGAGAGCAACACCCAACCTTGTTCGCGCGACGCCTGCGCGGCGGCGGCCATGCTCAACTCATAGCTGCGGCCCTGGCGCACGACCTCCGCCCCCTGGGCCCGCAACCGATCGGCAAAGGCTTCGGGCACGGTTTCCGCGATGAAGACAACAGCGCGCGCGCCGAAGGCCCGCGCGCCGGCCGCGACCGACAGGCCGTGGTTGCCCGCGCTGGCGGTGACATAAGTGCGTCCCGACGCAGCGCCGGAGTCCGCGTCATGCGCGATGACATAGGCCGCACCCAACGCCTTGAAACTGCCCAGCCCCATCCGCGTGCGTTCGTCCTTCGCCCATACCTTCTCCACCCCAACGCGCCGTGCAAGGCCCGGCATGGAAACCAAGGGCGTGACGCCGGCCTCCGGGCAACGCGCCAGAAGTGCCCTCGGGCGCTCCACATCGGTGCTTGGAAAAGGCACGTCTGTCGGCAGCACGAACTCTGCCGACGCGTTCCTGAACGGGTTCCGGAGAATGTCCATGACCCGAGCGGACCGTGTCACGGTCAAAAGGTCAAGCGCAAAGGCAAATCCGGCGGCAGTGTCGTCAGGCGCGGCGGCGTCGTCCCCCGGTGCGACCGGCACGTCCGCGCCCTTCGTCTCCTGCCTTGACGGGCTGCTTGTTGGTGCGAATCCACTCGCCCCCATGAGGGTCGTTGTTGGTCAGGAAGTTGGCGGCCCGGATCGCTTCCATCTCCTTGCCCGCCCGCGGCTGGGTCGAGCCCATGCCAAACAGCGTCACGAAGGTTTCGTCGTCCATATCCTCGGGCAGCACGATCCCGGCAGCCGCGACTTCGGCGCGCTTCTCGGCGATCTTGGACGGCGGAACCGGCAGCGCGACGGGGTTCATGATGGCGCTGGTCATGCCTGCACCCATGGCCATAGGCAGGAACGCATTGTTGATCCCGTGCCTGTTCGGCAGACCGAAGCTGATGTTGGACGCGCCGCAGGTGGTGTTCACGCCCAGTTCTTCGCGCAGGCGACGCACAAGGGTGAAGACCTGCAAACCGGCCGTCCCCATTGCACCGATCGGCATGACCAGCGGATCGACCACGATGTCATGAGCCGGAATGCCGAAATCAGCGGCGCGCTGCACGATCTTCTTGGCCACAGCGAACCGCACATCGGGATCTTCGGAAATGCCAGTGTCGTCATTGCTGATCGCCACGACCGGAACGTTGTATTTCTTGACCAGCGGCAGGATCTGTTCCATCCGCTCTTCCTCGCCGGTAACCGAGTTCAGCAGCGGGCGGCCTTCGCAGACGCTCAGCCCCGCCTCAAGTGCGGCCGGAACGGAGCTGTCGATGCACAAGGGAACGTCCACAAGCTGCTGAACAAGCTCGATGATCTTGATCATCAGCGGCGGTTCGGTCTCGTTCGGGTTGGGGTTCGAGTTATAGACGACGCCCGCGTTGATATCGAGTACCGTCGCCCCCGCCGCGACCTGCGCCAGCGCGTCCTTCTCGACGGTCGAGAAATCGCCCGCCTCGAGCTCGGCGGCCAGTTTCTTGCGCCCTGTCGGGTTGATCCGCTCCCCGATGACGCAGAACGGCTGGTCAAAGCCGATGATGGCGGTCTTGGTCTTGCTCTCGACGATGGTGCGGGTCATGGGCGTCCTTTCAGGAGGGGGTTGCAGGGCGGGCCGAAGCGCCGCCATGGGCGATGGCCCAATTCGCATTGGTCTTGATCCCGCCGAGCGGGAAGAAATGCACATTGGTGATGTTGAAGTCGGGGTTTGCAGCCTTGTGTGCGGCAAGCTCCGAAATCACGTCGTTCGGCTCGTAGGGCAGCAACAGCTTGCTGACATCCATCGCGCGTTTCTGCAGCACCTTTAGCGACGGACCGACGCCGCACGCGATGGCGAACTTGATCAGCGTCTGCAACTTGGCCGGGCCGGCTATGCCGATGTGGATCGGCAGATCGATCCCTGCCGCCTTGAGCCCATCGGCCCACGCGATGATCGGCTTGGCCTCGAAAGCGAATTGCGTGGCGATGGCCATTTCGGCATCGGTGCGCTCGGAAAATTTCTGTTTCCACGAAAGTGCTTCCGACACGATTTTCATGCTGCCATCAAGATCGATATCGCGGTTGCCTTCCGGGTGACCGGCGACATGCAGGCGCTTGAACCCGGCCTTGTCGAACAGCCCGGTTTCCATCATCTGCATCGAACTGTCGAATTCGCCGACGGGCTTCGCGACACCGCCGGCCAGAAGCAGGCCTTGCTCGACACCGGCCTCGCCCTGATAACGGGCGATCCAATCCGCCAGCGTGGCCTGGTCCTTGATGATGCGCGCCGGGAAATGCGGCATCACCGGATAGCCATCTCGCGCCAGTCGTCGTGCGGTCGCGACCATGTCCTCGATCGGTGTGCCTTCGATATGGGCGATATAGACCCGGGTGCCCTCGGGCAGAAGGGCGCGGAAATCTTCGACCTTCTCGGCAGTGCGCGGCATCACCTCGATGGAGTAGCCCTGCAAAAAGGCCTCGACCTCGGGCGAAACCGGGGGAACGGGCGCGATGTCGCGTTTCTTGAAGTTCAACAATGCCATTGCGGCCTCCCAAAAGGAATTCAGGCTCATGCCCATCCGTCGTTGTCGATCAGGGCCTTGATCCGGTCCCTGTCGTATTCCTTGTCCAGCCGCGCCGCCTCGGACTCGGCGACCGCCTCGGGATCACCCTCGACCGCATAGGGGTCGGCCTTGCGCCATTCGGCAAGGTACGCGTCGGAATCCTTGGCGTTCACCTTCATCGCCGCACGGTCGATCGCCTGCTCGAAGCGCTCGGGCAATTGCCGCTTGGCGCCGCGCCGTCCCTTGCCGACGATCACCTGCGCCGGAATATCGCGCCAGTAGACCACGGTCACGTCCGGCATGGCTGATTCCTCCCTGTTCGTGCGCCTGTCTACTGCACCGTCAGCGCCTGCCGACGCCTGTTTTCGACAGAACGCCTCTGTCCTGCGACCTTTGATCCGATAGGTAAACCAGCCGCGACCACGAGGCCACAGGTGGAACCGCCCAAAATCCTCATGACGATAATGAAATCGCCCGGACGCGGCACATCTTGCGGTATCGGGTTTCGCCGCGTATCGTGAACGCAACTCGAAATCGGAGGGCGTGTCCTATGGCGCCCAGGCGTCCCACTGGTGCGGGCGCGTTCCCCAAAGCGGTCGAAAGCCCCGCGCCGAACCGGCCCGATCCAGCCGAGCTCTATGCCGCGCTGGATCTGGGCACCAACAGTTGTCGCATGCTGATCGCGCAGCCCAAGGGCAGCGGGTTTCACGTCGTGGACAGCTTTTCCAAGTCCGTTCAGCTCGGTTCAGGGCTCGAACACACCGGGCGCTTGTCGCGCTCGTCCATGGCGCGCACCGTGCAGGCGTTGCGGATCTGCCAGCAGAAGCTGAAACGCAACAAGGTCAAGCGGATGCGTCTGGTGACGACCGAGGCCTGTCGCCGCGCCAGCAACTCCAAGGCCTTCATCCGGCAGGTTCAGCGCGAAACCGGCCTGACGCTCGAGGTGATCCAGCCCGAGGAGGAAGCGCGGCTGGCCGTGATCTCCTGCGCTCCGTTGGTCAGCACCAAGACCGAACAGCTGCTGGTGGTTGATATCGGCGGCGGCTCGACCGAGCTGGTCTGGATCGACATCAGTTCGGTTCCGCGCCGCGACCGGCCGCAGGCGATCATGCGGCTGCATGCGGGTTTCCATCCGCCCGAAAGCCCGTTTCCCGCCGCCAAGGTGGTCGATTGGATCAGCGTGCCACTGGGAGTCGCCACGCTGCGCGACCAGTTCAACGATGTCGAGGACGACTCGGCGCGCTTCGCGCTGATGAGCTGGTTCTTCGAGGAAAACCTGGCCGAGTTCGCACCCTACAAGGACGAACAGGCACGCGAGGGCTTCCAGATCGTCGGAACGTCCGGCACCGTGACCACCGTGGCCGCCAGCCACCTTGGCTTGAAACGATACGATCGCACGAAGGTCGACGGTCTGCGCATGACGTCGGACCAGATCGACAGGGTGATCCGCGGCTACCTGGAACTGGGCCCGGACGGGCGACGGCGCGACCCTCGGATCGGCGAGGATCGACAGGCGTTGATCATGTCGGGCTCGGCGATCCTGCAGGCCCTCTTGCGCTGCTGGCCCACGGACCGGCTTTCGGTGGCCGATCGCGGTTTGCGAGAGGGGTTGCTCTATGCGCAGATGAGCGCGGACGGGGTTCTGGAAGACGGGCCGTTCTAGGGGGCGCTGCCCCCGTCCGCTGACGCGGACTCACCCGGAGTATTTAGACGAAGATGAAGCGCGAGTCAGCGAAGAGGTGACACAGATGGGCAAGACACCGGGCGGAAAGAACACCTCCGGGCGCGGTCAACGCGATCTCAAGGTCAAGGTCAAGTCGGCACGGGGGCGCAAGCTGAGTTCAACGCGCTGGTTGCAGCGGCAGTTGAACGATCCATATGTCAAGCGAGCGCAGGCGGAGGGCTATCGCGGGCGCGCCGCCTACAAGATCCTGGAGCTGGACGACAAGTTCCGGTTTCTCGTACCGGGCGCGCGGGTCGTGGACCTGGGATGCGCACCGGGCGGTTGGTTGCAGGTGGCGGTGAAACGGGTGAACGCGCTTGGAGAGAGACAGGGCAAGGCCGTGGGTCGGCTACTGGGCATCGACCTCCAGGAGGTGGAACCCATCGCCGGGGCCGAGATCCACCAGCTGGACTTCATGGCCGATGATGCCGACGCACAGGTCAAGGCCTGGTTGGGCGGCCGGGCCGACGTGGTGATGTCGGACATGGCCGCCGCCTCCTCCGGGCACAAGCAGACGGACCATTTGCGCATCATGTCACTGTGCGAGGCGGCAGCGCATTTCGCCTTCGACGTGCTCGACGAGGGTGGAACCTTCGTCGCCAAGGTTCTGGCGGGTGGGGCCGAGGGCGACTTGCAGAAACTGTTGAAACAGAAGTTCACCAAGGTCGCCAACGTCAAACCGCCGGCGTCCCGGGCCGACAGTTCGGAGAAGTTCGTGGTCGCCACCGGGTTTCGCGGCTGATGTTGATCACGAGGTGGGACGGCTCTGCCTGATTTCTTTCTGGTTGGACAGTGCCTCGTTGAACTGCGCGCCGAAAATCAGGATCGCCGACATCAGGTAAAGGAAGATGAGCGCTGCCATCACCCCGGCCAAACCGGCATAGGTCGCCGAATAGCTCGCGAACCGCGCGAGGTAGTAGGAGAAACCTGCACCCGCCACGCCCCAGAGGAAAAGAGTCAACAGCACGCCGGGGAGGACCTGCTGCAACGTGTGGTGCTTTCCGGGCAGCCACATGTGGCACGCGGCGACACCGAGCGCGAGCAGCACCAGCGGCACCATGGTGTTGATCAACTCGGAATCCAGCCAGTCGAGCAGCGGACCCGGCACCGCCTCGGCGAAGAAATGGACATAGATCGGAAGCGCGACCCCCACCGTGCCAGCCACCAGAACTCCCGCCCCGCCGATGATCACGAAGGTCAGCGACAGCAGCCGCGTGCGCCAGAACGGTCGTTCATCGGTCTCGCGATAGGCCGACACCATCGCCTTGCGCACCGCGTCGACCCCGTTGGAGGAAAAATAGATCGCCAGCACGCCACCCAGCGTCAACACCGTCGAATCCGTCGTGCTGACCACCTTGCGCACCTGATTTGTAATCGGCGCGGCGATCTCGTCCGGCCAGGAGCCGAAGACCAGCTCGATCAAGCTGTCGATGTCTATATTCTGTGACAGGGTTGCCGCCAGAGCGACGATGAAGAGAACGAACGGGAAAAGCGCGAGCATCACCGACATGGCGACATGACTGCTCATCACCCAGCCGCCACGATCGTTGAACCGTGTCCAGGAGGACAGCAGCGCGCGCCCGACACGGGCCAGGACGGAGTTGCTCATGCACAAGCCCTTGCGCCAGCGATGCCTGGCGGAGGCAAGGATCGGAACCGGAATAGGACAATGCGCGCCATCCCGCAAAAGTTGCACGAGCGGTACGGTCAATGCAACATCTCCCGCATGTCGTGGGCCAGCCCCCGGGGGCGAGTGATGCCCTTGACCGTCCGCCTAACGTCCTTATTGTCACGACGTGGCGGGCCTCGGCGCAACGGCGACGCGGATGTTGTCCGCGATCTGTCAGCGCGGGGCGGCAAACTTCTGAACGGAGGCAGTGATGGCGACCAAGGCTGAACTGGAGGCGGAACTTGCGGAGTTGCGCAAGCAGATCGCGGACCGCGACGCAAAGGATGCCGCGGCGAAACCGCAGACCGCGCCCCAGGCCACGCTAACCGACTACCTGGAGAGCTACGGGTTGGATCAGCAGGAAATCGAGGCGCTGTTGGAGCAGATCGGCACCGAACTGGGCAACTTGCCGAAGACCAAACCCCTTCTGACTCTTCTTGGGGCCTTCGGGGTGGGCGTGCTGCTCGGTCGCCTGTCGCATCGTTGAACACGGGAGCCCCGGCATGAGCCGCACCAGTCAGAACCTGTCGATCCTCGTACGGACGGAGCGTCTGATCGCGCGCCGTCGGCTGACCGTCCTGCGCACACAAACCGGGCTGATGGCCTTTGCCGGCGTGGTGGCAGGGCTTGGTTTGATCATGCTGAACGTCGCCGGGTTCCTCATGCTGCAGGACCGCATGTCCGGTCAGGCCGCGGCGGGTCTGGTGGCGCTGATCGATCTTGCGCTGGCGGTGGTGATGGTCTGGTATGCAGCGCGCATCGATGCCGATCGCGATCTCGAGCCGGTGGTCGAATTGCGTGACGCAGCCATCGCCGAACTGGAGCACGATCTGGAACTCGCGGTGGACGAAGCCCGTGACCTGACCAAGTCTGTCCGCCAGGTCGTCTCCGATCCGCTTGGGAGCCTGTTGCCGTCGCTGATCGGGCCGCTGATCGCTATCCTCTCCGGCGGCAAGAAGAAATAGGGCGTGCCGGTCGAATGACCGGGCCAAACGGTCCCGGCGCCACCTCGACCGAGATTGGCGTATCTCCCACCGCTCCCGTTTTCATCGGTTCGAATGTCTATCGCGGGTCCAGCTATGGCGGGTCTCATCCGCTCGCAATCCCGCGCGTCCCGACTGTGACCGACCTGTGCCGCGCCCTTGGGTGGTTGCCGCCTGATAGCTATCGCACCAGCCCACGCGCCAAGCCACAAGCGCTGACCACCTTTCATACAGCGGACTACATCGCCGCCCTGCAGCGCGCAGAAGAGCGCCAGCAGGTCGACGACACGACACGCAGACGACACGGCCTTGGCACGGTATCCAACCCGGTCTATCCGCAGATGTATCGCAGGCCCGCAACGTCGGCAGGTGGCGTCCTGATGGCGGCCGAAATGATTGCTCGCGGCGGTGTCGCCTATGTTCCAGGCGGCGGCACCCATCACGGCATGGCCGATCGCGCGAACGGATTCTGTTTCCTCAATGACCCGGTGCTGGGAATCCTCCATTTGCGCGCGCTGGGACTGCGCCGCATCATCTACGTGGATATCGACGCGCATCATTGCGACGGGGTGGAAGAAGCGCTGGCGGGGATGAAAGACCTAAGGATCGTGTCGATCCACGAGGAAGGCCGCTGGCCCTTTACCGGCGCGCTGACCGATACCGCCGGGGGCATCGCATTCAACCTGCCGGTGCCGCGCGAGCTGAATGATACGGAGTACGACCTGATCCTCGACCGGTTCCTGCTGCCGGCGGTGGACTCGTTCCGTCCGGATGCGATCGTTCTGCAGTGTGGCGCCGACGCGCTGCTCGAGGATCCGTTGTCACGTTTGGCATTGTCCAACACCTGCCACTGGCGCACCGTCGCGGCTCTCGCGGCGATGACAAATCGTTACCTCGTGCTGGGAGGTGGCGGATACAATCCCTGGTCGGTCGGGCGATGCTGGGCCGGGGTCTGGGCCACATTGGCGGGACACGACATTCCCGAAACGCTGCCGGACCGGGCCCAGCAGGTTCTGCGCGCCCTGACATGGACCCGCGGCAAGCAACGCACCCCACCGGCCGCATGGATGCGCAGCTTGCGCGATCCATCCCGTCCCGGTGCGATCCGACCCGAGATCCGGGACCGCGTCGAGCGGTTGCGGCAGAGATTTGCCAGACAGGTGTGATCAGGGCACAGGGCTGGCCCATCTGGGCAGGATGCGTATTACTGAACGGGCGCGACAATCTGAGGAGACGCGAAATGTGGAGCCCCCTGGGCGCGGTCGTGATCGCCGCCGCCTATATCGCAGGCGTCTACTGCGCCCTGCGCGCGGCCCAGACCGCACGCACGCCACAGGGTGCGGTCGGATGGGTGGTCTTTCTGCTGATCCTGCCGTTTCTGGCGGTTCCCGCCTATCTCGTGTTCGGGCAGCATCGCTATCACGGCTACTATATCGCCCGGCGCGAAAGCGCGCGCGTCACTGAAAGCATCAAGAATTTCAACGACAACACCGCGCCCGATCCCGACAGCCTCGAAATCGACCTCGCCCCGTTTGAATATTGCGCCGACCTGCCTGCCGCGCGGGGCAACACGGCCGAATTGCTGATTGACGGCCAAGCCGCGTTCGAGGCGATCTTTCGCGCCATCGATGCGGCGAAAAGCTATGTTCTGGTGCAATTCTACCTTGTCCAGGACGACACCCTGGGCCGGTCGCTGCAAAAGCACATGATAGATGCCGCCGGGCGCGGTGTGACCGTGCGGTTGATGGTCGATCCGATCGCCAGCTTCGCGCTGCCCGGGCGCTATATCAACGAACTGACTGCCGCCGGGGTCGTGGTGGCCGATCAGCAGACCAGGCGTCTGCCCTGGTCCCGGCTCAAGATCAATTTCCGAAATCACCGAAAGACGGTGATCGTGGATGGCACCCTGGCCTTCACGGGCGGTCTAAATGTCGGCGACCAGTACCTGGGCACATGCGCCGGGCTTGCCGGCTGGCGCGACACCCATGTACAGTTTTCGGGCCCGATGGTCACGCAGTTGCAACTGATCTTCGCCGAGGATTGGCACTGGCAAACCGGCGACCTGCTCATAGAGGCGCTGAACTGGTCCGCTCCACAACATGAGGAGGGGGTCACCGGTTTGATCGTCGCCACCGGCCCGGGCGACACGGCCGATACCGGCAGCATGATGTTCTTTTCCGCGATTGCGGCGGCACGAAAGCGGATATGGATCGCGTCGCCGTACTTCGTGCCGGATATCGATATCGTGTCGGCCCTGCGCCACGCGGCATTGCGCGGCGTCGATGTGCGCCTGCTGGTTCCGGATGAATCCGACCACCTGCTTGTCGGGCTTGCGGCGTTTGCCTTCTTCGACGATATCCGCGAAGCGGGCGTGCGGGTGTTCCGCTACACGAAATGTTTCACGCATCAGAAGGTCTTCGTCGTCGACGACACGCTTGCCGGCATCGGCACGACCAATCTCGACAACCGCTCCTTCCGGCTGAATTTCGAGACGATGGCCATGTTCTTTGACAGCGGCATGGCACAAGCTGTCGACGAGATGCTGCGTGACGATTTCGAAGAATCCTACGAACTCAAGCTGACCCTATCGGAACAACGCGCGCTCATTCGCTATGGTGCGCCGGTGTCGCGTCTGTTCTCGCCGCTGTTGTGATCCGGCACGACCCCGTTCATCAGATGGGAGGCCGCAGCAACCAGGAACGCCGTGCTGAGCCCAAAACTGAACAGCCCGGTCACGGCACCGAATGTCGCGAAGATCCGCAGGTCCGGCTCGAGGATGATGTCGCCGTAGCCGAGCGTCGTGAACGTCACCATCGAGAAGTAGAGCGCCGTGTTCCAGTCCTCGAGCGCCGAGAAACTGACATAGAAGAACGACCAGAGCAGAACCTGCGCGGTTATCGCGATCAACATCGCACCAACGGCAAGTACGATGACGAGTGTCGTGCGCATGAAACGGCGCTGGTGAGCAAGCCGGTCGCGAGAGCGCCACAGCAGATCTACGCCGATTGATATCCAGATGACATGCAGGATCAGGCAGGCGAGAAGGCAGACGCTTCCCCAGAGCAGTTGCTGAGCGATGGTCACGGCGGTTCTTCCTCTTGCGTGCCACGCCATCTTCCCCCGCACGACCGCACACCGCAAGTCGTCGCTTGCGATGCACTCGCGGCGCGCGGCATCTTGACCGCAGCGGCCGACTGCGGTGGACAAGGGCGGCAATCATGCCATCTACCCGGGCACCGATAGGAAAAGGACTCGCCTGCCGTGCTTCTCGACGTGCGCTCCGTAACCAAACGCTATCCCGGCACCGATGCTGCGGGACCGGTTCTGGATGGCGTGACGCTTTCGATGGACGCGGGCCAGACCCTGGCCCTGACGGGCGAAAGCGGCAGCGGCAAGAGCACGCTGCTGCATCTCGCCGGCGCGCTCGATCGGTTCGATTCGGGCGAAATCCATCTTGACGGCGTGGCCTTGTCGCCCCTCAACGACACGGAACGCGCCGCTCTGCGCCGGGAAAAGGTCGCGCTCGTCTTTCAACAGTTCAACCTGATTCCATCTCTGACCGTGCAGCAGAACATGGCCTTTCACGCCCGCATCGCAGGCCGGGACGATCCCGACAGGCTCGCCGAACTGATCGAACGGTTGGGCCTTGACGGATTCGAGACGCGCTATCCCGAGCAACTTTCGGGCGGGCAGCAGCAGCGGGTCGCAATCGGGCGCGCGCTCGCGCTCCGCCCCCGTCTGCTCCTTGCCGACGAACCCACCGGGAACCTCGACGAGACCACCAGCGCGACGGTCTTCGACCTGATGCTGGACCTTGTGCGCGACGCCGGGGCGGCGTTGTTCCTCGTCACCCATTCCCAGCGGCTTGCCGACCGGCTCGACCGGCAACTGCATCTGAGCAATGGCCGCATCGCATGATCCGCGCCACGTTTCTTGCCCTGCTGTCGCATTGGCGCAAGCAACCGGTGCAGTTCATCACGCTGGTTCTCGGATTGTCCCTTGCCACCGGTCTTTGGTCGGCCGTGCAGGCGATCAACGGACAGGCGCGCGCAAGCTATGCGGAAGCGGCTGAACAGCTGGGCCTGAACCGGCTGTCGACGCTGTCCATGCCGTCGGGGCCGGTGACGTTGGACACATACGTGGCTTTGCGCCGCGCCGGCTGGCAGGTCAGCCCGGTGCTGGAAGGGCGCTTGCGCCTTGCCGACCGCTTCGTCACGCTCATGGGCGTCGATTTCCTGAACTACCCGATCACCGTCACCCCCGATGCCGGGCAGACCGACCTGACACCTGCCGACATCTTCGGCAAGCCCGGACGGCTGATCGCAAGTCCGGAGACCTTGACCGAGACGCCCGGTGCGATCCTCCCTGCCCCGCTGATCGCCAGCGCCCAGGTCCCCTATGGCGTCGTTCTGACCGATATCGGCACTGCCGAGCGCCTGCTCGATCGACATGGCGAGATCAGCCGAATGCTGGTCTTGCCCGATCAGGCGATCGACCTGCCGCCCATTGCCGAGGTCGCGCCAAGTCTCGTGCTGCTGGCCCCTCACGGCGAAAACGACATCGCCCGCTTGACTGACAGTTTCCATCTCAACCTGACCGCCTTTGGCCTGCTGTCCTTTGCTGTCGGGCTGTTCATCGTGCACGGCACCGTGGGCCTCGCCTTCGAGCAACGGCGTCCGATGATCCGCACACTGCGCGCGCTCGGCGTTCCGCTTCGGACCCTGACCCTGCTCCTGCTGACCGAACTTCTGTTGCTGGCGTTCCTGGCCGGCAGCCTCGGCCTGTTGCTCGGTTATCTGGTCGCCGCCGCGTTGTTGCCCGACGTGGTGGCGACGCTGCGCGGACTTTACGGTGCGCCGGTCGGCGGCCAGTTGACGCTCGCCCCCTCCTGGATCGCCGCCGGGATCGGCATGGCGCTGCTGGGCGCACTGCTCGCGGGGGCACAGGCGCTGGCCAAGCTCCACCGGATGCCGCTTCTGGCGGCCCCGGGCCAGACCGGCTGGGCCCGCGCGTCCGTCCCCGCCACTCGACGGATGGTGCCAGCTGGGCTTGCGCTGATCGCGGCAGGGATCGCCTGCCACCTGCTCTTCGGCGGGCTGATCGCGGGCTTCGCGCTGCTCGCCGGCCTCATGCTGGGTGCCGCGCTGCTTCTGCCGCCCACACTCGCCCTGTGCCTGAACCTGCTCGCGCGGCGCGCACGGGGGCCGGTGCAGGAATGGCTTTGGGCCGATCTGCGCGCCCAGTTGCCCGGTCTTTCCCTAGCTCTCATGGCGCTGCTGCTTGCGCTCGCGACCAATATCGGCGTCGGCACGATGGTGTCGAGTTTCCGGCTGACCTTCGTGGGCTGGCTGGATCAACGGCTCGCCTCCGAACTCTATATCACCGCCCGCGATGATGCGCAGGGCGCGCAGCTTGCGGAATGGCTGGCGCCGCGCACCCGGGCGGTGCTGCCGATCCGCTATGGCGAAACCCGCATTTCAGGCCTGCCCGCGCGGGTTTACGGGATCGTCGATCATTCGACATATCGCGACCACTGGCCCCTGATCGCCTCCGGACCCGCAGTCTGGGACCGGGTGTCCGAGGGCGCCGGCGTGCTGATCAACGAACAACTCGCCCGCAGCGACGATATCTGGCCGGGTGACAGCGTCGCTCTGGCCCCAGGTTGGTCGATGCCGATAAGCGGCGTCTATTCGGACTACGGCAATCCCAATCCGCAGGTGATCCTCTCCATGGACCTGCTTCTGGCCCGCTTTGATGGAGTGGCAAACCGGCAGTTCGGCCTGCGCATCGCGCCCGAGGATCGCGCCGCATTGATCAGCGAAATCCGCGACAGCTTCGACCTGCCCGCCAGCGCCATCGTTGATCAGTCGACGGTCAAGGCACAGTCCCTGCGGATCTTTGAAAAGACATTCGTCGTGACGGGCGCCTTGAACCTGCTGACGCTCGGGGTCGCAAGCTTCGCCATACTGACCAGCCTGCTGACACTCTGGACGTTGCGCCTGCCGCAGCTTGCACCGGTCTGGGCGCTTGGCCTGACCCGACGGCGGCTGGCGCGTCTGGAACTGTTGCGCAGCATCGCGATGGCCGGGCTGACCGCGGTGCTGGCTTTGCCGCTGGGTCTGGCCCTGGCCTGGGTGCTGCTGGAGGTCATCAACGTCGAGGCGTTCGGCTGGCGCTTGCCGATGCACCTGTTTCCGCTCGACTGGCTCTGGCTCTGGGGTCTGGCCCTGCTGGCCGGAGCCTGCGCCGCCCTGATCCCCGCGCGCCGCCTTCTGAGCACCGCCCCGGCGGATCTGCTGAGGGAATTCTCGAATGAACGCTAAGGCTTGTTTGATCTTCCTGATGTCACTGCTGAGTGCGCCGGCCGTCGCACAGGGCTTCGCGGATCTGGGTACGGACGCCGAGGGTTTTGCCATGCCTGAGCGCGGCACCACATTCCGGTTTCCCGACGATCATGGCGCGCACCCGTCCTACCGGATCGAATGGTGGTACCTGACCGCCACGCTCACCGGAGAGGACGGAGTGGACTACGGCGTCCAGTGGACGCTGTTCCGGTCCGCCCTGGCGCCCGAGGACGGCACCGGGTGGCAAACGCCGCAGCTGTGGATGGGCCATGCCGCCCTGACGACCCCCGAGTCACATTTCGTCGCCGAGCGCACCGCACGGGGCGGCATCGGTCAGGCCGGTGTCACCGCAGCCCCCTTCGTGGCCTGGATAGACGATTGGGAGATGCGCGGACGCGAAGGCCGCGGCATCTCCGAGTTGTCACTGTCCGCGCGCGGTCAGGCGTTCCGCTACGAGTTGGATCTCGCGGCGGACGGCCCGCTGGTCTTTCACGGCGACCGGGGCTTTTCGGTCAAATCCGCTGCCGATCAGGCAAGCTACTACTATTCGCAACCCGCCTACGAGGTCTCGGGTGTGCTGCATCTGCCCGAGGGCCCGGTGCGCGTGACGGGCCAGGGCTGGCTCGATCGCGAGTGGTCTTCCCAGCCGCTGGCCCAAGACCAGACCGGCTGGGACTGGTTTTCGCTCTCCTTCGACAGCGGCGCGCGGATGATGGGGTTCCGCCTTCGGGATTCGGCTGGCGGTTTCACCTCGGCCACCTGGATCGCACCTGACGGCACCACACGGTCCCTTCCGGACGGCGCGCTGAGCGTCTCCCCCCTTGCGACCACCGAGGTCGCCGGACGCGAGGTGCCCGTGGACTGGCGGGTGCGACTTCCCGAATTCGGAGTGGATGTCGAGGTCGCCGCGCTGAATCCGAACAGCTGGATGGACACGTCCTTTCCCTATTGGGAGGGGCCGGTGTCGATCACCGGCAGCCATTCCGGCCGCGGCTACCTCGAGATGACGGGATATGAGTGACGCGGTTCAGAGAGTCTTCAGGCGCCGGTCGAGCCGCGCCATCAACCGCTCGACCTCGGCCACCGAGGCGGAGGTGAGCCCTTTGCCCGGCTTGCGCAGCGTATCATGCGCGATCGCGCCGCGCCGGGCGAGCACATATTTGCGCACCGCAAGCCCAAGCCCCGGCTGGCTTTCGTAGCGCACGAGCGGCAGGTAGGCGTCGAAGATATCCATCGCGCGCTCTCGCTCGCCGGCCCGGTGTGCCGCCACCACCTCTGCCATCATCTCGGGATAGGCGAACCCAGTCATCGCGCCATCGGCACCACGGGCCAGTTCCTCGGGCAGGAACAGCCCGGCATTGCCGCAGAGGATCGATATCCGCCGGGCCCCGGCGTCCGAGGCGGCGCGCAGGCTGCTGATCTTGTCCAAACCGGGCCAATCCTCGTGCTTGAGCATCACGCATGTCGGACAATCGGCAACGATCTTCAGGATCGCATCCACCGGCATCACGACCGAGGTCGCGAGCGGAAAATCCTGCAGAACGAACGGGATATCACCCAAAGCTTCAGCGACATCGTGGAAATAGGACACGATCTGTCCATCGGTTTTCAGCGTCCACGGGGGCGCGACCATGACACCTGCCGCGCCCAGGTCGACCGCCGCGCGCGCCAACGCCCCGATCGCCGCAAGACCCGGTGCCGACACTCCTACTACCACGGGCATGTCGGTGCGGGAGACAACGCGTCGGATCACCGAGACGGACTCATCGGCGGACAGTTTGCCCGCCTCTCCCATCATCCCGAGGATCGTCAGCCCCGTTGCACCTTTCTCGGCGTAGAAATCGACCATCCGGTCGATACTGTTCAGATCGAGCGCCCCGTCCGGCAGAAAGGGCGTGGCGGCGATGGTGAAGACGCCAGTTGCGGTTTCGTCCAATCGTGTCATTCGGTTTCCTTCCGAGTCCAGTAGAGCGCCATGCGCCCGACCGCCATCGACACCGCCGCCTGGCATGGGTCAATCACCGGCAGCCCAAGCCGCTGTTCGAGGTCGGCCCGATAGCCGGCCATCCCGGCGCACCCAAGGATCAACACATCCGCGCCGTCGCTGTCGCGCAATTCGGTGCCCACCTCGATCATTCGGGCGAGCGTGAGTGCGGGTTCCGCCAACTGGCCGACTCCGAGGTTGAGCGCCCGGTCACCTGCGCAGCGGGCCGTCACGCCCATCGCGCCGAAAGCGCGCATGTGGCGCGGGATCGACGGGCGCAGGATCGAGATGACCCCAAAGCGCTGCCCCATCGTCAACGCCGTCATCACAGCGCATTCCTGGATTCCGAGCACCGGTTGGGCGAGGCGGTCGCGCAGGGCATGCAGGCCGGGGTCGCCAAAACAGGCGATGACGAAGCCGCCCGCCTCGCCGCTCAGCGACATGGCAAGGTCGAGCAACGGCGCGATCACCAGGTCCGCCTGTGCCTGGCTCTCGATCCCCGGCGGGCCCTCAGCCAGGGTCTCGCAGCGGATCGGCACACCCAGGCCGCGCAACGGGTCGAGCGCCGCCGAAATGCCTTGGGTGACTTGGGTCGAAGAATTCGGATTGATTACGATGAGTGGACGGTCCTGCATCACGACCCCTCGCGCGTGGCGCTCTGGATTTCGATCTGGTAGCCCTCCGGATCGTTGAAGACGAAGGCCCTGATCCCGAGCGCGTCATTTTCGAACATGTCCGACAGATTATCCAGCGCGCAAACGCTGGCGTAGTCGTACCACGCGTCCACGTCTTCAACCCGGATGCAGAGTTGCACCGGCTTCTGAGCGCTCGCCTTCTGCATCCCGCGCGCCTGATCCACCAGTCCGACATGGGCCGCGCCGCCGATGTGGTAGATCTTGCACCAGCCCTGATCGATTGCGAGCGTCAGCCCCATGACCTGCTCATAGAACTCCATCGCGCGCGTCAGATCATGGTAGTAGAAAAAGGTGATGACCTTCTGAACTCTTGTCTTGGGCGGGGTCATGGCCGGACCTCGCGCAGCAACCTGACCTCTTCGGCGGGTTCTATGGCCGCGGCAACCCCGATGGCATCGCGGCGAATCCAGTTCCCACGCCCCGGTTCGGCCTCGAACCGCCCATCGCGCACGATCCAATCGCCGCGCGACATCACGTGGATCGGCTGGCCCGCGATTTCGCGCCCCTGCCACGGATTGTAGCCGACGTTGTCATGCAGGTCGTTGGCGCCATAGCGCCGCGTGGTGCGCGGATTCCAGATGGCGATGTCGGCATCCATCCCGACCGCAAGGCGCCCCTTGCGCTGAAGGCCATAGATGCGCGCAGGCTCGGACGCGGTGATGCGGGCGAAAGCTTCCGGCCCGCCCCTGCCCCGCGCAATCATCGCGTCGAAGATCAGCGGCAACCGCGTTTCCAGCCCCGGCAGGCCGTTGGCGATCTCGGGAAACCCCGCCTCCAGTCCGGCGCTGAGCTTGCCACTTGCGTCGAATCGGTACGGTGCGTGATCGGAGCTGACGATCTGAAGGTCGCCTGCGGCCAACCCGGCCCAGAGCGCCTCCTGATCCGCCTCGCGGCGCTGCGGCGGTGAACACATCCATTTCGCACCCTCGATCCCGGGCCGGTCCAGCACCTCATCGGTCATCAGCAGGTAGTGCGGACAGGTTTCGGCCCAGACCGGCACCTGTCGCGCACGGGCGGTACGGATCGATGCGAGCGCCTCGGTGGTCGAGATGTGAAACAGCATCACCGGTTGGGCGAAAAACTCGGCAAAGCGGATCATCCGTTCGACCGCCTCGACCTCGGCCAGGCGCGGATGCGAGGGCGCGTGGTATCGCGGCGCGGTCAGTCCAGCCGCGACCAGAGCATCGCGGCTCCAGCCGATCAGCGCGTCGTTTTCCGCATGTACGCAGACCAGCGAACCGGACGCGCGAGACAGCACGTTGAGGATATCCCGGTCCTCGAGCTTGATATTGTAGGTCGTGAACAACTTGATCGAGCGGTGACCCGAGTCGATCAAGCGGCGCAGGTCGGTGTCGAAGCCGGGCGCTGAAAGGTCCGACAAGCTGAGGTGAAAGGCGTAATCTATCATTGCGCCGCGCCGGGAGCGTTCCGCGTAGTCCGCCACCGTGCGCGACAGCGCCTCGCCCTTCTGCTGGGCCGCGAAGCTGATGACGGAGGTGGTGCCTCCCATTGCCGCGGATCGGGTCGCGGTTTCGAACGTGTCGGCGTTCATCACGCCCATGCCGCTGAGCTGCTCGATATGGGCGTGAGGGTCGACTCCGCCGGGCATGACGAAACATCCCGACGCCTCGACGACCTCGTCGGCAGTGCCGAGATCGGGGGCGATGATCGCGATCTCGCCATTGCGCACTCCGATATCCGCGCGGTTCACGCCATCGGGTGTCACGACATCTCCTCCCCGAATGACCGTATCGTATCGCTCTGCCACCAAAGTCATCATTCCCCTGTTGGTTCTTGGGCACGCTATGCCGGTCACGGCGACTTGGAAACCGCAAATCCGGGAAGCTTACCAGGCGCGCAACAGGTCTGCGATCCGATCAAGGCCGGTTTGCAGATCGACCGACGTCCCGCCGCCGACACCCAGCCGGATGTGCTGTGGGCAGCCATAGGCGCTGCCCGGCAAAAGAAACGTGCGGTACGGGTCTGCCAACAGGCGGCCAGCAAAGGCGTCGCTGTCCACGCCGCCGGGCAAGCGTGCAAGCCCGATCAGCCCGGCTTCGGGTCGCTGCCAGGACAGACCGGGTTGGGTCGCGACGAAAGCGTCCAACACGTCCAGATTGGCCCGGCCCTGGTCGCGAGCCCGGGCCATCGCAGGATCATAGCGGTCAGGCCGTAGCGCGATCTCGGCAATGACCTCGCCCATGATGTTCATGATTTCGCTGCTGTTCTCCCGCAGCACCACTGCGTCCATGATCACTTCGGGATCGCGGCAGATCATCCACCCGGTGCGCAGGCCCTGCAGTCCCAGCGCCTTGGACACGCTACCCGTGGTGATCCCGCGATCGTAGAGACCGGCAATCGACGCGCCTCGCCCTCCCTGCCATTCCAGCCCGGCATAGACTTCGTCGATCAGAAGCCATGCCCCGACCCTGTCCGCGATGACGACCAGCCGGTCGAGTTCGTCCGGGCGGAACAGCCGGCCGGTCGGGTTGTTGGGATTGGTGAGGAAGATCATCCGGGTGCGGTCGGTCACCGCCGCCTCGAGCGCATCGAAAGACAACGCCCAGCCGGCACTTTCATCCCGCGCGACCGGACGGATCGTGGCGCCGATGGCCTTGGCCAGCACCTCGGCCTGAGGCCAGCCTGGGCGTTCGACCACGATCTCGTCGCCCGGCTGCAGCAATTGCATCACCGCGAGGTAGTTCGCCTCGGCCGCGCCCGCGGTGATCAGAACGTCGTCGAGCCTGCAGATGTCCGAGAGCCCGGCATGGTCCAGAACATGCTGGCGCAGCTCCGGCAGACCACGGAAGGAGCGATTGTTCCAGTCCAGCGACAGGTCGGGATCGAGCGCATCGAGATATGCGCCGAGCTTGGGCGGCTCGGACAGCGACAGGCCGACAATCACGTCAGGGTTTGCTTCGGTCGTGTCCAGAAGATACTGGAACAGGGTATGGATCCTGACTTTCATGCCCATCGCCACGTGAGAGATTTCACCCAATGAATACGCGAGCCATTCTGAAAGGCCACCCGGTTTCGGTCCATGTTCTGGATTTCGGGCTGTTCAAGGTTCACGCCAACGGGCGCATCATCGGCATCTGCGGTTTCCTGATCCGCACCAGTGCAGGCGAAGAGGTGCTCGTCGACTCGGGCTTCCCCGCCAAGTACGCCGAGGACGCGGCGCGCGCGACGCAGGAGGATTCTCTGGGGTCGTTCGGCAGCGTGCTGTCCTGCACTCCCGAGAATCTCCCGGCCGCGCAACTGGCCTGTGCTGGCACCACGCTCGACCGGATCAACCTGATGATCCAGACGCACACCCATATCGACCATGTCGGCGGCCTGGCGCTCTGTCCGCAGGCGCCGATCCTCATTGCGCGCGCGGAGCGCGAGTTGCCAAAGCCGCTCTACTGGCGCGGCGCGCAACCGATCGACTGGCCTGACCGCGATTACCTGTTGATCGATGAAGACACCCGGATCGGCCCCGGGTTCGAGGTACTGTTCACTCCGGGCCACGCACCGGGCCAACTGTCGCTCCTGCTCGAGTTGCCCGAAACCGGCCCCCTGATGCTGACTTCGGACGCGATTTCCCGCCCCGCGGAAATAGACGAGGCCTTTGCAGGGTCATGGAATGAAGATCTGGCGATCCGGCATGGCGCGCGGCTCATGGCTCTTGTCCGCGACACCGGCGCGACAGTGATCTACGGCCATTGTCCCGAGCAATGGAAAACCCTCAAGAAAGCTCCCGCCTCATACACTTGAGGAATGGTCTTCACCTGACATCCCGCCCCTGGTTCAGGATGATGACGTTGCCCGAGCAGACATCGCCGGCCGCGGACATCAGGAAAGCCACCCAGGCCGCGATCTCCTCGGGTTGCATGGCACGTCCATGCGGCATGGCCGAAATCGCGCGATCCAGAACCTCCTCGCTGAGGACACCGAAGAGCGGCGTTTCGGTCATCGCAGGGGCGATCGAATTGACCGCGACACGCTCGCGGGCATAGCGGCGGGCGAGATCCTTGGTCAGCGTGTCCATCGCCGCCTTGCTTGCGCGGTAATGCGGTGGGTCGAAGACGTCGAAATTGTAGGCACCGTTTGAGGAGATGTTCACGATCTTGCGTACTCCCTCTCGCCCCTCCATCAGCTTGATCGCCTGCTGGCAACAGTGGAAAGCGGAGTTGAAATTGACCGCCATCTGACGGTCGAGTTCGGCGGCAGTGATGTCCGGAAAGTCCGACATGAAACAGGTGCCCGCATTGTTCACCAGCCCATCAAGGCCGCCGTGACGCGCACGGATCGTGGCGAACGCATCGGCAATGGCATCCGGATCGGTCAGATCGACCAAAATCGGATCGAACGCGCCGGCATGGCCATCAGCCGAAATCCGCTCAGCCAGATCCTTGAGCCCCTCGTCAGACACATCGAGGCCAACGACCCTGAACCCGGCGCCAATCAGCCCCCGACTGATCGCTCGCCCCAACCCGCCGGCGGCACCGGTCACGCAAGTCACCTTGATTTCGTTGGATTTTCCCGTCATCTTCGTGGCCTTCCGGTTCTCTATTCGCGGCTTTTCATCAAGGCTTGTTCCGGTGCGATCCGATCGCGTCAAACGCCCCAGCACACGGAAGCGTGACGCGTTTGGCCTCCGCACCGGGCACCGTTAACTGGATCGCAACGGTTCCTACGATATACTTAACGTACAGTTTTGATTGATTGATTAGATAATTGCGAGGGCGTTTTCGATGACAACGCACGTACACTCCACCGGCTCTGGCGCAGCTGGTGATGCGAAGCCTCCTTACGAGGCGGATCTTCTCACGGCGAGAGATCAGTTTCTGAAAGTCGATGCGCCCCCGCCCTTTCTGTTGTGGAGCCCTGATCCGCGAAATTCCTTTCGCTCCGTGGTGCAGCAGTTCAGCGACACCTGTGACCGACTCAGCTCGGGCGCGGCAACCATTCCGCTCAAGGCGCTCGACCTCGGGGTGTTCGGGGCGACGAAGGATTGGCTGATGCTGCTGTCCACGACCGACGATCCCCGCGTCTTTCACTATGATCACTATGGCCTGGGGATCGCACGGATTTATGGCAAGGACATGACCGGCATGACGACGGACGCCTTTCCCGGCCATATCAGCGCTTTCTTCAGCGCGACCTACGTCGCCGTGGGCCAGCGCCGCGAGCGCCTGTTGACGGTGCATCAACCACCGCGCAGTGTTTTCGTCTCGACTTGGCAGCGCCTGATCGTGCCTGTCGTCGATGAGACCGAGACGACGGTTCAGTTCCTGGTGCTGAACGTGCCTGAAAACGAACTTCGCGCAGGGCTCGAGATCCTGCCCGTGCCGGTGCTGATCGTCGACAAGGATCACAGGGTTTGCTACGCGAACAAACAGGCCCGGCAGGAATTTGACGGTGGCGGCGTCGGGCCCTGGGGACGATCGCTTTTCGAGTATGCCGCGCTCGACCTGACGATCCGGGAAAGCCCGGGTGAAATCATGGACACCGGCATGGTCCAGACCAGTCTCTGCCGCCATATCAAGCACACCCAGATCGGAGCCTACGAGGCGACGATCAGCGCGGCCCTGCATCACAACGTCGCCTTCTATGTCGTTATGCTGCAACAGCGCAGTCATTGAGCATAGCTGTCAGCGCGAACGGCCTGCCCGTTCGGATGGGATCGCCGTCACGTAGGCGTTTCGCGCAGAAATCTTGATGCGTTCGCCCATAGCACGATGTCCGAAAGCCATGACCCCGGGATGTCCGGAAAGACGCCATTGATCACGACCATCGCCGCCCTGGATATCTGACCACTCTCGACGTCCGGCACTGTCCGCACGATTTCGGCGTCCCGAATGCCGTGCCGTAGCACACGAAGAGGCTCGACGGCGACCGACAGCAGATCTTTTCCGACGGTCGCTCAATCGCGGCGTTCCCCCGGATCGAGTCCAGCTCGCACGCTCCGCGCTGGACGGCGAAAGGTAAGATATACCAGCATTGCGCGGATGAAGGGGCATGGCTAAGCTTCTTGCAATTCAAACACCGGGGCAGGACAGAAACTGCCAATCCGGCACCGACTATTGAAATATCCGTTTCGCGTGGCCCCGCCGCGCCCAAGTATTGGAGTATGGCGCATGGAGCCGTTCACGGTGCCATCAGTAGATGCATGCAGATCGAATTTGCTCTGCCTCGCGATCACGGCCAGCCTCGCCTCGTTTTCCACGGGCCTGTGGGCCAGCGAACCGCCCTTTTCGGCAACTGCGGACACGGTATTTGACATCATTCTCGATGACGATCCCTCAACCTTCGTTTGCCTTGCCTACGAGGGCCGAGGGACTCGCCAGATGTGGGACAAGCGGCAGGACGACGAGTTCGATCTGGACACCTTTGTCTTCAGCGCCCATTTCAGCGACATGCCCCCTTTCGAGATCGTGCTGAACCCCGAGTTCGAAACGGAGGTGGCCGCCCGCGCGGAAGCCGACCGCTACGGCAATCGCCTGGGTCAGATCCCGCTTGCCTTTCGGCACGGTATTCGCCGCTTGGGCATTCACAAGGGGGATGAAGGGTTCCACGCCGGGTCAGGCAAGATGTTCGTCTACCAGGACATGGCGACGCGCCGGATCGGTCAGAAACGGTTGGCGGAATCCCTGCTGCACGAGTCGATCCACGCGACTCTGGACAACGCGTATAGCCTGTCGCCTGGATGGGTCGCGGCGCAACGCCAAGACGACGCTTTCATGACCCGCTATGCGCAGTCTCGTCCCGACCGCGAGGATCTGGCCGAAACCGCGCTTTTCGCTTATGCGCTGCTGCGCCATCCCGGCCGGATTCCGCCTGTCGACAGTCGCGACATTCTTGCGCGAGTCCCGGCCCGGATCGCCGTCATCCGAACGATTCTTGATACACCACCGAATGTGCCATCTGCTCCACCGGTTCCAGAGGGATGTCGCTGAACCCAAGGCCTTTTCTCGAAGGTTCATTTCCAGGCAGCGAACGTACCGTTGCGGTGCTGCAATTGCCAAATCCAAGTCCAAGGAGACCATTATGACCCGTACCATTGCTCAGATCGAAACCGAAGGCGGACAGGACGAATTGCGCAGGGACGACTATTTCCCGACGCTGGTCTATTCGACCAAGCTGCACGACGCGGAAGACATGAATCGGGAAATCCTCGCCGCCATCTACGAGGAACGCGACAAGGACTCCAAAGGGATTGAACGCTCGAACTATCGCTCGCTGGGTGGCTGGCACAGCCACAACAACCTGCACAAGGACGCCAAGTTCAAGCGGCTCACCAACCGGATTCACAAGATGCTTGGCGGTGTGAACGAAAACCTCGGCTATGACACTGCACGCCATCTGCGCGTGTCGACCATGTGGTCCATCACTAATCCGCCGCTCAGCTCGAACCGCGCGCATATCCATCCGGGCGCGCTCTGGAGCGGGGTCTATTACGTGCAGGCCCCCGAAGGCGCAGGCGCCATCGAATTCACCGATCCGCGCGTCGTCACCATCATGAATGGCGCAAACTACATCCCGAACAAGCGCCGCAAGACGGAATGCTGGACCAAGGTCAAGGTCAAACCGGTCGCCGGCAAGATGCTGTTCTTCCCCAGCTGGCTCTATCACAGCGTCGAACCGAACCTGGCGGAAGGCGAAGGCAACGAAGCCGAACGGATCATCATAAGCTTCAATATCAGCCAGTGGAAAAAGCCCACCAACTGATTGCGCGACCTTTATCGTAGAGCCGCCCGGGACCGAAAGGGTCCGGGCGGTTTCCTTTTGGTCGTCCGGTTGCCCGGCCATGTCGCGATCATCGCGAGAGACGGCGCTTGCGCATTGAGACGGGGTTGCAGGGCGAACCGTTCAGCGCGCCATCGCCATGATCCGCCGGTTGGCGATCTGCGAAAGAGCCACGGTGGACTTCGAGATGCTGAGCAGGATCACCACGGGCGCGATCGAAAAGAGCGATGTCGACATCAGCGAGTCCGAAACGCTGATCGACAGTTTCTGAAATCCCGCCGCGATCGGAAAGGCATAGGAGGAGAAAATCACCATGAAGGCCACGCCCATTCCGATATCCTGGGTCAGGCGGAACCGTGACTGGGTTTCACGCACCTTGCGCTGCATATC
Source organism: Sedimentitalea arenosa (assembly GCF_016428585.1). Classification (GTDB taxonomy): domain Bacteria; phylum Pseudomonadota; class Alphaproteobacteria; order Rhodobacterales; family Rhodobacteraceae; genus Sedimentitalea; species Sedimentitalea arenosa. The sequence goes on along the minus strand of NZ_JAELVR010000002.1, from coordinate 79,894 downwards.
GCCATAGCGCCGGATCCGGTCCCGCAGCACATCCTTCTTGGCGGCCCGCAGCGCCGGAGGCGCCAGCGTGTCATTTGACGCGCGAAATGACAGGAAGGACTGTTCGAGCCGCGTTTCGCTGCGGTCGAACGCCAGGCCAAGCTTCCGCAACGTTCCGCGATCGCCCATCATCAGCGTGACGATGATCAGCGCAACGATCACGCCGATGACCACGAGCGGAGAGATGAAATAGACGAAGCACAAAAGCAGCAGAAATCCGAAAATCACCGCCTCTTCCTCGCGGCTGCGGTCGTTCTCCTTCAGGATGCTGGTCAGGTTGTTCAGGGTCAACGGCGCGTTCTCGGAGGCGCGATACTCGTACTGGAACTGTTCGCGCATCCGGGTCAGGCCCTCCTCGCTGAGCGTCTTGCAACGAACGCGGAGGCCGACCGCCAAAAGACCGATCCCGACCGCAAGCGCGAAGATCAGCGCGAACGGTTCGATGGCCGCCTTCTCGACCCCGGCTCGCACCGAGTAGAACAGCACGATGATCGACATGACCGAGAATACCTTGGAAAGCAGGCGATAGGTTTTCATCTCGCGGCGATCGGCCTGCAGCAAAACGTCCAGACGACCTGACAGGGACTGCGACGTCGCCACGTTGCTGAGCAGGATGCCCTTGAGATCGATGATCGAGCAGGCCCTGTCGCGGTCCGGCACATTGAAGCGTTTCACCTTCTGCCATTCACCGCGCGACGCGTCCCAGCGCGACAGGTCCCCCACCCCGTCCCATCGCGTCAGGCGCAGCGCATAGGCGGCACGCGGCGCGCAGCCGGGGTCCTCGGTCAGTACCCATTTGGCGGCCTGGATGCTGCTGCCTTTCGGGTCGGAAAAAAACACGTCGACGGGTAGCGACGCCAGTTCAGGCGGCGCGGCGGCCTCGGAGTAGGGCCAGATGTCACCAAGGATCGGATAGGTCACGGGCATGGATCACGCAGCCTCCACCACTGTCAGGCGTTTCATCGTCAGATGCCCGGCGCAGGGCAGCCCGAGCCTGCGCAACCGGGCCTGCAACTCGGCCACGGGCAGCCGTTCGCGAAAATCCCAGAAGACGGGGAAATCGCCGGGTTCGCAGCTGTGCAGGTCCCGCAGCACCAGGTCCTCGGCGCTCTGGTCGAGGATCTCACGGGTGTTCACCCGCGCCGGCAGATTGGCATCGGCGCGGGCTTCGCGGGCGATCATCAGCTGTTCGAAATCGACCTGCGACGCGTTCTGCCCCGGGCCGAAGATGCGGATCGGCCCGATCCGCGGGATCGGTTCGGACGCTGGCAGGTTTTCGACCGTGTGGCGCACGATATCAGCCATGATCAGACGCTGTTCGCGCACCGTCAGGTCGGGCTGCATCAGGCTTTGCGTCAGGGGGGTGATCCCGTCGATGCGCATCAGCCCGTCAGCATGTTGCACGCTCAGGTCGATCGGGCCGACGATCCGCTGGGTGCGCAACGGCACCTGGCTCGCCGTCAAGTCGGACAGCGGTTCACGCGCCGCGAGGCCCGGCGCAAGTGCCATGGCGCGGCGAAAGTCCGTCGGCACGATCTGCATCGCTGCGAGGATCCAGAACATGAGCGCGACCGGTGGCAGGTTGCTCAGCAGGACGCTGAACCCGGCGACGCCGATCACGGTCCATTTCGCGGCCTCGCCGATCAGGTCGGGCCCTGAAACCGCGTTGATCACATCGTGTCCGAGGCTCAGCTTGCTGTAACGGCCGATGCCGGGGCGCACGGAACGTCGGCACACCTTCACGCGGTCAAGCTGCACGACGATCAGGACAAAGCCGAAGAGAAGCGTGTGCACCACCGCAAGTACGGGGCTCAGGAACATCAGCAAGGCCGGCATGGCGCAGAACGCGCCCAAGGTGGCCGGAACCTGCGACCGCTGGGGGATGGCGACGCTCAGCCCCTTGCGCAACGAGCTTGCCACCTCGCGCTCGTCGCGGCCACGGAATCCGCTGAGGTCGCGGCCACGCACCGACGTGCGGATAAGACCGCGCCAGAACCCGGTCTGGCGGCGGCGCGTCCAACCGTCTTCGCCGTCGAACCTGACCTGGTGAGCCAGCAACAGCAACGCACCGCAGACGGCGATCAATCCAAAGGCGGTCAACAGCGAAGAAAACCCTGCCCGGTTCAGGACGAGATAGAGCACGGCAACAAGGCAAAGCAGGATGGCGCATTCAAGCAGCCGCGTGGCGAAGCCGATGATGAAAAGCGACACCGGTTCGACCCCGCGGGTCTGGCGCCCACCAACCGCACCGCCCGGCGCCGGATGCGCCGGCAGCTGCGCGGCCGCCGTCTGCCCGCCGACCTGCAACAGGTAACCGGAATACAGGCTCTCGAAATCCTGCATCGGGTAGAAGACCGGGCCGACCGACGGGTCAAAGACGAGCACGCCGCCACGATAGGCCCGCAACAACACCACGTAGTGCTGCTGGGTCATGTGCAGTATTGCCTGCCCTTCGATCTCGCCGATGCGGCCCGCCGGGACGGAAAGTGATCGCGCCTCGATCCCGTGGCACTCTGCGAAGTAGACACGCAAAGCCTCGAGACTTGTGCCGGTGCGATCGGGGTCCATCCGGTCGACCGCGTCAACTGAATCTGCCTTGCGGCCCATCAGGTTCAGAACCGTCAGGGCACTGGCGACACCGCAATCGGTACGCGCGGTCTGCGACACGAAGCGGCTCTGCCGGGCAATCAGCGTCCAGACGGACGCGAACCAGAAGAGACTAGATCGCAGCATTTCGGGCCAACAGGAAACTGAAGAGCGACTGGCGCGCCAGCGGGAAGCTCAGGTGGACGACCGCGCCGGGGAGGTGTTCGATCCGTTCGGCGGAACTGTCGCTCACGCCGACGACAACTTGCGACAGCACGCCGCGCTTGATGATCTTCCCGGCAAGGGATTCGTTGCCGAGCCTGATGCCGAGTTCCTTTGTGTCGACGGTCGAGAAATCGCGGTCGAGCAGTTGCGCATCGAAGACGATCTCGGACCCGGTGCGCGTATCGCTGATCGAGCCGCGCACCACTTGCCCGGGCTGCAACACCACGGCATGGCGGTTTTCGAGAAAGCCGACGATCTCGTGGCGGTCGGGTTCGGCAAGCTGCGGGTCGGTCTTGGGCAGGGTCAACCATGACGTCACGAGGATCGGCAGGTCCTCGGTGTCGCGCGCTGTGCTGGCCCCCACGACAACCCGATCGGGTGGAGGCGCCGTGAATTCGGCAAAGACGGAGACGATATCAATCGCGCCCGCGGTCTGTTCATCCAGATACACCTTGGCGATCTCCAGCCCGCCGTCGCGCAGCGTCCGCTCCATCCGCGCGGCATCCACCGGAAGCCGCAGACGGATCTTGCGGTCGCCGTGTCGCAGCAGTACCTCGCCGGTCTCCGCCGCGCCGTAGATCAACAACGACAGGCCCGCGACGGGCCGCCCGCTGGCCAGCAACCTGAGCGCATCGCCCTTCTCGACATCCGCGCGGCTGGCCTGCAGCGTCCGCATGTCGATAGATTGGCCATCGGACACGGCGACCTGCGGCAGCACCGCCTTGGCCAGGTATCGCGCCTCGGCCTCGGCGCGGGTGGTCTGGCGCAGGACCTCCAGTTCGCGGATCTGGATCTGCAGATTGTCCAGACGCTCGTTCAGGATATCGACCTCGGCCGCGTCGATGGAATTGTCATAGGTCAGGTCGTTCAGGGTCTTGACCATGTCCAGAACCATCTTGTCAGACGAGAACCGCGTCCCCTTGCTGGTGATGACCGAAAGGCGCTCGCCCTGGATGTCCTCGAGCATCGTCGCCAGTTTCTGTGCGGGAAGCGCCGAAATTTCGCCGGAGCGTTTCACGAGATCCTCGAGCTGCGCCAATTGCAGCAGGCGCTCCTCGTTCAGCGCGTCGATATCCGACACGCTATCGGCATTGAACGCTTGCAGCGCGGCGAGCACGTTCTGGGTATCGTCCTGCAGCACTTGGCGCGCGGCCAGCCGTTCGACCGTCGCCGCGCGCTTGGCGCGGTCACGCTCCAGATCCACCTGAATCTTGGAGGTCCGCTCCAAATGGTCGCTCTCGATCTTGGCAAGCTCGCGCTGCATCGTGCCAAGCAGCAGGGCGTTTTCGGCCGCAGCCGCGCGATCTGTCACCGTGGTGACAATCTGCCCGGGTCGGAACTGCCCGCCTTCGGAGGGGAAATGCTGCACCACGCCCGCTTCTGCCGCGCGGATGCTGCGCACGCCGCCGGGATTGACCACAAGGCCGAAACCTTCGACCGAAAACGACACCGGGACGTAGAACACGCCGAGCGCCGCGAGCAAAAGGCCGATCGAAACGGAAAACAGTTTCATGACGCGCTCCTTTCCTCGACACCGATCGCAGGCGCTGCGAAAGGTGCGTCAAGATCCAGTTTCCCAGTGTGGAAATCCGCAATGACCGAGCGCAATATCGCCATCAGCGTCATGATGTCGGTTTCCAGTTCGAAGTCAGGTACCCGGTCGGAGGTTTGAACGGCGCGCACGCCGTCCCCGTCGACAAGAACGCGGCGCTCCACGCGCCCGTCGATCAGGAACAGGCCCAACCAGCTGTCGCGCCCGGTCAGTGCAAGCTTGTCTATGTGGAAAAAGCGGGGCAGCAGTTCTTCGATCATCAGGTCCAACTTCCGATCAGTCGGCAGCGCGTTGAAATCCACGCGGTCGTTGATCTCGTGATCGAACGCGGTCGCCTCTTTCAACTCGGGGCGAAAGCAGAGCACGGCGTTGCCACCGCCATCGCCAAACGCCAGCCGGGCGCGGCCCGCGCGGATCGCCTTGTCCAGAGACAGGGACTTGATCTTGTAGGGAGGGGCCTGGTCGATGAATTGCATTGCGGATCACGTCCTGTTCTTGCGCACCCGGAACAGTGCATGTCGTCACATCAAGGGCGCTTCTGTCCCCTGATCATCCCGCCTCGCCACACGTCAAAGCGATCGGGATCGGGTTGTGCAGGTCCTGAAACGGTCCTGCACCGGGAGCCGGGGTCGTCATCATGACAGTATCGGCCCAGTGGAAGCGGCGCGCATTGCGCCGCTTTGGGAGGCGGTATCCCGCGCAGACGGGGTGGCGCAGGGCGATGTGTCCGAACGTGCCGTTCATCGCCCTGCACTCCATTACCGCGTTCGCTCAGACGCCCGGATCGATGTCCAGGCCACCGGCAAGATCGGCGCCGAACACGTCATCGGCATCCTCAGCTCCGGCCGGGCCGCCCGCATCGATGGCGCAGGCATCCGCACCGCAGGCATCGTCGGCACCGTATTCGTCGGCCCCGCCATCAGCACCGCAGGCAAAGCCGGCACCCGGAGGCGGAAGGACCTCGTCATACTCGTTGCCTTCATCGGCACCGGGTTCGTTGCCTTCGTTGCCCTCGTTGCCTTCGTCGGTGGTGTCACCAGGCTCGTTGCCTTCGTTGCCTTCGTTACCTTCGTCGACGCCGCGCTCGTTGCCCTCGTCGCCTTCGTTGCCTTCGTTGCCCTCGTTGCCTTCGTCTTCACCTCGGCCGATGCCTTCATCGCCTTCGTTGCCTTCGTTGCCTTCGTTGCCCTCGTCACCCGGGCCGCGTTCGTCGCCTTCGTTGCCTTCGTCGACGCCCGCTTCGTTGCCTTCGTCGCCCTCGTTGCCTTCGTTGCCTTCGTTGCCTTCGTCTTCACCTCGGCCGATACCTTCATCGCCCTCGTTGCCTTCGTTGCCTTCGTTGCCTTCATCGGCACCGGGCTCGTTGCCCTCGTTGCCTTCGTTGCCTTCGTCGGAGGTGTCCCCGGGCTCGTTGCCCTCGTTGCCCTCGTCGCCTTCGTCGTTGATGGTGATGTCGACAGGCCCAGCAACGGGCTCATCACCTTCGTTGCCTTCGTTGGCTTCGTCGCCTTCGTCGCCCTCGTCGCCTTCATTGCCGTCGAAGTCAGGATCGACAGTTTCGTTGCCTTCGTCACCTTCGTCGTTGATCGAGTTCTCGTTGCCCTCGTCACCTTCGTCGTTGATCGAGTTCTCGTTGCCCTCGTCGCCTTCGTCGTTCACCGAGTTCTCATTGCCCTCGTCGCCTTCGTCGTTCACCGAGTTCTCGTTGCCCTCGTCGCCTTCGTCGTTCACCGAGTTCTCGTTGCCCTCGTCACCTTCATCGTTGGGCACGTTCTCGTTGCCCTCGTTGGCTTCGTCGCCTTCGTTGCCCTCGTCGCCTTCGTCGCCGGGTTCGTTGCCCTCGTTGCCTTCATCGAAGTCGTTCGGCTCGTTCTCTTCGTTGCCTTCGTCGCCTTCGTTGCCCTCGTCGTTCTCGTTGCCCTCGTTGTCCTCGTCACCTTCGTTGAACTCGTCATTGCCGATCTCGACGATGAAGTCGGCGGTTTCGTTGCCTTCGTCGTCTTCGTTGCCTTCGTTGAATTCGTCGCCCTCGTTGTCTTCGTCGCCTTCGTTGCCGGCGAAGTCGGGATCTGCGGGCTCGTTGCCCTCGTCACCTTCGTCGTTGGGCGTGATTTCGTTGCCCTCGTTGCCCTCGTCTCCCTCGTCTCCTTCGTTGCCTTCGTCGTTGACGGAGTTCTCGTTGCCCTCGTCGCCTTCGTCGTTCGGCGTGCTGGCGAATTCGTTGCCCTCGTTGCCTTCGTCGCCTTCGTTGCCCTCGTCACCTTCATCGAACAGGTTGGGTTCATTCTGCTCGTTGAATTCGTCGCCTTCGTTGCCCTCGTCGTTCTCGTTGCCTTCGTTGTCCTCGTCGCCTTCGTTGAACTCGTCATTGCCGATTTCGACGATGAAGTCGGCGGTTTCGTTGCCCTCGTTGTCCTCGTTGCCCTCGTTGAATTCGTCGCCTTCGTTGCCCTCGTCGCCTTCGTTGCCGGCACCATCCGGATCGGCTGGCTCGTTGCCTTCGTTGCCTTCATCGAGGCCGATATCGGACTCGTTGCCCTCGTCGCCTTCGTCGTTCGGCGTGAATTCGTTGCCCTCGTTGCCCTCGTCGTTCGGCGTGCTGGCGAATTCGTTGCCCTCGTCGCCTTCGTCGCCTTCCGAGCCGTCAGCGGGCGGGGTCACTTCGTTGCCCTCATCGCCTTCGTCGTTCGGTGAGAACTCGTTGCCTTCGTTGCCCTCATCCGCTCCGGTGGTGGTGAATTCGTTGCCCTCGTCGCCTTCGTCGGCGCCGGTGGTGGCGAATTCGTTGCCCTCGTTGCCTTCATCGGCTCCGGTGGTCGCGAATTCATTGCCCTCGTCGCCTTCGTCGTTGGCGACGTTCTCGTTGCCCTCGTCACCCTCATCGAACAGGCTGGGCTCGTTGCCTTCGTTGCCTTCGTTGTTCTCGTCGCCCTCGTCGTCTTCGTTGCCCTCGTCGGCTTCGTCGCCTTCATTGCCCTCGTCGCTCTCCTGGGCGGGATCGGGGACCGGCATGCCGCCGGTGATTGCGATCGCCTGTTCGGTGGTCAGTTCGACGATCGCATCGTCGCTTGTGTCTTCGGCAGTCAGGTCTGCAATGGTAGACCGCAGGAAGGAAAGAAGTTGCATTTTGTAAACTCCAATAAACTGGTGAAATGACGTACACGTCATTCCCTGTTGCCCGGCTCTGAAAAAAGACCGGTGCTTTTATGAATGAACGCCGTGGGACAATCCCATCAGCGCATGGTGGACCGCCCCGACGGAATCCAGCGTGTGCCGGCTCCCGGTGAGCATGCCACCGTCTTTGACCGTTGGACTGTTTTTCTGATCCCAGTCGTCATCCGTGACGAACCCCCGCGCCTTCGCGCGGAGAAACAGTTGCTCGGCCATGTTAAATTTCAAACTCGGACAAGGCAGCTTGCCTGACTCTCCCGAGGCATAATCATTGTGGACAAATTTGAACGCACAGGCGCCACCGCAGGCAGGCAGAAGCTGGCAGCTGCTGCACACCGGGTTGTCGAAGGGCGACCAGTCGTTCCACATCTTTTCGGTTCCCGCGTCTTTCTTGCGAGTATTACCCATCACGCTGCCGACGCGTAGGCTGGAATCCATTACCGTGTCCCAGCACTTGTGCAGATCCCCGTTGGGCACGACGACATAGCTGTTGGGCTTGACTGCCGTGCACAGCCCCAGGAACCGCGGCATCCGGGGCATCGCCATCAGGCCCTTTTCGAACGCCACCTGGTGCAGTCGGCTTTCGGTCTCGCCGTAATCGGTCTTGGACAGGCAGCTGTCGCAGCCACCGGCGTTTTCGGCGACGCTCTCAACCGGGGCGAAATAGACCGACACGCCGTTCTTGATGCCCAGCCCGGACTCCTGAAGGATATCCAGCAGCGCCAGGGCTTCCGCCTCGTTCTGCCCGTCGATGTTGACCCGGACCGATACCGACAGGAGTTTTCGTGCGGTCACGGCCTTTATGTTGTCGATGATCTTGTGGAATGTGCCGCGTCCACTTGTCAGGTGGCGACGGCTGTCATGCGCCTCCTCGTCCCCGTCGATGGTGATCTGAACCCGCGACACCTGCGCCTGCTTCAACTTCTCGGCGACCGGAACGGTCATCTTGTAGCCATTGGAAATCATCATGGAGGTGTACTTGATGCCGTGCGCCTCGCAGTGGCGGATCGCGTCGGCGGAAATATTCCAGATCGCCTCCTGGTCCATCAGCGGCTCGCCGCCATACCAGGTCAAGTGAAAGCTCTTCTTGCCCTTCAGCCGATCCAGCACAAAGGCCTTGGTCGCGGCGCGCACCTTGGGCGTCATCTTGGTCAACGGCTTGTCGAGGCCCTGGAAACAGTAGTGGCAGCCGAAATTGCAAGACAGGGTGGGCGCGATCGTCAGCATCATGTGGCTGTCGTTGTGCCGTGCCGCGTCGTAGCGAGCACGCACGACCTCCAGTTCGTCGGCGTCGGCGTTCAGCACATAACCGCCCTGCACGAAACCGCGATAAGCGGCGGTGAATGGAACGCTGCCGTCGGTGGCCAGATCGGTCCAGAGCGCCATGTCGTCCCTGTCCCAGATCGAGAAGGATTGCGACACGGTGTTGTAGGCAAGGTGCCTGCCCCCGGCGATCGGGACCAGGATGTTGTAGCGGGACGGTTTGATCCTGGTGGCGGCATCGTCTGCGTTGTCGGGCTGAAACTGTCCGTCAGGCATGAGAAAATGCCTCCTTGCGAATTGAAAACAATGAATAAATGAAAATCGAAAGTGCAATCGATGCGGCAACGAAATAGCCGGCGTAGGTCCAGATTTGCGCCGCCTCGATGCCAAGGTTCAGTGCCTCGGAGAACACGACCATGCTCGCCGCATGGACCAAGGCGACCGCCAGAATGTTGGCGCCGATCAGTCGAAGCGTCAGGAAATAGACCCCGGCTCCCGCTGAGATCAGCGCCTGCGGAACGCCGTCGGCGACGTGGAAGATGAATACCGCCAGAGTCGACACCACATAGATATGCGCGAGCCTGGGCGAGAACGCCTTGATGACCGCTTCGCGCAGGAAAAGGCTTTCGGCGATGGCGATCAGCAGGAACGGCGCAAAAGACGCCGCCAGTCCCGCGACCGATACGTCCGGCAGAACGGTGATCTGCAGCAACACGACCCCGTAGAGCACCGGCACGACCCAGAGCAATGGACCGAGCATCACCCCGAATAGGGTGCGCGGCCAAGTCCAGATCAGCCGAGGTGTTCCGTAAAGCGTGGATTTCGGCCGTATGATCACCGAGATCAGGTCACCGCGCAGAATGACGACCGCTCCCAGAACGAGAGCGCCATAGACAACACTGGTAATCTCGGGAAGGCTGAGGCTGAACACGCCGTGCCGCGCTGTCTCGAAGAAGCAAATGAGAGAGACAAAAACCACGGCGAATGCGATGTTCACGATCGCGCCTTTCAAAAAAAAATAAAATACTTACAAAAACTATACACCAAAGATGTGGGAACCGGTCATGATTCGTAAAGGTTTTTCTGGGCACGGTCGCTTGTGAGGCCCGTCATGACGCAAGCCCCTCCTGACACTCAGGTCAGAAGTTACGTTAACTTATTTCCCTTAAATACTGTTTTTAAATATTTTTTCTGATATTTTGCACTCCGAGTGATGAGCTCCTCACCAAGCACGGCCCAAACTTCGGCGCAAACACAGTTCAGGTCAGAGCGGCGCCCCACTCGCCAGAAACACCGAAAAGCGAACGATCCATTCCCGCCGATCCGATTGGCCCAAGCGACCGCGCGGTTCGGTTCAAATCCATCGACGCGCCTGATCCGCGACAGCTTCAGTCAGCAGGTGCAGCGCCGTACTCCGCGTCGGTCACCTTGTTGAGCCAGGTCGCGACCGAGCCGTCCTGCTGCTCCTGTATGGCCGTATGGACCATCCCGGTGGTCGGCCCGGCGCCGTGCCAGTGTTCGAGACCGGGCGGAATCCATACCGTGTCGCCCGCCCTGATGACCCTTGGCGGGGCGTCCCGAACACCGATCAGACCAACGCCATCGGTAACGTGCAGCGTCTGCCCCAACGGGTGGTGATGCCACGCCGTGCGCGCGCCCGGTTCGAACGCGACGCGAAGCGCCCGCACCCGCGCCGGAGAGGGCGCTTCGATGATCGGGTCCTGCCAGACGGTTCCGGTGAACCAGTCCGGATTGGCGCGCAGAGTCGGGCGTTGTCCTGCCGGGAAGATGTCCATGTCTGTCTCCTGTGTCCGGAACGCGGCTACATCACCGCTTCGATAAGATAGGGCCCTTCGGCATCCAGACCGGCGATCATCGCCTTCTCAAGCGCGGCGGCGTCTTCGACACGGCACCCTTCGACCCCCATGCCGCGCGCCATGGCCACCCAATCGAGCGCCGGACGATCCAGCGACAGCATGTCGACCGCGCGCGGCCCGGGGTTCTGCACGCCGACATTTGTCAATTCTCCGCGCAGGATCGCGTAGCTGCGGTTGGAGAGAATAACCGTCGTCACGTCGAGTCCCTCGCGCGCCATGCTCCAGAGCGCCTGCAGCGTGTACATCGCGCTGCCATCGCCGATCATCGCCAACACCTTGCGCTCGGGACGCGCGATGGCGGCGCCGATCGCCACCGGCAGACCATAGCCGATCGACCCGCCGCAATTGTTGAGCCATGTGTGTGGTGCCGATCCCGCAGTCGCCGGCAAGAAGGCGCGCCCCGTGGTGACCGATTCATCGACGACGATCGCGTTCTCGGGGATCGTGCGCGCCAGAACGGCCGCGATACTCTTGGCGGTGATCGCGCCCGAAGGCAGCGCCACCTGCTGCCTCATGGCGATCCCGCCAGGCGCCGTGGCTCGCGCCTGCAGCCCGTCGGCCAGCGCGGCAAGCGCCCCGCCCAGATCGGCGCCCGCGTCGGCCAGCGCAACGATCTGAGCATCCGGCCGCGTCAGAACGGCGGGTTTGCCGGGATAGGCGAAAAACCCGATCGGGGCCCGCGCCCCGACCAGCACGATCCGCCGATAGCGGCCCAGCACCTCGAGCGCCTGGTCGATCGGATAGGGTACCTTGCCGACGAAAACCCGCCCTGCCCCACGCTCGAGCCGCGCGTTGGACCATTCCGACAGCAGCCCGCAGCCGGTCTTTTCGACGATCCGGCCCGCCATCTCGAGGTTCTCGACACTCAATGCCGCGCCGCCCAGCAGCAACAGGCTGTCCGGGCCGGACAGCGCCGCCACAGCCTCGGCAAGGGCGGCGTCGTCAAAACCCGTGCGCTCGGGTACCGGAAGCGGCGCAGCCACGGCGCCACCCTCTGTCCAGGCAGTGTCGCTGGGCAGGATGAGGCTGGCGATCTGGCCCGGCGGGGTGCGCGCGGCCTGAACGGCGCGCGCGCCATCGACCGACACATCTGCCGCGCTGGTCGAACTGTGCACCCAATGCGACATGGGCCGCGCGATGCCCTCGATATCCGAGGTCAACGGTGCGTCCAGTTCGATATGGCTCGCCGCATGTTCACCGATGATGTTGACCACGCCCGACCCGGCCTTCTTGGCGTTGTGCAGATTCGCGAGACCATTCGCGAGACCGGGGCCGAGGTGCAGCAGCGTGCAGGCGGGCTTGCGCGCCATCCGGTAATACCCGTCGGCAGCACCCGTCGCGACCCCTTCGAACAAGGCCAGCACCGAGCGCATTCCCGGCACGTGATCGAGCGCCGCGACGAAATGCATCTCGGACGTGCCCGGATTCGTGAAGCAGGTGTCGACACCGCTCTCGATCAGGGTCCGCACAAGGCTTTCCGCCCCGTTCATCGTCCGTGGTCCCGCGTCCTCAATCGTCATTCGATGCTGCTCCCTTTCCGTTTCGCGTCAACCTAGGCCGCGCAGCTCGGCAGATGCAATCGGGAAGGCGAGAATCCACCGCCCGACGCGACGGTGGTGGTTGCCGAGACCATCGCGATCTGAAACAGTTTGGCGGTCAACGAGCCGGGAGACACCTCAATGCAATATCACAAACCGGACAGTTTTGCCGACGCGGCGGCGATCGCGGCGCGGGCCGAGGGCCTGACCCGCTTTCTCGCCGGGGGCACGGATGTGCTGGTCCAGTTGCGCGCGGACATCGCGACACCGGACACACTGATCGACGTCAAGGGCATCACGGGCGTGCGCGAGATCGCCCGCGAGGAGGACGGCGGCTGGAGGATCGGAATCGCCGTCAGCGGGGCCGAATTGAACGAACATCCCGAATTCGGTGGCGAATGGCCAGGGCTTGTCGAGGCGGTGGACCTGATCGGTTCCACGCAGATCCAGGGCCGCTGCACCATGGTCGGCAACCTCTGCAACGGCTCGCCCGCCGCTGACGCGGTTCCGGCAATGGTTGCCGCCGGCGTCACCCTGTCGGTCACCGGACCGGACGGCACCCGGCGGGTCGCCGTCGAGGAGATCCCGGTCAGCCCCGGCAAGACCAGCCTCGCCAAGGGCGAACTGGTGTCCGCTGTGCATGTGCCGCCGCGAGGAGCACAAGGTGGCGACGCCTATCTGCGCTTCATTCCGCGCACCGAAATGGACATCGCGGTCGTTGGCTGCGCGATCAACCTCCGCCGGGACGGCGACAGGATCACCGAGGCGCGGGTGTCGCTGGGGGCGGTCGCCCCAACCGTCCTGCTGGTGCAGGAGGCGGCGGACGCCCTGATCGGCACGACGCTCGGCGACGCGGCGCTCGACGCGCTGGCAGAGGCGGCCAGTGCCGCCTGCAAGCCCATCGACGACAAGCGTGGCACCATCGCGTTCCGCACCCATGTCGCCGGTGTTCTGGCGAAACGAGCCGCGAAAATCGCCTATGAGCGCGCAGGAAAGGCAGGATCATGAGCAACATACATGTGACAACCACCGTCAACGGCGACGAGGTCGAGTTCCTCTGCGATCCGCGCGAGACATTGCTGGACGTGCTGCGCGACCGGCTCGGCCTGACCGGTGCCAAGGAAGGCTGCGGCACCGGCGATTGCGGCGCCTGTTCGGTCACGCTAGACGGACGGTTGGTCTGTTCCTGCCTCGTGCTGGGGGCCGAGGCCGAGGGCAAAGAGATCGCCACGGTCGAAGGCATGGCCACCGGCGAGGCGCTGCACCCGCTCCAGAAGAAATTCATCGAACATGCCGCCCTGCAATGCGGCATCTGCACACCGGGCATCCTGGTCGCGACCGAGGCCCTGCTGAAAAAGAACCCAGATCCGACCGAAACCGAGGTGCGCTATTGGCTGGCGGGAAATCTCTGCCGTTGCACAGGTTATGACAAGATCATCCGCGCCGTGATGGACACGGCAGCGGACATGCGGGAGGCATCGTAATGGCACTGGATTCCCTGAAATCGCACGGATTCACCCAGGTCGGCACCCGGCCCGACCGCCCCGACGGGGTCGACAAGGTCACCGGACGCGCAAGGTTCGGCGCCGATGTCACCGCCCCCGGTATGCTGCACGCGGCGATCCTGCGCAGCCCGCATGCCCATGCCCGCATCAAGCGGATCGACACCAGCAAGGCCGAGGCGCTGACCGGCGTCAAGGGCATCGTCACCCGCGCCGATTTCGCCACCGGACTGACCGGCGAGAACTGGAACATTCTTGAAAACGTCATGGCAGGCGACACCGCGCTCTATGACGGGCATGCCATTGCCGCCGTCGCCGCAACCAGCGCGCTGATCGCCCGCGACGCCGTCAAGCTGATCGAGGTCGAGTACGACGTGCTGCCGCATGTCACCGATGTCGACGCGGCGATGGCCGAGGGTGCACCGGTGATCCGCGAAGGTGCGGCGGATGCGTCGGTGCCCGAGGGGCTACACCCCAACGTGGTGCGCTACCACGAAAGCGGGCACGGCGATGTCGAAGCCGGGTTTGCCGAGGCGGACCTGGTGATCGAGGATCATTTCAAGACCGAGGCCACGCATCAGGGCTATATCGAACCGCATGCTTGTCTTGCGACGCTTGGCGGCGACGGCAAGGGCGAACTCTGGTGCTGCACGCAAGGCCATTGGAACGTGCAGAAGATCTGTGCGGCGCTTCTGGGGCTTGAGACCGCGAACCTGCGCGTGACAGCGAGCGAGATCGGCGGCGGCTTTGGCGGCAAGACCGCTGTCTTCATCGAACCGGTCGCTCTGGCCCTGTCACGCAAGACCAACAAGCCGGTCAAGCTGGTCATGTCGCGCTCCGAAGTCTTCCGCGCCACCGGGCCGACCGCGTCGACCTCGATGGATATCAAGATCGGGATGACGAAAGACGGCACGATCACCGCCGCGCAGGGCGTGTTCCGCCTGCAGGGCGGCGCGTTTCCGGGCGCGCCTTGCGAATTCACCGCCATGTGCGCCTTTGCGCCGTATGCGTTGAAGAACGTGCACCAGGTCGGGTACGACGTGATGAGCAACCGCCCCAAGCAGGCCGCCTACCGCGCGCCCGGCTCTCCGATGGCGGCCTTCGCGGTGGAATCGGTGATCGACGAGCTGTGCAACCAGCTCGGGCTCGATCCGATCGACACACGGCTCAAGAACGCGTCGAAAAAGGGCACCAAGGCCAGCTTCGGCCCGACCTTCGACCAGATCGGGCTGGTCGAGACGCTTGAAGCGGCCAAGGCCCATCCGCACTATTCCGCCCCGCTGAAACCCGGTCAGGGGCGCGGGATATCCTGCGGGTTCTGGTTCAACCATGGCGGCGAAACCGCGGTTACATTGGCCCTGTCCGAAGACGGCACCGCGCAGCTTGCGGTGGGCACACCGGATATCGGCGGCAGCCGCGCGTCGATGGCGCTGATGGCGGCGGAAGAGCTTGGCATTCCGTACGAAAACATCCGCGTCACCATCGCCGACACCGCGACGCTGGGCTATAATGAGGTCAGCCATGGCAGCCGCGTGACCTATGCCAGCGGTCTCGCTACCATCGAGGCCGCGCGCGACGCGGTGAAGAAGCTCTGCGCACGCGCGGCGGCCAAATGGGGCATCCCCGAGGACGCGGTGAAATGGGAAGACGGCTGTGCCGTGCCCTCCGGTCCCAACGCGGGCGATTTCGATCCGTTGCCCATCGACCAGATCACCAAGCGCATGGGCGCGACCGGCGGGCCGATCGTGGGTCATTTCGAGGCCACGCCCGAAGGCGCGGGCGTCAGTTTCGCCACCCATATCGTGGATGCCGAGGTCGATGCCGAAACCGGCAAGACCAGCGTCGTGCGCTATACGGTGGTGCAGGATGCCGGCAAGGCGATCCACCCGACCTATGTCGAAGGCCAGTTCCAGGGCGGCGCAGCACAGGGCATCGGCTGGGCGCTGAACGAGGAATACATCTACGGTGAAGACGGACGGTTACAGAACGCCGTGTTCCTCGATTACCGCATCCCGGTGGCGAGCGATCTGCCGATGATCGACACGGTGATCGTCGAAGTTCCGAACCCCGGTCACCCGTATGGCGTGCGAGGGGTCGGGGAAACGTCCATCTGTCCGCCGCTGGCGGCGATTGCCAACGCGGTGTCTGCGGCGGCGGGCGTGCGCCTGCGTCAACTGCCGATGTCCCCGCCCCGCATCCTCGCCGCGCTGGATGCGCAGCGCAATGGTTGAGGTCAACCTCTGGTCAGGGCTGCGCGCCCTGGCCGACGGCAAGGACAAGGTGGAGGTCGAAGCCTCAACTGTCGGCGAAGTCCTGGACGGGCTCGTCAAGGCCCATCCGGGGTTGCAGGAGGCGATCGATGCCGGCGTTTCGGTCGCCGTGGACGGACGCATCATCGCCAGCGGTCTGACCGAGCCTGTCGCACCCGACAGCGAGGTTTACCTGATGCAGCGGCTCAAGGGCGGCTGAAAGCTCCGCAGGAATCCGCTATCGCAACCTCTTAACATGTGATCTAGTTTGCTCGGAACACCGCCTGCGCGCACAGAGGTCTCATGTCCGCACCCTTCGCCGAACTCCGCCACAGGCTGCTGTCCCTGTGGAACCTGCAGACGCCCGTGTTGCGCGGCAGCATTCTGATGTGCCTGTCGACGCTTGCCTTTTCGGTCATGCATGTCTCGGTGCGCTCCGTCTCGGCCGAACTCGATCCCTTCCAGATCGCCTTCTTTCGCAACCTGTTCGGCCTCGCGTTCCTGATCCCCTTGCTTCTGGGCAATGGCTGGGCCCAGATGCGCACCACACGGCTGGGCCTGCACGCGTTGCGCGGGCTGGTCAACATCGCGGCGATGCTGATGTTCTTCACCGCCGTTGCGACAACCCCGCTCGCCAAGGTCACGGCGCTCAGCTTCACAGCGCCGATCTTCGCCGCCTGCCTGTCGGTGCTGGTGCTGGGCGAACGGTTCCGTCTGCATCGGTGGCTGGCGATCCTCTTCGGGTTCGCCGGCATGCTGATCATCCTGCGCCCGGGTCTCGCGATCGTCGAGCCGGGGGCGCTGCTGGTCCTCGGCTCGGCGGCGCTCTGGTCAACGGCGATGATCATGATCAAGATCCTGTCCCGCACCGACAGCAGCATCGCCATCGTCGCCTGGATGGGCATCTTCCTGTGCCTGTTTTCCATCGGACCCGCGCTGATGGTCTGGCAGCCCCCCTCACCCGGCGCGTGGCTCTGGCTGGTCTTCATCGGGTTTTCGGGGTCGATCGCGCAGGTCTCGCTGAGCCAGGCGCTGAAGGAGACCGACCCGACGGCGATTCTACCGCTCGACTTTCTCAAGCTGATCTGGACGGCCCTTCTCGCCGCCTGGCTCTTCGGCGAGATCCCCGACATCTACACGTGGATCGGCGCAGGCGTGATCTTCACCTCGGGTCTCTACATCGCCCGGCGCGAGCGGCGCAGCGCGCGTCAGGCGAACGCGTAGTCGCCGCCACGTTCCAGAGCACGCTTGAAGGCCGGGCGCTCATGCATCTCCGTCACGAAATCCTCCAGCCGGGGATGTCGGTCGCCGCGGCCCTGTCGCACCGCGACCTCGGCGGGGAAACTCATCATGATGTCGACAGCCGACAACGCGTCGCCCACGAAATGGCCCGAAGGCCGCAACATCTGTTCCATGTAGTCGAAATGGCTCGACAGTTGGTGTTCGATCCGCGGACCAAGCGGTGGCCCCGCCGCCCCGAGGCGTCCGACATAGAGCGCCAGCAGGATCGGCGTCATCGCCGAACCTTCGGCGAAGTGCATCAGTTCCTGGTGGGTGATCCAGTCGTCGGTGCCGCGCTCGGGGATCATGTCGGGCGCATAGCGCGCGCAAAGATACTCGACGATCGCGCCACTTTCCACGATCAGCCGTCCATCATCCTCGATCATCGGCGATTTCCCCAACGGATGCACCTTCAGCAACTCCGGCGGCGCGAGGTTCGTTTCATGGTCACGCTGGTAGGACTTGATCTCATAGTCGCGGCCCAGTTCCTCGAGTAGCCAGAGAATGCGTTGGGAACGGGAATTGTTCAGATGATGTACGGTCAGCATGGCGTGTTTCCTCTGTGACGGTCGCAGCAAGGCTGACCGGTTTCGCGCTCGATGGCCAGAGTGACGTCGGGACCGGCCAAGGAGAGTGGACGGCCGCCCCGCAAGCCGCCCGGGCGGTTGACGGGCACGTCGCTTCCGATAGAGATATGGAACCGGAATACCCGAAAGGACAGAGAATGACCCGTATCTTCGTCGGAGGCCTGCTCGCCGTCTCGCTCGCCATTGTCAGTGGCTGCGGACATGGCAGCAACAGATCGACAACAAACGTGACGACGACAACCACGGGTCAGGAACTGACCGACCTCAAGGCCGCCTTGGATGCCGGCGCCATTTCTCCCGATGAATACGAGAAAAAGCGCAAGGCCATTCTGAAACGAAAGGAATAGGTCTGGCGAGAGACCCAGCGCCACGGCCCGGTGCGATCACGCACCGGGCATTCCGGTCAGCAAGAGCGTCAGTTATTCGACGGCGCCGGGAAGACCGGCAAAGCCGCGGCCGCGTTTGACGAAGGGCTGTTGCCGCCCTGCATGGCCGCGTTCAAAACCGCAACGCGATCCGAAGACTGGCCCAGAACCGCCGTACCACCGGCGGCCAGCGAATCCGTTGCCATCTTCATCCAGGCGCCCGACTGCTGCGCGGACGCCGCCGTGGTGCCGAAGCCCTCGCGCATGTGATGACTGACCATCTCGGCATAGCCCGTCTGACCCGCGCCTGCCAACAGGACGGCCGAGGCCAGTGCCATTTCGGCGTTGTCGCTGCGATAGCCCACGCCCAAGCAGACCTTGCCGCCAGACACAAGCTGATCCATCGGACGGCCGGAGCCTTGCAGGAAGGCCGCAGTCTTGGAGACGACCTGGTCCGGGCTTTCGCTGTTCAGCGACGCCACATAGGGCGCGATGGCCTGCGCAAGCCCTTCGCACTGCTGCGCAAGCTGCGCATCCGTGGTGTTCGGGATGGTCGAGATGATCGACGTGCTTTCGGCCGTCGCATGGGTGCGCGCAAGGCAGAACTGTTCGTTCAGCGCGAATTCGGCATCGGTGACACGCGCCGCCGTGGTGATGCCACCGTTGGCCGCCGTGAGCACGTTGATTTCGCTGCAATGGTCGTTCACCGATTTGGACACCGTTCCGAAGTTGAACTCGGGCAGACCACCGGTATTCGCGCGCGCGGTGACCGGCTCGGGCTGCGTCGCCGCCGGCGCGGGCTGCGCCACGGGGGCGGGCGCCGGTTGCGGGACCGGAACCGGCGCCGGGGCGGCGGCGCGCTGCACGCCCGGTGTCGGCTGGTTCGGCGTGGCGATCCCAAGCTGTTCGTTGCGATAGGTGCGCAGAAGACCGTTATAGCCCTGCGCGGCGACGATCTGGTTGTAGGGCGGCACAGATGAACTCGCCAAGGCCCGCTGGTAGCTGCCCAGAAGGAATTCGCTCTCGTGCGGGTCGAGATACCCGTCGGGCTGGAATCCCATCTCGGCCTGGTAGCGCGAGATGCCGGCACGGCTCTTGCGGCCGAGCGCGCCGTCGACAGTGCCGACATTGTATCCGAAGTAGTTCAACGCGGTCTGAACCTGACGGTTCTCGGCCCGCTGTGCGGAAGAAATACCGCTCGAGCGAGTGGTGCGCTGCGTCGTCGTGCGCTGGCGCTGCTTGTTCTTGTTGACCTCGTTGACGATGATGCCGCCCAGCAGCAATCCACCCACCAGCGCGGCCGCATCATTCGCCTGCGCGCGCCCCGCCTGAACCGCGATCAGGCTGGCCGCCACCAGGCTCGTACAAATCTTTCGTGCAAACATTTTTCAAACCTCACCCAAGACTGTTGCCGTGCGCCACCCGACCGGGTTTTGGACAACAAGGCGCAACATGCCAATAGCGCAACTATACCAGCCCACCATCCGTTCGTATAGGAGTCAAGGTTTTCAGCCCGGCGTGGCAGGGCCGAGGCGGCGGTATGGCGCGAATGTGAACGTTGCGCCCTGACGCGGCACGCACGGCCGATCACCGAAGCGCGAGGTCCAAAAGCCGCTCTGGCGAGCCATCCGGCCGTGTCTCGTACTCGGTCAGGTCGGTCCAGAAACGGTCGAGCATGGCGAGGATCTGGTCGCGTCCGGACAGCGACAGCTCCTCGCGCAATACGGTATAGGCGATGTCGCGATCTGCGGGCTCGATGTCGGTGCTCAGCGTTTCCAGGGCTGCAAGGAAAGACAGCAGGTAGGTGGATTGCACCTCGCGCATCTGGCCGATCTCTGTGACGTGCCGGTCGACCTGCCGGGCATAGACCGGGCTGTTGTTGCCGGCGCGCTGAAGATCGACCAGCATCCTGATGTTGCCGGCCTTGTCCTCGATATCCCGCGCGTTCTCGACGAGCGATTCCACGAAAACCGCCCCCGCCAGCAGCGTGGCCCGGGCGGATTGCTGAAGCGCCGTTTGTGCCTCGTCCCGCGACCGGCGCAGCTCCAGCTTCAGCCCGTCGAGCGCCGCCTTGCGCCGCGGATCGATCTCGGCCTCGATCAGCCCGGTCAGCAGCGCGACCGGATCGGCCTGCCCGTCCGCGCCCGCATCGCTCCCGGCCAGGGCCAGCCAGCGGTCGCGGATCTCGCGCAGGCGCGCATCCGACGTGGCGATGTGGCTGCCGATCACCAGCCGCAGGCCAAACGTTTCAGACCGGAGCGGCGCGCCGGTGCTGCGCTCGATCGGCGGATATTCCGTCCGCTGTGCGCTATAGATCTGATCGGCGCTCGACAGGATCGAGCCGCCGCGCGTGACAAGGCCGCCGACCTGACCTCCCGCACGCCCGACCGCGTTCAGGCGGAACGGCTCCAGCATCAACTCCTCGGCGTTGCCATAGATGTCGAACAGACCCAGCGGGTTCGCCCGTCGCACCCCCACAGGACCCAACCGTCCGCGCGAGGAACCGGACTGATACTGCGCATAATCCGCCAGATCCCCTGTGCCGAAGAAGGTCAAACCGGCGAACTCTGTCGCGTCGATCCGTGCTCCGCCACGCGCTGCGTATTCCCACTCGGCCTCGGTCGGCAGGCGCAGGAAACCCAAAGCTTCCCCTGCGCGCGGCAGCATGTCGGGCGCCTCGCGATACAGCCATTCGGTGTAGGTCTGCGCCAGCGTCACGGCGTCAAGCCACCCAAGCCCGCCCTTCGCCAGCCGGTCCGTGCGGCTGGGCGGGTCGCACACTCCCTGCAGCACGCGATACTGCCCCTCGGTCAGTTCGTAGCGCGCAATAAAGTAGTGCGTTGTGCCATCCGCGCTGTCCGCGAAGGGCCCGCGCAGGAAGACCGGGCGCAAGTAGTCGGAGTAGCCGCTCTGGTCCAGCGACTGCCCCAACCGGACTCGGCGATCGGCCAGCGGGTCGGCGGCATCGACCGGTACCGTGACTTTCTGAAACGCCATCGCGGCGCCGCAGGGCATCGGCAGCATCAGATCGGCAGGCGCGTCCACGTGCGCCGGGTCCGTCAGGTCGAGCGGCCAGGCGGGGGGCTCCTCCTCGGCGGCAGCCACGCTTGCGAGGCCGAGTGCAATGGCGGCGCACGCGGACCGCATCATGCACCCTCCCGCAGCACGCTGGCCGGATCGAGCCGCTGCACCGACCAGGCCGCCACCGCCGCGGCCCCCAACACCAACATCAGCACCGCGCCGCAGATCGCAAGCGCCTGTGGCCAGGTGATGATCGCCAGCGGCGCGCCGTCGGGCAACCCCTGCCCGAACAGCGCCGCGGCCGCCTGCCCCGCGACGGCATAGAGCAGAAAGGACAGGACCAGACCCGCCAGCGCAGTCACCAACGCCTGAACCATGGGAAACAGCGCCAGACGCCGACCCGACACGCCCAGAAGCGCGATCCCGGCGAGCACCAGCTTCTTGCGCCCCACGTCCGACCAGAACCCCAGCACCAGAGCCGCCCCCAGCCCCAGCGCCGCCAGCACGGTCGTCAGGCCGAGCGCCAGGTCGAGCTTGCGTCCGAGGCCCAGCAATGCCTCGACGTCGCGCGTGCGGGCCGAGGTGGCGACGCCCAGATGCTGCTCGAGACGGGTTTGCAACCCGGCAAGGTTCTCCAGGCGGTCGACATAGACCCGCACTCCCTCGTAGGACACCACCCGCTGCGACAGGTCGCGGGTTCCCTGAATGCCATACTCGGGCAAGCTGTAGGATTCATAGTAGGCCTCGATCAGATCGAGCATCTGGAAATGTGCCAGAACCGTTCGGCCCGAAACAGCCGCCTCCGGCAGCACATGGCCCACGCGCACCGGCAGGACCAACTGGCGCGGCCGCCCCTCGGCCTGGCTGATCAGCTGAACCTCGGCGCCTTCGGACAGGTCAAGCTGCGCGGCCAATTGCGCGCTGATCGCCACGGCATCCGGCGCCAGCGTGGCGCCCGTGGGCAAGGTCGGATCGCCTGCGCCCGACGGCAGCACCAAGGCCGGCCGCATCCGCCGGCCATCGACGGCGCGCACGTTCATGTAGTCGAATTGCCCGCGCACCTTGGGCGTCATGAAGACGATCTCGGGCCAGTCACGCAGCGCCGCGATTTCGGCCTCGGAGAACGCGGCATTGCCCCGCGTGTCGATCTGCCGGTTCGCCGGATCGGCCAGCATCTCGCCGATCAACGCGGAGTAGACGCCGTTCTTGACCCCGAACAGGACCAGCAGGGGCACCAGTATGCCGATCATCACGGCGATGTTGCAGAACAGGAAGAACCGGTCGCGCACCAGGTCGCGCAGGGCCAGGTGCACGATCAGCATGGACATGCTTCCGGCCGGCTGACGATCTCCCCGGCCTCGCTGCGCGTGTTCAGCTGAAGGCGCGGAATGCCGAAACGGGCGATCCGGTCGAGATCGTGCGAAGACAGGATGACGCCCGAGCCGTGCGCACGGGCGGTCTGCAGCAGCAGCTCGAGCACCCGGTCGGCGCTGTCGCTGTCGAGCGCGGCGGTCGGCTCGTCCGCGATCACGAAAGGCGGGCGGTGCGCCAATGCGCGGGCGATCGCGGCGCGCTGGCGCTGGCCGATCGACAGCGCCCCGGGCAGAAGCGCGGCCACGTCGGACAGGCCCAGCGTCTGGATCAGGTCGCGACACCATCCGGCATCCTCGCAGGCGTTCAGACGCTGCGGCAGCGCGACATTCTCGGCAACGCTCAGGAACGGCAGCAGGCCGCCGGTCTGTGGCACGAAACCGAACATCCGGCCCCGCACCCGCGCCAGATCCGCGTTACGCACCCCCAATGCCCAGAGCCCGCCGAGGTCGATGGCATCCGGTCCGGCCCAGCGATACCGCGTGCCGGCGCCGGGTTTGCGCAACAGCCCGAGCAGCTCCAGAAGCAACGTCTTGCCCGATCCGCTCGCCCCGGTCAGCGCGACCGCCCTACCCGGTTCCAAAGCCAGGTCATCGACCCGCAGTCGGAACACCCGGTCGCCATCGCGCAGGGTCACCTCGGCATCGTTCAGGAACAGGCCGTTCTGCATCGCGGATCAGGGCAGGACGTCGAACGGCATGGCAAAGACATGTTCGCCATCCGGCGCGTCGTCATAGAGTGGCGTCCAGACCTCGGGGTCGAGCAGCCATTTGCGGTATTGCACCAGCTTCTGGCGCATCCCGTCCAGGATCGCGCGGCGGTTCATCGCGCTCTGCGCCCAGCGGTCTTCGGTGGTCAGCATGAGCTGGCTCTCGTAGGGAAGATCCTCGAGGAACTCGAGCGCCCCGCCAAGGGTGTCGCTGGTGGTGTCGATCAGCCGGTCGGGGTTCTGCGCCATTCGCGCCACCACGTCGCGCACCTGCGAAAAGAAGGTCGCCGCGTCCTCGGCTCCGCGGCTCTGCTCGCCCAGCGTGGTCAGTTCGCCCAGCAGATCGGCCATGGTCGCCATCTCGTTGCGGGTGACCAGAAGACGCGGTTCGATCGCGGTCTTGGCCGGGTTCTCGATGGCCTTCTCCGACACCCAGCCTTCGATCACGTCCGGTGCCTGGGTGCCCTTCTGCCGGCCAAGGTAGGCGAGTTGCAACGCGAGCCCCAGGTTCACCAGCTCGTCCCCGGTCTCTTCCGGGCTCAGCACGCGCTGTTCGTTGCGGGCCACGCGGATCACATCGGTCAACGCCGTCACCAGCCGCGTCACCGTGACCTGGAACGCTTCGGGAGAACCGTTTTCGATGCCGTAATAGAACGTATCGCCATGAAAGCGGGACAGGTCTCGGTACTGACTGGCGGCATAGGCGTGCTGGGCCTCGCCACCCGCGGGTGTCTGCAGGTGCAGCGTCATCACCGCAACGCCCTTGTCCTGCGCGTTGCGTTGCAATTCCTTGGCGCCGATCTGCGAGCGGGCGTTCGGATCGCGCACGTCCTTTGGGCCGGCATCGGTGATCAGGATCACGATCCGCGCGTCGAAAGGATCGGCGCCGCCATTGGTCCAGTCGGTCAGGTCGATCGCGTCCTCGACGCCGGCAAGGCTGTCCTCGTTGAAGCCCGGAGAGTTGGCCGAAGCGACCCGCGTGGCAGCCCGGATCGTCGCCACCACCTGCGACTGGTCGGCACGGCGCTGCAGCGGCAGCAGCGTCCGCGTGCGGTATTCGAGCCCCGGCGCTGCATCCGTATTGTCGCGAAACGCCACGACGCCGAACTGCACGCGGTCGCCAAGGTCCGTGCCCTGCAGATCGCGCACGATGGTTTCCACCGCGCTCTGCGTGCGCTGGATGTAAGGGTCCATCGAGCGGGTCGTGTCGAAGACGAAGACGATTCCGGCGTCGAAGTCACCGGTTCCGGCGGGCGCAGGTGATTCCTCGTCGCGCAATGGCACCGACGCCACTTTCATCAGCAAGTTGGATTCATAGTTCAGCGGATGCAGATCCTGCGCGAAATCGAGGATCGGCATAAGGTAAAGCTGCTCGACCACGTTGACAAAGTCCTCGGGTTCGGCGGCGACGATACCGCGCTCGTCGGGCACCTCGCCGCTTTCGACTTCCTGCAGGATCTGCGCCTGCATGTCGCGCAGCGCTTCATGTTCCATCAGGTCGCGCAGCTGTTCCTCGGTCCCGAACATGACCTGCCGCTCGCGGCCTGCGCGGTTGGTGAAGGCCGCAACGATGTTCTGCTTCCACTGCACGACCGATCCCGCCGGCACCCAACCGGTCGGTCCGCCCGAGATCGAGGGGCCGACCTGGTACCAGCCGGTCTGAACACCGTAGACATAGAGCGGCTGAAATGCCGGATAGCCGCGCGTGGCGGCGGCATCGGGCGACGGGTGATGCATGGCGCCGGGACGGGTCAGGACGCGCTGATAGACGGTCTCCCGCCCCTCCACCAGAAGCGGCCGCTCGGCGGTCTGTGCCTGCGCCTCGCTGGCAGGCAGGCCCGTCGCCAGGGAAAAACCGGCCACGGCGATCAGAACCGACCTTCGCAGGCAGTCGCTATTCAACACAGAAATCATCATGGGCCCCCTTGGCCAAGGTTGCATCGGACCGGGCAAGTCGTGTGCAGGTTGCGGCTTTCGGCCCTGCCGCCTCGGCTGCGCCCGCGCGCAACGCCCGGTCGTAATACTCCACCGCTTTCGCCGGATCATCTTCGAATGTCAGCCCGATCACGTCCTCGATCCGCGCATCGAGCGTTTCGCCGTCATAGAGCGTTCCGAACAGGAGCAGCGCCGCGCCGTCATTGCGCGCTGCCGCATCCTCGACAAGACGCAGGGCAGTGTCGGGGCCGACCGCTGTGCCGCAGTCGCGGAGGGCCTCCGCCGTCACCGGGAATCCGCCCGACAGGGCCGACAAGTTCGCGAAACTGCAGGGATCGCTCTCGGGAACCGGCGGCGGAGGCGCCTGTCCCTGATCACCGCTTTCTGGCCAGAAATACCACGCGATGCCGGCTGCGAGCGCGACCAGCAGCAGCGCCAGCGGCAGAAGCACGCTGCCCTTGCGCGACTGTACGGCCGCTTCCTCGGGCACCGGTGCAGACTCTGGTTCGGGCGGTGCCTGTGGCGGCTCCACCGGTGGCGCCTTGCCGACCAACCGCTCCGGTCCGGGCGGCGCCTCCTTGCGCGCCACCGTCTGCAGGCTCCCCAGCACGGCGGCCCCGGCGCGTGGCGGCACGGTATCGGGCCAGGTCACGTCATAGGGGTGACCCGAAACCACCAGCCGAAGCGGCGCGTATTCCTCGATCTTGTTGACGATCTCGGGACCGATCCGCACCCAATCCGCGCCATCGTGCCGATGCACCTCGTAGGGTCCGAATTCGACCCGGTCGGACTGCCAGTTCGCATCGCCCACTTCGATCCGGTCTCCCAGCATCTCGGATGTCGCCAGCCACCGTTCGCCAAAGGCATCGAACACCGCCACAGTGGCGGTCGGCTCCGTCAGGGTGCCCTCGGGCAGTTCGAGAAACGCAAACCCTCCCGCGGGTTCCTGGGGGTCCGGGTGGACGAACAGGCTCATGCGGCCGCCTGGCCCGCCAGGGCCGCGAGGATCTGCCCGAGGCGCATGTTCTGCTCGATATCGATTTCGCCGCCGACCCCGTCCTTGGCGTTGGCGACGAAGACCGCGTCGAGCGCGAAGACCCAATCGGTCCACATCTGTTCGGCGAACGCCAGCGGTTGCGCCGGAAGATCATCGACGCTGTCCGCGGCGGGCGGGCGGTCGAAAATGGCGCGACCGCCGCCTTCGGCGGTCTGCACCTGCGGACGCGCCTCGGGAGGAAGCTCCAGCATCCCCAGCGTCGTGACGAAGCCATTGATCGCCTCGGCCCCGAGAATGGAGGCCGGTTGCGCCTGTTTTTCGACGTTCAGACCGAAATTGACCTCTTCCAGTGCCTTGGCGGTTCGCGGCCCCAGCCGGGTGCGCCGTGCGGCATGAATCAGCTCGGCGACAAGATCGCCGCTGGTGCTGTCGCCCATGCCAAGCGCGCGACGCCGCGCCGCATCGTCCCGGAACGCCTTGAGCCGCTCGATCCAGGTCTCGATCGCCGTTTCCGCCTGGAACTGTTCCAGTGTCATGGTCCTGATATCGGCCGCCGGGGTCTCGGCTTCGGCCGCAGGCGTCGGTGTGGGACGATCCGGGCGTATCGGGCGGGTCGGCCGGCCCGGGCGTTGCAGCGCCGGAGCGTCCGGCGCGCGCAGGACCGCGTCGCCGGTGGCCGCGCTGACGGCGCTTGTGATCCGGATCGAACTGGGCACCCGGGCAATGCGGCCCTCGATCTCGTCCTGGTCCACCATCAGGGCCGCCAGAACCGCGCCGAAGCGATGGCGCGCCAGCGCCTGTTCCAGGTCGTCGATCACCCTCGCGACCGCCTCCTGCTTTTCGCTGATCCGCGCCTCGACATCATCCGAGACATGGAACGGGTCGATCGCCTGCTTCAGGTCGGCCCGCGCCTGGTCGAGCTGGGCCGCAATCTGGCGCAGCTTGCTGTCGGGCCTGCAGACCCGGGCCAGCGCCTGGGTCAGGTAACTGACCCCGCCGTCGTTCAGGTTCAGCGCCGCGTCCCAGGCCGCGCCGGGATCGGCGAAGTGGCGCTGGACCGCCGGCGAGGACAGGCAGCCGGCGCGCAGTTCGGCCATGCGCGATTGTTTCTCGGGACGGATGCGAAGCTCGCGCTTCTGCTCGTCATATTCCATCAGCCCGTCGACATAGAAATTCGGATTGCGCAGCCAGAAACAGTTGTCGAAGGGGTGACCGGAGGTCCATTCGTTGACCCAGTCATCGCTGCCGCGGCCGAACTTCTCCAGAAGCGACGCGTTCATCCGGCGCTCGAAGCGGGTCTCGTCGCCGCCTTCTGCCGCCGAATCCCCGAGATGCTTGTCGAACTTGGTCAGCACGACGAACAGCACGCAATCGGTTTGCGCACGCAGGTCGGGCGTCGCGCCATGGGTCTTGGCGATCCAGTTCTGAACCAGCCCGGGCAGGTCGACCGTCTCCATGTTGCTGTCCGGCAGGCAGAGCAGCATGGACGTGATTTCCTGGTTCTGCACGTAGCGGTCGAAGAGATAGGCGACCTTGCCGCGCAACAGCAGCTCCGGCAGCATCGCCTCGCCTCCGCCGGCGAAGGCCTTGCCCAGATCCTGTTCGAACCGGTTGCGCGCACCGGGGAAATCCAGCAGGTCGGTGTCCGCGAAGATCGGCGACGGCAGCGTCTGCATCGGCAGAACCAGCTCGGCCGCCAGCCCGCAGATCACCGACCGGGGCAGTTGCACCGGCGCGCCCGAAGCGGTCCGCACCGCAAGCGGCGTGCCGTCCGCCCCACCTCCCAGGGTCTTGACATCGATGATGGAGGCCTCGCGCGGCACCAGTGCGTCGAGCCCGGCAAAAACCTCCTCTGGGTGTCCCAGGGCGTCGAGCGCCGCGGCCATGCGCACGTAGAGATCGGAGAAGGGTTGATGCCAACCCCAGAGGATCGCGAGAAAGGCGGCGCGGTCCGCACCGCTTAACGCCGGGGCGATGGTGGCCGCTTCCTCCCAGAACGGGCGCAGGGCGGAGGAATAGGCCTCGCGCCCGAAGGCGGTTTCGAAATACTCGCCGATCTCGTGCACGTCGTCTTCGTCGAGCCCCGGCCGCACCGCGCCGGTCCGGGCCTTGAACGCGTCCAGGTGAGCCGCGATCTCGCCCGGCTCGGGGCTGGGCTCTCTGCGGTCGCCATCCATGAAGAAGCTGTTGACCAGCGTGCGGATGATGTCCGCCTCGCTCAGCAGCGTCAGCCGCACCGGGTGACCTTCGGGAGTCGGAAAGCGATCCATCGTGAAGCGCGTGACGAGCCCGGTGCTCTCGCCCTCGCCCTCGGGGTTGATCTCGCGGATGTAGTCCAGCGCCCGCGCGCCGCCGCCGAACTCGGCGACCAGCGGGCCATCCTCGGGCCGCGCGAGGACCGAGACGAGGAAGGACTTGCCCGCCTGGCTGGGGCCGAACACGCTGACCGACATCCGCGTCCGCGCCGCCCGCGCCAGCCGCCGCGCACGACGACCGCCACGGCGCATGGTCTGAACAAGGGACTTGCTTTCGGCGCCGACAAGGTCGGAATTGTCCGGATCCTCGATCCAGGCCCGCGCGCGGCGCGCGAGGTCCGCCACCTCTTCGCAGTCGCTGGCCAGCTTGTCCTGTTCCGTCGCCGTCATTCCCGCGTCCCTCCTAGAGCCTGAACAGGCCCGTATCGATCCAGTAGTCGTCCGCAAAGCCCAGCGTGTGCAAGCGCAGATCGACCTCGCTCGCCTTCATCGGCGTGCCCTCGCTGTCCTCGAGTTCGCTCACCACGAAGGCCTCGCGCATCGCTTCGCGCCTCAGTGCGGTCTCGCTGGTCTCGCGATCCGGGTCGCCATCGAACTCGGTGCGTTCGAACGTCACCCGCAACGGCGCGCGCGCCTGTGCCGCGTGGGTCGCGAAATCCAGCCGGTAGAGCGGCGTCGTCGTCCAGCGTTCCAGCGGCAACTGGCGCGCCCCCAGGTAAACCGGCGTGTACATGGTGATCTGCCCGACCAGATCGCTCTCGGACTTGCGGGCATCCAGATCGACATCGGCGAACAGCACCCGCTCGGCCATGATCTGTCCCGAGGTGTCCATCTCGCCGATGTAGCGCGCCGTCGATTGCATCCGGAAGGCGCTGGTCATCACCTTGAAGTTGGGAATCCGGCTTTCGGACAGCGCGATCAGCATCCCGCCTACCGCGACCGTCGATTTCGGGTCGCCGATGCGTTGCGTGACCGGATCGCGGAACGGGTACCAGCGCCCGGTCTTGTAGCTGTGCATCGAGATCAGCCGATGCGGCGGCACCACCAGCATTTCCTCGAGAATGGCGCGCACCGCCGGCAGGCGCGAGGGCCGCCCGGTCAGCAGCACCACGTCGACGCCCAGATGCGCGATCACCTCGGCCAGGTTGCTTAGCGCCTTCTGGAACACCTCGCGCGCGATCGCATCCACGTCCTCTCGGCTGAAGGTCAGGCTGACATCGGCCAGGCGGAACGCGGGCGCGCCCAGATCGCGGGCGGCATCCTCGATATAGGCGATCAACGCTTCGGGAATGTCGGTCTCGGACTCGCCCTCGCTGTCGATCGCCAGCACCTCGCGGATCGGCAGGCTCAGCGGTTCGAACTCGCCCGCCGTCTCGCAGGCCTTGAGGATCGCGACAGACAGCGGCATCAGCAACCGCAGCGCGAACTGACGCCGTTTCTGCACGCTCTGCTGGTCGAGCCCGCCGATATCGCCGGCGAAAAGCTCGCGCAGCTTCTCGCCCACGAAGCGCCCGCCCGCCTGCTCGATGGCTTCCTGCAGACCGGGCAGGATCACCGCGGCGATCACCCGTTGCAGCATGTCGTCGCCGGCAACGCGAAAACCCTCGCGAAAGGTCTGGCGCGGCACCAGCATCCGGCCCGCTTCGGCCCAGAAGGTCGTGACCATCAGGTCAGTCGTGCCGCCGCCGATGTCGATGCAGGCCAGGCGCAGCGACGGTGTCGCCGGGCCGTCCGGCTCCGTCGCGCGCGGGCGTCCCTTGAGCGACAGGAACCGGTCGATCCGCCCATCGAACTTCTGGGTGAGCTCCGAATAGAGATAGACAAGCTGCGTCGCGCTCGCCTCGTCCCATTCAACCACCAGTTCGGGCATCCGCGAGATGCTGCTTTCGCCGTCCTTCAGCCCCATCATCGCCCAGACCAGCGCCAGCGCGCCCTTCGCCTTGGAGCGGATGATCGCCTGTTCCTGCGCCGTCGTCGCGGTCGGCAGGGTCAGGATGATCCGGTCAAGCCGGCGTGGCAATTCCGATTGCGGCCGCCGGGCGCGGCTTGCCGGGGCGTTCACCTGGATCAGGGCATGGGCGATGGTTTCGGCCAGCATGAACCCGAAGAGCGAAGCGCGCGAGAAACGCGGCCGGATCGCCGGCGTCTTGGAGGTCTTGCCCCGCGGGCGCAGCTTGTCTTTCTCGTCGGCTTCGATCTGCTCCAGAACATCGCCCGCCTCGTTCAGATAGCGCATCGCGGCCCGCAGTGATTTCGGCAGATTGTTCGGATCGGCGTGATGGTGAAACCGCCAGTCCTGCGCCACCGGCGTATCGTCCCACAGGTAACGCTTGGGACTGCTGAGGCCCGAGGCGGTCTCCGTACCCTCCTCCGAGGCAACCAGCCGCAACGCTTCCGGTCCGATCCGCACGAAGCTGGGCCACAGGAACCCGTTGCGCCGGCCTGACCGGCTGGCGTGGCGTTCATCACCCATGCGGTGCTCGGAGAACTCGACCCGGCTTTCGAAGAGGCCGCTGTAGTGCAGCTCCGGCCGCGAGAGATCGCGCACTTCCAGCGGGAAGGAACGCGCCAGGTCCAGCCGCGACTCTCCGGGGAAGCGCTCGATCAGGATCCCGCAGGTGCGCGAATTCCCGACATCCAGCACCAGCTCGACCTCGACCGGCGCGACGCTGTCCCGGGCGCTGACGGTGTTGGCGAAGCGCAGCTTGGGCACGTGGACCGCATGATCGATCAGCCGCAGATACGCGAGGTAGCGCGCCCAGTGCTCGAACTTGTGCGGCAGATCCTCCTTGGTGATCCGCCGGCCCGGCCGTTCGGCGCGCTTGTAGGCCATGAACGTGTCTTCCAGCCAGTCCGACACCCATTTCTGCAGGTCGAGCATCTCGCCCTGGCTGTCCGGTTCAAGGCGGCGCAGGAACCAGTCCATGTTGGCCGGGTCCGACACGAAGCGGAAATCGCGCGCCTGCTCGGCGTCGCTGCGTTCGGGGCCGACATATTGAAAGCTCTGATCGGTGTCCATCAGGGCGGTGTCGAGCGCCAGTTGCACCCGGTGCGTGTGTCCGGTGACCGGATCGGGTTCCTCCAGTTCGACGGTCCGGATCCGCGCCCAGCTCGACGGGCCGGGATCGAACCGCTCCTCGCCGCCCGCGCCCCGGTCGTTCTTGACCCGTAGTACCGGCACCGGCATCCACTTGGACAGGAACGGCTCCAGCGCCGCCACCGGGCGGACGGAGTATTCATCATCGCTCGGTCCCGCGCCCTCTTCGATCGCCGCATCGCTCTCCGGGTCGCCCGTCAGCGGCATCAGCGCCCATTCCTCGGCCGCCGCCGTGCCCCCGACGATGCGTTCGACGAACCGCGCGTTCTTGAGGTCAACCGCATCGAGCCGGAACCCGAAGTCCAGGATCTGGGTGCCCGAATACGGCACCAGCGTGACCTCGTCGCGCCAATCCACCAGTTGCGCCAGATGTTGAGACGTCTGCATCCTGCCTACCTTGAAATGCTTATGTTTACCGCCCATTCCGGCGCGTTGTCACCGACCTTACCAGAATAGGTCTGGCTGCGGCCATCCTGTCGCAGAACGTGCAGGGTCACCGTCTTGTCTCCGACCGTGCGATTGCCCTTGAGCAGCGCACGCACCTGGTAGACCCCCTCGATCACCTCGTCGAACACCACGTTCTCGACCGGATCGGTCACCGCCTCGGCACGGCGCACGTTGGCGTCCAGGTCATAGATGCCGTTGCAGTCGCTGCGGTTGGAATGGCTGAGCACCTGCCCGGTCGGGCACGCGACCGTCAGGTCGATATCGTCGGTGGTTGACCAGGACAGCGCGAAATTCAGCTCTCCACGCCGCGCCCCCCGTTCGACCAACTGCCGCCCGACCGCCTCGGGCGTCAGGCTGGTGTCGTCCTGCGGCGCGGGTGCGGGCGCGGCACCCGGAGCCGGAAAGGCCGGCAGGTTCGGCTGGGCGGGTGCCTCGGGGGCCGTCTCGCCCGGCGTCGCGGGCAGGATCGGGATCGTCGGCTGGCAGGAGCGGTCCAGCAGGGTGAGTTCGCGCCGCAGCCTTGCGATCTCGTCCTCAATCACCGCCCGCTCGCCCGGGATTGCCGAAACCGCCTCCTCGGGCGCCGGGCAAAAGATCAGCCGGCCGCCGTTCAGCCCGCAGGGCGCGATGACGAGGTAAAGAATGAAAGCCAGCAGGGCCGCCAGCAGAAGCCAGCCGAGCAGGATCAGCCACCACCACGCCGCCGAGCCGCCGCGCGACTCGTCCGATCCGCCGTCCGTGGCCTGCCCCGTCGACGCGCCCTGTGCGGTCGGCGCAACCGGGCGCGGGACCATCGCGGTCAGGACACCGCGCACCGATTGCTGCGCGTCGCGCAACCACGCCCAATGAGCCAGAACCGGCTGCAGAGCGCCGGCCTCGTCGCGCAGGGCGAAGACCATCGTCTCGTCGGGCACCTCGATCGCGTTGCGCAGCGCTTCGGACAGGCGCTGGTCCTGCGCGTCATCGCTGGCGGCCAGCGTGTCGGCCTCGGCCCGGATGTCGGCCACAAGGCGGCCCAGGCGGTCGCGCAGCACGGCCTGCTCGTCCTCGGGCAAGTCGGGCAACGCCACCGGCTCGCCCGGCAAGGCTGCATACCAGTCGATCCGGTCCCCGTGGTCCGTCGCCACCGGCTCTGCGAACAGCGTCGCATGCTCCGGACCGAGCGTCGCAGCGACCGTGCCGGTCACCAGTTCGAACGAGCGTTGCGCCGCTGTGCCCAGCGGGCGCAGCCCCTCGGTCGACGTGCTGACGAGCGGACCCCTTGCCATTGCCGCGCCCTACTCCGCCGCCGCCGGCGCGGCTTGCGCCCGCAGCACCACCGGTTCGCAGACCGAGCTGTCGACCGAGGGCGCAACCCCGGTGCCGTTCAGGAAGGCCATCAGGTCGCCCGATGTCAGCGCAAAGCCCCGGTTCTGGAGCTTTCCCTGCCGCACGAAAGTATTCACCCCGACCAACCGTCCGCACATGTCGATCAGCGGCCCGCCGGAATTGCCACCGGACAGCGCGGCGGAATGCATGAGCGCGTTGGTCTCCGGCCCCATCTTCTGCTCGGTATTGATGATCCCGTCCGTCACCGTCAGGCCGGGCACCGCACTCAGGTCGCCGCTCAGCAGCGCCCGGTAGTTGACATCCGTCGCCAGAACGTCGCCGGGATAGCCCGCCGCGACCACGTTGGTCAGCTTGAGAGACTGGCCCGGCAGATGGACCGGGAACGTCGGAATCGTGGTCGCCTCGATCCGCAGCAGCGCGAAATCTCCTCCCGCCTCAAGCAGCGGGCCCTGCACCTTGAGCACCTCGGCCAGTTGCGGTTCCGCGAGGCCGGCCCCGATCACCAGAAGACGCCCCCCCGCCGATTGCGCCGGTTCGATCACGTGCTGGTTGGTGACGATCATTCCCGGCGCGACCGAAAAGCCCGATCCGGTCGTGACCGTGCCCGCCCCGGTCATCGCCAGAACCATCACCGTGCGCGCCTCGATATGCGACAGCAGCGACCCCTCGCCCGAGGGGCTGTCATCCGGCACCACCACGCGGGCCGGACTGTTGGGCAGCAACGCGTCGGGGGCCGCGGTGGCCTTGCGTTCGGGCGCGACTCCGACCGCGGGTGGCAGCACTCCCTCGGGCGTGCGCCCGTTCGGCAGAACCAGAACACCGTCGGGGCGGCACATCGCGCCGTCGAGCGCCGCCTGCAACGCGTCCCGGCGGGCGCGCAGACTGTCGTTCAGATCCCGCGCCGCCTGCAATGTGGCCGCATCGGTGATCGCGGGGGGCGATGCCCAGGCGTTGAAGATCCGCGTCCCCGGCATCAGCAGCCACGCCAGACTCCCGCCGGCCAGCAGCAACAGAACCAGCAAGGGCACCCAGGCGATCGGCGAGATCACCCTTTCACGTGCCACCACCCGGGCTGCGCCTTCGGATGCGGCAGCCTCGGCGGGTCGGACCGACCCCGCGACGGCACCGGCGGCGACCGTTGCGCCCGTGGCCTCCGCCGCTCCGACCGGACGGCGCGGCGCAGCACTTGCCGGCGCGAGCGTCAGGAATCGTCCGAGCGTGGCGTCGAAATGCGCAGGCCTGCTGCCCACGTTGGCACCATGGCCGCCCGGCACCAGCCCCCAGTTCACGATCACCGGGCGTGTGCCGACCACCAGCACGTCATCCTGCCCGTAGACACTCAATGCGCCCAGCGCCAGTTCGGCCGTGTCCGGATTTTCGGTCAGAGCGCGCAAGGGACGCAGGTGGTCACCCAGATACCGCTCGACGCTGTCCCGCTCCCCGGACGACAGGCTGGCCAGGGGGCGCGGATCGCCGGAAAGCTCCGTGTACCAGGACACGGTCGGCGGTGCCGTGTCGTTGCCCCGGCTGATCAGCGGTTCCGCGAATAGCGCCGCCACCTCGGGCCCAGCGCGTTCGGTCAGCAGGTCGCGCAGCGCGGCGTGCTGTTCCAGCACCGGCGCCTGTCCCGCCAGGACGAAATCCTCCGGCGCGATCCCGATCTTGGACAGAAAATGGTCAGCCATCGCCGTTATCTCCCGGCCCGGCGCAAGGTGGCAGCGCCGCGGCCTCTGGTTTCGGGTTGATACGTGTCGCAATTCGCGGTGCCGCGCGCATCCAGGGTGCAGGTGACGTCCCGGCGAAAGATCGACGATCCGTTGTCGCATTGCAGGTTGCCGGGTTCGCGCATCGTCAGCGTCCCGTTGCCACGCATCCGCCCGGTGAGCGTGCCGTTGCAGCGCACCCCGTCGGTCGAACGCATCTGCTCGGTGCCATTGCCATTCGCATCGAAACAGATGCGCCAATAGCGAAAGCGAGTGATCCGTCCCGAGTTGATGTCGCGCACCGCGTAATCCGAGGACAGCTGCCAGCACCCCTCCATCACCGAGATGTCGTCGCCATCGAAGGCATCGGGCGCAAGTCCGCTGGGCGTTTCCGGTTCCGGCGGCGGTGGCGGGGGCGGGGGTGGAGGCGGAGGTGGCGGATCGGCCTTGCAGACCAGCCCGCCCAGTTCGTTTTCCAGCCCGCCGATGCGCGCCGCGAGATCGGCGTTGGCATCGTGCAACCGGTCTTCCTCGGCCCGCGCCCGTGCCAGCGCATCCGGCTCGCAGAAACTGATGAGAGTCCCGGTGAAAGGCAGGCGTACTCCGCAGGATTGCAGCAGCAGCGCCACCGACATGCCGATGGCTGCGACCAGACACACGGCCATGAGTGTTACCGCAAATCGCATCCTACGCCGACTTTTACCTTTTCCCTGACCGCGAGCGGCCCGCGAGCGGACGCCCGCGTCCGGTCACTGCGGAGGGCCGAGACGCGGCAACAATACGCGTTGGTCCAATAGGTTGAGCCTATGAGGCCAGACCCGGTCCTGCAAGAGCGGACTTCCCTGCCGTCGGGACCGGGCGTTGCGTGGGCGTGAGAGGAAGCCGATCCGCCCTCATACACTCGCCTCTGCCAGACCACAGGCATCGCGACCGCTCCGCGGGACGCGACGGATGGCGACAGCACGCCGACCGCACCAGGACGCAAACGCCTGGACGGAAGACACTCACGCGCGGACCGGCGGCCACGCACTTGCGCCAGATCGGTTCTCACGGATTTCGGCGCGCCCACCGGGTCAACTCAGCTCGCCCGCGTGTCTTGGGTCAGGCAACCGGACTACAGCTCCGTCACGGAATACGACGCTCGCTCATAGCACGTTCATGACCTGTCACGCCCCCTTGCGCCGGCAACGGGCTCCGGCGTCTCGTCCCAACGGGCCCCTCGCGATCGGCCGACCCGACGCGACCTTCAGAGAAGACTCCGGCGTCAGGCCGCGGTGCCGCCATAGAGGGTTCGTCCCTCATCGATGTCCGCACGCGACTCCGATGTTGCATCCTCGACCATGTCGCCAAGGTCGGGGCTGTAGAATGTATGACATCCGCGTCCGGCACGTTTTGAGGCATAGAGCGCCACGTCGGCCTTGTGCAGAAGGTCGCCCGCCGAACATCTGTCATGCGCGGAGCTGATCACCGTCCCGATGCTGGCGGAGATACGGCAGGTCTGGCCATCGAACGGCATCGGCTCTTCCAGCCGTTCGATCAGGCGATGCGCGATGCGTGCCAGCTTGCGGCCATCGGACAGCCCCATCAGGACCAGCACGAATTCATCTCCGCCCACCCGTGCAACCATGTCCTGCTGGCGGGTCTCCTCGACCATGATCCGCGCCGCCTGTTGGAGAACATGATCGCCCGCTGCGTGGCCCATCGAGTCGTTCACGGCCTTGAAGAAATCGAGATCCAGATGCATCAGGGCAAAGGGTGGATCCGCCGCCGTCAACCGGTCGAGGATGTGGTCCATCGCGCGGCGGTTCTTCAGACCGGTCAGCGTATCGGTATAGGCCTGTTCTTCGGCGGCGATCTTGGCCCCCTGCAATCGCAGGTTCAGCTGGCGCGAAGCCTCCATCGCGGCGGATTTCGCCTCGACCAGGTAGAGCAGTTCGATGGTCAGATCGGTAGCCGAGAAATCGGCACTGGTCAGCGCGTAGTCCCGCACCGCGTCCAGAACCGAGATGCCGAAGGACAGGTTGACGATCGCTCCGTCGCTGCCGGGCAAAGGCACCACCACGCCCTTCAGCGTGGTGCGCGGGTTGTCGCGGAACTGCAGGCGCAACCGGGTCTGCGAGGCGGCGCGCAATCCCGCCATGTCGGTCACGCTGCGCGGGCGGGTCATCTCGAACAGTTCGAGGAACCGCGCGCCCACCATCGGCGTCTCGGGGCGCAGCTTCTGCAAGGTCGAGCCCACGGCGCGGATATGCCCGCTGCCATCGAGCATCACGTGCATCGGGCAGAGCACCTGGAGGATTCCGGTCAGTTCGTCACGCTCCATCAGCCCGCCCTCGCGCCCAGGTCGAAGCTGCGCCCCTCGGCGAAGGTGCTTTCGACCAGTGAAATCCAGATCACGTCCTGCCCGTCTCCGCCGCTCTTGCGATCGAGCATGACCAGCGCGCCGTAATCGTCCGCCATCGCGCGCAACAGTCCCACCATGACGCTGCCGAAGCCCGGCAGACCCGGGTGACATACCAGGCTGAACAGACCTTTCGTGTGCTCGCGCAGTTCGAGTCGCGGCAGTTCGAGATCCGAGACCGCCAGTCGCGCGCGATCCGGAAGGTCGTCCAGAGAATGCAGGAACTCGACATAGGTCACGCCGCCGAATCGCAGCAGCCGGCGCAGCGATTCCACCTGCGGATTGCTGACCAGGAAGGTGCCGATATCCTCCAGCACCTCGGCAAGCGGGCGGTCGAGCTCGACCGCCATCGCGTCCAGCAGGCGCGCGGAATCATCCGTGTCATAGATCAGCATCGCCTCGAAATCCGAGAAGGCGAGGTCCGCCGCCTCGGTCACGCGCACCCATCGCTCCGCCCCGTAGGTCGTGATGAAGAACGCCTGGATTGCCCTGTTGATCAGACCATGCATGCCCGTTCCTTTTCTGAACGGGGCGATGGTGGACCGGATGTCTTAAGATTGACCCAACATTTCCAATTCGACCGATTTGGGCCGCGCCCGGCTCACCGCGCCGGCACCAGTTCCAGACCCTCCAACACCAGCGCTTTCTGCCCGCTGGGCCGGATGTCGAACCGTCCGTCCAGCGCGTCGGCGATGGCGGTGTCGGGCAAGGCGGGCCAATCGCCGGTGCCCGATTGCACCATGGTCGATATCGATGCGCCCTCCTCCAGCCAGACCACATGATCCGCCCGGCTCTGCCCGTCACCGTCCAGGTAGATGACCACCGCTTGGTCCTCCTCCGCCACCACCGGCGCGAAACCGCCCTGCACCAGAACGCAGCCCGCGCGCCCGTCGGGCAAGGCGCGGTTGCAGGCCTGAAGCCAGGCATCGAGGCCATAGTCGGGCACCTCGAGAAACCGGCCCAGCGTCATCGTCGCGCCAGCCGGGCGCACCGGCATCAGGTCGAGCAGTTCGGCCGCCCGGTTGGGCGCCTTGCCCTGCTGCACCAGTCGTTCGAGCTGAAAGGGGTTGGGCTCTGACCGGACCATCTCGATCCGGGCGACCAGATCGGCATGGTCGGGCCGCTCGCGCATCGCTTCAAGCTGCACAAGCGCCGCCTGCCCCGCCTTTCCCCATTCATGCGCCATCTGCCACAGCGCCAACTGGTCCAGGCTCGCGGCACCGCTCTCGTAGCGGGCCAGCTGGCTCTGCGCCGACAGGCGATAGACGTTCAGAACCGGCGTCATCCACAAGGCGCCGACCAGCAGGACCAGCAGCGCCATGCCCACATTGACCTTGCGGATGCGCGCCATCCAGCCTTTGCCCAGCAGCGCCGCGCCGCAGTAGCAGGCGCCGTAGGCCAGCAGGAAGGCGCTCACCGCCAGCGCGAGGATACGGTCCGGGGTCAGACCGTATTGACGCACCCGCAGCAACACTGCCCAGACTGCCAGGACCGCCAGCAGCGGCAGGATCAGCGCCAGCGCCCGGGTCGCAAGACGCAGCCCGCGCGTGCGCACCGCGGCGGAATCGTCCCTGTCCAGCGCCGCACTCACCAGCGTGATCGCCGCGATCGCCACCGCCATCAGCGTTCCGGCGGCAGAGAACTCGCCGAATAGCTGGCCGAACCCGCGCAACGGAATCGCCAGCAGGAAGACGCCCACGATCGCCAGGACCGCCGGCACCAGAAGGCGCAGCAGGCGCAACAGAAGATAGGGAGACAGCGTTTCCCGCAACTCGTGCACGACGGCAAGGCCCAGGCCCAGGATCGCGCCGCTCGCCATGTAGCGCGCCCAGTCGGTGCGCAGAACCACGTCGATCACGGTCACGTCGACCAGCTTGAGCAAGGCGTTGCCCAAGAAGGCCAGCAGCCAGAACACCGCCACGAAGGCAAGCGCAACCGTGTAGCGCACCACCATACGCCAGGTCGCATCGAACAGGCGCGCATAGCTGGCCCACTCGGCCCGTTCGGTCATCCAGACCAGCAGGAAAGGCGTCGCGAACAGCACCAGGATGCCGGCCACCGACAGCATCACCGGATCGTCGAGAAAGCTGGTCGCGACCGCGTGGCGCGCGCCGGCGAGGCTGACCAGCGCGGTCAGCAGGATCGCCGGGGCGAGCGCTCCGCTCAGAGCCGCGCGCACCGAAACCGGACCCGCCAGCGCCAATGCCATGGTGCTGAAACTGGCCGTGAAGGTGAAGGCCGCGAGATATGCCGCCGCCGGCAGCGCCGGGTTGTCCCATTGCTCGACCAGCGCCCAGAGCGCCAGACCGGCCAGCGCCGCGAGCGATGCCATGACCAACCGATGGGCCGCGATCTGCGCGTCAGTCCTGATGTCCACGCCGCCAGCTTTCCCAAAGGCCCCGTTCTGCGTCGCAGGTTATCGGGCCGCTTGACCAGATGCCAGACTGAACCGTTCCCCGGACGGCTCAGAAATCGGTCGGCGCTCCGCCCTCGGCCTTGCGGCGGGCGACGAAGTCGGCCAACTCGTCGCGGATCGCATCCTCCATCGGCGGCGCCTCGAAGCTGCCGACGATCTCCTTGAACAGGTGATGCGCGCGCTCGGGCGTCCAAATCGCCCCGGCGGCTTCCCAGCCTTCGTAATTCTTCCAGTCGCTCAGGAACGGCTGGTAGAAGGCGGTGGAATAACGGTCCTGCGTATGCTGGATGCCGAAGAAATGCCCGTCATTGCCGACCGCGCGGATCGCGTCCAGCGCGATCTCGTCCGGGCCGGTGGCGGTCAGGGACGGGTCCATGTAGCGCTGGATCTGCTGCAGGATCTCGCAATCCATGATGAATTTCTCGGGGCTGGCGATCAGGCCGCCCTCCAGCCACCCGGCCGCGTGATAGACCATGTTGGAGCCGGACTGCACCGCCGCCCAGAGACTGTTGGAGGTCTCCCACATCGCCTGCCCGTCCGGCACGTTGGCGGCGCAAACGCCCGAGGATCGCATCGGAAGCTTGTAGAACCGCGCCAGCTGCCCGGTCATCTGCGTCGCGCGCATGTATTCCGGGGTGCCAAAGGCCGGTGCGCCCGATTTCATGTCGACATTGCTGGTGAAGGTGCCGATCACGCAGGGGCAGCCGGGCCGGATGTATTGTGCCAGTGCAATGGCGATCAGACCCTCGGCCAGCGATTGCGCCACCGCGCCGGCCATCGTCACCGGCGCCATCGCGCCCGCCAGCGTGAAGGGGGTGACGACCAGCCCTTGCCCCCGGCGGGCCAGACGCATCCAGCCGTCCAGCATGGGATAGTCATGCTTCAGCGGAGAAGTGGAGTTGATATTTGTGTACATTCGGGGGGTTGCGTCGAATTCTTCATGTGACAAACCGCCCGCGATGCGGACCATTTCCATGACGTCCTCGACCCGCTCCTTGCCCAGCGAATAGGCGTGCATCACCTTGTCCGTCAGCACCAGCTTGTCATGCAC
Source organism: Sedimentitalea arenosa (assembly GCF_016428585.1). Classification (GTDB taxonomy): domain Bacteria; phylum Pseudomonadota; class Alphaproteobacteria; order Rhodobacterales; family Rhodobacteraceae; genus Sedimentitalea; species Sedimentitalea arenosa. The sequence goes on along the minus strand of NZ_JAELVR010000002.1, from coordinate 38,927 downwards.
GACATCCAGGTGACGCACGCTGGCATGGATGTCGACCGGTTCGACCGGATAGCCGCCGGCGAAGTGGATGCAGTTGAAATACTGCGTCAGCTTCAGCAGGTTGCGGCACATCTCGCGGGTGCCCGGCACCTTGCGGCCGATTTCCATGTCCCAATAGTTCGGCGGGCTCGACACGTTGCCGAACAGCAGCGTGTTGCCACCGACGGTGATCCGCCGCTCCGGGTTGCGCGGCGTCAGGGTAAAGCTGTCGGGCGCCTTGCCGACCATCTCCATGATGAACTCCCGCCCGCAACGCACCAGCTCGCCATCGATGCGGCAGCCCGCCTCGCGGAAGATCTCCAATGCTTCGGGGTTCAGGATCGCGATGCCGATATCCTCGAGGATCTCCATCGCGCCCTCGTGGATCGCCATGACCCCCTCTTCGCTCAGCGGCTCGATGGGGCGGTCGATATTGAGCGGCGGGTTCCAGGGCATCTGCTCGATCACCGCGCCACCCCGTCGCGCGGCGTTGCCCGCGCGGCCGCCTCCGCGCCGTTTGCGTGCCGCACTCTGTGACATGGCCGATCTCCCTCACCTGGCTGCGAGCCATAGGGGAACAGGCCGGGCCGTTTCTCCGTCCTGAATGCGACAGGCCCTGTCGTTTTCCTCGGAAAACCGTCGGATTCGGCGCGCGCTCAGCGCGGCAACCAGTCCGCGAGATGGCCGATATCCGGCAGGATCACGTCCGCATGGGGCCGCAGGTCGTCCGGCCGCGCCATCCCGGTCAGCACGCCGATCGTGGTCATGCCCGCCCGGCGTCCGGCGATCAGGTCATGGGTGCTGTCGCCGACCATCGCCACCTCGGCGGGCGGCAGATCCAAGGCGCGCGCAAAGGCCAGAAGCTGGCCCGGACCGGGCTTGGCCCCATGCCCGCTGTCGAACCCCGCGATGAAATCGAACCGGTCGGCAATGCCCGCCGCCGCCAGATGCACTTTCGCCGGCGCTTCGGCATCGTTGGTCGCCACGCCCAGCCGATATCCCCGGGCGCGCAATCCGTCCAGCAGCGGCGCCAGCGGCACCGCCTCGGCCTGCGGCGCGGCCTCCGCCTCCGCGTTCAGCATGTCGATCAGCGCCGACCGGGGCATCAGCGGGAACTGCGGCGCCAGCACCTCGGCCACTTCGCCCGGAGTGCCGGCGATGACGATGCTGTCCGGTCGGAACCGCCCCCTGGCCATGTCGAACCCGATCTCATGACCCACCGCCGCCGCGCGCGTCCTGTCGCCGGCGCAGGCGCGCAGCAGGAAGGCCCGCGCCCAGGCCTCCCAGGTCGCGGCGAAATCGAACAGCGTGCCGTCCTTGTCGAACAGGATCGCGGCGAGGCTCACCCGGTCACGTCCAATGCACCTGCGCGCCGCCCGGCAGGGCCGCGCGCGCCATCATCGGATGCTCGTAGGGCACCGATTCCGCATCGCAGAACCGGATCACCCAGGCATCGTCCATCATCAGGAAATCCAGCACGGACCCCAGGAACTCGGGATCGGCCACCCGCGCGCGCAGGTCGGCTTCCTCCGCCCCGGTCGCGCCGAGGAACACCGGCAGAAGGTCCGGCTGCGCCACCAGCCAGCCCAGAACGGTCAGCGCGAAGGTTTCGGCGGCATCGGCGGAATACTGCATCACTCTCATCTTTTTGGACCCCGGAAAGGGTTTGTTAACGTCTCTCATTAAGACTTTGAGACAAGTTGAACACAAGTGTTGAAAGGCGCGTGGCGTGCAGGGCACCATTCTCATCCTCGATGGCGTGTCAACCAACCGCATCATGCTCAAGGTCCAGCTTTCCGCCGCCTACTACCACGTCGTGCAGAGCGACGGCATAGCCGGCCTGCTCGCACTGGCGCGGCGCACCCGGCCCGACCTGATCATCACCGCGATGACGCTGCCGGACGGCACCGCGCTCGACGTGCGCGCCACCCTGCAGCAGGACCCGGCGCTCGGCCTCGTGCCGATCATCGCCGTGACCTCGCAGAACGATCGAAGCGCCTGCCTCGCGGCGCTGCAGGCCGGCATCGACGATGTGCTGAGCCAGCCGATCGACGACGTGATCCTGCAGGCCCGGATCCGCAGCCTGCTGCGCGCCCGCAGCAGCACCGAGGAACTGAGCCTGCGCGACGCCACGCCCGATGCGCTCGGCATGGCCGAACCGGCGGCAAGCTTCGCGCCGGTCTCGCGGATCGCGCTGCTGACCAAGGACGCCGCCACCGGCGCGCTGTGGCGCAACCGGCTCAAGGGGGTGGTGCAGCACCAGTTGCTGACCCACCAGATGGCCGACATCCACGCGCTGATGGCCGACCCGGTGCCGGATGCCTTCGTGGTCGACCTGACCGGACCCCGCCCCGATATCGGTCTGCGCCTGCTGGCCGACCTGCGCGCGCGCAGCATGACGCGCAAGGCCGCGCTGCTCGCCGTGGTGCCGCCGAAGGTGCCCGCGCTGGTCGCCGACGCGCTGGACCGGGGGGCGCATGACGTGCTGCAGAGCGGCTTCTGCGCCGACGAGCTGTCGCTGCGCCTGACCGCGCAGCTGCACCGCAAGGCCTGCTCGGACCGGCTGCGCGACACCGTGCGCGACGGGTTGCGCGCCGCCATGCGCGACCCGATGACCGGGCTCTACAACCGCCGCTACGCGCTGCCCCATCTCGCCGCCGTGTCGCAGGACGCGATGCAATCGGGCCGCCCCTTCGCGGTGCTGCTCGCCGATCTCGACCACTTCAAGCAGATCAACGACCGCTACGGCCACCAGGCCGGCGATTCGGTCCTGACCGAAACCGCGCGCCGCATCACCGCCCACCTGCGCGGTCTCGACATGGTGGCGCGGATCGGCGGCGAGGAGTTCCTCATCGTGCTGCCCGATACCGACCAGGCCACCGCGACCCAGATCGCCGGGCAGGTCTGCCGCGAGATCAACGCCCGCCCCTTCACCTGCCCCGGCCTGCCCGGGCCCATCGAGGTCACGATCAGCATCGGCGCCGTGATCGGCCCGGTCGACACGCGCACCGGGCTCGACGCGGACAAGCAGGCCAGCGCCCTGATCGGTCACGCCGACCGCGCTCTCTACGAGGCCAAGGGCAGCGGCCGCAACAAGGTCTCGCTGGTTCCCGCCGCGGCCTGAGCCGGCGCGCCAGCCAACGCGACATCCCGACGCAAGGACATCCTGCGCCCTTTCGAAAGCCGGCGATGCCCCCCATCTTGATCGCGGATTTGAAAGGGGCCGGGACGACATGACCGACGATTCGATGCACACCGCCACGAGCCACACGCAGACCGAGCGCCCGCTCTGGCCGGCCCTCGCGCGCGGCTGGCGGCGGCGCTGCCCTCAATGCGGCAGCGGGCCCTTGCTCAGCAGCTATCTCAAGGTCAACGACACCTGCAAGGTCTGCCGCGAGGACCTGTCCCACCAGCGCGCCGATGACGGGCCGGCCTATCTGACGATCCTGATCGTCGGCCACCTGATGGCGCCGCTGCTGCTGCTCGTGTTCGAAACCTGGCGTCCCGATCCGCTGGTTCTGTTCACCATCTTTGCGGTTGGATGTGTCGCGCTCTCGCTTTACCTTCTGCCAAGACTGAAAGGGGCCATCGTCGGGTTCCAGTGGGCCCGGCACATGCACGGGTTCTGACCCGGCGGCCCCGCATCAAATCGGCGAGGCACGATGACCATCGACAAATCCGCGATCCGCAACGCCGCCACGGTGATCGTGCTGCGCGACCGTCATGACGACCCGGCGATCCTGATGGGACAGCGCGGCGCCAAGGCGGCCTTCATGCCCAACAAGTTCGTGTTTCCCGGCGGCGCGGTCGATGCCGCCGATGCCGAGGTGCCGCTGGCCGCGCCGCTGCCCGCACCCTGCCACGACCGGCTCGACGACAACGCCACGCCCGGCATGCAGACCGCGCTGGCCGCCGCCGCCGTGCGCGAGCTTTGGGAGGAAACCGGCCTGATCCTCGGCCGCCCCGGCGCCTGGCCCGGCCCGGTGCCGGCCGATTGGCAGACCTTCGCCTCGACCGGCCATCTGCCCGCCGCCGACCGGCTGCAGTTCGTCTTTCGCGCCCTGACCCCGCCGGGCCGGCCGCGCCGCTTCGATGCGCGCTTCTTCCTGGTCGACGCCGACGACATCCGCTCCGATCTGGACGATTTCACCCATGCCTGCGACGAGCTGTCCCACCTGCAATGGATCAAGCTGCGCGAGGCGCGCAGCTTCGACCTGCCCTTCATCACCGAGGTGGTCCTGGCCGAGGTCGAGGCCCGCGTGAACGATCTCGCCCCGCCCGAGTCGGTGCCCTATTTCCGCAACGACGACGAGGCCAGCCTGTTCCTGCGCCTGCGCGGCATCCCGATGCCCGGCCCCGAGGTCGACTGACCCGCGCGGCTCAGATCGCCAGCACCAGCAGCAGGATCGACACGCAGAGCAGCGCCATGCCGGTGATCTCGCGCCGGCTCACCGTCTCGCGAAAGAACAGCACCGAGGCCAGCAGGCTCAGCACCAGCTCGACCTGCCCCAACGCCTTGACATAGGCCGCGTTCTGCAAGGTGAAGGCAAGGAACCAGCAGAACGACCCGGCCATGCTGAACAGGCCGATCCAGACCGCGACCCGCCGCGTCGTCCAGACGGCGCGCAGTTCGGCCCGGTCGCGCAGCCCCAGCCACAGCGCCATCGACGCGGCCTGCAGGCTGACCACGCAGGCCAGGGTGATCGCCGCGCGAAACGCCGCATCCAGGTCCCCCAGCTGCAGCGACGCGCCGCGATAGCTGACCGCGGAAAAGGCGAACAGCACGCCCGAGCCCAACCCCAGCAGCGAGGCGCGTCCCGTCAGGTGACGCCACCAGGCGCCGGTGACTTCGGGCGTCCTGGACAGGATCAGCACCGCGACCAGCCCGATCAGGATCGCGACCATGGCGCCCACGCTCACCGAATCTCCCAGAACCACGAATCCGACCAGCGCGGTCTGGATCACCTCGGTCTTCTTGAAGGTGATACCGACGGCGAAGTTGCGCTGCTTGAACAACAGCACGACGCAGATCGTCGCCAGGATCTGCGACAATCCGCCGATCGCCGCGAAGGCCCAGAACCGCGCATCCAGCACCGGCAGGCTGCGCCCGCTGATCCACAGGTAGGCCCCAAGCAACGCCAGGATCAGCGGCGCGGAATAGGCGAAGCGCGCAAAGGTCGCCCCCGCCGCCGACAGCTTCGTCGTGCTCAGGCTCTTCTGCAGCATGAAGCGAAAGGTCTGAAAGACCGCGGCAGCCAGGGTGACGGGAATCCAGAGGCTCATGGCCCCTGATGGCGCAGATTCAGCGTCGCCGCCAGAGCGGATGCGCCACCGGGTCCTTGGCGCGCCAGAAATAGCGCCGGAACACCTCGCCATAGGAGCGGTAGACATAGCCGTCGTTCATTTCCAGATACCGCTCCTTCCCGGCGCGATACAGCGCCGGCAAGCGATACCACGGCACGCCCGGATTCACATGATGAACCACGTGCAGGTTGTTGTTCAGAAACAGGAAAGCCAGAAGGCCGCGGTCCTCGATGATGACGGTGCGCGCGCGCGACCGCTCATGCGCGCGATGTTCCAGGAAGGTGCGGATCTTCAACAGCCCGGTCGCCGCATAGACGCAGAGCAGATAGAGCCAGACCGGCATCGGCGACGCCACGACCAGCGCCATGACGGCGGCGACTCCCGCCAGATGCAACGCCCAGGCCCGCCAGATCGCGGGGTCCCCGGCGCGGGCGCCGCGCCATTCCTCGCGCAGAAAGGCGATCTGCCCGAGGATCGGCCCCAACAGGATCCGCCCGACCAGCGTGTTGTTCGCCCGGTGCAGCCGCTGCCGCCAGCGCGGCAGACGGTTCCAGACCGCCGGATCGAGGAAGTTGCTCTCGGGATCGTCATAGGGATCGGTCAGGCGGCTGTCACGGTGATGCGCCAGGTGCAGGTCGCGGAACCGGTTGTAGGGGATCAGCAGCCCCAGCGGCAGCGCCATGAGCGCCTCGTTCAGCGCGCGGCTGCGGAACGGATGCCCGTGCAGCACCTCGTGCGTGAGCGAGCCGTGCAGCGCGATCAGCAGAGTCAGCGGCAGGATCGCCGCGACGGGCGACAGACCGGCCAGCCAGACCATGGCCCCCGCCCAGAGCGCGTAGCACCCGACGATCAGGCCGAACGTGCCCCATTCCACGTTGCGTAGGCCCACCTGTGGGGGCACTCCTGCGAGTGTCGTCATGCCGGTCCTGTCTGCTTGTGGATACAGCTCCAAGACACCATGCGATCGCCGCTCTGACCATTCTGTTTCTAGTGCACAAATCCACCATATTGTGATTTAAAGAAACACATGACGGCAAATATCGACAAACGCGTTCGCGCCGAACAGTTCCGCGACCGTCTCGCCCGCGCGATGGCCGGTCGCGGCCTCACGCAAAGCGCGCTAGCCCGGCGCATCGGCGTCGACCGCTCCACCATATCGCAATTGCTCAGCGGCGACGCGGCCCGGCTGCCCAACGCCCATGTGGTCGGTGCCTGCGCCGCCGAACTGGGCGTCTCCGCCGACTGGCTGCTCTCCCTTTCGGAGCGCCCCGAGAGCGCCTCCGACCTGCTCGCCAGCAGCCTCAGCCTGACGGAAGCGCCGCGCGCGCTGGTGGACGAGCGCATCTTCGACTGGCACCGCGAGGCCGCGGGCTACAAGATCCGCCACGTGCCCGCCGCCCTGCCCGACATGCTGAAGACCCGCGCCCTGCTGGAATGGGAATACGCGCCCCATCTCGGGCGCACGGCCGACCAGGCGATCGGCGCGTCCGAGGACCGGCTGGACTGGATGCGCCGCTCGCAATCGGACTACGAGATCGCCCTTCCGCGCTTCGAGCTGCGCAGCTTCGCGCAAGGCACCGGCTATTACGAGACCCTGCCCCGTTCCGTGCGGCTGGACCAGATCGACCGGTTCCTCGCGCTGTGCGAGCAGCTCTACCCCCGCCTGCGGATCTATCTCTACGACGCCCAGCGGCTCTACAGCGTGCCGCTCACGATCTTCGGCCCGCTGCTCTGCGTCTTCTATGCCGGCGGGCACTACATGGCCTTCCGCGATCGCGACCGGGTCGAGACCTTTACCCGGCACTTCGACCTCCTGGTGCGCGAAGCCGACCTGACCGCCCGCGACCTGCCGTCCGAACTTCTGCGGCTGAGGGCCGAGATCGCCTGACGGAGTGTCATACCGGGCCGCCATGCGCGGGACCGGTCCCCGCGTCCGTGCCGTCGGACGGATCGTCCGCCGTTCACCGGCAAGACAGCGAACGGCGGCTTTCAGGGCCCGGTTCAACACCGGGTCTCAACCAAACGGCAGGTCAGGCCACGGCCGGTTCGCCCCCGAACAGCTGCCAGAACTCCTCGCGGGCATTGCTGCGCGGGAAATCTCCCTTGGGCACGGGCAGGTCGAGAAACCGGCACAGCGGCTCCCAGCCATCAGCGGGGCTGAACACCAGCAACCTCTCCCCCGGAATCGTCGCGCGCACCTTGTCGTTGTTGCGCCGGTAGGCGGCGATGGACCGGTCCCGGTCGAGCCCCCCGAAAACGCCCCGCAGCAAAAGCGTGTCCATGGTGTCGAAAACCGCCGCGATCGGGGGCGGCAGGTCGAGGCTCTTACGGTGCTCGAAGAACTTGCCGATCGTCGCGGAATAGCTCGCCCACCACTCCTCCTCGGGGCGTTCGGTGTGGATGACCTTTGCGTCCGGAAAGGCGATCGACAACTGATGCCAGACCGACGCGCCCGGAAAATCGACCTGGCTGGAATAGCCGTCGAACACCATGGCCCAATCCACCTCCTCGCCCGCGGCCAGCGCCGCCCAATGCGCCGGTTGCGCCGGGTTGCCCATCACTTCGACCATGTGATGGCAGGGGCCCAAGCCGAGCTGTTCCAGGGCCATCTTCGTCGACATCGTGCCCGTGCGGCCAAAGCCCGAGCCAATAATTCTCAGTCCCATGAATTGGGTCCTTTCCTGTTGGTTTGATAATTTCTTGCGGTATGACAGCAGTTTGCGCGATGATGCGCTGTGCTTCAAACGAATGGTTTTCAGCAGTCATGAAGGAAATTCAGCTCCACCGGATCGACCTCAATCTGCTGGTCGTTTTCGAAGCTCTGATGGTCGAAGGCAGCGTGTCGGGTGCGGCCGAGGCGTTGGGGAAAACGCCCTCGGCGATCAGTCACGCCCTGGCCCGGCTGCGCGACCAGGTGGGCGATCCACTTCTGGTCAAGGTGGGCGGCCGGATGCAGCCCAGCCCCTTCGCCCTGACCCTGATCGACGACGTGCGCCCGATCCTGCGCAGCATCAAGCGCGTGCTGACCCTGCCCGAACCGTTTGACCCGGCCACCAGCGACCGCGTCTTTCGCGTCGCCTGCCCGATAACGGGGCGCGTGCTGTCAAGGGTGCTCAACCGCTTTCGTGCCGCGGCCCCCGCGGCGAAACTCGAATGGCTCTCGGCGCCGCGACAGGTCTATGACGCGGTGTCCGAAGGATTGGTCGACCTCGCGCACCTGGCCGGCGAGACGCGACTGCCCGACGGTCTGAACGAGGTCGAGGTGCCCGGATTCCACTGGACGACCTTCGTGCGCGCGGATCACCCGGCCCTGTCGAACTGGGGGCCCGAGGCCTGGTCGACCTACCCGCATGTGCAGGTGAACATCTCCAACGACGCCCCCAGCCCCTTCGACCGACCCGGCGGCACCGCGCCACCCGCGCGGACCATCGCCGCCCTGATCTCGGAATTCTCCAGCCTGGGGCCGTTGCTGGCCAACAGCGATTTCATCGCCACGTTTCCGCGCATCCTCCTGGCCTGGGACATGCAGACCTACGGGCTGCGGCCGCTTCCGCCGCAAATCCACCTGCCGGAGTTCAGGACACGTTTCTTCTGGTCCTCCCGGCTGGCCAACGATCCGCCCTCGCAATGGATCAGGGATCTCGTGGTTCGAACCTATATCGAGGTGCACGAAGAGGCCGAACAGATGGTCGAACGCGCCCTGTCTTCTGCGCCGGGCTGATCCGCGGGGTCGCTGGGCCGTCTGCCGCCAACGGCACGGTCTCCATTGCATTGCTCGCGTTCAGCCCCGATCATGCACCCATCCGAGCCCGAGCGAGCGACGATCCGAATGGACAAGCTTTCCGTCATGCACGCCTTCCGCCGCATCGTCGAACGCGGCAGCTTCGCGCGCGCGGCCGAGGATCTCGGCGTTTCGCCCGCGCTGCTGAGCCGCGAGGTCAAGCTGCTCGAGGAAAGCCTCGGGACCACGCTCCTCACCCGCACGACGCGCGCCATGTCGCTGACCGACGCCGGGCGGCTCTACTATGACGAGGCCGCCGGCATCCTCGACGCGGTGACCCGGGCCGAAACGCGCATCCGCGACGGCGCCGGGGCGGTGCGCGGGCACCTGAAGGTCAACGCCTCCAGCTCGTTCGGGCAGACGGTCATCGCGCCGATCCTGCCGGAACTCCTCGCCGCCTATCCGGACCTGCGCCTCACGCTGTCGCTGGACGACCGGGTGGTGGACATGGTCGAGGGCGGCTTCGACGTGTCGATCCGCATCCGGCCCGCCATGCCGGACTCGGCGCTCGTGGCGCGCAAGATCGGGACCATGCGGCAGCGGATCTTCGCGGCGCCCGCCTATCTCGACACGGCCGGTGTTCCGCAGACGCCACAGGACATCGCCCGGCACCGGGTCATCGGCTTCCTGCTTGCGGACCATCTGACCACCTGGGCGCTGCACGGTCCCTCGGGGCACGCCACCCTCGATCTCGACCCGCCGGTGCGCGTGGGCAACAGCCTCGTGCTGCGCGACCTGCTCATCGCCGGCCAGGGCATCGGCACCCTGCCGGATTTCGTCTCGACCGCGCCCGAGGCCCGCGGCGAACTCGTGCGGGTCCTGCCCGACTGGGAGCTTCCCGCGCCTGACATCTTCGCCGTGACGGCCTCGCGGCTGGGCATGGACGCGAAGGTCACCGCGTTCCTCGACCACCTGTGCGCCGCGCTGCGCCCCTGACATTCTTCAACCGGCGTAAAGAATGAAGTGACAGCGGGCGGGTTATTCCGCCCCGGCCGATCCGCGATCTTCCAGGGCAACGCAACCCCAAGCCCCGAGAGGATCCCATGACCCGTGTTCTCGTTCTCTACTATTCCAGCTATGGCCATGTCCGCGCCCTCGCACAGGCCGAAGCCGACGGTGCGCGCAGCGTTCCCGGCACCCGCGTCGACCTGCGGCGCGTGCCCGAAACCGTGCCCGATGCGATCCGCCGCAAGGCCGGTTTCGCGGCGGACGACACGCCCGTCGCGACTCCGGCCGATCTGGAAGACTACGACGCCATCCTCTTCGGCACGCCCACGCTGTTCGGCATGATGGCCGGGCAGATGAAGTCCTTCCTCGACCAGGCCGGCGGGCTCTGGGCGCGGAACGCGCTGGTCGGCAAGGTGGCGGCGGTGTTCACCTCCACCGGCTCGCAGCATGGCGGGCACGAGGCGACTCTGCTGTCGACCCAGATCCCGCTGCAGCATTTCGGCATGCTGATCGTGGGCCTGCCCTACACCTTCGCCGGACAGACGACGGCCCAAGGCATCGTTGGCGGTGCCCCCTACGGCGCGGGCACGATCGCCGGGGCCGACGGCGCCCGCACCCCCACCGAAACCGACCTCGCCGGTGCGCGTTTCCAGGGCGCGCATGTCGCCCGGATCGCCGCGCGGCTGGCCGGCGCCGATCTGGCGCAGGCGGCGGCGTGAGGAGCGCCGCGCCTACCCGCGAGGCGGCACAGCGGCGCGGCGGTCTCCAAAGGACACCGCCCCACCATCTGCTATGATGAGCCCGAACGGGAGACATGTCCGATGTCACGCACCACCGATATCCTTCTCACCGCGCTCGCCCCGGCGGTCTGGGGCAGCACCTACCTGGTCACGACCGAGGCCCTTCCCGCCGGCTACCCGGTGACCGTCGCGGCGCTGCGCGCCCTGCCGGCCGGATTGCTGCTGCTGGCGCTGACGCGCTGCCTGCCGCCCCGCGCGTGGCTCGGGCGGGTGTTCCTGCTCGGCGGTTTCAACTTCGCGCTCTTCTGGACGCTGCTCTTCGTCGCCGCCTACCGGCTCCCCGGCGGGGTCGCGGCCACGCTGGGGGCGTTGCAGGCGATGATGGTGATCTTCATGGCGCGCGGCTGGCTCGGCACGCCGGTCCGGGCGGGCGCGGTCGCGGCCGCGGCGGCGGGGGTGACGGGCGTCGCACTCCTGCTCATCGGCCCCGAGGCCGCGCTCGACCCCGTGGGCGTCGCGGCCGGTCTCGGCGGTGCCGCGTCGATGGCGGCGGGTACGGTTCTCAGCCGGAAATGGCAGCCCCCCGTGTCGGCCCTCAGCTTCACCGCCTGGCAGCTGACGGCCGGCGGCCTGATCCTCCTGCCGCTCGCGCTGCTGGCCGAACCGCCGCTGCCGCCCCTGTCGCCCATCAACCTCGCCGGGCTCGCCTGGCTCGGCCTCATCGGCGCCGCGGCGACCTACGCGATCTGGTTCCGCGGCGTCGCCCGGATCGAACCCGGAGCCGTCTCGATGCTCGGCATGATGAGCCCGGTCACGGCGGTTCTGCTCGGCTGGGTGGTGCTGGGACAGGCCCTGTCCCCCGTGCAGATGCTTGGCGCGATCATCGTGCTCGGCGCCGTCTGGGCCGGACAGCGCGCGAATCGCCCACCTGCGAGCGACCTCGCCGCGCGTCCGGGTGCGACGCGGGCAGAGACCGCCTGACCCCTCGACGAAAAGGAATGGTCCAGATGCCTGAACTCGCAAACACCCCGGAGCTCGCGCGCAAGGCGCGGTTTGCCGGCCTGCTCTACCTCGTCATCATCACCGCGGGCCTCGGCGCCGAACTTGGCCTGCGCGCCCCCCTGATCGACCTCGACGATGCGGCCGGAACGGCGGCGGCGATCCTTGCGGCGCCGGGCCAGTTCCGCCTCGCGCTCGCCGCCGACCTCGTGATGGCGCTCAGCGACGCGGGGCTCGCGATCCTGCTCTACCTGATCTTTCGCCCCCTCGCCCCCGGCCTCGCGCTGTCCGCGATGGTATTCCGGCTGATCCAGACGGTGCTCATCGCCGCCAGCCTCCTGGCCATGCTCACCGCGTGGCTGCTGGTGACGCGCGCCGGTCACCTCGCGGATGCGCCCACGCTCGCGCTGGTGTTCCTCGACCTGCACGCCCATGGCTACGACCTTGGGCTCGTGTTCTTCGGCGTGGCCTGCCTGATGATGGGGGCGCTGGTCTGGCGCTCGGGCCTGTTCGCCAGGGTGTTCGGGGCCGGGCTGGGGATCGCCGGACTGGTCTATCTCACCGGCAGCGGCCTGCGGTTCTTCGCGCCCGTCCTCTCCCCGGCCTTCACGCCCGCCTACATGCTGCCGGTTCTTGCCGAAACCGCGTTCTGCATCCGGCTGCTGGCCCACCGGGCCTAGTTCCCGCACGGCCCGGCCCGCCGCCCGTTTCACGCCCTCAGGACAGATCACGAGAGGTTCCATGTCAGAAAGAGCTTTCACCGTCCGCGCCCTTGGCGAGATCGCCATCCGCTGCATCGATCTTGACGCGATGGTCGCGTTCTACCGCGACGTGATCGGACTCGCCCCGATGAACGATCCCGAGAACGGCCGGATCGTGTTCTTCCGCATCGCCGACGGGATCGGCGGCCATACCGCCGTGCTCGCCCTGTTCCGCCATGACATCGTGGCGGCGGGCCGCACCCCGGCCGCGGATCAGCCGCCCGTGACCGGCGCGGGCTCCTCGCTGCATCACCTCGCCCTCAGCCTGCCATGGGAGGAACAGGACGCGGTCATGGCGTGGTATGACACGCTGGGGCGCGACTACACGGTCGAAACCTTCGACTGGGTCGGCTGGCGCGGGGTCTTCACCCGCGACCCGGATGGCAACACGGTCGAGCTGGTGGCAAAGGACCCGGGCTGGGTCGCCCCGGCAGGCACCTGAGTGACCGCCCGGTGCCGCGCCGAACCAAAGGCGAAACGCGGCGGGCACCATGGAAAAACCGGCGACCGCGAGTCACCGGCCCGACCCGATCCCGGCCGTCAGCCCGAGACCCCGGCATAGCGGATCCCGCTCAGATCGGCGATGTCGCGCTTCCAGGTGGTGATGTCGGACTGGCGGAACTCCGACAGGCTGGCATGCCCGCAGGCGCGCGCCAGAACCTGCATCAGCTCCACGCTGGCCCCGAAATACCGCGCCAGGCGCTCCGCCCCGGCCTGCACGTCCAGCCGCTTGCGCAGCTCGGGCTTCTGCGTGGCGATGCCGGCGGGGCAGTTGTTGGTATGGCACATGCGCGCGGCCACGCAGCCCACCGCCTGGATCGCGGAATTGCTGACCGCGATCGCGTCGGCCCCCAGCGCCATTGCCTTGGCGAAATCCTCGGCCACCCGCAGCCCGCCGGTCACGACCAGCGTCACTTCGCGCCCCGCGCGCTTGTCCAGATGCCGCCGGGCGCGGGCCAGCGCCGGGATCGTCGGGACCGAGATATGATCGCGGAAGATCAGCGGCGCCGCCCCGGTGCCCCCGCCACGCCCGTCGAGGATGATGTAGTCGGCACTCGCCGCCAGCGCGAAATCGATGTCGTCCTCGATATGGTTCGCCGACAGCTTGAACCCGATCGGAATGCCACCGGACCGCTCCCGCACCGCCTCCGCCAGGATCTTGAAGTCCTCCGGACCGTCCAGATCGGGGAAGGTCGCCGGCGAGATCGCCGCCTCGCCCGGCTCCAGTCCGCGCACCTCGGCGATCCTGCCCTGCACCTTGTCGCCCGGCAGATGCCCGCCGGTCCCCGTCTTGGCCCCCTGGCCGCCCTTGAAATGGAACGCCTGCACCTTGGCGACAAGGTCGAGGTCCCAGCCGAACCGGGCCGAGGCGAGTTCATAGAAATACCGGCTGTTCTCGGCCTGCTCCTCGGGCAGCATCCCGCCTTCGCCCGAACAGATCCCGGTCCCGGCCAGTTCGGCGCCGCGCGCGAGCGAGATCTTCGCCTCCTCCGACAGCGCGCCGAGGCTCATGTCGGACACGAACAGCGGAATGTCGAGCCGCAGCGGCTTTTCCGCGCGCGGCCCGATGGTCGTGGCGGTCTGCACCTCGACCTCGTCCAGCAAGGGCTTGCGCGCCATCTGCGCCGCCAGGATCTGGATGTCGTCCCAATGCGGCAGATCCTTGCGCGGCACGCCCATCGCGGCGATTTCCCCGTGGTGACCCAGCTTGGACAGCCCGTCCCGCGCAAGCGCATGGATGCGCGCGACCGTCGGCTCTTCGGGGGTCGCGCTGGCCTTGGGCGCCTCCCCATCGCTCTCGGGCACCGGGTCGCCGACCTCGCAATCGCCCAACCCGGCATGGGTGCCGTCACAGAAGGGCGCATCGTCGGTGCCCTTGCACCGGCACAGGGTGGCCGAGCCGGATTTCTCGGCGGTGAACTTGAGCGGGGTCAACCCCGTGCCTTCGTGGCTGCCGTCACAGAAGGGCTGGTTCTGCGAGCGACCGCACCGGCACCAGAAATAGTCCTTGCCCTCCTCCAGGTCGACGGTGGTCGGGCTCTTGGCGGCGATGATGGGGGCGGAAGTCTCGGTCATGTCAGCTGCACCTCTCTTTCTGGCCCCTACAGCTAGCACGCCGAGTCCGCCCGTCGACCCATCGCCGCCCCGGGCACGGGCGCGCCGTCCGCCCGTCCTAGGCCAGCGCGACGGTCTGTCTGGCCTTGAGCACCCGGAACATCGCCGCTAACGGAAGAACCAGCGCGAACAGCGCCGCACCGAACAGGATGGCGCCGTCCGGCGCACCGGTCCTGTCAAATATCCAGCCGGCCACCGGCGGGCTCGCCGTCATGACGATGAAATAGACGGTGAAGAAGACCCCCATGCCGAAAGCCCGCCGTTCGGGCGCCACGGCCTGGCCCGCCAGCGCCATGATCACGCCCGCGGGCGCCATGCCGACCAGGCCGAACAGCAGGCTCGCCGCCAGCCCCGCACCCGGGCGGCCCAGCAGCATCAGCGCCAGGATCGCCCCCGCCATGCAGACAGCCAGAACGGTCTCCCTTCGTCCGAAACGATCGACGATCTGCCCGCAGGCGGCGCCCGACAGGATCATCAGCCAACTGCCGACACTGATCACCGAGGCGGCGGCCAGAAGGCCCATTCCCTGCGCCTCCAGCATGCTCGGGCCGAAACTCAGATAGACCACGTAGCCCGCGTTGAACGCGCCCCAGGCGATCCCGGCAAGGACGATCAAGCCCCATTCCCGCGGCAAGAGGCTCCCGACGCGGCCCGCGGCGACCGAGGGAAGGTCGTGCGGCGCGCGATAGAAGGTGAAGACCGCAAGCGACGCCACCGCACACCAGACCGAAGCGACCGCGAAGGGACCACGCCAGCCATGCGCCTCGGCCAGCCAGGTGTGCCCGACCTGCCCCATGGCGATGCCGAAGGGCCAGCTCATCACCAGGATGCTCATCGCGGTGGCGATCTCACGGCCCTCGAACCAGTCCGCGACCATCTTCGTGAAATAGAGCGAGGCGAACAGGAACCCGGCGCCCGACACGCCCCGGCCGATCCCGATACCGGCGGGATCGGCCGCCAACGCCGACACCGCGCCGCCCAGCGCCAGCGCCGCGAGGCCCAGCCCGGCCAGCACCCGGTCCGAGGCGTAGCGGCCGGCAAACCCGGCCGGCAGCGCAAGCAGCAGGCCCGGCGCCATGAACAGACCGATCATCCAACCGATCCGCGCGTTGTCCAGACCGAACGCATCCGACAGCGCGCCGCCGACTGCGCCCATGGTCTGGAACTGAAAGCCCAGACCGACGCGGGCGGCGAACAGCAGCGCCAGGATGCGCCAGCGCATCACGCCCAGCCCAGCTGGCGCAGCGCCTGCGCGTCGTTCCAGATCTTGGTCATGTGGGCGATGCGGTCGCCGTCGAACCGCATCACATAGGCATAGTCGGTTTGCACCGACCGGCCGGTCGGAGCGCCCGGCCCCCCGGCGCCGGTGTGGGTGCCGTGGAACACCGCCGCCGCAACCACCGTGCTCCGCGCGGGATCCACCGCGAAGGCCCGCAACTCGTACCGCCCGTCCGGGATCGGACCCAGCAGCCCCTTCATCCAGTCGGCGTAGCCCTCCAGCGTCACCGTCTCGGCCAGGGCATCCGCCTGGCAGGCAAAGCTCGCCGTGTCATGGCAATAGGGCTTGCAGGCGTCCCAGCCGCCCCCGGTCTCGCAGGCCTCGAAAAACGCCCGTGCGGTCTGTTCCATGTCCATCTGTCCGTCCTCCGTTTCAGATACGAACAGTCTGCCCGGCGCGCCCCGCCCGGCATATCCCGCACTTGCAGTAAATTGCGCCGCGCCCCTGCAGTATTCGTCTACTGCATCTGCGGGATTGCCTGATCGCGCCCGGTGCAACAGGATGGAAACACCCCCGACCGCAGGACGTGCCAGGCCCATGTCACCCGATCAACTTCTCAGTCCGCGCGAAATCGAGATCGCCACCGCCTATGCGCAGGGCGACACCTACCAGGCGATCGCGGCCCGGCTGGGCATCGCGCCGTCCACCGTGCGCTCGCATCTCGCCACGATCTACCGCAAGCTCGAGGTCTCCTCCAAGCTGGACCTGCACGCCCGGCTCGGCGGCGCCCAGCCCGGCACGGACATGCTGACAGACCACGCCGCCGTGATCTCGGAACTGGCGCTCAGCCTCGAGGACTCGCTGCGCCGCGAACAGGCGCTGGTCGAGGTGCTGCGCATCATCAGCCGGTCGCGCGGCGATATCGATGCGGTGATGTCGGCGATCCTCGGCTTTGCCCTCGAACTCTGCGAGGCAGAGTTCGGCATCCTCTTCGATCATCACGGCGACCGCCGCTTCTCCGCCAGCCATCTGCGGGGCATCCCGCCGGCGTTCCGCGACTGGCTGCAGACCAACGGGGTCTTCACGGCCAGCCCGCAAACCGGTCTGGGACGGCTGGTGGCGGGCCATGACGTCGTGAACATCTACGATGTCCGGGCCGAGGATCTGTTTCACACCGACGACCCGTTGCGCCACGCCACGGCCATCTTCGGCGGCGCACGTTCCTTCGTCGCCATTCCGATGATGTCGGGCGACACGCTGGTCGGCGCCTTCACGATCTACCGGCAGAATGTCCGGCCCTTCGGCACACAGGCCACCACGCTGGCGCAGACCTTTGCCGATCAAAGCGTCATCGCGCTGGACAACGCGCGGATGATCGAGACCTTGCGACAGAAGGCGACGCCGGCCTGAGCGACGCCGCCAGCGGTGCGGCGCGCGACATGCCCCAACGCCACGCGCGCCCGCAAGATCACGCCGGCCGGCGGATCGCGGCGCCCGCCCCTTCGGGCCAGGGCAGATCGGCCTGCGCCTCCGTCAGTCGCGCCAGCGCCGCCGCAATCGCGGCAGAGGGCGGCGCAGGGCGGCGCGTCGCCAGGCTCACATGCAGCAGGAAATGCTCGCCCGTGGCCAGCAGCGTGTCCCCGGCGGACATCCGGTGGAACAGGTGCAGCTTGCGTCCCTGTCCCAGCAGCAGCTGGGTCTCGATGCGGATGCGCGTCCCGGCATGCACCTCCGACAGGTGGCGGATATGGGTTTCCGCGGTGAAATAGCTGCCGCCCTCCGGGTCCGAGATATAGGCGCTGTCGCAGCCGATCAGCTCCATGAACCGGTCCGTCGCGCAGGCGAAGGCCTCGAGATAGCGGCTTTCGGTCATGTGGCCGTTATAGTCGGTCCAGTCCAGCGGCACCGCGCGCGCAAGCGTCGGGATCGGGCGGTCGATCCGCTCCAGGTCGTCGATCCGCGCCGCCAGCGCGCCGCCCGTCCTCAGAGTCGCGTCATGGGCATTCAGCACCGCGCCCGCGCCCCAGTCCTGCTGCTTGAGCGCCCGCATCATGCCGACGAGATTGGTGTCGCGGATCCGTTCCAGGTCCCGGATCGAATGGGCGCCCGACTGGGCATCCGACTGCTCGGTGATCAGGTCGACCAACTCGTCGGTGAATTCGGGCACGTCCATCAGCCGCGTCCAGGGCGAGGACAGGCAGGGGCCGAACTGGGCCATGAAATGGCGCATCCCCGCCTCGCCCCCGGCGACGCGATAGGTCTCGAACAGCCCCATCTGCGCCCATCGCAGGCCGAATCCCATGCGGATCGCCTCGTCGATCTCCTCGGTGGTGGCGATGCCGTCCCGCACCAGCCACAGCGCCTCGCGCCAGACCGCCTCGAGGAAACGGTCGGCGATATGGGCGTCGATCTCCTTGCGCACATGCAGCGGGAACAGCCCCAGTGCCTTCAGCGTCGTGCGGGCGGTCTCGATCATCTCGGGCCGATTGGCATCGGTCGTCACCAGCTCGATCAGCGGCAGCAGATAGACCGGGTTGAACGGATGCGTCACCACGATCTGCCCCGGACGCGCCGCCCCCTGCTGCAGGTCGCTGGGCTTGAAGCCCGAGGTCGAGGAGCCGATGATCGCCGCCTCCCCGCAGGCGGCCTGGATCGCGGCGAAGGTGGCGTGTTTCACTTCCAGCCGCTCGGGCACGCTCTCCTGGATCCAGTCCGCCCCCGCGACCGCATCGGCCACGTCGTCGTGAAAGCTCAGCCGGCCCTCCCCGGGCAGCGGCGCATCGCTCAGACCGGGCAACGCGCGGCGGGCGTTGTCCAGCACCTCGCCGATCTTGCGTTCGGCTTCGGGGTCCGGGTCGAACACCCGCACGTCCCACCCGTTCAGCAGGAACCGGGCCGCCCACCCGCCGCCGATGACGCCCCCGCCGATGATCGCTGCACTGCCTGTCATGTGGTCTGATCCTGTCCTGTGATGATGTTGGTGCGCAACGGTCAGTCCGGCGCGCTCAGCCGGGCGGTATCCCAGCCGTAGAATTCCATGATCTCGCGCGCCGCCTGCAAGCGGTCGGGCGCGCTCCCGGCGCTCCGGTCGAGGATGAAGCCCACGCGCCCGTCCCGCGCGCCGAGTGCGGCGGTGCGAAAGCCGGTGTCCACCCACATGACCTGCGCGCCGTCCCGCACGTTGACCGGCATCCGCGCGCCGGTGGCCAGGTCGACCAGCTCTCCCCGCGCCGCATCAAACCGCATCGGCCCGACGGGGCGGTCGCCGAACCGCGCCACCACCTGCCAGTCGCCGGCGAAGCGGACGGCCTCGAACCGGGTCGTCGCGCCCATCGGCGCAGCGGGGTCGCGGTAACTGCCGGCGGCACCGCATCCCGCCAGAACCGCCAGCAGCACCATCCGTCCGACCCAGGAGGCTGCACGCCGCGTATGCACGCGGTATGCACGCGGTCTGTACGCCTGGCACACCCCGTCCGGCGACCCGAATTGAGCCCGCCCGGCGCTCATGCCGGCGGCCGTTTCGCCAGGTCCGGCCAGTCACGCAGACCGGCCGACCCACCGATGATCGCGGCCTCGGGATTGCACATGCCCTAGTCTCCCGGTTGCTGCACCTTGATCAGCCGGCTGGTGTCATAGCCGTTGTCGGCCAGCACGCGCACCGCCGCGTCAAGGTCGTCCTGCGATATCTGCGGGCTGCGCGCCAGGATCCATCCGCTGGTTCCCCCCGGGTTACCCACCACCGAGATCGTGTGCGCGTCGTTCACCTCGAGCACCCAGTAATCGCCGTTCAGGAAAGGCAGGAACGATAGCGCCGGCACGAAGGACACTTCCAGCCTGCTCGGCGCGACCACCTCCGCCACGCCCTCCGCCGTCTTGACCGGCCCGTCGAGCGTCTCCTCCCGGCAGGTGTTCAGCACCCGGATCTTGCCATCGTCGCGCAGCGCGTATTCCGCGGTGACGCCGACGCATCCCTCTTCGAACGAGACAGGGAAGCGGGCGATCTCGTACCACTTGCCCAGATAGGCATCCAGGTCGAGCCCGTTGTCCACCGTCATCGCGACCGAGGTGTCGCGATAGCTTTCGGCCAGAGCCGGGCCCGTCAGGCCCAGCGCCACAGCGGCAGCGGCGGTCAGAAGTGCAGGTTTCATGGGAGAGGGTCCTTTCGTTGGGAATACGTGACTGACGCCAACGCCCATGCGCCCCGTTGCGTTCCGCTTCCGGCTCAGAGCGCCTTGGGCGCCCGCTTCGTCAGGCCCAGCCGGTCACGCACCTCGGCCGGTCCGATGACCCGCGCACCCATGTTCTCGATGATCGTGCCGGCGCGTTCGACCAGCTGCCAGTTCTCGGCCAGCACCCCCTTGTCGAGCCACAGGTTGTCCTCCAGCCCCACGCGCACATGGCCACCCGCCAGGACCGAGGCCGCCACATAGGCCATCTGGTTGCGCCCCAGCGAAAAGGCCGAAAAGGTCCAGTCGGAGGGCACGTTGTTGACCATCGCCATGAAGGTGTTCAGATCGTCCGGCGCCCCCCAGGGCACCCCCATGCACAGCTGCACCAGCGCCGGCGCCTCCAGAACGCCATCCGCAACCAGTTGTTTCGCATACCACAAATGGCCCGTGTCAAAGGCCTCGATCTCGGGCTTCACGCCCAGTTCGGTCATCATCCGTCCCATCGCCACCAGCATCCCCGGCGTGTTGGTCATGACGTAATCCGCTTCGGCGAAGTTCATCGTGCCGCAATCCAGCGTGCAGATCTCCGGGCGGCATTCGGCGACATGCGCGACCCGCTCGGCCGCGCCGATCATGTCGGTGCCCTCGATCAGCGGCAGCGGGCTGTCGGTCGAGCCGAACACCATGTCCCCGCCCATCCCGGCGGTCAGGTTCAGCACCACGTCGGTCTCGGAGTCGCGGATGCGCTCGGTGACCTCGCGATACAGCTTCGGATCGCGCGAGGGCGCACCGCTCTCCGGATCGCGCACGTGGCAATGCACCACGGCCGCGCCGGCCTTGGCGGCGGCGATGGCGCTCTCGGCGATCTGCGCCGGGCTGCGCGGCACATGCGGGCTGCGGTCCTGCGTGCTGCCCGATCCGGTCACGGCGCAGGTGATGAAGACCTCTTTGTTCATGTCCAATGGCATCGTCCGCTCCTTCTGTCTGGCCGGCGGAGCATGGCGCGGCTTGGCAGGGTTTACTTTGCTTTCTATGCTTTTCACTTGATGGAATCCGAAAAAAACATTCTGCAGCCGTCGACCCGGCCGCTCCACGTCGCCGTGCTGGTGCTGGACGACAGCAACACGCTCAGCTTCGCCGCGGCGGTTGACCCGTTGCGCGCGGCAAACCGGATGGCGGGGCGCAAGCTGTTCGTCTGGCAGTTCGTCACCGCGGGCGGGACTCCGGCGCGTCTGACCAGCGGCATCGACGTGCCGGGCACCGCGCTTCGCCGGCTCGACCGTTGCGACCTGCTGATCGTGATCGCGGGGTTCCGGCTCGCCGATCACGCCACCCCCGCGCTGCGCGCCAGCCTGCGCCGGATCGCCGCCACAGGGGCCACGCTGGCCGGGATCGACGGCGGCCCCTGGCTGCTGGCCGAGGCCGGCGTGCTGGACGGCTATCGTGCGACCACCCACTGGGAGGATCTCGAGAGCTTCGCCTCCCGCTTTCCGGCCGTCACCCCGCTGCGCGACCGCTTCCACATCGACCGGGGCCGGATGACCTGCGGCGGCGCGGCGCCGGCGATCGACATGATGATGCAGCTGATCGCCCGGCGGTGCGGTGCGGCCCTCGCAGCACGCGTGGCCGGCGCCTTCATCCTCGATACGATTTCAGGGTCCGATCGCGCGCAACTGCGCAGCGGCGGCTCGCCGGCACACTCCCCGCTGACCGCCCGCGCCCATGCGCTGATGGAACAGACGCTGGACGAACCGCTCCCGCTGCCCGAACTGGCGCGCCGGGCCGGCAGCAGCCCGCGCGCGCTGCAAGCGCAGTTCCGCGCACGGCTCTCCACAACGCCCCAGGCTCATTACCTCGCCCTGCGCCTTGCCGAAGCGCATCGGCGCGTGACCGACACCGACCAGCCGGTGCTCGATATCGCCCTCGCGACGGGGTTTTCCTCGGACGCCAGCTTTTCGCGCGCCTTCCGTGCCGCCTTCGGCCAGTCCGCCCGCACCCTGCGCAAGGCAAGGACGAGGCCCGTCTGAGCGCGCTGCAGAGAGTCGGGGCGACAAATCTCCGGATCGCATCCCCGCGTCCGCGATCAGGACAGCGTCAGTACGGCATCGGATGCGCGCGATGCGCCTTGTCGATCTCCGCCAGGACCTCTTCGCCCAGCACCACATCGACCGAGGCCAACGCATGCTCCAACTGGTCCATATGCGTCGCTCCGAAAATTGCCGAGGCCATGAAGGGCCGGGTCCGGCACCAGGCCAGCGCCATGTGAACCGGATCGATCCCATGCCGCGCCGCGATGTCGAGATAGGCATCGACCGCGGCGTGGACCCTGTCGGTTTCACGTCCGCCAAGCCCGGGGTTCAGCGACTTGCGCGATCCGTCCGGCACCGCCCCGTTCTGGTACTTGCCGCTCAGCAAACCGGTTCCCAGCGGCGAGAAGGCCAGCAGGCCGACCTCCTCGTTGACGCTCAACTCGGCGAGGTCCGTGTCGTAGAGCCGGCACAGCAGCGAATACTCGTTCTGGATCGACACCACGCGGGGCCAGCCCCGGTCCTCGGCCAGCCGCAGCCATTGCGCGGTGCCCCAGGCGCTTTCGTTGCTCAGGCCGAAATGGCGGATGTTGCCCTTGTCCACCTGCGCCTGCAACGCCTCCAGGCACTCCTCCATGTTGGCCAGCGTCGCCGCGCGGTCCTGCCCCGTGGGGTCAAAGGTCCAATTCTTGCGGAACATGTAGCTGCCCCGGTTGGGCCAGTGAAACTGGTAGAGATCGATGTAGTCGGTCTGCAACCGCCGCAGCGAGCCCTCGACCGTGCCCGGAATGGTCTCGGCCGTGATCGGCGCGCCGTCGCGCACCGCCGCCAGCCCCTCGCCCGAGTGCTTGGTCGCCAGGAGGTAGTCGCCGCGCCGCGCGGGGTTGGCCGCGTTCCAGGTGCCGATGATCTCCTCGGTGCGCCCTATGGTCTCCTTGCTGACCGGGTTGACCGGGTACATCTCCGCCGTATCGACCAGGTTGATCCCGGCCGCCAGGGCCCGGTCGATCTGCGCATGGCCCTCGGCCTCGGAGGTCTGGGTGCCGAAAGTCATGGTGCCGAGGCACAATTCCGAAACGGTCAGGCCGGTGCGGCCCAGCGGATTCATCTGCATCTGTCTTGTCCCTGTTCTGCGTGGCGCAGACCCTAGCGCCTGTCCCGGTGGGGGCAATTGGAAAATCCGGCCTGCAATATTGCGAACAAACAGCGAACGATCTACTCTTTCGCCCATGACGACTCATCTGCTCTCCCGCCGTTCGGCCCCGGCCCGCCCCGAACTCCAGCTGCATTCGGGCCTCACCCTGGCGCTGGCGCGGGTGCACGAGGCCTGCGGGGCCGCGCGGCGCAGCTTCGCGCTCTGGCTGGCCAGCCGAACGCAAGGGCCCGTTCTGTGGATTGCCCCTGCCTGGCAGGCCGACATGCTGAACCCGGACGGCGTGTTCGCCTTCATCGACCCCGCGCGGCTGCTCTTCGTGTCGCCCACCCGCGCCGAGGACCTGCTGTGGGCCGCCGAGGAATCCCTGCGCGCCGGGGCCGTGGCCCTGGTCGTTGCCGATCTGCCCGGGGCACCGGGGCTGACGGCCGTTCGGCGCATGCATCTCGCGGCCGAAACCGGGGCGGCGGAAGGCGCCCGCACCCCGCTCGGCCTGCTGCTGACGCCCGGTGACGGCGGCGCGCAGGGCATCGAAACCCGCTGGCACATGGCCCCGGCCCATACCGGCAGCGTCCCGCGCTGGCGGCTGGCGCGCCGCCGCGCCCGCAGCCAGCCGCCGCAGGACTGGATCGTGACCCGGCCCTGCGCCACCGACGCGGACGACCACCCCGGATGGTCGGTGACACCCACCACCGACTGACATTGCCCGTAGCGGCGCGCGCGATAGATTGACGGTATGAACCAGTCGCGCGACCAGGTTACCGGAGAGCCGCGGATGAGACCCATGACACGTCGGACGGCCCTTGCCACCCTTGGCGCCGCCGCGCTCTGCCCCCTTGCGGCCGCGGCGACGGAGCGGCGCTACGTGCTCGACAAGGCCGCCTCCAGCGTCGGCTTCCGCTTCTTCGTCAACGGGATCGCACAGGCCGGCACCATGCCGGTGAGCGCGGCGGACATCCTGATCGACCCCGACCGGCCGGCCGCATCCCGCGTCGATGTCACCCTGGACGTGACCGGCGCGCGCACCGCGCTACCCCTCGCGACGCAAGCAATGATCGGGCCGGACGTACTGCACGCGGCCCGCTTCCCGGTGATCCGCTTCTCCTCCACCTCGATCCGATTGTCCGCCGAGGGGCGCCTGTCCGGCGGTGCGACCGTCACCGGCGCGCTGACCCTGCGCGGCTTGACCCTTCCGATCACGCTGAATGCCAATGTCTTTCGCGCGCGCGGCAGCGGCCCGAATGACCTGAGCACCCTGACCGTGCGCCTCGACGGGGCGATCAGCCGGGCGGCCTTCGGCGCCTCGGGATTTCCCGGCTTCGTTGGCGACGCGGTAGAACTCGACATCACAGCCGTGATCCGCAGCGCGACCTGAGCGCGGCCAAAAACGACACAAGGCTGTCGAAAAACCTCAAGCCTGCTCGCTTGGCTGCCGCATTGTGGGCGACGATGCGACTGCTGATTTCCTTTGCCGCGCTGTTTCTTTCCGTGGCCCTCCTGCAACTGTCCTCCGGCGGCGTCGGCCCGCTGGATGCCCTGTCGGGGCTGACACTGGGCTTTTCGACCGCCGAGATCGGGATGCTCGGATCGGCCCATTTCCTCGGTTTCTTCATCGGCTGCTGGTGGGCCCCGCGCCTGATGGGCAGCGTGGGCCATTCCCGCGCCTTCGCCGCCTTCACCGCGACCGGGGCCATCGGGCTGCTCGCGCATATGCTGGTCGTGGACCCGTATGCCTGGGCGCTGATGCGGGTCATGACGGGGCTCTGCGTCGCCGGATGCTACACGGTCATCGAGGCCTGGCTGCAATCCAAGGTCACGAACGAGAGCCGCGGCCGCACGATGGGCGCCTATCGCGTGGTCGACATGACCGGATCGCTGGTCGCGCAACTGCTGATCGGGATACTCGATCCGGCCAGCTATGTTTCCTACAACATCCTCGCCATCCTGTGCTGCGCGGCCCTTCTGCCGCTGACGCTGACCACCGTTCAGCAACCCGAAACCCCCGACGCGCCGCGCCTGCGCCCGATGCTCGCGGTGCAGATGTCGCCGCTGGCGGCGGCCGGCGTCGTCGTGGCGGCCCTGTCCTCGGCCTCGTTCCGGATGATCGGGCCGGTCTATGGGCAGGAAGTCGGTCTGACCGCGGCGCAGATCGGCTGGTTCCTCGCGACCTTCGTTCTGGGCGGGGCGCTTGCGCAATACCCGGTCGGCTGGCTGGCGGACCGATATGATCGACGCTGGGTGCTGATCTGGCTGTCCGTCGCGGCGATCGCAAGCTCCATGCTCACGGTCGGCGCCTCCGCGCTCGGCACCACGGGCGTTCTGCTCAGCGTCTTCGTGTTCGGCGCGACCACGTTCCCGATCTATTCGGTGGCCGCCGCCCATGCCCATGACTTCGCCGACAGTTCACAACGGGTCGAGCTGTCCGCGGCGCTGATGTTCTTCTTCGCCCTCGGCGCCATCGCCGCGCCGCAAGTCGCCTCGCTGCTGATCGATCGCTACGGGCCACATGCGATGTTCACCATGATCGCCGTCGGCCACCTGCTGCTGGTGGTGTTCGGCCTGACGCGGATGCGGGCGCGCCCGACGAGCAAGGACCGGACGCCCTACATCTATTCGCCGCGCACCACCTTCACCGTCGGTCGCCTGTTCCGCCGGCAGCGCGACGGCAACGGAGAGTGACGCCCGACCGCTCGCGCCAAAAGACGGGGTGACGGCCCGCACGCCCTGCGCTACACAGCGCCGGACCAGCACGCGGACGGACACATGGCACGCATTCTCATCACCTCGGCCCTGCCCTATATCAACGGGATCAAGCACCTGGGAAACCTGGTCGGCAGCCAGCTGCCGGCCGACCTCTTCGCCCGCTACATGCGCGGGCGAGGCAACGAGGTGCTGTTTCTCTGCGCCACCGATGAGCACGGCACGCCGGCCGAGCTGGCGGCCGCCAAGGCCGGCAAGCCGGTGGCGGAATACTGTGCCGAACTGCACGAGGTACAGGCCGATATCGCCCGCCGCTTCGGGCTGAGCTTCGACCACTTCGGCCGTTCCTCCAGCCCGCAGAACCACAAGCTGACACAGCACCTCGCCGGGGTCCTTGCCGACAACGGCCTGATCCGGGAAGTAAGCGAGAAGCAGGTCTATTCCAAGGCTGACGGTCGCTTCCTGCCGGATCGCTACATCGAAGGAACCTGCCCCAACTGCGGCTACGACAGGGCGCGCGGCGACCAGTGCGAGAACTGCACCAAGCAGCTCGACCCGACCGACCTGATCGAGCCCCGCAGCGCGGTCTCGGGCAGCACCGACCTCGAGGTGCGCGAGACAAAGCATCTCTACCTGCGCCAGTCCGCCCTCAAGGACGATCTGGACAAATGGATCGACAGCAAGACCGACTGGCCGATCCTGACGACCTCGATCGCCAAGAAATGGCTGCATGATGGCGACGGGCTGCAGGACCGCGGCATCACCCGCGATCTCGACTGGGGCATCCCGGTCAAGCGGGGCGACGCCGACTGGCCCGGAATGGAAGGCAAAGTGTTCTACGTCTGGTTCGACGCGCCCATCGAATACATCGCCTGCGCCGCCGAATGGGCCGAGGCGACGGGCAACGACTGGGAGCGTTGGTGGCGCACCGACAAGGGCGCGGGCGACGTGCGCTATGTGCAGTTCATGGGCAAGGACAACGTGCCGTTCCACACGCTCAGCTTCCCCGCCACCCTGCTGGGGTCGGGCGAACCGTGGAAGATGGTCGACCACCTCAAGTCGTTCAACTACCTGAACTACGATGGCGGCCAGTTCTCCACCAGCCAGGGCCGTGGCGTCTTCATGGATCAGGCGCTCGACATCCTGCCCGCCGACTACTGGCGCTGGTGGCTTCTGAGCCATGCGCCCGAAAGCAGTGACAGCGAGTTCACCTGGGAAAACTTCCAGCAATCGGTGAACAAGGATCTCGCCGACGTGCTGGGCAATTTCGTCAGCCGGATCACCAAGTTCTGCCGCTCCAAGTTCGGCGAGACCGTGCCCGACGGTGGCAGCTACGGCGCGCAGGAAGAGACGTTGATCGCGGAACTCACCCGCCGCATCCGCGCCTACGAGGCGCATATGGACACGATGGAAGTGCGCAAGTCGGCACAGGAACTGCGCGCGATCTGGGTCGCGGGCAACGAGTACCTGCAGACCGCGGCGCCCTGGGCAACCTTCAAGGAAGACCCCGAGCGCGCTGCGATGCAGGTGCGGCTGGGCTTGAACCTGATCCGGCTCTACGCGGTGCTGAGCGCGCCGTTCATTCCCGCCGCCAGCGCCTCGATGCTGGAAGCGATGCAAACCGAAGACAGCGCCTGGCCCGAGGATGTCGCGGCAGCCCTCGCGGCCCTGCCCGGCGGGCACGCGTTTTCCGTGCCCGAGGTGCTGTTCGCCAAGATCACCGATGAGCAGCGCGAGGACTGGGAAAGCCGCTTTTCCGGCAGCCGGCCCTAGATCAGGGTCGCGGGCGCGCCGCCGAGGGTCAACACCCGGTCGGCCAGGCGCCGGGCTTCCGCCTCGGCATGGGTGACGAAGATCGTGGCCGGGCGAAACTCGGCGATCAGCGACTCGGTCAAGCCCAGCATCTCGTCGGCGAGCTTGGCATCGAGCGACACGAAAGGTTCATCCAAGATCAACAGATCAGGTCGCGCCGCGAATGCCCGTGCAAGCGACAGCCGGCGCTGCTGGCCCAGCGACAACTGCCCGGGAAACAGGTCAGCCTTGTCATCAAGGCCGACCTTCGCAAGCGCCGCCAGCACGGCAGTATCGCCAAGCGCCGGGTGCACCAGACTGATATTCTGCAGGACCGAGCGCCATGGCAGGAGCGTTGGCTCCTGAAACACGATGGCCAGCGCCTCGGGCCGCTCGATACGGCCGTCGAAATCGGTGTCGATCCCCGCGACGAGGCGCAACAACGTTGTCTTGCCGACCCCGGATGGCCCGCGGATTGCGACGGTTTCGCCCTTGTCCACCGAAAAGAACACATCGCGCAACACCTCGGTCGCGTCAAACGCCTTGCGGATGATGTTGACCCGTATCACGCCGCCCTCCAGCGTCGCACACGACGCTCCCAGGGCTGAAGTAACGTCCATTCCACCAGCAGCATCACCGCGATGAAGGAGAGCGAGTAGATCAGCACGTGCACCACGTCGAAGAGCTGGAAATAGAGGTGGATCTGAAACCCGACGCCGCTGGACCGGCCAAGAAACTCGGCGACGAGGACGATCTTCCAGATCACCGCCACGCCCGATCGCGCCGCCGCCGCGACGAAGGGTGCAAGCTGCGGCATCACCACGTGGCGCAGATATGTCGCCCGCGGCATCCGGTAAACCTGGGCCATCGCCTTGAGATCGGGATCGAGCGCCCGCGCGCCTTCACGCACGATCGTCGTCACGTTGGGGATCTTGTTCAGCGTCACCGCAAGGATCAGCGCGGTCTCGTTCAGACCCACCCAGAGATAGCACAGCACAATCAGCACCAAAGCGGGCAAGTTGAGAAATATCACGAGCCACGGATCGAGCCAGGCATCGACCCTGGGAAACAAGCCCATCACGAGCCCCAACGCCAAGCCGACGGCCATCGCCAAAGCAAAGGCCCAGAGTACCCGGATCAGGGTCATCGCAAGGTGATACGGCAGATCGCCCGACATCACCTCGGCGAGGAACGGGGTGATCAGGGCGCCGGGCATCGGCAGAACTTCGGGATCGTTGCCCAGCCAGGCGGTCAGGATCCACAAGATCAACAGCCCGGTGATGGACGCGAGACGAACGATCAACGGCGCGCCGCCTCCGTCATTGCAGGTCGGCAAAAACGCCGGGTGGCAGTTCCGTGGCCCCACCGACCAGTTTCTCTCCACCCAGGTCCGCCATGAGCCGCAACAGCCTGTCCGCGCTGTCGGCATCC
This sequence comes from Sedimentitalea arenosa, assembly GCF_016428585.1. GTDB lineage: Bacteria > Pseudomonadota > Alphaproteobacteria > Rhodobacterales > Rhodobacteraceae > Sedimentitalea > Sedimentitalea arenosa. The sequence goes on along the minus strand of NZ_JAELVR010000002.1, from coordinate 9,771 downwards.
ACCGCGGCATCGGCCGGAATTCCGGCGCGGAAATCGTCGCGAAGCGCCAAGAACTGCGCTTCCGTATCGGCGTTCATGCGATCTCTCAGCGGCTCCCACGCCGCATCGTCTTCGGCCAGCAACGACTTGGCGGCCCGCGAGGCCCGGTAGAAAGACGCTGCGAGACCGGGGCTCTCGGCCAAGAACTCCTCTTTCATCACGTAGCCCAGCAAGGGCACCTCGGGATCAAGCCCCAGCGCTGTCGAGGCGTCGGAAACCGACACCAGTTCGCGCATGCCCTCCGCCTTCATCTTGGCGAGGAAATGCCAGAAGTTGATCGCACCGTCGGTATCACCGGACAGCGCAGTCTTGTAGATCAACGGCGGCGCGCCATAGACCTGCTCGGTCGCATCCGCGAGGTCCATGTCATGGACCTGCCGCGCATAGGCCTGCAGGATCAGCCAACTCTTGTCGACCGGGCCGCCGGCGATGCCGATCCTGCGGCCTGCCATGTCGGCAAGGGTCTGTGCATCGCTGTCCGCCGGCACGACCAGGCCACCAACCGCCTTGGAATAAGGAATGAACACGTAGGGCTTCCCAGCGGCGCGCTGGCGTGCGACCCAAATCCAGTCGACAACGGCGGCGTCCGCCTCACCGCCTTCGAAAGCCACCCGCGTCGTGCCGTTGTCGGCAAAGGGCAGTACCTCGAGCTTGAAGCCCTCCACGGCGTCGAACCCGTTGCGCTGGATCGTGTCCAGTTCCCAGTTGACCGTGCCGATCTGCAGCACGGCCACCCGTACGGTCGTGGTTTCGGCCCGCGCCGTGGACGCGGCGATACAGACCGCGACAGCGGTGATAGTCTTTGCAATCCATCCTGGCATGGCTCAACCCCTTGCTTGCGTCTCAGTCGGGCGCGACCACCACGCCCCACGGTTGTTGTCCCACCTGCACCGACTTCAGCGCCTCCTGCTTTTCGACATCGATGATCGTCACATCGTTCGAGTTGCCGTTGGTGGTGATCAGGTACTTCTCGTCCGGCGTGAAGGCCAGCTGCCAGACCCGTTGCCCGACCAGAATGTACTTCGCCACCTCGCCCGAGGCCACGTCGATCACCGCAACCCGGTTCGCGGGCCCAAGAGCGACAAACAACCACTTGCCGTCCGAGGTAACCTTCATGCCCACCGGTTGCAGCCATTCCGGCTGCACGCCCGGAACCTCGAACCCGATCTTCTGAAGCGTCACGGGACCGCCCTCGGCGTTCGGATCTATGACACTCACGGTGCCGCCGATCTCGGAACTCACGAAGAGACGGCTGCCATCACGCGTGTAGACCGCGTAGCGCGGACGCTGATCGACCAGCACGTTGTGCTTGATCTTGTAGTCCGACGTGTCGATGAAATGGGCCATGTTGGTGGTTTCGGACGTGTTGATGACGAACCGCGTGTCCGGGCTGATCGCCATGCCTTCCGGTTCGACGCCCACTGGCACTTCGGCCACGACAGTACGGTTCGCCGTATCGACCACGGTCACCAGGTTGTCATCCTCGTTTGCGATGTAAAGATATTCGCCCGACGGGTGCATCACGAACAGTTCTGGATCGGGCCCCGACGGCAAGGTCCAGAGTTCCTGGTAGGTTTCGGCATCGAAAACACGCACCGTATCGTCATCCGACGCGCAGACATAGAGATGCTTGCCATCCGGGCTGATCCCGATTCCGCGCGGGCGGTTGCCGGCGGGAAACTCGGCCGTGACCTCCCAGGTGTCGCTGTTCAGGACCGTGATCGTATTGCCCTTTTCGTTGCTGACATAAACCTTGTTCGCCAGCGCCGGGGACGCCAGCGGCAGCACGAGGGCAAGAGCGGTCAGGACTCCGTTCGTTTTCATCGGGAACCTCATTGTTGGAAGGCCGTGCAAGCGGATTCGGGCTGGTCCAGCCCGAGCGTATCCAGCGTCGAGCGCTGGTGCAGGTATCCCTCCTGGGGAGAGACGCTGACGGTGATCTTGCTGTCCGTCAACAGGATCGGCTGACGCAGCTGTCCGTTCCAGTCGCGGAAATTGACCGGCCGGCCCTTGAAGGCCGCGAGTTCGAAGGCTTCGCTCAGCATGTAGTCACGCAAGACCGCCGGGTCGTTGCTGTTGGTGCGGATCACGGCTTCGCCGATCACCCGCAGCGCGAGCCACGCCTGATAGTCCTCTTCACGCACATAGCGTGTCGCCAGGCGTTCGAACCGGCGCTGGAACTGCGTCGCGCCCCAGGCTTCGTGCGCGGCGTGGAACGTCACGGGGCGCAGGCCGCCCGAGCCCATCACCGGGCGCGGTTCCCAGGTATGGAACGGCAGGAACAGGCCAAACACGTCGGAGGCATCGGCCGCGATCACGACGTCATGTTCGGCGGCATCCTGCGTGAAGGTGGGAATCTGACGTTGCACCAGGACATGGCCCGTATCGGTGCGACGCGACCCGCCGGTGTCCTCGAACTCGCGATCTTCGACGATCCGTGCGCCGAACTTCGTCGCGGACCTGCGATAGACCTCACCCAGGGCACGGTCCTCGGGATTCGACCCCGAGATCAGGAACCATCGGCGCCACTGTTTCCAGAGCGCGAACTGCGCGACAGCGTCGGCCATCATCGCCTGGCTCGGCGCGACGTGCAGGATGTTGGAGCGGCACTGATCGTCGCGCAGCGCGGTGTCGCGCGCCAGCGCGTTCAAAAGCAGGGCGTCATCCCCCACCCTGTCGGCGAGCGACAAGAGGTCATCGGCCTTCGCCATCACGACGACCAGGCCGATGCCTTTGGCAATCAGGCCATCGAGCGCTGCCGCGGCATCTTCTTGCGTCGTGACGACCTCCTCGACGCTGAACTCCATGCCGAGGAAACCACCAGTGGTCTGGTTGTCCTCGTTGGCGAGAACAGCGCCGGCCAACCCGAGATCGTCGGGGCGTTCGTCAAAGCGTGAGATCGGAAGCAGCGACGGATAATCGACCCGCAACAGGCCGGTTCTGATCTCGAGCGCGCGCGCATCGCCAAGACCCAAGAAACACAGCAGCACGACGGCCAGGCCCACACGAATTCGCATCATCCCTGTCCTCCCTCCCGGGGATAGTGCATCAACTTCCAGGCGAAGAAAAACCGATACTTATGGCTCATTGCGACGGCGCGGCTCGTGGGTACTCTGACGTCGGTCGCAAAGAACACCTGCTGCGCGGCCGATCGGGAGGAGACCATGAAACCACTCGGAACGCTCGCCATCCTGATCGGGCTGGCGGTTCCTGTAGCCGCTGCCGCGCATGGGCCGACCCGGCAGAAAATCACCCTTACCACCGATGTCGCCGCCACACCCGAAGCGGTCTGGGACGTGATCGGCGATTTCCAGGACATGACATGGCATCCGGTCGTCATCGGAACCAAGGGCGACGGCGGCAACGAGATCGACGCGACGCGCGTGCTGACGCTGGGAGCGGAGGATGGGCCCACCATCTCCGAAGTGCTCTACAGGTACAGCGCCGAGAAGATGAGCTATTCCTACCGCATCACCGACGTGAAGGTCGAGGTGCTGCCGGTCACCAACTACTCATCGCACCTGACAGTCAAACCGCTGGAAGGCGGCGGCGCCCAGGTCGAATGGCGCGGCGCCTTCTATCGCGGCTATCCGAACAACGACCCGCCCGAAGACCTGAACGACGAGGCGGCCATAGCGGCGGTCAGCGCCGTCTACCGGGCCGGTCTCGACGCGATCGCGGCCCGGTTTGCAGGCAACTAGAGCGACATGTCTTGCGGTTCTCCCTGCCCTTGTCGCCACCTCAACGGCGGCAGGGGCTTTTTTCGGTTCCGAGAACCGGTGCGGCGACGCAGCGAGAACCGCGAAAAGATTGACGCGGACCCGTTTGGGCGGGCTAGTGTACTGGCCAAGCGATTTTTCCAACAAGGTCGGCGTGCCCCATGCCGCCAACGAGGTGGCGACAGGGGCAGACACGACATCGCAGCATTCGGGCGCATCGTGAACGTCCCGCCAGAAAGGAAGCCAGGATGAGGAAGAGACTGATCGCCACGACGGCCCTGCTGATGTGCGGGCTTGTGCAACCGACGCTCGCGGAGTCCAGCTGGTCCGATTTGCGTAGCGCACTTTATGGCGAAACTGCGCTTCTGTCCGCAGGCGACGCGGTGCGGATCGATACGCCCTATCGCACGATGGACGACGCCCGAACGCGGATCCAGGCCTCCGTCGCCGCGCCGGATGGCACGCAAATCGATCGGATCACCGTCATTCTGGACCAGAACCCGATGCCGGTGTCCGCCGTGTTTGATCTCGCCCGCCCCCTGCCCGCCTTTGCCTTTGATGTGACCATGCGGGTCAACGGGCCGACTCCGGTGCATGTGGTGGCGACGACGACGGATGGGCGTCACCTTGTCAGCGAGACCTTCATCAAGACCTCGGGCAGCGGCGCCTGTGCAGCGCCGCCGGGCACTGATCCGGAGGAAGCCTTGGCGACGTTGGGCCAGATGCGGCTCGACATCACGCACGCGGACCCCGTGACGCGCCTGACCGCGACCGAAGCGCAGCAACGGACGCTGAACGTGTCGATGATGCATCCCAGCCATTCCGGCATGCAGATGGACCAGATTTCTCTTCTTTTCATCCCGATGCGTTATGTTCAAACGCTCGACGTGCAGTTGGACGCCGAGCCCTTCGTTTCGGTGACTGGGAGCATATCGTTGAGCGAGAACCCCGACCTCTCGATTTCGATTCCGGCCGCAGCTCAGACCGTTTCAGTGACTTTGACCGACACGGACGGAACGGTGAACACAGCCCAGGCCTCGGTCGCGGGTCTCTAGGAATCAGCCTCCCGGCTCGGGCGTGACCTCTTCGGTCGGGAGATCGGCGAAGCTCCAGCCATCGGTGCCTTCGGGATACCAGTAGACGGTGCTGTAGCCGTACTCTTCGATGGCGCGCTTGGCCGCGTTCCATGACATCCAGCAATCCTCGAGACAGAAGAACAGCAAGGGCGCGTTCGGATCGCCGTCAGTGATCCGTGCCAGTCCCCCGCGGAAATAGGCATCCGTCACAGGCGCCAGCCCGCCATAGCCCACGTTGGGCAACCAGATGGCGCCGGGGATCGAATGACGCGGTTTCTCTCGCCATATGGTGCCTTCGGGCAATCCATCGGGCTTGGGCGCGCGCGGCATGACGTCGACGAAAGCGGTCTCGCCCGCGCTCCAGAGCGCGTGGGCGGTCGGGGTATCGACCACGGTGCCACCCGCAAGACTGGCCGGCACCGGGGCGCGATAGTGGTCGGAGCGGTACTCGGAAGGTTCCGGCACCGGCTGCGCAAGCACGAGACCGGGGAGACAGGTGATCAGCAGCAGGCAGAGCCGCCAAGTCAATTGCCCTCTCCGAGAAGCCCCGTCCCCATGTCGTTGAGAAGCGGCACACCCGCATCGATCAGGATTGCATTGATCTCGTCCTGGTTACGGCGGATCAGCGAATTGAGCTTGCGTGCCCAGACCCGTTCCCCCTGACGCACCCCCATCGTGATGCGATAGAACAGACGCGGCGGCAGGGTTTCCTTGACCAGCGGCGTCACCGTCATGCCGGGATAGTCCGATTTGACCAGCGGTCCGCTGATCGGACCCCATATCAGGGCGCCGTCGATTTCGCCCGCCTTCAGGTCATCCAGCATGTCGATGATCGGCGATTCATAGCGGCGATCGACCATCAGATCATAGGCGCGCGCTGCCGCGATCAACCCGTTGCGCGCCATGTGCGAGGCCGGGGGCGAGCCCGCGACGACGCCCAGCCTCTTGTCCTTGAGACGGCTGTCAGACAACGTATCGACGCCGTCGATGGTGCTGCCCTCCTGCGTCACCAGCGTGTAGGCCGAGGTGAAATAGTGGTTCGTGTTCAGGACCAGTTCGTGCCCCTGTGCATAGCCGATCACCACGTCGCACTTGTTCGCCCTGAGCGTGTTCCGGATGAAGCCCGTGGCCATCGGATACCAGGTATAGCTGACCGGAAGCTCCAGCTTTTTGGCCATCAACTCGGCGATCCGGTTTTCGTAGCCGGTTTCCTTGTCGTTCGACATCGGATCGTTGGCCGGGTCCGCACAGACGCGAAAAGCGGTCGTGGACACCAGGTCCGATGTCTGGGCGAGCACCGTCGCAGGCAGGCCGAGACCCGCCAGCGCGGCCACGACGTACCTAGCTGCCCATGCAGGCATCTTCGATCTCGCGAATGCTGTCGGTCTTGGCTTCCTTTTTGGCCGGACGCCCCCGCGGTACCGCCTCCATGCCGCGCGCCTTGAGATAGACATAGATGTCGTCGAGATAGCACATGACGTTGGGGTTCTCGCCGAAATGCGGCATCACCGAGTTGCCGACCTGACGACCATTCACCACGACGTCGTAGAAATCGTAGTACCCCATGTGCACTGCCGAGTTCTTCAGCTTCGGCGCATAGGTCGAGCCTTCTCCATCCGGCCCGTGACAGACATGGCATTCCGCATGATAGCGCCTAAAGCCCGAGAAAGTCAGCCAATCTACGGTGCCATCCTCGCCGACATTGTACGTGGGGATGTCGTCTTCGGTGTAATACCGCCCCCCCTCCGAATAAGCCACCGGGACATCCGGGTGATCGGCATTCGGGTCCACGGGCTGGTCGAACCAGTTGGCCGCCAGAACGGTCATCGGCAGGCCCGCCAGCGCGGCGCTTGCAATGAGTCGTGTCAATGTCTTCATATCACTCCCCTGTTTTTCGTGATTGGCGCGGCCCGATCAGGGGCCGCGCCAACCGTCGCCGATGTCTGATCGTCGGATCAGTCCGGCAGCTTGAACACGGTCAGCTGGCCGCCCAGAGCGGTGTAATCGCTGAGCGCGGCATAACCGCCCACGGCACCCAGACCGTCGTTGGGGTTGGTCAGACCAGCCGCCAGACCGATCCCGGCCCAGCCGCCGATGCCCGACAGGATACCGATGTACTGATCGCCGCCATGGGTATATGTCATGACGTTGCCGATGACACCGGACGGGGTCTTGAAGCGATAGAGTTCGTCACCCGTTTCGGCGTCGATCGCCTTCAGGTAGCCTTCGAGCGTGCCGTAGAAGACCACGCCACCGGCCGTCGCCAGCGCGCCGGACCAGACCGAGAACTGCTCGGGGATCGACCACTTGATCTCGCCCGCGAGGTTGTCCCAGGCGATGAAGTTGCCCATGCCGCCATGGCTGTCGGCTGCCGGATACATCGCCAGGGTCGCCCCGACATAGGGCTGGCCGGCGGTGTAGCTCACGCGGAACGGTTCATAGTCCATGCAGACGTGGTTGGTCGGGACATAGAACAGCTGCGTGTCAGGCGAATAGGCTGCCGGTTGCTGGTCCTTGGTGCCGAGCGCCGCCGGGCAGATGCCGGTGGTGTTCACGTCCTCGCCGTTCTGTGCCGTGGAGTACTGAGCCACGACTTCGGGACGGCCATAGGTCTCGCTGTCGGGATCCATGTCGACGCCGGTCGTCCAGTTGACGACGGGGTCGAATTTCTCGGCCACCAGCAATTCGCCCGTCACGCGGTCCATCGTGTAGGCGAGGCCGTTGCGATCGAAATGGGTCAGAAGCTTGCGGGTTTCGCCGTCGATCTCCTGTTCCGTCAGGATCATTTCATTCACGCCGTCATAATCCCACTCGTCATGCGGGGTCATCTGGTAGAACCACTTGGCCACGCCGGTGTCAATATCGCGCGCCATGATCGTCATCGACCAACGGTTGTCGCCGGGCCGCTGCGCCGGGTTCCAGGTCGAGGGGTTCCCGGTGCCGTAGTACATCAGATTCTCTTCGGGATCATAGGAGTACCAGCCCCAGGTAGTGCCCCCACCGATCTTCCACTGGTCGCCTTCCCAGGTGTTCGTACCCGAGTTTTCACCGACCGGCTTGCCGAGATGGGTGGTGTTTTCCGGATCGACGAGGATGTCGCTGTCCGGCCCCATCGAGTAGGCGCGCCAGGCCAAGCTGCCATCGGCGATATTGTACGCGGTCACATGTCCGCGGACACCGAATTCGCCGCCGGAGATCCCGACGATGACCTTGTCCTTCACGGGCAGAACGGTCGCGGTGTTGGTTTCGCCGATCGACGGATCGCCGTTCACGACGCTCCACTCGACCGCGCCGGTCTCGGCGTTCAGCGCGACGACGGTGGTGTCCGCCTGGTGCAGGAAGATCTTGCCGTCGGCATAGGCGACGCCGCGATTCACTGTGTCGCAGCACATCACCGGGATCACGTCCGGGTCCTGCTTGGGTTCGTATTTCCAGACGATCTTGCCGTCATTCGCAAGATCGAGCGCGTAGACGATATTCGGGAACGGCGTGTGAACATACATCATGTCGCCGATCACCAGCGGAGAGCCCTCATGCCCGCGCAGAACGCCGGTCGAGAAGGTCCAGGCAACCTGCAGATCGCCGACATTGTCCGCCGTGATCTGGTCGAGCTTGGAATAGCGCTGGTTCTTGTAGTCGCCTGTCTGGATGGCCCATTGGTTCGGGTCCTCGATCAACTTGGCCAGGTCGTCGTTGGCGAGCGCCATGCCCGTCCACCCGAGCGCAAGGCCGGTCGTTACTGCCAGTAATTTTTTCATGTGTTCCTCCCATGGAATCGGTTTCAAACAACTCTCCCCGGCGTTTGATGCCGGGCTGCCCTCCTCGAAATTGCGTGGCACGATACTTGCCGGTCGCTGGCTCGCGCCTATCTCGATCTCTGTCGTCCTCCTCGCTGTTCCCCTGTCAGCCACAGCCCGCTATCGCGAAGCCGGGCATCTTGTGTCGCCTGTTGCCGGGAAAGACCGAACATCAGTGCAGTCCCGTCCTCAGACGGTCTGCGTGCCATTTGACGTGGTCTCCCGCGAAGCTGGACACGAAGAAATAGCTGTGATCGTACCCCCCCTGCATCCGCAGCACCGCCGACTGCCGACGCAGCGTCGCCGCTTCGGCGAAGGCTTGTGGGCGCAACAGGTCCATGAACTGGTCATCCGCCCCTTGGTCGATCAGGATGTCGCCATGCCAGCCGAGTTCGCCCAGCAGGATCGACGCGTCGTGCTGCGCCCAGGTCGCCTCGTCATCGCCAAGATAGGCACTGAACTGTTTGCGGCCCCAATCCGACTGCGACGGGTTCACGATCGGTGAAAACGCGGACAGCGACTTGAACAGGGTCGGGTTGCGCAGGGCGATGGTCAACGCGCCATGCCCGCCCATAGAATGGCCGGTGATGCCGTGGTTCTCGGTGACCGGAAAGGCGCCCTGGATCAGAGCCCTGAGCTCGTTCACCACGTAATCATACATCTGAAAATGCGGCTTCCAGGGATCCTGGGTCGCGTTGAGGTAAAATCCCGCGCCGACGCCCAGGTCATAGGCCTCGTCATCGGCGACCGCTTCACCGCGTGGCGAGGTATCGGGGAAGACCAGCGCGACGCCGTGCTTTGCCGCGTGTTCCTGAAAGCCGCCCTTGGTCATGGCGTTCTCGTGGGTGCAGGTCAGTCCAGAAAGGTACCACAAAACCGGGACGGACCCGTTGCGCGCCTGCGGCGGCAGGTAGATGCCGAAGGTCATATCCACGCCGCACACATCGGAGCCGTGGGTGTAAACCGCCTGATCTCCTTCAAAGCATCTGTTTCTGGAGACCAACTGCATGACCAGCCCTCAATACTCCACGACCGCACGAATGGATTTTCCTTCGTGCATGAGGTCGAAGCCGTGGTTGATCTGGTCCAGCGTGAGGGTGTGGGTGATCATCGGGTCGATCTCGATCTTGCCGTCCATGT
>NZ_JAELVR010000019.1 GCF_016428585.1 Sedimentitalea arenosa | reverse complement strand
GATGGTAGCGTCGTCCATGGTGGTGCGTCCTCTTTGGTCGGTGGCTTGTGTCGCAACAACAAACCAACCAGATGCACCGCCAGCTTTCAAACCAGCCGGACACCAGATTCACTCATAGCTCCAGCGGAAACTCCTCTCCATCAAGAACTCACGGTCCAGGGCGGACATTACACACCAGATTGAAATGTTGCGGGCGCAACCTGCATGGCTGCCGTTGGCGAAGTCCTTGGGTCTCTGGGCAATCCGGCGGCGGCAATCCTTTTCTCAAGAAAGCCTGCTGCCCAAATTTTTAGTGCCCAAAAGGAAACGCGCCCCGGAGGACGCGCTTCAATGTGGTGCTTCTTCGAGCTTGTTAACGGCTCGACCGCGAATTCTGAACACCCTCTTTCTGGCATACGGCGACCAGACTTTCAAGTTGCGTCCTATTCGGGCGTAAGGAATTCTGTGTAAGATTACAATTTGGATGGTGAATATGCGTCTGGGATTAGATATCGGAACCAACTCCATCGGCTGGTGGCTGTACGAAACCGATGGTGCCGGAGCGGACGCCCGTATCACTGGCGTGATTGGCGGCGGTGTTAGGGTTTTCTCGGACGGACGAGACCCACAATCCGGTGCATCCCTGGCGGTTGACCGTCGGACTGCCCGCGCCATGCGTCGGCGTCGGGACCGCTACCTGCGCAGACGGGCGACGTTGATGAAGGTTCTGGCCAACGCGGGGCTGATGCCCGCGGACCCGGCCGAGGCAAAGACACTGGAGGCGCTGGATCCCTATACATTGCGGGCGAGCGGTCTGGACGCAGTCCTGCCACTGACCCATCTGGGCCGTGCATTGTTTCACCTGAACCAGCGTCGCGGCTTCAAATCGAACCGCAAGACGGATCGGGGCGACAACGAAAGCGGCAAGATCAAGGACGCCACCGGACGGTTGGAGCAGGCGATGATGGCCAGCGGTGCCCGCACCTATGGCGAATTCCTGCATATGCGACGCCAGCGGGCGACCGACCCGCGCAATGTGCCGACTGTGCGCACCCGGCTTTCCATCGCCAAGCGAGATGGTCCGGACAGCAAGGAAGAGTCGGGCTATGATTTTTACCCCGACCGCAAACACTTGGAGGAAGAGTTTCACAAACTCTGGGCAGCCCAGGCGCACCATCATCCCGAGCTGACCGAAGACCTTCGCGACCTCGTCTTTGAGAAGATCTTCTTTCAGCGCCCATTGAAGGAGCCGAAGGTCGGGCTTTGTCTTTTCACGGCCGAAGAGCGCCTGCCCAAGGCCCACCCGCGGACCCAGCGCCGTGTGCTCTATGAAACCGTCAACCAACTCCGCGTCACAGCGGATGGGCGCGAGAAGCGGCCTCTGACGCTTGAGGAACGTGACCAGATCGTGCGCGCGCTGGATAACAAGAAGCCCACCGCGTCGTTGAAATCCATGGTCGTGAAACTGCCGGCGCTGGCAAAACTCCTGAAGCTGCGCGACGGTGAACGCTTCACCCTGGAAACCGGCGTGCGGGACGCCATCGCCTGCGACCCGGTCCGCGCGAGCCTGTCCCGCCCTGATCGGTTCGGCCCGCGTTGGTCCACTCTGGACATGGACGCGCAATGGGAGGTGATCGCACGCATTCAGAAGGTGCAAAGCGATACAGATCACTCTGCGTTGGTAAACTGGATGATGCAAACCCATGGGCTCGACCGGGACCACGCGGAGGGGACGGCCAAGGCGTCGCTGCCTGAAGGCTATGGCCGATTGGGCCTGACGGCGACGACCAGAATTCTAAAGAGGCTCGAGGCGGATGTCGTCACTTACGACGATGCGGTGGCGGCCTGCGGCTGGCACCATTCGGATCGGCGCACCGGCGAGTGCCTTGACCGCCTGCCATATTACGGCGAGGTGCTGGACCGGCATGTGATCCCCGGAACCTATGATGAAAACGACGACGACATCACCCGCTATGGCCGCATCACCAATCCCACCGTTCATATCGGTCTCAATCAGCTGCGGCGGGTGGTGAACAAGATCATCGAGGTCTATGGCAAACCTGACCAGATCGTCGTCGAACTGGCGCGAGAGCTCAAACAATCTGAGCAGCAGAAAAACGAGGCCATGAGACGCATTCGCGACACGACGGCAGCCGCGAAGAAGCGCAGCGAAAAGCTCGAAGAACTCGGCATCGAAGACAACGGTCGCAACCGGATGCTCCTGCGACTGTGGGAGGATTTGAACCCCGACGACGCGATGCGGCGGTTCTGCCCCTACACGGGCAAGCGCATCTCCGCTGCCATGATCTTTGACGGCAGCTGCGACGTGGATCACATCCTGCCCTATTCGCGCACACTGGACGACAGTTTCGCCAACCGCACGCTCTGCCTGCGCGAAGCCAACCGCGAAAAACGAAACCAGACCCCATGGGAAAGCTGGGGAGATACCCCGAAATGGGAGGCCATCGAAGCCAACCTCAAGAACCTGCCCGACAACAAGCGCTGGCGCTTTGCCCCGGATGCAATGGAGCGGTTCGAAGGTAAAAACGATTTTCTCGACCGGGCGCTGGTCGATACGCAGTACCTCGCCCGGATTTCGCGCACCTATCTGGACACGCTCTATACCAAAGGCGGCCATGTTTGGGTCGTGCCCGGACGATTGACCGAGAAGCTGCGGCGCCACTGGGGGCTCAACTCTCTGCTGAGCGACAAGGACCGCGGCGCGGTCAAGGCCAAGAACCGCACCGATCACCGTCACCACGCCATCGACGCCGCCGTGGTCGCCGCCACGGATCGCAGCTTGCTCAACCGGATCAGCCGCGCCGCTGGGCAGGGCGAAGAGGGCAGCCAGTCCGCCGAATTCATCGCCCGCGACACGCCATCGCCCTGGGAAGGCTTTCGCAGTGATCTCGAGGTTCAGCTCGGCAGGATCATCGTTAGCCATCGCGCCGATCACGGCCGAATAGACAAGGAGGCGCGTAAGCAAGGACGCGACAGCACAGCCGGGCAGTTGCACCAGGAAACGGCCTATTCCATTGTTGATGACACGCATGTCGCCAGCCGGACAGATTTGTTGAGCGTCAAGCCTGCGCAGCTGCTGGATGAGGCGGGCAGAAGTGGCCAGGTGCGTGACCCGCAGTTGCGAAAGGCGTTGCGCGTGGCCACCGCTGAGAAGACAGGTAAGGACTTTGAGACTGCCCTGCGCGTCTTTGCGGCCAAGCCCGGCCCCTATCACGGCATCCGCCGGCTGCGAATCATCAAACCCCTGCAATCGCAGGCGCGGATCCCGGTGCCGGCGCAGGATCCGATCAAGGTATACCAAGGTGGCAGCAACCACGTTTTCGAGATCTGGCGGCTGCCGGATGGCAAGATAAAGCCCCAGGTCATCACGACCTATGAAGCCCACGTTCTGGAAGGCGACAAGCGGCCGCATCCGGCGGCCAAGCGTCTTCTGCGCGTGCAAAAGGGGGACATGGTGGCACTGGAACGGGACGGAACAAGGGTTGTCGGCCACATTCAGAAAATGGACATTGCAAATGGCCTGTTCGTTGTTCCGCACAACGAGGCAAATGCCGACACGCGAAACAACGACAAATCAGATCCGTTCAAATGGATTCAAATTGGCGCACGGCCAGCGGTCGCATCCAGGATTCGCCGTATATCTGTCGACGAAATTGGCCGTCTTCGAGACGGAGGCGCCAAGCCCAAATAAGCCGGATTCGCGCGAATCGATAAAACATGCCAACCTTCCAAGGGTTTGGAGGGTAAAGGTTGGACCAGATCTTGGATATCTCGACCAATGGTCGGCATCTCTCGCGTGACCGTGGCTTCCTGAAAGTCAGCGACGGCGCGGAAGAAATCGGTCGTATCCCGCTCGACCAGATCGCAGGGGTAATCGTCCACGCCCATGGGACCACATGGTCCAACTCACTCTTGACCGAACTCGCGGATCGCGGAGCCCCGGTTGTCTTGTGTGGATCGAACCACGCCCCCCGATCTGTTCTTCTCCCAATTGAGGGGCATCATGCCCAAGGCGCTCGGTTGCGTGCCCAGTGGCAAGCCAAAACCCCGCTCTTGAAGCAGGCTTGGAAACAGGTCGTGATCCGCAAGATCGCCATGCAGGCCGCCGCGCTGGAGTCCATGGGCGAGACCCACGCACCCATCGCCATGCTCACGCGCAAGGTTACCAGCGGCGATAGTAACAATGTCGAAGCCCAGGCCGCCCGGTATTACTGGCCCCGCATGATGGGTGAGCAGTTTCGACGGGATCGCACGGCCCCCGATATCAATGCGCTGTTGAACTATGGATATACCGTCCTGCGGGCTGCTACCGCCCGCGCCGTCGTGGCCGCCGGGTTGCATCCCACCATTGGACTGCACCATTCCAATAGAGGCAACGCCTTCGCCCTGGCTGATGACTTGATGGAGCCATTCCGCCCCCTGGTCGATTGCTGCGTGCGCGGTCTCGCAGAACGAAATGGACCAGAGGTGGATACCGAGGCCAAGAAGACCTTGGCTCGGCTCATCGCACTTGACCTACCCTTAGGCGGAGGCTTGACACCAGTATCCGTAGCGCTTGGGAAACTCGCTGTATCTCTGGGTCAGAGCTTCGAGTCCGGACGCCTGACCCTTGCCCTGCCCTCGCCGCCCGATGCTCTTACCCTTGCGGGTTTGGGATCATGACGACTGCACCCGTCTACCTGTCTGGATACCGAATCATGTGGATCCTCGTGATGTTTGATTTACCCACCGACACCAAGCCGCAGCGGAAGGCAGCGACTGGCTTTCGGAACTTCCTCCTGGATGAAGGTTTCGAGCGCAGTCAGTTCTCTGTCTATGCTCGCTTCGTCAACGGTAAAGAGGCGTTCCAAACGCGCGTAAACCGAATCACGCGACAACTGCCCGACAAAGGCGATATCCAAATCCTCAACTTCACCGACCGACAATATCGTGATATAGTCCACTTCTCTGATCAGGGCCGCAGGGCGGCCCGGAAAAATCCGGAACAACTGGCGCTATTTTGATGGAGAATCTTTGGTTTGCCTTACTCGCCCCCTTCCAAGATTACTTTGATTTCAAGATCTTGGAAGAGGACCGAGTTTAGCTGTTCAGAATTCGAGGTCCAGCCGCAACGTCATTTCCACAGTGCAGACGGCGCAGAAAGTTTAGCTGTTCAGAATTCGAGGTCCAGCCGCAACAAGGTGGCCGTGGCCTTGTCCGTCAGCGGCAGTTTAGCTGTTCAGAATTCGAGGTCCAGCCGCAACACCCACAGATCGCGCCCGTTGATATAGACCAGTTTAGCTGTTCAGAATTCGAGGTCCAGCCGCAACACGTTCTGGGAAGCAACGCCAAGGCCGAGCAGTTTAGCTGTTCAGAATTCGAGGTCCAGCCGCAACTCCGCAGCGAGCGCGATCCGCTCCAAGTCGAGTTTAGCTGTTCAGAATTCGAGGTCCAGCCGCAACTATAACGAGGACGCGCTGCACGGTGACGGGAGTTTAGCTGTTCAGAATTCGAGGTCCAGCCGCAACTGAGTTGAAGGTCGCGACATAAATCAGTCCAGTTTAGCTGTTCAGAATTCGAGGTCCAGCCGCAACGCTTTCGACCCGTGGCACTCACGGCAAATGAGTTTAGCTGTTCAGAATTCGAGGTCCAGCCGCAACAAGCAGCGGCGCAACAGAACGGACTACGGGAGTTTAGCTGTTCAGAATTCGAGGTCCAGCCGCAACACCTTTGTTGATGGCGCGGTTGAAATTCACAGTTTAGCTGTTCAGAATTCGAGGTCCAGCCGCAACTGGGCCGAAAGATATGGCGTTTGATGCCGAAGTTTAGCTGTTCAGAATTCGAGGTCCAGCCGCAACCGGAAAGGCCGATTGGTGAAGTAACTGAGGAGTTTAGCTGTTCAGAATTCGAGGTCCAGCCGCAACCCCGAGACGCTCGCAAGGTCAAGATACCGCAGTTTAGCTGTTCAGAATTCGAGGTCCAGCCGCAACGATTACAGGCGCGGGCGGCGAACTGTCGGCAGTTTAGCTGTTCAGAATTCGAGGTCCAGCCGCAACGATTACAGGCGCGGGCGGCGAACTGTCGGCAGTTTAGCTGTTCAGAATTCGAGGTCCAGCCGCAACCGCTATTACAGCCAGACCAAGCTTCTCACCAGTTTAGCTGTTCAGAATTCGAGGTCCAGCCGCAACTAGATGAACGTCTTGGCGTTGTTGCGGGTGAGTTTAGCTGTTCAGAATTCGAGGTCCAGCCGCAACGAAATGGAGCACGGGCAACAACTCCGTGACAGTTTAGCTGTTCAGAATTCGAGGTCCAGCCGCAACTCGGGGTGGTTGCGGCGCTCGGCCTCCTCGAAGTTTAGCTGTTCAGAATTCGAGGTCCAGCCGCAACGCCGGGTTTAAGCTATGACCTGAGACCCGACTTCCCTCCAGCCTTTGGGAGAATCCGTCGGTTGATTTCTGGCCTCATGCGGCCTTGGTTTCCAGTCTCGATTTCATTGCAAATTCATACGGCGTGAGATTGCCCAGGGACGAGTGGGGTCTGTGTCAGTTGTAGTCTTCCTTCCATGCGGTGATCTTCTCGCGGGCCTCAGCCAGTGAAGAAAACAGGGTTTCGTTCAAAAGCTCATCGCGGAAGCTGCCGTTGAAGCTCTCCACGAATGCGTTCTGCATCGGCTTTCCTGGCGCGATGTAGTGCCAATCGATCCGGGTTTCCTGGCACCATCTGAGCACCGCCATACTGGTCAGTTCCGTCCCGTTGTCGCTGACTATGGTTTTGGGCCGTCCGCGTCTTGCCGTGATTGAAGTCAGTTCACGGGTAGCTCGAAGCCCCGAGAGCGACGTGTCCGCGACCAGCGCCAGGCATTCCCGGCTGAAATCGTCCACGATGGCCAGCACGCGGAACCTGCGCCCGTCGGTGAAGGCGTCTGAGACGAAATCCAGGCTCCAGCGTTCGTTAGGCTTCTCTGGCACTAACATTGGTCTGCGCGTCCCGAGGGCCCGTTTCCGGCCACCACGCTTTCGCACTTGCAGCTTCTCCTCGCGACAGAGCCGTCTGAGCTTTTTCTAGTTCACCTGCCAGCCCTGCCGTTCAAGCATCACATGGACGCGTCGATAGCCGAACCGGCGCCGCTCAGCCGCCACAGCCTTCATCGCTTTGCGCAACTCGGCATCGTCTGAGCGTACGCTTTGATACCGCACGCTCGAGAGTTACTGTCAAATCTGGTGTCCAGGCGATCATCATGCGGCGGCTTGATCTTGGTTTGATGGCTTGATGCCGTTGATGAAGTCGACGCCTTCGATGACGTCGGCGAGATGAGCGAATCCGCG
>NZ_JAELVR010000018.1 GCF_016428585.1 Sedimentitalea arenosa | reverse complement strand
CGCGGATTCGCTCATCTCGCCGACGTCATCGAAGGCGTCGACTTCATCAACGGCATCAAGCCATCAAACCAAGATCAAGCCGCCGCATGATGATCGCCTGGACACCAGATTTGACAGTAACTCGTTCCAAACGCGACGAGGAAATTGAAGACTGGGCGACCCGGCTGAACGACGCGGACCTCGACGGAGTGGTTGTTTGGTATCCGGGCGACGGCTCAACCCGTATCGAGAAACCAAAGGCCCTTTGCGCAGCAGAGCTCTTCAATCACCAGACCCACCACCGTGGTCAAGTCCACGCAATGCTTACAGCGGCAGGCGCAGAGCCCGAGCCGACAAACCTGTCGATGTTGGCATAGGTCGCGCGAAACGACCCAAGCCTGACCTTCTTCGCAGTGCAGGATGTGCCAGAACTCAAGCGTTCATGTCACCCGCGCAATCGACTGTTTCTGCCGTCCGCCCTTTCATCAAGGCGGACCTTGGCGCGGCGCTAGTGAAATGGCGGTGTGTCCGCGACCTACCAGTTCGACGAACGCGCAGCGGAGGTCAGCCATTGTGGAATCGAGTCTAGTGCGATGCGTCCGCTTCGGGCTGACGAAGGTCGTTCGCCCGAAGAGGGTGGCCTCCGACCGTCCCGAACATCCCTGTTGGCTTCGCTTCGAGCAGGTAGCGGGCTTTGCAAAGTTTGCTCCATTTTCTGACAGCGGACCTTCACGCCGTTTGCGGCGAGCGGCGGGTCAGAGCCCAAATCAACGGATGCTGCGCAACGCACCAATGTCCGCTCCTCGGGCACCGGCCAGAAACGTGACAAAATCAATGGCAGTTTCGCCACGGGCTTGTGGCACAAGATTTTTTAACGATTCCGGCGTCAGCAACGCCCGTGACAAAAACAACCGTTTTTGTCAAAGTCTTTGATGGAGAAGAACATAAGTCAGAACGTCAGTTGGAGATAATCTGTTGGAAGATCGCGGCTCTAGCGGGTTCAAGGCAGTCTCTCACTTGAGTGGCTTGCTCAGCCTGGAGCTCTGTCATGCCACTCGAGATACCGCCTATCAGACCCGACCATTCTTGTCGCGTGAAGAGCAAGTCACCTTCTGCTTCTAGAGCAGGGCCGGAAAGCCGTATCTTACCGCTCGCATCGAGCGAGCCTTCAATCTTCTGAGTTTCCCCCGTCGCTATACAGAGCTCCAGCAAAGCCTCGACCTTGTCGTTGAGCTCGTCGCCACGCGCTAGTGAGGCAGCGCAGATCATCAAAGCGAACAGTGTCTTAGCGCGCAGGATACGGTAAAAAGACAACTTCGGCATCGTATGACCCTTCCACGAAATGGCTTGAAACAAGCCAGGATACCCTCCAGCATACATGCAGCCTGCGGATATCTTGAAGGTTTTTTTCAAAGGTTGGCACGATGCTCCGACTTGCACCAACGCTCTTTGTCATTTTCATGTCCCTCGCTACCAGTGCTATCGCCCAAAATCGGGACGGCAATGTTCAACAAGCAATAGACCTAATCGTGCTTTTCTGTGTTGCAGGTGGCCAAGAGGTGACAACTGAAGTTCGCGAAGGTAGTTCTGATCAAATCTCGATAAACTCGCCGGGGCGCACTGTTACCCTTTCAAGCCGCCAGGTGCGTGGGCTTGTTGATGGTATTTCCTCAACAATGACAGGACTTACTGCTGAACAAGCTTCCGAAGCGCGTAGCTGCATGCGCCCCTATATAGACCGGATACTCTCGGTCCTAGTACCTCGAAATTCAGACCCCAGCCTTTTCCGCGACTATTATGGACGCATAACAATCTATCATGGGACAGACGGTCGAGTAATTTTCGATACGGATAGCCTCCTTGAGTTGCGAGATGGATTTGATGAAGTCGAGCTAGTCGGTGGCGGAAGGCGGGCAAAGGTCAGTTTCGAACTTCGTGGACAAAAAATGTACGTCTCAGGTTTGTATCGAGGAACGTCTGGTCGTGTTTACGTGATTGAGGGTGTCTCTGACTGGGATGGCTTCGGTTTTAAAGGAGATTTTAAAATGATCAGACCGGATCGGAACCCGCATGCGTTTGTCTTTGACTTCCAGTAGACCGAGCTAACCGTATCTCATACGCTTCTGTCACGGGCAATAACGACGGCTATTTTCTGGTTGAAAATATGGCTCATTTGGCCAAGCCGGTATTCAGTACATAGTCTATACCGGTGTCCGTCAGGAAGATCGCGGGCTTCCCGTGCACAAACTTCGAACCGATCAAGCGTCCATCGTCGGTGCGAACTATGTCTATGCCGCCGCCCGCCACTGATTCATACACGAGAATCTTTCCTTCTAATTCGTTCAATGTGGATGCCAGCCTCAACTCTGACATCCCCGAAACACTTCTTGCGATATCCTCAATCAGTATCCCCTTACCGGTTTTGCCATCAGGGCCCCGCGTGTTAGAAATGTAGCGCAGCACAGCATTCTCTTGAGGAGACAGGATATACCGAACGACTCCGCTGGCTTGCGTAAGGTCTTGGGTCATAGCTTGGATCAGTACATTCCGCATGGGCTCCAAGCATTTCCTGATTTCTGATGCCTGGCTTGCCGCTGCATCGCTGATGCTATTGGTGATACCTTCGCTAAGCAGTCGGTACTCTGATTTTGAGACCACGACGGATCCTTCCAGGGATCCATTTGAGGAGAGCGTCTTTAGAGACATTTTGCCATCGGCTTTGACTTCTCCGGATGCAACAAACGAACTGCCACTTCCGACGCAGAGTTCAACATAAACGTCCAGCCATTCCTGTACTGTAAGATTTTGGGCTGACAACCAAGTTGGCATCGAGGCGACGATGGCTATAATCCAAATGCGCATGATCGTTTCCCTGCCTACAGCGTTTACAAAGTGGTATTCTCTGAACTTTGAGCACAAGTATGACCGACCCGCAGGCGCGTGTCATCAGCTTGAGAGCACGCCAAAAACGATGGAATAGCCCAGAGCACTGTGGGGTGGTAATCCCCCCGTTTTTGCGGGGGCTTGGTCGTAGAATTTACGCGGCCATCTTCAGTTTCTGAGCGGGTGTCATCCCGCCGTTGCCCATGTTGGGGCGTTCATGGTTGTAAGACCAGAGCCACTCGGTTGCAATCTGCTGGACCTCCTCGATGCTTTCAAAAATGTACAAGTCCAGCCATTCGTGCCGGACCGTCCGGTTGTATCGCTCGACATAGGCGTTCTGCTGAGGCTTTCCTGGCTGGATATATGCCAAGGCAATGCCCCTGTTCTCAGCCCATTCCATGAGGGTGCCACTGACGTATTCCGGGCCATTGTCGACCCGAATTGTCCCAGGGGCACCACGCCATTCGATGATCTGGTTCAGGGCTCGAACAACCCGTTCCGCAGGCAGTGAAAAGTCGATCTCAATGCCCAGTCCTTCACGGTTGAAGTCGTCCAGAACGTTCAGCAGCCGGAATTGTCGTCCATCCCCCAGCCTGTCGGCCATGAAGTCCATCGACCAGACCTCGTTGGGGGCCTCTGGCACGGCCAACTCCTCGGGTTTCTCCCGCTTCAGGCGCTTACGCGGCTTGATCCGCAGGTTCAGCTCCAGTTCCCGGTAGATCCTGTAGACCCGCTTGTGGTTCCAGCCATGCCCCTGAACATTGCGCAGATACAGGAAGCAAAGGCCGAAGCCCCAAGTCTTCTTCGCCGTCGTCAGACCGAGCAGCAGGTCGGCGATCTGCTCGTTCTCATCGTCCAGCTTGGGGTTGTATCGGTAACAGGTCTCGCTGACCTCGAATGCCCGACAGGCCAGCGCGATGCTGACGTCCCTCGTTGCCACCGCCTTCTCGGCCAGCGCGCGGCGGTGCGCTGGCCGCATCACTTTTTTCCCAGAGCCTCCTTGAGGAGGTCATTCTGCATGCTGACGTCGGCGTACATGCGCTTCAGGCGGCGGTTCTCCTCCGCCATCGCCTTCATCTCGCTGATGAGGCTGACATCCATGCCGCCGTACTTCGCCCGCCACTTGTACAGCGTAGCGCTGCTCATCCCGTGATCGCGGCACAACTCGGCGGCAGGCACACCGCCCTCCATCTGGCGCAGCACGCCCATAATCTGGGCTTCGGTGAATCGTGTCTTCTTCATCGGAATCTCCTCGTTCATCCTGCCGAGAAAATTCTACGTTCGCATCCCCCTAAGATCGGGGGGGATTACCCCTTGAGCGACCTGTTTATCCTGCGCGGTGTGCCGTCGTTCATTCGTTCTGACAATGGCCCAGAGTTCGTTGCCCAGGCCGTACGCGATTGGATCAAGGCTGTCGGCGCGAAGACGGCATACATCGAACCAGGGTCACCCCTTTCGGGACATCGCAATGCGATGCCCTGTCGGGCAGTGCATGGGAGAACGGATATTGCGAAAGCTTCAATGCCCGGTTCAGAGATGAGTTCTTTAACGGCGAGATCTTCTACAGCCTACGCGAAGCACAAATCTTGATCGAAGAATGGAGAAAACACTACAATACCAAACGACCCCACAGTGCTCTGGGCTATCGCCCGCCAGCGCCAGAAACCATCGTCCAGATGGACCAAAGACCAATCATGCACTAACAATCAAATTGGACCACTCAAGTGGGGCTGATCAGAGGATTCTAATGAAATACGTTCTGGCATCGGTTCTTACGTTGGCATCGACTATTCCGGCAGCCGCGGAGTTGAGCCAGCGCGAACGCGAACTCTGGGCAGTTTATCACTCTTGTCTCGATCCCCACTTGCCGGATGTTGCGCGTCACGTACCAAGCCTTGAGGAAGGTGCCGACCTGATTGCTGAGAGCCTCTGTGTCGACGAACACACGGAACTACTGAACGAGATTGCCCGCCGCCCTACATTCAAAACCACTACAGTCTCCGAGAGTTTTGGGCAGGCGCTATTCGTGATCAAGCGGGATACGAAGCTGTGGATCTACATGACCCGCCGGGACGGCTAAATAGCGTATTCAAGCGGCAAATCCTGTCAAGGTCGCACCGCCATTCTAAAACGGGTTACACCTTGGAAAATCAGACAGTTTTCGAGCTGGCTGGTATGCGGAAGAAAGCGCCCTTATTTCCTGCCACCTTCACATGCCCCCACCTTCACACGCCCGCAGACGCAACCGCGCAGCGACGTGGCCCAGGGGTGATGCGCCGCCGGTGTCACTCCCGCTCCGACACTTCTTCCTCGAAAGGATTGTAGTCCTTCGCGCCGAAGTGCTGCGACAGTAGGGCCCATAGTTCCCGGGCGTTGACTCTCATTGGTTCGCCGCCTTCTGCTCTCCAGAGGTTTAGGAAACCCTCGAAGTCAATGCCTTCAATCTCGACGTCACCATTAACTTCGACATTCGCCCACTGATCGCTTGAGATGGTCTGGTCGACGCTGTGTCCTGGGCTCAGTTTCGGTGTCCAGCTCATGAAATTCCTCCGCCATTCGGTGTGCCCGTGAAGACCTACACCACCGCCGGAGCAATGACACGCCCGATCCACCTGCTTAGGACCTAGATCAGCCTATTTTGGAAACGACCCGTGGGGCGGTTCAGGTGATCCATGATCCCGACCAGGGCGCGATCTGATAGGGCGTCACGACGCCCGCGTATCGACTGATAACAACGCACGAGGAAAAAATCCTTGAAGGCGGACCTCGATCAACCAAACTCTATAAGATAGGGAGAGGGAAGACTTAGCTTGGCGGCCTCAATCTTCCCCCTCGTTTTGAAGATCGAAAGGAGCAAAAATGTCTTCCGACCCTAAATCCGACGTGGGGATTACCCCTCACAATCGCAAGTCGAACCATAGCCTTATTGTCAAACTAGGCAAGGCCATGCTCGAAGCTAAAGGCCATGGCGTATATGTTTTGCCGTTGGTCCTGATTATGCCGGGAGTCTTGTTCGCCGTGACAGTTGGTGCGGGCAGTGGGTAAACTTCTGCCCGCGTCGGCGGAATACTTTCTTAGAGGGGAAAGAGCGATGGTGGCGATGCAGGCGTGCTTGGAGCAATACCTCAATAGCGACTGGCGGGTAGATTTGCCGGCCGAATGGCAGGGGATATTCGCAGACTGCAAGGCGCTAGCAATCAATGCTCCGGGCCTCGTCGGCATTGATCTGCCCGAAGGTACTCCGATCTTCCCCCAACGGCGCGGGCAGGGACTCGATAGCGCTCCGCAAGGATCGCATCTTTGTCGGGCCTTCGATGGCATCGCACCCGCGAATGTCCGGGTAGTGGTGCTGGGTCAAGACCCCTATCCAGACGTTGCAAGAGCAACAGGGCGGGCCTTCGAGGACGGCGCGTGGGACGGAAACAACCCCGCGACTGCGGCCGATAGTCTGCGACGGCTGCTCCAATCGGCGGCGGCTTGTGCACGCCCCAACCTGGGAATTTCCGAAGAAACGGACGACTGGACCAGAATCTGGGATGCAGTCCACCGTGGGGGCCTCGCCCCTCCGATCATGCCGAGATACTTCGACGACTTGGCCGCACAGGGGGTGCTTTGCGTCAATGCGGCTTGGACCTTTACGGGGCGGGCGAGGACACATCTCGATGTGCACCTGAAGGTATGGAAGCCCGTGGTGAAGCACCTGATCCTGGGGATGATAACGCGAGAGGGTGGCGGACCGGTGTTCCTGCAACTAGGCGGAAAGGCTCGGAATTTGTTTCGCGGCGCGACTTGGCGACACCTTCGAGCGAATCCTGAGATTAACGTCCGGACCGTCTACTGCGCCCACCCCACGGCATGGACGGGCCAGACTTACTTCAACTACGAGAACCCCCTGACTCGGGTAAACCAAGCATTGGCCGAACTCGACGCCGGGGAAGTTCGATGGTGGCCGGAGCTTCCCCAGGTAGAAGCATGACCGACGCGACCTGGTGATGGCCCGTGGACCCGTTTGCCAGTGTGGAGCATCAGTCCCGCCCGTTGAATCCGCCTACTTTAGAAACGCTCGGAGAGGCGTCCAAGGTGTTCCATGATCCCGACCAGGGCGCGATCTGACAGGGCGTCGTGTTCCCGGCAAAGACGCTCATAGGTGCGCCAGTGCATTCCCTTGTCCCAGCTCGAAACTGCCCGCAAGATCGCTGTGCTCATGCTGACGCTGTGGAAAAACGAAACCGAGTATTAATGGACGAAGAAGGCCGCTGCCTGATCTGAATTCCCGCTCTAAAAGCTGGGAGCCAAGTCCCGACGGGACGGAGGTTGATCGATCTCGCAAAAACGGTTGGGATGTAGGCTCGCCTGCTCACCCCGCAAACGACATTGGAGACGATCCACCACTGAACACCATCATGAGGCGCACACGCGACCTCGGAGAGAACCATGACCCCGGACGGACAAAGCGCTCACCCGCTTGACAAAGCCGCAATCAGAGAACCGTTTTTGGAGCAGGGGTTCTGGCAAGGGTTTTTGTCAGGGGGAGTGTTGAAGTACCGGTTCTTGACGGCGATTGACGAGAACGATACCCGCTATGACGCAGGCAGCACCGGCCAACAGCCCGACCGAGATTTCCTCGCCAAGCAGTGTGACGGCCAGAACGCTGCCGAAGATGGGCATCAGGTGTACGAACTGTCCCCCTTTTTCAGGCCCGACAACACTGATTCCGTAGGACCAGAACAGAAACCCGAGCGCGGATGCGAAGACGGCCATGTAAAGGACTGCCAATACCGTGCTGCCTGACACTTCCGGTTGTTCGAAACCTCGAATGAGCAACAGGACAAGCATCGCTGCAAGCGCGACAAGGATGCTTGCCACGAGCGTCACCATTTGAGGTACATCAGCTGGCTTCGCGCGCAGCAGAAGCGTATACCAAGCCCAGATCAGGATCGCACCGAACATCCAGAGTTTGCCCGCATCGAACTGGAGTAGCGACAATTTGGGTTCGCGCGTAGATAGAACCAATACCATTGCCCCTACCAGAGACACCAGAAGTCCTGCGACTTGGCCCCCCGTCGGTCGAAATCCATTCCAGACCATCCCCCCCCCGCGACTGTTGCAACCGGTGCGAGCGCCAGGATCAGCAGGCAGTTCACCGCCTCGGTCAGCGACAGCGCTTGATAGACCATCGTGTGAAAGGCCGCGATCCCAGTCAGCCCCAGTAGGACAATCTTATGCCAGGACGCCAATAGAGCGCGGCGATGCTTGATGATGCCACGCAACGCGAAGGGCAGCAGGATCGCAAGACAAAGGCCCCAACGGATCGCGTTCAATTCTAGTGGCGCAATCTCTCCCCGGATCGCGCGTCCAGCGATGAAGTTTCCCGACCAGAACAGGGTTGCCAGAACGAGCGCGGCCAGGGCTGCCCGGGTTTCATATTGAGGTGCAATTCTCATCCGTTGTGTCCTCTCACTGCATTTCAAACAATTTGAGGCCATTGCCGACTAGAGCGCATGGGGCGGATGTCCCCGCCTTGCAGGGAAATCGATAGTTGGTTTAGGGCGTTTGTCCCATCGGGCCGGACAGAGTTCGGACAATGAGTTCGGACCGTGTGCTAAGCCCTGTCTTCTCCAGCAGCGAAGAAACCTGATTGCGCACCGTTTTTTCGCTCTTGCCAAGTTGCGCAGCGATATCTGGATTGCTCAGCCCCTTAGCAACCAATACCAGCACTTCCCGCTCTGCCGTTGTGATGCCTGCATCTGCCCCAGCGAGTGGTATGCCGTCACCGAGAAACCCGCTCAGAGCTGAGCAGAAGACCGACCATGCGGGCTCGGTTTCAAGTAGCACATGGTTGTTGCTGTTCAGCGGCACGAATTCCGCCCCCGGAATGGTCATGGCCAAGGCACGCCCCTGTTCAAAGGGAATGCGCCTGTCTCCCCGCGCATGCAGCACGAGGGTCGGAACGTTCAACTCGGCGGCGATGCAGCTGACGTCAATCTTGTGCAAGACATCCATCGTCCGCGCGGCCACTTCGGCCGAGGCCGTTTCCCTTTCAAGAGAACGCCACCAATCATGTTGCACTTGTGTCCCATCGGGAATGAACAGATTGGTAAAGACCTGGTTGAAGGCGGTGTTGTCCTGCCCCCAGCCAAGCCGCATCAGGTTGGTCAGCGTTGCGGCTTCGATCTGCGTGCGATCACTTTGACCCCGAGAAAGCAACCCCTTGGCATACCCACCGAAAAGAATGAGCCGCTTGACCCTTTCGGGGTGTCGGAAAGTATAGGCAATCGACAGCGCCGCGCCCTGGGACATCCCCAGCAAGGTGAACGGTTCTTCCAGCTTCGAAGTGACAGCTTCCAAGTCTGCAAGCCACGCCTCAAAGCTGATTTCCGGGACGTCCCTGGAAGACAGTCCGCACCCGCGCAAGTCGTAGCGCACGAGATGACCATAGGACGACAATTCCGCCAACCAGTGCCGCCAGACCGGGCTTTCTGGGTCGCGCGAGACGTGGGTCAGCCAGCGAGCGGCGCGCACGATAGTTGGGCCACGTCCCATGGACGCACACGCGATGCGCGTACCATCATTGGAGGTTACAAACGAAATGTCCTGTCTCAAAGTATCCGAAGGCTTCATACCTCTAGTTTACGGGTTTTCGCGTTGCAGCACACCATTCGAGTCTTGGGAGGCGATGTTGCACAAATCCGGTGAGGGATTCATCTCGTGAACCCAGCGTGGAAGCTGGGCTGCATGAGCAGACCCACACCCCCGAACTACAAGACCAGGAACTGGCCGGCCTATAGCGAAGCGGTCAGCCACCAGAGCTGGCATTGCTATTGACCGTTAGTTCTTAAAGCCACTGAAACGGCTCTCATGCAATTCCCTTTTTTCTATTTCAGAGAGAGGGGGCGATGGGCTTTGTTGCGCAGAACCAGTGATGGGCGTACTTTCCCTTTCCCCGGACGGTAGAGACGCTTGGCAGGCGCCCGCCACCCTTCGCGCCGCAACAGGACATGGATGCGCTTGTAGCGATAGCGAACACGCGTCTGTGCAATCTCCTTAAGCCGACTTCACAGCGCGCGGGGAGCGGCTCATTTCGGGAGGATAGCCGGACCATGAGGTTCATCTGAACGCGCTCTTTTTCATTTGATGTAGCGAAAGATTGGCCGAGCTATGGTATGATTCATCGAGCCATTAGCCACTGCGGAATCGCTATGATGCTAATTGACTGTACCATGGCGGATAAAAATGATCTCGTTCCCAAGCTCTTGGACAAAGGGTGCAGGAACGGCCGGTAACTTTCCATCCGATGGCATTCGAAATCGACTACCTGATCTTCAGAACGGAGACATTCGCGTATTACGCAGAAATTTAAGATTTTCGAACGGGCCCATGTCCGGATTTGCTGCCTTGAAGCCCCACCGTTGAATTTGCGAAGTTCAGTCTACAATTGGGTTGGACCACGTTGATGCGGCAAACGGTTGAGAAAGCGCCCGTTTGACTAGTTCGAGACGATCCTGACCATAAAACGGGTCTCCGTCGACAATATAAGTTGGTGAACCAAAGACGTTTTGCTCTCGCGCCCAAATCGAATTTTCTTGCAACTTGTCTTGAACCGTCTCCGACGCCGCCTGTTCCATCAGCGCATCCGCGTCGTGCCCCAAAGCCGCAGCCAATGTGGCAAGTGTTTGAGGGTTCGAAAGGTCGGCATCGTGCCGCCAATGCGCTTCCAGCAACGCATGCGCCATCACATCGGTCTTTGTGCCGGTCGCTCCGAGCGCCAAGATCATGCCTGAAGCGAGGCTGTAATCGGCATCGTGGTATGTTGGCCGAAAATTGATAATTGGAACGTTGCGATACTCGGCCCATCTTTCAATCTCGCGCCCGAAAAAATAGTCTACATGCGCCTGCGTTCGGGCCCGAAAGGGTTGACTGCCTTGCGCCTCCACAACCGGAGACAACAGAACCGGTTTGTGGATCAGGGTTACACGATATTCGACACAGATCTTGTTCAGTTCGGCAGAGCCCAGGTACGCGAAGGCCGAATGGGCTGAGTAAATGTATTCGATAACCGGCATCGCCCTACCATGGAGGATTCGACAACGAATGCCCAGTAGTGACTGGTAGGCGACACCCGCCGATGCTTGGACGAACATCTGGTATTGGGTTTGGCTGCCATGGTTGTCGAAGGGCGAACATAGCGGATTGGACTGCGTCCCTGTCTGCTGCTCCGCCACGCGCTCCATCACCGAGACGTGACCGCAAACGGCTTTCTGAGTAGCATTCGAGGTGTGATATCTAAACTGTTTAGTTTATCTGTCGGCGCGATTCAAACTCGAAGAATGGAACACTCGACATGGCCACGACCGGCAAACAGCTGTTCACCACATTGGAGGCAGACGGCACGCTGACCATAAAACTCGAAGATGTGACTTTTGCAGACCCAAGCGGCAACCAAGTCCTGGTCCGCATGGAAGCCGCCCCGATCAACCCGTCCGACCTCGCAATTCTTGTCAGTGGTGCTGACATGGAGAATGCCGAGTACAGCCATGGCAAATTCGTGGCCAAGATGCCGGCACCGGTCAACGCCGGCTCCAAGGCTCGCCACGGCTTGAAACTGCCCGCCGGCAACGAAGGCGCGGGCACGGTGATTGCCGCGGGCGACAGTGGTGCGGCAAAGGCACTGGTGGGTCAGCGCGTGTCTTGCGTGCCTGGCAATGCCTACAGCCAGTACTGCATCGCCGATGCTGCCATGTGCCTGCCGCTGGGCGAACATTCAGCGGAAGAAGGGGCAAGCGCCTTCGTCAATCCGATGACTGCGCTTGGTTTCGTAGAGAACGCCAAGGCGGATGGTCAGGACGCCATCTTGCATACGGTCGGCGCATCGAACCTCGGCCAGATGCTGACCCGGATCTGCAAGGAAGATGGCATCGGACTCGTCAACATCGTGCGCAAGAGCGACCAGGTCGACCTTCTGAATAACCTCGGCGCGGAGCACGTGGTGAATTCCTCCGACGAAGATTTCATGAAGCAACTGATCGCCGCCATCCACGCGACCGGCGCATTCTACGGCTTCGACCCGGTCGGGGGCGGAAAATTGGTCGACACCGCCTTCAAGGCGATGGAGCGCGTGGCGACGGAACAGATGACCGAGTATTCGCGCTATGGTTCGAACCAGATGAAGCGCATGTTCATCTACGGTCGCCTGGACACCAGCCCGACCATCCTGACACCAAGTTACGGGTTCGGCTGGACACTCTCAGGCTGGCTGCTCTTCCCCTTCCTTCAATCTGTCGGACGGGAAACCATGGGTCGGATGCGCCAGCGCGTGCGTGACAACCTCACCACCACCTTTGCCAGCCAGTACAAGTCGCGGGTCACGCTCGAGGAAATGCTGACGAAAGATGCGGTGCTGGACTACCGCGCCATGCGGACGGGCGAAAAGTACCTCGTGACGCCCTGGTCCTGACCCGCATGTCAAGATGGCGCCGCCCGACGGGGGGCGGCGCCGGATGCGACCATGCATTAAGATTCAAACTGGACCACCCGATGGGGACACTCCAAATCCCGCCGCATAGCATCGTGAGACATCGTGTTTGAATACAGGTTACACATTTCGAGATGCTATCCCCCTCAGATGCGATCTGCATGGCGCTGCTACATTCGTGCAAATCTTGTCCAATGATAATTTGAGACTGCCTCTTGTGAACCAAGGTCAGCGGACACTGGAAATATGTCGGCCAAAACCAGAGGACAAATCTTGGGCTACATACCTTACCATTCTACACCTTGGGGAGCTGATCCTGTTTCATGTTCAAGAGGACTCGCAGCATTTCCCGTGAGCGTCGCAAGCTTTGGCGCTTTGCGAAGTCACGAGCAATCAGGTCATAATCGTTCTCGAACAGGGGCATGAACCTTGGGTCGACATTTCGCTCCAGAGCATACTCATCCCGCATTGACCGAATGATCGTGGGAAGCTGGTCGTGGGACGGCCGGAGCATTTCATAGGTGGTACACCTGTCGCGTAACGGCGCCGGGATTCTGCTCAAGTCATTTGCGGTGAAAATCCAGCTCATCATGGAGCAATCGGTGTTCACGGCCAAAAACTTGTCGCGATAGGTTCTTGCGTCGACTTGCTCGGTCAAGCTCAGCAACGAAGCAAAGATATCGCCATTATGACTTGACTGAACCTTGTCGATCTCGTCGAGCACCAACACCGGGTTGATTGCTTTCTGGCGCAAGACGGCCTTGGTCATGATGCTGGGCAGGGCGGTGGACCACCCGGCCGAAACCCCGAAGATGTTTGCATCACTGTGTCCCGCCACACTCACGATGTGCGGCTCACAACCCAGTGTTCTGCACAGGGCCCTGACGAGGGTCGTTTTGCCGACACCCGGTTTTCCCGCGATGATCGTTGGGCGGAACTTCAGGGCATCATTTCCAAAACTCCATGAATGACGAACCTCGGACAGCAAGCCGTGAATCACGGTTGCAGCATTGGGGAACTTCTCGGAAAGAGTCTGAGCCTGCGCCAGATTCTGAGGCGCGACCCTGATCACATCGCTGACGTAAAGCAGGTCGTCGATTTCCTTGATCTCTTTGCACGCACTGCTGGGAAGATCGCTTTTGTCATCGACGCCAAGAAGATACGCGCCCGATTGCCGTGGCATCGCTTCCGTCTGGGACAGCATCTTTCTCAGTGCTCTGAATTCCTTTTTCGAAAGCACGTGCAGGCATTTTCGCAAAGCCATTTTGAAAATTCTGGCTTGCTGCCAATCTGAGCGGTCATCCGCCGTGTAGTGTTTGAACGTAGATGCAGAAAACGGATCACTGAAATCCCGCAGAACGCAAGACAGAACGCTACAGATTTCTTCATTTGATGCAGTCTCGATCATGGCAGACCGGATCATTGACATATCCAAATGATCCCATCCTTCAAACAGGTCGTCGCAAAGGTCTGACATGCGGCCGCAGTGGTATTTGATGGAATCCAGGAGAGCTTTACGCTCGAGATCATCTTCGGGGTCTTGGGTGTCGTTCATTTGGGGCCTCGTCGGAAAAACGGGGAGGCTCCAGTTCAGTCAACCGTCAGCCAGAACGCGCTCTGGGACGTCAAAACCGGCGTGCACCTTGCAGCCTCCCTTTGTCAGGGATCGTTCTGAGATCAGAACGATATTCGCAGGCCGCAAATGGTGAACGCGTGTGTCATGGTCGGAACATTAAGTGAACATGCGCAGGGCTGTCAAGATCGATGTGTGGCGCCCGGCGAGACGGGACCGGTCGGTTGAGTTGGGGAGACAGGCTGTGGCGATCCGATACGCTCACCCTAGGCGAACGCACTTGGTAGCCGGAAGTCTTTCTACTCAGTCGCCAGATGGCTCAGAGCTGCCATCAACGTCACGAACAATTTCAGCGTGACAAGTTGCATCGACCGGAGGCTAATACAAAACAGGCGGTAGTCATGCAGGCGTGGTTTGTGAACAAAACAGGCTGTTGTGATTTGAAGGAAAAACGTCGAAATCTGATTCCTGTTGGGCAGTTCAATGCGCTATTCACGATTACCCCTCATCACCCGAAATGTCCATATTTTGAGCGGATGCGGAACTTATGAGCTGATTAAAACGATATCGCAAAATTGTGGGCATAGCCTGTTCGAAAACTTTTCTATATCCTGCCCTCATGAATTCTTGTAAGAGCACGAGAATATGAACAAAACTGGAGTGTGACGCGTGGCGAAAATTGACCTGAGCAAGATGAACTTTGATGAACTGAAAGAGCTTCAGAAGGACCTGCCCAAGGCGATTGAGGAATTCACAGAGCGCAGGCGTCGTGAGGCATTGGCGGCTGCGAAAGAAGCCGCGGCAGCTGCCGGGTTTTCTCTGGAAGAACTGGTGGGAAAGCCATCAAAGCCCAAGGGGGGCTTTCTACCAGCAAAATATCGGCATCCTGAGAATCCAGAGGTAACCTGGTCCGGCCGCGGACGACGCCCAGCCTGGATCAAAGAAGCACTCGATGAAGGCAAGAGCCTCGAAGATTTTGCAATCTGATTGACGTAGTAGTTTAGCATTCATACCCACTAGGTGACGAGTGCGGCCAACGAGATGGCGGAGCGAAACACTTTCGGGCATCGGTCGTATCTGGTTGCGACCCGCCGCCAGTCCCTCAGCCTGCCGAAGATCGATCCGGTTGTGGTGATTCTATCTGCGCTTGTTGTATCTGACGGCTTTCCCCCACGCGGAAGAGATCGAAGAACGCGGTTGGTGCTTCACCAATCGCCCCCTCGAGCGCCGCGAACGCGAAGTTGCCATCGGCAGCGACGATGTGGGTCTCGGCGTAGGCCGTTCATGTCGGCCTACACTAAGGGCGGAAATCCGACATTCACTTCAGCAGCGAGCGATAAAGCATCGAAGGCCAATAGCTACCATTCACTTATGTCGCATACTAGGCATCGAGATGTAGTTTTAGGTCCTTAAGTATATCAAACAGACTTGGATCAACGTCCGCTACCGTCATCTCTTCTATTACACGAGATGAGGTCACGGTAACCTTGTATTTTTCCTGCACTTTTCCAACTATTGAGAAAAGACTGACTTACCCGGCACCACGCGCCGTCGAAATTCAGCTTCCTGCCAATTCTCGGTAAAGTTCCTTTCTTCCTCTGCCGAGATTGTAGCAATGTCTTTCTTTGATCCCTTACCCACCTCGTAGCTAATTTTGGATCCGATGCGGGCTGAGAGGGTTTTTGACCTCATATCTTCCACACATGCATTAATGATTTCGACTATGTCGGCCTGCCAGCCCTTTGGGAGACTTCCAGAAAAATGCTTTTTAACGACACTAATTATCGCATCTGGAACAAGAAGAAAGTTCTCGATTTCCTTGTGCGGCAAAACTCTACAGAGAGTATCGCCTACGTTCACTTCATCCAGAAAATCTTGAATTTCATCATCGCAGCGGTAGTCGCGATCAAATATAGCAGAAACGGGAATTTTGAAGCCAAAGAAATTTTCAAAAACCCACGACGAAGTCGTGACTCTTGACCAATTCGAAAACCCATCAGTTTTCATGAGGGTCACAGAGGTGTTTGAGATAAAGTCAGTCGCTCCAAGTCTCTTTGCCAATTTGGACAGGATTTTTGCGTCTTTTCCCTCAAAGTACAAAACCTTCTTAGTCTTTGCCAGCCGTGCGAACTGCGCATTCTCTGAGCTGCCAATTGCAGAATACACGTCCGAATACCCAGATTCACCTTGTATCCTTTTGGCGCTTCTCGACTCTGGTCGAACTATGAGCACTTCTCCGGGTTCCACATCATTGATGATTTCTGTCGAATGCGTCGCAATGAAGTATTGAGCAACTCGCTGGCTAACCAATCGCAATAGCCGATGTTGAAGATCAGGGTGCAAATAAATGTCTGGCTCATCAAGGATTAGTGTTGAAGAGTGGTTCGACGCAGTAAGATGCATCATAGTCTGCATCCAAACTTGGAATCCAAAGCCGGACCATTGTACTTCTCGAACGTGAGGACCCTCACGGAAGTACATTCTCACGACAGGGCGTTTTCCACTTCGTTCAATTTCCGGGCGGCGAACCCTAATTCCAGGCCACCCCATCTCCACTAAATCGGCAAACGCCTCGAACTCCTGCTCAGTTTTGTGCAGCCAAAAGTTCCTAAAGTTGCGACTAGCGAGCCTCCCGTACCTATTCCGTTCGACCGTTTCTTGCTGAACTAGTTCCTCATTTTGCTCCAGTGGGCTAAGTGTTGGAACTATGACCAAATCCAAGGGAAATTGATCGCGTAGAAACTGAGTGTTTTTTCGCGGCGCCAGTTCGCACTCTAAATAGCACTCGAGGGGGCCGTCGTTTGGCATCAAGATAACGAATGTGTTGCCATTTTCTAGTTTTATGGAGATTTTCGCCCGCCCATCACCAAAGTTATGAATGCAATAACGCAAATCTGTCTGTATCGCCGTCCCTGGGCTCTGGACCCATTGATTTGGTTGCGGTCTCCGCGTGATCTTGATTCAAGCTCCCAAACTTCAGGGGGCGTGATGAGCAATCTTTTCTGGCTGACTGACGAACAAATGGCGCGGCTCCGACC
>NZ_JAELVR010000017.1 GCF_016428585.1 Sedimentitalea arenosa | reverse complement strand
ACATGGACGGCAAGATCGAGATCGACCCGATGATCACCCACACCCTCACGCTGGACCAGATCAACCACGGCTTCGACCTCATGCACGAAGGAAAATCCATTCGTGCGGTCGTGGAGTATTGAGCGGTCTCACGCTGCACCCTGCCACAGGGGCTGACCACGACGCGCTCTGGGACATGCTCCGCCCGGTCTTCCGGGCGGGCGACACCTATGCGGTCGACCCCGACATCTCCCGCACCGACGCGCTCGCCTATTGGTGCGGTGCCGATCACGGCACGTGGATCGCCGAGGAAGATGGCACCCCGCTCGGCAGTTACTATCTCAGGACCAACCAGCCCGGCGGCGGCGCCCATGTCTGCAATTGCGGCTTCGTCACCGCGCCTGCCGCCCGCGGCAAGGGCGTGGCGCGGGCCATGCTCGATCATGCGCTCGACCGCGCGCGCGCTGCCGGGTTCGCCGCCATGCAGTTCAACTTCGTCGTCGCCACCAACACCCGCGCCATCGACATCTGGACCCGCGCCGGGTTCGAGACCGTCGGCCGCCTGCCCGGCGCCTTCCGCCATCCCGACCGGGGCGAGGTCGACGCGCTGGTGATGTATCGCCGCTTGTGAGCCGGCGCAGCCGTGCTATAGGCAGGCCATGACAAATACCACCAAACCCCCGCTTCTTGCCGTCCTGATCGATGCCGACAACATCTCGGCCAAATATGCCGAGGCGATGTTCGAGGAGATCGCCTCGCTGGGCGAGGCCAGCATCCGGCGCATCTATGGCGACTTCGCCGGCGGCGGCCCGCAGGGTTGGAGCAAGGACAAGCTGGCCGCGCTCGCCATCGTGCCGCACCAGCAATTCGCCAACACCACCGGCAAGAACGCCAGCGACATCGCGCTGGTCATCGACGCGATGGACATCCTGCATTCCGGCCGCTTCGACGGCTTCGTGCTGATCTCGTCGGACAGCGATTTCACCCGGCTGGCCAGCCGCATCCGCGAACAGGGGCTGGACGTGTTCGGCATGGGGATGCGCAAGACTCCCGCCGCCTTCGTCAAGGCCTGCAAGCGGTTCATCTACGTCGAGAACCTGATCACCGACACCGGCAAGGCCAAGCCCAAGCCCGCCAAACAGCCGGAATCCGGCGAAGCCCCGGCCGAACTGGAAGATCCCACCAAGCTGGTGATCCGCGCCATGGAAGCGATCAACCAGGATGACGAATGGTTCACCCTGGGCCAGATCGGCCAGTACATCACCGCCGCCAACCCGGATTTCGACACCCGCAGCTATGGCAAGTCCAAGCTGAGCGACCTGATCGCCACGCTCAAGGTCTTTGAAACCAAGCGCGGCGACGGTAACCAGCTCCTGGTGCGCCGGCTCGACTAGGACGGCACGCCCGCAGCGCCGATGCGCCGGGCCTCACGAGCCGGCCAGGCGGCGCAGCCACCCGGTCATCGCGTCCAGTGCCGGGCGCCCGCGATCGGCGCGGCGGCTCAGCAGATAGAAATCGCCATCACCGCGCAGCACCTCGGGCACAAGCTGCACCAGATTGCCCGCCGCGATGTCGCGCTGCACCAGGAACCGGCTGGCCAGCGCCACCCCCTGCCCGGCGATCGCCGCGTCGATCGCCAGCGTGGTCTGGCTCAGATGCAACCCGCGCCCACCGTCATCCGCGACCCCGCATAGCGCCAGGAAGCCGGGCCAGAGCGCGTGCGTGTCATGGATTTTCGGCAAGCGCCGCAACAGGTCCGGACGCGGCGAATCCACCGCGCCGTGCAACACCCGCGGCGAGGCGACCGCGATGATCTCCTGTGCGAACAGCAGATGCGCATCGAGACTGGCCCCGAAGGGCGGCGTGCCCTGGCGCACGGCCAGGTCGATCCCGTCCGCCTGAAAGCGTGACACGCGTTCGGTCGCGAGAATCTGCAGATCGATCTCAGGATGCGATTCGGTCAGGTCCGGCAGGTTCGGGATCAGCCATTTCGCCGCGAACGTGGGCGTCACGCTGATCAGAACCCGGTCGGGCTGTGGCCGCAGGGTCTCGGTCGCCTCGCGCAGGGCGGCGAAGGCGGCCTGAACCCGCGCGTGATACCGCCGCCCGGCCGGGGTGAAGGCCAGACCGCGCGCATGGCGCTCGAACAGCTGCACGCCCAGTTCGGTTTCGAGACCGCGCACCTGCTGCGCCACCGCGCCCTGGGTCACGCCAAGATCCTCGGCCGCCGCCCGGAACGTCAGGCTTCGACCTGTGGCATCAAACGCCCGGAGCGCGCGCAGCGAGGGAAGCGAGTCCATGAGCCAATAGTATTTCTACAGTCTTATGACGTCAATTCTGATTACAAGTGTCGCAAGGGCGCCTCTATGTTGATCGCAAGCCGAAAAGGAGATCGACATGACAATAGAAAAAACAGCGCTCATCACCGCCGGCGGCTCCGGCATGGGGGCCGACGCGGCCAGACGGCTGGCGGCGGACGGGTTCCGGGTCGCGATCCTGTCCTCGTCAGGCAAGGGAGAGGCCCTGGCGGACGAACTCGGCGGGTTCGGGGTCACCGGCTCGAACCGGTCACAGGCGGATCTGCAGGCCCTGGTCGATGGCGCGCTCGACCGCTGGGGCCGCATCGACGTGCTGGTCAATTCCGCCGGGCATGGCCCCAAGGGGCCGGTGCTCGAGATTTCGGACGACGATTGGCACGCGGGGATGGAGGTCTATCTGTTGAACGTCGTGCGCCCGACCCGTCTCGTGACGCCGGTGATGCAGGCGCAGGGCGGAGGCGCGATCATCAACATCTCGACCTTCGCCGCGTTCGAACCCGACCCTCTGTTTCCGACATCCGGCGTGTTCCGCGCCGGGCTGGCGGCGTTCTCCAAGCTCTTCGCCGACCGATATGCCGCCGACAACATCCGCATGAACAACGTTCTGCCGGGGTTCATCGACAGCCTGCCCGAAACCGAAGATCGCCGCGCCCGCATCCCGATGGGGCGTTATGGTCACGCCGCCGAAGTGTCCTCGCTCATCGCGTGGCTGGCCTCCGACAAAGGCGGCTACATGACCGGGCAAAACCTCAGGATCGACGGGGGGCTGACCCGTGCGGTCTGAATGCGCAGACCCCCTCGTGACCAGGGACCAGTTGGCCTTCAACCTGAAATGGGGCGCCTCCATCGTGCAGATCCTCGGATACACGGCGACGGGGTTCGGCTGGGCGCCCTGGAACATCCTGTTCTTTCTCGTCGGCGTTCTGGGATGGTTCGCGGTGGGCCTGCTCTGGAAGGACCGCGCCATCATGCTGATCCACCTGGTCGCACTTGCCGCGCTGGCGGCCGGGCTGGCCAGCGGCTGACCGGCGCGGCCCCGATGGCCGCCCTACGCCCCGTAGCGCGCCATGAACGTATCGACGGCGTTGGCGATCACGTCGTCGATCTCCTCCGGCGAGAACCGGCGCTGGATGCCGAAGACCGCCCGCACCCACAGCTTGGCCTTGCAGAGTTCCGAGAACTGTTCGGCCGCCATCTCGACATCCTCGATCACCAGTTCGCCGCGCGCCGCCGCCTCGGTCATGTATTCCATCAGGCGGTTGCGGCCCATCTCGGGCCCGCTGGCATAGAAGGCCCGGCCCAGTTCGGGAAACCGCTCACGCTCGGCAACGCAGATGCGAAATACCTGCTGCGCGAAATCCGACAGCAGGAACGGCACGATCTGCCCGGCGGCCAGGGTCAGAACCTCGCGGGGCGGGCGGGCCTGGTCGATCAGGTCCAAGGCCCGGTCCGCCATACGGGTGCATTCGGTCGTCGCCACCTCCATGAACAGCAGCCGCTTGTCAGGGAAATAGCTGTAGAGCGTCGCCTTGGACACGCCCGCGGCGCGGGCGATGTCATCCACGCTCGCGCCCTCGAACCCGTCGGCCATGAAGACCTCGCGCGCGCCCTCCAGGACCTGATCGAACTTGCGTCCGGTGCGCAGGATGGCGTCGGGCTCGGTCATGTCCTGTCCTTGTCAGAAGGTGCCTGCCCCCAACATAAACCGATTGGTTCAGTTTCAACAACACCCCGCATGCGCCCGCTTGCGTTTCCGGCCGCCGGACGTATGTTTAGAATGATTCTAATCGAGGCTGGCCATGCGCTTCATGACCCAACGTAAACGGTTCCGCGACCTGTCGGAACAGGAAATCCTCGCACTCGCGATCTCCTCCGAGGAGGACGACGCCCGCATCTATCGCGGCTATGCCGAAACCCTGCGCGCCGACTATCCGGCCAGTGCACGGATGTTCGAGGGCATGGCCGCCGAGGAAGACGAGCACCGCGCCCGCCTGATCGACCTGCACAGCCGGCGCTTCGGCGAGACCATCCCGCTGATCCGCCGCGAACATGTCGCGGGCTACTACTATCGCCGCCCGGTCTGGCTGGTCGAGAACCTCGGCCTCGAACGGATCCGCGAGGAGGCCGAGGCGATGGAGCGCGACGCCGAACGCTTCTACCTCGCCGCCGCCGCGCGCACCTCGGATGCCGCGACGCGCAAGCTGCTGGGCGATCTCGCCGCCGCCGAGGCCGGCCACCAGGTCACCGCCGCCGAACTGGCCGAGGCGCATCTGGACGAGGCCACCCGCGATGACGAGGACGCCGCCGCCCATCGCCAGTTCATCCTGACCTGGGTGCAGCCGGGGCTCGCCGGGCTGATGGACGGGTCTGTCAGCACGCTGGCGCCGATCTTCGCCACCGCCTTCGCGACGCAGGACACCTGGACGACGTTCCTCGTCGGTGTCGCCGCGTCCGTCGGCGCCGGCATCTCGATGGGCTTCACCGAGGCCGCATCCGACGACGGTGAACTCTCCGGTCGCGGCTCGCCGGTCAAGCGCGGCATCGCCTCGGGCGTGATGACCACGCTGGGCGGGCTGGGCCACGCGCTGCCCTACCTGATCCCCGATTTCTGGACCGCCACGATCATCGCCTTCGCCATCGTGTTCTTCGAGCTGTGGGCCATCGCCTGGATCCAGAACAAGTACATGGAAACGCCGTTCTTCCGCGCCGTCTTCCAGGTGGTTCTGGGCGGGTCGCTCGTGCTCGCCGCGGGCATCCTCATCGGTTCGGGCTAGGGCGTCAGGCTGCACATCCGGATCAACCAGCCACCGCCCGGCCGACGCTGCAAAACGCACAGCGACTCGCCTTCTCCGGTCTGATCCCCTTCCGTAAAGGCCGCCAGACACCAGCCCAGATCACCCGACACGCCCCAGGACCGCAAGTCCACGCGCTTGCCTGCACTGCCCTCGGCGACCCACGCGGCATGGGTGCGCGCGATGGCATCACGCCCGATCGCGGCCGGGCCGAACGGCGAGCGCAATTCACCATCTTGCGTAAACACCGCCGCACAGGCGGCGCTGTCACCGGCGCGATAGGCCGCGACATAGCGCTCCAGCAGGTGCCGCATTTCCGTCTCGTCGCTCATTCGTGCCTCCCTTGCCCGCAATCGACTGAACCTTGCATGGCGGTGGCGACACAGGCAACGCCTTCTGAAACTTGCCACCTGACCGTGCCATCTTGCAGCCCGCATCCCTTGCCGTTACCCCTGCCCCATGGTCGAGATCTTCCTGCGCACCCTGCCCTTTTTCGCCATCATCGGCCTCGGCTACTGGGCCGGGCGCACGCGCTTTTTCAGCGAGGAGGCGACCGCCTACCTGACCAAGTTCGTGTTCTATTTCGCCCTGTCGGCGATGCTGTTCCGCTTTGCCGCCAACCTGCCCCTGGCCGAGGTGTTCGACGCGAAACTGATCGCCGGGTATCTCTGGGGCAGCGCCTTCGTCTACGGCATCGCCACCATCGTCGCCTTCATCCGAAAGCTCGACGTGCCCACCGCCGCGATCGAGGCGCAATGCGCGGTGATCGGCAATGTCGGGTTCCTCGGCCTGCCGATGTTCGTGCTGCTGTTCGGCGAGGCGTCGATCGGTCCGCTGATGCTGGTGCTGGCCACCGATCTCATCGTCTTCTCCAGCCTCATCGTCATCCTGATCAGCGGCGCCCGCGACGGGCGGATCAGCTGGGGCATCGGACGCACCATCGCGCTGGGCCTGCTGAAGAACCCGATGATCGTCTCGATCGTGCTGGGTCTTTCCTGGTCGGCGCTGGCCCTGCCGATCCCGCGCCCGATGAACGACTTCCTGGCCATCCTGGGCGGCGCCGCCACGCCGGGCGCGCTTTTCGCCATCGGCGCCTCGCTGGCCAGCAAATCCGCCGAACGGCTGCACATCGCGGGCTGGCTGACCTTCTGCAAGCTGATCCTGCACCCGCTCTTCGTCGGTCTCGCCGTGCTGGTCCTGTTTCCGCTCGATGCCTTCTCGGCCACGGTGGTGATCGCCGCCGCCGCCATGCCGGTGGCCGGCAACGTCTACATGCTGGCGCAGCATTACGGCGTCGCGCCGCACAGGGTCTCGGCCGCGATCCTCGTCTCCACCGCCATCAGCATCGCCAGCTTCCCCGCCATCGTCGCCTGGGTCAGCAGCGCCTGACGCCGTTTTCGACCCGGATTTCCGCCCGCGGGCACGTCCCGCCCTTTACCCCCGCGCCAGCGCCCGCTAGCTCAGACACCACATCAGAAAGGACATGCCATGCAAAAGACCTCGGAAAACGCGTGCTTCGGCGGCATCCAGGGCGTCTATACCCATCCCTCCGACGCCTGCGGCTGCGACATGACCTTCGGCCTCTTCCTCCCGCAGGAGGCGCAGGACGGCCCGGTGCCCCTGCTGTGGTATCTCTCGGGCCTTACCTGCACCCATGAAAACGCCATGACCAAGGCCGGCGCCCAGGCCTGGGCCGCCGAACAGGGACTCGCGCTGGTCTTCCCCGACACCTCGCCGCGCGGCGACGGCGTGGCCGATGACGAGGACTATGACCTCGGCCAGGGCGCGGGCTTCTACGTCGACGCGACGCAGGACCCCTGGGCACCGAACTACCGGATGTGGAGCTAC
This sequence comes from Sedimentitalea arenosa, assembly GCF_016428585.1. Taxonomy (GTDB): domain Bacteria; phylum Pseudomonadota; class Alphaproteobacteria; order Rhodobacterales; family Rhodobacteraceae; genus Sedimentitalea; species Sedimentitalea arenosa. Next base: position 27,857 of record NZ_JAELVR010000017.1, on the reverse strand, counting down.
ATCACCGAGGAGCTGCCCGCCCTGCTCGGCGCGACCTTCGCGCTCGACATGGACCGCCAGTCGATCACCGGTCACTCCATGGGCGGGCATGGCGCGCTCACCATGGCGATGAACCTGCCGGGCCGGTTCCGCTCGGTCTCGGCCTTCTCGCCGATCTGCAACCCGACCGGGGCCGACTGGGGCCGCAAGCAGCTCACGGCCTATCTCGGTGCCGACGAAACCGCCTGGGAGCGGCACGATGCCAGCCTGATGATGCGCAAGGCGGGCTTTGACGGTCCGATGCTGATCGACATCGGCAGCAACGACCAGTTCATCGACCTGCTGCGCCCGGAAACGCTCGCAGCGGCCATCGCGGACCGCCGCCAGCCAGCCAGTTTCCGGCTGCAAAAAGGGTATGATCACAGCTATTTCTTCGTCTCGACCTTCATGGAAGATCACGTCGCCTTCCACGCCGACGCGCTCTGGGCCTGATCGGCTTGGGCGCGCTCTACATCGACGCCGACGCCTGCCCGGTCAAGGCCGAGGCCGAGCGCGTCGCGACCCGGCACAGGCTCAGGATGTTCGTGGTGTCCAACGGCGGCCTGCGCCCCTCGGCCAATCCGCTGGTCGAAACCGTGATCGTCCCGGACGGCCCGGACGTGGCCGACATGTGGATCGCCGACCGCTGCGGCCCCGGCGACGTGGTGGTGACCGGGGACATCCCGCTCGCGGCGAAATGCGTCGCCGCCGGCGCGCAGGTGCTGCGCCACAACGGCGACATGTTCACCGAGGCCAATATCGGCCAGCAACTCGCCATGCGCGACCTGATGGCCGACCTGCGCGCCGCTAACCCGCTGGGTGCCGGCGGCTCGGGCAAGGGCTTCACCAAGGCCGACCGGGCGCGCTTTCTCGACGCGTTGGAACGCGCGATCCGGGCCGCGGCCCGCCACCAGCAACAGGACCCCGGACCATGACCCCCGAAGCGGTGATTTTCGACATCGGCAACGTTCTGATCGAATGGCAGCCCGAACGCTTCTACGACCGCACCATCGGCGAGGACCGCCGCCGCGCCATGTTCGCCTCCGTCGACCTGCACGCGATGAACGACCGCGTCGACATGGGCGGGCATTTCACCCGAACCATCTATGCCATGGCCGAGTCCAACCCCGACTGGCGCGACGAGATCCGCATGTGGCACGATCACTGGATCGAACTGGCGCAGCCGGAAATCTCCCGCTCGGTCCGTCTGCTGCGCGCCCTGCGCGCCCGTGGCGTGCCGGTCTTCTCGCTGACCAATTTCGGCATCCAGAGCTTCGACTACGCCGCCACCCACTACCCGTTCCTGACGGAATTCGACCGCCAGTTCATCTCGGGCCATCTCGGCGTCATCAAGCCCGACCCGAAGATCTACGAGATCGTCGAAACCGACAGCGGCATCGCGCCCAGCGCGCTGCTGTTCACCGACGATCGCGCCGACAACATCGCCATGGCCGCCAGCCGCGGCTGGCGGACGCACCTGTTTGACGGCCCCGACGGCTGGGCCGACAGGCTGGTCGCCGAGGGGCTGCTCAGCGAAACCGAGGCGGCCTGATGACCGGATATCTCCTGCTGGCGCTCCTCGCGCTTCTGATCGCCGCGCCGATCCTGCGCGAAACGCTGCGCCGCCCGGTCGATGACGCCGCGCGCCGCACCGCCCCCGGCGCCACGGCCGACCTGTCGCGCGGCGCCACGCACTATCGCTGGTTCGGCCCGCAGGACGGCCCCGTCATCGTCTGCGTACACGGGCTGACCACGCCCTCCTATGTCTGGCACGGGCTCGCCGTGCCGCTGGCCGAACGCGGCCACCGGGTGCTGGTCTACGATCTCTACGGGCGCGGCCTGTCCGACCGCCCCACCGACCCGCAGACGCTCGACTTCCACGTCGCGCAGCTTCAGGAGCTGCTGGACGACCAGCAGGTCACCGAACCCTTCGTGCTCTTCGGCCACTCGATGGGCGGCGCCATCGCCACCCGCTTCGCCGCGAACCAGCCCGAACGCATCCGCCGGCTCGTCCTGGTGACCCCCGCCGGGATGGCCGTCACCACCGACGCGCTGACCCGCTTCATCATCCGCACGCCGCTGATCGGCGACTGGCTGATGCTGGCCATCTACCCACGCCAGCACCGCGCCTATGCCGAGGCCGAACGCCCCCTGCCCAGCTCGGTGCCCGGCATCGTCGACCTGCAGCAGGCCGAGCTCGACCGGCGCGGCTACATCCCCGCCGTGCTGTCCTCGATGCGCGGCGTGTTCGGCAGCGACCTGGAAAGCGCGCACCGGGCGCTGCACCGCGCCGGCACGCCGGTGCTCGCCCTCTGGGGCGAAATCGACCCGGTCATCCCGCTCAGCGCGCGCGACACGCTCGCCCGCTGGAACCCCGACGCCCGCCAGGAGGTGATCCCCGGCGCCGGCCACGGCGTGCCCTACAACGACACCGACGCCGTGATGGCGCTGCTGCCCGACCCGCTCTGAGCCGCGCCGCACCGTGCCGATGCCAGGGCGACCCCGGCGAGTGCACGCGGCGCGGCGCCGGGCGCTTTTCATCGCCCCGCCGGCGCGGTAAGCCTGCCCCATGAGCAGGCTCACCGACATCATCGCGGCACATGTCGCCGACGGAACGCTGCACCCGGACCCGGTGCAGGAAGCCGCCCTGCCCGAGTTCGAACGCATCGCCGACGCGCTGCGCCGCCCGGTCAAACGCGGCCTGTTCCGCAAGGCGCCCGAGCCGATCCGCGGCCTCTACCTCTGGGGCGGGGTCGGGCGCGGCAAGTCGATGCTGATGGACCTCTTCGTCGAAAGCCTCGCCGACATCCCCACCCGCCGGGTGCATTTCCACGCCTTCATGCAGGAGATCCACGCCGGCCTCCACGCCGCCCGCAGGGCCGGCCACGAGGACGCGCTCGAGCCGGTCGCCGAAAGCGTCACCGGCGACATCCGCCTGCTGGCGCTGGACGAGATGCAGATCACCGACATCACCGACGCGATGATCGTCGGGCGACTGTTCCAGAAACTGCTCGACGCCGGCATCGTCATCGTCACCACCTCGAACCGCGTGCCCGACGATCTCTACAAGGACGGTCTCAACCGGCAGCTCTTCCTGCCCTTCATCGAGCTCATCAAGACCCGCATGGTGGTGCACGAACTGGCCAGCCCCACCGACTACCGGCAGAACCGGCTGCAGGGCAGCCCGGTCTATTTCACCCCGATCGGCCCCGAGGCGCGCGCCGCGATCGACAGCCTGTGGCACGATCTCGGCGGCGACGCGTCCGAACCGCTGACCCTGCAGGTGAACAAGCGCGACCTGGTGATCCCGCGTTTCGTCAACGGCGTCGCCCGGGCCAGCTTCTACGACCTCTGCGGCGCCATGCTCGGCCCCTCCGACTACCTCGCGCTGGCCGATGCGGTCCGCGTGCTGATCCTCGAGGACATCCCCCGCCTGTCGCGGCAGAACTTCAACGAGGCCAAGCGCTTCGTGACCCTGATCGACGCGCTCTACGAGGCGCGCGTGCGGCTCATCGCCTCCGCCGCCGCCGAACCCGAAATGCTCTATGTCGAAGGCGAAGGCACGTTCGAATTCGAACGCACCGCCAGCCGCCTGCGCGAAATGCAGTCCCAAGACTGGCCCGGCTGAGGCGCGCGCACCCCGCTTCATCTTTGCCGAAATACTCCGGGGGAGTCCCGCAGGGACGGGGGCAGCGCCCCCACCCCTCAGCCGTTCTCGCGCAGGACCGAACCGGCGAGGTAGAGCGAGCCGCAGATCAGCACCCGCGCGCGCGCTTCGCGCGCCAGGATGCCCGCCAGCGCCGCCGCCACGGTCTCGGCCTCCCCGGCTTCCATCCCGACCGCCTTCGCCGCCGCCGCCGTGGTCTCCGCCGGCAGGGTGTTGGCCTCGCCCGGGATCGAGACCGCCGTCAACCCGGCCACATGCGCCGCCAGCGGGCGCAGGTACCCGGTCACGTCCTTGGTGTTCAGCATGCCGCAGATCAGGTAGGTCGGCCGGGACGGCAAGCCCGCCAGCACCTGCCCCAGCGCCACCCCGGCGGCGGCGTTGTGGCCGCCATCCAGCCACAGCTCGGCCTCGGGCGCCGACTCGGCCAGCGGCCCCTCGGTCAGGCGCTGCATCCGCGCCGGCCAGACTGCGCGCGTCACCGCCGCCTCATAGGCCGCATCGCCCAGGTCCAGGTGACGCAGCGCCGCCAGCGCCGCACCCGCGTTCATCACCTGGTGCGCCCCCAGGAGATTGGGCAGCGGCAGATCACGCAGCCCGGTCTCGTCCTGATAGACCAGCCGCCCGCGCTCCTCGCTCACCGTCCAGTGCTGGCCATGCACCAGCAGCGGCGCGCCCACCTTCGCGGCCTGCGCCTCGATCGCGTCCAGCGCCTCGGGCGCCTGCGGGCCGACGACGCAGGGCACGCCGCGCTTCAGGATGCCCGCCTTCTCGAAGGCGATCCTGCCCAGCGTGTCGCCGAGATATTGCTCGTGATCCATCGACACCGGCGTGATCACGCACAGCCGCGGCGCGGCGCAGACATTGGTCGCGTCGAGCCGCCCGCCCAGCCCCACCTCCAGCAGCGTGTAATCCGCCGGCGTGCGGGCAAAGGCCAGCAGCGTGGCACAGGTGGTGATCTCGAAATAGGTGATGTCGGCATCGCCATTGGCGCGATAGCACTCGTCCAGCACCGCCGTCAGGTCGGGTTCGGCGATCAGCGCGCCCGCCACCCGGATTCGCTCGTGAAACCGCGCCAGATGCGGGCTGGTATAGGCATGGGCGCTGAGCCCGGCGCCCTCGATCCCGGCCCGGATCATCGCCAGCGTCGATCCCTTGCCGTTGGTGCCGGCGATGTGCACAACCGGCGGCATGCGGTCTTGCGGGTTGTCCAGCGCCGCCAGCAGGCGCCAGACCCGGTCCAGCGTCAGGTCGATGATCTTTGGATGCAGCGACATCATCCGCGACAGGATGATGTCCGATGTGGGGGCGCTCATGGCTTGGCGTCGGCCTTCCCGGTCGCCGGCGGGGCCTTGGCGTCCGGGGTCGCGGGCGCCTCGGGCGCCGGGGCGGGCGTCTCGGTGACCGGGTCCGGCGCAGGCGGCGGCAGGTCGCCGCGCACCGCCGGCGGCAGTCCCAGCAGCATCCGCGTGATCGAGATCAGCTCGTCGCGCAGCGCGGTGCGCGGCGTCACCCGGTCCAGCATCCCGTGATCCAGCAGGTATTCGGCGCGCTGGAATCCGTCCGGCAGCCGCTCGCCGAGCGTCTGCTCGATCACCCGCGGCCCGGCGAAACAGATCAGCGCGTTCGGCTCGGCGATCTGGATGTCGCCCAGCATCGCGTAGCTCGCCGTCACGCCGCCGGTGGTGGGATGGGTCAGCACCACGATATAGGGCAGACCCGCCTCCTTCAGCATCTGCACGGCGACCGTGCTGCGCGGCATCTGCATCAGGCTCAGGATGCCCTCCTGCATCCGCGCGCCGCCGGCGGCCGAAAACAGGATCAGCGGCCGCTTCAGCTTCACCGCCTCTTCGGCGGCGGCGACGATGGCGTTGCCGACATACATGCCCATCGAGCCGCCCATGAAGCTGAAATCCTGCGCCACCGCGACGATCGGCGTGCGGCCGATCTCGCCGGTCGCGACCAGCATCGCCTCCTTCTCGCCGGTGGCCTTCTGCGCCGCCTTCAGGCGGTCGGGATATTTCTTCTGGTCCCGGAACAGCAGCGGATCGGCGATCGGCTCGGGCACCGCGATCTCGGCAAACACCCCGCCGTCGAACAGGGCCGCGAAGCGCGCCCGCGGCGCGATCACCATGTGATGGCCGCAGCTCGTGCAGACGTTGAGGTTCTCGCTCAACTCGCGATGAAACAGCATCGTGCCGCACTCGTCGCATTTCTGCCAGAGGTTCTCCGGCGTCTCCCGGCGCGAGAAGATCGAGTTGATCCGGGGCCGGACGTAGTTGGTGATCCAGTTCATTTCCGCGCCTTTGCTGGCAAGTCGTCGGGTCCAGATAAGCCCACGGCCGCCGAATTGCAATCAGCGCCGGATCGCCAGCCGGGCCGCCAGCCAACTCACGATCATCATCGCGAAATCGACCGCAAGCCATGCCCGGAGCGGCCCCGTATCGTCCATCGAGAACGGCACCGTGTAGAGCGCCAGACCGCTCAGGCTGTCGGGCAGCGCCACGATCAGAAGCGCCGTGACGTTGTTGAACAGGTGCACCGCGATCGCCGGCCCCAGCGTTCCCGCCCGCGCCGTCAGGTCCGCCGTCAGGATGCCGAACAGGCCCGACCAGGCCGCGATCAGCAGCGCGTTGTCGCCCGCTTCGCCGGGCAGGTAATGGCCCATCGCGAACAGCACCGAGGGCACCCCGATCCAGACCAGCGGGCTGGAAAACCGCGCCGCCAGCGCCTGCTGGATATAGCCGCGAAACAGGATTTCCTCGGTCGAGACCTGCACCAGCACCACCAGCAGCGACACCGGCAGCAGCAGGGTCCAGAGCACCGGGTCCAGATTGGCGACCAGTTCGGGCCCCATGTCATAGGGCGGCAGCACCAGCAACAGCAGGCCCAGCCCGACCAGCAGCCGCATCACCTGCCAGAACTGACGCACCGCCAGCGGCAGCGGCCCGATCAGCCCCAGCCCGGCGCGCTTCTGCAGCAGGCGGGCGGCGACCATCACGCCGACGGTCACGAATCCGAAACTGCCCAGCAGCACGATCAGCGAGGCCGGCGTGTTGCCCTGCGCGAACGCGGGCGAGGCGATCGCCAGCTCCGGCGCGGCCACCAGCAGCACCATCTGCACCAGCCGGCTCAGCGCCGCCGCGACGGCGGTGATCACCACCAGCCCGACCAGCAGCCGCCACAGCTGGGGCGCCCGTCGGCCGGGGCCGACCAGCACCTCGTGCGGTGCATAGGCGCCTTCAGCCATCCAGTTCGTCCACGATCTTGTCCAGCGCCTCGGGCAATCCGCTGCCCTCGCCGAGGTCGCGGAAATTGATGTTGGCCTGCGCCAGGAACGTGCTGATCCCGGTCAGGTGACCCGAGACCGAGCGCAGCAATTGCAGCGCCACCGACACGTCGCTGCCGATCACGTCCAGCAGGTCCTCCGCCGCGATCCGCAGGCAGGTCACCTCCTCCAGCGCCACGAGGTCCAGTTGCCGCGTCTCGCCGGTGATGATCGACAGGTCCCCGATCAGCCGCCCCGGCTCAACGATCGACACCGGCGGCATGTCTTTCGGACGGTCCGGCCAGCGCAGCTCCGCCTTGCCCGACAGGCACAGATAGGCGGCGTCGGGCGGCTCGCCATGGGCGAAGATCACCTGCCCCGGCTCCGCCGTGAACCATTGCGCGCCGAAGGCCAGCAGCCGCTGGTTGCGCCCGTCCAGCCGCGCGAACAGCTCGGCCGAGGCGATCGCCTTCTGCTTGCGTTTCAGGTCCTTCGACCCCGACCCGTCGGGGTCGTCCTCGGAGCGCCGCGCCACCCCGTCGATCCGCCCGCCGCGGATCTCGACGAACAGGTCATAGGCGTCCGGATTGTCGAACCGGTCCTCCATGAAGATCATCGTGGAGTCCGGCAGCAGGTCGCGCAGCTTCTCCCGCGTCGCCTGCCGGCTTTCGGCGTCATGGCTGGCCAGCGCCTTGTCCAGGATCAGGATGTCGGGCCGCTTGATCGAGGCCCGGCTGAACGCCGCGCGCTCCTGGATCACCGTCGGCAGGTTGGTGCCGCCCAGCCCGGTCGGCAGGTCGTACATGATCGCGGCCACCTTGCGGCGCAGGTCGTGCTCGGTCAGCACCTCGGCCACCACGTCCTCGATCTCGCCCGCCTTGGCGCCCGCCATCATCGACACCCGGCCATAGAGCCCGTTCTCGACCACGGTGAGGCGCGGCACATAGACATCCGGGCCCACCGCGACGAACAGGTCGCCCGCATGGCGGCGCAGCTCCTCGGACTTGGCCTTGCGCAGCTCGACGATCTCCTCCTTGAAGCGGTCGGGAAAACTCGGCCCGATCTGCTCGGCGGTCAGCAGGAAGGGCACGGTCAGCAGCAGCGCCTCCTCCTCCTCGGTCAGCGCGTCATCGCCCTGCTCGCGCCGCTTGGCGGCGATTTCCGCCAGCCGCAGATACATCTCCTCTTCCATGCCGAGCCGGCGGAACAGCGGGTGGCCGATGCCGTCGCGCCCAAAGGTCTTCTCGAGGATGTCCATCACCGCCTGCCCGATGGTCAGCCCCTCGCGCGCCAGCCCCTGCTCGTGCAGCATGGACATGAAGCCGCGGTTCTCGGCCAGCGCCTGCTGGCTGATCTGCTTCGCCGGCGCGGCGAACAGGAGGTTGCCGCCCAGCGGGATCGACGGGTTGAACCGCTCGGGCTCGAACCGGTGCACCGCCCCGTCCAACCCCTTCTCGACCAGCCGCTCGTGGATCTCCGGGCGCAGCTCGACGATGGCGCGGGCAAGGTCGGGATGCTGCTCGGGGTCAAATCGCGACCGCAGGGTGCGCCGAAAGATCGCCTCGTCGATTCCCATCGCCGACACCAGCTCGAACCACCAGTCGCGGATGTCGTCGCCGTCGGTCAGCCCGGCCAGCCCCGGATCGACCCAGTCGGCGTCCAGCATGTCCAGGCTGTTGCCCGAGCGCCGCGCCTCCACCGCGCGCCGGTCGCGGTTTTCGGGATCCAGCCGCACCACCTGCGGCTTGACCCGCAACGGCATCAGCAGGTTGTCCCCCAGCGTGCCGTCAAACAGGTAGGGCCGCGAATGGGCATAGCCGATCCGCGTCGCGATCACCGCCTGGTGCAGCTCGTTCAGCGGATAGCCCGCCACCGTGACCTGCCCGCGCCGGGGCACCAGCTCGCGCGTCAGCAGATGGGCGAGCGCGGCCCGTTCGGACGCGCTGCTGCACTGGATCGCGACCCGCGCGCCGGCCGGAATCGTCAGGCTGATGTCCTCCAGCACCGCGTTGTTGTCGTCGTCGATCACCGTCACGTCTTCGATCTTGATCTCGCCCCGCAGGCGCGGGATCTCGTCGGGCTCGCCCTCGAACAACGCCTCGTCCAGCATCCCGCGCGGGGCGAAACGCTCGGTCACGATCTCCCAGCGCAGGCTCATGTCCTGCACCTGGTTGTAATAGGTCAACAGCTCCTTCCACGGGCTCGACAGGTCCTTGTAGGCCGCCAGCGCCGCCACCAGCGCGCCCACCGTGATATCGCCGATGATCGCCAGGTAGCCCCCGACCAGGTAGAACGCGAACGGCGTCATCTGCCCGATCAGGTTGTTCAGGAACTTCATGAAGAATTTCTTCTGGTAGATCTTGAACCGGATATGGAACAGCCGCCCCAACCGGTCGGTCACCATCGCCAGCCGAAAGCGCCAGCCGCCGTTGACGCGCAGGTCGCTGATGCCCGCCGCGGTCTCGCCGATCTCGCTCGACAGGTGGCGGATCTCCTGGATGCGGTCCTTGTTCAGCAGGTTGATCTGGCGCTGCAGCTTGGGAATCAGCCAGGCCTGCAACGGGATCAGCGCGATCGACGCCAGCCCGAACCAGACGCTCTGCATGAACAGGAAGAAGACGATGGTCGCCATCTGTCCGAACTGGAACACCGGCTGCGCCACCGCGTCGCCCATCAGCCCGCCCATCGGCTCGGCCTCCGACGTGACCATCGACACCAGCTCGCCCTGGCTGGTGTTGCGGAAGTAGGGGCGCGGAAAGCGCATCATCCGGTTGATCAGCGTGTAGCGCAGCCGCCGCAGCATCCGCTCGCTCAGCACGCCCTTCATGGTGTTGACGCGCATCTTCATCAACCCCGCCGCGATCACCGCGCCGAGGAAGGCGAGACACAGGATCGCCAGGTATTCCACCTGTCCGAACTCGAACCCCCAGAGCTCGATCGTCGCCGTGGACGCGCCGATCGCGTCGTTGATGATCATCTTCGGCAGTTCCAGCGACGCGTACATGAACGGGAAGGTGATCAGCGTCACCGCCAGCAGGGTCAGCTGCTGCCGCTTGGAATACTTCCAGATAAAGGAGAATAGTGTGGGTTCCATCCCCCGGCCCTCGGCGCTGTGGATCATCTCGTCGTCACAGGAACGCCATGTCCCGGCGGTTGTGTGACGGTAATCATGGCCGCCCCCATTTACAAGGATCAGGCGCGCTCCACACGCCCTGGCCAACGCTTTCTCTGCCGCCTTGGCCCTTGTGTCACACCCGGCGCGCGGCTATTCCCGAACCCAGCCAATTCATCCGGAGACACGCCATGCTCAAGCGCCCGTTCGACAAGACCAAACTGCCCAGCCGCCACGTCACCGAAGGGCCCGAACGCGCGCCGCACCGGTCCTATCTCTACGCGATGGGAATCAGCGACGAGGAAATCCACCAGCCACTGGTCGGCGTCGCCACCTGCTGGAACGAGGCCGCGCCCTGCAACATCTCGCTGAGCCGCCAGGCCCAGGCGGTCAAGCTGGGCGTCAAGGCGGCCTCCGGCACCCCGCGCGAATTCACCACCATCACCGTCACCGACGGCATCGCCATGGGCCACGAGGGCATGCGCAGTTCGCTCGCCAGCCGCGAGGCCATCGCCGACACGGTCGAACTGACCATGCGCGGCCACTGCTATGACGCGCTGGTCGGCCTGGCCGGCTGCGACAAGTCCCTGCCCGGCATGATGATGGCGATGGTGCGGCTGAACACGCCGTCCGTGTTCATCTACGGCGGCTCGATCCTGCCGGGCAAGGCGCCCCAGGTCGATGAAATTCCCGAGGATTTCCGCACCCGCGACCTGACCGTGCAGGACATGTTCGAAGCCGTAGGCCGGCACCAGAACGGCACCCTCTCGGATGCCGCGCTCGACATGCTCGAACGCGTCGCCTGCCCGTCCGCGGGCGCCTGCGGCGGCCAGTTCACCGCCAACACCATGGCCTGCGTCTCCGAGGCGATCGGGCTTGCGCTGATGAACAGCTCGGGCATGCCAGCGCCCTACGAATCCCGCGACCAGTTCGCCGAGGCCTCGGGCCAGGCGGTGATGATGCTGCTCGAAAAGAACATCCGCGCGCGCGACATCGTCACCCGCAAGTCGCTCGAGAACGCCGCCCGCGTGGTGGCCTGCACCGGCGGGTCGACCAATGCCGGGCTGCACCTGCCCGCCATCGCGCACGAGGCCGGGATCGACTTCTTCCTCGAAGACGTCTGCGACATCTTCCGCGACACCCCCTATTTCGTCGACCTGAAACCGGGCGGCCAGTTCGTCGCCAAGGATCTCTACGACGCCGGCGGCATCCCTGTCGTGATGAAGGAGTTGCGCAAGGCCGGCCTGATCCACGAGGATTGCGTCACCGCCACCACCCGCACCATCGGCGAGGAACTCGACCGCATCGACCGGGTGGCCGACGGCCGGGTGATCTACCCGATCGAGACCCCGATCACCAAGACCGGCGGCGTCGTCGGGCTCAAGGGCAACCTCGCCCCCGAAGGCGCCATCGTCAAGGTCGCGGGCATCGCGCCCGAGAACCAGGTCTTCACCGGCCCGGCGCGCGTCTTCGACTGCGAGGAGGACGCGTTCGAGGCCGTCAAGGCCCGCGCCTACAAGGAAGGCGAGGTCATCGTGATCCGCAACGAAGGCCCCGCCGGCGGCCCCGGCATGCGCGAGATGCTGTCGACCACCGCCGCTCTGTCCGGCCAGGGCATGGGCAAGAAGGTCGCGCTGATCACCGATGGCCGCTTCTCCGGCGCCACCCGCGGCTTCTGCGTCGGCCATGTCGGCCCCGAAGCGGCGCAGGGCGGCCCGATCGCGATGCTCAAGGATGGCGACATGATCACTATCGACGCGATCAAGGGCGAACTCTCGGTCGATCTGTCCGACGAGGACCTCGCCGCCCGCAAGGCCGACTGGGCCGGCCCGCGCGACACGATCTATGCCTCCGGCGCGCTGTGGAAATACGCCCAGCTCGTCGGCGCCACCTACAAGGGCGCGGTCACCCACCCGGGCGGCGACGAGGAAAAACACATCTACATGGACCTCTGAACTTCAAGCGCGCCGGGGCAATGACCCCGGCGCGATTTCGTGATTTGCCCGCATTGTGCTATTCTCCGTTCCTTTTCAGAAGGGAATTGATATGGCCTATGCAACGATTTCGACGTGGAAACTGAATGAACCGCTCAAGGACGAGGATGTCCTGTGGCGGACCATGCAGGACAAGTATGTTCCGATGAGCAAGGCGCTTGGGGCGGGTCAGGTCCTGGTCATCAACATCGCCGAAGGCGAAAGCGCGATCGTCAGTGTTTATCCGGACCAGGCCGCAAGAGATGCCGCCGAAGCCAAGATCGCCGAACTTCGCAAGACCGCCGGATCCGAATTCAACGCGACCATGACCGGCGAAATGCGTGGCGAGGTGCGCGCACAAAGCGACTGACAGGTCCAGTCAACGGTTTATTTCCCGCTAACCCTTTGGGTAGAGTATGCGCGACAGACCCGTGCGGAACCCGATCACGATGCTCGACCGGCTGATCCATCGAACCGCACTGCGCCACTGGCGCAGCGTGCTCGCGCAGGCGCCCTCCGCGCCGGCCCCCCTGCTGCGCGCCCGGCGCAACCGGGCGCGGGCGCTGCGGGCGGAACTCGACCGCCTGATCCACGCCGCCGACGCGCAGTTGACCCTGCCCGCCATCGGCGCCACCGCCTTTCCCCGCCCGCACGGCACCGACTGGGCCTGGCGCCCGGCCCTGTGGCGCGGCCCGCTGCCGGTGCGCGGCCTCGCCTCCCCCGCCGACAACACCCCGCTGGGGGACGAGATCGCGCTGTTCCACGATTGCCGCCGCCGCGAGATCGCGCTGCGCCAGGACCGCAACCAGCGCCCCGCCGACCTCGCCCCGTTCGGGCTCTGCGTCGAGGTGTTCGGCTCCGAGGCCAGCTTCCTGTCGCTGGCGGTGGACCTGCCGCACGCGGCCGTGCAGGGCCTTGCGCCGACGCATATCCTGCGCGTCGATGCGACGCTGGATGCCGAGGCGCCGCAACAGGTGTTCCTGCGCCTCAACATCCGCCAGGGGCCGAACACCGAACAGGTGGTGCGCGCCCTGCCGCTGGCGGATGGCACCGGGCACGTCGAATTCGACATGGCCTATTGCGGCCTCGACAAAAACCGCGTGCAGGCGCTCTGGCTCGACGTGATCTTCGAGCGTCCCGCCATGAACCGCCTGACCCTGCGCGACCTGACCTTCGCGCGCTTCCCGCGCGCGCACCTGTGACCGGACCCGCCGCATGAGCACGCCCATCCTGACCAAGACCCGCTTTGCCAACGGCCACTGGCACGGGTTGCTGACCGGCGCGCCCGAGGCACCGGCGCTCGAAGCGCTGCATCTCGGCGAACCGGTGCCGGACGTGGCGGTCACCGAAACCGGCACCGCCGGGGAATGGGCCGTCACCGTGCCGATCCCGCCAGCGGCGATCGCCGACGGGGTGCAGACCGTGGTGATCCGCGACCGGGCCAGCGGCGTCGACCTCGGCGCCGTCAGCCTCCTGGCGGGCGATGCCGCCGGGGACGACCTGCGCGCCGAGATCGACCTGCTCCGGGCCGAGCTCGACCTGCTGAAACGCGCCTTCCGCCAGCATTGCCGGGACAGCGGCGCCTCTTGACGCAGGCGATCCGCCCGCCTATCTGCCGCTCAGGGTCATGAGCACCCGCCGCTCGCTGGCACAGCCAAGGTGAAGCTCATATCGACACCATCAACCGACTTCAGTTCTGCGGTCCGTTGGCAACGCGAGCACCAGCCCTACTCCGCATCGGAACATGAAAGAGGTGTTTGATGTCCCATCCCACTCCCTCCCGCGCCGATCTCAAGGCGCAGGCGAAATCCCTGCGCTCGGCGCTCGCGGCGTCGGGCCACGCCGTGTCGCACAGCCAGTCGCTCGAACTGCTGGCCCGCCAGCTTGGCCACCGCGACTGGAACACGCTGCACGCCAGCACCGGCAACACGCCGCCGGTGCCGTTTCACCTCGGCCAGCCGGTCAGCGGTGTCTATCTCGGGCAACGGTTCCGGGGCGTCATCATCGGCCTGCGCGAGATGGCGGGCGGCAGCCGCTACCAGGTCACGCTGCGCTTCGATGCGCCGGTCGACGTGATCCGCTTTGACAGCATGTCGAACTTCCGCTCGCAGGTCACGGCGGTGATCGACCGCACCGGCCGGACGGTGGAAAAGACCTCGGATGGTCAGCCCCACCTCGTCTTGGAGCGCGGCTGAAACCGACCCCGGGCGCGGCCCCGCCGCGCCCGTTCATCTTTTCGTCACGCATGGCGCCGCGCGCCCCGTTAACCCGGCTGCCGGGCCGTAAATGAGGCTCCGCGTCTGCACGCGGTATGCACGGCATATGCACGCGCTGCACAACCCGGTTTCGCCGCAAAGCCCAAGGTTAACTGGCCTCCCGCGCCGCCCGTCCCGAAACGTCATCCGCGCCGTTGCGCGCGCCCCACGAAAAAGGCCGCGCCCGGCGGGCGCGGCCTTGTCCATTTCCGGTCCGAAAGGATCAGCGCGTCACTCGTTCGGACCCAGCTTCGACAGGCCCCGCAGGATGTCGATCGCATAGGCCAGCTGGTAGTCCTGCTCGCGCAGTTCCGCCGCCTTCTCGGCCTTGGCCCGGTCCTCCTCGATCTGGCGCACCTCGTCCTCCGACAGGCTGTCATTGTTCAGACGCCCGCGCAAATCGGCCTCCGAGCGGGTCCGCGCCGCGGCGCTGGCCTCTTCCTCTTCCTCGGTCGCCGGAGTCCGGCGCGGCTGCGCCACCACGATGTCGGGCGACACGCCCAGCGCCTGGATCGAGCGTCCCGACGGGGTGTAGTAGCGCGCCGTGGTCAGGCGCATCGCACCGTCCCCGCGCAGCGGCATCACCGTCTGAACCGACCCCTTGCCAAAGCTCTTGGTGCCGACCACGACCGCGCGGCGGTGATCCTGCAGCGCGCCCGCGACGATCTCGGACGCCGAGGCCGAGCCGCCGTTGATCAGCACCACGATGGGCTTGCCCTCGGCCAGGTCGCCCGCCGTCGCGTTGAACCGCTCGCCGTCCTCGACGTTGCGGCCCCGGGTGCTGACGATCTCGCCCTTCTCGAGGAACGCGTCGGACACCTTGATCGCCTGGGTCAGCAACCCCCCGGGATTGTTGCGCAAATCCAGGACGATGCCGTTGATGCTGTCGATCCCGCCAGCGGCCTCGATCTGCTCCTTCAGGCCGGATTCAAGGTTCGGCATGGTCTGGTCGTTGAAGGTGGTGATCCGCAGCACGACGCTCTCGCCCTCGGTGCGGGTCCGCACCGCGGTCAGCTTGATCGTGTCGCGGATGATCGACACGTCGAAGGGTTCCGTCTCGCCCTCGCGCACCACGGTGATGATGATCTCCGAACCGACCGGCCCGCGCATCATCTCGACCGCCTTGTCCAGAGTCAGGCCCAGCAGGCTCTCGCCATCGACATGGGTGATGAAGTCGCCGGCTTCCATGCCGGCCTCGTCCGCCGGGGTGCCGTCGATCGGCGACACGACCTTGACGAAGCCGTCCTCCTGCGTGACCTCGATGCCGAGCCCGCCGAACTCGCCCCGCGTCTGCACCCGCATCTGCTCCGCGTCGTCGGGCGACAGATAGCTGGAATGCGGATCCAGCGAGGTCAGCATCCCGTCGATCGCCGCCTCGATCAGTTCCGACGCGTCGACCTCCTCGACATACTGCGCGCGAATGCGCTCGAAGATGTCCCCGAACAGGTCGAGCTGCTCGTAGACGCTGCCACTCTTGGTACTCTCCTGCGCCAACAGGGGGCCGGCGATCTGCGTCGTCGCCACGATCCCCGCCACTGTGCCACCGAGGGCGGCCATCACGAATTTCTTCATGTTTTCCTATCCATCCTTGTCGGTTCGGAACCACGTTTCCGGGTCCACCGGGCGTCCGCTCTCTCTCACTTCCATATAGAGCGTTTCTGACCGGTCAGTTCCAGTGCCATCACCGCTTAGTGACAAAAATGCGCCTATTTCCGGCGCCTCGCCTCCCATCAACCCGACCGCCGTGCCAGCCGGGATCACCTGCCCGGCCTCGCCGAACACCTCGCCCATACCCGACAGCACGAACAGCGTGTCGGCCTGCGGTTCGAGAATCACCACGTTGCCAAGATCGAGCAGCGGTCCGCGATAGCGGATCGTCGCGGCGACGGGCGTGGTGACGATGGCGCGCGGCCGGGTCGCGAGGATCAGCCCCTCGCGGGCGATACCGGCCGCATCGGCCTCTCCCGCGCGGCGCAAGACGACCCCCTGCACAGGCAGGTCGATCCGTCCCTTCAGGTCGCTCACGTCCGAGTCGTCGGGCGGAATCGGCGTGTCACTCATCTCCGACAACCCGTCGGCAAAAGCGGCGAGGCTCTCGCTCGACGACACCAGGATCGCCGTGCGCACCGGGTCCTCGGTGAAGCGGCGCGGCAGGTCGGTCCGGTTCGCGATCGCCATGCTCAACTCGGCGCGCGCCTGCTGCACGTCCGACAGCCCCTGCTCGAGCGTCGCGACGGAGCTCTCCTGCAACGCGCGCAGGGTCCGGATCTCGGTCAGGTCGGCGCGCACCCCGTCCGCGCGGGCCTGCAGCACCGGCGTCAGATCGCCGAGGATCATCGCCGCCCGCGCGCTGCCGACCGGCCCGTCGGGATGCAGCAGCATCACCGGCGGCGGTGCCGTCTCGACCGTCAGCAGCGCGCCGACGAGGCCCGCGATCTCGGCCTCGCGGGCCTGCATGTGGCGGGTCAGCTGCGCCTCGCGGCTGGTGGCGCGGCGCACGCCTTCACGCATCGCGGCCAGACCGCTCTCGAAGGCCTGGATGGTCGCGGTCAGCGCCCGAACCCGGTCCCGCGCGCCATCCGCGGCGTCCAGCGATTCCGTCGCCTGCTGCAATTGTGCCAGCGCCGCCCGCGCCGCCGCGCCGGGCTCCTCCGGTTGCGCCTGCGCGGTGCTTCCGATCACCAGGGCCATGCAGAAAAGCAGCCGCAGGATCATCTCAGCAGGCTCTCCCCCGTCATCTCGGGCGGCTTTGGTAGGTCCATGAGCTCGAGGATCGTCGGCGCGAGATCGGACAGCCGCCCGTCGCGCAACTGCACCCCCTCGGGCCCGCCGACCAGAGCCACCGGCACGGGATTGAGCGTATGCGCCGTGTGCGGCCCGCCGGTGTCCGGATCGACCATGACCTCGCAATTGCCGTGATCGGCGGTGACGATCATCACGCCGCCGACCTCCTCCAGTGCCGCCACCACCTGCGCCAGCCCCCGGTCGACCGCCTCGCAGGCCTTGATCGCCGCGGCCAGATCGCCGGTATGGCCGACCATGTCGGGGTTGGCATAGTTGGTCACGATCAGGTCATACCCCGCGTGGATCGCGTCCACGAAGGCCTCTGTCACCTCCGCCGCCGACATTTCGGGCTTCAGGTCATAAGTCGCGACATCCGGCGATTTCGGCATATGGCGATCCTCGCCCGGCTCGGGCTCTTCCTTTCCGCCGTTCAGGAAGAAGGTGACATGCGGATATTTCTCGGTTTCCGCCAGGCGGAACTGTCGCTTGCCCTGTGCCGCGACCCAGGCGCCCAACGTGTTCACGATCTCGGCCTTGGGATAGGCGGTGGTCATGTAGGTGGAATGGCTGTCGGAGTAGTCCACCATGCCCAGAAGCGCCGCGAAGCCGGGCCGCGGGCCGGTGTCGAAGGCATCGAATGCCGGATCGCCGATGGCCGCGAGCAGTTCGCGCGCCCGGTCGGCACGGAAATTCAGACAGAACACCCCGTCGCCGTCACGCGCGCCACCGTAGTCGCCGATCACGGTCGGAGTGATGAACTCGTCGGTCTCGCTGCGGGCATAGGCCGACGTGATGGCCGCATGCGCCGTCGACGCGCGGCCTCCCTTGCCGAGGATCATCGCCTCGTAGGCCTCGGCGATTCGATCCCAACGGTTGTCCCGGTCCATCGCAAAGTACCGCCCGGACAGGGTGGCGATCCGCGCGCCGTCAGGCAATCCGTCCTGCAGGGCCTCGAGATAGCCATAGGCGGATTTCGGTGCCACGTCCCGCCCATCGGTCATCACATGCAAGGCGACCGGAACGCCGGCCCCGGCAATCGCCCTTGTCGCCGCGAGAATGTGGTCGATATGCCCGTGCACGCCGCCATCCGACAGCAGACCCAGCAGATGCGCCGTGCCGCCACTGGCCTTCAGATCCGAAACGAGTGCGAGCAGGGCCGGGTTCTGAAAGAAACTGCCATCCTCGATCGCCAGGTCGATCTGGCCAAGGTCCATCGCCACGACCCGGCCCGCCCCGATATTGGTATGACCGACTTCGGAATTGCCCATCTGTCGCCGTGGCAGCCCGACGTCCGGGCCATGCGTGATCAGCCTTGCATGGGGTCCCCGCGCCATGATCGCGTCGAAGGTCGGCGTTTGGGCCAGGTGCGGAGCATTCGCGCGGGTGTCCTCCGACAGGCCCCATCCGTCCAGGATACACAGAACAACGGGTTTGGGGGCGGTCATTGTCGAACTCCGTCAATCATCTCGCACGCGGTCTGGCCGCCTTCTATCCGCTGGGCCCGCAAGGGTGAACCGCTTTTCCCGGCTTGCCGCGTCTTTCCGCCTCCGCTCATCGCTGTCCCGCCCATCCCCGGGCGGATCATTCGGGCGTCAGGATGCTGCGCAACAGGGCCAGCGGATGCGCCCGCAGGCTCAGCCGCATGGCGACGTAATCCTCCACCACCTCCTCGCCCAGCCCCATCCTGGGCAGATGCGCCTCGGGTTCGTGGATCGCCTCGCCCTCGATATCCTGCGCGAACAGCGGCAGCGGGCGCGTTCCGGCGATCGCCTTGGCCTGCCACAGCGCCTCCCGCCGGCTCAACCCCAGCGTCGCAAAGACATCCGCCTCGGCCAGACGTTCGACCGCGGCGGCCCCCAAGCCGGCCCTGCGCCAGACCTCGGCGACTTCGGTATAGCCATTGCCGCGCGCTGCCGTGAGCCAGGTCGCATCCTCCTCGGTCACCCCCTTGATCTGGCGGAACCCCAGGCGCAGCGCCAGCCCGCCGGTGCCGTCGGGTTCCATCGTGTTGTCCCAATAGCTTTGATTGATGCAGACACCACGCACCTCGACCCCGTGCGCCCGCGCATCGCGCACGATCTGCGCCGGCGCGTAGAACCCCATCGGCTGGCTGTTCAGCAGCGCGCAGGCAAAGATGCCCGGATGGTGGCATTTGATCCAGGCGCTGGCATAGACCAGCAGCGCAAAGGACGCCGCATGGCTTTCGGGAAAACCATAGCTGCCGAACCCCTCGATCTGGGAAAAGCAGCGTTCGGCGAACTCGGCCTCATAGCCGTTCTTCTTCATCCCGCGCAGGAACAGGCTGCGGAATTCGCTGACATTGCCGTGTTTCTTGAAGGTCGCCAGCGACCGGCGCAGCCGGTCCGCCTGTTCCGGGGTGAAGCCCGCGCCGACGATGGCGATCTGCATCGCCTGTTCCTGAAACAGCGGCACGCCCAGCGTCTTGCCCAGCACCGCGCCCAACTCGTCGGAGGGGAAGCTGACAGCCTCCTCGCCATTCCTGCGGCGGATATAGGGATGCACCATGTCGCCCTGGATCGGACCCGGCCGGATGATCGC
Source organism: Sedimentitalea arenosa (assembly GCF_016428585.1). Lineage (GTDB taxonomy): Bacteria > Pseudomonadota > Alphaproteobacteria > Rhodobacterales > Rhodobacteraceae > Sedimentitalea > Sedimentitalea arenosa. The sequence goes on along the minus strand of NZ_JAELVR010000017.1, from coordinate 8,224 downwards.
CACCTCGATCACCAGGTCGTAGAAATTGCGCGGCCGCATCCGCGGCAGGAAATTCATCTGCGCCCGGCTTTCGACCTGGAAAACGCCGATACTGTCGGCCTTGCACAGCATGTCATAGACCGCCGGATCCTCGGGCGGCAGGGTCGCCAGGTCAAAGCGGGTCTGGTGATGGCGCGCGATCAGGTCGAATGCCTTGCGGATGCAGGTCAGCATGCCCAGGGACAGCACGTCGACCTTGAGAATGCCCAGGCTGTCGATGTCGTCCTTGTCCCAGCAGATCACCGTGCGCCCTTCCATCGTGGCGTTCTCGATCGGGACCAGCTCGTCCAGCCGGTCTTCGGTGATGACGAACCCGCCCACATGCTGCGAGAGGTGGCGCGGAAAGCCGTTGATCTCGTACACCAGGTCCAGCGTCTGGGTCAGGCGGCGGTCGGTCGGGTCCAGACCGATCTCGGTCATGCGCTCGACCTCGATTCCCTTGGTGGAAAAGAACCCCCAGAGCTGCGAGGACAGGCCCGAGATCGTGTCCTCGGTCAGCCCCATGGCGCGCCCCACCTCGCGGATCGCGCGCTTGCCGCGGTAGTGCACCACCGTGGCACAGAGGCCGGCGCGGTGGCGGCCATAGGTCTCGTAGATGTGCTGGATCACCTCTTCCCGGCGTTCATGTTCGAAATCCACGTCGATATCGGGCGGCTCGTCGCGCGCCTCGGAGACGAAGCGTTCAAACACCATGGTGCCGATTTCCGGGCTGACGCTGGTGATCCCGAGGCAATAGCAGACCACCGAATTGGCCGCGCTGCCGCGCCCCTGGCAGAGAATGTCGCGCGACCGGGCGAAGGCGACGATGTCGCGCACGGTCAGGAAATAGGGTTCGTAATTCAGCTTGCCGATCAGGGCGAGTTCATGCGCCAGCATGGCGCGCACCTTGTCGGATGCACCCGCCGGGTAGCGCCAGCGCAAGCCCTCTTCGGCCAGCCGCATCAGACGCTCGGCCGGGGTTTCGCCCGCGGCCGCCTCGCTGGGGTAGTCATAGCGCAATTCGTCCAGAGAGAATGTCAGGCGCTGCGCCAAGTCCCCGGCCCGGTCCACAGCCTCCTCGACGCCCGTGAAGAGGCGGCGCATTTCGGCAGCCGAGCGCAGGCGGCATTCGGCATTGGCCAGCGCGTCGCTGCCCAGATCATCGACCTTGCGGCGCAGGCGGATCGCGCTCAGCACGTCGGCCAGCTTGCGGCGGCGGCCGTGATGCATCAGCGGCGCGGCGCTGGCCAGGGTCGACAGGCCCAGCGTTTCGGCCTGCCGGGTCAGGGCCGCGAAGCGGGCCGGGTCGTTGCCATCATAGAGCGGGGTCAGGAGCAGGTGCATGTTGCCGGCAAAGCGGCGCGTCAAAGCTTGCGCATGTGGTGCCCATCCGCCCGCGCCGCCCTGCGGCGTCCGTGCCTGTGGCCAGAGCAGCAAGTGGAGGCCCTCGGCCCTGTCCAGCAGGTCGGCCAGCCGCAAATCGCAGTGGCCCTTGTCCGCCTGCAACCGACCCGTGGACAGGAGGTGACAGAGATTGCCCCAGCCGGCTCGGTCCAGAGGCAGCGCCGTGATGGGCGGCGCGTCGGCAAACACCAGCCGCGCGGCCGGGATCAAGCGGGGGGTGTTGAAGACCGCCGATGGCTGGCCCGCGGGCCAGCCCGGCGGCAGCGGTGGGCCGATCAGGCCATGGCTGCGATCCCAGTCGCGACGCTCCCGCACCTGGCGGGCGATGCGGCGCGCTTCTGTATGCGCCCGCACGATCCCCGCCACTGAATTGTCATCGGCGATCGCGATCGCGGGCAGACCCAGCAGGGCCGCGCGCGCCATGTACTCCTCGGGGTGAGACGCCCCGGTGAGAAAGGTGAAGTTCGACGTGATCGAGAGTTCACAGAACATGACGAGTCGGCAGCATATTCATGTTTTGTTCTCATTGGGAGTCCCCTTCGCATCGGCCCGTTTCAGGCCTCACGACTGTCCGGATTGTCCGCATGCGATTTTGTCAGCGACAGGAAGACGTCCTCGAGATCCGCCTCTTCGGTGCGGACGTCGCGAATGGTGATCCCGGCGTCCCGCACTGCCGACAGCACCTGGTCGGCGCTGGTCCGACCGCTGCGATAACCCAGAACCAGCGCGCCATCCTCACGCAAATTCGCGGATATTCCATCGGCTTGCGGCAGCGCCGTGATCTTCTCGGCGGCCTGGATCACCATGCTGCGCGCATCGAGACGGCCCAGCAGCGCACCCATGCTGTCGCGCGCCACGACCTCGCCCTGGTCGATGATGGCGATCTCGTCGCACATTTCCTGTGCCTCTTCGAGATAGTGGGTGGTCAGGATGATCGTCATGCCGTCGCGGTTCAGCTTGCGCACGTTGGCCCAGAGCATCTGGCGCAGTTCGATGTCGACCCCGGCCGTGGGTTCGTCCAGCACCAGCACATGCGGATGATGCACCAGCGCCTTGCCCAGCAGCAGCCGCCGCCGCATCCCGCCCGAGAGCGACCGGGCGTAGGCCTCGGCCTTGTCCGACAGGCCGACCATGGCGAGGATCTCGTCGCTGCGGCGTTGCGCTTTGGGCACGCCGTAGAGTCCGGCCTGCACGTCGAGCGCGCCGCGCGGAGTGAAGAACGGGTCGAGGTTCAGTTCCTGGGGCATCACGCCGATGGCCGCGCGCGACTGGCGCGGGTTGCGGTCCTGGTCGAATCCCCAGATCGTCACGCGTCCCGAGGTCTTGGTGACGAGTCCTGCCAAGATGTTGATAAGGGTCGACTTCCCCGCTCCGTTCGGTCCGAGGAGGCCGAAGACGGAGCCACGCGGCACGGTCAGATCGACCCCCTTGAGCGCCTGTTTCTCGGGCTGTTTGCGACTGGCGCGATAGGTCTTGGTCAAGCCCTCGATGCGGATCGCGTCCTGTGTCATTGCGGCTCTTGCCCCCGGTTTTGCCTTGGCTCATAAACGGCTCTAAGCCATGCATTCAGGGCCGACAAGCAGAAGGACCGCCAGCTGATGACCATCCAAGCGCCGGAAACCAAGATCGTGGACACCTATCGCGTTGCCTGCGACGGGGGCGAGGGTGCGCTGGGTCATCCCCGTGTCTGGCTGCAGATCCCGCGCGATACCGGCTGGGTGGAATGCGGCTATTGCGACTGCAAGTTCATCCACAAGGACCACCAGACATCCGCATAAGCACGCCCAGCGATTTCGCCAGCTCAATCCGTGCTGGAAACGGCTGACAATTAGCCTGTTGCGTTTTCAAAAAAGCTCCCGGTGTGCCGGAGATGCTCTGCGTGTCTCAGCGCCGCGCGCGCAGCACGACCTCGCCCGCAGCTCGAAGTTCGAGTGCGCCGTCCTGTGTCACATCAAAGCCGGTGACCGTCGCGAGCGAATCGAGGACGGCGCGCTCCTGCGCCATCCGCGCCTCGGGGCAGGCCATCATCGTGACCCCACCGGGCCGGATCGAAAGGCCCTCGCCGCCAAGCTCGTAGCCGGCGTTGAACCGGTTGCAGCCCGTGCTGCCTGAAAGCCGTCCGCCACCGCCGAAGCGCAGCGTGACCTCGGAGCCGTCCAGCACCGCCGAGCCGGCAACCTGATCGGTCCGCCATGGATGGGCGACGAGCAGGTCGAGCGGATCGCCGCCACAGCCGCGCAGGCTGCGACCGCCGGTTTCGAGCAGCGCCCGCGCGGGATAGGGCATCCCGGTCATGTCGTCGCGGCACAGCTCGGAGGTGAGGCTCAGCGCGAGGTCAATGCCTTCCGGCGCAAAGCGGTACATGGCATCGGTGACCTGCGGTTCCGGCAAGGCCGCACTGATCTTGGTGGCACCGTAGTCGCCCGAGTAGCGCATCTGCCCCGCCTCGATCACCAACGTCCATCCCGGTTCGTTGCCGCGAACTGAATAGAACGCGTCGGGCAGCGGTGGGCGGCATTCTGGCAGTTCGACCCCGTCGAGGCTGAGCATCGCAGAATCTCCGCGCGTCCAGATCCAGGTATCGGAATCCGCGGGCAATACGAAACGAGCCCCCGACGCGGTGGGTTCGGCCACGAGGTCGAGATAGGTGCCGCCGATCCTGAGCCGCGCGGTCTGGTCGGCGACGCTCAGCCCAGCCTGCACGTCACCGCAGCTCATCTTCGTGACAAAGCCCATCGGACGGAACGCGGCAAGTAGGATCTCCCCGAGATTTGCCGGCTGGCTGTCCGGCTCAAGCGCGACCGGCGCACTGAGCCAGCGAACGACACCGTCCAGTCGCAAAGCGGCGCGCAGTTCGAGCGCGATACCGGCGGGAGCCTCGATGCTGAACGGCAGCGGCACCTGTGCTCCGTCTGTCGGCTGAGCGGTCCGTGCCACGACAGCGCCGAAGTCGTCACGTAGTTCGACCAGCATCTCTGCCTCGGGCGGCAGAGCCACCCGCTCGCGGTAAACTAGACTTCCGGTCAGGGCGCGGGGCTCCTGAGCGAAGCTGACAAGCGGCAGAAGCGCGAGCAGGAAAGCGATCGGGAAACGCATGGCTAGGACACCTCGGGCGGGTTGGAACAATGCCGCAAGGGTGCACCGGGCGCGCGCGGCGGGTCAATCAACATCACCTGTTTCGCACCGCGTTTCACGCGCGCGGCTCTGGAAACCGCCCCCGGTTCGTGGCAGGACAAGGCGGGGCCAGTCACAGGGAGATGCGGGCGATGAGCGGTTTTGGCAAGGGGTGCCATCTGCACCTGATCGACGGGTCGGCTTTCATATTCCGAGCGTTCCATGCGCTGCCCCCGCTGACCCGGAAGTCCGACGGACTGCCTGTAGGCGCGGTGCAGGGCTTCTGCAACATGCTGCACAAATATGTGGCCGACAACGCTGGACCCGATGCGCCGACCCACGCCGCGGTGATCTTCGACAAGGGCAGCCATACCTTCCGCAACGATCTTTACGACGAATACAAAGCCAATCGCGAGGCGATGCCCGAGGATCTGCGCCCGCAGATCCCGTTGACGCGCAAGGCGACCGAGGCGTTCAACATCGCCTGCAAAGAGCTCGAAGGCTACGAGGCCGACGACATCATCGCGACGCTGGCCTGCCAGGCCCGCGACGCGGGTGGGCGGGTCACCATCATCAGCAGCGACAAGGACCTGATGCAGCTGGTGGGTGACGGGGTCGAGATGCTGGACGCGATGAAGAACCGCCGGATCGACCGCGAGGGCGTGATCGAGAAATTCGGAGTCGGACCGGAGCGGGTCGTGGATGTGCAGGCGCTGGCCGGGGACAGTGTCGACAACGTGCCGGGCGCACCGGGGATCGGGATCAAGACGGCGGCGCTGCTGATCAACGAATTCGGCGATCTGGAAAGCCTGCTGGACCGGGCCGAAGAGATCAAGCAGCCCAAGCGGCGGCAGACCCTGATCGACATGCGCGACCAGATCGAGCTGAGCAAACGCCTCGTGCAGCTGGATTGCGACACGCCGATCGACTTCGGGCTGGACGATCTGGAGGTGCGCGACCCGGACCCCGAGGTGTTGATGCCGTTTCTGGCCGAGATGGAGTTCCGCAGCCTGTCCAAGCGCATCGCCGAGCACCTTGGCGTCGAGGCGCCGATCATCGCCGACGCGCCGCCGCCGCCCTCGGATGCGCCCGACGCGCCGAGCTTCGAGGCGGCCGATTATGCTTGTGTGCGAGACGCCGAGGCGCTCGAGGCATGGATCGCGCAAATCCGCGAACGTGGCTGGGTCGCGGTGGACACCGAGACCACCGGGCTGAACGAGATGGTGGCCGACCTGGTCGGGATTTCGCTGTGCGTGGAGGCCGGGACGGCCTGCTACATCCCGCTGACCCACAAGGCCGGGGCGACCGACGACCTGTTCGGTGAAGAAGGGCTGGCCGAGGGGCAGATGCCGCTGGAGGAGGCCCTGGCGCTGCTCAAGCCGGTGCTGGAAGACCCGGCGGTGCTGAAGATCGGGCAGAACATGAAATACGACGCCAAGATTTTCGCCCGCTATGGCGTGGACGTGGCGCCGATCGATGACACGATGCTGTTGTCCTATGCGCTTCATGGCGGCCTGCACGGGCATGGCATGGACACGCTGAGCGAACGTTATCTGGCTCACAGTCCGATCCCGATCAAGCCGCTCCTGGGCAGCGGAAAATCGGCGATCACCTTTGACCGGGTGCCGATTGACGATGCGGTGCCCTATGCGGCGGAAGATGCCGATATCACCCTGCGACTGTGGCAAACCTTCAAGCCGCTGCTGCACCAGAGCCGCGTGACCACGGTCTACGAGACGCTGGAACGCCCGCTGGTGCCGGTGCTGGCACAGATGGAACGCAACGGGATCAAGGTGGACCGCGACACGCTGAGCCGCATGTCCAACGCGTTTGCGCAAAAGATGGCGGGGCTGGAGGCCGAGATCCACGAACTTGCGGGCGAGACGTTCAACGTCGGCAGCCCAAAGCAACTGGGAGAGATCCTGTTTGACAAGATGGGGATCGAGGGCGGCAAGCGCGGCAAGACCGGGGCCTATGCCACCGGGGTCGACGTGCTGGAAGACCTCGCCACCGAACATGACCTGCCGGCGCGGGTTCTGGACTGGCGGCAGGTGAGCAAGCTGAAATCGACCTACACGGATGCGCTCCAGACCCATATCAACCCCGAGACCGGGCGCGTGCATACCTCTTACTCCATCGCAGGGGCGAGCACGGGGCGGCTGGCGTCGACCGATCCGAACCTGCAGAACATCCCGGTGCGCACCGAGGAAGGCCGGCGCATCCGCGAGGCGTTTGTGGCAGAGCCGGGCAACCTGCTGGTGTCTCTGGATTATTCGCAGATCGAATTGCGCATCCTCGCCCATATCGCCGGGATCCCGGCGCTGAAGGCCGCCTTTGCCGAGGGGCAGGACATTCACGCGATGACCGCGTCCGAGATGTTCGACGTGCCGATGGAGGAGATGACGCCCGACGTGCGGCGCAAGGCCAAGGCGATCAATTTCGGGGTGATCTACGGCATCTCGGGCTTTGGGCTGGCGCGCAACCTGCGCATTCCGCGGGCCGAAGCGCAGGGCTTCATCGACCGCTATTTCGAACGCTTTCCGGGCATCCGCGCCTATATGGACGAGACCAAGGCGTTCGCGAAGGAGCACGGATACGTGCAGACCCTGTTCGGGCGGCGAATCCACACGCCCGAGATCAACGCCAAGGGCCCGCGCGCCAGTTTCGCCTATCGCGCCGCGATCAACGCGCCGATCCAGGGCACGGCGGCGGACGTGATCCGCCGCGCGATGGTGCGGATGCCCGCTGCGATTGAAGGCCTACCCGCGAAGATGCTACTCCAAGTTCATGACGAATTACTGTTCGAGGTCGCCGAAGACGCGGTGGAGGACGTCATTGCCCGCGCCCGAGAGGTGATGGAAGGCGCCGCCGATCCGGCGGTGCACCTGGACGTGAAACTGACCGTGGATGCGGGACAGGGCGCGAACTGGGCCGAAGCGCACTAGGGAAGGGCGCGCAGGGTCGCGAAATTTTCCGGGGTGAAGCGTTCGATGCCTTGGGCGTAGTTCTGCGCGTTCAGGTGGTAGAAGCGCGCATTCATCAGGTTGGCGGCTGAATTGTCCCGGGTCTTGACCAGCCGGGCCGGACTGCCCGCGATGATCGAGTTTTCGGGGAAATCCGAGCCTTCGGTGACGATGGCATGGCCCGCGACGATCGAATTGTCGCCGATCCTGGCGCCGTCCATGACCGTGGCACCGATGCCGATCAACACCCGGTCACCGATCTCGCACCCGTGCAGCACCGCCCGGTGAGTGATCGAGCAGTCTTGGCCGACGATCGTGGGCAGGTCATAGCCGACATGGATCATGACATGGTCCTGAACGTTGGTGCGCGCACCGATGTGGATTTCGTGCATCTCGGCGCGGGTGACGACATAGGGCCAGATCGACACGCCGGTCTCAAGCGTGACCTTGCCATACAAGAGGGCCGTGTCGTGGATGAAGGCGGGGTCGTTCAGGGTCACGTCCGGACCGATATGCGGCATGAGATATCCTTTTTCCGAAACAATGGGTCCGGGGCACGTCCGTGTCGAGCCCAAATGGACGAGAGGCCACCTACCGCACGCTAGGCTCAGGACTCATAGCCAGTAGATGACCGTAGCGGCGAGAGCGATTGCCGAGAGGAAGACCTTCGGGCACCGGTCGTAGCGGGTGGCGACACGCCGCCAGTCCTTGAGCCTGCCGAACAT
>NZ_JAELVR010000016.1 GCF_016428585.1 Sedimentitalea arenosa | reverse complement strand
ACATCGAGATGTTCTACAACCCGAAGCGCAAGCACGCGAACAACGGCATGCTGTCGCCCGTTGATTTCGAGATCAGACAGCAGAAACCGAATCAGGCACGTGTCAAGGAAACCAGGGGCACCTCAGACAAAGGGATACGCCTCGGCATCCCCAGTCGAAAACAACGCAAGACGGCAGAAAAACACGACAAGCGCAGATAGCCGAATCGCCAAAACGACCTCTAGGGTGAGCATCCAGACCATCTGAATCTTCCGGACAGCGAATGTTGAAGTTCAAGACTACCCTCGCTCCACCGCGCATACCAATCGTATTAAGTGCGTCTGGGAATGCCGAATATCGCCAGCGTCTGCTTCACTGATGTATCGGCTGACGCGAGACAAAAGGGGCTACTCAATCAAACCGGCTTCAAACGCGAGGTAGGGAAAAGTTCATTGCGCTATGAGATCGCCAATGATGAAAACGGGCCAGGACCAAAAATCGACGAGACCTGAGCGACTTCAAAGCGAAGAGCACCGGACAGACCGTCACCGTTTCGCAAGGATGAAAGGTAAGTCCAAGAGCTGGTTTCAACGAATTCTTCGCGAAGCACACGATCTCCTTGAGCAACCCGAACAAGATATTGCTCTTTGTCTTCCCCAATTGGCACATCGACTAGATCCCAACTGTCACCATTGATACGCGTCCTTCGAATCCACTCGAAAACCAAGTCTCCGCTACCAGCCTCTTTGCACTCGATATGACATGGCGAGTAAGGCCGCAGGCCAACTCCATCGAAGGTTTCAACCAAGTGTTGGAACGAAGGATCGTCATAGCGACTCTGAGCCGGGCCAATTCTGTAGTGCCTTGCCCGACGACGTTGCACACTGTTCAAACCGATCTGTTGAGGTGCATCATCCAACAACACGAACCACGAGCCTTTGGGCCAGACATCTTTCATTGCAGCGTCAGTACCGAGCTGCCCTCTCAAGAGACTCCTCAAGAGATACGTGTCCTTCTCAATCAATTCTGCGGTCCTGAACTGGACCAGTTCCCAATTTTGCGAACTGCCGTCGCCGATGGCTGCAAGGTTGGCTCCGCTAAGAACAGAATCGGCTGATCGTGACTCCAACCCACCACTCAGAAGCTTGACCTGTACCCCAACGGACTCGTCCCAGAGTCCTGGCGTAGCTCTCGCAAGGATGGACTCTGTTTGCCCAACGACAGATCTCCGCGGAACGATTTCGCTCATACGATAGTTTTCATCCGCCTCCGATGCATAGACCGCGACAGCCCCAGGCCACGGTTGAGCCGTAATCGCCAAGTGAGGCGCGTGCGGCTTTTCATCCCCCGTCATCAGCGGCAAATCGAGAAAGAGTGGAAAAACAGGAGTGGGAGGTACAAAGGCTTTCACACTTGGCACGTCTGTTGCCATTTCAGAAGGCAGGTAAACCTCGCTCTCGATACGTACAGCTTCAGCGATCTGCAATTCCCCGAGTTCGATACGATCGACCCTGAAGAGTGCTTCGGGTTGGTTTTCACTATTCGAAAACCGCACGATATCACCCGCTCCAATCCCGATCTTCGATGGCGGCAGCGCAAAGCTTGCTGAATCGCGGGAGACACGCGATTCAGCAAGCCATCGTTCTGCGACCTGGCGGCCCTCGGCACGTGTCATCGACAAAGCGAGATCATTCGTCGTGACAGAATGAGTTGAAGTGTCCGGCAGAACCGCTTCCTCCGAGACAATATCGTGGTCACCTTCGGATTGCAGAAATCGAACTCTGACCCGTCCCGCCACCTCGGCGTTGGCATCTCGTTTGAACTGCACCAAGCCCTCGATGTCAGCGCATTCTGCCAATTCGTTGCTATCGATTGTCTGTACGTTCGTTCCGTCCCGAGAAACGAATTTAAGAACTCCATCCCGTTCGATCGCGTCGAAAGCAAACCTCAGCATCAAAGGCTGCAAAGCACTTCGTGCATCTGTGACCTGATCGACAGTGTATCCTCTCACCACACCGAATAGCCGTGAGGTGTCGATTTGCTTAAGATCTGACTTGAGGCAGATCTCCTCTACCACCGAAGCGAGACTGCGCGAACCGACTCGTCCATTGAGCCAATGACCACGCGCATAGTTTTTCCCATCTTCCCACAAACCAAGATTGTTTGGAAACCTTGGAAATGGACGCGTATCCCACGCCCATACATAGGCGTTCTGCATGTCGATCATTCGACCTTCATACAGATCAGAGGCTGGATTGTTGGCGTCGTCGCTCCAATAGCCGAGCATGGCCTGCAGGTAATGACGCTGGATCAGGTCATCCCGCAGTCCGTTGGAGAATTTGGGCAAGCTCGATTCAGACGATTTGGGATCAAGAAACTTGTTGGGTTGATTCGTTGCCTTGTCCAAGGCGGCACAGCCAAGTTCTGTGAACCAAATTGGTTTCGAATGCGGAACCCAACCAGTTGCAGTAGCCTGTCGGACTCCAGAAATCCGTTCATGGTGCTCGTTGCTCCACCAGTTACGGAGATCCTTGTATCGCCAGATCCACGGCTCATTGTGTTCCAGATCTTCAATAGGGACTCTGACCTGAGCCGAAGCCGCCTCCAGTGACTCGTAGAACCAGTCAAAACCTTCACCACCCTCAATGTTGGCGCGAAGATAGTCTGGCGAATAAACAGATTTCCATTCCGCATCCGCGTGCTTGTCCTCGTCGCGCCAATCCGAGAGCGGCATGTAGTTGTCAATACCGATGAAATCGATGTTCGCATCCGACCAAAGCGGATCAAGATGGAAGTATCGGTCGCCGGAACCATCCTGTGGCTGGTAGCCGAAGTACTCCGACCAGTCAGCCGCATACCCGATCTTGGTCTTCGGTCCGAGCAAGGCGCGAGCTTCGGCTGCAAGCTCCTTGAGTGCGTCCACAGCTGGAAAACCGGTCGCTCCCCGGATCTGCGTCAAACCTCTCATTTCGGACCCGATGCAGAACGAAGATACGCCGCCAGCCGCAGCACATAGAGCCGCGTAGTGCAGGATGAACCTCCGCATGCCCCACTCGGCTGGACCATCGTAGCGTACGGACCCATCAAGGATCTGAAAGTCCGATGCCTTGGCTTCACCAAAGAAACTCCGGACTTGATCGTCGGCCATTTCCGAACCATCTGCAGAATCCGCGCGCGGCGGGGCCGAGGAAAGGGTGATCCTGCCCCTCCAAGGCAACGCTGGCTGACTATCAGAACCGGTCCAGGGATCTTGTAAACGGTTGTCAGCAAGCTGATCCATCAGGATGAACGGATAGAACATGACTCGTTGACCAGATGCCCTCATGTGCCGGATGGCTTCAACGACGGCTGCATCGGCCGTGGTACCACCATATACAGGTTGGCCATTCTTTCGGGGGACGGTCTGCGCCGCGGATCGCGAAACGCCAGCGACGCTCCAAGGCATATTGCCCCCATCGAACTCGCTGCGCTCGACCTTCGGCTTGATCGTACAACGATCACATCTCAGGTCGCTTCCGAACCAGGAAACGACCAAGGATGCAGCAGAACAGTTCGGCAGTTCTTCCCGGAGCTGTGCCAAGGACGCCAGAAAATCTGTTCGGCCCATCGGGCTGTTCGTGTTGGCCGCCCAATTGCTTCCCGGTCCCTTCGAGTAGTGAACGGGAGTGGTGGCCAGTGCATACTCACCGGTACCAGGAACCAGGGCGACGCCCTTGATCAACTGCGGAAGGTCTTCCGAAAAAGTCGAGGAGTCGCGCTGCTCTGTCCTCACCACCTCGAACGAAAACTGCGGAACCCGGTTCCCGAAACGCTCCAGAGCCAGGTCTTCAAGGACGACATAGGCCGTTCCGCGATACGCCGGCACCTGACCACGCCCTTCGATCGCCTCGATGGTAGGATCGGGAAGCTGCTCTTGCGAACCAGTGTAGATTTGCATGTTCAAATCACGACGGGCAATTTCCTCGCCGTCAGCCCAGACTCTGCCGACCGTGGATATTTCGCCTTCACATATCGCAACAGCCAACGAAACACTGTAGCTATAGGTCGTGGTTGTGGGCGAACTGCTTCCACCTTTGCCACCGCCGCTGGTAGTGGATTCTTCACGAAAGTCCGAAGCCCAAATCACTTGACCACCCACTCGGGAGCGCCCGAAGACTTGGGCGATCGGATTGCCTTCGCCCGTTTGGGTCAGACGGAACCGATCGACTTTCCCGGTTTCAACAGCTTCAGCGCCTTGGCCCAACAGACGCTGATCGATCACCTGCCCAAATGTCGCTCCAACAGCGCGCCCAATCACCGCTGTAGATAGACCGGCCACTGTGCCACCGATCGAACCACCAAGTGCTGCACCTGCAGCAGAAAGAACAACAGTAGCCATCAGACCACCTCCAGTGGAAACTTGAATCGGGCAACAATTTTCTTCATCCACGAAGCGCTCAAAGCGCTTTCGACAACGCCGTGCTTCGAATACGCATGAATGAAGGCGGGCTTGTCGTCAGTTGCGGAGACGATTGCCAAGTGCTTGGCTACAGATTGATCACGCATGCGAAACAGGATCACGTCGCCCCGCTGAAGCGCGGCTTCGTGCATTGGAACTTCAACCAGGTGCCGGCGGGCCGACAACCACAGTTGTTCGTCGCCGGAAGGTTCGGACCAATCCATCGAATAGGCCGGAACCTCTTCGGGTTCGCATCCGAACAACTGCCTCCAAACACCACGCACCAGGCCTAGGCAGTCCGTCCCTGCGCCACGACAAGCTGCCTGATGACGATAAGGCGTTCCGATCCAGGTCTTTGCGATGCGAACGACTTCCTCACGATCCCCCATTTACCTAAGGCTCCCACCGGAATTCGTTCCATTTTGCCTAGGGACAGACATCACCCAATCCTCCGAAGGAATATCCGGAAAGCCTTGAAAATTGATCAGGTTATTGAATTTGAACCGACAGGTTTCAAATCTTTTATCGCATCCGGGTTCCAAGCGCACTCGATCACCCGGGCGAACCGTTTGACGAATGGCTTCCCAAACCTCGATCTTTCTCGTCGGCGCCTCGTAGGTGTCCCGCTTGATGGACGCCCACAAACCCTTCGCTTCTCCGGACAAGACAAGCAACCTTCCCCGAGCGAACCATCCTGGTTCGAACGTGTCAAAATCAGTCCAATGAAAGCGCCTAGACTCGTCGACAGTTTCGACTTCGAGTTCTTGTGAAAATCCCTGCTCACCTAGGTCCATACCACAAGCTCGATCGCCCAAGACTGCCGTGCAAGGCTTTTGAAAAATCCGGCCCAAAGGCCTGTTCAACGCCTCCGTCAGACCGCGCAGCTCAGCATGGAATGCACCGCTGCCCCTTCGGATTTCTCCGATCGAACCGCGAAACTGCAACCATCGAACAGAAACATCAGCCCAATTCACCATCCAAGCCTGAACTTCCGCACCGTCGAAACGACCGGCCTGGATATCATCTTCCCGGATCGATGCATCGCTCACCGCGCCGATCGCCTCCGTATTGTCCACCGACAATCCGGTACTCTGCTGCAATGCCAGCGCCGACAACCCAGTATCAGCTTTGAAAACCAACCCATCAAAAGCAAGATTTTCGTCGTGGTCGGTGAAACCGAAACGAGTTCCATCTGAGCGAGAGATCGACCAACACCGGCACAGAGTTGTCACACCGGTTTCGACATGTGCTGTAAATTCTGCATCAATACCCGCCATCAGATTCGCACCTCCACAACCGGCACATTCGGAACATCACCGGCCTGAAAACTGGCCACGCTCGTCTGAATTCGATCCGTGTCAAATCGAACCGGCACATCAAACTCGAAACCTGCCGTGATCCGCATGGTCTCGGCCGGAGGCGAGGAGAACCGCACGACTCCGGTGCTTATATCGAGATCAAAATCTACAGTTTCTCGCATCTCGTCCTGTTCGATACCGATCCGAACCGTTCCAGCTACGGGCTTGGCAATCGGACGCGCATAGGAAAAATCGCCGGATCGATAGGTCTTGATCAGAGGGAAATCGGTCACTTGACCGTCTCCGACACCAATGACCTGGTCGTCAAAAGAGATGTTCGCGGAAGCCCGCGAAGACTTGAAATCGGACCAATCTTTCCAGCGAAACCCGAACATCTGGCCGCGTCGCGCTTCGAAGAAGGAAATCAGGGTTTCGACGTCATCGAGAGACCGCATACCCAGACCAGCATCGTAGCGTCGGCGTGAGTGCGCCCAAGGGGTGTTGCGCTCTTCGAAACCGTTCGCAAGCGTCACCACGTCGGTTCGACGTTCCGGACCTCCAATCGATCCGAAGCTGAGCGATGCAGGAAACCGCACTTCATGAAAATTCATAGTCTTCTCCCCTTCGCGTCCGATTCAGCGGTTTCGATTTCCGCGCCCCAAGGCACGGCTCATCTGGGCGGCGATCTGACCTTGGCTCCGATTGAAACCCTGAACGTCTGGAGTGCTGATGTTCATAACGACGTTCACGGCTCGCCCGCCCGCACTCCGCACGCCCAGCTTCCCGTCTGCGCCTCGTGCAAGTGGCATGATGGCTTCCGGTCCGGCCTCTCCCATCAGCCCGATTCCACCCCGCATGGGAAACGTCACCGGACCAGAAACGACACCTCCATTGGCAAAAGGCGTAACCCGTCCCTGTGAAAAACTGGCGCCATCGGCAAAAGGCAGAATACCCTCCACCAGACCGTTGACACCCTTGGCCAACAACCCGCCGAAATGGTTCGCGACTGGTTTGATGGCCGCCGAGTATGTCGTCTGGATCATCGATTGCGCAACTGTCTCCAGCGCGTCGGACAACTTCATACCGTCGAACGCCACGCCGTCGAACGCCCGTCGAAGCCCTTTCGACAAGCCTCGCTCCAAGCTCGCTGCATCTTTGCCGGTCGTGGCAAAGGATTCGCGCATGCGCTTTAACTCCGAGTCAAAGCTCGCAGCCATCGTTGCGGCGGCACCGAGGCTGTCTTCCAACGCTTCAGCGCGTTCTTCAAGATCCGAGATTCCGTCATTCTCACTCATCATCGTCTCCTCGTTCTTTGTCTGGATACGCCGCGATCAGCGCATCGAGTCCGCTTCGAGACAGCGCGCCTTGCACTGCGCCGTGACCGAGCATCAAACGAAGTTCTGCTGGGGTCAGGCTCCAGAATTCGCTCGGTTTCAAACGCAACCCCTGCAGCCCCGCTTGCATGAGGGCCGGCCAGTCAAATCCGCTCATTTTTCCCCGGGTACCATGAACGCACGGGCCAATAGTTCGGCCGCTGCTCTTGCTGCAGCCATCGGCCCGCCATCGATTTCAGCCCGACCAACTTCGATCGCCGACATTTCATAGCCTCCGCCCATCAGACCCGCCGACACCAGAGCGAGAACATCGCGCGTCGAAAAAACTCCGCTTTCGAATCGTTCCACCAGCGCGACGAGAGACGGTGTTTCCAGCACCTGCTCCAATTCCGCCAACGCACCCAGTGTCAGCTTCAGCGTCCGGCGCTCGCCATCGAGCACCAGCACCACCTCTCCTGTCCATGGATTGGCCATCATTCAAAGAGCCATGAACGACAATGCGCCGGCGCTTGCCATCGACAGTTCATAGGTCGCTTCTCCGTTGTGGCTCCCAGCGTACTCGATCGAAGTCACCTGGAAGGGACCCTCCACGATCCCGAAGTCGGGAATGATCACTTGGAAATCAGGCGTTTCACCATCAAAGAATAGTTGCCGCGCCCGTTCATCCGTCCCGGCGTCTTTGAATACACCCGATCCGGAGATACCCGCCGACTTTACGCCCGCGCCAGATAACAGTTCGCGCCAGCCGCCCTGGCTTTCAAGGCTGGTCACATCCACGCTTTCGGCATTGAAGCTGATGCGCGTAGCCCGCAGGCCAGCGATCGTTTCGAATAGACCGCTTCCGGTCATGTCCACCTTGACCAACAGGTCCTTGCCATTCTGAGCACTCATGTCGCGTCTCCAAGTTTTCTTGATCAGTTGTCTTCAGTCTGTGCTCGAAAGCGCAGATCGATGCGGCGCAGACGGCCTGCCTGCCCGGCCCGTCGCGCATTGGCACGATCGAACCACAGCCCGACGAGACGTCCTCGCGAAAGCGCGATGTCAGCATCTTCAAGGGCTTCGCAGACAGCGCCCGCGACGCGCTTTGCCTTCCCGAACCCAGCTTCGTCGGTAACGACGGAAACTAGGAACCTGTGCTCCGCGCCTGCACCGCTCGAGTCGGATTTGTCCCGAACGGTTTCCGGTCCAAGAACAACGTAGATGTCAGGAACCTTGCCCTTGGGCAGTGCATCGTAGATTGCATCGCCGACGACTTCGGTGACGCTGGAGGCATTGGTAAGCTGCTGATATACGGCGGACTGGAGAGCTTCCGCAAAGACATAACTCATGCGGCGACCTCCTCGTCCACGAAGCAGGTCAGGTAGCGCCCGTTCGGATCAAGCTCGGCAACCGCGTTGATCACATAGACCCGTGCCCCGTCGCGAAACCGCTGTTGAGGCAAGGGCCTCGCAGCTGAGCCAATCGGCGATCCGCGAACGATTATGCGATAGCTGACCGTCGAAACCGGAAAATCGCCGCCATTACGCTCGCGGCCTGTTCGTGATCGAACGTCCGCCCAGAGTTCGCCGAGTTCCACCCAAGATTCCAAGAACCCGCCGGCACCGTCCGCGATTCGATCGGGTGCTTCCAGAATCAGACGGCGATTCAGACGATGATCATTCATAGCGACGCTCCAATACCGATCCGCATGGTGCGATACCGCTGCAGGAGGCTGGTCACGCCGAAGGGCATACAACCGTCGCTCAGCGCAGTTTCGTTGCGGTACTCGTAGTAATGAGCAGCAAGCAACAGTACCGCCTGGCCCAGATCGGCCGGCAAGCCGCCCCAATCAGCCGCAAAACCTGCCCGGAACAATATCCGCACCGACCCTCCGGTCGAGATCGTTGGCAAAAGGCTACCTGACGGACGCAGACGCGGGCGCTGGCTGTCGCGTTCGAGCCTGAACCGGTCATTCGGAAGATCCGTTTCGTCGTCCAGTGTATTGATCAACTTAACACCGATAATTTCACTCACGGGAGCCACCGGAAGGGTCTGCCCAGTCCTGTCTCGCCAACTGGTCAGCGACCAACTGAATTCGCGCGTGATCAGGACCTTGCCCGTGCGTGCCTCGATAGCTGCAATGGCCGCCCGCAAGAAACTCTTCAGGACACTGTCTTGCAGGTTGTCCTCGCCAAACCCGGTTCCCAGACGCAAATGCGCCTTGAATTCATCCACCGGCAGCGCCGCATCCGGGACGGTGGTTTCTTCGATCAACATCATCAACTCTCTCCGAAGGCTCGGACCCATCCGGGCCGGTTCATTTCGATGTGGTGGACACGCCCTGCCCCAGGTTGCTCGGACGGAGGGGAGCAGCTAGACAACATGAGGGATCTCGCCAGACACGTGCCCACCGCAGGGACGGTTGCCCGCCCCTGCACCCGGCTCCGCCTTAGGCGACGCCGAATTTCAGCAGCTTGATGGCAGCGAAATCGGAAACGTCCCCGCCAACGCGCTTGGTCGCATAGAACAGGACATGCGGCTTCGCGCTGAACGGATCGCGCAGAACGCGAAGATCGGGACGCTCGGCGATGGTGTATCCGGCCCGGAAATCACCAAACGCGATCGAGAAGGAGTCGCTTGCTGCATCGGGCATGTCTTCTGCGATCAGGACGGGATACCCCATCAGGCGAGCGGGCTCGCCGGCGGCCAGACCATCCGACCAAAGGAACCGGCCGTCTGCGTCCTTCAACTTGCGCACCAGACCCGCAGTCTTCGAGTTCATCACGAAAGTGGCATTTGCGCGATACTGGGCACCGAGGGCATAGACCAGGTCGACGATCGCGTCACCCGCACCGATATCACCGTCTGTTCCGGTCGGAATGTACCCAATATTGCCCCAGGTCCAGACGTCGTTGTCAATCTTGTTGTGGTTCAGAATACCACGGGGCTTGTCCAACCCGTCACCTTTCAGGAACGCGGCCGCTTCAGCGCGAGCGAACTTGTCTGCGATCCGACCGGCCAACCAACCCTCGATGTCGAATGCACTGTCATCCAGCAGCCGCTGGCTCGCCTTCGGCAGCGCGCTCAGCTCGTGCAGCGGAATGGTGATCCGATCGATCTGCGGCGTATCGGTCTCGGCCGGCCCACCGCTTTCGGTTGCCCATCCGGCACCGACGTCGGTATGATCGACCAAGACGTCAAAACTGGTAGCCTCGACGTTGACCACCGAAGAAATCGAACGGATCGATGCGGTCGAACGCAGGACCGACTGAACAGAGTCCGCGGTTTGCGGATCGACCAGATAGCCGCCGTCGCTGTTCACCGCGGTCGACATCGATTTGCCCGACAGATCGAGCCCTCGCAGGCCGTCGTCATCGCCCGACCGCAGGTAGTCGTTGAAGGCTTTCTGGTGCGGTGCGCCCTCGTCGGTTGCCGCGGACAGATGCGGACGTGCCGCGGTTTGAGATTTTCGATCCAGCATGGTCAGTCGCTCTTCTGCTTGTTTGAGTTTGGTTTGAATTTCTTCCTGGAAGCCCTTGAATTCGTTTACGAAGCCGGTCATCGCCTGCTTCACCTCCTGAACCAGGGGCACACCTTCGCCGGCCAGCGCCAGCCCGTCGGTCTTGCTCATCAGAACATCCTGTCTGTGGGTGATTGAAAGGCGCGGTTAACGGCGCGCCAGCTCCAGCCGCGCACAATGAAGTGTCGCCGCCAATTCACGCAGGGTCGCTTCGGTTGCCAGGCTGTCACCCTTCGCCGCAACCCGCGCACTGGGCAGCATTGGGAAGGTCACCAGCGACACCTCCCAAAGCTCCAGTTCCGTCAAGAGCCTTTGGCCCTTTTCCGTCTTGCTTGCCTTGAGGGTCCGGTATCCGATCGACAACCCGTCCAACGCCCCTGCTGCAATCAACGCCGCGGCCTCGCGTCCTTTCTGGGTGCTGTCCAGCAGCCGTCCTTTGACCCAGAGACCTTGATCGTCTTCGCGAACTTCGTCCCAGACGCCGATGGGCTGCGCAGGGTCATGCTGCCAAAGCATCTTGACCCGTTGGCCAACCTTTTGAAGCGCGACAAGCGAAGCTTCATAGGCGCCTTTTCGAACGACATCACCGCCTTGGTCGGTTTGCCCGAACAGACTGGCATAGCCCTCGATCATGGTGCCGTCACTGACACTCAACCCGTCTCCGAAGCGGGCGAACTTGTGTTCCAGTCCGTTGTCCGTTTCCACGGTTTTCTCCTTTTCAAACGTTTTTGCGGATGCGGTCACGGCGTTGCCACGATGAATGACTGCACGGCCTGCGAGAGGATCACGCCGACCACTCCGTAGACGGTCAGCCACAGCTTGCGTTCCAGCCGCTCCATCATCTCGTCCAGTCGGTCCAACCTCCGCACCAGGTTCTCGTGATGGATCTGACTGACCCGTTCGTGGGCCGCGAGCCGCAGCCCGGGCGCGCATTCGAAGGACTCCAACCTGAAGTTCCGGTCATCCATCATCTTCTCCGTAGGGCAACGCAGGCAGCCCCAACAGCGCACGCTTTTCCGCGTCGGTCAGAAAATCGGCCGACGCCACACGCGCCCATTGCGCGTCGCGCTCTGCGGATAGCGCAGGCACCTGATCCAAATCGGGTTTCAACTCCAAGGCCTCGCCACTGAATTGCGATATCCAGTCGCTCAGCACCGACGCGACGCGCGTGGCCAGCGGCAGAACCGTCAGTCTGTAGAAGGCGCGATTGGCTTCCTGATAGTTCGCATAGGTCGCATCCCCCTGGATGCCGATCAGCATCGGCGGCACACCAAAGGCCAAGGCGATCTCGCGCGCAGCCGATTCCTTGGTCTTCTGGAACTCCATGTCGCTGGGCGAAAACCCCATCGGTTTCCAGTCGAGACCACCCTCCAGAACCATCGGCCGCCCTGCATTGCGCGCACCCTGATAGTTTGCTTCGATTTCCTCGCTCAGGCGGCGGTACTGGTCGTCGCCCATGGCACCATGACCATCCGTGCCGCTGTAGACCAGCGCACCGCTCGGGCGCGCCGCATTGTCGAGCAGCGCCTTGGACCAGCGCGAAGCACTGTTGTGGACATCTACCGCCATCGCCGCCGCCTGCATCGGGGAAAACCCGTAATGGTCGTCTTGGGGATGAAAAGACTTGATGTGGCAGATGGGCGATTGCGTTCCGGTGGTGTCGAAGCGGTGCTTGCGCGCGCCGACCGTGTATTCATATCCGATGGGCCAGCCGTCATTGCCCGGAACGACCTTCATCCGGTCGGAGCGCAGCACATGCAGCTCCAGCGGAACGGCCGCCTCGCCGGCAACCGCTTCCACGTAAGCGTCGCCAGACAGCAACAACTGCCCGTAGAGCGCCTCCATCAGCTCGGCCCGACCTTGTGCCATGTTCGGACGCTGCACGAGGCTCAGGACAGGGTGAACGTCGTATCTCTGAATGCGGTCCTGCAGCACGAGCGGCAGCGCCGCCGCCGCTTCCGCGATCAGCTTGACCGATCGAAATCCAACCGGGTTTCCCGAGAATCCCGTGCGCGTGAGAGAAACCGTGTCCCGAGGGCTCCAGGCGACCCGTCCTGCTCCGTGATAGGCCACAACCGGTCCAGTTGCGCTTGCCTTGGACTCGGGAACGGTAGCTCCCGCATTCCGACGCAAGAAATCAAATACCATCGTTGACGCTCCTGTCTGTTCATCATCACCGCACGCGTCTTCCGTGCCGCCCGGTCCTGTGCGAACCGTTCTGAACTATCTTTGGAAATTTTCGTGAAACCGACCGTACGGTGGTCTCGCAACACCCATGTCGCGGGCTCTGGTCAGAGCACTCGCAGGCGGGGTTGACGATAGACCGCCGCCGGAGCGATCATCAGTTCGTGCAAGCCCCAGACCAGTGCATCCAGCCGGTCGGGCGACCCCTGACCCTCGTAGCCACGCGGCGTCATCAGGCACATCTGTTCTTCAAGGTCGACCAGCCCCCGCACGTGGCGCACCCGACCCTGCTCATAGAGCGCGGCTACGGGCTCGGCGCGCGCGGACTTGCCGCGCGCCGCATGCACGGCCTTGTATGGGACCAGCGGATCGACCTGCCTGATGACCTCCTCGACCAACTGCCCGCCTTGGTTGACCTCGGCCACCAGCCGCTCGGCGCCATGACGATCCATTGCCGCGATGGCCGCGCGTGCCCAACCTGTCGGTCCGACGCCTCTGACCGTGCAATCCTCCAGCACGAACGCCCGCCAATCCTGAGGCGGACCCTTTGTCTGAGCACCGACCACGACGATCCCGCATTCATCCGATCCGGCACCGGAACTCACCGCAGGGTCGAGCGCAACGATCACCCGGTCGAGCGACGGCACATGCGCGACTCGTGCAGCCTGCAGCATCTCCGTCGTCCACAAGGCCCCGTCGGCATCCGCCAGAAGAATTCCGTCCAGTTCCTGACGCCCCAACCGGGTGCCGGCATAGCGCGCTTTCACCTCCTCGAGAAAACTCGCCGCGAGGTTCGCCCGGTTGGCTTCGGTCGGCGCATGGCTCACGACAGTCGACGGCAGCTGAAGCAGTTCTTTCAGTAGCCCCACGTTGCGCGGGGTCGTCGTCGCGCAGACCTGGGGCAAGTCTCCAAGCCGTAACGCGAATTGCAGCATGTCCCATGTGTCCCGCGCCCGGTTCCACTTCGCAAGCTCATCCACCCAGGCCGCATCGAATTGTGGTCCTCGCAGCCCTTCCGGGTCTTGCGCCGAATAGGCTTTCGCTTCGGCTCCGTTTTCCCAGACAAGCTTGCGTTCGCTCGCCTTCCAGGTGGGGCGCCGATCCGGGGGCGAACAGGCAAGGATGCCGCTGTCGCCATGGACCATCACGTCTCTGACCTGATCATAGGTCTCGCCGATCAGGGCAACTCTGCTCTTGGGACCGGGATCCAGCGGTCGGGATCCTTCGACCTGCGCACGCACCCATTCTGCACCGGCCCGGGTCTTGCCCGCACCGCGCCCACCCATGATGACCCATGTCCGCCAGTCGCCTTCGGGCGGCAACTGATGGTCCATGGCCCAGAACTCGAAAAGAAAAGGGAGGGCGCAAAGCCCTCCCTCTCCGATGTCATCTAGAAATGTTTCCCTAGTCTCCGCATCTGCGGAGGCGAGCCAGACGGCACCCGACCTCATGTCGGGCGGCGTCGAGGTCGAGGGCGTATCCGCCCCTGACGATGCCAAGTTTTCTGTTTTGCTGCTCCGCAAGGATAATCTCCGCTCTCTGGCAGGACATGACCAGCCTGTCGACCGTCAAGACCCGCTTACTACCGTCCGCTAAATCCGCATCCTCCCCGGCTTCCAGTTGCTTCCGCAGGTCTTCCGCCTGCTCCCGCAATCTTGAAAGTGACTCGAGAAGCGACTTGTAAACATCAGCCGATCTCGAAACGCACTCGTCCGGGGTAATCAAAGTCATATTTGCTCATTGCCTCATGCGTGATCACTCTCCGCACGAAAGACATGAAAAAACGGCCTATGGGATACGATCCCACGGCCGTTCATTCACTTCTCCTAGCATGGCACAACCTATAGACGAGTGCGATCGCATTGTCAAGCGAATTCGCAACGGCCAGATCCGCTAACCGTACGGTATCATTAATGAAAAGTTAAGTCCTACGAACCTGAGCGCCGCACCGGAAGACTAGTTGTTCGCGCGCTCCGCCTCGATCTCGCGCCACTTTGCAACGTTTTGGTTGTGCTCTTCCAGCGTCCGCGCGAAAGCGTGGCCTCCAGAACCATCCGCCACGAAAAAGACGAAATCCGTGTTTTCGGGCGCAACCGCAGCCTGCAGGCTCGCGACTCCCGGGTTGGCGATTGGGGTCGGCGGCAGGCCATCGATGACATAGGTGTTCCAGGCTGTGCGCCCGCGCAGTTCGCTCTGCCGCAATCCGCGCCCCAGAACGCCCTGCCCCCGTGTGATTCCATAGATCACCGTCGGGTCGGTCTGCAAGCGCATGCCCTGGCGCAAGCGATTCACGAATACGCTCGCGACCTGACCCCGCTCCTCGGGCACGCCGGTCTCCTTCTCGATGATCGATGCCAGGATCAGCATTTCTTCAGGGCTGTCCAGCGGCAGCCCGTCCTGACGGCTCTCCCACGCGGCATTGATGCGCAGCTGCTGAACTTCTTGCATCCGGGCCAATACCGTTTCGCGCGCCACGCCCGGCACAACCTCATAGCTGTCGGGTGCCAGCATCCCCTCCGGAGGAACTTCCGCCACCTCGCCGGTCAGCATGTCCATCGCCTTCAACGCCTCGACCACCTGCCAGCTGGTCACACCTTCCGCCAAGGCGATGCGATAGCGCGTGTCCGGTTGCGCGCGTTTCTCGGCGAACACGTCAGGCGCGTCCTCAGCCGTGGGGTCAAAGGCGACCAACTCGACGAACTCGTTCGTTGACGGGTTCAGTTCACGGACCCGCGCCTCGGTCTGGGTGACCCCGACGCGATACACGATCTCCGTGCCACAGGTGCTTGCCCCCCCCCGTGTCACCTGGTCCACGATTTCTTCCATCGACGCGCCCGGCTGGATCAGAAAGCTGCCCGCCTTCAACTGCTGTGACTTTTCGGTGTAATCCGCGCCCAGACGAAAGATCAGACCGTCCCGAACTGCACCTTGCGCCTCGAGCTCGCGACTGACCGCCCCCATGTTCGACCCACGTTCGACCCGCAGACAGATCGCATCCTCAAGCGGTCCCTGCGCGGTGTATTGCGACTGCCCCCAAATGACGACGCCGACCAGAAGGAACAGCCCCACCACCAGAAAGGTCAGCATGTTCGAGGCGAGGCTGCGCCACATCACCCAAGTTTCCCGAACACGACGCTGGCATTGGTCCCGCCGAAGCCGAAGGAATTGGACAGGGCGACGTTGATCTCACGCTCGCGCTTGGCGTTCGGCGCCAGGTCGACGGACGTGTCCACAGCCGGGTTGTCGAGGTTGATCGTCGGCGGCGCGACCTGATCGCGGATCGCGAGGATCGAAAAGATCGCCTCGATCGCACCGGCCGCCCCCAGAAGGTGCCCGGTGGCAGATTTCGTCGAAGACATCGTGACCTTGCCGGCGGCCTCGCCCATCATCCGCTCGACCGCGCCCAACTCGATCGTATCCGCCATGGTGCTGGTGCCATGCGCATTGATGTAATCCACGTCCTTGGGCTCGAGCCCCGCATGTCCGAGTGCGGCGCGCATCGACCGCTCACCGCCCTCGCCATCCTCGGACGGCGCCGTGATGTGATAGGCATCTCCCGACAAACCATATCCAAGTACTTCGGCATAGATCCGCGCGCCACGCGCCTTGGCATGCTCGTATTCCTCAAGGACGACCACACCGGCTCCCTCGCCCATCACGAAACCATCACGGTCCCTGTCATAGGGGCGGCTCGCCGCCTGCGGATTGTCTCCAAATTTCGTGCTCAGCGCCTTGCAAGCGTTGAAACCGGCAATCCCGATCTCGCATATGGCCGCCTCGGCACCACCGGCGATCATCACATCCGCATCTCCGAACTTGATCAGGCGCGAGGCATCCCCGATCGCATGAGCTCCGGTCGAGCAGGCCGTGACGACCGAATGGTTCGGCCCCTTGAATCCGAAGCGGATACTGACCTGACCCGAAATCAGGTTGATCAATGCACCGGGGATGAAGAAGGGAGACACGCGGCGCGGACCGCGCTCCTTGATCATCACGGCCGTGTCCGCGATCGAATTCAAACCGCCGATGCCCGACCCGATCATCACGCCAGTGCGCAGTCGATCCGCCTCGTCGTCCGGCGTCCATCCCGCATCCCTGACGGCCATTTCGGCCGCCGCGATCCCATACAGGATGAAATCGTCAATCTTGCGTTGTTCCTTGGGCTCCAGCCAGTCGTTGGCGTTGAAGGTGCCATCGCTGCCGTCACCCTTGGGCACTTCGCAGGCATAGGTCGTGGTGACGCCGCTCGCCGCCGCATCAAACAGCGTGATCGGTCCGGCACCCGACTGACCATCCAGAATGCGGCTCCAGCTTTCTTCGACACCGCTTGCCAGGGGAGTGACCAGCCCCAGCCCTGTAACGACCACTCTGCGCATGACCTGCCCTCTTGCCCGTGTCCTGTTGGACCACGCTCTTACCCTGCACCGGGGGATGGGGGCAAGGGCGCAGCTTGTCCCCAACCGGCGCGTTTTTGCCCGCTAAAGGTTCTTATCCCAGCGCCGGCGCGTGCTTGTTCCCTACTGAAATTCGGCCACTTCCTCACGCCCCGGCCGCGCGACCGAAAGGGCCTCCGACAGCGCAAAGGTCTTTTCGAACAGCGGTCTGCCGACCAACGCGCCCCAGATGTTCTGGACATAGGTCAAACGGGCGATGTCATCGACACAGTGCACGACTCCGTTGGCGATCACCGGGATGCGCGCCTGCGCCGCCAGTCCCGAGATCAGGCCAAGTTGCGCATCCAAATCTTCGATCTCGCTGTCTATGTCGGTGATGATCAGCCCCGCAAACGGCGTGTCACCAAAGGCCGCGATAAAACCATCAGGTGTGAAAGCGCTGGGAGTCCGCCAGCCTTCTGTCATGACCTGTCCCCGCCAGACATCCACCGCCAGCACGATCTGATCCGGGTAGTACTTGGCCAACTCACGGACCAGGTCCGGATCGCGGGCGGCCAGGGTGCCGATCACGATGCGTCCCGCGCCGCGTTCGATCCAGCGTTCGACCGACTCGCGACTGCGGAATCCGCCACCCAACTGCACCGGGATACCGGCCGCGCGAATGATCTCGCCGATCAACTCGCTGTTGTCATCGCGGCCCTCGACCGCGTCGAAATCGGTTACATGCATCCATTCCGCTCCCGCAGTGGCGAAGCCGCGTGCGGTTTCGACGGGATCGACATGCCAGATCGTCGCCTGGTCCAGCCGCCCCTTCTCTAGCGAGACGCACCGTCCGCGCTGTAATTCGATCGTCGGAAAGACCAACATGGCCGCACTCCCTGCTGCCGGTTTCGGAACGCGGACAGGATAGCACAGTGGAGACATGCCAAATCGCGTAATCCGGCGCAGACTGACCCGTTTGCGGCGTCAGAGCGCGGCGGGAGGGCCGGTCCGCCGCAGCAGAACGACCGAATCGTCGCCATGCGTGATTTCCTGCATTTCCTCATAGCCCAACTTTGCTGCCAGCCGCAGCGAGCCGATGTCCTCAGCATGCACGGACGTCACAAGCTTGCCGGGCATGATCCGGTCGAACCAGTCATGCGCGGCAGAGGTCGCCTCGACGCCATACCCCTTGCTCTGCGCCTCGGGCGCAAGTACCCAGCCCGCCGCGGGGAACGGATCGAAGTCCGCCCCATAGCCCTGCGCGGAAAAGCAGAACCCGGTGTGCCCGACCATCCGCCGCGTTCGCTGCTCAGCGATGGCCCATTGGCCGAATCCCGTCATCTGCCAATGCCCCGCGTTGCGCAGGAACGCATTCCACGCCTCGCCACGCGACAACGGACGACCACCGGAAAAGCGGACGACTTCGGGCTGTGCCCAGATCTCTGCATAGCGGTCGAAATCCTCTGGCCGCATCGCGCGCAGGGTCAGACGGGCTGTGTTGATGTTGGGTGTCGCGCGGTTCATGTCTCTACCGCAGGGATTGCCTGTCTCATTGGCCCAATGACTGGCAGCAGCGCCCGCCTGGATGCAAGTCACAAGTCGTTCGGACAAAAAAAATCGGCGTTCCCCCGCCGGGGACCGCCGATCAAATTCTCCGGTCCGTTGCGTCAGGACGCTTCGGAGATGAATTTCACTGCATCGCCGAACGTCTGGATGGTCTCGGCCGCATCATCGGGAATTTCGATCCCGAACTCTTCTTCGAACGCCATCACCAGTTCGACGGTGTCCAGGCTGTCGGCGCCCAGATCGTCGATGAAAGAGGCACCTTCGACCACTTTGTCTTCTTCAACACCAAGGTGCTCCACAACGATTTTCTTAACGCGGTCTGCGACGTCGCTCATGATTAGTCCTCATTCCATAACGGGCATTTTGCCCAAGTCTGCCCTTGCCCGCTTCGGGGTAGGTTGGTTTTGCCCTTGTCAGGCGGCTAGATCCCGGTTGCCCGGGTAAGTCAGGCGCGGCCGACGGCCCCCTGCTGAAATATGCGCCGCCTATAGCATAGAGTTACGCCTAGGCAAACGGTTTACGATTACGGGCCGGAGGTCCAAACCCGAGCGGCAGATAGGGGCTTTCGCGAAACGAAACAAGCCTCAGATCATGCTGCATCTGCAAAGCAGGTCCGTGTATTGCACGACGCGCAACTTCGGCGCCGCCTTAAAGCATCGCCATCCCTCCGTTCACATGCAGGGTCGCACCTGTGACATACCCGGCTTCCGGGCTGGCGAGATAGAGCACTGCCGCAGCGATCTCATCCGCCTCGCCCATCCGACCTGCCGGCACCTGGTTCAAGATTCCTGACTTCTGGTCATCCGTCAGCTTGTCGGTCATGGCGGTTGCGATGAACCCGGGTGCCACCGCATTCACCGTGATGCCGCGGCTGGCGACTTCATAGGCGAGGCTTTTGGACATGCCGATCATGCCGGCCTTGGACGCGGCGTAGTTCGCCTGCCCCGGATTGCCGGTGGCGCCGACGACCGAGCTGATATTCACGATCCGTCCCCAGCGGGCCTTCATCATCCCGCGCATGACTCCCTTGCACAGCTTGAAGGTCGAGGTGAGGTTCACCTGCAGCACGCTGTTCCACTCATCATCCGACATCCGCATGAACAGGTTGTCGCGCGTGATGCCCGCGTTGTTCACCAATATGTCGACACCGCCCATCGCCTCGGCGGCCTGTTTCGGCAGCGCATCCACCGAGTCGAGGTCGCTGAGGTTGCAGGGCAATACATGCGCACGCTCGCCCAGATCGGCGGCCAGGGCCTCAAGCGGCTCGACTCGCGTGCCTGACAACCCGACCGTGGCACCGGCACAGTGCAGCGCGCGCGCGATCGCCGCGCCGATACCGCCCGAGGCACCGGTGACGAGCGCGGTTTTTCCCGTAAGATCAAACATATCCTGTTCCTTTCCTGCACCGTTGCGCGGTGCCGATAATCATGTGATCGCAGTCAGGCCGCCGAGTCCGCAGCGGCTTTCACCTCCTCGGGCGTGCCGACTGCACGGCAAACGATCGACCGGTCGATCCGCCGCACCATGCCCGACAATGCCTTCCCGGCGCCGATCTCCCAGATCTCGGTCACACCTGCCTGTGCCATCGCCATAACGCTCTCGCGCCACCGCACGGCGCCTGTGACCTGCTGCACCAGCAGGTCGCGGATACGGTCCGGGTCACTGACCGGCTCGGCCGTCACATTGGCGACCAGCGGCACGCTGGGCGCGGCGATCGTTACATCTGCAAGCGCCTTGGCCATCACATCGGCCGCTGGCGCCATCAGGGCGCAATGGAACGGCGCGCTGACCGGCAGCATGACAGCGCGTTTTGCGCCGCGCTCCTTCGCCATTTCGACCGCGCGCTCCACCGCCGCCTTGTTGCCCGACACCACAACCTGCGCCGGGTCGTTGTCGTTGGCGGCTTCGCAGACCTGCCCCTGCGCCGCCTCGGAGGCTACCTCGCGTACCGCAGCGAGTTCCAACCCCAACAGGGCCGCCATCGCGCCAACCCCGACCGGAACCGCTTCCTGCATGGCCAGACCCCGCGTGCGCAGCAGTTTCGCGGTGTCACTCACGCTCAGCGCGCCAGCTGCCGCCAACGCCGAATATTCGCCGAGCGAATGCCCTGCGACGAACTGCGCCTGCGACAGGGTGATGCCTTCCTCCTCGAGCGCCCGCAGCGCCGCAAGCGATGTCGCCATGAGGGCCGGCTGCGCGTTTTGCGTCATGGTCAGGGTCTCGATGTCGCCCGACCAGATCAAGTCGCTCAGTTTTTCGCCCAGCGCATCGTCGACCTCGTCAAAAACGGCCCGCGCAGCGGCATAGTTTTCGGCCAATGCCTGGCCCATGCCGATGGTCTGCGCGCCTTGTCCGGGAAAAACAAATGCTTTGCTCATATCCTGCCTCCGCTGTCCGACCTTGGCATAGCCCGCAGGCGGTAAAGAGGCAACGCCGCTTGCAAACAGCTTGCTCCTTCGGTCGACGCGCGCGTTGTCCAAAGCCGATTTTACCCTATTCTGAATTCATATCACGGAGCACCGAATGCGCCTTGCCAACACCGCCGCCGGATATGGCGTCATTACCAAGTCATTTCACTGGTTGACCGCGCTGCTGATCCTGACGGTGATTCCGCTCGGAATAATTGCCAAGGACATGGCCGAAGCACTCATTTTGCCCGAGGGCGGCGCCGATCCGGATACGATTGCGCGCGCGGCACTCCTGTTCTCGCTGCACAAGACGGTTGGGGTCGCGATCTTCTGCACGGCCCTCGCCCGCATCGCCTGGGCGCTGAGCCAACCCAAGCCCGGCCCCGTTTCGGCCGAGCAGCGCGTCCAGGTGTTTCTAGCCCGGACGGTGCACTGGTTGCTCTACGGCTCTCTGCTGCTGGTTCCCTTGACCGGCTGGGCCGCCCACTCGGCAGCTCCAGGGTTCGCCCCAATCCTCTGGCCCTTTGGTCAGGCCCTGCCGTTCATTCCCGCGTCTCCTCGCCTTGCCGATCTATTCTCGGGATTGCACGTCACGTTCGAGCGGGTTCTGGTGATCTCCATCCTCCTGCACGTGGCCGGCGCACTGAAACATCACCTGATCGATCGCGACACGACCTTGCAGCGCATGTGGTTCGGCCGGCACAACGGCACGCAGGTAACGCCTGCCCCCAAGGCCATCGCCCCCATTCTGGCCGCACTCGCGGTCTGGAGCGTCGCGCTCGGCATCGGTTTTGCAACCGGCCTCTACGATGACCAGCGCGGCGGCAGCCTCACCGATTCACCGCGTGCGACTTCCGGGTCGGACTGGCAGGTAACGGACGGCACACTCGGGCTCACGATCACCCAACTGGGAAGCACGGTCACCGGCAGTTTCAGCACCTGGTCGGCGGATATCACCTTCGATGAAACGGTCGAGAGCGGACGCGCGGGGATCGTCTCGGTGACCATCGCTGTCGACTCTCTCACTCTCGGGCTGGTCACAGAACAGGCGATGGGTCCGGAATACCTTGATACGGAGCGGCATCCGACCGCGCGCTTCGAGGGCGACATCCTGGTGACTGAAACAGGGCTGATCGCCGAAGGACCCCTGACGCTGAAAGGCGCCTCGGTGCCGGTTCGCCTGCCTTTCACGCTCGACCTCGCCAACGGCAGGGCCGACATCTCGGGCACAACACAACTCAATCGCCTCGACTACGATATCGGCTCAACCGTGACGGACGAGGGCATGCTGGGCTTTGACGTCGAAGTGTCCGTCACCCTGACCGCGACACGAGCGACGCCGGAGCAGTAACCGCCGTCGTACCTAGTCCTGCGCTCTCAACTCGGAATTGATCTCGATCCGGATCTCATCCGATCCGATCGGGACAAAGGCGCCCATGCCCCAATCCGACCGCTTGATCTCGGTGACCGCCGTCACACCCAGCCACTTGCCTTGAAACGGCTCGAAAAAGCGTCCCACGGGATGGTCGCCCACGTTGCGCACAGTGACATCGAACACCACCTCCCTTGTGACATCCTTGATGGTCAGATCGCCGGTGACCTTCACCGCACGCTGGCCAACTTGTTGAAATCCGGTCGATTGGAAGGTGATGTTGGGATAGCGCTCGACGTCAAAGAAAGTCGGCCCGCGCAGATCCCGGTCCAGTTGCGCGACTCCCGTCACCATGCTTTCCACCGGAATCGCGAAGAAGGCGTTGGATTGCGGAACATCATCCAGCGAGAATTGCAGCGATCCGTCAAACCGCGTGAATTCCAGCGATTGTTCCGAGAACCCCGCATGGTCCCAGTAGGCGCGCACCTCGGTGTGATCCGGGTTCGCCAGCCAGGTTTCTGCCTGAGCGGCCAGCGCGAACAGCAGAAAGGGCACCACGAACCTCAGGTGTCTCATGATCGGTTTCCTCGTTCTCGGGCCTTCAACCTGCTAAATCACGGTGGATCAGGCAAGCCCAAGAATCACGCGGCGCGCTCACTCGACGGCGAAGGCTTCGACGGAAATGCGCAACTCGACCTCGTCGCTGATAAAGGGGGCGAACTGGCCCATGTCGAAATCGGACCGGTTCAGTGTCGTGGTGGCGTCGAACCCGGCCCAGTCGCGAGCCTCCATGGGATGCGGAGCGGCCTGGTTCAGGCGCGCATCGAGAACGACCGTCCGCGTAACCCCGTTCAGGGTCAGATCGCCGGAGATCAGCGCGGTGGTCTCGCCAGTCACCTCGATCGCTGTCGAGGTGAAAGTGATCATGTCATGGGCTGCCGCATCGAGGAAATCGGGAGACGTGAAGGCATCGAACCGCGCCTGCCACCCAGTGAACATCGATACCGTCGGGATTGAGACGGACACGCTTGATCCCGCGGGATTGTTCCGGTCGAACAGGATGTCGCCGTCGAAGCCCGAGAACATGCCCCAGGTGGTCGAATAGCCAAGATGGTTGTAGCTGAACAGGACTTGGCTGTGACTGGGGTCCAGCCTGTAGGTTCGCGGTTCGGCAGACGCCATGCCGGCCCAAACGACAAGTCCCGCTGCCATCCATCCTGATCTCATCATTGCCCTCTCGCGCCCGCGAAATCTCTTGGTATTCTATCTGTCCTGCTCGGGGCGCATGGCAAGCGCGATCAAGCTTGCTCCCGAACACAAAGCGTGTATACGGAGCGCTCCTTTCGCAACCACTTGAACCGCGCAGTCTCTCGTGGCGGGGCCGCGGAAGGATCAGGCCCCACCTTTGAAATGCGCCTTGAAACAAAACAGGAGTCCACATGCCCCTCTATGAGCATGTCATGATTGCGCGTCAGGATCTGTCCAACACGCAAGCAGAAGGCCTTATCGAACACTTCGGCACCGTTCTGACCGACAATGGCGGCAGCCTCGTCGATCACGAATACTGGGGTGTCAAGACGATGGCCTACAAGATCAACAAGAACCGCAAGGGCCACTATGCCTTCCTGCGCACCGACGCCCCTGCGCCGGCCGTTCAGGAAATGGAGCGCCTGATGCGCCTGCACGACGACGTGATGCGCGTTCTGACCATCAAGGTCGACGAGCACAAGGAACTGCCCTCGGTGCAGATGCAGAAGCGTGACGACCGCGACAACCGTCGCGAGCGCCGTTGATCAAACGCTTGAGAAAAGGATTGTAAACCATGGCAGCCAAACCGTTTTTCCGCCGTCGTAAAGTGTGCCCCTTCTCGGGCGACAACGCACCGGCCATCGACTACAAGGACACCCGTCTTCTGCAGCGCTACATCAGCGAGCGCGGCAAGATCGTCCCCAGCCGCATCACCGCCGTCTCGGCCAAGAAGCAGCGTGAACTGGCCCGCGCGATCAAGCGCGCCCGCTTCCTCGCCCTGCTCCCCTACGCCGTGAAATAAAGGAGAATTTGACATGCAAGTGATCCTTCTGGAACGCGTGGCCAAGCTTGGCCAGATGGGCGACGTGGTCGACGTCAAGTCGGGCTATGCCCGCAACTATCTCCTGCCTCAGGGCAAGGCGCTGTCGGCCTCCGACGCCAACATCGCGAATTTCGAAGCGCAGAAAGCACAGCTCGAAGCGCGCAACCTGGAAACCCGCAAGGAAGCCGAAGCCCTCGCTGCCAAGCTCGACGGTCAGCAGTTCGTCGTGATTCGCTCCGCATCCGACGCGGGCTCGCTCTACGGGTCGGTGACCACGCGTGACGCGGCCGACGTCGCCACCGAGGAAGGCTTCTCGATCGACCGCAAGCAGGTCGTGATCGAACGCCCGATCAAGGAACTCGGCCTGCACAAGGTGTTGGTGACGCTTCACCCCGAGGTGACCGCGACGATCGAACTGAACGTCGCCCGCTCCCCGGACGAGGCTGAACTGCAAGCCTCCGGCAAATCGATCCAGGAACTGGCCGCCGAAGAAGAAGCGGCCGCCGAATTCGAGATCGCCGAACTCTTCGACGACATCGGCAGCGCGGCCTCCGACGATGATGACCTCGCCGAAGCCGCAGGCGTCGAGACGCCCGAGGACTCTGCCGAGACGGAAGACGACACCAAGGTCTGATCGTCGCCGCACCATCGCATTTCGAAACGCCCGGGACACATCGTCTCGGGCGTTCTTCTTTGGAGCGTGCAGAAGGTGATCAGGCTGACCGCGCCGCCTGCCCGCCCGACCGGCGCAGCACGCGGATCGCGTGAGCGGCCACAAGGGCGATGCCGCCGAACTCAAGCGCCACGTTGATCCCATACTTGTAGAGCAAATCGTTCAGATCGAAACTGAAGGCGTGGATCTCGGCTGCGCGCAGCAGCACGAAGCCTGCAAGGCAGGCCACCCCCAGAAACCCCGGCCAGACCCGCGCCATGCGCGGCATGAGGGCGAAAAATGCAAGGAACACTGCCGCAAGCAGTCCCGTCCCGAAAATCGCGACGAACCACAACTTGACCACGCCGCGCATCTCGTACCAGCCCTGCGCATGCGCCAGGCAACGCGCAACCTCCGTCAGACCGGTTTGCAGGTCCAGTTGCTTGTTGATCATCAAGGGGAACAGGACCAGCGCCAGCAACGCGCAAAAGACGCGCTGTTCCCGCTCGCCGGACCGCAGTGCCGCAAGGATGCACAGCAGGATGGTGACGCCATAGACAGCGACCGTAAGCCATCCAAGTACGCCGGGGTCGCCGATCCGGGGCGACCAGGCGCTCGTGATGCACGGCAGTGGCAGCCAGCCTCCAAACATACGCGTCGCTCAGTCGCCCCCGAAACCCGCCCCGAGAGAGAGCGGTTCCATGCGGATCAGCCGCGAATCCTGTACCGCCGCCTGCCTGTGCGCCATGGCAACGCGATAGTCGGGATCCTTCAGCATGGCGAGAAACGCACCCGGTTCCGGGTACTCGGCGATGAAACACAGATCCCATGTCTGGTCTCGGGGCCCGATGACCATTTGTTCCATCCGTCCACGCCAGACGATCCGCCCGCCGACCCGTTCCAGAACCGGCGCGCTGAGCCGGCCATAGGCCGCATAGGCCGCCTGCCCCGTCGATCTTGTGCCATCTTCATAGTTCGCCGTCTCTCGCAGCCGAACCAGGTTCAGCATGTGGACCGGCCCCGGCCGGTCATTCGCCTTGAACGCTTCGTACTCGTCTTTGCCAAACCCGGTATAGTCCATGATCGCCCTTCTTTCGCGTATTTGCGGCCAGACTGCGCGCTGTATCCGGCGGCGACAAGCCCCGGGCATTGGCAATCCTCCGCCCATGCGCGAACGGCCCTCTTGTCGAAGTCGGCTCAGCCGGTAGGAGTTCATAGGTGAGCAACTGCCAACCGGACCCCTCATGCCCGCATACACACGCCGCCGTGCCCTCGCCCTGCTGATGATCGGGGCCGCCACCTCCGCCTGCGCCACCCGCGACATTGCCGACGCGCCGCTCGAACCGCCGCTCTATCCCAACGAAACTCCCGAATTGCGGCGCCTCATCAACAACTACGCCGATCTCTACGAGATCCCCCGGCCCCTGGTGCACCGTCTCGCCATCCGTGAAAGCACCCATCGGCCCCATGCGGTCAACCGCCCCTACTACGGTCTTCTGCAGATTCTTCCCGCCACGGCCCGCTCGATGGGCTTCCGGGGCAAGCCCAACGATCTTCTCGATCCCGAAACCAACCTGAAATATGCCGGCCGGTATCTGCGTGGCGCGTGGCTGCTGGCGGACGGTAGTCACGATACCGCCGTGAAGCACTACTCCCGCGGCTACTATTACGAGGCCAAACGGCGCGGCATGCTAGTCGAGACCGGCCTCGTGAAACAGACCGTCATCGAGTGAAATGGCGCCGACAGGCGCTTTTTCCCTTCAAGTCCGATCCGATCTCCGTCTCTTGCCGATGTTTTCGCAAGCTGGTCGCGGGCGCAGCCTCGCGACCCACGACGGTTGGAATGGTACTGCCGGGCCAGATGAGGCTGCGACGCGATTGGCTGACGGTCATGGATGAATTGACGCGGGCAGAACGGCATTTGACACGCTATCCCCTTGCGCCGCGTCTCGGCGGCAAATAGAAGGCCACAAATTTGCACGCTGCGCGCCATGCGCGGGCCAGAACCTATGGGGAATCACGATGCAGGTCACCGAGACGCTGAACGAAGGTCTGAAACGCGGCTACGCGATCAAGGTCACAGCGACCGAACTGGAAGAAAAGGTCAACGAGAAGCTGGCCGAAGCACAGCCCGAGATCGAGATGAAAGGCTTTCGCAAGGGCAAGGTTCCGATGCCGCTCTTGAAGAAGCAGTTCGGTCAGCGCCTGATGGGCGAAGCCATGCAAGAGACCATCGACGGCGCGATGTCCAAGCATTTCGAGGACAGCGGTGACCGGCCCGCGATGCAGCCCGAGGTCAAGATGACCAACGAGGACTGGAAGGAAGGCGACGATGTCGAGGTCGCGCTCTCCTACGAAGCGCTGCCCGAAATTCCTGACGTCGACCTGAAGTCCGTCACCCTCGAGAAGCTGGTGGTCAAGGCATCCGAGAGCGATATCGAAGAGGCACTCGGCAACCTGGCGGAAACCGCGCAGGAATTCGAGCCGCGCAAGAAGGGCAGCAAGGCCAAGGACGGCGATCAGGTCGTGATGGACTTCGTCGGCAAGGTCGATGGCGAGGCGTTCGAGGGGGGGGCCGCCGAGGATTACCCGCTGGTCCTGGGCTCCGACAGCTTCATTCCCGGCTTCGAGGAACAGCTGGTCGGTGTGAAGGCCGGCGAGGAAAAGGCCGTGACCGTCAACTTCCCCGAGAACTACCAGGCCTCGCACCTGGCGGGCAAGGAAGCTGTCTTCGACTGCACGATCAAGGAGGTCAAGCAGCCCGTCGCCGCCAAGATCGACGACGAACTCGCCAAGAAGTTCGGTGCCGATGATCTCGCTGCGCTGAAGAGTCAGATCGGCGAGCGCCTCGAAGCGGAATACGCCGGCGCGTCGCGTGCGATCATGAAGCGCGCCCTGCTGGATGCGTTGGACGACATGGTGAGCTTCGACCTGCCGCCTAGCCTGATCGAGGCGGAAGCCGGCCAGATCGCCCACCAGCTTTGGCATGACGAGAATCCCGACGTGCAGGGGCATGACCACCCCGAGATCGAGCCGACCGAAGAACATGTGAAGCTGGCCGAGCGCCGTGTGCGCCTTGGTCTGCTGCTGGCCGAACTGGGCCAGAAGGCCGAAGTCGAGGTCAGCGATGCCGAAATGACCCAGGCGATCATGAACCAGGCGCGCCAGTACCCCGGACAGGAGCGCCAGTTCTTCGAGTTCGTTCAGCAGAACCCGCAGATGCAGCAGCAACTGCGCGCGCCGCTGTTCGAAGACAAGGTCGTCGACTACGCGTTCGAACTGGCGACGATCAGCGACAAGGAGGTTTCCAAGGAAGACCTCCAGAAAGCTGTCGAAGCGATGGAAAACGAATAAGTCCGAATAAGTTTCGGATGAAAAGGCCGCCCCGATCGGGCGGCCTTTCTTATTGGAGATCCGGGAACCCGTTTGACGTAACCCGGCATGCCGCCAATCCATGAAATTCACGTGGCTACACCTGGGTCTTTATCGATCCCAACAGCGCTGGCCACACCTCCGGACCGCAGCTAGTTTGCGCGTTCTTCGATCTGGCAGTCGAATAGAATGTCGGAGCCCAATGAGAATGCCTGCATGCTCGGACGAGGGGCATCCGCCAATCGCGAAGCCGGATTGGTCAGCGTCAAACCCTGCGGACCGCCTCCGATCAGCAGCGGCGAGATCGCGACATGGAGGCGATCCAGCAAACCCGCTTCGAGGAATTTGGAGATCGTGATGCTGCCGCCCTCGACGAGCAGGTTGGACAGTCCTTCCGCCCGCAACGCGCTGCTTATCTCGCTCGGGTCCAGCATTCCGTTTTCCGGGACAAGGCGGATCACGGTTATGCCTTGACTGCGCGGCCGGTCGACCGCTTGAATAACGATCCGCCGAACACCATCGTCTTGCAGCAGCGGCGCGCTGTCCGGCAGGCGACCGCCCGGATCGACCACGATACGGGCTGGATTCTGGCCGGGGCACAGCCGCACCGTCAGGCGGGGCGTATCATGCAGGGCGGTACGCACACCGATCACGACACCATCGACCAGGGCACGCATGCGGTGCAGATGCGCCAGCCCATCCGGCCCCGATACATCGCGTGCATCGCCCGTCACGGTGGCAATGCGCCCGTCCAGAGATTGCCCGATCTGCGCTACGGTCGCGGGTCCATTGCCCCTGTGCGCAAGTGGACCATAAAGGCTGAGTGCCAGATCTTCGCCAACGCTCCACAGATCTCCGCAGGCGCATGGCGTGGCATTTTTCAGGTGCAGGATATGCTCCCAGACGCGCGGAGTGACATCAACCTGTTGCATGGGCGGTTTCTGATCGTCTGTTCATAGGGATTGCCAAGACGTCACGGTGACCGACAATGCAGGTGGAACGCGCGGCATCGGCACGGCGGGCGTCTCCCCAAGCCTTTGCCTCGGTTGCACCGGCTTCTTCGGCGGCCCGGGCAATACCGTCCGTGAGCTGCCTTTGCAGCATGCTCATCTCGGGTGCCAGATGCCAGGGGCTCGCAACAGATGTCACATCGAACCCGGCCTGCTCAAAAATCTCCTGCGCCCGCGACGCGGCATTTGGGCCCAACGCCGGGCCAAAGCCCTTGTCGGTCAGCTGATGGGCATTGAAGGCTGCGGTCATGGCCGCGTCGTTAGGATGTTCCGGCTCCCATTTCATTTCGCCATCATAGATCAGCGTCGCATAGATCGGCGCGTTCAAACGTTCGGCCAGGTCGAGCAGCCAGGTTTCGGAAACTAGATCGAGCAGCGCCGATGCGGTGACAAGCGTCACGCCCTCCATCGGCAGGCTATCCAGGCAGGTCAGATCCGCCTGAACCGTTTCAACATTGCCACCGGCAGAGACCGCGCGTTGCAGGAGCTCTTCGTCGTTGTCCACGAGACGCCACTGAGCGCGTTCGTCCAGAGAGGGTGCGAAGGCGCGCATCGTGGCCCCGGTGCCGCAGCCCAGATCGAGGATGACAGGATCAGGACCGGCCGAGGCGACCGCGCTGCGCAACAGCGGCACATTCCGCGCCGCCAGGTCGGCCGGTTCGCGCAAGGCAAGCCAGGATGCGGAAAATCCCAAGGTCAGATGTCCCCTTCGAACCACGCACGGGCGACATGGCTTTCCTGCAGCGTAATGCGCAGGCGGCGGACGCGCCCATTATCGGACAGCGCCCCATTGCGGACCCGACCCGCCATCTGATCGAAGATGTGCTTGCACAGAAATTCGGTGGTCGTGAACTTGCCGGAAAACGCCGGGACCTCGTCGAGGTTCTTGTACCGCAACGGCGCCAGCGTGTCCGCCAAAGCCTCGGTGGCCAGACCGATATCGACCACAAGCCCATGCGCATCGATGTCTTCGGTGAAAAAACACGCATCGACGGTGAATGTCGCCCCGTGCATGCCTTGTGCCGGGCCGAAAACCTCGGCGGGCAGACTGTGGGCGATCATGATGTGGTCACGGACTTCTATGGCAAACATCTCGGCTCTTCTTTCTGATGGACATTTTGCGGGGCTCAATCGTAGCGGATGCGATGGCAGAGCGTCGCCGGGTCGGACAGAATGGCACCGTATCGCGCCGGCAGGTCCGAAAAGCTGGTCTCGCCGCTGATCAGATCATCGAGGCGGTCGTCCGACAAAAGCTCGAGTGCCTTGCCCAGCCGCCTGGCATGCGACCAGCGCGAACGGCGCGCTGCGGGCAATTGCCCGACCTGGGAGCTGACGAGGCGCAGGCGCCGACTGTGAAACGCGCCTCCAAAGGCGACCGGCGTCTCGCCCGCGCCGTACCAGCTGGCCTCCACGACGGTGGCCTCGCATGCGGCGCAGTCGATGGCAGTGGCAAGCCCTTCGGACGTCGCCGAAAAGTGCAAGACCACGTCCTGATCCGTTGCTGCCATATCTGGCAGGGCAAAGGCGCAGCCCATCTGGCGGGCGAGTTCGGCCCGATCAGGGTTGGTGTCGATCAGCGTGACCTCGGCCCCCGGCAACCGGGCGGCCAGATATCCGGTCAGCAGGCCGACCACGCCTGCCCCCACGACAGTGATCCGGTCACCCGCACCCGCGCCGCTGTCCCACAGAACATTCAGGGCGGTTTCCATGTTCGCCGCCAGCACCGCGCGCCCTGCCGGGACAGAGGCCGGCACGGGAGCCAACATGGTGTCCGGCACGCGAAACCGCGCCTGATGCGGGTGGAGCGCGAAAACGACCTTGCCGGCCTGCGCCCCGTCGGCGATGCGGCCGACGGCGCAATAGCCGTACTTCACGGGAAACGGGAAATCACCTTCCTGATTTGGCCCGCGCATCCGAGTATGCTCGGAGTCGGGTACCCTGCCCTCAAAGACAAGCCGTTCTGTGCCTCGGCTGATGCCCGAGAACAGCATGTCGATCAAGACGCCCTGCCCCTGTGCACCCGGGCGCAATTCCGCCTCGCACGGCCCGACACTCCAGAGTGCCAGTGACGTCATGCCAATCCCCGATCCGGGGCCTTCGGCATCGCGAGGATGCGCTGTATTGATGAAACGCGGGGAAATCGCATTCTGGCCGAACTGTTTGTTACATGTCTTTATGGTAGCGCGCCAATGTCGATTGCAAGCGCCTGTTAGGGGTGGCGGCGCAGCCTCTCGTCACGAGGCCGAACTGCAGGAAGGACATGCTCAATGGGGCCCTGGCTCGGCTTGCTCAGATCACTTGTGATCTATCACAACCCCGCAACGCTGCGTGCGTGGCGCAGGTTCTATCGTGGCATCCTGCAACCCGGAGACATCTGCATCGATGTGGGCGCACATGTGGGCACGCGGGCGCGCGCGATGCGGGCTGTCGGAGGTCAAGTCGTGGCGGTCGAGCCGCAAGCGCTCTTCGCCAGCTACCTCAGGCTGACCTTGCCGCGTGATATCGTTCTGGTCGAAGCGGCGCTGGGCGCGGACCAGGCGATGGCGGATATGGCAGTGTCCTCGCTCCACCCCACCGTGTCGTCGTTGCAGACGGCGTTCGTGGACCAGGCCGGGGACGCACCGGGTTTTGCACATGTCCGCTGGGATCGTCAACAGCGGGTGAGTGTGACCACACTCGATCAGCTGATTTCCACACACGGAACACCCCGCTACATCAAGATCGACGTGGAGGGCTATGAGCTCGAGGTGCTCTCGGGCCTGTCCCGGCCGGTCGAAATGATCTCGGTCGAGTACCTGCCCGAATTCCGCGGCCTGAGCCACGCCGTCATTGATCGGCTCGAGGCATTGGGACCCTACCAGTTCAACCCGGTCGCAGGCGAACGCGCGGGGTTCACATGGCCCGACTGGCGCAATGGCGCAAGCGCGCGGGAGTGGTTGGACGGATTGCCCGCAGACGCCCCGTCGGGAGATCTATTCGCGCGGCTCGCGTCTTCCTGACGCGCCGTCGTCGGCGCGCAGACAGGCGGCGAAGGCGGGAAACAGACCAGGCGTTGCCGTAACGACCGTGCCGCTGTCCTCCGGCCGTTCTGACGCGGTCCAGCCTTCGACCTGCGCGCCCGCTTCGCGCGCAAGGACCAGCCCCGCCGCGATATCCCAGGGCTGCAAGACACGCTCCCAGAAGCCATCCAGCCGCCCGGCGGCGACATAGGCCAGATCCAGCGCAGCGGACCCCATGCGGCGCAATCCGGCACAGTTGGGCATCAGACGCGCGATATCGCCTGCGTGCTCGTCGATGTGGTTCATGCCCCCGAACGGAACGCCAGTGCCGAACAGGGCCGACGACATCATAGATGTCGGCGCGACCGAGATCTTCTGCCCGTTCAAGGTGGCCCCTTTGCCTTGCATTGCGGCAAAGGTTTCCCGGCGCAGCGGGTCATACACCACGCCGAGCCGCAATTGTCCCGCGTCCTCGAGAGCGATGGACACACACCAATGGCCGATCCCGCGCAGGAAATTCGTCGTCCCGTCCAGCGGATCGACGATCCAGCGGCGCGCGTCCCCGGATGCTGGTCCGGTTTCTTCGCCCAACCATCCATCGCCGGGGCGCAATCGGGCCAAGGCCTGGCGCACGTGATCCTCGGCGGCCCGATCTGCCTGAGACACGAAATCGCCGGCGCGCTTTGTGGATACGATCAGGCATTCTCGCTGTTTCCAGTGGGACAGAAGGATGTCACCGGCTTGTGTCGACAGCTGTATCGCGAGGGCGAGATCTTCGTCGGACATACGGTTACTCCCGCGTCAGCGTGCCGGATGCCACACGGCTCAGCACATCGTCCACAGTTCGCGCCGTTGCTTGCCAGCTCGGCAAGCGGCTGCCGGCCCGAGCCGAGGCCACCGCCATGTGGGCGCGCGCCTCGTGATCGTCCAGCACGGCTGCCAGCGCATCGGCGAATGCCTGTGGATCGTCGGGCGGTACAAGTCGACCAGCGTCACGGGCAACCGTGCCCGACACGGCGCCCGCATCGCAGGAGATGATCGGCAGGCCGTGAATCATCGCCTCATCGAATACCAGCCCGTGCCCCTCGTGCCGGGTGGCAAGGGCAAAGACGAAGGCCTGGTTGTATATTTCCTGAAGGGTCTGATCCGGGATGCGACCGGTCAGGCGAACCCGATCCTCCAGCTTCAAATCCTGAACAAGTGCAGACAGATCCGCCGCACAGGCTGCGTCCTGCGCCGTGCCGACGATCACCGCTTGCCATTCCCGGTCTGTCAGCCGGGCCAGTGCACGCAGCAGGATGTCGTGCCCCTTGCGCGGCACCTGTATTCCCACCGACAAGATCAGCGGAGGATCGACTGGCACTGCATGCCCCATGCGCGGATCGACCCCGGGTCGCGCGACCGTGATCCGATCTGGTCTCATCCCGTACTCCGCGCAGAGCACCGACGCGGTGTGTGGGCTGGGCACGATGACATGGGTGGCAAGTGCAAGGTTGGCACGCTCCAACCTGGACAAGTGATCCCGCCGTGCGGGCGACAGCCCGGTTTCAAGCGCAAGCGGATGGTGAACCAATGCGACGACAGGAGCCCTCACCCGCCCGAGCGCGCCGTGATCCATCGCGCCAAAAGCCAGCCCGTCAAAAAGGATCGGTTGATCCGCGGGAACAGCAGCCAGTTTCTGCGCGGCATCCTCGGTATCGGCGGGACTCGGGTTAGGAAATCCCGCACTCAGCGGCATGTGGTGCATGTAGCGTCCCAGAAGGCGCAATTCCTCCATCAAGCGGCGGTCGTAAATATAGCCGCCCGTCATGCTGGCCAGATCGCCGGGAATGGCGAAAACCGCGCTTCGAGCAGTCATTTGCCGGATCCTCTTTGGGAGACTGGCCTTGCGCGCGACACGGTCAGATCCTTGTGGGATCAGTGGCGAACGAACCGCGCAGCGCAAGCAGGCCCGGCACGGTCGCGATCAACATCGCACAGCCG
Source organism: Sedimentitalea arenosa (assembly GCF_016428585.1). GTDB lineage: Bacteria > Pseudomonadota > Alphaproteobacteria > Rhodobacterales > Rhodobacteraceae > Sedimentitalea > Sedimentitalea arenosa. The sequence continues at coordinate 13,704 of NZ_JAELVR010000016.1, read as the reverse complement.
AACGCCACGCTTGCGGCCAGCGCTTCCGACTGCGTTGCACCGGCAAGCGGAAGAATGACGATCGCTGCTCCCTCGCGCAAACCCCAGCCACCGAAGGTCAGCGGGATCAGCATGCTGAGCAGGATCAGTGGCACAAGAACCAGCGCTGCAACGGGTGTGAGACCCGTCCCGACTGCCTGCGCGCAAAAGGCAAACGCTGCGATATTGCAGAGCGCGGTGCCGACGCTCATGCTCACTTGTCGCACGCGGACGTCCGGAGACGCCAGGGCGTGGAGGAACGCAGCCCGAAACCTGCGCGCAGAGGCGTTCGGCCAAAGCTCGATCCGCCAAAGACCGACCAAAGCCGCGCCTCCGAGAAGAAGAAACAATGCGACTGGCGCTTCCAACCACGCGGGCAGGTCCAACCCACCGGGTCGCAACAGGATCGGGATCACGGCCACCGAGAAAACCACGAACAGCGCGATCTGCCCCGCCACCCTCTCGAACAGCACCGCCTGGGCCGAGGTCAACACCCCCGCCGCAGCCCGTGCGCGGACTGCCCGGCCCGCATCGCCCAGTACACCGCCCGGCAGTGCCTGGTTGAAGACTTGCGCAAGGTAGTATTCCCGCAGCGCCGTGACACGATCCAGCCCAATGCCCATTTGCCCAGCCGTCAACCGCCAGCGCAAAGCCGACAGCACAGTCTGCAACGTCAACGCTGCAGTCGCAGCCGCCAGCCAACCAACGTGCAGGCCGATCAGCAAGTCGATCGCGTTCGCCCCGTCCGCCACACGCCAGAGCAAAGCCAGAAGGGCCACCGCCAACGCCACCTGCAATGACCGCAGAACAACAAGCGGCATGCGGAGAGTCATTTCGCAGCCTGGCGGCGTGGGCTGACCGAAGAAAACGCGCTGAGAAACAGATCGCGCATTCGGTCCATCGCGATGACCGGCGCGTCCTTTGGCGGTATCAATCCCGGCGACAGGCCCCACGCCATGGTGCGATCCACCAAATGTGCGGGACCAATCACGTGGATCGGCACATCGGGGCGGTCGTCCTGCGCCACGAATCCTGCCGCCTGGTGGTCCCCCATCACGACCAGCAGCGGCGGCTCATCGCCGTGCTTCTCGGCATAGGACAGGATCGCCTGCAACGCGTAGTCCACGGCGAGCCGGTATTGAGCCCGCACCCGGTCGCGGTCTCGCCACACGGCTTGGGGCGTATCGCCAGCGGTAGCCATGTCGTTGAAGATGGCGCCATCTTCAATTCGGTCCCACGGCACCAGCGTCGGCACCGGCACCCAAGGCGCATGCGACGACCCGGTCGCCACTTGGATGAATGCCTTCTTGGACCGCCCCTGCTGGCGCAAGATGCGATCGAGGGCGGCATAGGTGAACTGATCGGGCATCGTGACCCAGTTGAAATTCAGCCCCTCGTATCCCAGGTCGTCGGCCGCAAGAACCGTGCGGAACCCCATCCGGCTGCTTTCCGGCCAATCCAGCGTGATCTGCGGCATGACTGCCGCGGTCTCAAAGCCCGCGTTTGCAGCCAGGTGAAACAGTGTTTGCCGCTCCGATGCCAGCGCGGCGCGATAGCGGGTGTCGCTGTTGACCCACACGCCATTGGCAAAACTTGCATGCGCGAGCCAGCTTTGGCCGCCGCGCGTGGGCGAAGACAGGATGCCGGACGCCGTGGAGAGTCCAAGAGCCTCAAGCCTGACTTGCCCCTCGGCCAGCGTCGGGCGATGCAGATCGGCGTATAGCGGATTGTCGAGGCTGGTCCGGCCATAGCTTTCAAGGAAAACGACGATCACATCGCGGTCGATCAGATCCAGAAGACCCGGCGTGCCGGCGAACGGATCAGAGGCCGCGGCAGCCTCGAAGGCTTGCAGGTCACGCAGCGTGGCCCGAGCGGTCTGCAGCTTGTCTATCGCCATGACAGTGGATCGGGCGGCACCTGGGGTATTGTAGGGCAGATCCCACCGCTCAATCCGGTCGCCGACATCCGCAACGGCGAGGCCGCCTGCAAGGCAGGCCGCACCGCCGACCGCCGCTTGCCACCTTGGGGATGCCGGCGCGGCGTTTGCCCAGATGCCCGTGGCCCACCAGACGGCCAGGCCCAAGCAGCCGAGCGCGATGATCGCACCAAGCAATGCAAGGACGGCGAGGACAGGTCCGATCGCGCCGATCAGCAGGCGATATCCGGCCTCGGCCAAGGCCAGATCGGCCAATGGATTGAAGGCCCGTGCAAGCGCCGAGAACATCGCCAGATCAGCCAGTTTGAACACCGTCAGACCCAGCAGTGCCGCCGTTACGGCAACCCGCAGCGGTAATGTGGCCCAGCTGCGACCCAGCGCCAGCAAAAGCAAGAGAAGTACTGGCAATTCCAGCGGAAACCTGGCCAAGGTGCTCCCCGCCAAGCCCCCCGGGTGGTGCGGCAGGATCAGGACCAGGTGCAGGATGACGGCCGCAAGAACAACCCGCATGACCTGGCGGCCTCCGGGGGATAGTCTCACGATGCCAGAAGAAGATGGCCGTCGCCCAGCCCCTTGCTCATGCGAGGAAGCCTGCCGCAACAACCACATCGTATCGACCGCGAACGACCAGAGAAGGAGCGCCGTCGCACCAAGGGTTATCGCCGGTATCGCTGCGTTCGGAGTCAGTGGACAAACCAGCAGGATCAACGCTGCGATCTGCACCACGCATATCGCCTTGCGCCGCCAGGACGGGAGCAGGCTGCCTTTCAACGCGGGCAGTACATACGAGACCAGAACGAACGCGTAACGCGTGAAGCCGAGCACCAGGATTTCAGCGCCCGTGGTGTCGCTCACCAGCAGCCAAAGCGACAACACGGCAGCCAGCGCCGCGTCGGTTTCCATGTCAAATCGCGCGCCAACAACCGAGACCAGACCCGCGCGGCGCGCCAGCCAGCCATCGATCCCATCAAGCGAAAAAGCGACCGTGGCAATTGCGAATACGAGCCAGCCTGACACGCCCGGGGCGAACAGCATGCCAAAAAGAAAACAGACCAGAGCGGCCCGGAAGAAGGTCACGACATTGCACAGACCAAGTCGAGGGTGCGGGTAATGCGCAGTCAGGGCGCGCGCGAACACCGCCATCACCCCTGCCAAGACGGCAAGAAAAACAAACGTGGCGAGCCCGCCTTGCAAAAACATGGCAGAGGCAAGGTAGAGCGGCAACGCGAGACCAAGACCCACGAGCATCAGAGACGCGCCAGGCGATGTCACCGCGCGCGCATGGAAAATTTCCCGTGTTCGGCCCTCGATCATGGACGTCCTGAGTTCCCTTGCAACATAGCTAGAACGCTTGGTTGAAATCTCGACACCCGGCATCTCCGGAACGATGTGAGATGGTTAACGCAATCGATTTGCAAGCCAAGCGCAAATCGTACATTCGCGTGGCACCACGGCAGAACGCAATGGTTTCAGGTCTTCAATCGCACTGCCGCCAAAAAGCACACGTTGGCAACATCATGCGCTCAGGCAGCCCGAGGAACCTTGGGTTTGTGCCTGACATCGATGATCTGAAGACGCGGACGCCGATGACAGCCGGACGGCGGTGTGTTCCATGTCACGGACCCGCGCATCGCGTACGGGCGATCGATTGTTGCCGCCGTTTGTAGAAAACGCCCTATATCACACCCTGTCACCGTTCAACATGCGAACGCGGCGTGGCGGTCATGAACCGACCTACGTGCCGTCTTCGCCCCACAAGAAAGGACAGATCATGCGTATCGTGATGACCGCTGCGGCTCTTGCCTGCATTGCCGCCCCCGCCGTTGCCGAGATGGGAGAATACCAGCTCGATCCGGAACATACGGTCGTGTATTTCACGGTCGAACACATCGGTTACGCAAAGACGCTGGGCATTTTCCGCGGTATCGAGGGCCGGTTCCAATACGATCCCGCAACGCAGGATTTGGGAGATGTCACCGTTACCATCAACGCTAAAAGCGTTGACACGTTCAACGAGGCGCGGGATGCACATGTCCGCAAGCCTGACTTCCTGCATGTCACCCAACATCCTGAAATCACATTCGCTGCGAACGGGGGCAACGCCGAAACCGCCACCAGCGGGACAGTGACGGGCGACCTCACCATTCTGGGCGAGACCCGACCGGTGACATTGGACGTCACGCTGAACAAGATGGCCCCCTATCCGTTCGGGCATCAGCGCGAAACCCTCGGACTGTCTTTGGAAACTTCGATCAAGCGCAGCGATTTCGGTATGACCTACGGAGTCGCCAACGGGCTCGTCGGGGATACGGTCGACATTTTCATCGAAACCGAAGCGATGCGGATGGAGTAGCAAGCGGGCCGGTTCGGACTGGTGACCGTCAGACAGAGTGGAGTCGGTTTCCGGGCGCTGCGTGAAGCGACCCATGGCGCCGCTTTCAGCCGTTGTCGTATCGCAAGCACGGCGTTGCGGTCGCGCGCACCTGCCACATGACTGGCAAACGCGCGCCCTCAACTGAGACTAGTCACCGAAAACCGTTGTCCAGTCCTTCGACATATCGACCACCGTCCAGCCATGCGCCGCCGCGGCGTCCAGCCCCTTGTCGAGTTTTCCGAAACTTGCGTTGCGATCATAGGCGTATTCGCGTCGCGCGTCGGTGTGATGGACATAGAGACAGAAGCCCGGGCCATCCGAAAGGCAGGTGTATTGCAGCATTTGCAGGTCACCGTCGGAGTTGCCGAAAGCGGCAATCGGGCGGATGCCGATATGGGAGTTTATCCCGACCGGTTTTCCGGGACCATCGTCGATGAAATCGATCTTATCGGTCCGCATCAGGACCGGCTTGCCATCCACCATCTTGAACTCGGTCGCGATCGACGAGCCGACGACCTGCTGGGGCGGAATGTCATAGATCTGTTCGGTCCAAGGGCGCATGAACTCGACACCGCCGCCGGATACGATGAAGGTCTTGAAGTCGTTGTCCTGAAGATAGTCGATGAGCTCCAGCATCGGCTGATAGACCAGCTCTGTGTAGGGTTTGCCGAACTTCGGGTGGCGCGCGGTCGCCAGCCAGTCCTGGGTCAGCTGTTCGAACTCGACGGTGCTCATCCCGGAATGCGTGGCGGCGACGATCTGAAGAAGCCCTTTCTCGCCCGCCGCGGCAAGCGCCTTGGTATCGTCTCCAAGAACCGCCTGGAACGGCTGGGTGGTTTTCCACTCGGGGTGGTCGTCCGCCATCGCTTTCACTCTGTCGAATGCGAAGGCAAGCTGGGTGTACATCGGCTGTTCGATCCAGAGTGTGCCGTCATTGTCAAAGGTTGCGATGCGGTGGTCCTCATCGACGAAAGTCGCACTGCCCTCGGTGGTCACGCCCTCCACGAAAGCGATGATCGAGGTCTTGGTATCGCCATCGTTCCAGGATGGCAGCGGATCGTCCTGCGCAAGGACGGGCGTGGTGAAGGCGAGGCCGAAGACAAGGCCGGAAAGAAGCGGTTTCATGCAGAGGTCAACTTTCGGAACGGTCTGGGTTTTGAAAAAAACGGGGCGGACCGTCATTGGCCCGCCCCGCAATATCATGTCGTCAGTTGCCGGTCGGCAGGCCGATGCTGACTCCGTTCTTCTCGAGCTCGTCACGCACATGCTGGAAGCGCTGGTACCCGCTCAGCGTGATCGGACCGGTGTAGGTCTCGCTCTGCAGCTTGCGTGGCGGATACTGGACGTATGTCTTCATGATCTCCTGCATCGCCTCGTTGGCCGGGACCATAGCCCAGGTGCTCTCGGTGAAGGTGGTCATGAAGATGTCATACCGCTCCTGCGGATCGTCCAGCAGGTTGAACACCTGCGGCACCGTGGCGACGTATTTCTCGGCGCCTTTCCAGCCGAGATTGGTGTCGACTGCAAGGCCGCCGGTGGCCGCGCCGTCGTCGCCGCGCAGGTTGAACACGTATTTGAAGTTGCCCACGCGAACGGCGCCCGGCGTCAGTTCGTTCTCGGTGAAGTAGAACCACTCGTTGCGATCCGACTTGCCCTTGCCGGTCCAGACCGGGGTCATGTCGTAGCTGTCGAAGACGATCGGCTCGCCCTTGCGGTCGTTCTCGGGCAGATCCTGCCCCGCCAGGGACGCGAAGGTTGCCATCAGGTCGAGACCGCCAAGAATGTCGTCGCTCTTGGAGCCCGCCGGAACCTGGTTGGGCCAGCGAACGACGGCCGGAACCCGGCTGCCGCCCTCGCGGTCGGTGCCCTTGGTGCTGCGGAACGGCGTGTAGCCGCTGTCCGGGTAGACGTCTTGCCAGGCGCCATTGTCGACCGTGTAGAACACGACAGTGCTGTCCTTGAGACCAAGATCGTCGAGTTTCTTCAGCACGTTGCCGACGCGGGCGTCAAGCTCGACCACCGAATCGGCGTAGGGCGACTTCGAGATCGATTTGCCTTCGAAATCCGGGTGCGGCAGGTTCGGCTGGTGGTTCTTCATGAAGTTGACGTTGATGAAGAACGGCGTGTCCGGGTCCTTGGCGGCATCTTCCAGGAACTCATAGGCGGCCTTCTCGACATAGGCATCGAGATATTTGATCCCGACCTTGCCGTCGTTGGGCGTGTCGGCATCGCCGATCACCTTGAAGTCCTCGGTCGCCTTTTCGCCGGCATTACCCGAGAGCGATCCGGTGGTGATCTTGGCGAACTCGGCCCGGAGGTCGTCGCTCATATTCTTGTGCCAGCTCGGATCGGGATAGGTATAGGCGTTCAGGTGATAGAGGAACGCGTTTTTCATAACATCGTAGCCCTGCGCATTGGGCAACGCGTAGTCGGACTCGCCCAGATGCCACTTGCCGGTGAAATAGGTCTTGTACCCGGCCTCCTTCAGCACCGAGGCCAGGGTCCATTCAGCCTCGGGAAGGCCGCCGCCCTGGCCCTGGAAGGCCACGGTGGTCATGCCAGAGCGGTTGGGGTTACGCCCCGTCTGGATCGCGGCCCGTCCCGGTGTGCAGGACGGTTGACCATAGAAATTCGTGAAGAACATGCCCTCCTTGGCCAATTGATCGAAATTCGGCGTCGGCATCCCGCGCGCTTCACCGCCGAGATACGGTCCCAGATCGCCCCAGCCAGTGTCGTCCGAGACGATCAGAAGGATGTTCGGCTTTGCCGCAGCAGATTGGTCCTGTGCAAATGCGGCCGTCACCACAAAGCTTGCCGCAACGATCGAGAGGCCGAGCCTCAGGGCATGGCCCATTCGCCTCTCGGCTCTTGGGGGCTGAATTTCGGTCTGTGTCATGGGTTGGTCTCCGTATGGTTTGAGAAATGGCGTGGCGGCGAACCTTTACGATTCGCCCCCGCAACCGGTTGATGTCATGAGGCGCGAAAGCGCCAGGTCTGCTTCGATCTCCGCCTCCAGCTCGCGCACGATCTGCTTGTAGTCGGTGATCCTTTGCGTTTCGGGCGGATCTTTCAGGCGCCAGTGCTGCAACGCAGACCGCGCGACCTCGTAATCGCACACGATCTCGCAGAACCGCTCGTCGTCCTTCATGCGTCGACGGATCGAAAAGGCTTGGTCGGGCCAACGGTTCATCGTGAAGTGCCAGCGGTCCATGCAATGTCCTCCGATGGAACGACGCCGGAGAAGGGTTTCACTAAATCGAGTAGCGCCTTCGACCCGCTCAAGGGAGTAGCGAACGGGTTCGTACCCCCCCTGTGACACCCCCCTGATGTTGTGATGTTAACATGAAATCTGTGTGACGTAGGCGAAGGCGGCTGCTAAAGACACGAGATACAAGCGATTTTTTCGCGATACGGAGAATCGATGGCGCACACGGTCCAACAGGCAGTCGAATGCGAGAGGGACACCCCGTCGACAGCCGACATTCAGGCGGCTTTGGAACGTGTGCTGGCCAGTCCGGATTTTTCGGCCAGCGATCAGCGTCGGAAATTCCTTCGCTTCGTCGTCGAAGAAGCGGTTGCGGGTCGCGCCCAGGGTCTGAAGGGCGTCGTTATCGCGCACGAGGTGTTTCGGCGCGACACCGATTTCAACAGCAAGTCAGATCCGGTCGTCCGGCTGGAAGCGCGCCGCCTTCGCCGCGATCTCGACAGCTACTATGTCGGGCCTGGACGTGATGATCCCGTACGGATCTCGATTCCGAAGGGTGGATACGCGCCGGAGTTCGAGACACTGCACCACGCGCCTGAGCCCCCCGACCCGCAGCCGCCGGAGGTCGATCCCACACCGCCCCGGACGCACCAACGCAGCTCCCGGGCAACACTCGCGATCGCGATCCTTCTGGTCCTGCTGACCGGGGTGGGCGTCGGCCTTCTCCTCCAAAAAGGGTCAGACGATACCACCACGGCAACCGCCGGCGAGGTCGATCTGCCCCGTGTCGCCATTCTGCCCTTTCAGGCGCTCGATCCGTCAGAGACCACGCATGCGCTCGCAGCTGGCCTCGGCTCGGAACTCCTGCACTATCTGAGCCAGTTCCGCGGCCTCCGGCTTTTTGCGCCGTCGGTCGAGAACCTTGAAGCACAGACATTGGCAGAGCTCGGCAAGGCCCCCCTCCCCAGCTACGTCGTGCGCGGAGAAGTTCTGATCGAGGGGAATCGCGTCTCCGTCGTGGTCAACCTCTTGAATGCCGGCACTGGCGAAATGGTCTGGAGCGACATTTACGACCTGCAACTCTCACCGGGATCGCTCATCGATTTGCGCGACTCCGTGTCGGCCGAGATCGCGAGCGCCCTTGGGCAGCCATACGGGGCTCTGTCCGAGGACATCCGGTCGAACGCCGACAGCCCCCCGCCGGCGAGCCTGGAAAGCTACCTTTGCGTTCAACAGGGGTATTCCTATCGCCGGACCCTTGAGCGGGCCGAATTCGAGCAGATGCTCGAGTGCCTCGATGCGGCGGTGGCACGAAATCCGGACTACAGTGACGCCTGGGCGATGCTGGGATGGGTCCGCCTCGACGCGTCCCGGTACCGGTTCCTGCCGCCCGAACAAATTAACGCCAACTACATTGCGGCCTTGGCCGCGGCCGAGCGCGCCTATAGCCTGGATCCCAACAACGTGCTGACCCTGAAGGCTCTGTCGGCTATCCATCACCACATGGGCAACTACCAGGAAGGCGAGCGGTTCGGATGGCGGGCGCTCGAGCTCAACCCGAACGACCCCGATACGCTCGCCCAGGTCGGCTGGCGGCTTGCCGCTCGGGGCAAGTTCGACGAGGGTGTTCCGCTCATGGAACGGTCTCTTGAGCGAACCGTCGATCCGCCGGCATGGTACTATCACCTGCTCTCGATGTATCATCTGTTGGAAGGCGACGCAGCCGTTGCGCTCGACATCGCCGAACACTCGGCAAACAAGGGTTCCGGCTTCGGGAATTTCCTCGTCGCGATTGCAGCGGGGGCGCTCGGCGATGGCGAAAGAGCCAGATCGGCGTTGGAGGGCATCAATGCCTCTCCGTCCCTCGCTTCAGACCCGGCCGCTTTCATGCGCAGCCACGGAGCGACGGAAGAAATCATTGGAAAAATGATCTCGGGATATACAGAGGCCAAACGGCTGGCCTCTAGCTTGTGAAAGAACGAGTGGACTTCTGATCTGCGAACGCGATGTGCGCTGAAGCCCTCTCTACGCCCAAGTTTCGCACCACATCAAAGGCGGCTCATTTCTGTCGTTTGCGGCCAGTGTCATCGCAGACTGACCGGACATGCAGCCCCTTTGCGGGAGTAGCTGCGGATGATGAGTCACAGGCGGTGGTTCAACTTGTTGACCCGGGGAATTTCGCGCGTGTCCGGTTGGCTATGCTCACCAGGCTCAGCATGACCGGCACCTCGACCAGCACACCCACGACGGTGGCGAGCGCCGCGCCGGAGTTCAGCCCGAACAACCCGATGGCCACCGCGACTGCGAGTTCGAAGAAATTGGACGTTCCGATCAGCGCGCAGGGTGCTGCGACCTTGTGCGGTACGCGCCACAGATATGCCCATCCGTAGCCGAGCGCGAAGATCCCGTAGGACTGGATGATGATCGGCACCGCGATCATTGCGATCAGCAACGGTTGCGCAAGGATCACCGGCCCCTGAAAGCCGAACAGCAGGACCACGGTCAGCAAAAGCCCCACCACCGAGGCCGGCTTGAGCCGCGCCGTGAACGCCGCCACCGCCGTGTCGCCACCTCTTGCGATCAGCGCCTGTCGAGTGAACATCCCCGCGATCAAGGGAATGACGATGTAGAGGACGACTGACAGGACCAGCGTTTCCCACGGCACGCTGATGTCGGTCACGCCAAGCAGGAACGCCACGATCGGCGCATAGGCGACCACCATGATCAGGTCGTTCACCGAGACCTGCACCAGCGTGTAGTTCGGGTCGCCTTTTGTCAGTTGCGACCAGACGAACACCATCGCGGTACAGGGCGCGGCGCCAAGCAGGATCAGGCCCGCGATGTATTCCTGTGCGCGCTCGGGGTCGATCAGCCCGGCAAAGACATGCTCAAAGAAAAGCACCGCCAGCGCCGCCATGGTGAATGGCTTGATCAGCCAGTTGACCACCAGCGTGATGACCAGGCCCTTCGGCCGTTGGCCCACCGTCTTGAGCGAGCCGAAATCTACCGCGATCATCATCGGATAGACCATCGCCCAGATCAGGACGGCGACGACAAAGTTGACCGAGGCGACTTCCAGCGCGGCCAGCGCACCAAAGAGGCCTGGCGCAAGGTTGCCGAGCAAAAGTCCGGCAAGTATGCACAGGGCGACCCAAAGGGTCAGCCATCGTTCAAAAAGACTCATGAAGTTTTCTTTTCATCTGGCATGCAGCAGTCTGCGGAAGCGGGCGGGGTCAGGGCCTGAATGAAATCGACAAGCGGCGCGAGGGCGGCGGGGTTCAGCGCGTAGCAGGTGCGCGGCCCTGAGATTTCGCCAGTGATGACACCGACGGCCTTCAGAATGCGCAGATGCTCGGAAACCGTGGACTGAGCCAGGCCGACAGCGTCCACGATGTCGCCGCCAATGCATCCGGGCGTGGCGCGCAGCAACCGCAGTATGCGCAACCGCGCGGGATGGGCGAGTGCCTTTGCCAATTCTGCGATGGGAGTGTTGGGGTGGAGCACGTGAGTTCCTACATTTCGTTAATCGTCGATACACGATAGCCAAAGCGACTGCAACGACGCTGCGTTCGTCGCGGCGTTGTTGCAGAACTCTGACGTCTGAGGATTCACTTTGCGAATCCATGGCGTGAGACGCACCGTATGAACAAGCCATCTCTCGCCCGCTATCGCACAACGAACTGGTCCAGCTACAACGCGTCGCTTCGTAAACGGGGGCCTTACTGATCTGGGTCGACAAGGACATGTCCTGGCGCGCGCCGCATGAAGGGCGACCTGGACGGCCAGCGGTGTTTTCCGATGCGGCCATACGATTCTGCCTGTCGATCAAGATCCTGCTCAAGCTGCCTTTGCGCCAGACCGCAGGCATGGTGGCAAGCCTGCGGAAACCAGCGGGGCTGGACTGGTCGGTACCGGACTTCTCCACCCTGTGCCGCCGGCAGAAGACCTTGTCCGTGCAGATCCCCTATCGCCGTTCCGACGGGCCGCTCAACCTGCTCGTGCCCTCTCGGGACATCACTTGGTGATGCCCTGCCGGGTGACAGACAGCACTGGTATCAAGTTCCTAGGTGATGACGAATGGCAGGCGCACAAGCATGGGGTGCAGGGCCGACGCCAATGGCGCAAGGTCCATCTGGCCATGGACCCGGCCACATCCGACATTCGCGCCGTGGAGTTCACCCCAGCCGCGACGGCGACAGCCCCGTGCTGGACGACCTGCTCGGCCAGATACCGGCGGACGAGCCGATCAGCACGGTCACCGCCGACGGCGCCTACGACACACGCCGCTGCCACAAAGCCATCATCGAGCGCGACGCCATTCCGATCATCCCGATCCGAAAGACCGGACGGCTATGGAAGAATGACTGCCCGGCGGCCCGCGCCCGAAACGAAACCCTGCGCGCGACGCGATATTTCGGCAGGGCGTTCTGGAAACGGTGGACCGGATACCACGCCCGCAGCCGGATCGAGGCGAAGATGCGCTGCCTAAAGGCCTTCGGCGAGCGCATCATGGCGAGAGACCCGGACCGCCAGACCGCCGAAATCCACATCCGCATCGCCCTCATGAACCGCTTCAACGCACTCGGCACCGCCGAGATCGCCCGCTTGGATTGACGTCAGCCGGGTAAGGGGCAGTCGCGCCTCAGGCCGGGGTAATGCAACAACGCCGGTTTTTGCCCTGATGAACTCGCGGGGCGATTTCCATTTCAGGCCGCTGTGTGAGTGGTTTTCATTTTAGTCCTCGACCCAGCCTCCTATCAATTTCAGAACGGTTTTGGCGTCGGGCAGCGTATTGACGCGGACATAAAGGCGTCAAGCCGCAACAGTGCAACAGCGAGTCCAGAAGTGGAGGTTGTTCAGCGATAGCGGCTCATCCTGCGTCGCCGCCGATCTGGCCGAGTATCTCGGTGACAAGTGCATGGATCATGTGCGTGGTGCGCCGCATCACGCGGTCGGCAAAATTCTTTCTATTGGCAGATCGGCCGCTTCGCACGGAGTCGTTCACGTTGACGGTTTTTTCCAAACACCGAGGGATTTCGCACCGATAACGGCCACCGTTACAATACTGCGCGTATAAGATGAATGAATGAGCATTGAAGCGCTACTTTCGCCTTGTTTCTCGGGCTGCGCACCTCTAAACGGGACGGCGGAGACGTGGCCGAGTGGTCGAAGGCGCTCCCCTGCTAAGGGAGTAGGCCCGGAAGGGTCTCGAGGGTTCGAATCCCTTCGTCTCCGCCACTTGCCCCCTCGAAAGCGTTCTCCCGATCCGGCTGCGGCCGGATTTTTCCGTTTTTTTCGAGGGTTATGCGAGTGTGGCTTAGCACTGGCCGCTGCGCCAAGAGGCCCGGAAGCGGTCTCTCCGTGGCGATATTCTCCGGACCTGATGACTGCGCCGTTTTGGTGCTCAGGCTGTAAGGTTATGATAAAAAACAGTTTTCCAGAAAAGTAGCTGAGCACTTCGAAGCTGGTCGCGTTCGGTCGAACGGAACTGAGATCGAAACGTCTCAGCGTCCCAGCATTTGCGTCGTTCAACTTGGAAGCTTCATTGCGGCGAGGCCCAACAAGTGCGCAAAATTGGTAACCACTATGGCGAGGGCGAATGACCAGCCGGAGACATCTGGGAGGTCTCACGGGCTCGGCAAAGGCTGGGGAGCTCAGCGCCCGGAGATTATTCTGGTGAATTCGTTTTGCCTTGCGGCTAGTATCGGCCTTTGAAAACGGGTAGCTCGTTTCCTGCCAGTAATGAAGGACAAGTGATGACCGATGCCGCGCCAATCAAACCCGAAGAAACGGTACGACAACAGGTTATTAGGGACTTATTGCGACTGGGATGGAAGGAGACACAACTTCGGTGGAAGCCAGAATGGCAGGTGCCCGACACGCCACATGACCTAACCAAACGTGAGCGCGGACAGAAGTATGCAACTTGTGGTTCAGCGGATTTGGTTGCCTTCGCCGATGACAGCGGCGAGTGGTATGCGCTGCAGGTTATCTTCGAATTCAAGGCCCCGGACATTGAGGCAGGGCGATCTCAGCTCCTACGCTATTTAGGCTCCAGACTCATTGATTTACAGCCAGAACAAGACAGTAGCCGCGAGCGCGATTGCCGAGAGGAATACCGTCGGGGATCTGTCGTAGCGGGTGGCAACGCGACGCCAATCCTTCAGTCGC
>NZ_JAELVR010000015.1 GCF_016428585.1 Sedimentitalea arenosa | reverse complement strand
TCACTGCCAGGCGGATGATCTCAGGGCTGGTCTTGAAGTACTTGAAGGGGGAACGCTTGGTCATCTGGAAAGGCTACGAGAGCCCCCTGCCCGGCTCAAGCAAAGTTCCTCTGACAAGACCAGCGGCACAGTGCGGATCATAGTATCGCTCAGAAAGTAGCGGAGTACATTCGATTGCACCTCGGCGACGAACAACTTCGAATACTTGAAATATGCCAGCGCCTTGGCTACCCCGTGAAGAACGTAGAGCGATCCTTCAGACGCACATATGGGATGTCACCGAAGCGGTATCTCTCACTTCAAAGGCTGACCGTCCTTCGACAGCGCCTGAGGTCCAAAGCGGTGTTGCGAAGTCGTCTGACGGATTTATATTTTGATTGCGGGTTGACACATTCTGGCCGTACCGCTGGCGAATATCGCGCCTTATTCGGCGAATTGCCCTCCGAGACAACCGCGCGGTCCGGCTGAATCTCCAAGAGCCGGAGTATTATTTGCATACGCTTTCAGGCGGCCTCGGGAGACTCAGCGCGGAGCGTAAATTCGGCACTGAATTGAACTGGTTCTACGGCTGACGTGTGCTATTTTTCGTAACCTTGGCTCTAACACAAACAATGAGATCAGGAGGAACGCATCGGGCAGCGTCGAAGATGTAATGTTCGGGATACATGCGGTACGTAAGTCCGCTATAATAAAATCCAGGGTTGTGACCGCGCGGGCACCGAACGACCGGTATCCGCCCATCCTGCGAAAGCTCGACATGTGCTGCGCCGCAGCATTCAGAAGTTGCACAGAACCTGCGGGCCAGCGAACGTTCGATCACGGTTCCTTTCGCCAAGTGCGACCCAAATCGAAGTGTTCAGGTCGTCGCAGAGGAAAAACCATGCCTACCAATATCTTATCAAGCTATTCACCAAAATGGCGCAGTCATGAGGTCCGGAGAATATCGGCCCTGAGAGACGGCCTCCTGGCACCCGGGCCAGTGCTCAGCCACTCCCGCATAACCCTCGAAAACAACGGAAAAATCCGGCCGCAGCCGGATCGGGAGAACGCTTTCGCGGGGGCAAGTGGCGGAGGAAGTGCCCTTCCAACTGGACCGTCTCCTGTGACCCTTGAGGAAAATCCGGCAGGCTAACGTGTCTTACGATGTTCTGACGGAAATTGCGTGACCTGACATGGCCTCGGCCAGAAACTCGCTGCAGCATTCAGGCCGCCGTTGAGAAGGCTATCGAACTGCGCACCCGTCTGCGCTCCATCCCCATCCGGGACATCGGAGATGTGGATGCGATGGCCGCGCTCGATGCCGAGTCACGACGCGCGCTGCTCTTGCCGCAGGCTGTGGCCGATGCCTTCGTCGGGATCGTTCTGGCGGAAACGCGCGCGGCCGAACGGGCCGACCGACTGCAGGCCCTCGAGGCCTTGGCCGACGCGGCAGCAAATGGGACCGAGGCTGCGGTGGATCGGCTTCGTCGGGAAGGCGCGGCAGAAGATCCGAAACAGGGAAACACACTCGAAACCGGACCCCCGTCCCAGGCCACCTGAGACACCCGCCAATCTGACCCGGGACCTGAGCAGAAAGGCGCGTCTCCGACCGCGACCTCACCGCGCAACCGACGGAAATCACGCCGAAATTCGGCACAGTCTGGACATGGGAAATAGAGACGATTGTCGGTGGCGGGGAGACAGGGATTCGAACCCTGGGGACGCTCTCACGCCCAACGGTTTTCAAGACCGCCGCATTCGACCACTCTGCCACCTCCCCGCGCGGCCCGGACAAGGGCCGGGACGACCCCGAAGCGGGATGTCGTCGCTGGCACGGTTTAGGCGGACCAGCGCCGTCAGGCAAGCGGTTTCCGGAAAACCGGTACGGTCTATCGCGTGGACTTTCCTTGACGATACGGGCGCGTTATGGTGAGCGCGTTCAGGCGTTGCATGGCAGCCCATCGAGAGACCGGACAATCGGCACGTGACGGAGCTGGCGCCTGCATACAGGCAAGGAACGAGACATGATCCGAACATCCGATGGTCCTGCGAGACTTCGCACGTTGACAGCCATGGCCTTTGTCGTCGGCCTGCTGGGTGCCTGCGAGGAAGGCACCGGGGGGCTGAACACGAACGCGGCCAAGATGGAAAGCACGCGCACCAGCGGGCCGCTTGGCGAACGCGATGTCGAGGCGCCCGAGGTCTTCCAGGTTTCGGAAGCCGCGCTCTGGGACGGGCGGCCGTCTCTCGGCGGGGTCTGGGTGGCACATCCGGACGTGACCGAGCCTCAGCGGGTGATCATCCGCAACACCTCCAACGGCAAGTCGGTGGTCGGCGCGCTTTTCCGGCGCGAGCGCGACATTCCCGGTCCCCGTATCCAGGCGTCGTCGGACGCGGCAGACGCGTTGGCCATGCTGGCCGGCGCGCCGGTGCAGCTCGACGTGACGGCACTGGTCCGCACACCCGAGGAGGAGGCGCCCGAGCAAGAGCCCGACGCGGAGGCGACCGATAGCGCTGCCGTCCTGGCCGAGGAGGTCGACGCGACTGTCGACCAGGCGTCTGCCGAGACCGCTGCGGCGGTGGAAGAGCCGCGGCAAACCGGCTTCCGCTGGCCCTGGCAGCGCAAGGCAGCAGCAGCGACGGCGACCACCGTTGTCGCCTCCGACGCGCTGGATGGCACAGCGCCAACCTCGGTCGACGTCGAAACGCTGGAACCAGCGTCAAGTCTCGACAAGCCCTATATCCAGATCGGCATTTTTTCCGCAGAAGAGAACGCTGACCGCGCCGCGTCGAAAGTCCGAAGCGCCGGGCTGACACCGACGGTACGCGAGCAGGCCGGCAGCGGCACGACACTCTGGCGGGTGCTCGTCGGCCCGTCCCAAAATCGCTCCGAGCAATCCGACCTGCTGGCCAAGGTCAAGGATAGCGGGTTCTCGGATGCCTACCCCGTCACCAACTGACACAGGAGACATTCCCGTGCGTTTCTTCCCTCGCTTTCTCGCAGCCGCGCTGCTGATCTGCCACTTGCCGCTGGCGGCGGCGGCATTCGACACGACGGCCAAGGCCGCAATTGTCCTGGACCAGACCACCGGCACGGTGCTGCTGGAAAAGAACGCAGACGAACCGCTACCGCCCGCCTCGATGTCCAAGTTGATGACGCTCTACATGCTGTTCGATGCCCTGCGCGATGGTCGTGTCAGCCTCGGAGAGCAGTTCAGCGTCTCGACCAAGGCCAAGAACATGGGGGGCTCGACCATGTTCCTGAACGAGCTCGACCGCCCCACAGCGGACGAGCTGATCCAGGGCATCATCGTGTCCTCGGGCAATGACGCCACCGTTGTCGTCGCCGAAGGGCTCGCCGGCTCCGAGGAAGCCTTCGCCGAACAGATGACGGCGATGGCCAAAAAGATCGGCATGACCCAGTCGACATTCGCCAACGCCTCGGGCTGGCCGCATCCCTACCAGCGGATGAGCCTGCGGGATCTCGCGATCCTGGCGCAACACCTGGTCGAGGAATTCCCCGAGTTCTACCAGTATTTCAAGCAGTCCGAGTTCGACTACAAGAACCGCTCGCCGGCCAACCGGTTCAACCGCAACCCGCTTCTCGGACTGGGCATCGGGGCCGACGGCCTCAAGACCGGCCACACGCAGGAAGCCGGCTACGGCCTGGTCGGATCGGCCAAGCAGGGCGACCGCCGGGTGATCTTCGTGATCTCGGGGCTCGACACCCAGGAAGCGCGCACACAGGAAGCGGAGGCGATCGTCAACTGGTCTTTTCGCCACTTTGTCGAGAAAACCGTCGCCACGCATGACGCCCCCGTCGCCCAGGCCGAGGTCTGGATGGGAGCGGAACAGACCGTAGGACTGGTTCCGGCCGAGGACATCAAGCTGCTGCTGCCTGCCCTCAATGACGAAAAGGTCACGGCCGAAGTCGTCTATCAGGGCCCCGTCAACGCCCCTATCACAAAAGGCGACCGGCTGGCGGAACTGGTCATCACGCCCGAAGGGTTACCCGAGATCCGCCGTCCGCTGGTGGCCGCCCAGGACGTGGCCGCTGGCGGCTTCACCGTGAAAGTGCGCACTGCCGCCGAACATCTGATCGCGCGCTTCCTCGCGGGTCCCGCGGAGGCAATGTGACAACCCACCCAGCCGGCCTGTTCCTGAGTTTCGAGGGCATCGACGGCTCCGGCAAGTCCACCCAGGCGCGGCTCCTCGCCGACTCCTTGCGTGAGAGCGGCCAAGAGGTCGTGCTGACGCGCGAGCCCGGCGGCTCGCCCGGGGCGGAGGAGATCCGCCGCCTCGTGCTCGAGGGCGATCCTGACCGATGGTCGGCCGAAACAGAAATCCTGCTCTTCACCGCCGCGCGCCGAGACCACATGGAACGCCTGATCCTGCCCGCTCTCGCAGAGGGCAAGGTGGTCATCTGCGACCGGTTCGCCGATAGCACCCGGATGTATCAGGGCCTGTCGCGCGGTGACTTGCGGGCGTTGGTCGACACGCTCCACGACCTGATGATCGGGCGCGAACCCGATCTGACGGTGCTGATCGACATGGACCCGGACACCGGACTTGCCCGCGCGATCGGACGCGGGGGCGCCGAGGCGCGCTTCGAAGAATTCGGCCCCGACCTGCAACGGCGGATGCGCGACGGGTTCCTGGCGCTGGCGCAGGACAACGCCGCGCGGTTTCGCGTGATCGACGGCAACCGCCCGGTCGACACCGTGGCCAGCGACGTGCGTGCCACCGTGGACTCGGCGCTCCGATGAGCATCCCTGACGAGCCGCCCGTCCCGGATCAGGCCCCCGGCGCGCCGCATCCGCGCGAGACCTCGCGGCTCTACGGGCAGGATGAGGCCGAAGCCGCGTTTCTGACCGCCTTCGCGTCGGACAGGCTGCACCACGGCTGGCTGCTGACCGGCCCGCGCGGTGTCGGCAAGGCAACGCTGGCTTGGCGCATCGCCCGCTTCCTGCTGGCGACCCCGCCCAGGCAGGAGGCCGGGCTGTTCGGCGCCTCTCCCAAGCCGGACACGCTCGACATTCCCAACGATCATCCGGTCATGGCGCGCACTCTCGCCCTGTCCGATCCCGGTCTGTTTCTCGTGCGGCGCGGCTGGGCCGGAAGCACTGAAAGCGATCGCGACAAGGCGCGCAAGGAAGGCCGTCGCTCGGCCGAGATACGCGTGCACGAGATCCGCCAGCTGGCGCGCTTCCTAAACCTGTCGAGCTCCGACGGCGGGCGCCGCGTCGTCATCGTCGATTGCGCCGACGAGATGAATGGCGCCGCGGCCAACGCACTATTGAAGATGCTCGAAGAGCCGCCCGCGCGCACCACGATGCTGCTGGTCTCGCACCAGCCCTCGGGCCTCTTGCCGACCGTCCGCTCGCGCTGCCGCGTGCTGCGCCTCGCCCCGTTGGGCGCCGCCGACATGCAGGCCGCGCTGGCCGCGACCGGTGCCGCCCTGCCCGACACCGCAGACGCGGTCGAACAACTCGCGGCCCTGGCCAATGGTTCGGTCGGCGCGGCGCTGCGGCTGCTGACACTGGACGGGCTTGCCGTCTATCGCGAACTTGTCGCGATCCTCGAAAGCCTGCCCCGGCTCGATCGTCAGCGCGCACTTGCTCTGGCCAACGCCGCCGCGCAGCGCGGCGCGTCGGACCGGTTCGAACTGCTGCTGACTCTGGTCGACACCGTTCTCGTCCGGCTCGCCCGCACCGGCGTCGCCGGCGCCGCCCCAAACCCCGAGGCATGCCCGGGTGAAGCGCAGATCCTGCAACGGCTTGCCGCGACTCCTGCGATGGGTCGCGCCTGGGCCGACATCGCGGCCACGATCACCGCCCGCGCCCGGCACGGGCAGGCTGTCAACCTTGACCCCGCCGCGCTGGTCCTAGATACGGTTTTCAAGATGCAGGAAACCGCAGCACAGGCGCGCCCGAGCCCGATCCCATGACTGAACTGCCCGAGATCACCGACAGCCATTGCCACCTCGATTTTCCGGATTTCGAAGGCCGACTGGACAAGGTCGTGGCCGATGCCGCCGCCGCCGGCGTGACCCGAATGGTCACGATCTGCACCCGCCTGCGGCTGGAACCTTCCGTGCGTGCCATCGCCGAAATGCATGACCGCGTTTTCTACGCCGCTGGCACCCACCCGATGAGCGCTGCGGACGAACCCATGGCGACGGTCAAGCAACTCACCGATCTGGCGCGCCATCCCAAAATGGTCGGAATCGGCGAAACCGGGCTCGATTACCACTACACCGCCGACAGCGCCGCGCGGCAGCAGGAGAGCCTGCGGATCCACATTGCCGCGGCCCGCGAGACCGGCCTGCCCCTCATCATCCACGCTCGCGACGCCGATGACGACATGGCCCGCATCCTCACCGAGGAATACCGCAACGGCGCCTATGCCTGCGTCATGCACTGCTTCTCTTCGACCGCCACGCTTGCGCGCGCGGCGCTCGATCTGGATTTCTACCTGTCGATGTCCGGCATCGCGGCCTTCCCGAAAAGCCAAGAGCTGCGCGACATCTTCGCCGCGGCGCCTTTGGACCGGATCCTCGTCGAGACCGACGCACCTTACCTCGCGCCACCCCCGCATCGCGGCAAGCGCAACGAACCCGCCTTCGTCGCCCATACCGCGCGCAAAGGGGCCGAGGTATTCGGGCTCGAGTACGCCGAATTCGCGGCCCGCACCCAGGCCAATTTCGACCGGCTCTTCGCCAAGGCCGCCGCCTATGAAGCCAACGCCCGATGAGTGAGCTGCGCTTCACGATACTCGGCTGCGGCTCATCCGGCGGCGTCCCTCGCCTCGGCGGCCACTGGGGCGATTGCGACCCCGACAACCCCAGGAACACCCGCCGCCGCTGCTCACTTCTAGTCGAACGCGACGGGCCCGACGGCACCACGACCGTGCTGATCGACACGTCGCCAGACCTGCGCAGCCAGCTGCTCGACACGGGTACCGGGAGGCTCGACGGCGTGGTTTATACCCACGGCCACGCCGATCACGTACACGGTATCGACGATCTGCGCATGATCGTCTTCAACATGCGGGCGCGAATTCCCGTCTGGGCCGATGGCGATACCCAGAACGATCTGATCAGCAAGTTCGGCTATGCTTTCGTGCAACCGGAAGGGTCGCCCTACCCGCCGATCCTGAACCTCAGAAACATCGACGGTCCGTTCCAGATCGACGGCCCGGGCGGAGCGATCCCGTTTCGGCCCCTCCGGGTCGGCCACGGGTCCATCGACGCGCTCGGCTTCCGCATCGCAGGGCTTGCCTACCTGCCGGACGTGGCAGAAATCTACGACGACGCCTGGCAGGAACTCGAGGACCTCGACTGCTGGGTTCTCGACGCCCTGCGCCGCACTCCGCACCCGACCCATTCGCACTTGGCGCAATCGCTTGAATGGATTGAACGCGCCGCCCCGCGCAAGGCCGTTCTGACCAACATGCATATCGACATGGATTACGATACTGTCACGGCAGAGACACCCGACAACGTGATCTGCGCCCATGACGGCCTGGTCCTGCGACTGCCGATGTGAGACGCGCGCCCCCTTCCTTCATCTTCGGCGAAATACTCCCGCCGGAGGCTCCCTCCGCCGGCCAAAGTCGAAAGGGCGGATCATGCTCCAGACCCTGATCGACGTTATCCTCCCGGTCTTCCTCGTGATCGGCGCGGGCTACATCGCCACCCGCGCGCGCTACTTCAGTGACAGCCAGATCGACGCGCTGATGCGCTTTACCCAGCAATTCGCAATTCCCTGCCTGCTGTTTCGCGCCATCGCCACCATCGACCTTTCCGCTGGGTTCGACCCCCGGCTCCTCGTCAGCTTCTATTCCGGGGCCGCACTCTGCTTCCTCCTGGGCATCCTCGGCGCGCGGCTGCTGTTCAATCGCGATTGGGAAGACGCCATCGCCATCGGCTTCTGCTGCCTCTTTTCCAACTCGGTCCTGCTCGGTTTGCCGATCACCGAGCGCGCGTATGGCCCCGACAGCCTCACCGGCAACTACGCGATCATCGCCTTTCATGCGCCGTTCTGCTACGCACTCGGCATCACCTCGATGGAAATCGTTCGCAATCGCGGCGGCGGCGGCACAGCCACCTTGCGCGCCACGTTCCGGGCGATGTTCCGCAACGTCCTGATCCTCGGAATCGGGCTCGGGTTTCTCTTCAACATCACCGGCCTCGCTATTCCCGGCGTGATCGACGACGCACTCGCACTGATCATCCGCGCGGCCCTTCCTTGTGCGCTGTTCGCGCTCGGCGGTCTGCTGGTGCAATACCGTCCAGAGGGCGATCTGCGCACCATCGCCTATGTCTGCATGATCTCGCTGATGGTTCACCCGGCCCTCGTCT
The DNA here is from genome assembly GCF_016428585.1 of Sedimentitalea arenosa. GTDB lineage: Bacteria > Pseudomonadota > Alphaproteobacteria > Rhodobacterales > Rhodobacteraceae > Sedimentitalea > Sedimentitalea arenosa. The sequence goes on along the minus strand of NZ_JAELVR010000015.1, from coordinate 41,316 downwards.
GGGGCTTCGGTACCGCACTCTCGCTGAAGCCGGACCTGTTCCGCTCCGCCGTGCTCAACGCCGCGATGGCGCCCGGCGTCAACGTCTACATCTTCGCCAACATGTATGGCCGCGCCAAACGCGTCGCGGCGTCCTCGGTGCTGATGGCGACGGGGAGTTGCGTTCTGACCGTCTGGATGTGGCTCACCCTGCTCGGTTAAAAGCGCACGCAGTTGTCGCGACAGGGAAAGCGTGGAGGGCACAATCCCGACTGGAACCAGCTGACGAAGCCAATGATTGAATGAACCGGCAGTCCCGTCGCCGCCGCGATATCGGCCGCATAGGGCCCCATGTTCGTACATTCCAGAACGATCGCGCCAAGGTCCGGGTGGGCCGCCTGCAGGGCCAGCGCGGCCTCCACGTTGTCCTGCCGGGCAAGCTCGATGTCCATCTCGGTTTCGTTGGACAGGATCGCGCGGGTGAATTCGCGCCCGCCTTCGGTCGACCCCACCGGTGTACCTTCGGGAACATGCGCGCGTGCCAGGTGCAGCGGCGTCAGGGTGGATCCTGAAATCGTCAATATGCCCGCCCGTCGTCCGGGGCCCAGCAGACGGTCGACCATCCCCACCTGCATCAACGAGGAGGTGACAACCGGCACCGGAACGGCCGCCGCCAGTTCGTCCTGAAACAACGACAGGAATCCGCAATTCGTGGTGATCCCATCGACGCCGTCCGTGACCAGCGCGCGCGCGGCGTCGATGAAGGCGTCCAAAAGGCCCTCGGCGCCTTGCCGGACCACCCGCTCGGGCGAGGCATCCCGCACCACCTTGTAATGCACCGGAAACGGCCAGGTCGTGGCATTGCCCATGTCGCCCGGAATCCGCGGAAATCGCGCCTCAAGCATCAGGATGCCGACCGAGGCGCCGTAGAGCGCCCGTCCTCCCCTCACTTTCACGTCACGCCCCTCGCTGATGCCCCGCCTGGGTTGCGGTGACCTGTGCAGGGTTGCCCTTTGGACCCGCCAAGATCAAGCCCGGCTGTCGCACCGAGGTCGGGCCGCCCGCATGTCGGCGGACGGCCATGCGCAGATCAGACCCCCAGCGAAGCGGTCGCGTTTTCACCGGCGAGCCAGATCCGTTCGCCATCCTTCAGCCTCATCGCGCGGCTCTGGAACGGCAAAACCGGGTGACCCTGTTTCACCGTGATCTGCGGCTTGGCATTGGTATCGGTCAGCGACCAGGTCACGATCCGTGCCCCGGTGTTGCTGAGAATGATGTCCGTGTCGCCGGACGCGGTATAGCGGTTCTGCGCGATCCAGTCCTCGACAAGCGAATAAGCGGTCGTGGCCATGTGATTTCCTCCGGTTCTGCGCCTCCAGGAAAGGCAAGTAGAGGCTCCGCCGCCAATGATTGCAGGCACGGCGCCGGGGGAGTCCCTATCAGGCCGAAGCTTTGCAAGGCGCTACTGCGCCGCGCTGCGGATTAACAAACCGATAACCTGCACACGCCGGAGCCGGCGAGGTCTCAAGGAGGCTATTTCGGCAATACGTCAAATCCGATCGCCGTCTCGATCTGCGTCCGAACGCCCGTTCTGAGCGCCTCCAGTTCCTCGGCCGTCATCGGTTCGAGCCCTTCGCGCTGCGGTGTCTGATCACCCGCGAAGAGGTTCGGGTTGCGCACTGGCGCCTGCGACGGGTCGCGTTTCTGCCGCGCCCCGGCTTCATCCAGACGCTGCTTCAGGATCACGGCGACCGACTGGGCCAGGGCTTTCTGCTCGGTCGTGCTCGCCGCCTGCCCCTTCACTTTCTTGGTCGGCTTGATCTCGACCTTGTCGGCCTTCTCCACCAGGCCGGGCAGCGCATCGGCGATCTCCGTCAGACTCATGCCTCGCGTCAAGGCCTTGGCGATCGCGAGGATCTTGTCCGGCGCGAAGGGGGCGGGCGCTGCCTCGGGCTTCTTCAACAGCGACTCCAGGTCCGTCCCGGTCAGCAAGCGCCCCGGCCCTTCGCCATAGGGGAAGGACTCGGCGATCCTGGCCAGCTTCTCCAGTTCCTCATCCGAAGAATCGACCTTCAGCCCCTTCAAGGCGATCTTGCCGCGCCGGTCCATCAGGCGCTCGCGCGTCTCGTTGCTCAACTGGTCCAGCCCGACATCGCGCAGGACGTCGAACAGATCGCAAAACGCGGTTTCGTCCTTCATCGCCGCGAGTTGCGTCGACGCGCAAGAGGCGACGATGTTCGGCAGGAACTGCGCCTCGACCCCGATCTCGGTGCCCTCGGGCAGGTCGAACCCGGCCTCGATCGCCCCGTGCATCCGCGTCGCATCATCAAGCTCGGCCAGCGCGAGACGCAGTTCGGCATCATAGTCCGACATCTTCCGCGCGTGTGCCTTGAGCTCCTCGCCTGTGTCGCCCTTGGGCGGCGCGGGCGCTTTCGGCGGCGGACGGTCATTGGCCTTCAACAGTTCGACCGATGCCAACCGCCAACCGGTCTTTGCACTCTCCAGCGCCTCCAGATACTCGGTATCGTCAGCCTCCTCGGCAGGCGCCTTTGACCCCAGAGTCCGCCGTATCGTCTCACGCCACGCCTGACGGTCGGATTCCTCTTTCGGCACACGCGCGCGCGGAAAGCTTTGCCGCGACAGGGCGAGGCTCTCGACCTGGATATCGACCTTGCGCATCGACACGACCACGGCCAGCTTTCTTCGCAATCCCTCAGGCGTCGTCGCATCCGCCGAGGCGATTTCCTGCATCTTGGCGTCCAGTTCAGCATCCGACGGCGCAAGCACCGCCTTTTCTGCCCGCACGATCTCGTCCGGTTTCAGAACCCCGGCCCGCAGCAGCGCGGTGATCGTCTTCTCGCGCCAGGCTGCGTTGGCCGGCTCCGCGATTGCCAGCTCGCGCAGCGTCCTGCCCTGCGCCGTGTCGAGCCGCGCAACCAGCGTTTGCAGATCGGCAAGGCTCCGCACGTCCAAATCGTCCAGTTCGCCGCTTTCGAACACGCCCTTCGGCGCCGCCTTCAGCGCCTTCAACGCAGCCTCACGCGCCGCCCCCCCGCGGCTTTCCGCGATCTTGGCCAGCCGCATCTTCATCTCCGCTGGGTCCAAAGTGGGGCTCAGCCGGTCCAGCGCCTCTCCCGCCTCCCGTGTCGTCTTGGGCAAGTCCAGGCTCGGGTCGACTTCGCCCACCGGCAGGGGCATGGCTAGCTCCCTCAGCAGCTTCGCGTTTCCCGCCAGCATCGACCGCGCGCGGCGCGTCGTATCGGCCTTGCGCGCCTCGGCCAGAAGGCCCAGCAACCGCCGCAATTCCCCGGTGTCCGGCTCAACCAGATGGTCCTGGGTCTGCGGATCGTTCCATTTCAGCGCCGGCAGGTCCGGCAGCAGGTCTGCATTGTCCAAAAGGCACAGCCCGACCTTGCGGCGCCACTTGTCCTCCTCGTCTTCGCCGAAACTTTCGACCGCCGCGAGATCGCGTTCCTCCTGCGGCACCGGTTGATCCAGCAGCGCCGCCAGCGCCTCAGCCTCGCCCGACAGACGCAACTCCGACAGGGTCCGCTGCGACTCCTTGCGGGCCGCGGACATCTCGCGCACCTGTCCCGTCAGCAGCGCGGTCTTCTCGGTGATCGTCTCGTGGTCGGGCACCTCGATCACGCCGCCTTCGCCGCGTTTCACCTCCTCCTCCTGCAACAATCCGGCCTTGAGCAGTCGTGCGACCGCCACCTTGTCCGCCGCCGCCGGGGCGCGCTCGGCAGAAAGCCCCTTCGCGATCTGCGAGAATCCCTTGTCGGTCGCAACACCCGCCACCTTGCGCACGCTGTCCGCGGTCGCCCGGCCCTCGGGCAGGTAACCGACCTGGTCCTTGTCGTGCTTGGTGTGATCCGCCGACATCCCCGTGGTCGCCAGCATCAGCGTGCCATACAGCTTTTCGACCAGTTCCGCCTCGCTCTCCTGCCCGATCCCGATCCGCATCATCCCGGGCGATGTCGGCAAACCGCTGGTGTTCTGAAACCCGAAGCTCATCCGCGGCTCGACGCCCTGGTTGATCAGCAATTCGTCCAGCAGCCGGTCACCCTGCCCCGACGTGCCGACCGCGACGTTCGAATTGGGCATGGCAATGAATGGCAGCCCCGCGTCATAGGCCATCGGGCTGTCCTTGGGCAGCACGTCCGCCCCCGGCAGGAACGAGCGCACGAAACTCGCGTTCTTCGCCGCGCGGGCCAGCATCTTGCGTTCGACGTCGGATTCATGGGTCAGGAAATGCGTGACGATCTGAGCCTCGTCATTGGCCATGATGTTCTCGTCGGTCTCGGAGGCCTGCGCCGAGGCCCAGGGCTCGCCGGCAAAGGGCTCGCCCGCCTCGGGCCGGTTGCCGATTACCGTCAGCCCGCCCGCCATTGCCTTGCCGGCGCCGAGGCTGGGGTATTTCTGATAGCTCTTGATGAAGATGATTTCGAGGATGCCCTCGTTCACCTCACCCGCGAAGGCGCTGACGACCTGGTTCATCTCCTGCTCCTCGCCGCTGCCGTCGCGTTCCACCGTGGCGTCGATCACCAGAACTGCCGGCTTGGTGCAGCTTTCATGGCGCAGCCGCTCCCCGTGAAAGGTCAGCACCTTGCCGACATTCTTGATCAGCGCCTCGATGGTCCAGGCGGTCTTGCCGGTGTCGACCTCGGGGTTGGTCGGGGTCGACGGGTTCAGCGTCGCCATGATGACCGGCGGGGTGTAATCCTCTTCCGCGACCGCCTCTTTCTTGGTCATGTCGCCGGTGACGGATTCTCCGATCAAGTGACCTTCGACCTCGAAGTAATTGGCGGAATGCGAGTTTTTCTTGTTGCTGTCCACAAGGTGCAGCTTGCGCGAGCCGGTGCGCGCATAGGCCGCCTCGACCGCCGCCGACATCGCGCCCATGCCCGTCGAGACCAGAAAGGTCTTGTGCTGCGCCTTCGGCATGTCGTCCTTGCGGGTGAGGATCGGAATCCGCTCCTCGGTGACCTTGTCGGTGGTCTCGCGGTAGCTGTCGATCGAGTAGGGCTTGCAGGTCGCCAGCACCAGGTACACCTCGTCGACCAGCAGATCGAACAGCTTGGAAAAACGCGGCGTGTCCTCGGCATAGCTGGGCATCACCTGCATCAGCCGCTCGATCTTGTCGAGCGCGCTCTTCACCAGCTTGTTCTGCTTGAACTGCGTCGCCTTGGGGTCGGTCAGCTTGGACAGCGCGTCCTGCATCCCAGACACCATCTTGGCCGAGGCCAGCGCGGTCTGTTTCATCGGGTGCGTGTCGGGCAGATCCGCAAGCCGTGTCGCGCCCTTGCTCTTGGCAATCCGCTCCAGCGCGCTGTCGTTGGGCGGCGCGGTGTCATCCAGCAACTCGGGCTTTGACAGCAGGTCGGTGGCCCGGCTCGGGCTCTCGGCCCGCTCGATCGCATAGGCCGAGGGCGTCGATCCCGAGCCGCTCAGCAGAACATGCTGGAACGCCTGCAACTGCTTGTCGTTCAGACCCTGCTTTTTCATCAGCAAGACGTGGATGTTCTGATCCAGCGTCACGGTCTCGATGTAGTTGGCCTTGAATTTCAGCGCCGTGTCCTCGGGGTGAACCCACTGATCCGTATAGATTTTGTCGAGCCGCCTATCGACTTTGGCACTGTTGACGAAAAACGTCGCTTCCTGCTTGTTCTTCTTCAGCTTGGGCAGGTCGCCGCCCGTGTAGGTGACCTTTGGGCGGTCCTTGCCCTCCTTGCAGTCGTTGTAGATCTTCTTGAGTTTGTCGTTCAGGTCCGATTTCAGAGAATCGCGCTGATAGACCGAGCTTTCGTCATGCACGTTGCGGATACCGCTCAGATTAGCGGTGCCGCCCATATCGGGCGCATCCGACATGTCCTTGATCGTGCGCAGACCATACGATTCAGCGATGTAATGACCACCGGTCAGCGCGACGAGCTCCTGCCGGCGGTCGGTCGAATAGATCCGGTTGGCCACCTGGTCGATCGCCGCGGTCCGGTCCACCGTGCCGCGGTCGCGCACCCGGTTCAGGATCGACACCGCCAGTTCGGTCTGCATCGGATCGTAGGGCCGGGTCAGGTCGTCCTGCCATTCCTTCAACGCTTCGGCCTTGGGATGCTCGCTCCCCAGCGCCTTGGCGATCCGCCCGATCAGGTCGGGCGTCGGCGACGCCGTGTTGAAGCGGATGCGCTCGGCAACCTCCCCGACCTCGCGGACCAGTTCCTCCTGATCCGAAATCGCCTCCAGCAGCGCCTTCAAACCGTCAAGGTTGACCGCTTCGGGATTCTCGAACCTGGCCCGGAACTTCGCCGCCGCTCCGGGGTCCAGCGCGAACAGCGTCTTGGCCACGCGGTCGCGCAGCGCGTCGTCGACGCCGAAGGCCTCCATCTTGCCGCCGGAGCCGACATGGAAATCGTCATAGCCCCATTTCCGCTTGAACTTGCGAAGCTTTTCCAGACGTCCCATCGTGCGTCTCCGTTCAGACCTTTTGCAACGATTGCTCGACCGCGCCGATCGCGTCCGATACCGCCGCCACCGCATCCACCTCGATGCCATAGGGATTGTCTTCGCACTTGCGCAGGTCGGCTGCGTTGTCTTTGATATAGCGCGCCGCCTCGGCCAGCGCCTGTTCCGCCGTCGCGCGCGCCTGCGCGATCTGCCCCTCGTCGCCTGCCCCGACGGCCCGGCGCACCTCGCGCAACGCCGCCTCCAGCGCGTTGGGAATGTCGCGTCCGAGCGCGGCGATCTTGGTACCGATCTCCACCAGATCCGGATCGTCCTCCAGCATCAGTTCCGACACCAGCGCGCCCAGCCCGTCGATCGCCTCCAGCCGTCCGATCCGCCACTCAGACAGGGCCAGTTCGATGGCGCGAACCCTCGTTTTGACCAGGCCCTCCGGGATGTCTTCCGCAGCCTGCGCCGCGCGCGCGGCACCCTTCTCCCCGGCAAGCCGCTCGGCACAGGCTTCAAGCCCAAGCAACGCATCGGCCAGGCCGCCCTCCTCACGCAGGGCGCGTGCCCTCGCCACCTCCTCGAGAAGCGACTCCGCCAGAACCGGGTTGGACCGGGCCAGCGCCTTGATGTCAGCGGGCAAGGTCGACAGGTATCCTTCGACCGCTCCGTCGAGGTCCGCTGCATCTGTCCCCACCGATGGCAGGCGCAGTCCCAGGAAGCGGGTCAGGAAATCGATTTGTCTGGCGTCCAGACTCCACTCTGTCATGCGCGGTCCTGAAAAAGGCAGAAACGATGCCCGACGATACCCGATCCACGCCATCAATGACACCGATAGTTGTGCGCGCGGCCAATCGACTCGCCTCGAACCATCCGTGTTGCCCCTGTCCGAGACGGCTGCTATCCGGGATCGACGCCACGCCGACCCGTCCTGACCCAAGGCCCGTGATGACCCTGCCCGACCTGCTGATCCTGCGCCACGGCGAAACCGAGTGGAACCGCGCAGGCCGCCTCCAGGGCAAGCTCGATTCTCCGCTGACCGAAGAGGGATTGCGGCAGGCCGACAGGCAGGCCGAAATCCTCGCCGCGCTCGACCTGACAGGTTGGAGTGCGCTGAGCAGCCCGCAGGGGCGTGCATTGGCCACAGCCGCGCGCGCCCTGCCCGGCCGATCCGTTCTGCAGGACGCGCGGCTGCGCGAGATCGGGCTTGGCGACTGGACCGGACGCTTGCGCAGCGACCTGGCGGCCGAGCATCCGCATCTCTTTCAGGGCGAGGGTCTCGGCTGGTACGATCACGCCCCCGGCGGCGAGGGGCTGTTGGCGCTCGAAAGCCGCCTGCGCGCCTTTCTAGGCGCCCTGAACGGTCCTGTGGTGATCGTGACCCACGGCATCACCTCGCGCGTGCTGCGCTGCCTAGCACAGGGTTTACCGGTAAAGGCGTTCGAGACCGTGGGCGGTGGGCAAGGCGTGGTCTATCGCGTCAGTGGCGGTCAGAGCGAATTGCTGCGATAATCGCTTGCACGGCCGCACGAGTTTCCTTAAATCGCGCACACGCACCGAAGGTCGGGTGATTAGCTCAGTTGGTAGAGCGCTTCGTTTACACCGAAGATGTCGGGAGTTCGAGTCTCTCATCACCCACCACACTAAGCCGTCGGAATCGAGAAAGAACCGAGACCCCCAGAGCTTTCTGGTGCGCCTGCAAACACTTGCTTGAAGAAACGGTGGCTGGGTGACCGAAACATCCCGAGCGCGTGAACCTGCGTCTCCCGGCTTGTGACCCTTCCGGTCTTGCACCCGCAACCCTTTCTGAAAGAGCGCGTAGCTACTCGATCAGTTCGTCGACCTCGTGACCCACTCCTCTTGCGTGACCGTTCCTTGTGGCGGAGGGCAGTTCACCGAAGCGGAGCCGATAGTTCCGGGAAAACCGTCCTAGGTGCAGGATGCCGCAGGACATCGCGATCTCGGTCACGCTTTGCTCGGACTCCGGATCGATGAGTCGGCGCCGGGCCGCGTCCAGCCGTATCTCCGTGATGGCCTGATGCGGCGTGATCCCAATGGCCTGACGAAAGGCCAACTCGAGGGTTCTGCTCGATACTCCGCATGCATCCGAAACGTCCGCAACGCTGGCAATCGAGTCCAGATGGGCGCGGATATAGCAGAGCGCCCGGTCGACATGCATGTTGCTCGCCGACACGTCCACGCTGGCCTGGGTCTGGGCCCCCATGGCCTGTTCGAGCACTTCGGACAGTTTGTCGACGAGCAGCCTGGCCCACGCCCTGCGCGTGCCCTGCGATTGAATCGCCGGGCCGCCCCGGCAGATCTCTCCATGAAGCAGCGTGGCCAGCGACCGCAATCCGCGCACTTCGGGCAATGCCTCGCCATCCAACCACACCGGCACATCGTTCAACCGGTTCAGGTCACGCGGCGAAGCATCGACCCGAAGCAGGGCCTCGCGGATTTCAGACTGCGGAACCAGGATGGTGATCGCGTCGAACGGGCTGGCTCCGTCCGGAACCACGCGCGTCTGTCGCCTGTTCGGTGGAAAGACCAGTATCCCACCCGTATGCGCCTGCACTTCTGCCGAGCTGGCAGAAGAGATGAGTCGCCCGCTCAGCGGAACGATCACTGTTGTATGGGACACTTCCGAAACGGCCACATCGTGACCCGTCGACCGCACATTCGCCACGGTCAACCGCTCGAGTCCGAACCGACTCACCCGGGCTTCGGCGTTCGGATGGTCGGCGAGTTGAAGCGCATTTCGGCTGCTGAACAGGTGGCCGCGAAACACCGTACGGTTCGACGACCGGTGATGAGCGATCTCGCTGTAGAGACCTTGGGAACGGTCCAAGACGTGGCCGGGTTGAGTGTGCATCGAATTGTGCCAGCCGATTAACCTGCGATTGCGACCAGTCTAGTGAATTCAGCTTGGGCGTCCAGCCTTGATCGGCTGCATGTGAAACAGCGCATCCTCCGGGCAAGCCACAAAAAAATTGGTGGCCTTGCGGAAATCGGACAGGGGTTTCGGTATTCGGATTGCGGCAGCACCCGTCCCCGCTGTCAATAGATGCAAATGGGGGACACCTATATGAAACTCGTCTCAGCACCCGCAGCCGCAGTTGCGCTGGCCCTGCTGTCACAGCCCGTTCTGGCGCAGACCAAGTCCGACGTGCACTTCGAAGCAGGCAACTACGGCACCATGGTCACCGGCACTGTCGTCGGCGACGCATATGTCGACTACATGCTCGGTGCTAAGGCGGGACAGGAAATGTTCGTCGAACTGACCGTGGCAGACACCAACGGCAGCGGCACGGTCTATTTCAACATCCTGCCACCCGGGTCCACCGGAGAGGCGATCTACAACAGCTCGATGGATGGCAACAGCACGGTGGTCGATCTGCCGGCTGACGGTGAATACGCCATCCGCGTCTACCAGATGGGCAACGACAAGGATGCCGGAAAGACCTCGGATTTCCGGATGGATCTGTCGATTCAATGAGGATGGGCATTTGCAGACCCAATGATCGGCCTGTCCGGGAACTGAGCGGCGTGCCACCTGCGGTCAATAAATGCGTTGGACTTACCGCTGAACTCTCGAATGGTTTACTCTTGAGCTAGTCTTTAAAAGGAGCCGGACACTATGGCAGCTTTCACTTACAACGTCACCTTTGATCTGGTCTACAACACACTTTCAGATACTTTGACGGTCGCGAATGTGACCAAGCCAACCGGTACGCTGATCGACGGCGACATGGATGCGCCCGACACCGGCACATTTGCAACCGGAGAAACGCTGAGCGGGCCCGGCACGCAACCGGGCGATGAGTATCTGGGAACCGTCGACATCAACGGTGAGACGGTCATCGTTGTCGGCAATCCCAACGCCTGGGCCAATGATCTAGCTGGTAGTTCATTCACAGGCTTCGTCGCCGCAGCCGATCCCGGAACCTACGATCCGGTGAACCCCGTTAACAACTTTCCAAAGGACAACGTTACTTCGGCCTCGTTCACCGTCTGCTTCGCCGCTGGCACGCTGATCGCCACACCGGACGGCGAAACGAAGGTCGAGGCGTTGAAGATCGGCGATCTGATCACCTGTGAAGATGGCCGCGCCGTCCCGGTCAAGTGGATCGGGCGGCAAACCGTGCACAAGATCTTTACCCCGGCGGAACGTTTCGTACCCGTTCGTGTCTCTGCCGGAGCGCTCGGCAACGGCCAGCCGCACTGCGATCTCGTCCTCACCGCCGATCACGCGCTGATCCTCGACGGCCTGGCGATCAACGCCAGCGCCTTGGTGAATGGCACCACCATCGCTTACGAGCCGATCGACAGCCTGCCGGATCGGGTGACCTACTATCATATCGAAACCGAGAACCACGACGTGATCTTGGCCAACGGCGCGCCGGCAGAAACCTATGTCGACTACATCGCGCGACGGGCCTTCGACAATCACGCCGAGTACCTGGCCCTGTACGGGGAAGAAAACCCGATCCGCGAGATGCCCCTGCCCCGCGTTTCGGCGGCCCGACTGGTGCCGCCAGCGATCCGGGCGCGGCTTGTTGATCGCAGCGCGGCATAGGGACAGGACACCTGCGCGATGGGAGACACGAACATGACAAGGTGCATCGCATCCATCCTACAGACCGGGTGCGGCCACCGAAAACAATCGGCGTTAACCGGGGAATGGCGAAACCACGTCCGGCCAGCCTTTCCCGTGCTCGTTCCACGTGTCGGGCACGCGGGTGGTGAGCTGGTATCACGCCGCGCCAACGGGCTGTCCCATCGATGTGTCGCAAGCCGATCGGTACAAATACCCGGATTGCGACCGAGATTTCATGCCAAGAAGGAGAATACACATGGCATTTCCAAAACTGACCCTCGTGGGCGTCGTGGCACTCACCGCGCTTGCCGGATGTGACGAGGATACCGGAAGCGCAGGAACCCCGGCGGTCGGCAGTTCCTCGGACCTGAGTTCGTTCCAGGGCGCAAGGGCGGGCCAGGCCGAAATGGGCATCCAGTCGCTCGGCTACACGGCCGTCCGCTCGGAGGGCCTGACCACCTGGTGGTTCAACCGCGACACCGGTGCCTGCGCCCGGATCACCACGTCGGACGGACGGTATTCCGATGTCACCATGCTGCCCGCTGGTGACTGCTGACCAATAGTCTTTCCCGCGGAGGGGGGGCCGGATGTCATTTCGATACCTGGCCTCCCCGACATATGAGAGTTTGCGACCAATGAGCCCAAGAACATGAAAACCCACCTTCTCGCCATCGCGACACTAACGATTTCATCCGTATTTCCAGCTCATGCTCAAAGCCCTGAATGGATGGCAGAAGATTGCGCCGTTGCCGTTCAGTCATTTTTCCAGGAGTTCGAGACGCGAACGGAAATGAAGTACGAAGGCCAACGCACGGATGGCACGCATGCCATGAACGGCACAATCTACCTGGAGAACCGCAGCGACGATATACAATGTTCTTATGATGCTGCAGGGACAACGATGGTCGACTTCTTTGCAGATGGGAAGTCCTGGCCGGAATTCGCAAAGGGCGGCAAAAGCCCGTACATGGACTGATGCGACGCAGCAATCGAAGTGATCAGCATCGAAACCCCAAAAACAGAAACGGCGCCGTCCCGGGGTTCTCGAACAGAATTTGAATATCGCGCCTGCGGGCCGAGCCGAACCTTCATCCCGAAGAGGAGAGTAAAGATGGCAGTTCCCAAACTTGTTGTTGCCGGTCTTGTCGCCGCCACGGCGCTCGCCGGATGCGTCGAGGACACCGGGAGCACCGCATCCTCCGGCGCGCCGACCGCGGCTCAACAGAGCTGCCTGCGCGATGTGTCGCGCACGACGGGCAACCCGGACGTGGTCGTCCTCGGCTCGGAATTCTCCGAGGCGGGCACGCTGGTGCGGGTCGGTGTCGGACCGGACCGGGCGCCCTGGCAATGCATCGCCTATCGAGACGGCACGACTGCCGGCATCCAATCCCTCGTCGATGAAGGCTTCCTCTGAGGGCGGATGAATGGCGCGGCTGCTCACCATCGTGTTCTGGACTCTGATCGGACTCTACCTTTTCGCACTCCTGATTTTGGCCGTCGGCACCTTTGGGTGGTTCGGGCAGGAGCGCGACCCGCTGTCGGCTGTGTTTCTCGTTCCACTGGGACTGCCGTGGACCATGCTTCTTGACTTTGAAAGCGAGGCGGCCCGCCCTTGGCTGGCCATCCTCGCCCCCATTTTGAACATCGCGATCGTGGGCGGGCTTGCCCGGCTTCTCGCGCGATCCTGAGAAAGGAAAAACCGTGGGAAAAGCCATCCTTGCCATCCTCTGTCTTGTTGTCGGCCTCGTCATCGGAACCATGTTCGGCGGTATGCTCATCGGCGGCAGTGCCGCCGGGATCGGCATCGCGACCGGTCTTGGTGCCGGTATCTGCTCGACCGTTCAAGCCGCGCAGGAAGAAGGACTCATGACGGCTGAGCAGGTCGATCAGGTTCTCAACCGCGCCGCTGCGGATCTGGCCGAGCTGTCCGGGGCCGGCACACCGGACGCAGTGGTCGGAAGTGCAGCCGAATGTGACGACGTCCTGCAAAGGCTGAAAGCGGCCTCGGAGGAGTAGGAGTGAGAACGGGCGCTCGTACCGCTCGCGCCCGGCCAAAGCGACGGCCAGCTGCAATCCCTGAAGCAGGTGGTTTCCTTGTTTCGATCCGGATACCGAGTTGAAAATGGGCTACAAGAAACACGATCCCGCCCTGCACGCTGCGGACCTTCACCCGCTCGCCGATGAAACCCGGATCCTGCCGAGTCCTCGCACCTCGTTTCCGGAGCCCAATACGTCTTTGTCGGATGACATCGGCACGATCCCAGAGCGCCCAACTGCTCGGACCAGGATCGGACAGGCCCGCGTCCATCTTGCTCAGGGCCGATTGTCCGCTGCCCGGAGGGTCGCAAGACAGCTTCTCAGGAAATCGCCGTCAAGCAAAAGCGCCCACCTGCTGAAAATCGACGCGGCCAAGGCAGAAGGCGATCTGGACAAGATGCTGCGCTGCTGCAGGATCGCGTTGCGGCATCATCCGGATGACAGGACCTTTCTGAAACGACACGTCTATGCCCTGATGCAATCCGCTCGCCCGCAGAAAGCGCTGGCTGTTCTCGAACGCCTTTGTGCCGAGGCGCCGGGGGATGTGTCTCTCATGATCAGGAAAGCGGGCGCCTGTCGTGCGGTCGGCAAGGTCAAGACGGCGCGGCAAATTCTGGACCAGGCCCCACAGACGACTCCTGTGATCCTCGCGCAGGCCAATCTTGAAGAACAGGAGGGCAATAGGACGCTCGCATTGGAACGGCTCGCAAAGATCGTAGAGGCACCTGCCGAAAAGGTTGGCAAATCGGATCTGGCCGTCGTTTTGAAATTCTGCAGCCTCTGCCTGCTGACCGGTAAGGCAGAAAGAGGACGTCGCGCCCTGAATGACGCCGCGATCAAACCCCAGACCCTGGCATCAGTTGATCTCGAAAGGACGCTGCACCCGGCACTCAAGCTGGGCGCCAATGATCTTGCCGCCGCGGCACTGGGTGCCGCGTTCTCTACCGATGTGATCTCTCTGTCCCTTGCGGTTTATATTCTCAGGACAGTGCATTTCATGGGTCGACCTGATGTCACGGAACGCACGCGAAAGAGGCTGGAGCCGCAGGTCTTCCCTGCCCATCGGGCCGCGTTCCGAATAAGATCCGATCTTCTTGCGATGAATGCCGACGCCGCAACAGTGCGCGCGCGCTCCACGCAAACGGCTCAGCGCACGTCCGCCGCCGCACGAGCCTTGGCCGGAGCCCTTCTGCAAGCCGGGACGTATGACCTTCTCCTGAGATACCTTGCTTTCTGCCGGCGCCGTTGGCGTTCGGACCCGAAATTCGCGATCCTCCATGCAGAGGCACTTGCTGAATTCGGGCAGCCGCAAGCTGCTTTGGACTTGATCGAAAGGACGCACGCAAAAAATTCCATGCGAATGGTCAGCCTGAAGCTGAAAATCCTGTACAACAGTGGGAGACTGGCGGAGGCAAGCCGTCTGCTTCGTGAAACGAAGTTCGATCCGCATTCCTTGGCTCCGCCAAAAATGAGGCTCTTCCTGGCCATCGGTGAAGACAGGATGGATGATGCCCTGGACATGGCGCCGGACATCGCGTCCGAGATCAGCAAGGATCATTCCGTCTTGTCTCGGTTCAGTACCACACATGTCGGCGCCGTGCTCAACGAGGCGAAGATCCACCGGTTTGCGAGCCGGCACAACCAGGTCTCTTCGGTTGTGGACCCGCAATCTCTGGACCGATCGTTCTTTGTCCCTGCAAAACAGACGCTTGATCGTCTTTGGCCACAGATCGCGGACAGTATTCCAACCACCGATCACAGCCAAATCCCGAAACAGATTTGGCAATACTGGGACAGAGTTCCCGTTCCCGATGCGGTGTCCGAAACGATGGCCAGTTGGAGGAAATCGTCGGGGTATCGCCACTGTGTTCTGAGCCGAAAGGACGCACGCGATTTCCTTCGGACAGAGTTCGGATCGGCACACGTGAAAGCCTTCAACATGGCGAACAGTGTCACGGAGGAATGCGATTTCCTGCGTCTTTGTCTATTGTTCGCCAAGGGTGGGGTCTACGCGGACGCGGATGACAGGCTGATCGGCGATCTCGAACGTCTGCGCCGGGCCGGGCGCGGACTCCTCCTGTTCCGCGAACCGTTTGGCGCCATCGCCAACAACCTGATGCTGTCCAGACCGGGCCATCCGCTGATGCAGATCGCCGTTAACATGGCGTTGGACTCGCTGCTTGCGCGGGAAAACGACAGCACATGGTCAAAAACAGGCCCCGGGTTGATGACCCGGGCCGCGGCCATCTACCTCAAAGGAACCGGATCCGAAGAGGCCGCATGTGATTTCACCTTGCTGCCCCAGTACCTGGGGCGCCGCGTCGTCCAGTTCCACGTCGATCTGCCTTACAAATCGACCGGGTCATACTGGAACAGCACCAAGGGCGCGCTGCCATCTATCGTCACACAGACGCTCGACCGACATATCTGACGACCTGCTCCGCGGTTTATGTCGTCACCCGAGAGCGCCGCAGAAACAGGCCGCGCACATGGAAGCAGTGGCTTGAATTGAGCTTCGCGCCCAACACTCCGTGGCTACATGCAGACACGCTATCCAGCAATCTTGCCCGAGCGGTCGGGTCGTGGGTCAAACGGGTGTTGAGAATGGTGGGTGATAAGAGATTTGAACTCCTGACATCTTCGATGTGAACGAAGCGCTCTACCACTGAGCTAATCACCCATGCCGCGGGGTTCTAACGTCACTCCTCGGGTTCTGCAAGAGGCTCTTTCGCCCCGGATCGGCCCGTGTTCTGGCGCAGTTTGCAGACGGTCACGCGGGCGTTCGACTTGTCGATGCTGCGGTTGATGCTGAGCTTTCCCATCGGCGGCAGGTTGAACTCACGACCGCTTGCGATGGTTTCTCCCAGAACCGCCAGAACCGCTTCGACCACCGGCTTGGCCGATTTCTTCTTGATGCCCGAACGGGTGACCACCTGATCGATCAGGTCCTTCTTCTTCATCATCTGCACGCCCGAGAGCGCATCCTCCGGCACCGCGGGCATCTCGGCGGCCGTTTTCTGCGTGGACATCGGATCTGCTGGATCGGTCATCGTATCGCCTCACTGTGTTGACTTTCCATGCCTACAGGCTTTGCCCGAACCTGACCAGCGCACAAGTCAGCGCAGTCCAAGGCGCGCAACGAAACAGGCGGCCCGTTGCCGGACCGCCTGCATGTTCAGCACCTGGCCAAAGCCTCAGTGGGTGGTCGCGCCCGAGGCATCCTCGGTCTTGGACAGCGCCGCTTTCGCCGCTGCCGCCTCCTCGGCTGCCTCGTCCCATTCGATCGCTTCAGGCTTGCGCACCAGTGCCTTCTCCAGAACCTCCGATACGTGCTTGACCGGTACGATCGTCAATCCGTCCTTCACGTTGTCCGGGATGTCCGCCAGGTCCTTCTCGTTCTCCTCGGGGATCAGCACCGTCTTGATCCCGCCCCTGAGGGCCGCCAGAAGTTTCTCCTTGAGGCCACCGATCGGCATCGCGTTGCCGCGCAGGGAGACTTCGCCCGTCATGGCGATGTCCTTTCTAACCGGGATCTGCGTCAGAACCGACACGATCGAGGTGACCATCGCCAGACCCGCGCTCGGTCCATCCTTGGGGGTCGCGCCATCGGGCACGTGGACGTGAATGTCCAGCGTGTCGAATTTCGGCGGTTTCACCCCGATCTGCGGGCTGATCGAGCGCACATAGGAACTGGCCGCGTCGATGCTTTCCTTCATCACGTCGCCCAGCTTGCCGGTCGTCTTCATCCGGCCCTTGCCCGGCAAGCGCAGCGCTTCGATCTGCAAGAGCTCGCCCCCGACGCTGGTATAGGCCAGTCCGGTGACGACACCGATCTGGTCTTCCTGTTCGGCAAGACCATAGCGGTACTTGGGCACGCCCAGAAACTCGCTCAGGTTCTCCGGAGTGACGACGACCGAGCTCGCCTCGCCCTTGATGATCCGAGTCAGGCTCTTGCGGGCCACCTTGGCGATTTCGCGTTCGAGGTTCCGCACCCCCGCCTCGCGCGTATAGGTGCGGATGATCGCGGTCAGAGCCTCGTCGGTCAGCTCGAATTCCTTCGCTTTCAGCCCATGATTCTTGATCTGCTTCTCGATCAGGTGCTGTTTCGCGATCTCGCGCTTCTCGTCCTCGGTGTAGCCGGCCAGCGGAATGATCTCCATCCGGTCCAGAAGCGGGCCCGGCATGTTGTAGGAGTTCGACGTGGTCAAGAACATCACGTTGGACAGGTCGTATTCGACCTCGAGGTAATGGTCCATGAAGGTGTTGTTCTGTTCCGGGTCCAGCACCTCGAGCATCGCGCTCGCCGGGTCGCCCCGGAAATCCTGGCCCATCTTGTCGATCTCATCCAGCAGGATCAACGGATTGGTGGTCTTGGCCTTCTTGAGCGCCTGGATGATCTTGCCCGGCATCGACCCAATATAGGTCCGCCGGTGACCGCGAATCTCGCTTTCATCGCGCACCCCGCCAAGGCTGATACGGATGAATTCGCGCCCCGTCGCCTTGGCGACCGATTTGCCCAAGGATGTCTTGCCCACGCCCGGAGGGCCGACGAGGCACATGATCGGGCCTTTCATCTTCTTGCTGCGCTGCTGCACGGCAAGATATTCGACGATCCGTTCCTTGACCTTCTCAAGCCCGTAGTGGTCGTCATCCAGCACCTTCTGCGCCTTGCCCAGATCCTTCTTGACGCGGCTCTTCACGCCCCACGGGATCGACAGCATCCAGTCGAGATAATTGCGCACCACCGTCGCTTCGGCGCTCATCGGGCTCATGTTCTTGAGCTTCTTGAGCTCCGCCTCGGCCTTCTCGCGCGCTTCCTTGCTCAGCTTGGTCGCCTCGATCCGCGCTTCCAGCTCGGCGATCTCGCCCTCGCCTTCCTCGCCATCGCCCAGCTCCTTCTGAATGGCCTTCATCTGCTCATTCAGGTAGTATTCCCGCTGGGTCTTCTCCATCTGGCTTTTCACGCGGGTCTTGATCTTCTTCTCGACCTGCAGGACCGACAATTCGCCCTGCATCAGACCATAGACCTTTTCGAGCCGCTCGCTCACGCTCAGCGTCTCCAGCAGGTCCTGTTTCTGGCCGACCTCGATGCCGAGATGGCCCGCTACCAGATCGGCCAGCTTGGCCGGATCGGTGCTTTCTCCGACAGCGGCCAGGGCCTCCTCGGGGATGTTCTTGCGCACCTTGGCGTAGCGTTCGAACTCGCCCGCCACCGTGCGCACCAGCGCCTCGGTGGTGGTCACGTCGCCCGGCATCTCGGTCAGGTATTCGGCGCGCGCCTCGAAGAAACTGTCATTGTCCAGAAACTCGCTGATGCGCACCCGCGCCTGCCCCTCGACCAGCACTTTCACAGTGCCGTCGGGCAATTTCAGCAGTTGCAGCACACTGGCCAGGACACCGGCCTTGTAGATGCCGTCGGTCTCCGGATCGTCGACGCTGGGGTCGATCTGGCTCGACAGCAGGATCTGCTTGTCGTCCGCCATCACCTCTTCCAGCGCGCGAACCGACTTCTCCCGTCCCACGAAGAGCGGCACGATCATGTGGGGAAAGACCACGATATCGCGCAGCGGCAGCACGGGATAAGACGAATTGAGGGGCTCTTGCATGCTCTATCCTTGTTGTTGGCAAGATGGCTCCAGTCCCGCTAGGCGGCAACGCCGGCCATCTCCGTTCATCGACCTGTAAAGTGGGGCACACAGGGGCCCAATTCAACCTCGCGCAGGCCGAGCTTGGTCAGAATGACCTGCCACTCCCACGAGAGCAAGGTCACAAATACCCTGAAATCATCGCATCGAGGAGTTCGCCGCACGCCCGCTTTCAGTCAACCTTTCGGAATCACCATGCCGCGCCGAGATTGAGACTCACACAATCAAAAGTGGAATCGACCTTGGGCGATCTCTGAAAAAGCAGAACACGCACGCACAAATCCTCATGATATTCGAGGTTTACGCGGCAACTCTCGATTTTCCCCTATCGCAAACGACCAAAAAAAGATAAACTTTAGATGGGAAGACACGGAAACAGATGATGATGCAGCGCTGGTGGTGAAGCTGCTGGCGCAGCGGTAAAGGGAATGGGTAACTCATGAAATTTTCAACGATCCTGGTTTCGGCCGTCTTTGCCGTAACTGCGAATATCGTGCTTGCAGCGCCGGTTGCATTCAGCATCGGCGGCAAGTCCACACAGGGTGTCGGCAACACGGCCGATCAGTACGCGGGGCATTACGACGGTACGACACCGACCGGCGCTGCCTGGTTCGACGGAGGCTTTTCTCCGCTCGGCAATGGCACTTTGACGCCCGCATCGGCCCCGCTGGTCACACCGCCTCCGGGCAGCATCAGCGGCCGCTTCCAGTCGCCGTTCAACAACACCGGTTTGGCAGACACCCAAACCTATTTTTCGATCGGCGGATCGAGCAACGGCAACGGTGGCGGTTCGCCGATGACCCTGGAGTTCGGGACGGCAGTCACGGAATTCTCGTTTCTCTGGGGATCGATCGATTCCTACAACGAGATCGAATTCTTTGACGCCGCCCAAAACAGCTTGGGCTTCGTTACCGGTGCAGGTGTGTTGGGCCAGAGTAAGCCGTCCAACCCGACCAATTTTGAAGAAGTCGTTTTGCTGAACGTTTTCGCTGACCAGACGGTAGGGGACTCGATCAAGTACATCACCTTTGCCTCGATTGACCAGGCGGCCCTCGAAGTCGCCTTCGTGAACCCCACGGCGATTCCGCTGCCAGCCTCGGGTTTCCTGCTGATCGGCGGTTTGGGCGCTCTTTACGCCGCCCGACGCAAGCGCAAGGACTGACACATGGCGCATCGACGCCGGGAAACGGCCGCTGCCCCTGTGCAGCGGCCGTTTTCGTTTGACAGCCGTTGACGGCAGATGCACCACGCTTTCCCGCGACACAGGACACGGAGGCTGCTTCAGATGATCGAAAGCTTTGAGAACGACACGGCACTCCTGCTGATCGACACCCAGAAGGGTGTGCATGACCTCACTCATTGGGGTGGCCCCACCGGCCGCATGAACAACCCCGCGTGCGTCGACAACCTCGTCGCGCTGCTTGAGGGGTTCCGCGCTGCAGGGCGCGCCGTCGCCTTCACCCGCCATGACAGCAACGAACCCGACAGCCCGCTGAAGTTCGCTCTACCCGGCGGCGATCAGCTTCCCGGCCTCGCCCCCCAACCGGGCGACATCGTGGTCGAGAAGAGCGTGAACAGCGGCTTCATCGGCACCCCTCTCGATGACCGTCTTCGCGGCGCATGCCTGCGGCGTCTGGTGATCGCGGGTTTCTTCACCAACTTCTGCGTCGAAACCACGACCCGCATGGCGGGCAACATGGGATACGATACCTACCTCGTGCACGATGCCTGCGCGACCACCAACCGGATTGACCTGCACGGGATCGATCACGACCCCGAACTGGTCCACGACATGGCGGTCGCCTCGATGAACGGCGAGTTCTGCACGGCGATCACGACGGCCCAGGCGCTCGGCCTGCTTCAGGGCGACAACCCCGCGCTCCAGCGTCTTCAAGGCAACGAACCCACTTCGGCCCGGCCTGAAAAACGCCGCGCCTGACGGGACGGCGGGCGGGGCGCCTCGGCCGCGAGGCCGACAGCGCCGTCCCGCCGTCAATCCAGCTTGCGCGCCAGATCCTGGTAATCGCCCATCCGCAGATAGGCCACCTCGCGCACCAGTTTGAGACTGGGCCTGACCCCGAACAGCACCGACCCGACGACGAACAACCACGTCGCCGCATAGGTGGTTTCCTCGCTGAAGAACAGCAGGCTGCCCACCACGAACAGCGCAGCCGCGCAGAAATCCGTCAGTGTATAGGCCAGCTCGAAATAGGCATAGAGCTTCAGGTGCCGCGCGCTGCGGCCACGGTTTTCCGGGTGAAAGAACATCCTTGCCTCCTCTGTCCTCAGCTGCGCCTCGTTCATATCGGCGCAATGTCGCCCTGTGATCGCGCGGCATGAAACCCTTCCTGCCAGGCGGCAAACCGCCCCTCTGCGATTGCCGCGCGCATTTCCCCCATCAGATCCTGATAATAGTGCAGGTTGTGCCAAGTCAGCAGCATCGCGCTGATGATCTCCTGGCTGCGGAACACGTGATGCAGATAGGCGCGGCTGTACCCACGGCAGGCCGGGCAGCCGCAGGCCTCGTCCAGGGGGCGCGGATCGTCCTGGTGCCTGGCGTTCTTGATGTTCAGCACCCCATGCCGTGTGAAAACCTGCCCGGTGCGGCCGCTGCGCGACGGCAGGACGCAATCCATCATGTCGATGCCGCGCGACACGGCGCCGACGATATCGTCGGGCTTGCCCACCCCCATCAGATAGCGCGGCTTGTCCTCGGGCAGCTGAGCAGGCGCGAAATCCAGCACCGAGAACATCGCCTCCTGCCCCTCGCCCACCGCCAGCCCGCCGACCGCGTAGCCGTCGAACCCGATCTCGCGCAGCGCCTCGGCACTTTCAGCACGCAGGTCCTCCTCCAGTCCCCCCTGCTGGATACCGAACAGCGCATGCCCCGGCCGATCTCCGAACGCCTCGCGCGAGCGCGCTGCCCAGCGCATCGACAGGCGCATGCTGGCTTCGATCCGTTCCCGGTCTGCCGGCAGGGCTGGGCATTCGTCGAAACACATGACGATGTCGCTGCCCAGAAGCCGCTGGATCTCCATGCTCCGCTCTGGTGTCAACTCGTGCCGTGAACCATCGATATGGCTTTTGAACGTCACGCCCCGTTCGGTCAGCTTGCGCAGACCGGCAAGGCTCATCACCTGAAACCCACCGCTGTCCGTCAGGATCGGCCGGTCCCAGTTCATGAACCGGTGCAGGCCGCCCAGCCGGTCGATGCGTTCCGCCGTGGGGCGCAGCATCAGGTGATAGGTGTTGCCCAACAGGATATCGGCACCGGTGGCGCGCACGCTTTCAGGCAGCATCGCCTTGACCGTCGCCGCCGTGCCGACGGGCATGAAGGCCGGCGTGCGGATCTCGCCCCGCGGAGTCGCGATCACCCCGGTACGGGCCGCCCCATCGGTCGCGTCCAACGTGAATGAAAAACTCTGTGTCATGCGATGCCCTTTTGCATATCGCCGCCTTCTGCGTCATTCAGACGGAATTGCCAAGGAGAGACCATGACCGATTCAACCCCGAAACCATTGCACTTCGGATGGGAGGAATGGGTGTCCCTGCCCGAACTCGGCCTTCCCGCGATCAGCGCCAAGGTCGATACCGGTGCGCGCACCTCGGCGTTGCATGCCTCCGAAATCGAGGCGTTCGGCGCCAAGTCCAGCCCCAAGGTGCGCTTCTACGTCCATCCGGTGCCCGGACGCGAGGACATGGCGATTCCCTGCTCTGCCGACCTGGTGGATCGGCGCGAAGTCACCTCCTCCAACGGCGAGACCGAGATGCGTTGCGTCATCCGTACCAAGCTCGAGGTCGCCGGACAGAGCTGGCCGATCGAGGTCACCCTGACCAACCGCGCCAGCATGTCGAGCCGCATGTTGTTGGGTCGCCAGGCTTTGACAGATCATATCTCGATCTCGCCGACGGAACGCCATTTGCAACCGGAACTGGGCTATGACGTCTACTCCTCGCGCAAGATGCGCAGCCATGCGCCCAACCGGGCGTTGCGCGTCGCCGTGCTCAGCCGCGAAAACAACTATTCCACCCGCCGGCTTGTCGAAGCAGGCGAGGCGCGCGGCCACGCGGTCGAGGTGATCGACACCACGCGCTGCTACATGGCGATCAACGCACTGGCGCCCGAAGTGCATTACGACGGCAAGCGCCTGCCCCGCTACGACGCGGTGATCCCGCGCATCGGCGCGTCGATCACGCCCTACGGCACTGCCGTGATCCGCCAGTTCGAAACCATCGGAACCTGGTGCGTCAACGGCAGCGCGGGCATCACCGCCAGCCGTGACAAGCTGCACGCCCACCAGGTGCTTGCGCGCCATCGCATCGGCATGCCGACCACGGCCTTTGCCGCCTCTCCCAAGGACACCGGAAACTTGATCGGGCTCGTCGGCTCGGCCCCACTGATCGTCAAGCTGCTGGAAAGCACCCAGGGCAAGGGCGTGGTTCTGGCCGAAACCCGCAAGGCCGCGGAAAGCGTGATTTCGGCCTTCCGCGGCCTCAAGGCGAATTTCCTGGTACAGCATTTCGTCAAGGAAGCCGCCGGAGAGGATATCCGCTGTCTCGTGATCGGTGGCAAGGTCGTGGCCGCGATCAAACGCACGGGGGCCGAGGGAGATTTCCGCTCCAACCTCCACCAGGGCGGTACCGCCAGCGTCACCCGCATCACCAAGACCGAACGCGACACGGCGCTACGCGCCGCCCGCGCCTTCGGCCTGAACATGGCCGGCGTTGACCTCTTGCGCTCCGAGGACGGACCCAAGGTGCTCGAGGTGAACTCCTCCCCGGGTTTCGAGGGCATCGAAGTCGCCACCGGCAAGGACATCGTCGGGCGCCTGTTCGACGAAATCGAACTCCACGTACGTCCCAAACCCGCGCGCAAGCGTCCGGCCACGAGCTGATCACGCGCCCCGTCTCAACCTTGCCCGCGGCCGGTTGGCCCAACGAAATCCTTGATCGCGCCGCGCTTTGACGCCACATGAAGTCAAAGCGCACAGGAGCCCACGATGACCGAAGATCAGCTATTCGTTCTGCTCGGAGACACCGGTCTCTACATTCTCGGCGCGATCCTGTTGATCGTCGTCATCCTCAAGGGCATCAAGATCGTCCCCCAATCCGAAAAATACGTGGTCGAACGCTTTGGGCGGCTGCACTCGGTGCTCGGTCCCGGCATCAACTTCATAGTCCCGTTCCTCGACGTGGTGCGTCACAAGATCTCGATCCTGGAGCGCCAGCTTCCCAATGCCAGCCAGGACGCGATCACGCGCGACAACGTGTTGGTGCAGATCGACACGTCGGTCTTCTATCGCATCCTGCAACCGGAAAAGACCGTCTACCGGATTCGCGACGTGGACGGGGCGATCTCGACCACAGTGGCAGGGATCGTCCGCGCCGAGATCGGCAAGATGGATCTGGACGAGGTGCAATCCAACCGCTCCCAATTGATCGGCCAGATCAAGACCAGCGTCGAGGACGCGGTCGACAACTGGGGCATCGAGGTCACCCGGGCCGAGATCCTCGACGTCAATCTCGACCAGGCCACCCGCGACGCGATGCTGCAACAGCTGAACGCCGAACGCGAACGCCGCGCCCAGGTCACCCGCGCCGAGGGGGCGAAGCGCGCCGTCGAACTCAACGCCGATGCCGAGCTGTACGCCGCAGAACAAACCGCCAAGGCGCGCCGTATCCAGGCGGATGCCGAGGCTTACGCCACCGGCGTCGTCGCCCAGGCGATCAAGGAGAACGGGCTCGAGGCGGCGCAATATCAGGTCGCGCTGAAACAGGTCGAGGCGCTCAACACCCTCGGCAATGGCACCGGCACCCAGACCATCGTGCTGCCCGCCAATGCACTCGAAGCCTTCGGAGATGCCTTCAAGATGCTGAAGGGCGGCCGCTGATGGCGATCTGGACCCTCTGGTGGGGCTGGCTGGGCCTCGCGCTGTTGCTTGCCATCGCCGAGATCCTTGCGCCAGGCTTCATGTTCCTTGGCTTCGCGATCGGTGCGCTGGCGGTCTCGATGCTGCTTCTGAATACCGGCCTGTCCCTCGGCCTGCCCCTGTTGCTGCTGATCTTCGCCGCCCTGTCGCTGGTCAGTTGGCTGATCCTGCGCCGCGTCTTCGCCCTGCGAAAAGGGCAAGTGAAACGCTTCGAGGACGACATCAACGACTGATCGCCCCCAAAGTTGCGTTTGCCCGGTCTGGCACACGCACCGGATTGACAGCAAAGCGATTTCCGATCTTCCGCGCCTCCGGCCACGCATCAACGCGATCGGCACGAAGACCCGAAAACTGTAGTTCGTGCTGATGCTGCTCGGCATCTCTCGGATGGGCGTCAAGGGCTGCTTGGTGGTCGCCAGTCAGTGCTGATGTGCAGACACGGCGGTTCTTCCGCGCGACAGCTCTGCTCGTGACAGCCGCAAGCGCAAATTCAACCTCAGCCTCGCAACCTCGGCTGGAAGAGCGACTTGCAGCCCAGCATGAGACTGGAACGACCTGACAACAAACTCCTTGGTCTAGAAAATCGAACGACGACTTTCCCGCAAGCCGGTCCAAAATGGAAGAAACCGATTGATGCCGCCCACTGGACGCGGCGGCCTATAAAACCTATATAAATCGTCAGGAACAAAGCCGAGGGTCCGATGAACAACGCTTCCCAGCCGCTCGAAGGCACGCCGCTGATCGCGCCGTCCTCAACCGATCATCCGCTGTATGACCAGGTGGTCGAGGCCTGCCGCAGCGTCTATGACCCGGAGATCCCGGTCAACATCTACGAGTTGGGCCTGATTTATACCATTGATATCACGCCCGAAAACGAAGTGAACATCATCATGTCCCTGACCGCTCCGGGGTGTCCCGTTGCCGGCGAGATGCCCGGCTGGGTGGCCGACGCGGTCGAGCCGATCCCCGGGGTCAAGCAGGTCGACGTGCAACTGACCTGGGAGCCGCCTTGGGGCATGGACATGATGAGCGACGAGGCCCGGCTCGAACTGGGTTTCATGTGAAGACCAGATCGTAGAGCATTCAGGAGACACGGAAAGATGTTCGGAATACCCGGCAAGCAAGCCGTCACCCTGACCCCGAGGGCCGCAGCCCGGATAACCCGGTTGATGGCCGACAAGGGCCACTCCGGCCTACGCATCGGCGTCAAGAAGGGCGGCTGCGCGGGCATGGAATATACTATGGAATACGTCCAAACCCCTGACCCCAATGACGAGGTCGTCGAACAGGACGGCGCGCGAGTGATGATCGCCCCGATGGCGCAGATGTTTCTGTTCGGGACCGAGATCGATTACGAAACCAGCCTTTTGGAATCCGGTTTCAAGTTCAACAACCCGAACGTCTCCGAGGCCTGTGGCTGCGGAGAATCCATCAAGTTCAACGAAATGCCGGCCAAGTCGGGCTGATTTAGCCCGCTGGCTTCAAATGCAGATAGGTCTCGTTGAACCGGCGCGACAAGTGATCCCCAGCGAAGATCACCTGATCCGACCCGGCAGGCGCCACGTTCGTATGATAGGACGGGTTCAGGAACAGCGGAACGGAAATTCTCTCCTGCGGTCCACCGACAACCCTGTGCAGCGTCGCCTTGACCCGCCCGCCGGTCCACATCTCGAGCATCTCTCCGAAATTGATGACAAAAGTTCCCGGCGGAGCCGTAATCGCTTGCCATGATCCGTCTGGCATACGCACCTCGAGTCCCGGTGCCCCATCCATTGCCAACAAGGTCAGACAGCCATAATCCGTATGCGCGGCGATGCCAAAGTCGCGCTCGCCCGCCCAGTCCGGCCTCTGCGGATAGTAGTTTCCCCGCAACAGCGCCATTGGTGGGACGAAAGCCTCGGCGAAACTCCCGGCGCTTGCGCCCAAAGCCTCTGATATCGCGGCTAGAATCTGCCGCCCCACGTCTATCGCATCGATGTAGTAGCCCTTGATCTCGTCGCGAAACCCAACGGGTGACTCGGGCCACAGGTTTGGCGCGTAGACTCCCAGGCCGTGCCGCGCGAGAGGATGGCCAACTGGCAATTCGAAACCGCAATCGAAGACTTCCTTGAAATCCGGGTTCGCCGTCGAATCGACCTGCTCGGAGCCCGGCGCCCCCCATCCCCGGTTTGCCCCTGTCACCGCCATATCGACCGCCCGTTTCTGCTCGGCTGAAAGAACGAAGAAAGCCCGGTACATGTCCAGAACGCGCTCCACGCGCTCCGGCGTCAAGGGCGTACCGGTGACGGTCAGGAAGCCGATGTCGTGCACCGCTCGCGCCAAGCGCGTCATTTCGTCCGGCATGCGCTCCAGCAGCCTTGCATGGTCAAGTTGGGGTATCCTCATGGCACGCGCTCCCCATGCCGTCGATTGTCGGCCCCCTCTGTGGATGCTACCACAAGCGCAGTTCGGGGCACAGGAGCAGATGATGCGCAGGAAAATCGCGGCTGGAAACTGGAAAATGAACGGGACTGGAGCGGATATCGCCATGCTCACACACTTGGCCCAGCGCCATTCCGATCCGAGCGTCGACATCCTGATCTGTCCCCCGGCGACCCTGATCGAACGCGCCGCGCGCGCGGTGGAGGGCAGTTCGATCCGGATCGGCGGTCAGGACTGCCACGCCGCCGAGAGCGGCGCCCATACCGGTGACATCGCCGCCCCGATGCTGCGGGATGCGGGGGCCGGCGCCGTGATCGTCGGCCATTCCGAACGCCGACACGACCATCGCGAAACCGACGGCATCGTGCGCGCCAAGGCCGAAGCCGCTCTCACATCTGGCCTCGCCACGATCATCTGCGTGGGGGAGACCCTGGCCGAGCGCGAGGCCGGGACCACGCTCGACGTGATCGGAGGACAGATGGCCAGCTCGCTCCCCGACACGCTCGACGGGAGCGCCACAATGTTGGCATACGAGCCGATCTGGGCCATAGGCACCGGGCGCGTTCCCGATGCAGCACAAATCGCCGAGGTCCATGCCTTCATGCGCAACCGCCTGCGCGAGCGGTTCGGACAGGAAACCGCCGAGGCGATGCGCCTGCTCTATGGCGGGTCGGTCAAGGGTGCCAACGCGGCCGAGATCTTCGCGATCCCCAACGTCGACGGCGCGCTGGTCGGCGGTGCGAGCCTTGCAGCAGACGACTTCTCCCCGATCATCGCGGCCCTGGAAGCGGCCCGCTAAAACAAGCGCCGCCCCGGGAACGGAGCGGCGCCTGCCTGATTTCAATGTCTGGAATACGCGGTAGCGCGCTACCTGACTATGATTTCCGGGCCCATGAAGGTGTTGGGCAGGAAGGTGCTGATGATCGGCACGTAGGTCACGATAATCAGGAACACGAACAGGACAGCGAGGAACGGCAGTGCGGCGCGCACGACCCGCATCATCGGCATGCCCGCGACACCCGACGTCACGAAGAGGTTCAGCCCCACGGGCGGCGTGATCATCCCGATCTCCATGTTGACCACCATGATGATCCCGAGGTGAATCGGATCGATCCCCAGCTCGATGGCGATCGGAAAGACCAAAGGCGCGACGATCACGATCAGACCCGAGGGCTCCATGAATTGCCCGCCGATCAGCAGGATCACGTTGACGATCATCAGGAACACCACCGGGCCGAACCCTGCGGCCAGCATGGAACTGGCGATCTGCTGCGGAATCTGCTCGTCGGTCAGCACGTGCTTGAGGATCAGCGCGTTGGCGATGATGAACATCAGCGTGACCGTCAGTTTCCCGGCCTCGAACAGCGTGTGGCGCGTGTCGCGGTGAAAGAAGGCCGTGATCAGCGCGATGGGCTTGTCCAAAAGCGTCAGGTTGCGCTCGCCCTCCTTGGTCGCGAGCGGGCCCATGTCGCGATAGACGAAACTCGAGATCAGGAACGCATAAACCGCCGCCACCGCCGCCGCTTCGGTCGGGGTGAAGATACCGCCATAGATACCGCCCAGGATGATGACGATGAGGAACAGACCCCAGGCCGCGTCACGGCTGGAGGCGAAGACCTCGCCCCAGCCCAGCCAATCGCCCTTGGGCAGGTTCTTGACACGGGCGATCAGGTAAATCGTCACCATCAGCATCGTGCCGGCCATGATCCCGGGGATGACGCCAGCCAAAAACATCCGACCAACCGACACGTCGGTCGCGCTGGCATAGACCACCATCACGATCGAGGGCGGGATCAGGATGCCGAGCGTGCCGGCGTTGGCGATCACCCCGGCGGCAAAATCCTTGGAGTAGCCGACCTGCCGCATCCCGGCGATCACGATTGATCCGATGGCGACGACGGTGGCCGGAGATGACCCCGAAAGCGCGGCAAAGAGCATACAGGCGAAAACGCCCGCAATGGCCAGGCCGCCCGGGAAATGTCCCACGATCGCAATGGCGAACCGAATGATCCGTTTCGCCACCCCGCCCGTCGACATGAACGAGGACGCGAGAATGAAGAACGGGATGGCCAGCAGAGTGTAATGCCCCGCCATCGCTTGGAACAACGTCTGAGCGATCGAGGCGAGCGACGTGTCGCTGAGGACCAGCAGGAAGATGATCGAGGACATGCCAAGACTGATCGCGATCGGCACCCCGATCAGCATCAGGCCAATGACCATCAGGAAAAGAACGGCAACTTCCATGCGATCAATCTCCCGCGTTCATGTGGCGCACGTCGGCGACCGCTTCTTCGGCTTCATGGCTGACGATCAGGCCCGTGGCGTCACCGCGTGCGATCCGGACCGTGGCCTGGATCAGCCGGAACAGCAGCAAGGCCACGCCGAACGGCAGAATCGCGTAAGGTATGAACCGGGGCAACTTCTCGTAATGCTCGCCCTCGTTCATGATCGGCTCGATCCAGCGCAGCCATTCCGGGAACGGGATGTCGACCACCTCGTACCAGGCCTGGTCGCGCGAGTCCGCGAACCCGGTCGGGAACCAGCGCCCGGTGGTCGCATCAAGCCCGGCGAACGGCGCCCAGTAGTCCCAGGCCCCTTTCATGACGAGCATCGCGTAGATCACGCAAACGCCCGCCGCGATCAGAGCCAGCACTTTCCGTGTTGGCGGCGAGAGAAGGTTCAGAACGGCGTCCACGCCCAGGTGGGCGGTGACCTTGACCGCGTAGCTGACCCCGAAAAGCACCAGCCAGGCGAACAGGAACGACGTGGCTTCGAGGCCCCAGATCAGTCCCGTGTTGAAACCGTAGCGCAAGACGACGTTGATGAAGGTGATCAGGGTCATCAGTCCGAGGATCACCGCGATCACGGTTTCCTCGAGTTCGTTGACCACACGACCAAGCAGGCTGTCCGGCTCGTATCGAGACGACATGGCAAACGGCCCCCAGTCCGGAAATGTGATGAAAGGATGGGGCGATCCGAAAGGGACCGCCCCGGCGCGAGTACCGCGCTCAGTTGGTGGCGTTGAAGGACTGGGCGACGGCGATGTTGTCCGCTCCCACGTCTCCTTCGAACTCGGCCCAGACCGGCTTCATGGCTTCGACCCATGCGGCGCGTTGCTCGGCCGTCAGTTGGCGCACTTCGCCGCCTGCCGCGATGATCGCCGCCTTGGCTTCTTCGTTCACCTTGAAGCTCTCGGCGTTGCGGGCTTCGGTGACTTCGGTGACGATGGTTGCCAACTGGTCGCGTACCGCGCCGTCCAGGCTGTCCCACCAGTCGGTCGAGGTCACGACCATGTAGTCGATGATGCCGTGGTTGGTCTCGGTGATGCCATCCTGCACTTCAAAGAACTTCTGTCCGTAGATGTTGGACCATGTGTTCTCCTGACCGTCCACGACACCTGTCTGCAGCGCGCCATAGACTTCCGAGAACGCCATAGGCTGGGGCGAACCGCCAAGTGCGGCCATCTGCGCCTTGAGAACATCCGAGTTCTGCACCCGGAACTTGAGGCCATTGGCATCCGACGGCAGCAGCAGCGGCTTGTTGGCCGACATCTGTTTCATGCCGTTGTGCCAGAAGGCCAGACCCAGCAGGCCGCGGCGGGTCATCGACTCCTTCATCGCCTGCCCGGTTTCGGAGTTTTGGAACGCATCCACCGCCGCGATGTCCTTGAACATGAACGGCAGGTCGAAGATGCGGAACACCTTGGTGAACTGTTCGAACTTCGACAGCGAGGGCGCCGCCATCTGCACGTCGCCCTGCAGCATCGCCTCGAGCACCTGATCGTCGTTGTAGAGCGTCGAGTTGGGGAACACCTCCATGCACATCACGCCGTTCATCTCGTCGTTGACGCGCTGCTGCAACAGCGATGCGGCGATGCCCTTGGGGTGCTTGTCGGTGTTGGTCACATGCGCGAATTTGACGACGATCTCTCCATCGTCACAGGCCGCGAAGCCAGCGGTTGCGCTTAGAGCCAGAGCCATGGAAGTGGCGGCTGCGGTGATCAGTTTCATCGGTCTCTCCTCCCGATTTGGTCATGATTGACGAGGTCGCGCCCCGAAGTCCGCGCCCTGTCGAGCGCGTTGGCCGGAGTGAAGCCGAACCGGATCGAGTTCTCAACTCTTTGTGATGGCGCAAGGCAACAGAAAGAATAATCTATAAATACCAGAAAGTTGAAATCAAAAGCTTAAGCGATACGATACCTAACCCTTGGCATCTGTGCGAGTTTTCGCACGAGCCTTGGACGTATTGTGCGGAAATCCGCACAGATCACCTAGCGGAATTCATCCGGGCGAATCCCGTGTTTGGTCAGTTTGTCATAGAAAGTCTTGCGCGGCAGTTTCAACGCCCGCGCAGCCTCGCTCGCCCGTCCCCCATGCCTGGCCAGTGCGGCGACAAGCAGCGAGCGCTCGACGCGGGCCATCTGTTCGGCAAGGCCCAAGTCGGTTGCTCCACCCAAATCCTCGGGCACGCCCAGCACGAAGCGCATTGCCGCGCTCATCAAGGCGCGTGCATTGCCGGGCCATTCCTGTGCCATCAGGCCGGCGATATGGTCCGGCGTGATGTCGGGCGGCGTCAGCCCCGCCTGTTCGCTGGCCTGGTCGACATAGCGGCGAAACAGGATCGGGATATCCTCCGGCCGCTCGGAGACCGCCGGAATGCGCAACGACGTTGTCTGCAGCCGATAGAACAGCTCGCTGTTTATGCCCTCCGGGTTCAGCAACACGGTGCTTCCCGCCATCACGCGTGTTTCAGGCCGTGCGTCGAGCACCTCGATCAGTGCCAGCTGCGTGTCCGCCGGAAGATGAGAGATCTCGTCGAGAAACAGAGACCCCTTTTTCGCCGCCGCGAGTGCCTCGGCAAGCGCATCCCGCTGCAACCCGTCGGCTGCGCGTTTCACGAATGCGTTGCGGGCGCGGGGCGAACACAAATGGATGACCTCGGCCACCTTGGACACGCCGCTGCCCGGCGGGCCGGACACCAGCACCGCGGTTTCCGTCTGCGCAAAGCGCCGAACGCGTTCCCGCAATGACTCGGCGAGGTCAGAGACGCCAAAGATCATCCTGGCGGCCGGGTCGCCGGCTTCGGCCTGCCGCCGTTCCGTTCGCGTCTGAAGCACCGACTGCCTCGCCGAGAGGGCGCGCTGCAGCACCGCGACAAGGTCGGCGGGCGCGCAGGGTTTCTCGAGAAAATCGAACGCCCCCTGCTCCATCGCGGCCACCGCCATTGGGATGTCACCTTCCCCGGTCAGCAGAACAACCGGCAGGTTCTCGTCCACATCGCGCGCATGACGCAGGAGGTGAAAGCCGTCGCGCCCCGGCATTCGGATGTCGGACAGGATCACCCCCTCGAAGTCCCGGGTGATGTGATCCTTGGCTGCAACGAACGAACCGGTCGTGATGACCGAGAGGTCGGCCAATTCTAGCGTCTGCGCCAGCGCCTCTCGCACCGCCACGTCATCCTCGACCAAGAGCACCCGCTTAAGGCCAGTCATGCGGCACGTTCCTCCTGCCAGGCCTCAAGTTGAACCGTGAAGACGGCTCCGCCATCGGGGGCGTTCTCTCCGCGGATGACCCCGCCGAAACTCTGCACGATGCCATAGGAAATCGACAGGCCAAGCCCCATGCCTTCGGACGCTCCGACAGCCTTGGTCGTATAGAACGGGTCAAAGACCTTGTCGGGCAGATCGAGTCCCGGACCCGTGTCGCGCACCGTGACGGTGACCGGGACTTCGGTGGACAGCTCGATCTGGATATCGCGGTGCTCAGCGCCGTCCATCGCATCCGCCGCATTGGTGATCAGGTTGACGAAGACCTGCCCCAGGCGGACCTCGCCCCCGCGCACCCAGACCGGGTGGGCGGGGGGCGTGAAATGCAACCGGACACCGTCGCGTTGCAAGCGCGTTTCGGTCAGCTCGATGGCACTTGTCAGCACGCCGATGAGATCAACGCGGGCCGCGGCCTCGCTCTCCTGCCGGGCGAAGGCGCGCAGATTGCGGATGATGCGGCCCATACGCCGAGCAAGGTCCGAGATCCGCGCGAGGTTCTCGGCCGCCTTGTCCGCGCGCCCACGGTCGAGATATTGCGTACCGTTTTCCGCAAACGACCGAATGGCCATCAGAGGCTGGTTCAGTTCGTGGCTGATGCCCGCGCTCATCTGACCCAGCGCGCTCAGCTTGCCGGCCTGCACCAGGTCCGCTTGGGCCTGTTTCAGGGCGGCTTCGGCCTCCTGCCGCTCGGCCACCTCACGTAGCAAGCGGGTGTTCGTGGCCGACAGGGCGCGGGTGCGTTCAGCCACGCGGCTTTCCAGCACGGCATTGGCGGTGGCGAGGGCGCGGCGGCGCTCGGTCGCGAGAAACAGCAAGGCTCCGAACGCCAGGCAGATCGCAGTCAACGCGCCTGCCTGCAAACCGGCAAGCCGCAGCGCCGGAGCCGCGTCGACAAGGATCTCTCCGGTCAGGCCGATCACAGGGAGATCCCGTTTCAGATGCAATGCATGGCGCGGCAGGTAAGGGCCCCAATCCAGTGACCAGATCTCGTGCGATCCGACCATGTCGGCCGAGAAGGGCCGAGCCGCACCGGCCGGTGGAACCAGGCCCTGTCCCGCAGCCGGACGTTTCCAGAACAGCAGCTCGGAGCGGTTCGTGAAGAACACCTCGTCATTCACATCGGTGAAAAAGACCGCCGGAGTACTGCCCGGCCAGGACTGCTCGATGCCCTCCACATCCGCCACGACAATCACCGCCCCGTCGACCCGGCCCGACCGAGCAAAGACCGGCGCCGCGTAGAAATAGGCGCGGCGGCTGAGCGGAGTTCGGATACCGTGATCGCTGCCGAGTGCACCCTGCATGGCCCGCCGGAAATAAGGCGCATCGGACAGGTTTGCCGGGGTCAGCCCGTTCGCCGACGCAAGCACCTCGCCCCGTGCATTGGCGAAGGCGACATCCAGCGCCGAGGTCTTGTCGGCGATTTCAAGAAGCACTGCGCTCAGGTCGGCCATGTCGGCGGAGGTGGTCGCCGCCTCGATCATCGGGTGGTCGGACACCAGCACCGCAAGTTCTTGGTAGACCTTCAACTGGGTGTCGAGCCGATCGCTGGCGAGCGCCAGGTCCGCTTCGGCGCGGCGCGCCAACTGCTCCAACGCCTGCAGATAACCATAACGCCAAACGCCACCCGCCAGGGCCGCCACCGCGAGGATGAAGCCCAGGACGATCCACCGGCGTTTCAGGCGCGACGCTGTCATGTCGACCGTCCTAGCAAATCGATCAGCGCCTTGACCATAGAACATCGCCGCGGCGCCCGAGCCTAAAGCGGCAACATGCTGGTGGACTTGATCTCCTCCATCGACAGGAGCGCCGTGACGTTGTGGACCCGCACCTCCGAGATCAACGCCTGATAGAAGGCATCATAGGCGCGGGCGTTTCGCACCCGCACCTTGAGGATATAGTCGATGTCACCGGCGAGCCGATGCGCCTCCTGCACCTCTGGTCGGTCCCGCAGCGCCTTCAAAAACATCGCCTGCCACGCTGCATCATGCTCCGAGGTTCGGATCAGCACGAAGAAGCAGGCCTCGAACCCCAACGCTTCGGCATCCAGGATCACCGTCTGCTGTCCAATGATCCCGGCCTCGCGCATCTTGCGAATCCGGTTCCAGACCGGCGTCTTGGAACTGCCGACCGATTTCGCGATCTCGTCCAGGGACTGGCTGGCGTCCTTTTGCAGCTCGACCAGAATTTTCCGGTCCGTTTCATCAATCCGCACCGACATTCCGATACGCGCCTCCACCACATGATTTCGTTCCAAAACCGCCATCAGATGGAACACTTTTCCTTTTCTTGCAAGGCATATGGTCAAATGACGGGAAGATTTCCTATGTTGGCAAAGAACCCA
Source organism: Sedimentitalea arenosa (assembly GCF_016428585.1). Taxonomy (GTDB): domain Bacteria; phylum Pseudomonadota; class Alphaproteobacteria; order Rhodobacterales; family Rhodobacteraceae; genus Sedimentitalea; species Sedimentitalea arenosa. Next base: position 6,375 of record NZ_JAELVR010000015.1, on the reverse strand, counting down.
AGACCAAAGTCGAAATCCGAGTCACCCATGAAACCGCTTCGACCCCTGTTCAAACGTGCCCGGCGCTCGCCAGCGCCGCAGGCAGGTCATGTCGTCTTCGTCGGCGCCGGCCCGGGTGCCGCCGACTTATTGACCGTGCGCGCGACAGACGCCCTGAAATCCGCCGAGGTCATTTTATACGATCGCCTGATCAGCAGCGATGTTCTCGCCCTCGCGCCCAGACATGCGCTTCAGATCGACGTAGGCAAGACCGCGTTCGGGCCGTCGACGCCGCAGGCGGAAATCAACGACCTCATCGTGAACCATGCTCGCGAAGGCGCCCGCGTAATCCGGTTGAAATCGGGCGATAGCACGGTCTTCGGTCGGCTCGACGAGGAAATCGAAGCCTGCGACGCTGCCGGCATCGCCTGGAGCATCGTGCCCGGCATCACGGCGGCTTCGGCTGCGGTCGCCACCATCGGGCAGAGCCTGACCCGGCGGGGGCGCAATGCCTCGGTGCGACTGCTCACCGGTCACGACACACGCGGGTTCGCCGATCACGACTGGGCGGCATTGGCGCGTCCGGGCGAGGTCGCCGCGATCTACATGGGCAAATCGTCGGCTCGATTCATTCGGGGGCGGTTGATGATGCACGGTGCATCGGGCGCAACGCCGGTTTCGCTTGTGGAAAACGCCTCCCGGCCGGATCAGCGTGTCATCGCGACCACCCTCGCGGACTTGTCCGAATCGCTTGACGCAGCGGCGCTGAAAGGTCCGGTCCTGACCCTGTTCGGGCTCTCGCCGCGCGCGGCGCAGCGCCCCGCCCATCCGACCACCCACCCCGTGCAGAGCAAGGAAATCGCCTGATGCCTCGTGAATTTACCCCCAAGGTCGTCACCGCTTCGGACCTTATGGATGGCGACGTGATCTATCAGACTGCAGATGACGACTGGACTCGCGACCTCGCGAAGGCCGAACTGATCACCGACGAGGCTCACGCACAGTTGCGCCTGCTGAATGCCGAGCGCCAGCCCGGTAAGATCGTCGGAGCCTACCTCGCCGATGTCGCCGCCACCCGCGCTGGGATCGAGCCGGTTCACTTCCGCGAGGATTTCCGGCGCCGAGGTCCCTCGAACTATCCGCACGGAAAACAGGCTGAGCGCCCGGCCGCGTCGACCTGACACAACCAGCGTTTCACCGTTGACAGACCGCCGGCAACGGCGGCCTCCGAAAGGGACTGCTCATGTACACCTATTCCGAATTCGACCACGCCTTTCTTGCAGAACGTAACGCCCAGTTCCGCGCCCAGGTGGAACGGCGCATCGACGGATCGTTGACCGAGGACGAGTTCAAGCCGCTGCGGCTGATGAACGGGGTCTATCTGCAACTGCACGCCTACATGCTACGGGTGGCCATCCCCTATGGAACGCTGAACAGCGCCCAGATGCGCCAACTGGCCTATCTTGCCGAACGTTGGGACAAGGGTTACGGCCATTTCACCACCCGCCAGAACATCCAGTACAACTGGCCAAAGCTGCGCGACATTCCGGACATGCTGGATGCGCTGGCCGAGGTCGGGCTGCACGCGATCCAGACCAGCGGCAACACCATCCGCAACGTGACGGCGGACCATTTCGCTGCCGCCGCGGCGGATGAAATCATCGACCCGCGCCCGGTGGCCGAGTTGATCCGGCAATGGTCGACCGACCATCCGGAATTCCAGTTCCTGGGTCGCAAGTTCAAGATCGCCGTGACCGGCAGCGCGACCGATCGCGCCGTGATCAAGGCGCATGACATCGGACTTCAGATCGTGCGGCAGGAAGACGAGATCGGCTTTCGCGTGATCGTCGGCGGTGGCCTCGGGCGCACGCCGATGATCGGCAAGGTGATACGCGACTTCCTGCCCCGTGCCGACCTCCTACCTTATCTCGAGGCTGTGCTGGGCGTCTACAACCTGCTTGGTCGGCGCGACAACAAGTACAAGGCCCGCATCAAGATCACCGTTCATGAACATGGCATCGACACGATCCGCGACCGGGTCGAACGGCTGTTCGAGCGCATCCGCCCCACCTTCACCGGGTTGGACCAGGCCAAGCTTGCAGAGATCGAGGCGGCATTCGCGCCACCCACCCTGCGAAAGGCTTCGATCACTGCCTACGACGCCGCCTACAGCACCGATCCGCTTTTCCGCAGTTGGGCCGACACCAATCTCGACGCTCATCGCGATCCGGATCACGCCATCGTTTCGATCAGCCTGAAGGCGCATGGGGCGACACCTGGAGACGCCACGGCAGAGCAGATGCGCGTGATGGCCGATCTGGCAGAAACCTACGGCCATGACGAACTGCGCATCAGCCACGAGCAGAACGTGGTGCTGCCTCACGTGCATAAATCCGACCTGCCCGCGCTGCATGCGGCGCTGAAATCGGCCGGGCTGGCGACCGCAAACATCGGGCTTATCAGCGACATCATCGCGTGCCCCGGCATGGATTACTGCGCCCTTGCCACTGCCCGGTCAATTCCTATCGCGCAGCAAATCGCCACGCGGTTCGACGAACTCAGGATCGAGCATGAGATCGGTGCGCTCAAGATCAAGATCTCGGGCTGCATCAACGCCTGCGGGCACCATCATGTCGGCCATATCGGAATTCTCGGACTGGATCGGGCCGGTGTCGAGAACTACCAGATCACTCTGGGCGGCGACGGGTCCGAAGACGCAACGCTCGGCGAGCGCGCCGGGCCCGGGTTTTCGGCAGAAGAGATCATCCCGGCGATCGAGCGGCTGGTCTATGCCTATCTCGACCTGCGCGACGACGCTGAGGAGACATTTCTGCAAACCTATCGCCGGGTTGGTCTGGCGCCGTTCAAGACGGCGCTCTACCCCCCGGAAGCGGTGGCGGCGGAGTAGTGCAGATGCTGGACCTGTCGGACAAAGCACCGGTCGAAAGTGCCGCGCTGCGCAGCCGCGTGGACGCTCTGAACGCCCGATTTCGCCACCACAGTGCAACCTCGGTCCTGCAAGGAGCGCTGCAGGGGTCGGAGCGGATAGCGCTGGTGTCGAGTTTCGGGGCGGAATCCGTGGTGCTGCTGCACATGGCGGCGGTGATTGACCGCGCGACACCGATCCTCTTCATCGACACCGAGATGCTGTTTACCGAGACGCTGGTCTATCAGACGGAGCTGGCCGAACGGCTTGACCTTCGCAATCTGCGCATCATCCGCAGCCAGGAGATCATCACGCGCGATCCTGATGGAACCCTGCACCGGAGCGATCCCGATGCCTGCTGCGCCCTGCGAAAGACCGAACCATTGAACCACGCCCTCGGCGACTTTGACGGCTGGATCACCGGGCGCAAGCGGTTCCAGTCGGGCAGCCGCGCGGCGCTCCAGTTCTTCGAGATCGAGGACGGCACCGGGCGGATCAAGATCAACCCGCTGGCGCATTGGGCGCCCGAGGACGTGCAGGCCTACATGGACGAGAACCGCCTACCACGGCATCCCCTGGTGGCGCGGGGATATCCTTCGATCGGGTGCGCCCCCTGCACCTCGCAGGTCGCCCCAGGCGAAGACGCCCGCGCCGGGCGTTGGCGGAACCAGGACAAGGACGAATGCGGCATTCATTTCGTGAACGGACGCATGGTCCGCACAGGAGCAGAGACATGACAGTGATCGTAACCGACACCGGGTTCGGCAAGGACGACTGGACCCGCGGCTATTCCACCCTCGGCGAGACGGCGAACGACGTTCTGTCTCTCGACCTTGCACCGGATACCGACCCGGCGGAGGTGCCACTCGCCCCGAGTCTCGCGATGATCCGCGTCAGGTTCCCCGGTTTCGCCGACGGGCGCGGCTTTACCATCGCGCGACAACTGCGCCTGAGAGGGTACACGGGCCGCCTGCGCGCCGCAGGACACGTTCTGGCCGACCAGTACGCGATGGCACGCCGGTCAGGCTTTGACGAGGTCGAGATCGAAGACGATCTCGCCGCCCGTCAGCCCGAAGAGCAATGGCTGGACCGCGCCAATTGGCGAGACCACGATTATCAGGCACGCCTGCGCGGCTAAGTCCCCTTTCCCTGACCTGAGTCAAAGATTAACCAGAGGTGTCGGTTTATCTGACCGGCAGAGAAATAGATGACAGAGATGACACCCGTGACCCGAGCCGCGACCGACGCCACCCCCGTCAAGACGCCCACCCTGCCCGACGCCCAGACCGTGACTGAGGTCAAACACTGGACGGACCGGCTGTTTTCCTTTCGAGTGACGCGCCCGCAGAGCCTGCGTTTCCGTTCGGGTGAGTTCGTGATGATCGGGCTTCTGGGCGACAACGGCAAGCCGCTGCTGCGTGCCTATTCCATCGCAAGTCCCGCTTGGGATGACGAACTGGAGTTCTACTCGATCAAGGTGCAGGACGGCCCCTTGACCAGCAAGCTGCAGCATATCCAGCCCGGGGATCAGATCATCTTACGCCCAAAGCCGGTCGGAACGCTCGTGCATGATGCCCTGCTGCCGGGCAAACGGATCTGGTTCTTCGCGACCGGCACGGGCTTTGCGCCCTTCGCCTCGCTTTTGCGCGAACCCCAGACCTACGAGGATTACGACGAGGTCATCATCACCCACACTTGCCGCGAGGTGGCGGAACTCGAATATGGCCGCCAACTGATCGAGGATCTCAAGTCCGACGAGATGATGATCGAATTGCTGGGGCAGGAGAATCTCGACAAGATCCGCTATTACCCGACCACGACCCGCGAAGAGAGTCCCGTCATGGGCCGGATCACCGACCTGATGCGCTCGGGCAGGGTCTATGCCGATCTCGGGGTAGAGCCCATCAACCCGGACACCGATCGCGCCATGGTTTGCGGCAACCTTGCTTTCAACCTCGAGATCAAGGAGCTTCTGGAAGGCTATGGGCTCGAGGAAGGCGCAAATTCCAAGCCTGCGCAATACGTGGTTGAAAAGGCGTTCCTGGATTGAGCAGCGCGTGGGTCGGAGCGTCGGTTTTTCGCCGCTTCCGACGCGTGGCTTGGCCGGACCGGACTGAATGACATCGCTCCTCCCCGGTCTACAGCCCGATCACAGCCAACCAGATGCCAAAACCCGCGATTCACAGTGCATATCGCTTGAATCGCCGACTGCGCCGGTCTACGGTCCGGCGTCAAAACCCTGAAACAGCCAAAGGATCAAAACCATAGCCCGCAGACCCCACAACGCGCCGCCGACCCGCGATACCGGCCCGCGCGTGAACGAGAATATCCGCGCCCCGGAGATCCGACTGATCGGTGCCGATGGCGAAAACGTCGGTGTCGTATCACCCGCCCGTGCAATGGACCTCGCCGAAGAAGCCGGCCTCGACCTTGTCGAGATCTCGCCCAACGCCAATCCGCCGGTGTGCAAGATCATGGATTTCGGCAAGTTCAAGTACGAGACCCAGAAGCGCGAGGCCGAAGCACGCAAGAAGCAGAAGATCATCGAGATCAAGGAAGTGAAGTTCCGGCCGAACACCGACGTGAACGACTACAACGTCAAGATGCGCAACGTCTTCAAGTTTCTCGAGAACGGAGACAAGGTCAAAGTCACGCTGCGCTTCCGGGGCCGCGAGATGGCACACCAGAATCTGGGCCGTGAATTGCTCGAACGAGTTGCGGAAGACACAAAGGAAATCGGCCGCGTCGAGAACTTCCCCAAAATGGAAGGTCGCCAGATGATCATGCTGATCGGCCCGCTACCGAACAAGTAGACCACCCGGCTCACGGTACGTGAAACCACACGCCCGACCGACAGGCCGGGCGTTTCGTTTTTTTGGTTCTAACAGACGGTGCGGGACGACCGCTTCTACTCGTCCGGTTGCGCCTGCAGGCCCGCCATGTCGATCATCTTGCCGGTTTCCTCGGTGTACTGGTCGATCGCCGTCTGCAGGAACTCGGCCTGAACGTGCTGCATTTCCTCGATGGTCTTGCAATGCAGCAGCCTGTGCTGAAGCTCGACATCCTGCTTCACACGTTCCGACAGAAACGCAAGCGCCTCGCTGTTCAGATCGCTCATGCGTTCGACCCAACCGGCGCCCATCCAGTTCATAGATTGCAGTCCAAAGCGCTGCATCTGCGCGATCGCGTCTGCGATGGTGGCGGCGGTTTGCGGTGTCTGTCTCTTGTATTCGGCCATCACGTTCTCCCCAAGTTGATACTCATGGGGAGTCTGAGTGATGGCGGGATGCCTGTCCTTGACCCGCATCAACATCCCCGCCCGAGTCCGAGCGGGGATGATCTTTACACCGCGCTCACGAGATATTTTTGACGGCGCGTTGTGTCATGACTTTGACGATATGTGCGCGGTAGTCCTTGGTGCCGTGCAGGTCGGCGATCATGGTGTCGGGCGCGATGGCGAGGCCGGTGAG
>NZ_JAELVR010000014.1 GCF_016428585.1 Sedimentitalea arenosa | reverse complement strand
GGTCGGAGCCGCGCCATTTGTTCGTCAGTCAGCCAGAAAAGATTGCTCATCACGCCCCCTGAAGTTTGGGAGCTTGAATCAAGATCACGCGGAGACCGCAACCAAATCAATGGGTCCAGAGCCTAGCACCGGGGCCAGTGTTTAGCGTCACCCGTGTAACTCTCTAAAACAACGAAAACACCCGGCTGCAGGCGGATCGGGAGAACGCTTTCGCGAGGGCAAATGGCGGAGGGGATGGGCCTGAGATCCAACCTCCTCAAATCATAAATTTTTGTTGTCAATATTTTTCTGTAGGCGGAGCGCCAGAGTAAGCTTGGCGGTGGCCAACTGCAAACAGGTCATACTGGGAATGTCGCTGGCAAAAACCTTCCCATTGCCCTCTTCGCTTTCGAGCATATAGCTAATTTGCCGAACAGATTGCCCTTTTTCTTCCGTCGCAGGGCACCGTCGTATCTTACACGCTAATTCTCCCCGGCAGAGCGCACGACACGATCTGGGTAGTCAGGGGGAAACTCCCAGATCGCGCTCCCTTCCGGGCGGACGAGGCCTCTTTGCTGAGGCGGCTTGTCGTGTATGAGGGACAGGATGATGTCGCTGCTGGCCCAAGGCGAAGACCGGAAGTAACCGTGCCCGTTTCCTGTCGCGGATTCCTCCGCATCCGACACGTCGATCAGGTGCAGGTTCGAAAGGGTCAGTAGCTTCGTCTCGACTTCCCGCGTGAACTCGTCCTCCGGCCAGATCTGACCGAGCCTTTGACGCCCGAGAACGAACGTCGACACGCCAAGCGCGCTGTCGGTCTCCGATCCGTAGATCGTCAGGTCATCCACCTGATCCAGTAGGCCGTCACCAAGAGCCTGTGCGAAGTAGGTCCGGTCCAGTTCGCTCCCGATAAGGATCAGCTGTCCCACATGTGGTGAGCCCCCGGAGGCGCTAGCGCCTTTGAGAGCCAGTTCATGGACAGCCTCGAACGCCAGCCGGGCACCGGCACTGTACCCGATTATGTGAATGTTCTCCGCATCTGTCTGGCGCGACAGGAAATCGATCAGCTCACGCAGGTTCCGGCGAGTCGCATCGGCGGTTTCCAGATCCTTGAAATAGGCGAACCTGTTAGGTGTGGAAGGCCACGCATAGACGATGAACGCGCCGCGGTAGCCGAGGTAGTGCTGCAGTTCTTTTGCGGTGAGCACAGGGTAGTCGAAGTCGACGTTGTAGCCGTGAACATAAATGAACACGTCCTTTTGAGTGGTTTCTGACAGCTTCTGATCGATTACCTTTGCAAAGGCACGCCCCGCAGCCTCCATGTCCCCCTTGCGAGGGGCATCCGGCAAGAGGGTCGTGTTGCTGACCGGCAGGACGCCGAGTTCTTTCGTGCGCGCGATCCGCAGCGAACGCTGTTCCCGCCCCTCGCCTGATCGGCTGGCTGCCCGCAACTCCTCCAGACCGGAGAATGGCGGGTCGGCGACGACATCGGCGATGCCGGCGCGCAGAACGAAACCGCGATCATTCGCATAGAAATTTGGCGTCTCGTCGGGCGTCGCCGGACGGCGATCCGTGACGTAGAAAAGCTGGGTCTGTCGCTGGTAGTCGGCCTCACTGATGTTCGGCAGCGGATCGGCGGTCCCCGCTTTGAAGGCGACCGGTGGAGGCATCAGTTCGATCTGATCGTAGACCGCTTCTCCGCACGCGGACTGAAGCAGAAGCGACACGCCAATGCCGAACGCCTTCAGACCCTGGATCAGCCCTCCAGAGGTGCTGAATTGCCTCCTTGTCAGACTGTAATTGTCCGGCGCAGTCACGACCCCGCCTTTGCCCGTTCTTCCTTGCCGGATGCCTCATCGCACGAGATGGGGTGCCGCCCAAATACTGCTCTCTCAGACACCCGGCTAAATTTCACTGCAGTCCCTCCAATATTTCATTTCCGCAGGTACCATTTCAGGATTTGATGTCGACATGTCCGACGATCGAGAAATCAGGGACAAGCGGCTCGTCACGCATCTGATTGCAATTTCCGGCTGCCATTTTTCTTGGGCCAACTCTGCCAGATGGCAACCTTGGGCACTCTCACATGCAGATTTACGCAAGTCAAATCGCTCGGAAGAGCCGGATCATCGCCCAAGCCGTTGAACTGTCATGCCGGGTTGACCGCGGCTTCCATTCCCACGTCATCCTTGCGAGTTGGCGGCTCGAAACGCGCTGGGGGAAAGTCCGGTCCAACCCTTGAACACTCGACGAAAACTTCTCGGCTCGGAGTAACCCAGAACTTTGGCGATGTCTTCGATTGGTGTATCGGTCTCGGATAGCAGCGACAGCGCACGTTCTTCGACGAAGCGCGACCGGATCTGGCGAAAGGACGTGCCTTCGGCTTTCAGCGCGCGCTGCAGCGTTCTTGGACCGGTGGCGAGCAGATGGGCAACGGCGTGTTCGGATGCGAGGCCGGTTGCAAAGGTGATTTGAAGTATCTGAATAACTGTATTTGCCACCGTCTGGACGGGCGCAATGCCCATCAGAGCCCCCAGTTCTTTCAGTGAAATCGTCCTCCGTTGCTCTGGCACGCCGGGATTCAGCGCCGAAAGGTCTGTTCGACGGATCGCGATGGCCGGCATCTGTGATCCGATCCGAACCGGGGCGTCCACCAGCCTTTCAAGCTCCTCTGTTTCGTTTGCGCTGGCATTTGGAATTTCGACCCAGTCAGGACGCCAGTCGGGACCCAGGAAATGTTGGGCCACGCGGCCAATGACAAACAGTGCGCCTTCGTCAAGATGTTGGTGTCCGATCACCGACAGACCTTCGGAATTGCGCCCGACGACCAGATGCGTATCAGTTTCTCGCAGTATGATTTCAGAGCCGGGATGCGTAAACAAGAGCGCCCGCCGCCCGCGGTCGAATGCCGAAGCCAGATCGGGTGCGCCCAACACGAAATGCGAATAGGCGCCATAGGCTGAGTAATCGAAATCCCGCCCGATCCGCGCGCCGAGATGACGGTCTCCGATGGTGCGGGCCACAGTCTCAAGCAGCACGGCCTCAGAAGCATAGGGTATGAACCCCGTTGTGCCGGAGAGCATGGCGCGATCAAGACCGGCTGACCGAAGGGCTTTGTCGATGACAGAACGTGGGGCGTATCTGCCAATCAGATCAACCGCGTGCGCCAGTTCGACAAGGTTTACCATGTTTCGCTGCATGGTTCCACATTGTCGCAAAATGACCCATGCAACAATGCTAATCTGTATCTGGGCGGACTCGAAACCCCGACACGCCGACAAGGTTCGCTGCCAGCCTAGAACCTGTCGCCAAGAGGTATTCGCTGGTTTTTGGTTTAAGGAGTACTCGGGTGCGAAGGCAAATCAAGACAATGATGCCGCTTGGATGGGCGATGAGTTGCGTGCTTTTTGGCGGCGCAGCGCAGGCGCAGGACACTGCCGATCTGGCGCAGGAACTGGCGAACCCGCTGGCGGCCATTGTTTCTGTCCCGTTCCAACTGAATTACGACGACAATCTTGGTCTGACCGGCCAGGGGAGTCGAACGACACTGAACCTTCAGCCGATCATTCCCTTTGCGCTCGACAACGGCGCCAACATCATCACGCGCACGATCATCCCTTATGTCTGGCAAAAGGACGTGATCCCCGGCACGTCTCAGAGCGGTTTCGGGGACATTCTGGCAAGTGCCTGGTATTCCCGGACAACCGAAGACAATCTGACCTGGGGCGTAGGGCCTGCGGTCCGCATCCCGACATTTTCGGATGTCTCAGGCGAGACCTGGGCCGCGGGCATCACCGGCATCGTGTTGAAGCAGACCGGCCCCTGGACTGTTGGCGCGCTGGCCAACCACCTTTGGGATCTGGAAAGCAACCCGACCACGCCCACCAACGCGACATTCTTCCAACCGTTCGTCGCCTATTCGACCGAAACGGCCTGGACGTTCTCGCTCCAGAGCGAATCCACATACGACTGGAATGCGGAAAGCTGGTCAGTACCGGTAAACGCCTCGGTGTCGAAGCTGGCCATTATCAACGGCATACCCGTCAACTTCATGGGCGGCGTCGGTTACTGGCTGGAAAGCCCGGATGGCGGGCCGGATGACTGGCGGTTCCGCCTGCAGGTTCAGTTCGTGTTTTCAAAGGGATGATGACGGCTTGGCACTTATCATCAGCAATCAAAGATGGAGCTTACACATGGCATTCAGACACACGGTGACACTGGCGTCACTCGCCCTCGCGGTGACAATCGGCTTTGCAATGACCTCGCCTGCCGCGGCGGACAAGAAGCTTGAGAATACAGTTGGAGGCGCGGTTGTCGGCGCCGGTGTCGGCTACCTCGTCGGGGGCAAGAAGGGCGCGACCGGCGGCGCGGTCGTTGGTGCGATTGCTGGGAACAGAAAGAAAAGATGACCAGTGTGTCACCCCTAGGGCCAACCAATAACAGTAAGGAATTCAAAGTGCTACGATACCTCTCCAGCCTGCCTGCCGCGACGGTGTGCTTGGCCACCCTTGGTGGAACTGCAGTAGCCGATGAAATCATGGACGACATAATACTGACGGCCCAGCCCTATATGCACCATAGCTGTGGCAGCGTTCTTGACACATTTGGCGATGACGAAGAGCAAGTGGCCGAAATCGTCCGCCTGATGGCAATGGTGTCTCTCTTCAATCGCCAGATCGATGTTCTTGCAGAGGTTCCGGACGAGCAGGATCGTGCTGTCATCAAGGATGAGTTTGTCGAGGAGCTGGAAGATGCCTGTGACGATGATCCGGGCATGTTGCTGGCCGGCGCGGTTGATCTTGCCGTCAAGGCGACGATGCAAGCGTTTGACTGACACGAAGAAGATGTCGCCTGGCATCGATTACATCCGGACAGAACGGAGAAATCACATGGTCATCAAGCAAACTAGCCTCAAGGCATCGCTCGCATGTGCGGTGATATTGGGCTTTGCATTGTCCTCGCCAGCTGCGGCGGACAAACAGTTCAGGAACACAGTTAGCGGTGCCGCTGTCGGCGCGGGCGTCGGCTATTTGGTTGCCGGCGACGACGGGGCCGCGGGCGGCGCGGTCGTGGGTGCAATCGCCGGTTACAACAAGAAAACCGGATCCCAAAAACACAAACATGGCCACTACAAAAAGAAGAACAAGAAATAGTAGCAGAACCGGGCAACTGCCCGGTTCTGCCCAACGAAAAAATCGCCAAAGGAAACCAAAGATGCCGAAGAACATAACAAGAGCCTCAGCCGCCGCATTTTGTCTTCTGCCACTGGCGCAGGTTGCGCATGCCGACGAGGTCATGGACCAGATCGTCGAAACGGCCCAGCCCTATATGCACCACAGCTGTGGCAGCGTGCTGGACGTCTATGGCGAGGATGAAGAGCAAGTGACCGAAATCGTCCGCCTGATGGCAATGGTGTCTCTCTTCAATCGCCAGATCGATGTTCTGGCAGAGGTTCCGGACGAGCAGGATCGCGCGCTTCTCAAGGATGAGTTCGTGGAAGAGCTGGAAGACGCCTGTGATGATGATCCGGGCATGTTGCTGGCCGGGGCCGTCGATCTCGCCGTCAAAGAGACGATGGAAGCGTTCGACTGACCCAACACACGGCCATTGTGAGTTCTTCCCAATCGGAGAAATGGAATGAAGACTTGGACTTTTCGTCGTATCGCGCCCTTTTCAATCGCCCTGACCGGGGCGGCATTCATTGGCGGTGTCGCAAACGCGCAGGCGGCAAACGATACGCTTGATGCCCTGATGGAGGCCCGCGAAATCCCGGTGATGATCAGCAATTTTGCCCGTGCCGCGACGGACATCGAACTGGCCAAATATGTCGCTCTCGCTGGCGGAGTAAACCGCTTCTTTCACTTCCGCGATCCGGGGGACGTCGACAACCAGCCGACGATCCGCATGAATTTCGACACACTATACAGCACGGCGGTCGTCGATATCAGCGACGGCGCCACGCTGACGCTGCCCGAGGTGGGCGAGCGGTATATGTCGGCGATGATCGTCAACCAGGATCACTATATCAATGACGTGTTCCACGGCGGCGGCAGCTATAAGCTCGACACCGCGACGTTCGACACGCCCTATGTGATCGTGTTCATGCGCACGCTTGTGGATGCGTCCGACCCCGAGGACGTCGCGGTCGTACATGCTATTCAGGATCAGATGACCATCGAGGCCGCCTCGTCGCAGCCCTTTATCCTGCCTGACTACGATGAAGAGGGCTACGAGGCGTTGGTTGCGGGGCTGAATGCGCTGCTGCCGTTCACCGCCGACAGCACTGGCGCTTTCGGTCCCAAGGACGAGGTCGATCCGATCAACCACCTGCTCAGCACGGCTATTGGCTGGGGCGGCTTGCCCGAAACAGAGGCGTTTTATGATGGCGCCGACCTCGGGCTGCCAGTGGGCGAATACAAGATCGAGGTGCCTGCAGAGGTGCCGGTAAAGGCATTCTGGTCGGTCAGCCTGTATAACGACCGCGGCTTTTTCGAGAAGAACGCCCGCAACGCCTACAACGTGAATTCAGTCACCGGGGCACGCAACGACGACGGCTCGATGACGATCCACCTCGGCGGTTGCGACGACGACCGCGTGAATTGCCTGCCGCTGGTGGAGGGATGGAATTACATCGTCAGAATGTACCGGCCCGAGCAACAGGTCATTGATGGCAGCTGGACCTTCCCCAAGGTCGTTCCAGTGAATTGAAGGACAAGACAATGAAATCGAAACTTCTACTGACAGCCGCGCTGTGTGCACCGACATTTCTAAGCGCCGAGGATGTCACGGTCGAAAACTTTGTGCGTGCTGAAACGGATCACATGATCCGCTCGCAGATGGACATGTACGGGATAGGTTTTGGCAAATTTGCCCATGTGCGCGACCCCATTACACCAGAAAATCAGGCCGTCATCCGGATGAATCAGGACACGCTGTACTCTGGACTGATGCTCGACTTGTCAGAACCGGCGACCGTTACTTTACCCGAAGCGGGCGGGCGCTATCAGTCAATGCTCGTAATCAATCAGGATCACTACTTGTTTTCCGAGGCCAAGCCGGGGACATACCAACTCACCGAAGACATGGTCGGCACCCGCTTTGCGTTCGTGGCGTTTCGGACCTTTGCCGATGTCAGCAATCCTGACGATATCAAGGAGGCCCATGCCGCACAGGACGCGATTACAGTTAGCGGTGGTGGCTCAGGACCATTCGAGGCGCCGGACTGGGATCTCGAAAGCCTCGGGGTGGCGCGCAAGGCACTGAGCGATATCGCTGTGCTTGGTTTTGATGCAAGCTATGCCTTCGGTAGCAAAGAGCAAACCCGCCCTATTGATCACCTGGTTGGTGCCGCAGCGGGCTGGGGTGGGCTACCGCGCACCGCCGCGTCCTATATTGTTGACGGAGTTGACGCCAATGACGGCAAGACCCTGCACGCGGTGACGGTCAAGGATGTGCCCGTTGATGCGTTCTGGTCCATCACAATTTACAACGCCGACGGCTATCTTGAACCCAATGATCTGAACGTGAACAGCTATAACAACGTCTCAGCCACCCCAAACGCTGACGGAGCTTACACCGTCCATTTCGGTGGCTGCGAAGATGGCCGGATCAACTGCATCCCCATCTCACCCGGCTGGAACTACTCCATTCGACTGTATGAACCGCAAGAGGCAATCCTCGACGGCAGCTGGACGTTCCCGTCGATAGAGCCGGTAAAGTAAGCCGGCGCAAATTGTGACAGCGCTGGCGCACGGCAGACCCGTTGAACAACAGAGCTGTGAAAAAGAGCAAGTGTCTGTCGTGCTTTTTGCACAGGCTGGGGCGCATCAGAACTTAGACAACCGTGGTTTGACTAAGCAATTTCCCCGTGGACCGGGCTTGAGGCTGTTTTGGGTTACCGACGTGGCCTGGAAAACTCCAAAATCAGTCCACGCGTGAAGCAACACATGAAGACCTGAGCCATTGCCCGGCTAAAGGTCAACGCAGCGCTTCTGCTCGCATCCATTCCCGGAAGCGATCAGCAATCGGAGGGGCGGAGAATTACCTCGTCCTGCCGCCCCTCCGATCCGTATTGAAAACGTTCAGGTCAAGAGAGTCCGATGCGCCGCCGGACCAGAACGACAGGCCGATCGCTGCAGTGATCTGGTCCGTCTCGGCCCTTGTGACACCAGATGATTGGAGAAGATGCGAACAAGTTGATCGCGGGTATCATCTCCGATGCCGCACGTCCTTTCGCGTCATTGGAGACACCTTGATAAGCGAGCAAAAGACCATCGCTCGAACTTGACACTTCAATGATCGCCAACGCATCGTTGTGCTGGAAATCCAAAGGCTTCCGCGCCGTAATTTTGACTGGACCGGGCCGGCGTTGGATCCCTTGAACTCTGAAGGTCGGAGCAACCGAGCCGCCTCAACCTGTTGAAAAGAGGGGAACATGAACGGCACCGAGGCAGCGGAAGTCTATTCTGGCTTTGCCGAGCCGCTGGTGCCTTTTCCGTATCTCGTTGTGCTGATTCTACTGGCGCTGCCGCTTGCTGCGTTCCTCGGGTTCCGCCTGGGAGCGACAGAATACCGACGATTAGAGTACGGCAAGTTTTCCTCCGAGAAGATTCCGGGTGGAACATCCCTCGGCGCCATGCTCGCGCTTCTCGGGCTTCTGCTCGGTTTCGCTTTCAGTTCAGCACTTGGCTGGCGAGAAGCCCGGCAATCCAGCCTCGTCGAGGAAGCAACGACGATCAGTACGGCTTTTCTGACCGCCGATCTCCTTGACGATCCCGGGCGAACCGATCTTCAGGTGCGAATCCTGTCCTACGCAGAAACCCGTCTCGCCACTGTCGACGATACACGGACCAGGGAGGCGTGGACCGCGTTTCTTGCGAAAACACTTGAGGCTCAAGCTGCGATCTGGCCGGCCACACTGCGCGCGACTGACGCGGCAACATCCGATCCGGTCCGCACCGCTGTAGTGCGCAGCGTGACCGATATGCTCGACGCGCATACAAGACGCATCGCGGCAGCAGCTCAGCAGATACCACCACCGGCGAAGCTGATGATCTTCTTCGTCTCTGTCATTGCCATCCTGATATTGGGCAACCGCTCCGCGCTTCAGGGCCGTCCGTTGACCTGGCGCACCTTCGTCTTCGCGGGCGTTCTATCCATCGTCATGATCATCATCTTCGATCTGGATCGAACTCTGGAGGGCACGATGCGCGAGAACCCGGACACGCTGCACGCGACCATCCACGAAATGCAGACGGCTCTCTCCGCTCGGTCTGAATAACCGTTCTTAGTCCAGGTTTCCGATGCGCGCACTTCACGAGTTCAGACGCGCCTATCAACCTGCCGAGCTATCCGGTTGATCCTCCGAACGTTGCGCCGGCGGACACCGATGGAACCGGTCTTGTGGGTCTGCATATTGTCGCAAAATGACCGTGGGCATTGTGATACATCTGAACCTGATCGCCGCTGTTGGACGCTGATCATGGTTCCGCCCATGGACGGCGTGATCCGTCGGTCGGTTCGGTTTCGCGGATCCAGTAGATCGTGCAGGTCGTCTGACCCAATCGATCATCAAGAGTGAAGCTCGAATAAGGAGAGACTTTAGTGCTCAGGACGTCAATCGCCGCTCTCGTCTGCGCAACCACCGCAATTCCGATCAACGCGCAGGACGTAGGGACACTATCGCCCAGCCCGGATACAGACTACGTACCCTATCTCCAACACGATTATCCCGATCAGGTTCTGTTCGGCGATACGCATCTGCACACAGCCTATTCCGCCGATGCAGGCCTTACCGGGGCAACAACCACACCTGACGATGCCTATCGCTTTGCCAAGGGGCAGGTCGTCACATCGTCGAACGGCATCCCGGCGCGCCTGCAGCGGCCGCTGGATTTTCTGGTTGTTTCGGACCACGCCGAGAACCTCGGTCTCTATGTCGCGCTCGACGAAGTTAGTTCGCTACTGGAGGGCAACGACTGGGCTGTCGGGTTGCGCGACATCTTCGCGCCCCGAACCAAGGAGGCTATGGACGAAGCCTATGTCTACTGGGGCAGCGCATTCTCGTCCGGTCCAAGTGGCGGCGATCCACTGGCTGACAGCCCGCTTGTCCAGACAATGTGGAATCGCATTACCGAGGCCGCCGAGCAGCACAACGAGCCGGGAGCATTCACCGCCCTGATCGGCTATGAATGGACGTCCGGCCCTGACGGCAACAACCTGCACCGCAACCTCATTTTCAGGGACAGCAAGGCAGAGGCCGATCAGGTTGTTCCCTTCAGCGCCTATGACAGTGACGACCCCGAAGATCTCTGGGACTGGATGGAGCAGTACGAGGCGACAACCGGCGGGCGGGTGCTGGCCATTCCTCACAATGGCAATCTGTCGAATGGCTTGATGTTCGATGACGTGACGCTGACGGACAAGACCCCGATCGACGCCGATTATGCCAAACGCCGGATGCGGTGGGAACCGCTGTACGAAGTCACCCAGATCAAGGGCGATGGCGAGGCGCACCCGATGCTGTCGCCAGATGATGCCTTTGCCGACTATGGAACATGGGATGTCGGCAGCTTTGGTCCAGAGCTCAAGACCCCCGACATGCTGCCACGGGAATATGCCCGCGAGGCGCTGAAGCGCGGCATGGCCTACGAAGCCGAACTTGGCGCCAACCCGTTCAAGTTCGGCATGGTCGGCTCGACGGATTCACATACCGGCCTGTCGACCGCGCAGGAAGACAATTTCTTCGGCAAGGCTCCGATGGTCGAACCGACCGGCGACGCGCTGCGCTGGGAGGAAGAGATTACCGGTCGCCTCACACCCGACGATCCCGCCGATGACCAGATTCACGGCATCGGCCTTGCTTCCGGAGTTGCTGCCGTCTGGGCGCGCGAAAACACCCGCGAGGCAATCTGGGACTCTCTCAACAACAAGGAAGTCTATGCCACGACCGGAACGCGGCTGCGCGTGCGCGTCTTTGCGGGAACCGTGTTCGGCGCGGATGACCTCACACGGTCCGATTTTGCGGCCTACGGCTATGACAACGGTGTGCCAATGGGCGGCGACCTGACCGGGTTCAACGAGGGCGACACGCCGGGCATGCTGATCCGCGCGCTCCGTGATCCAGATGGGGCCAATATCGACCGGGTTCAGGTCATCAAAGGTTGGGTCGATGCCGCTGGCGAAACGCAGGAACGGGTCTATGACGTAGCCTGTTCGGACGGACGTTCGATCAACGATGGCGCCTGCGATGGCAATGTGGGCAACACCGTGAACGTGGCCACCGCGACCTACACCAACGCCATCGGCGCGCTGTTCCTGGAAACCTTTTGGGAGGATCCGGACTTCGACCCGGCGCTGCGCGCCTTCTACTACGTCCGCGTGCTCGAGATCCCGACACCGCGCTGGACCACCTATGACGCGGCCTTCTTCGGCATCGACCCGCCCGACTTCGTGGAGCCGACCCACCAGGAGCGCGCCTACACGTCGCCCATCTGGTACACGCCGGGATGACGACACACCTGCGATGGGCACCTTAGAACGAGTAGCATGAGTGTCGCTGTGGCTGGAGGCGTCCCGCGCGCTTGCTGGAACGGCGCAGGGCCAGAAGGAAAAAAAGGATCGCAAAGGCGGTGACGCCATAGCGGATTGCCGCCCGCATCCATGGGCTCGTGGCGATACATGTGAGGAACCCGCCGATCGTCGCCGCCCCCGCTTCCAGTCGTCGAGCCGAGCGTAGATCGTGACCGCGACGCCGCCGAGCGCGAAGGCAATGAAAACCCAGCGTAGGGCGTCGAGATACGGGAAGAGAGGCAGGATGGCGCTCTGTGTCTCGGTCAGCACCTGCTGCGCCACCTCGACACCCACCGCACCCTGCGTGGCAACACCCACTGCGCCGCCGCCTTTCATGGTGCGGCTCTGCACCAAGAGCTCGCGCGTAGGCGGCGTCTCGGTGGCAAAGGGCACGGTTCGCACAGAAGACCGCTCGCCGGATCTGTCAGACAGATTCGAACTGGTCTCAGGTCGGACAATAGCCCTGCCCCTTATGCCGCGCCAAGTTGGCGCCACTCGGCGAGAGCAGTTTCACGGTTGAGTCTGAAATTGTGTCGTGAGTAGAGTTGACGTTCCTTGGTAAAATGGTTTGATACGGACGAGTGGACGGCGGCCAACATCTGCAGACTTCGCATGCTCCGGAACCGCTGTATTGCCCGTTCCCGTCGTCAAACGGCAGGCGCGAATTCTCGGCCTATTGTTGAACCAGCGACCAGCTTCCTGCAGGTCTGCCGCCCCGATCTCCCTCAAAGCCGCGCCATAGGACCGAAGCAAGTCGGTGACTATGGAGGCAGGCCGACCGTACCGCCGCATTGTTTTCTTGAGGAAATTCAATGCGGCTTTCTTGTCCCGTCTCTTTGTGACGAAGCTTTCCAGGATCTCGCCTTCGTGATCGACAGCTCGCCACATATGATGCTGCTCACTGTTGATCTTTACGAACACCTCGTCCAGATGCCGCCGCCATTGTGGTGCGGATCGCAACCGCTCGGCGCGTCTTTCGCGGATCTCGCAGGCGAACATCGGGCCGAACCTGTTCCACCAGAACCGAACCGTCTCATGGCCAATGTCGATGCCCCGCTCGTGCAGTAGGTCCTCGACGTTTCGAAGCGACAGCGGGAACCGGATGTACATCATCACCGCTAGGCGGATGATCTCAGGGCTGCTCTGGAAGTACTTGAACGGGTCGCGCTTTGTCATCCACGGACGCTACGAAACCGCCAAGCCTCCCTCAACCGGATTCCTTCTGACAGTGCCCTGGCCGGGTGCTGCAGCCCCAGATCGCCATCTTCCGCGATTGGGCCATGGCGCAGGTTGAGGCGGGCGGGGTAGCATGAGAAAGCCGTGCCAAACGGCTAGGCCAGACCGGGAGAAGACTGTCGGTACACCGAACTCTCACGTCAATAGCCAAAACTTGCGACAGAACCTCGTAATTCCGCGAACGGCGCGATCAATCGGCCGTATAGATTGCCGGCTGGTCCGATCCGGACAATGGAGTTGTCACCTCTGGTTCGGTTCGGGGGTCGAGCGCCATGGCAACCGGCGAGATGTCGGGAAGCGGCACGAATTTTTCCCGCCCCTCTGCAGGCAGTTTAGGCCCGTTCCAGACACTGAAGAGAACGAATATGGCATACGCAATGGCAACGGCGGATTCGAACAGGAAAAACGAAAAAGGCCCGTAGATCGACATCAGCGTTGCTGCAAGCAAGGGGCCGATCGTCGCGCCGATCGAGTAGACCATCAGAAGACGCCCTGACGCCGCAACATAGAATTTCCGCTCGAGCCGGTCGAAGGTTTGGGCGACGCAAAGCGGATAGACACTGCTGATCGCGCCGCCAAATGCCAATGCCATGACCATCAGGTAGACCATGGGTACCCCGGTTGCGATCGAGTTCGACAGCAGCCCCCAGGACGTACCGACCGCGATCAGCATGCAGGACATCACGATGCGTCGGTCGAACTTGTCGGCCAACATACCAACAGGCATTTGTGCGGCAAGGCCACCTATCACCACGGTGCTCATGAACAAGGCGGCTTCCGTCACGTCCAACCCGATCTGGCGGGCAAACACGACGCCCAGAGCGTAGAATGACCCGACAAGCACTCCCGCGACGCAAGCGCCGATCACACCAACCCGCGACGCTGCGTACAGCTCCTTCAAGCCCAGAACGCGGAGGGCTCGGAGATTGGGTTCACCCAGGCGTGTCATGGCGATGGGGACAAGCGACAGCCCGATCAGCATGGCGGCGATCATCAGATGGTCGCTGCCGCCGACCGGAGCAATGTTCACCAACGTCTGTCCAAGCGCAATCGCGAGATAAAAGGCCAGCATGTATACGCCAAGGACACGCCCGCGGGTCTCGTTGCTGCTGCGTTCATTGAGCCAGCTCTCGATCGAGGTCGTCATCCCGGCAATACAGAATCCGTTGATGATCCGCAGGACCACCCAGGCTGCCGGACTGAAGAAAAAGTTATATGCAAGGCAGGTGGCTACGGTCAGTGCCGCGAAGGTCGAGAAGGCGCGGATGTGCCCGATCCGGAGGATGACACGCTTGCCCTTGAGTCCTCCGTAGGCAAGACCCAGGTAGTAAGCTGCCATGATCGCGCCGATCAAGGCCACGGAGTAGTCCGCCGCCTGCATGCGAAGCGGCAGTACGACGCCGAGCAGGCTGTTCCCGGCCATGAAAACGACTGTGCCCCCTATCAGGGATCTCACAGGGGCCATCAACCCGCGCAGACTTAGGCCATGACTTGATCGGATAGCTTTCGTCTCCCATAGGCGGTTCAGACCGGGCCTGCCGTTCCTTGTAGCTGAATTTGTCGTCAGCAGGAACGCATCATAGCAAAAAGCCCCGGCCAGGGCCGGGGCTGATCTGCTTCGGTCTGCCAGGCCTGGTGCGTCTACGCCGCCGTGGCACGGAGCATCCACGCGGCTTTTTCGTGGAACGCCGCACGTTCTGTCGCAAGGTCGGCCGTTGCCGGATCACCTGCTGCCTCTGCCGTCTCGACGAGTGTACGCATGCGCTGTGCCAGCTTTTCATGATCAGTCAGAAGATCCTTGACCATATCAATCGCGGCAAGACCGGCATCCGGGTTCTGCTCCTCTGGCCCTGCGGTCAACCCGGCCAGGCTGACCAAGGCGGGTTCACCCAAGGCTCTGATGCGCTCGGTCAGCACGTCTGCCGCAGCGAACATGTCGGTATAGTGGTGCTCTGTTATTTCGTGGATCGAGAAGAACAGCGGGCCGGTCACGTTCCAGTGGTAGGTGTGGCTCTTCAGGACAAGCCTGTAGGTATCGGTCAGAACTTCGGTCAGTGCTTCGGCCACGGACCGGGCTTTGGAGATATCGGTCTTGAGTTCTTTGGACAGCGGCTTTTGCTTCAGGATGGTCGTCATGGTTACCTCCTATATCGAACGGTGTTGAAATAGTGTCGTGCTTTGATCCGCAGCGCGCATGAGCGACTCGCCTACTTTCGGGGTGCGGGTCTCGGCTGAATGGCCGACCAGCACGTCGCAGGCCGCATCACGCAGCAGATGTCGCGTCACGCTGCCGATGAACGTGCGTTGGATCAGGCCTGACCGATTGGGGCCGAGCGAGATCAGGTCGACGTCGGCACCCTTCGTCGCACGGGCGAGTTCCGCAGCCGGTTCGCCGGGCAGCACCTGCCATGTTGCACGGGGCACGAGCACGGCGGCCAGCGCGCGCAAATGGGTTTCGGCGTCTTGCACAAGAACATCGTGATGTGCGGTCAGGTCCGATCGTGGCAATCCGACACGCAGCATCGCCTCTTCAAGCTGGCGTCCAACCTGGACGGCTTGAACCATGTGCAGAGCGGCATCCGGCAGGAGGGCCGCCACGAAAGACAACGCCTGCGGCGCGGTGTCGGGTCCATCGATCGCCAGCAGGACACGGCCATAGGGTTTGCCGACGGCCTGCCTGAGAACCAGTACCGGAACAGTGCCTGCAGCGATCAGCTTTTCGGTCGTCGAACCAAGCAGCTTCTTGACGATCCACGGCTTGTTACGCGCGCGTATCACGACAAGCGCGGGATTTAGAACATCGCATATCTCAACAAGCCGCAGCGCGGGCGAGCCCGCCTCGATCTTTATCGCTGTTTTGCAAGGACCGATTCCAAGCCGGCGCAATGCCGCCTCGATCCGATCAAGGGCGACCAGTTTTGCCTGGCCGCGAAAGGTGTTGATCATTGACGGAGACGCCGCATGATCGGGCAGGTCAACGATGTGAACGATGGTCAGCGTCACATCGTGACGTGCTGCGATTTCCATGCCGCGTAGCAACACCGCGTCGTCTTCCGGAAACCGATCGACCGCCGCGAGGATGCGTGGGGTTTTCATGGTCTTTCCTCCTCAATGCAACCGGACATCACCGTTTGGCGTTCAAAGCGTGTTGTGCCGATCTGTTTTCATCGGCCCGTAAGCCGAAAGCATGGTCCAGGCAGCCGCCAAAGCAGCTGCGACCGGCATCGTGGCACCCATGGCACCTGCCCTGGCAAACTCCGGCATGTTCGAGCCCTGCTGCGATATGCGGCCGAATTCCATCTGGCCGCGCTGTCCGGCGAGCAAACTTTGACCGCCGTCATCTTCCCATAGTGCGATGCATCGAGCGTTGGCTGGTTTTGCCATTCTGGGCGTGTTGGGGTTGGCTTCGGGCTGGAACAGATCGGGAAACAGTTCCTCGAAATCGGCCTTGCAGATCATCATTTCTTCAGTCCTTTCCAATTGAAGTGGGCCACCTGTGCGCGGCTGTTTCGCGTCACCGAGACCCGGTGACGCGTGGGCGTCAAAGAAAAGCTCTGCTTCGCCAGTTGGCCTGCGCCGTCATGTCGTCGAGCCGATCCGCCGGCGACGCGAACGGGATCATGCGCAGTTCTCGGTCCTCAAACGCGTAGACAGTGTGGCGAATGTCCCCGCGCTGGAGGCCGATATCCCGAAGTAACCGGTCATCCATGGCTTCAAGCGTGGCGATCATTTTGCGCCGACGCCAATTTCTGATCGCCGAACCGAACAACCGACGGACGAGGTCCTTGCTTTCATCGCCACCGCCCTCGCGGGAAGCGGATGCGATCATTTCACGTGTGATGTAGGTGGACATGTCATCCTCCAATCCTGAGACTACTGATGCCAAGACGTTGGAGCCCATACTGCCCGGAGCTCGGACGCGGATAAGCGAACGTCCTGCTCTGGCAGCGCCAGCGACTCCGTCTTTCGAGTTGATCTATGGAAGATCGATATCGGCCCCGAGGCTTGGACAGGCACAAGTACCCGCCCCGCCCGGGATTACCGGCGGTTCAGCAGATTTCCCGCGAAGAGCAGGAACCTCGTATGAAGCATGAACATTGACATGAGACAGACTTGGGCTATCCGTGCCGGGTTTACAAGGCTCCCGAGCCGGACTGCGGCCTTTTGGCCTGAAATAGCCCAGGTCCAGTTGTTTGCATTGAAACAGCGCCGCCGAGATTGACGAACGCAACTACCATACCTATCTGTACTTTATGTTGGTACATGCAGATCATTTCAGATTTCTTCTGCTGAACCGCCCGCTGCCCCGGGCGGTGTAGGCGCGCACGCGTCTGCTGAACCTTCCGGGGTCTCCTCAAAGTCCTGAAATGAGCACGCGACGATGACGTCGTGCGGGGAGCAGATATGACCAGCATCCAAAACACCCGTATTTTCGGGCGCGATATGTACTTTGGCCCAAGGATACCGCCGCGCAAGCGATCGATCCTGCCAGAGACAGACCACCAGAAACTCCAACAGCATCTGGGCCTGTGCGAGGGGCTGCGGCAGCCCTCATGGACATTGCTTGCATATGTGCTCCACAACAAGATTCTGACAACGGAACCGATCGCCAGCCTGTACGCACGTGATCTCGTAACTGGCGGGTGTCACGTGACCTATTCGGTGAACGGTGGACCGCGCCAGACAGGCCTGCTTGTTCACCGGGCCAGATCGGGATCAAGCAGTGGCGTGATCCCGGTGGCTTCCCTGTTGGGGGCTACCCTGATTGGCATGCGGGTCGGGCAGCGGGCGCCGCTTCTGTCCGAGGACGGGGCAATCATGTCGGTCTCGATCCTAAACGTCACCCCGCCGAATTGAGCCAGGATCACGATCCATTCCAGCAATCCTCAGGCAGTGGCGCGCACGCGACATGCCTATCACGACGTGACTAGAAGGAGACCAAAATGATGACCGAAATGACCAGAAGTGTCGCGAAACGCAATCCGCGGGCACCGAAGATCACTATCAATGCCGATGATCTGGCCCATATCGAAGCCCTTGCCGAAGGTGCGATGCAACGCAATCCGGCGCTGGCCGACCGTCTGTTGGAGGAAATCGGGCGCGCCCGGATCGTCGCGCCGGGCAAGATGCCGGCGAATGTCGTGTCGATCGGCAGCATCGTGACGTACCGAGACGAGACCACCGGCGTTGAGCGGACGGTGACGCTCACCTATCCGGAAGATGCCGACATCGCGCAGCAGCGCGTTTCGGTCGTGACACCTATCGGTGTCGCCCTGTTGGGACTGCCCGAAGGCGCGGTGTTCCACTGGGACACGCGCACGGACCAGCGCCGGATGCTGAAGGTGCTGCGGGTGCAAGCACCGGTAGGCCGTGGCGACGGGTAGCGCCATGATGCGCGTGACAAAGGCAACGGCACCGTGCCGGGCCTCCTCCCCGGGAGAAATGCAATGACGTGAGTTGGTCACCGAGCGATTCTCCGGGGGAATCCTATCAGCGGGCGATATCGCCCCACAGAAACCAGTCCTTCGGAGCCCTTGAAATGACACATTTCCACAATCTCGCAACCTGCGAGTCCGACATCGGAATCTCGTTATGGCCGGTCGCCGACCTGTACCAGGCGTGGCGTCTGCGCTGGGCCCAAATCATTCAGACGATGGGGCTTTGGTCATGAGCATGACGCAACACTTCCGCCGGCTTCTCTGGCCCGCCATATTGACTCTGGTCAGCCTAGGGCTGGTCCTGTTTCCGTCGCGACTGACCGGGTTGGTCGGGGATGATGAAACCCTCTTGCTCGCCGTCACCGCGCTGGCCTACTTTTCGACGGCCTGGTTCGCCAGCCGGATCGCGGCGTTTGTCCTTGATCAGACGGCGGCAAGGCGCCGACCCTATCCGCGCCTTCTCAAGGATATGGTGGCCGCGCTGCTTTTTCTGATCGCGTTCGTCGCGACCGTCTCGCTGTACATGGGGCAAGGCGCGCTTGGAGCGCTGGCGGGCTCCGGCCTGGTGCTGGCACTGCTGGGGTTCGCCATACGCAATGTTGTGGCCGACACGCTGTCAGGAGTCGCGCTGGGAGTGGAAGGTCCGTTCCGTATCGGCGACTGGGTCGATATCGACGGGCTGGCGCGCGGCAAGGCGATCGAGATCGGCTGGCGTACCACACGGCTCCTGACACTCGATCGCACCTACATGATCCTGCCCAACAGCCAGATCGCGCGCCAGCGCATCACCAACTATTCCGCGCCAAAGCCGGAGTACCGTGCACAGGTCAGAATAACACTTGATCACAGCATGCCGATCGGTCGTGCAGCCCAAGTCATGCTGGCGGCTTTGAAAGCGGCAAAACTCATTCTGCAAGACCCGGCGCTTGACGTGCGTGTCCTGTCCTATGAGGAGGGCGGGATCACCTACGCCCTACGCTTTTGGATATCGCGCTTTGATCGGGATGCCGATTGCCGCGATGAGGTGTTCACCGTTGTGGACGAGGCACTCCGCCGGGCCGGAACCATCGCTCCCTATCGCCGGATAGAGGTGATCCCGAGAGCCATTCCCGACGACGCCTAGGCAGTAGTCCCATTTGCGTCGTTACTTCCTTGGCGGCTCGAGGGGATTCATTTCCGCTATATCTCCCCGTGTGCCATGTGCTGCTTATGTGAGCATTGGTACTATTTATGACGAAAATACCTTCCGTTGTGCGAAGAAGCCATGGAATTGGAGATATTGCCACATTGGTGAGACATTGGGAGGACAGCATGGTTTCTACTGATACTGGACACGTGACGCATGGCGGCACAATGGACGCGGAAGGCAACACGCTCAATCCGGCGAGTGCGGATGAGAAGACTTGGGGTTCATTTGCGATCTTCAATATTTGGGCGAATGATGTTCAGTCGCTCTTTGGATACTCACTCGTTGCATCCTTGTTCATTTCTTTCGGCGTCGGCGGTTGGACCGCTTTTGCGGCCTTGATCACCGCCGGTTTATTTGTGATGTGGATGGTCAACCTCTCCGGAGCCCCAGGTGAAAAATACGGCATCCCCTACCCAGTTGTCGCCCGCGCCAGCCTTGGCACGCAGGGCGCTAAACTGCCTGCCATACTGCGCGCAATCGTGGCCGTCTTCTGGTACGGGGTACAGGTCTATTTTGCCTCCACCGCGATCGCGCTCCTGATCTATTCCGTCACGGGTGTTTCCGGCGGCACGGAATACCTCGGCCTGAGCGCTGTCGACTGGATTGCCTTCCTGATCGTCTGGTTTTTCCACATCGTGATCTTCTGGCGCGGAATGAACTGGGTCGAAACATTCCTGAATATCGCAGGACCGTTTGTATACCTTGTCATGATCGGTTTGGTCATCGTGCTGTGGCAGCGCTCTGACGGCCAGCTTCTCGAGGCAACGGCCACGATCTTTGCCAACCCCGAAGGCACCTTCTGGACCGAAGCCAAGGGCTTTATCGCGATTGTCGGAACGATGGTGGCCTATTTCGCCGCCGTCATGATCAACTTCAGCGACTTCTCGCGCTATGCGAAAGACAAGAAGACGATGATCTTGGGCAATCTCTGGGGTCTGCCGTTCAACATGATTCTGTTCTCGGCCCTGGCGCTTCTGACGACCGGCGGCGCGGCGGTCGTGTTCGGGGAAGAAATCATCAACCCGACAGAAATCGTCGAGCGCACGGACAGCGTTCTGCTGGGTGTCATCGCGGCAATCACGTTCTTCGCGGCGACTGTCGGCATCAATCTCGTAGCGAACTTCATTCCGGCGGTGAACGGAATCGCAAACCTGTCTCCCGAGAACATCAGCTTCCGCAAAGCCGGTTTGATCACCTCGTTCTTTGCCCTGGTCATCGGCGGCTTGTGGGTCAGCTTCATCAGCCAGGTCGGCATCGGCGGATTTGTAAACACGCTTGGCGCGGTTCTGGCCCCGATCTTCGGCATCATGATCGTGGATTACTATGCGCACCGCAAACAGCAGTTGAGCGAGGCGGACCTCTACAACATGGAGGGTGGTATCTATCACTACGACAACGGCTGGAACTCCGCAGCAGTCAAGGCGTTCGGTGCCGCGGCGATTTTCTCTGTTGCGACCGTATGGGTACCGTGGTTTTCGGTCCTGTCCGGGTTCAACTGGGTGATCGGCGCTGTTCTGGGCGGCATCATCTACAACGCGATTGCGAAGAAGCCCGCCTAAGTCCCTCGGCAGGCATCTGCAACTAACAGGCCGGTGAGGCGCGGTCCTCACCGGCCTGTTCCGTCTGGGGCGTCACATGGAAAAGCCGGGCCTTATGCTTTGGGTGAAAACCGCAAGGACAGGCACGACATGCCGCCATCCAGCTTCGCCGCCTCGCTCTTGCCGACCTCGCGCACCTCGTATCCCGCGGCGACCAGCGTGTCGCGCGTGCGCGGAAACCCGGCGGGCATGATCACCAGAGTGTTGAAGCGGATCGTATTGCCACAGGCCTCCCCACCTTCAGCAGTATGCAGAACCTTTTAGCCTTCGAAACAGCCGGACGCGTCGAGCCGTCTGGTGGCCAGAACCGTCTCCTCGTCAAGCAGCGAACAATCGGTCTTGAAGTGCAGCACACCTTCGGGCGTATCGACGACCCGCACGCGATACCCCCAGCGATCCACAGAACCTCACCATAGAGCGCTTCCAGATGCGGGGCCATCTCTGCCGCCTCGCCAAGCCGGCTTGGCGCGCCGGGGCGCACATTGATCGCACTTTCTTGCAGGCAAAGTGCGGCGCCTTCGACAAAGACCGAATCCGGGAAGGCAGCAGCCGATCCAGTGCGCTGACCTCGGCCCCCGTGCTGTGCAGCGCGGCCACGTAATCGGCGGGTTGTCCGGCAAACACCTCCAGATCGGGCGTTCCGGTGTCGACCGCGCGTAATCCGTCCACAATGCTGTGCGACGGTTCGCGGCAGATCGCATGGGTGAATGTCCAGCTCTTGGGGGGGGGCTGGATCAGCCTTTCCATTGGTTCCCTACCAGCCACCAAAACGCGGCCACAGTCCCAGCGGCGCACCGGCCTCGTCGGGGATAACGTGATACTGTTGATGTTGCGCGGCAGTGGCACAGGCGTGGTTGGGCAATATGCGCAACCGCGTGCCAACCGGAAACTCCGGCATCTGCGCGTCAGATCCCGGGCGGCGGGCAATCACGCCGTGTTCCTGATTGGCCTGAAGGACAATCAAGCCGGGGATCACGGCACCGGCCTCATCACAGACGATCCCGTAACCCTGATCCACCTCTTGGGCGGCGGTGCCGCGATCGCGCGACATTGCCATCCAGCCGGCATCGCAGATCGTCCAGCCGCGCGCTTCTTGGTGTCCTATGACCGTGGTCAGGACGCTGAGCGCGATGTCATCAACGTCGCAGACTTCGATCCCGGCCATGACCAGGTCAAAGAAGACGTAGACGCCGGCGCGCAACTCCGTGACGCCGGTGAGATCTGTGGCGGCATGGGCCGTGGGAGTGGAGCCGACGCTGACCACCGGGCAAGGCAGCCCCGCTGTGCGCAGTCTTTGAGACGCATCGACAACGGCGCGCCGTTCCTGTTCGGCAAAGACGGCCTGTGCCGCGCGTCCGACGGCACCATAGCTTTCACCCGCGTGGCACAAAACGCCATTCAGCTCCGCCCCACCGGCATGCAGGACGCGCCCCACCTCGACAAGCGCCGGATCGTCCTCTGTCAACCCGCTGCGATGACCATCGCTGTCGATTTCAATCATGGCCGGGATCGCGATCCCGGCCTCCCCGCAGGCTACAGCGACGGCTTCGGCCTGCGCGACGCTGTCCAACAAGACGCTCAATCGGCATCCCGCGCGGTGCAGGGCAATGACGCGATCCAGTTTGTCGGGGCTGATGCCAACGGCATAAAGGATATCGGTGATACCTGCCTCGGCGAAGACCTCCGCTTCCGCCAGCGTCGACACCGTTGCGGGCCCATTGCCGCCCGCCAGAACATAGCGCGCAGCGTCGACGCTTTTTGTGGTTTTCAGATGCGGCCGCAAGGTGACCCCGAGAGACGCCGCATGGCGCGCAAGGCGGTCGATGTTGCGTTTCATACGGGCCTCATCGACCAGCAAACATGGGGTGGGCAAATCGGCCAGAATAGTATCGGACATAGAGACCTCGGGCTTGTTTGGTTTCGGGGATATGATCGACAGTTCAAGCTGGAACTACGCAAGGAACTCCTTCAAGACCACTGGTGTTCAGACTGCCGAAATCATGCTGAAATCGAAAACGGACATGACCACCCTACCCGGCTTTTTCGACATCCACGAGGATGTATCGAACGCCCTGAACACCGACAAACCCGTCGTCGCCCGTGAAAGCACCATCATCACGCATGGCATGCCATTTCCCGACAATGTCGAGATGGCAAAGACTGCCGAAGCAATCATACGCGCGCATGGCGCCGGACCTGCCACGATCGCCGTGCTGGACAGCCGTCTGAAGATTGGCCTCACCGAAGAGGAGCTCGTGCGTCTGGCCAAGACTAGGGAAGCGATGAAGATCTCGCGCGCGGATATGGCCTTTGCGATTTCCTGGGGAAAAACGGCCGTAACGACGGTTGCTGCCACGATGATCGCGGCGCGCATGTCAGGCATTCGGGCGTTTGCGACGGGGGCATTGGCGGCGTGCATGCCGGGGCCGAAACGAGCTTCGATGTTTCGGCTGATCTGACCGAGCTTGGCAAGACAGATGTGATTGACGTGGCGGCTGGCGCCAAGGCCATCCTCGATGTGCCCAAGACGTTGGAAGTGCTTGAGACGCAAGGTGTGTCGGTTTTTGGTTTCCAGACAGACACGCTTCCGGCCTTCTGGACAAGGGGGTCGGATCTGGCGATTCCGCTCAGATTGGACAGTGCCGCCGATTTTTCAGAGTTTCAAAAGGTCCGGGACCAACTTGGCCTTGATGCCGGGCTGCTGGTGGCGAACCCGATCCCGGCAGAAAACGAAATTCCTGCGGATGTCATCAACGGCTACATCCGAACGGCGCAGTCAGAGATGGAAACGCGCGGTATCTCGGGCAAGGAAGTGACGCCGTTCTTTCTGCAACGGATCTTCGAGCTGTCCGGCGGAGAAAGTCTCAAGGCCAACATTGCCCTGGTCAAGAACAACGCACGGCTGACCGCCGAGATTGCCGTCGCCTTCCACACGTGATGGTTGCCATCCGCAACCGCCGGGACATCCGCATGACAGGCGTCGCCGCGCAGGCGGCCCCCTGTGAAGCGGCTGCCTAGGCCATAGCTCGAACGACAGTTCGGCGGTGACTGTCACCGCCGCCACGATCCCCGGTGCCGCGCCGCAGGACAGTTTCAGGATGAAATGTAGTTCGGGCGCCTAGCGGGAAACTGGATCTGATTCAGCATTCCGGCAGGTTGACAGCAAGGCCTCCAAGGCTCGTCTCCTTGTATTTGGTGTTCATGTCTTCGCCGGTCTGGCGCATGGTCTCGATGCAATTGTCGAGTGGCATGAAATGCGTTCCATCCCCGCGCAAAGCGAGGCTGGCGGCGCTGACTGCCTTGATGGCCCCCAGACCGTTGCGTTCGATGCAAGGTACCTGCACCAGCCCGCCGGCGGGATCGCAGGTCATGCCTAGATGATGCTCCAGCGCGATTTCGGCTGCGTTCTCGACCTGTTCGTTCGTGCCACCCAACGCCGCGCATATCCCCGCAGCCGCCATGGCGGACGCGCTGCCCACTTCGGCCTGGCAGCCGCATTCCGCACCCGAGATCGAGGCACGGTGCTTGATCAGCCCGCCGATAGCCGACGCCGTCAGCATCATCGTCTCCATCCCGGCATCAGATGCCCCGATGCAATGGTCGCGGTAATAGCGGATCACCGACGGCACCACCCCCGCCGCGCCGTTGGTGGGCGATGTGACGACCCGACCGCCGGCGGCGTTTTCCTCGTTCACCGCCATGGCATAGACGCTCAGCCAATCGTTCGCCGCGTGCGGCTGGCGCAGGTTGCTGCCCTGTTCAGCCAAGAGCTGTTCGTGGATCGCCTTGGCGCGTCGCTTGACGCTGAGCCCGCCGGGCAGGATGCCATCCATCCGCAAGCCGCGGTCAATGCAGGCATTCATCACCTCGCAAATGCGGGTAATCTGGGCTGACAATTCGCCCGGCTGAATGTTCTGATGCGCGCATTCGTTGGCGCGTTTCATCTCTGCAATGGTCTTGCCCGTGGCGCGGCCCATCTCCAGCATCTCGGCCGCTGAGCCGAAGGGATAGGGATAGCCCATTGCTTCTTTCTCGTCATGAAGCGTCTGGGTCTTGGCAGCCTTTTCGGCCTCAAGCTCGGCTTCGGTCACGACGAAGCCGCCGCCGACCGAATAATAGGTCTGCGTCATGTAGGGATTTCCGCGTTCGTCAAACGCGCGTAGCACCAGCCCGTTAGCATGGCCCGGCAATGGTGGGCCAAAGTCGAAGACAAGGTCGGTTTCGGGGTCGAAATCGAGCGTGCCAAGCCCCGGCGGGCTGATGCGTTTGGTGCGGCGGATTTCGGTCTCAAGTTCTTCGGCAGCATCTGGATCAAGCGAGGCGGGCAGATACCCGATCAGCCCGAGGATGACCGCGCGGTCCGTTGCGTGGCCTTTGCCCGTAAAGGCGAGCGATCCATGAAGGGAGGCCCCTAGGCGCGTCAACGTGCCCGCTCCGGGAATTTTCTCAGCATTGCCGCGCAAATCGTCTAGAAACCGAGCTGCAGCGGTCATCGGTCCCATCGTGTGCGATGAAGAGGGACCGACACCGATCTTGAAGATGTCGAAAACCGACAAGAACATGGCTTAAACACTGTCGGCGTAGATCGGGTGGGTTTCACAAAGAGCCCGCACCTCTTCCAGCACCGCTGCCTCTACAGCTGCATCTCCCTCGGGGTTCGCCGCGAGTGCGTCGATCACCTTGAGAACCAACTCGCCCACCTTGCGGAACTCTGCCTCGCCAAACCCGCGCGTCGTGCCAGCGGAGGTGCCAAGACGCACGCCCGAGGTGACGAATGGCTTTTCGGGATCGAACGGAATGGCGTTCTTGTTGCAAGTCAGACCAGCACGCTCCAGCGCGATCTCGACCGCCTTGCCGGTCACGCCCTTGGGGCGCAGATCGACCAGCACCATGTGACAATCGGTACCACCGGACACGACGCCCAGACCGCCCGCAACCAGCACTTCAGACAGAGCGCGCGCGTTGGCGATCACGTCCTTGGCATACTGCTTGAACGATGGCTCCAGCGCTTCACCGAAAGCCACGGCCTTGGCCGCGATGACATGCATCAGCGGCCCGCCCTGGTTGCCTGGGAACACGGCAGAGTTGAACTTCTTGGCCAGAGCTTCGTCATTGGTCAGGATGATGCCGCCCCGCGGGCCGCGCAGGGTCTTGTGGGTGGTCGAGGTCACGACATGGGCGTGCGGCACCGGGTCCGGGTATTCGCCCGCAGCGATCAGGCCGGCGTAATGCGCCATATCCACCATGAGATATGCGCCCACCTCGTCGGCAATGGCGCGGAAGGCGGCAAAGTCCATGTGGCGCGGATAGGCCGATGCGCCCGCGACGATCAGCTTGGGCTTGGTCTCGAGCGCGACCTTGCGCACGTTGTCCATATCGATCAGCAGGTCTTCCTTGGACACCTCGTAGCTGACCACGTCGAACCACTTGCCCGACATCGTGACTGGAGATCCGTGCGTCAGGTGTCCGCCATGCGCGAGGTCCAGACCCATGATGCGATCGCCCGGCTTGAGCAGGGCAAGGAACACCGCCTGGTTGGCCTGTGCGCCGGAATGCGGCTGGACGTTGGCAAAGCCGGCACCGAACAGCTTGCACAGCCGATCGATGGCGATCTGTTCGACGGTATCGACATGCTCGCAGCCACCGTAGTACCGGCGCCCGGGATAGCCTTCGGCGTATTTGTTGGTCAGAACCGACCCCTGGGCCAGCAGAACGTCGCGGCTGACGATGTTCTCGGAGGCGATCAGTTCGATCTGGTTCTGCTGGCGGGCAAGTTCGTGGCTCACGGCATCGGCGATGGCCGTGTCGGAAATGCGGGCGGTTTTGACGGTGTCGAGCATGGAAAGAATCCTTTGAGACGTAGCATGAGAATCGCGCCCCGAAACGGGGCGCGCTGAAAAAGGGCTGCGAGGGCCTTTAAAGGCCTGCGGCGAGCTCGCGGGTGGCAACGTCCAGCAGACCCTGGACATGCGGCACGTAAGAGCGCCAGACCTCAAGACGGAACGCGTCTTCGCCATCGCGGATCAGCGTGACCTGCGCATAGTCGAAGACGGTACGCTTGGCGCCGCCAACGGGAATGCGCGACAGGTCCAACGGGCAAGCAACCGACAGCAGATCGACCGCGGCAGGCCCGCTGATGCCAATCGTCACTTCGCGATCGGAAATCACCACGAGGCTGTGGGGCGTCTCGGTGCGAACCTTGTCGAAGGCCGCGGCGATGGCTTGCTGTTCCTCTTCGGCCGCGTGCAGCAACCATTCATCAGGGCCGATGCAATAGGCGGCGCGGTCGCCCTGCTGGGAACCCTGACCGATCCTCGTCGGCAAGGAGAGATCCAAGGCCTTCGAGGCCACCGCCAGGTCGGCAGGCGCGATGCGCAGGTTGAACCGAGCCACCGGGGGCAGAACCGTCACGGTGACGGCATCGAAATTCGTTACAGGAGCATTCATGATCTCACCTCCTCATTCGACCTTCAGACGGTCGCCCGCCGGGTCATAAAACACAGTGCCCGTGACCTTCGCAGGAATTGGGTTTCCGCTCTCATCCGGGACATGCAGCGTCTGGTCCATCCGGTCGAACCCGCCCTCGACCACCGCCATGGCGATGGAACGGCCCAACGCTTCCGACCAGTAGGACGACGTCACATGGCCGATCATCTTCATCGGCTTCGCCTGCTTGGGGTCATCGACGATCTGTGCACCTTCGGTCAGCACGGTCTTGGGATCTTCGGTGAGAAGACCGACCAGCTGCTTGCGACCCGGGGCCACGATGTCGGGCCGAGCGAGCGAGCGTTTGCCCACGAAATCGGGTTTCATCTTGCCGATGGCCCATCCGATCCCGGCGTCATGCGGTGTCACGGTGCCGTCGGTGTCCTGACCCACGATGATGAAGCCCTTCTCGGCGCGCAGGACGTGCATGGTTTCGGTTCCATAGGGACAGATGTCGTATTGCTGACCCGCTTCCCAGAGCTTTTCCCAGAGCGCCTTGCCGTGGCGGGCGGGCACGTTGATCTCAAAGCCCAGTTCGCCGGTAAAGCTGATCCGGAAGAGCCGCGACGGGAAGCCCGCGACGGTGCATTCCACAACCGACATATGCGGGAACGCATCGGCAGAGATATCCGCGCCCTCGACGAACGGTTCCAGCAGCTTGCGCGCATTGGGACCATTCAGAGCGATGGTCGCCCATTCCTCGGTGGTCGACGTCAGCCAGACCTTCAGCTCCGGCCATTCTGTCTGGAGGTAATCCTCCATCATGTTCAGAACCCGCGGCGCGCCACCCGTTGTGGTGGTCACATGGAACAGGTCATCGCGCATCCGGCCGATGACGCCATCGTCGCGGATGAACCCGTCCTCGCCCAGCAGAAGGCCATAGCGTGCCCGACCCACCCCAAGCTTGGTCCAGGGATTGGTGTACATGCGGTTCATGAACTCGGTCGCATCGGGGCCGGAGACCTCGATCTTGCCGAGCGTCGAGGCATCGAAGATGCCCAGGCTCTCGCGCGTCGCCTTACACTCGCGCGCGACCGCCTTGTGCATGTCCTCGCCGGCCTTCGGGAAGTACCAGGCCCTGCGCCACAGAGCGACCGGCTCGAATTCCGCGCCGTTTTCCTCAGCCCAGCTGTCGATCGGCGTCTTGCGGGTCACTTCGAAATGCGTGCCCTTGTGATAGCCCGCGAACGCACCGAAGGTTGTCGGCGTGTAAGGCGGACGGAAGGTCGTCAGACCCACCTGCGGCGCCTCCTTGCCAAGCGCGTCCGAAGCGATGGTCAACCCGTTCATGTTGGACAGTTTGCCCTGATCGGTCGCCATGCCGTTGGTCGTGTAGCGCTTGACATGTTCGATGGATTTCATGCCCT
The DNA here is from genome assembly GCF_016428585.1 of Sedimentitalea arenosa. Classification (GTDB taxonomy): domain Bacteria; phylum Pseudomonadota; class Alphaproteobacteria; order Rhodobacterales; family Rhodobacteraceae; genus Sedimentitalea; species Sedimentitalea arenosa. The sequence goes on along the minus strand of NZ_JAELVR010000014.1, from coordinate 35,896 downwards.
CGCGCACGGCGAGACGGATGTCCTTGGCGGTCACGTCGTTCTGGAAGTCGACGAAGGCCTTGGCCTTGCCGGGACTGCGATCTGTCGGCAGTTCCTTTTGCGTGATGCCGGTTCCGGTGCGGTCATCGGCAACTTCATAGGTGGCCGGACCAGCCTTGCCACCAAGCGACTTGACCGCATCGGCGCCTGCCTTGGATCCATCCTCGAGCGCGGTCGCAACACCCCAGAGCCCACGCCCTGCGCCTGCGATATGCACGTCTTCGGTCTTGCGACCGGGCAGGTAGACCTTGGCCTCTTCGTCCCAGTGCAAAGACCCCTTGGTGTGCGAGAAAAGATGCAGTGACGGTGTCCAGCCACCGCAGACAAGAACAGCGTCGCAGAACAGCATATGCGCGGCGCCCACCTTGCCATCGCGGACGGGATTGACGCGCAGGGCCTTGACCCGCAGCCGGCCCTTGGTGCCGGTCGCCGTGTAGGAAAGATAGGTCTTGATCCCACGCGCCTGCGCCTCGTCCTTCAGTGCCTGTGCCACGTCTTCACGGGTGTCGACGATGGCAACCACCTTTGCACCGGCGTCGGCCATGTCAAAGGCGCTGTACCAGGCGCTGTCATGGCTGGTCAGCATCACAGGTGCCTTGCCGACAAGCACGCCAAAGCGGTTCAGGAAAGTCTGTGCCGCCCCGGACATCATAATGCCAGGCGTGTCGTTGCCATGGAACACCATCGGGCGTTCGATGGCCCCTTGCGCCAGAACGACCTCTTTCGCGCGCACCCGCCACATGCGTTCCCGAGGCGCACCTTCGGGAACATCCGCCATGTGGTCGGTCAGCTTTTGCACCAGACCGATCATGTTCTGGTGGTAGTAGCCGATCGCAGTGGTGCGCGTCATGCGCGACACGTTCGGCATGCGGTCAAGCTCTGCAAAGGCGCTTTCGAGCCAGTCCCACGCAGGCTGGCCGTCGATGGACACGGACGGCTCCGACAAGAGCGTGCCGCCCATCTCGGAATTCTCATCCACCAGAACGACCTTGGATCCGGCCCGCCCGGCCGTCAGCGCGGCAGCGATGCCAGCCGGCCCGGAGCCGACAACCAGAACGTCGCAGTGCAGATAGCGGCTTGCATAGATGTCGGGATCGACCTCGGTCGGGGCTTTGCCCAGACCGGCAGCCTTGCGGATGAACGGTTCATAGACGCTGTCCCAGAAGCTGCGTGGCCACATGAATGTCTTGTAGTAGAAACCGGCGGAAAACAGCATATAGAGCCGGTCGTTGATCGCGCCGACGTCGAACTTGAGGCTTGGCCACTTGTTCTGGCTCTCGGTCTTCAGACCGGGATAGATTTCCTGCATCGTGGCGCGGGTGTTCGGCTCGAACCGGCCCTTGCCGCCACGGGTTGTGCCGACCAGAGCATTGGGTTCCTCCGAGCTTGCCGTGACCACGCCGCGCGGACGGTGATACTTGAAGCTGCGGCCCATCAGGTGCACGCCATTGGCCAGCAGCGCCGACGCAACGGTGTCGCCCTCGAAACCCTGATAGGTCCGGTCGTCGAAGGTGAACTTGACGGGTTTGCCGGTATTCACACGGCCCCGGCCTTTTACGCGATACTCGGTCATTCTGCGGCCTCCAGGGTTTGCACGTCGGGGCGGGCCTCGCCTGCCTTGTATGTGGTCAAAAAGCGGTCACTCACGGTGTCGCGCAGGGCATTGAAGAAGCGCCCGCAGCCGTGGATGTGCCGCCAGCGTTCGGCGTGCACGCCCTTGACGTTGGTGCGGATGAACAGGAAGTCGCGCCATTCCTCGTCGCTGAGTTTGGAGGGGTCCGCGGGACGTGCGATATGCGCTTCACCGGCATAAGCGAATTCCAGTTCGGGAAGCGTGTCGTCGCAATAGGGGCAATGGATCAAAAGCATGGGTCTGTCTCCTCAATGCGCAACGGCGGCGGCGGCGGCTTCGTCGATCAGACGGCCGGTGGTGAAACGTTCAAGCGTGAAGGGCGCGTTGATCGGGTGCGGTTCATCCTTGGCCACGGTCCAGGCCAGCGTATGCGCCGCCCCCGGTGTGGCCTTGAACCCGCCCGTTCCCCAGCCGCAATTGACATAGAGACCCTTGACCGGTGTCTTGCCGAGGATGGCCGACCGGTCGGGGGTCACGTCCACGATGCCGCCCCATTTGCGCAGCATCCGCATCCGGTTGAAGATCGGGAAGACCTCGCAGATCGCCGCGACCGTGTGCTCGATCAGCGGCAGGCCACCGCGCTGGGAATAGCTGGTGTACTGGTCGGTGCCAGAGCCGATCACCAGCTCGCCCTTGTCGGACTGGCTGATGTAGGCGTGCACGGTGTTGGACATCACGACGCAGGGGAAGACCGGCTTGATCGGCTCGGACACAAGCGCCTGGAGCGGGTAGCTTTCGAGGGGCATCCGCACGCCCGCGCTGTCCATCACGACACTGGTGTGACCGGCGGCGGAGACCGCCACCTTCTTGGCCTTGATGAAGCCCTTGGCGGTATCGACGCCCTCGACCGATCCATCGGCGCCACGCCGGATCGCGATCACCGGGCAGTTCTGGATGATGTCTACGCCACGCTTGGCCGCAGCACGGGCATAGCCCCATGCGACAGCATCGTGGCGCGCAGTGCCGGCGCGTTTCTGCAGGGCCGCGCCCATGACGGGATAGCGCGCATCGGGCGAAATGTTCAGCGGCGGGCAGAATTCCTTGGCCTGCTTGGGCGTAAGCCACTGGTTGTCGACGCCGTTCAGCCGGTTGGCGTGAATATGGCGCTGGAAGGACTGCACATCATGCACGTTGTGCGCCAGCATCATCACGCCGCGCTTGGAATACATGACGTTGTAGTTCAGTTCGGTCGACAGGTTCTCCCACAGATCGAGTGCGTGATCGTAGAGCTTCGCGCTTTCATCATAAAGGTAGTTCGAGCGGATGATCGTCGTGTTCCGCCCGGTGTTGCCACCGCCAAGCCAACCCTTCTCGATCACGGCGACATTGGTGATGCCATGTTCCTTGGCAAGGTAATACGCAGCGCCCAGGCCATGACCACCCGCGCCGACGATGATCACATCGTATTCACCTTTGGGCTGTTTGTCAGGCCATTGCTCAGGCCAGTTCTTATGGCCACTGAGCGCGTTCTTGAGCAATGAAAAGCCGGAAAAATGGGTCATCTGGGAAGCCTCGAATCTGTAAGGAAGCAGTCTGAATTTCTTTCTCATACCCTTCCGGAAATTCATTGTATTATTGCGCCAAAATCTTAGTATATTTACGTCGCAACACTTGCTGGAATGGCCGAAATGAACCCCAAACCTGCCCTGAAGATCGGCCTCATTCTGGCACGGCAATTTACCTTGTCTGCATTCGCGAATTTCGTAGATGTTCTGCGGCTCGCGGCAGATGAAGGGGATCGTTCGCGCCCGATCCGATGTTCCTGGCGCGTTGTCTCTGCGACGATGAATCCGGTGGTATCGAGCTGCGGAATCCCGGTGCAGCCCGATCAACGACTGGGTGATCCGACCGAGTTTGACTATGTGGTCGTGGTGGGAGGATTGATCTCGGCCATTGAAGAACTCAACCCGGATTACATCGCCTATCTCAAGCGCGCGGCAGTTTCCAATGTGCCAATCGTTGGCGTTTGCACAGGCGCGTTTATCCTTCACAAGGCGGGGTTGATGGATGGCTATCGCTGTTGCGTGAGCTGGTTCCATCACAATGATTTTCTGGAACAGTTCGAGGGGCTCATTCCGATCTCCGACCAGATCTTCGTTGTAGACCGCAATCGTCTGACCTGTTCCGGCGGGGCAAGTTCGGCTCATCTGGCCGCGTATTTGGTGGACCGACACATCGGGCCGGCAGCGGCGCGCAAGAGCCTGAACATAATGATTATCGACGAAGCGCAGACGCCGGAAAACCCACAGCCCGGTCTGCCACTTGAATATGCCACTTCGGACAAGTTGGTCAGGAAAGCGTTACATCTGATCCGTCAGAATGTGGCGACGCCGTTGACAGTCGATCAGTTGTCAAAACGCCTGAAAGTCAGTCGACGTATGCTGGAGCGCCATTTCGGCGATGCGCTGCAAGTGACGCCCGCAGAGGTGGGTCTATCGGTCCGGTTGGCTGTCGCACGCCATCTACTGAACAGTACCGATCAGTCCGTCACCCACATTGCAGCAGCGACTGGATTTTGCGATGCGTCGCATTTCGGCAAGGTTTTCCGCACCCGTGAAGGCGATCCCCCCGATGCCTGGAGACAGAAAAATCGCGCAAATGGCGCACCAGGCTTGATAGCTTGAAACTGTCTTGATCGTCGCCCCCTGGCGGGCTCAGGTTTTCATTCGTCTGATGACCAAGCCGCTTTGACGTGATCTTTGTGTCGTTGATCGCATGTTCGAGCATGGTTACCGTGAGCAGGCGCGTCCTCACCCGCTCACGGAACCCCAGTCAGGTCGTCTTGCCTAGCCCTGCGGATTTTTCCGCCTTGTGCTCCAACGAAAGGCAGCGAACGATGGCGACGCACATGAGCACCATGATCAGTGAGAACGGCAGCGCTGCAATGATGGCCGCTGTTTGCAAGGTGCTAAGCGCAGCACTTCCGCCCGCCACCAACAAGACCGCTGCCACGACTCCCTCGAACGTTCCCCAGATTACCCGATGACGAAACATCGGGTGCTCGTTGCCTTCGCTGAGGATCGTGGCCACAACCAGTGTGCCGGAGTCCGATGACGTCACGAAATAGGTTGTCACGAGGATCGTGCCAAGCACACCGGCTACCACCCCGATCGCTCCGACGTCCATCGCTTCGAAGGTCGCGAAGAGTGCCATCGAGACGTTTGCACTCACTGCATCGGACACGCCACCGGGACCGAAGAGTTCCGCCCAGAGCGCAGTCCCGCCATAGGCCGCAATCCAGACAAAGGACAGGAGAGACGAAACGCCAACTACGCCAAAGATGAATTCACGAACAGTTCTGCCCCGTGAAACCCGCGCGACGAAAACACCGACGAAGGGCGCCCAAGAGATCCACCAACCCCAATAGAAGGTCGTCCACCATCCCTGCCACATATCACTCCAACGGGCCGCTTCGGCGGGCACGCTTTCAACATAAACGTTGAACGAAAAAAGACTCTTTGCGTAAGACAGCGTAGCGTCACCCAGACTGACAAACAGATAGCGCGTCGGTCCCCAGGCAAAGAAAAAGACCAGGAGGACGATCGTCAGCCACATGTTGACCTGAGATAGCCACTTTATGCCCCGGTCCAGACCCGAAAGAACCGAACACAATGCAACGGCGGTAATGACAGCGATCAAGACAAGCTGGACTGCCTGCGAAATCGGAACGTCCCAGATATGGTTCAGACCCGCATTGATCTGCGTAACGCCTAGACCAAGCGAAGTGGCGATGCCGAAAATAGTCGCGAACACTGCAATCACGTCGATCACGACGCCGAGCGCCCCTTCGACCCGATCGCCAAATAGCGGGTAGAGGGTGTAGCGGATCCCAAGCGGCTTTTTCAGCCGGTAGCTGACAAGACAAAGGGCCAGTGCGACTATGCAATAGATTGCCCAGGCGTTGAGGCCCCAGTGGAAAAAGGTGACCTGAAGCGCCATATCCGCCGCTGCCTGATTGCCTGTGCCTTCGGCAAACGGCGTACCCCCGGAAAAATGAAACATCGGCTCGGCGATCGACCAGAAGATAATGCCAATCCCCTGCCCTGCAGCATAGAGCATGGCGAACCAGGTGAAGTAGCTGTATTTCGGTCGCTCATCCGCATCACCAAGCCGGAGAGAGCCATATTTGCTGACGGCAGTCGCGATCAAAAAGACGAGAAAAACAGCTGACAGGGCAACGTACCACCAATTGAAGTAGAAGGTAACGAATGTCCGGGCTGAATCAATCCAATCGGCCGAACCGGTCGGAAACGCGAGCACCAGAAAGACAAAAAGCACTATGACGCCCGCCGAAATTAAGGATGAGTACGGGTTTACGCCCCTGAACACTCCAGATCGAATTAGCATGAGAACCACCCCCGTAGTTCGAATTGACCGCGCGGATCGTCATCTCACGTGCGCGCAGATGTTATACTTTAATCACTTGTTCTCGCCAGGCAGCACGTGGCAGCTTCCGGATTCCCAATGCACAACAACTTTCGAGCCGGCATGCAGATTGAGCAACGACAATTCGTCGTGGCTTTTCTGTACTTTAAGCTCTTGGCCCCCTGCGGTCTCGAGAAAGACCATTGCCGTGCCGCCAATGAATTCCTCACCCGCAACGCTGGCTTCTATCCCGGGTTGGCCACTGTCTGGCAGGCTCAGCTGCATGTTCTCCGCGCTGACGATGAAAGTGACTTTTTGGCCCTGCCTGCCATCCGGCAGCTCGCTCTTTGGCAAGATGGTCTCTCCGCCCTCATAGGCGACCTGCCAGCCATCTGCACCGGCGGGGCCCTGAACCACACCGTCAAAGATGTTGGCCGAGCCCAGAAACTCAGCGACAAAGCGATTGTACGGCTCGCGATAAATTTCTTCAGGCGTTCCGATCTGTTCGATCTGACCCCGGCTCATGATGACCACACGATCAGCCATGGAGAACGCTTCGGACATGGAGTGTGTCACATAAACAAAAGTAATCCCCAGATCCTTCTGTAGATTTGACAAGACAGCCTGCATGCGCACTTTGAGGTGCGCATCAAGCGCCGAGAGAGGTTCATCCAGCAGCAGGATCTTCGGTTCCGTCACCAAGGCGCGGGCCAAGGCCACACGTTGCTTTTGACCGCCAGACAGCTGATTGATGTTGCGGTTCGCAAACTCGGTGATCTGCATCTTCTCGAGCCACTTTTCCGCGCGTTGCCGGCGTTCCTCTTTGCCGACACCCCGCATCTTGAGCGCGAACTCCACGTTTTCCTGAACCGTCAGAAACGGGAACAAGGCCAGAGATTGCCAGACCATGGGGGTATCGCGATCCCAGGTGGCTTTGCCGTTCACCTTCTCGCCATCAAGATAGATCGCGCCTTCGGTAGGGTCTTCCAAGCCCGCAAGCATGCGCAGCGTCGTGGTTTTGCCACAGCCGGATGATCCCATGATGGCCAGGAATTCTCCGCGACCAATCTCGAAATGAGCTTTTTCGACTGCAGTGAAGTCTCCGAACCGCTTTACGACATTGTCGAACGTCACGATCGCTTCTGAGTGCTGTTCCATTTGTGCGTTCGCTTCCATTATTTTTTATCCTCCGGGCTGCGCAGCAGAAGCTGGGCTAGTATGATCAGCGTCATAGAGCTGAGGAAGGCGAGAGAGCCGATGGCATTGATGCGTGGGCTGACCTGGCCTTGCAGGAAACCAAGAATCTTGACGGGCAGCGTTTCGTTGAGGCCGGAGACAAACCATGCGACGGCGAATTCATCGAACGAGACAGCCATTGTGATAAACAGCGCCGCAAAGATCGCAGGTTTGGCGAAGGGGATGATGACATAGCGCAGGGTCTGCCACTGGTTGCCGCCCATGTTCCATGAGGCCGCCTCCAGATCGGGATCCATCTGCGAAAGTCGCAGGCGGATGATGGCCATGGCAAAGGGGCTGCACATGACGCCATGCGCAATGATGACGGAAATTGTCGTACCGGACAGGTTCACGCGGCTCAGGAAGGCCAGCATTGCCAGCCCCATGATCACGACGGGGATGGTCGGCGGCAGGAGTGCGAGCGCAAGGTAGAAGGATTTGCCGGTGAAATTGTAGCGGAAGTCCGTGTAGGCCCCGCCAAAGCCCAGCACGGTGGCGATGACGGCGACCGTCAGGCCCACGACCACGGTATTGGCAAAGCCCTGCCAGACCAGCGGATCCTCCCAGATCAGGCGATACCATTCGGTCGAGAACTCGCCCAGCGGGAGCGACGGGAACCGGTCGGAGTTGAGCGAAAAGACAAAGCTTCCGGCGATCGGCGCAAAGATGAAAAGCAGACAAAGCGCAATATGCAGCTTCAACAGCAGGTTGATGATCCGGTTCTCGTTCCCCATCTTATCTTCCCCGCTCTTTGTAGGCATAAGTGATGGCCGCGAACGCCGCGGTAAGCAACGTGATGATCATCATGATCGCGACCACTGCGGCGCGAGGCCATTGCTGACCGGATTTGGTGAAATCGGTGATCATGATCGACAGGGTCGGAGGATTGCCGCCGCCCAGGTAAAGCGGGCTGACGAAGTCGCCGAAGCTGAGAATGAAGGCAAATAGTGCCGCAATCACAAGGCCCACTTTTGCCGACGGCACGATGACGGCGAAAACTGTCCTCAACCGCCCACAGCGCAGGTTGTGAGCAGCCTCGATCAAATCACGATTGACGAAGTTCAGGCTGAAGGTCTGCAACAGAATGACCAATGGCAGCGTGAGGGTGATCATTCCCACGATGATACCAAACGCATTATTCAACATTGGGAATGGCCCAAGCCCGAGATACCCAAAGGCTGCGTTCACGATGCCCGCATCGGACAGAAACACTTGTAGCGAATACACCCGGACAAGATAGCTGGTGAAGAATGGGATGATCAGGATGAAGATCATCCAGCGCTTTGCTTTCTCGCTCATCTTGAAGGAGATCGCATAAGACGCCGGAAAGGCGATGATGCTGGTGATCGCAGCTGCTGCGGTGGCAAGTATCATGGTGCGGAAATATGCATCCCAGAATACGCCACGCGTCAGGACGCGCTCCCAGTTGCCAAAGTTCAGATCAGGCTGCATCTGAAAGTTGCGCACTGTCCAGAAACTGATCGCGACCAGAAACAGGAGCGGGAAAAGAAAGAACAACAACTGCCAGAGCAGCAGCGGCATCGACAAGATCAATGAAAAAAGTGTTGGTCGCTTGGTCATATCAGATCCCATAGCTCGGCAATCGAGCGTCTTGTTGGGGCGCATAGAAACATGCGCCCCCAAGCCAACTGTGCTTTATGCGCCTTTGTAGTCGGACCAGAAATCGTTCCAGTCTTCGAGGCTCTGCTGGATCGGAAGTTGACGATACTGGATCAAGCCTTCGCGGATCATGTCCATCGCATTGCGTTCGGCGAGCACCATGTTCTGACGCTTGGCTTCGGCAGGGTTTGTTTCGTTGAGCACAACCCAGCCCTTTTGGGACGGGACCATCGCCGGATAGGCCGCCATGTCAGCGGATTTCGCCTGACCCTCGGGCGAGGTGATATACTGGATCCACTTCTTGGCCATCTCCTGATTGCGCGAGCCTTTACCGATCGAGAAGCTCTCGGTCCACTGCAGACCGCCTTCTTTTGGAATCACGCTGCGCACCGGGCTGCCGTTCTTTTCCAGCGTACCGGTGATCCAGTCACCGATACCTGCAAAAGCCAGCATTTGCCCGTTGTTGAGCGACGAGAAGGTACCGCCGTAATCGAAGAATCCGCCAGCTTGACGGCGCAGGCTCATGGTATGCTCCTGCACTTTTTCCCAAGCCGCTTCGTCGATGTCGTAAGGCGATGAATTGCCGACATGCAGGCTCATCTGACCCAGGTTGGGCAGGTGCCAGTCAAAGTGACCGAGCTTTCCCGTCAACCGCTCGTCTGCAAAAAGATCGTAACTGGAGGCCTCTTCTTCGGTGAAGGCATCCGTGTTGTAGGCTACGCCAAGGAAACCAAATCGCGTGATGACGGAATAGAGCTTGTCGTCCTGCCAATGGCCAGGGAACTTCTGGAATTCGGGGAAGAAATCGTCAAAGGCGTAGTCAGCCGGATCCAACTCTTCGATGTAACCGGCCGCGTTAAGCTGCTGAACATATTCGCCATCCGACAGGATCACATCAAAGGTACCGCGCGGGGATTGCGCGATCAGGCCCAGCATGTTGTCGCCGCCGGTATAGTACTTTGGCACGAACTTGACGTTATTCGCCTCTTCGAATTCACCTACGATATCCGGCTCGGCGTGACCATACCAAGCAAGCATCGACAGCTCTGTCGTTTGCGCCGCTGCACGGATGGACAAGAACGGCGTGGCCAAAGCTGCGGCACCTGTCATCTTCAGTAGGCTGCGTCGGCTTGGTCGGATCAGTTTAGTGGACATTGGGTTACTCCTTGTTGGGATAATTCTTTTTTTTTGACGGGAGAATCAGCTTGCACTCGCCAGAGCGGCGGCCTTGCCAAACTCGTTTTCGAGCGCCTCGACGATCCCTCTGGTGCAGACATCCAGCAGGATATCGCCCTTCTCAGCGGTCGCGTCCTTCGGCGAGGACAGTGTCCCGCTTGCTGGTGTCCATTCCGGCTTGGCTGGGTAGACGTCGTAGGGCGGAAATGTTGCTGGAGCGTGCTCAACCGCGTCCTGAAGAGACACGAGGTCGGGGTGCAGACGCAGCATCAGAGACGTTTCCAGAACGCCGCCATGTTCGATGTCCCATCCGAGAAACCCGTTCGGATACAGCTTCTCGATCGAGGCCTGATCCACAAAGTCCCAATAGGACAGGACCACGACCTTGACGTCATGGATGTCGGCCCAGCCCAGTTCGCGCAAGGCAAGGTCAATCGCTTCTGTGATGAACCAGGAATTCTCAAAGTGGCCATTGACGACACACAGGTTGCGCACGCCATGTCGCACGAATTCCTTGACTACGTCCTTGAGCGCATTCACGAGGCTTGCACCGTCAAGGCTGGTTGTGCCCGGAAAGAAGTTTCCGCCACCCGACTTCTGGTGGGATTTGTATCCGTATGTGAAGGGTGGCGCGACCAGAGCCCCAACCTGCTCGGCGACACGGCGCGCGAATTCAGTCGGCAAGAGCACATCGACATGCATCGGCATATGATGACCATGCTGCTCCATCGACCCGAGCGGAATCAGAACAGGCACATCGCCGTTTTGCACCCGCTTTTGATAGTCGGGCCAAGGCATTTCGGCAGCAAAAACGGTTGAATGTGGCATTGCACCCCCCTGCATCTGAAGATCGTCAAACCCTAGGGCAGCTTGCCTTAGCCGAGAAATTCATAGTAACAATGGTTGAATAAGGAATGCTAATGATGCGGAAATTTACCAACCTGCAGACCGATCTTCTACGGACCTTCGTGACCGTGGTCGACCTGCGCAACTATACGGAAACCGGGAACATTCTTGGGCGGACGCAGCCGGCGATATCCCTACAGATCAAGCGCCTCGAAGAGGTTGTCGGCGCCAAATTGCTAAAGCATGAAGGCAAGAAAGTAGAGTTGACGCCAGACGGACAGACCCTTCTTGGCTACGCACGCGAAATGCTGCGCCTCAATGACAGGGCCGTCGCGAACCTGCAACAAGCCGCCTTCCTCGGAACGCTCAGGATTGGCCTGCCGGTCGACTATTCAATCGACTATTTCCAAAGCGTCATAGCCAAGTTCTCCCGCGAGAACCCCGCTGTTTTGCTGGACATTCGCTGCAACCGAAGCCCTGAGCTTCTTGCAGCCCTTCATGTTGATGATCTGGATATGACCATCGCCATCACGGATGAATTGCCCGCACCACACGTCTCCATCTACTGGTCAGAACGGCCGGTTTGGGTCTGCGCCCGCGAGCACAAGGTCGATCGGGATCAGCCGCTCAGGGTGATCGCGCATCCCGATGGCTGCTTCTATCGGAAGCGTATGATCGACGCGCTGAATACCGAAGGGCGCGATTGGCGCGTGTCCTTCGAAAGTCTCGGCGTATCAGCCCTCCAAAAGGCAGTTCTGGATGGCATGGGCGTCACCGCGCTGACAAAGAAGACGTTGCTGCCCGGAATGCGGGTCCTCACCACCAGCGATGGCTTCCCGAAATTGTCAAGCATCCATATCGGGCTGTTCTACAAGCACATAAAGATGTCCGATGCCGCGCTAAAGTTGATCGAACAGATCACGGAGGATGTGTCAACTTTCCGCCTGCCGACGCGCGCTCGCGCCGGGTAATGTACACGCTCACCAAGGTAAATTTGAAATTCTTATGGTGAGATGATTGCAATTAATTTTTCGCCGCATCACCTCACTGCTACGCAGACAAGGTCACTGTTAGCAGAGAGGAATATCGACAATGGACGACATGCTCCACGTCATGGAATGGCACAACGGCGAGAAGGAGTTTTCGCCCTTTTCGGATAACGAAATGGCCCGTCGCCAGAACGAATTGCGCAACTGGATGGCCAAGAACGATGTCGATGCGTCGCTCTTCACCTCCTATCACTGCATCAACTACTATAGCGGATGGCTGTACTGCTACTTTGGTCGCAAATACGGCATGGTCATTGACCAGAAGAACGCGACGACCATCTCAGCAGGCATCGACGGAGGCCAACCGTTCCGCCGGAGCTTTGGCAACAACATCACCTACACAGACTGGCGTCGTGACAACTTCTACCGCGCGATACAGCAACTGACACCCGGTGCCAAGCGTATCGGCATCGAATTCGATCACGTGTCGCTGGAATACCGCCAACTGCTGCAGGATGCTCTGCCGGGTGTCGAGTTTGTCGACGTTGGCCAACCGTCCATGTGGATGCGCACGATCAAGTCTAACGAAGAGATCAAACTGATCAAGGAAGGCGCACGCGTGGCCGACGTCGGCGGTGCGGCTGTTGCTGCAGCGGTCAAGGCCGGTGTTCCCGAGCACGAAGTCGCCATCGCCAGCACCAATGCGATGATCCGCGAGATTGCCAATTCCTTCCCGTTCGTCGAACTGATGGACACCTGGACCTGGTTCCAATCCGGCATCAATACCGACGGTGCACATAACCCGGTCACGAACAAAAAAGTGCAGTCGGGCGATATCCTGAGCCTCAACACCTTCCCGATGATCTTCGGTTACTACACGGCGCTAGAACGCACACTGTTCTGTGATCACGTCGATGATACAAGCCTCGACATCTGGGAGAAGAACGTTGCTGTGCATGAACGTGGCCTTGAACTGATCAAGCCGGGCGCGCGCTGCATGGATATCGCGATCGAGCTCAACGAGATGTATCGCGAGTGGGACCTGCTCAAGTACCGGTCCTTCGGCTATGGCCACAGCTTCGGCGTGCTGAGTCATTACTATGGCCGCGAGGCCGGTGTCGAACTTCGCGAGGACATCGAAACAGAGTTGAAGCCAGGCATGGTTGTCTCGATGGAACCGATGGTCATGATCCCCGAGGGTCAGCCTGGCGCCGGCGGCTACCGCGAACATGACATCCTGGTCATCAATGATGACGACACGGTGGAAAACATCACCGGCTTCCCATTTGGCCCCGAGCACAATGTCATCAAGAACTAAGGTCAGTGCTGTCTCGATAGCGCACAATATTGCTATGGTCAGCGCCCTGTTGGCGCTGGTCGTAGTGGTAACCCTCCTATTGCGTGAAACCCAAAAGCATGGCTACACAATGATTGCGCGTGGGGCGGACGTACCGATCTTCATCCAATCGAACAGCAGCGACTAAACCATGCTGAGCAAAATGATTGGCGCTACCGTTTCGTTGTCTGACGGCATTGGCCGTCAGACAACTTAACTCTTCTTGAGAACCTGATGTGAAAATGCGTAACCAAGCACTCCAAGAGTTTCTAGACGCGGCAAAATTAGCGTATTCCTTCCGTGCGCGAGATCTGAACTCTGTCAGCTTGGTTGAACGGGTTTTTGCCACCCTTGAGGCTCCCGCGCCACAATCAACGTCCGACAGCGGTCGGCTTCCGGTGTGCCAGTATCTCACGGATATTGCGGAATCTTCCGCCTCCGATGAGTCTGATCTTCGACAGGTGATGAAAACATTCTTGAGGATCGAACCACTGCTCCGGTGGCGGCGGCGCCAAGGGGATTGGAGCGGTGCAAGCGAAGGTTTTGCCGAAAAACACGCAAATGCGATGATTGTCGGTCCCGGGGGACTTGAACCGCGAGAGGACATCGGGCTGGGTGTATCGCTTCTCGGTCCAAACGTGCGGTACCCCGATCACAGGCACCCACCCGAAGAAACCTATCTTGTCATGAGTGCTGGGGACTTTCGTCAAGGTCAACTGGATTGGGTCCATTTGGCTGGGGGCGAAACCTTCTACAATCCGCACAATATCGTGCACGCGATGCGGTCATCCGATCTTCCCCTGCTCGCTTTTTGGGCTCTGAAGGAATAGCCGGGAACATGAAATTAATAGCAAAACGTGCCGCCGCCCGTTTTCCGAGCTTTCTAAGTTATGACGCCGATCACGCAGAACTCCACGACACTACATTGCCAACCTCCCCCTGCCACGAGCTGAAACTAGCGCAACGCCTCCGCGAGGATTGGTTCACGAGACAGCCATGTACCAATAAGTACCAGATATGACGCGAGCGAAAACGCAGGTAAGGAATGTGCAAGGACGCGCTAGCGTGGCAGTATTCCGTGCAAGGAGTGGTGTTTTCCCGATCTTTACGGGCTCACGTTTCCGGTAACCCTCCGAAACGCGCTCTCAGGCCCGAGGGAAGGCGACTTGGCGCTGCGCGCAACGTGCGCACGACACACCCGTCAACGATTTTCAATGTACCTCTCAGAGGGCTCTCTGCACCCTCTCGGGAGAGGAGCCGCCGCATTGATCGACTCTGGTACCCATTGCGCAAGACAGTGGAACGGTTCGTGGAAAGCGCGCCATCACCGGACGTAGGCGCGCTAGGCGACATGCCCTGTTCCAAGCCTCATTGGTCGCATCAAATCACAATCTCACCCTGAATCCTTCGCTGACCGTCTTCACAGGCAGGAAAGCCGCACAAAATCATTGTCACTGCAGTCGCGCGAAAGCTCGTCGTCACAGCCAAAGCTCTGTGCAAACGACGTCTGGGATGGGTGCCGAGAGTCCTCAGAGAGATACAGAACGGCCAGGTTCGAATCTGTCCCGGCTAACACCTTCACGCCACTCCATCTCGTTTTTGGCAATTCAACAGCCAAGTTTTTCTGCGTTATCCGAGCCGTTGGCCTCCTCGCGATAAGAGTCTACGTGACCAACGCGCGTTTCTGGAATTGCGCGTCCTTGTAGCGTTCTTCCTCAAGGATTTGTTCCAGTTTGTCGACGGCATCGATGATATCAGCCTCATTCACGAACAGCGGGGTGATGCCAAAGCGCATGACGTCAGGGGCCCTGAAATCACCGATCACGTTGTCAGCGATCAACGCTTGCATGGCGGCATAGCCCTGCTCGAATGCGAAGGACACGTGGCTGCCGCGCGCGGCCGGATCGCGCGGGCTGACCAGCTTCAGGCCGGGGCAACGGGCTTCAACCTCGCGGATGAACAATTCTGACAGTTCGATAGACTTCGCGTGAACCTCGTCCATGTCGGCCTTGTCCCAGATGTCCAATGCAACCGACAGAAGCGCGAAGGACGCGATCGACGGTGTGCCGATGCGCATCCGTTCGATCTTGCCCGGCATCGGGCGGTAATCGGTATCGAAGGCGAAAGGCGCTTCGTGGCCATACCAGCCCGACAGGAACGGCTCGACCGTATCCAGCAAGCGGGGCGCAACGTATATGAAAGCCGGGGCGCCAGGGCCGCCATTGAGGTATTTGTAGGTGCAGCCGATGGCGAAATCGGTGTCAAATCCGCCCACATCGACTGGCACCGCGCCCGCTGAATGCGCCAGGTCCCACACGACCACTGCCCCAAGTGCATGCGCCTTTTCAATGACAGCTTTCATGTCATGGCGGCGGCCCGTGCGGTAATCCACTTCGGTCAACATCACTACGCCGACCTCTTCGGTGATGGCGTCCATGACGTCCTCGGGGTCAGGTGTGCGCAGCGTATAGCCCGCGTCCCTCAGCTTCATCAGCCCTTCGACCATGTAGAGATCGGTTGGGAAGTTGCCGTTGTCCGACAGGATAACCCTGCGATCCGGAACCATTTTCATACCCGCAGCCACCGCCTGAAACACCTTGATCGAAAGCGTGTCGCCCACGACTGTCGTGCCCTCTGCCGCACCGACCAGACGCCCGACACGGTCGCCCAGCGTGTTGGTCTGCATGAACCAGTTTTTGGTATTCCAGCCCTTGATCAGCTCGGTGCGCCATTCGTCGTTGAGAAAGCTGGTCATGGCAGGCACGGAGGCGCGCGGCATCGGACCAAGAGAGTTGCCGTTCAGATAGATCATGCCCTCGGGCAGATCGAATTGCTGTCTTGTCCACTCAAAATCAGTCAATTTTTGTCCTTTCTCAACGTGCATGCGCCTTTCTTTGTCAACATGCTTGCCCGCTCCCACGGGCCTGCATGTCATTGTCGGTTTTCATTTCGGTGCCCCGGTTTCTGGGCGCATTCCAGAAACACTCGCAGCTTGCAGTCCTTGCAGATTCGATCGTCGGCAGCGGCAACGGAGGCGGCGATGGCTTCGCCCTTGTTGTTGTGCAGATGATCAGGACCAAGCTCATCAAAGACGTGCAGCCTTTTCAGGATACGCAGGGAAGGCGCGTTTGTCGTGAAGATATGAAAATCCGCTCCGGCCTTTCTCGCCCGCCGAATTTCTTTCAGCAAGAGGCCGGCGCCCGACATGTCGATTTTCCACAGGCCCTTCAAACCCATCAGCTTGGTTTTGGGAACCGGACTGGCGGCCTCTGCCCGACGGAACTGCTGTTCCACATTCTCGACCGAGGCAAAGAACAGCGGTCCGTCCACACGGATGACGGAAATCTGCGGGCATTCGGGCAACCCATAGGTGGCCGCGTTCTTGAACACCCGTCTTCCATTGATGTCGGTGGGCGCACCGATGGCGACGATGGGATGGGCGCTGTCATAGAGAAAGACGCAAAGCGAGGTGATCACGCCGACGACAATGGCAAGGTCCAGTTCGGTGAAGATCCCGGTCAGGAAGGTGGCCGCCAGAATGGCCGTTTCGCTCCGGTTGGAGGTCAGGACATGGCGGATCTCGGCGAAATTGATCAGCCGGTAGGAGACGAACAGGATCACACCAGCCATCGCAGGGACAGGCACGTATTTCAGATACGGGGCCAACACCAAGAGCAGGAAGACCAGAAAACCGGCTGCACAGATCGTTGAAACGGGCGTTTGAGCACCCGCATCGGCGTTCAGGCCGGACCGCGTGAAGGAGCCCGATCCGGCGTAGCATTGGAAGAACGACCCAACCGCGTTGGACAGCCCCTGCCCCACCATCTCCTGGCTGGAATCGTATGGCTCGTCCCGGCGCAGAGCAAAGGACCGCCCGATGGAGATCGCCTCGAGCAGGCCGACGAAAGCGACCGTTGCTGCGACGGGAAGAAGCTCGGCAAGCAGCGGCAGGGACATGTTCGGCGCGCCAACGGTCGGCACGATGGATCCAAGCGGGGAAAACATCGCGACCCCATGTTCGGGCGCGTTCAACAGCCACGCCACGCCGGAACCCATGGCCAGCGCGACGATGTAGGACGGTATCTTCTTGCTGAATTTCGACAGCACAATCAGTGTCAGGATCGTCGCGCCAGAGATGATCACGGCGGTGGCGTTGACGCCCCCGAATTGCCCTACCACGTGCACCAAACGCTCAAAGACGCCGCCGCCTGGACCTTTTTCAAGACCAAGCGCGCCGCCGATCTGGCTGGACGCGATCAAAAGCGCCGCGGCGGCGGTAAAGCCGATCAGAACCGAATGCGAGATGAACGAGATCAGCCCGCCCAGCTTGAACATGCCTGCGATCATCTGGATCACGCCGACCATCAACGTCAGCGTGAAGACCAGGGCAATGTACTCCTCGGAGCCGGGCGCCGCGAATTGCGACATGGACGCAAAGATAACCGCCGAAATCGCTGTAGTCGGGCCGGACACCATGATCATGGACGACCCCCAGATGCCGGCGATCAGGGCGACAACAACGGCGGTGTAAAGGCCGAATTCCGGCGGCAGCCCGGCGATGATGGCAAAGGCCACACCCTGCGGCAAGACGATGGCCGCGTTGGTCAGGCCAGCGATCGCATCGGCCCGGAGCGTGTCAGCGTTGACCTGCCCGAACCATGGGCGGACGGGGCTGAGCGATGAAAGCAATGCAGTCAAACGATGGTGCATGGAAACGCCCCGTTCCGATCCTTGCAGCCGGATTTGCTGTCAGGATCAGCCTTCCTGTCGCTTTTTGTCTGCGGCGAGCGCGGCCGCCAGATCCGCTTCGGTCCGAAATCCGATGATGATCCCGGCCTTGGCTTCGTTCAGATCCACGCCGCGTCGCTCGATCTCGGCATCCGACATCGTCGTGCGCTGGCTGATCCGGCGGGTCCATTGGAAGAAAAGCGCCTGCAGGCGGTCACATTCCTGCGCGTAGGCGGGGTCTGCGCCGAGGTCGTGAAATTCGTCCGGATCGGTTTCCAGATCGAACAGCATCGGGCGGAAGCCTTCGGCAAAGACGTATTTCCAGCGTCCATCGAACAGCATCGTCAGCTTGGCGTCGGCCACGCTCACGCCCAGACGACGGCGCACCTGGCGCATGGAATAGTCATATTCCGAGATGACGAAATCCCGCAGGCTCTCACACTGACCATGCATCAGCGGGCGCAGCGACTTGCCCTCGATGATGTGCGACACTTCCTGCCCGCCGAAATAGTCAAGGATCGTGGGTGCCACATCTATGGCTTCCACCAAGGCATCAGACACCGTGCCGCGCGTCGCGTCGGCCTCGCGGCTTGGATCGACCACGATCAACGGGATACGTGCGGATGGGTCGTGGAAAAGCTCCTTCTCGCCCATCCAGTGATCGCCAAGATAGTCGCCATGATCCGAAGTGAAGATGATCATCGTGTCATCCGTCAGCCCCTGAGCATCGAGAAAGGCCATCAATGCGCCCATCTGGTCGTCGATCTGCTTGATCAAACCCATATACGCGCCGATGACCTTGCTGCGGGTGGTGTCGTTGGTGAAGGCCTTGGACACCCGTTCTTCCATGAACGCGCCGAACACGGGATGCGGGTCATCCTTTTCAGCGTCGCTGCGCAGCACCGGGCTGTGTGTCTCGGGCGGGTACATGTCGTGATAGGGCGCGGGCACGATATAGGGCCAGTGCGGCTTGATAAAGCTCAGATGCAGGCACCACGGCGTATCGCCAGCCTCGCGGATGAAATCCATGGCGCGGCGGGTGATATAGGGGGTTTCGCTGTCCTCGTCGGCAGCGCGCGCCTTGAGGTCGGAATTGTCGAGGAACCAGCCGCTGAGGATGTTGCCGTCCTCGTCCTCACCGCTGTTGGCCACGCTGTCCCAGGGGTTTTCATCGTCCCAGCCGCGCTCTTTCATGTAGGCATCGTAGTTCTTGTTGCGCTTGCCATAGCTGGTGCTGGGGTGCAGCCCGTCATCGCGCTCATAGGGTTCAAACCCGCATTCTGCCACCAGCGCGCCGATGGTGCTGTCGGGCGCAAGGCCAAGGCGTTTCATCCCTTCGGCATCGGCGGCCATATGGGTCTTGCCACAGAGCACGGTGCGCACGCCAAGGGGGCGCAAATGATCCCCCAATGTCATTTCGCCCACTTTCAGGGGGATGCTGTTCCACGTCGATCCATGCGAACTGACATAGCGGCCGGTGTAGAATGACATCCGACTGGGGCCACAGATGGTGGATTGCACATAGGCCCGGTCAAAGCGCACGCCGCGTTTTGCCAGTGCATCGATATGCGGGGTCTCAAGGCCCGGATGCCCGGCGCAGGACAGGTAGTCCCAGCGCAGTTGATCACACATGATGAAGAGTACGTTTTTTGTCATGGGAGTATCCGGGCAAGATGTGAACGAAAAATCGGGAAACGGCCGGGGCGGGAGGCGCCCCGGCCAGCCGGATCAGCCTTTGGCCGCGTCCGGTATCTCTACGCCCAACTCGGTGAGTGCGCGCAGAGCGCCAGGGTGCAGCGCGAGGTTGATGTCCTGCACGGCACCTTGAGGCGTGATCGCGCGCAACCATGGCGCGCTTTCGCCCGCTTCTTCGACCCCGGCATAGAAAGCCTTGGTCATCTGGTAGATCATCTCCTCGTCAGCGTCCTGGTTCGTGACGATGCCCACGGTGACGCCAAGCGTGGTGACGTCGCTTTCGTTGATCTGGTTGTCACCGTAGATACCCGCGGGCAGGGTCGCCGCGCTGAAACCGGGACGGCCCACAAGTGCCTGCACGCCTTCGCTTTCCAGCGCATCGGCGGGAATGCCGAGGAACCGAATTTCGTTGGTCACGGCGATCTGTGTCAGGGCCGGGCTTGGCGCGTTGGTGGGGTTGCAATAGACGTCGATGTTCCCGTCCTGGAAGGCCGCAGCGGCGGCGTCCCAACCCAGGGTGACAGCCTCATAGTCCGTCCCTGCCTCAAGACCGGCAACCGCTTTGAAAAGCCGCTCCATCGTGGTGTAGGCGGCACCACCGGGAGGTCCAAGGAAGACCCGCTTGCCGGCGATTTGATCCATCGCGGTGATGCCCGACGAGCCGTAGACCGCGATGTGATAAACGCCCATCGGGAAGTTCAGCACCGTGCGCAGGTTCTTGACCAGTTCCGGGGCCTGCTCGATCTTTTCATACATTGCCGCCTGTCGGCGCATCAGCGCGTGGATCACCGGCGAGGACATGCAAAAATCGCTGCGGCCCATGGCAACTTCGAGAACGTGGCGAGTGGCAGCGCCGGTCGCATTCAACTGGATTTCATAATCCGGCAATGCGCCGTTCACGATGTTCACAAATGTCGTCATCACAAGGTTGGGGCTGGTGCCCGGCCCAAGAGTGGACATGCGCAAGAGTTTCTTGGCGAAAGCCGCGCGGGGCAGCGCCGCAAAAGCCGCTGCACCAGCGGCAGTGCCCAAAAGGGATCTGCGTGTCAGAGTTGTGTTGGTCATGGGTAGTTCCTCCTCAGTAGTCAGTGTTTTCAGGTATTTTCAGGGGTCAGGAAATTGCCGAACCGAACCACCGACCACAGCGCAGCGGTCGCTGCGACGGCAATCCACGAAACGAACGGTCCGAAGAACAGGAGCGCGAAGGCGAGAGCCAGCCCGACGGGCGCGTAGCGGGCCTTCCCCTTGCCCGGATAGCAGGCGCGAGAGATGTGCAGCACGGCCAGCGTCACGAACAGGATGGATTGTGCGGAGTCCGCCAGCGGGTATCCCGTGCCCAGAAGCATCGCGGGCTGGTAGATGAAGGCGAAGGGGATCACGAAGCCGGGCAAGGCCAGACGGGACGCTTCAATGGCTGTGCGCATCGCACCCGCCCCGGCGATGGGGGCCGCCGCGAAGGCGGCCAGCGCGACCGGGGGTGTGACCGCAGACAACACGCCGAAATAGAGCACGAACATATGCGTGTGGATGATCGGCACGCCAAGCTTTTGCAGCGCGGGCCCCATCACAAGCACGATGATCAGATAGGCGGGTACCGTCGGCATTCCCATGCCCAGAAGCAGACAGGCCAGAGCCATCAGCAGCAGTGACACCACCAGTTGTCCGTCCGCGTAGCTGGCCACGAGGGACGCAAACCGCAGGCCAACGCCGGTCAGGTTCAGAATGCCGATAATGATGCCTACGGCCCCCACGATTACGACAAGCTGTGCGGAAATCATGCCAGCCGAGCGAATGAACTTGATCCAGGATTGCAGGTCCGTCAGCAGGCTGGGTTTCAGCGCAAAGCCGAACACGATGGCGAAGGCAACGCCGATGAACCCGGCATAGGCGGGCGAAGACCCCCCGACCATGGCCACGACGATGGCCGTCAAAGACAGCATGAAGACGATGATCTGCGCAACCTCACGCCAGCCGAAGCTCAGCTTGGGCTGCTGGGACGTATCGAGGTCCATGTCGCGCGCCGCGCTGGAGGTCGCCATGAACAGACCCGCGTAGTACAGGATCGCAGGAACAGCCGCGGCAACACAGATTGTCAGGTAAGGCTCGCCCGTGATGTCGGCCATGATGAAGGCGACGGCCCCCATGATCGGCGGGGTGATTTGCCCACCGCTTGAGGCGGCAGCCTCGACGGCCCCGGCGAAATGCGCCTTGAACCCGCGCTTCTTGATCAGCGGGATCGTGATGACCCCGGTGCCAACTACGTTGGCCACCGCACTGCCCGAGATCGTGCCGAACAGCCCGCTGGCGATGGTTGCGGCCGCAGCCGGGCCCGAGCGCACCCGCCCCGTGGCCGCCAGCGCCAGCTTCACCAGCACCCTGTCGATCGTCAGGAATTCCAGAATGGCCCCGAAGATGATGAAAATGAGGATCGTCGAGACAACGGTGGCCATGGGGCGCCCGAACACACCGTCAAAGGAATACCAAAGGACCTGGATCAGCTCCTCGGAGGTCATCCCGGCATGACGCATGAAACCCGGGGCAAACTGCCCGATGGCGCCATAAATGAGAACGAAAGCCGCGACACCCGCCATGACCATTCCGACGGAACGCCGCGTCAGCTCGATCACGGCGATCAAACCGAGCGTACCCAGCCAGATGTCTGCGGAGGTCAGAAAATAGAGCCCGGTCTCGATTTCGGCGGCGGCGCGAAAATACTGAAAGACCGCGACACCCAGGAACCCCGCGGTTACAAGCGCCAGGAGTTTTCCCAAGGCGCTGTCGCTGTCCTCGACCTGCGCCAGCAGGATCAGCAGACCGCCGACCAAAAGCATACCGACCCGGAGGTAGGAGTCGCTGAAGACACCGAACACCGAGACGTAGAAGACAACGACAATCACCAAAGCGGACAAGGTCAGGCTCAGTCCCGTGACGGATTGCGACAGTAGTCTTTGCATGTGTTTCCTCCTCCTCCGGCCGGCTCAGTCGCGGGTTGTTTTCGCAAGCCGATGCGCGGTTTCGATAAAAGCTAGACAGAAATGTACATTTGGTCGAACATGCGTTTCACTAGGTGGAATGCGATGACCAAGTTGAACCGCTCAGTCGAGCGCAGCATGAAAATACTCGAAGTCGTTTCCGGTAGCGGTGTGACTTCATTGGCTTTTTTGGCGGATCAAACCGGTTTGCCAAAGCCCACGATCCTGAGAATTTGCGCAACGTTGGTGAATAAAAGATGGCTCGCGCAAAGCCGAAGCGACAGTCGATACAGAATCGGCTCACGATTCCCACGCCTTGATACTGCGCTTGATTCGATTGACGCTCTGGTCGAAGCGGGCAGCTCGGAAATCGTCCGCCTGTCCGAGACAACCGGGTTCGGAGTCGACCTTGCTGCGGCGATCGGAAACGGACGTGTCGAGATCGTCGACACGACCCGAAAATACGCTGAACACGGCATCTTTCCCGATTGTATCGGCTACCGACCGTCCCCGTTTCGCTCGGCCTTGGGATGTGCATTCCTTGCAGCTCTGGAAGCTGATGAAAGGGCTGATGTCGCGGCCAAATTGGCTGTGAACACCAAGGGCAAGGATCGCGAGGCCGCCTTGCGCCTGCCCGAAAAGCTCCGTGAGATACGGACACGAGGGTTTGCGACGCGGGAATACGGCTATTGGGGCCGTGCGGTGGATTATGGCGGCATTCCCAGTGCCATCAGCGTTGCAATTCGCGCCGACGATCACGTCATTGGGGCCCTCAGTCTGGTCTGGCTGGCCGAAAGGAAAAGCGTGGATGAAGTCGCAGACGCATGTCTTGATCGGCTCATCGCGGCCGCAGACGCCATAGGTCGGCAATTCGCCTCCGGCTCGGACCTGTAAGCCACTGTTTCGTTATTCCTGTTGGGTCAGGACCCCCTGTCCGACTGCAGGAATGTCCGCGCCTGCCCGCCCGTCTCAAAGATGTGCGTGCGCGCATCAGGGAAGACTTCGCCCAGCTTCATCCGCATGAACGCAGACCCGGAATAGCGCGACACCTGTGCGTAGTACCGTTCGGTCAGTCCGGCCACCATTTCGGCCCAACAGCTTTCGAGCGCCTCGTCAATGCGGAAACCGTCATAGTTCACGATGACATCCACCCGGCGACCGTGAGCCTCGCAAGTCTTGGCAACAGTCTCCCGGACAAGATCGATTTCGTCGCCCGTCCGGATCCGCATTTTCTCGAAGTTGAGGAACAACTGGCCCAGAGTACGATCCAGCGCGACGCGGTCTGGCAGATCAAGGTGCAACAGGTCGGTGCGCAGGTCCATCTCGGCTTCGCGGAAGATGCGCGACTCCATCGGGCGCAGGTCGTCAATCATCGGGGCCACGTCCATCAGGCTCAGAATATCGCGCTCAAGATCGATACCCGGGGCGATCTCGATCAGTTTCAATCCATCCGCGGTCAGCTCAAAAACACAGCGCTCGGTCACATAAAGCACCCGCTGACCCAGACGTGCAGCGCGCGCGCCTGAAAAGGAAATCTGTTCGACATGGTCAAGGAACTTGCGCGCCCTGCCCTCCTTGCGGATTTCAACCCCGTCTTCGCTGATCTGAACATCCAACCCCTGCGCGGTAAACGTACCCGCAAAGACAACGGCGCGGGCGTTCTGACTGATGTTGATGAACCCGCCAGCACCCGCAAGCCGCGGCCCAAAGCGGGAGACATTGACGTTGCCAGCGGCATCGGCTTGCGCAAGGCCAAGACAAGCAAGATCAAGACCGCCGCCATCATAGAAGTCAAATTGGTTGTTTTGCGGAATGACCGCATCGGTGTTGACCGCCGCGCCGAAATCGAGACCCGAGGCCGGCTGACCACCAATCACGCCGGGTTCGGCCGTCAGAGTCAGATGCTCCAGCAAGCCTTCTTCGGCGGCGACCGAGGCCACTCCCTCAGGCATCCCGATCCCTAGGTTGACGACCCCGTTGACCGGCAACTCGAACGCGCAGCGCCGCGCGATGACCTTGCGTGCATCCAGTGCCATGGCCGGGATTTCGCCCACAGGCGGACGGATACGATTGGTGAAGGCCTGGCTGAAGGCGGTGCTGTAGGTTTGCAGGTGGTTCTCTGGCTTTGCCACGACCACGGCGTCCACGAGGATGCCCGGTATATGCACATCGCGTGCGGGCAATGTGCCTGCCCGCGCCACCCGTTCGACCTGTACGATCACCAGACCACCGGCGTTGTGCACCGCCATGGCCTGCGCCAGATTGTCGATGGTCAGCGCTTCGCGCTCCATCGTCACATTGCCGGCCTCATCCGCCGTTGTTCCGCGCAACAAGGCAACGGTCAACTTCTGCGACGGGTAAAAGAGGATTTCTTCGCCACCAACCTCCATCAACCGGACTTGCGGCGTGGTGGAATTCGCATTGATGGCGCCGCCCCCCTTTCGCGGGTCGACAAAGGTTTCCAGACCGACTTTCGACAGCATCCCCGGCTTGCCCGCCGCGATGTCCCGATACAGTTGACTGATCACGCCTTGCGGTAGATTCCAGCCTTCGATCTTTCCTTCGGTCGCCAGTTTCGCAACCTTCGGGATCAGCCCCCAATGACCGCCGACGACACGTTTCAACAGGCCTTCATGGCCCAGCCGGTTCAAACCTCGGTCTTTGCCGTCGCCCTGCCCGGCCGCAAAGACCAGAGACAGATCGCGCGGATGGCCGGTTTCGACAAACCGCGCCTCGATCGCGGCCAGCAGCTCATCCGGAACACCGATGCCGACGAAACCGGATGTCGTGACGCAATCGCCGTCCTTGATCAGGGCGGCGGCCTCGGAGGGCGAGACAACCTTGCTGGCCTTCATGCCGCTGTCCACCCACCATCCACCGGCAAGGCGATCCCGGTGATGTTTTCCGCCGCGTCTGAGCACAGGAACAGGGCGACACCTGCCAATTGTTCGACTGTGACGAATTTCTTGGTCCATTGCGCGGCCAGAAGCACGTCACGCTTGACCTCTTCTTCGGTCATGCCGCGCGACCTGGCTGTGTCGGGGATTTGCGCCTCGACCAGAGGCGTCAACACATAGCCCGGACAGATCGCATTGCAGGTGATCCCGTCCTCGGCCACCTCAAGCGCGATCGTCTTGGACATGCCCACCACCCCATGCTTGGCCGTGACGTAGGCCGACTTGAACGGCGAGGCGACGAGCCCATGCGCGCTGGCGATGTTGATGATCCGACCCCAGCCGTTGGATTTCATCGCCGGAATTGCCGCGCGCGCGGTGTGGAAGGCCGAGTTCATGTTGATGTCGATGATCATATCCCACTTGTCGCGCGGGAAGTCTTCGACAGGTGCCACCTGCTGGATGCCGGCGTTATTGACGAGGATATCGACGCTCCCGTGTTGCGCGATGGCTGAATTTATCAAGGACTCGATCTGGTCCGGCTTGGTCATGTCCGCGCCGTCATAGGTCACCCTCCCCGAAGCCGCGGCATCCAGTTCAGTGCGCGTCTTTTCGATTTCCTCGGTATCCCCGAAACCGTTCAGGACGACATTCGCGCCCGCCTGCGCAAACCCCCGCGCCAGCCCCAACCCGATGCCCGAGGTCGACCCGGTAACTACAGCTGTTTTTCCCGTCAGATCCGTCATTTTCCGTGTCCTCTGTTTTGTCGAGTATCCAGGCGTTTGCGCCTAGCTAGTGGGCTTCGGTCGAAGATTTGCCCGATGTATCGTTGTCCATCTGAGGTCGGCGGGTCGCGTCTGGCAGCCTGTCAAGAACATCATGCAGCCGTTCCATCAGGTCATGCAGTTGGTCCCTCTCCTCGGGGGAAAAGGCGCTCAGAATCGCAGCTTCAAACGACAGCGCCTCTGGCACTATCCCGTTGAATACGTAGAGCCCGCCTTCGGTCAGTTCGATTTCAACCAACCGGTGATCCTTGTCGCAGGTGGTCTTTCTGAGAAGTCCCGCCTTTTCGAGCTTGGCAACGGCACGGCTGACGGCGGGTTTTTCAAGGTAGACACTGTCGTGGATTTCACGGACGGACATTTTTTCACGACGTGCGACATGCACCAGCACCCGCCATTCCGGCGTCGAGAGGCCATATTTTTCGCCATAGACTTTCGACAGCATCTTGGTGGTCCGAGAGGACAGAACCGACAGTTTGTAGGGCAGAAACTCCGACAGATTGAAGTTGTCTGACGTCATATGGATCGGCCTTCCGTATTTCGTTGCATATGAAATGATCTTGACTCATCATCTCACAAACTGATATTCGTTGCAAGTGAAACGATTTTCTGACCCTCCGGTTGCCAGCCGACAAAACCCGACTCACTTGGCTTGGACCCGGTTGCATCACTGAAAGGAGCCGCACGATGAAAGACATAGATATCAGCCCCTTGGTCCAAGCCGATGGCACAACGACGACGCCCGGCTACATGCCCGGTTTTGGAAATGATTTCGAGACAGAGGCCCTGCCCGGCGCCCTGCCTCAGGGCATGAACAGCCCCCAGAAATGCAACTATGGCCTTTATGGTGAGCAGCTGTCCGGCACCGCCTTCACCGATGTGCGCCCCGAGCGCACCTGGTGCTACCGCATCCGCCCGTCGGTCAAACACAGCCACCGCTATGAAAAGATCGACCTGCCGCATTTCCGCTCGGCGCCCGACATCCACCCGGACGTGACCAGCCTTGGTCAATACCGTTGGGATCCGATCCCCCACACCGACGAGCCGCTGACATGGCTGACCGGCATGCGCACCATGACGACGGCGGGCGATGTGAACACGCAGGTTGGCATGGCCTCCCACGTGTATCTCGTGACCGAATCCATGCAGGACGAATATTTCTTCTCGGCCGACAGCGAGATGCTCGTGGTGCCACAAGAAGGCGGCCTGCGTTTTGCCACTGAGCTGGGCATAATCGACCTTGAGCCCAAGGAAATCGCGATCATCCCGCGCGGCCTTGTCTACCGGGTGGAGTTACTGGACGGACCCGCGCGCGGCTTTGTTTGCGAAAACTACGGCCAGAAGTACGAACTGCCCGGCCGTGGGCCGATTGGGGCCAACTGCATGGCCAACCCGCGCGACTTCAAGGCACCGGTGGCGGCCTTCGAGGACCGCGAGGTGCCTTCGACCCTGACCGTGAAATGGTGCGGGCAATTCCACGAGACGAAGATCGGGCAAAGCCCGCTCGATGTCGTGGCCTGGCACGGCAACTATGCGCCCTACAAATATGACCTGCGCAACTATTGCCCTGTCGGTGCGATCCTGTTTGATCACCCGGACCCGTCGATCTTCACGGTTCTCACCGCCCCATCCGGCCAGCCGGGCACCGCGAATATCGACTTCGTGCTGTTCCGTGAACGCTGGATGGTTATGGAAGATACCTTCCGTCCGCCGTGGTATCACAAGAACATCATGTCCGAACTCATGGGCAATATTTACGGCGAATACGATGCCAAACCGCAGGGCTTTGTTCCCGGCGGGATCAGCCTGCACAACATGATGCTGCCGCATGGTCCGGACCGCGAAGCATTCGAGAAGGCGTCGAACGCAAATCTTGGCCCGGACAAGCTGGACAACACCATGTCCTTCATGTTCGAGACGCGCTTCCCGCAGCAACTGACCCAGTTCGCAGGCAAGGAAGCCCCGCTTCAAGACGATTACATCGACTGCTGGGCGGATATGGAGAAGAAGTTCGACGGCACGCCGGGCAAGAAGTGACCGGGATGCTGACGCTTTATTCCTATTGGCGGTCGACAACATCCTACCGGGTGCGTGTCGCGTTGAATCTCAAGGGGCTGTCTTACGAGACAGTCCCGGTGGACCTTGTTGCCGGTGCGCAGCGCGCGCCGGACTATGTCGTCAGGAACCCGAGCAAGGGTGTTCCAACACTGGTGCTGGAGGACGGCACGGCGCTGACGCAATCGCTGGCGATCCTCGACTATCTG
This sequence comes from Sedimentitalea arenosa, assembly GCF_016428585.1. Taxonomy (GTDB): domain Bacteria; phylum Pseudomonadota; class Alphaproteobacteria; order Rhodobacterales; family Rhodobacteraceae; genus Sedimentitalea; species Sedimentitalea arenosa. The sequence goes on along the minus strand of NZ_JAELVR010000014.1, from coordinate 7,321 downwards.
GATCACGTCGCCCCCGATCCCGCGCTTTTGCCGGAAGACCCATTGTTGCGGGCAAGGGTTCTGGCCGCAGGGCAGGTCATCGCGCTGGACATCCACCCGGTGAACAACCTCAAGGTTGTCAGCCGCCTGAAGTCCGAACACGGATTGAGTGCCGATCAAGGCACCGAATGGATGCGTCACTGGATGACCGAAGGCTTCCACGCCTATCAGGCACTGCTGCCCGATGGCCCCACCTACAGCTTCTCGGATACGCCGTTGCTCTGCGATATCTGCCTTGTTGCGCAGCTTTATAACGCACACCGCTGGGGCGTTGACATGACGCCCTTTGCCCGCCTGCTTGAGATCGAAAAACAGGCCCTGACATTGCCGGCCTTTGACGCCGCGCGCCCCGAAAACCAGCCAGACGCCACTTGAAGGATACACCATGACACAGCTCCTCCGCTCCTGGGTCGAAAGTGCCAATACGCCCGAGACCGATTTTCCGCTCAACAACCTGCCCTATGGGGCCTTCCGCTTCGGCGGCGGCGCGCTGCATGCAGGTGTCGCGATTGGCGACCGCATTCTTGACGTCACCGCCCTTGAGCAGGCCGGTCTGCTGGATCTGCCCGAAAACGGCGTCTTTGCCCGCGGCACATGGAACGATTTCATGGCGCTCGGCGCGGATGTCTGGGCCCGTTTTCGGGACCACCTGACCACGGCGCTGTCCGAGGGCGCCGCGCAGCGATCAGATCTTGAGGCGCACCTGGTCGCGATGGCCGATGCCACGCTTGAGATGCCCTTCAGTGTGACCGAGTTCACCGACTTCTACGCAGGTCGTCACCACGCGTTCAACGTCGGCAGCCTGTTCCGCGATCCGGCCAATGCCCTGCCGCCCAACTGGCTGCACATCCCCATCGGCTACAACGGTCGCGCGTCGTCTGTCGTGGTCAGCGGCACCGATATCACCCGCCCCAACGGCCAGTTGAAAGCGCCCGACGCGGACATGCCGGTGTTTGAGGCCTCCAAGCGGTTCGACCTGGAGCTGGAAATGGGCGCCATTGTTGGCAAACCGTCCAAAGGCCGCGTCTCGGTGCAAGAGGCCGATGACATGATCTTCGGCTACGTTCTTCTCAACGACTGGTCCGCACGCGACATTCAGGCGTGGGAATACGTACCGCTTGGACCGTTTCAAGCCAAGGCGACGGCAACCACCATCAGCCCGTGGATCGTGACCAAAGCAGCGCTCGAGCCCTTCCGCGCCTCAACTCCCCCGCGCGAAAAGGAACTGCTGCCTTACCTCGCAGAGCCGGGTCCGATGCTCTATGACATCGACCTCGAAGTGGGCCTAGCCCCTGAAGGCAAAGCCGAGACGATCCTGTCGCGCACGAATTACAACGTGATGTACTACTCTGCAGCCCAGCAACTGACCCACCACACCACCAGCGGCTGCCCGATGCGCGTGGGCGACCTTCTGGGGTCCGGTACGATTTCCGGCCCGGAAAAGCAAAACCGTGGCAGCCTGCTGGAATTGAGCTGGGCGGGCAAAGAACCGCTGACGCTGGACACGGGCGAGACCCGCACGTTCCTTGAAGATGGTGACACCCTGACCCTGCGCGGCGCGGCCAAAGGCGACGGCTACCGCATCGGGTTTGGTGACTGCGCAGGCACATTGCGCCCTGCCCCTGCTCTGGACTAACAGCCAGGATCGTCGCAGCATGTCTGCGGCGATTATCCCAATACATGTGAGATCATATGATCTGGAACCCGACCCAAAATCCGGAATGCCCTGACGGGTGCTGGCAGACGAATTCCAACCAGTCTCGTCTACGACAGTGACCCTGCCCGCTATGTGACGCAAAGGTCGCGCCACTCGGCTAGAGCGACGGCGCGGTTGGTCTTGAAAATGGTCCGGTTAGAAAGGCTGCGTTCCTGATTGAAGTGGTTACTGACGGAGGCGTGCACGGTCGCGAACTTCTGCAAACTGCGCATGCGCCGGAACCGCAGCATCGCCCGCTCCCGTCGTCGGAACGGCAGGTGCGAATTCTCGGCGCGGTCGCCCGCCAACGGTAGTGGCGCTCGCCGTTGATCTTCACGAACATCTCGTTCAAATGCCACCGCCAGTGGCTCGACTTCGTCCGCTCGATGCGACACTTCCGGATTTCGGCGGCGAAGATCGGACCAAAGCGATGCCACCAGAACCGCACCGACTCGCGGCTGATCTCGATGCCGCGCTAATGCAGCAGATCCTCGACGTTCCGAAGCGAGAGAGGGAACCGGACGTACATCATCACCGCCAGGCGGATGATTTCAGGCGACGTCTTGAAGTACTTGAAGGGTTGAGTTTGGTCATCTGAAAACGCTTCTCAGACCCCAGCCTCCACGCAAGCCACGTTCCCCTGACAAGACCGACACAGCCGTTCAATGCCATCGAAGGCGGCTTCGACTTTGCACTGCGCAGCGCCCCTTCCCGCATTGATGATGGCTTTGGCTGGCGCATCGGCCTGCGATGACGTTTAGTGCGGCGTGGAGACAGACTCGCGAAAGGCCGGATTCATGAACCTCCCCGCAACGCGCGCGCAAGGACTGCTTGCTGCCCTTGCGACCGTGACGATCTGGGCCGCTTTCATGCTGGTCACGCGGTTCGCGGTTCAGGGCAGTTTCACCGTAGAAGAACTCTTGATTCTGCGCCTTGTGCCCGGAGCCCTCGCCATGGCTCCGTTTATGTGGTGGTTGGGGATTACTCCACGCGGGCAGTCGTGGCCCCGCGCAGCGATGCTGATGGTTGGCGCAAGCGCGGTCTTTCCCTTCGTTGTGTCCATGGGGCTTGCCTATGCTCCCGCTTCGGACGGCGGTGCACTTGCGCCCGGAATGCTGCCGTTCTGGACCGCGCTGGCCGCCTATGCGATGGCAGGCGAAATCCCCGGCCCCCGCCGACGGCTTGGGCTGACGATGATCTTGGCCGGGGCGATGGTCGTGAGCCTGTGGCAAATCCTGGCCGGGGCTGATGAGGATGCCTGGAAGGGGCACCTGATGTTTCTGACCGGATCAGGTTGCTGGGCAGTCTATTCCGTCATTTTCCGCCAGAGTGGCCTGAGCCCCTTGCATGGCTTGGTCATCGGGCTGTTCTGGGGCACGTTGCTGATGACTCCCTTGCTGCTCGCGACTGGCAGAGTGAGCTTTGCCACCGCGAGTCTTGGCGACATCGCCGTGATGATCGTGCTGCAAAGCTTCATTATCGGCATCCTGGCGATGTTCCTGTTCGGCTACGCGGTGCAATGCCTCGGTGCCGCCGAAACCGCGGCCTTCGGCGCGTTGACTCCGATTCTCGCCCTTCTGGGAGGCGTGGCCTTCCTGGGCGAAACCGTCACCCCGCTCAAGGTGGTTGGCGTCATCCTGGTGGCCGCCGGCGTCTTCCTTGCCTCGGGCATTCTCAGCAAGACTCAAGCGATATCCGCGACCTGACACCGGCGCAGCACTACTGTGTCAATGGTGCCTTCCCGAATCGCGGCGACGGCGGGAGCGACCTTTCCCGGCACTGGTTGTGCCGCAATAGCGCCCAGTACGGCTGTGTCTTCTGACAACTCAACAATGGCTCCGAGGAACCCGGCAATTGACGCTCCGAAGACCATGTCAGGTGTCTCCGGGAGACGTGTCATCAGATTGTCCCCTCCACGTCCATCGGGCATCAGCTGCATCGAAGGCGTGTTACTCCCCGTTTCCTACGATAACAGCCTGCGGCACTTCGTAGATCTGCTGACCCAGAGTAACCACAAGCACGTCCCCCGAAAGTTCGCTACCCTGCGCATCGGAGGCGGTACCTTCCGCGGTCTCGGCATAGGCCAGTTCACCGTCTGCAAAATGCATGACGCGCTCGCCGCCGTCCGGATCATAGACCACCAAGACCGCGGAGTGGTCGCCGTCTCGCGCAACGCCATATTCGCAAAGCGCGACTTCCCCCTCGACCGAGCCGCGGCATTCGAGGGTACCGATATTGTCGAAAAGCCCCTGCCGCACCCGAACCGTGGCCGGCGCGGGTCGCAGATAGTCTGCCGCTGCCCAGCCCGTAGTTCCCGAAGCGTCCAGAAAGGTGATGTTGCACCAGTCATAGGTGTCACCGACCTCGCATCCCTGGTTTCGTAGGAGTGTTCCGGGCAAGACACGCGTGACCAAGGGCGCATCCGTTCCGGGCGCCTGTCGAATGTTCAGCGGGCCGCTGAGACCGTCCACAGTGACGAAGTCGATATCGAATAACGAAGCCGCCAATTCGGTCAGCTCCAACTGGCGTTCGCCACGGGACAGAGCGAATGCGCCGGTGAAAGGGTCATGCGTGAACGCAATTTGCCCCTCCAGCAGCTGCAGGATCGCTGCTTCCTGCCGCGCCAGGCCATCGTCGGGGCACGCCATTCGCGTCACGGCCAGTGGAGCCTCCACCACCAGCATGGCGTTCTCGAAACGTGCCGACCCGGTGAAGCTGTTGCAGCCGGTGTTTCCGGCCATGGCGCCATCCGCACCAAGCGCGATCTTGGGCTGCCCGATTGCGGGCGCTCCGTTCACCGAGACGATGGTCCAATCGCTCGCCCAGCCAAAGGTCGGCGACAAGCAGGCGGCGGCAAGTCCGATCGCCCCAGCAATGCGGCACAGATCACTCATTGGCTTCCTGCTCTACAAAGTCGGATACAACGACACTCTCGAACCCACCCGACGACTGCGAACAGGCCGCAAGAGCGATGCTTGCGAGCAAAAGAGTGGCGAAAGCGTTGAAACGGTTCTGCATCATTCCGGTCCGCCTGGCCATCACGACATGATCACGAAGTCGCGTTGCGAGCGGCTGTCGGGATGCAGCGGCAGATCGGTCAGGATGTAGATCATGCCCGGGTGGATATGTTCTCGGATCTGCTCCGCAAATGCCTGGTCAGAGCGCACGCGCGTGAGATCCTGCATCTCCGCGCTCTGCGAGCTGCCATACGTGAGCGCCTGCCAATGCATTCCCTTGACGCCTTCATGGGCCCCTTGCAGGACATAGACATGGTCGCCCAAGGGATCGCCATCCCATTCCAGCGGCCCGGAGGCAACCTCCACGTCGTTTTCGATGATCACGATCTTGCGGTCATGCGAGGACGCAAGCATCGTGGTGACCGGATAGGCATCGTCCAAGGCCCAGTCCGCGGGATGCTTGCGCCCTTCCAAGGTGGAAACGACATCCTCGAACTCGTCCTCGGCATAGCGCGACAGAACCATTCCCGGATGCACCACGTCAATGGGGAAGTGATGCTCGTCGGCGATGATGACCGGCGTCCCGAGGTGCGTGACCTCGAACAGCAGGGCCGAGAACTTCAGCGGCAGACGCACGCACCCATGCGAGGCCGGATAGCCCGGAAGGTTGCCAGCGTGGAGAGCTATGCCATCCCATGTCAGTCGGTTCATGTTGGGCATGGGCGCGTTGTTGTAGGTCGACGAACGGTGATTTCGGTCTTTCTGCAGGACGACGAAAACTCCCGTCGGGGTTTCATGACCGGACTTGCCGGTGGAACAGGTCGAGACCGCAATCCGAACGCCGTTGCGATAGACATGGACCCGTTGATCCGTCAACGACACGATGACCGCGACCGGCCCGGCGGGCTGACGCTCGGGATGCCAAGTAAACTCGTTGGGTTTGAGCTCGTGGACCTCTTTATAAACATGTTGTCCTGCAAGCGGGCCAGCGAACAGTGCCAGCGCTGCTCCACCGGAAGCCGCCAGAAGCATTCGCCGGGTCGGGGCGGTCGGGTCGGACATGATTGGAGGTCTCGGGTTCTGCCAAAACGGTATCTCGGTCAACGATGCCCACACGGTGTAGCCTTGTAAACCCGATTATGGGCCTCGGCGAGGTATCTGCCAATTGGAACCTTTTCGACAAGGTGGAGCTGGGGGGATGCCGCACCAAGTCATGCCATCCGAGATCATCAGCTGGACAATCGGTTCAGACCACACCAATCGGCGATAAATAGCGCTAGTACTTCGGTCGTGCGCAGAAGCGACTCCAGGTTCACACGTTCATCAAAGCCATGAATGTTTTCGGCTTGGGCACCGTAGCAGAAAGCAGGAATCCCGTAGTACAAGCCGTAGAAACGCGTATCGGTCAGCGCAGTCATTTTCCGTTCCGCCAGTTCAGCCCCTTCTCCGAATACGGCTGCATGGCTGCGCCGCAGGGCTTCAAGACCTGGCTCGGTCTCTGGCCCAAGAACGTACCCTTCGGCTTGAAAACCATTCCAGACGACCTCGGGAGGGTTGTTGGACAGGAACGGATGGTCACGCGAGGCTGCGGCAACACAAGCCTCGATCTGGGACTTCGCCGCCTCAAGATCCTGACCTGGCAACACACCCATGCGACAGTCCACATAGCACCAAGAGGGCACGCTTGACGCCCAATCCCCACCGGCGATCCTGCCCGGGTTAAAGTTCAGTGGATGCGGCACGTCGCCATAGACAGGGTCATTTGCGGCCTGCGCATTCCAATCCGCCTCAAGTTTCTCAAGTGCGCGGATCACGTCGTGCGCAGCCATGATAGCATTCGACCCTTCCTGGGCCACGGCAACATGCGTAGGTTTGCCTTTCACCGCTATGCGGAACCAGAGCACACCAATCTGCGCTCGATTGACGGTGTGCCCGGAAGGCTCTGGAAGCAAGGCAAGGTCAGCGCGATATCCTCGCTGGAGCGTGGAAAGCGCGCCAAGTCCTGTACTTTCCTCTTCGATTACCGACTGGAGATGTATGCGAGCGGCAGGTTCGAAGCCGGCATGGCGCAAGGCATCCAGAGCGAAGATCGCGGCGACTGTACCAGACTTCATGTCGCCTGCCCCACGGCCATACATCCAGCCATCGATGATTGCGGGCTCGAAAGGAGGATGTGTCCACATATCGAGAGGGCCGGTCGGCACAACATCAAGATGCCCCTGAAGAATGAGCGACCGGCCGCGTGTCACACTGGGTCGATGGGTGCCTACGACAGTGCGCGCACGAGAGAAATCACCGTGGATCGGCCCGAACCCCGGCAGTGGCTCCAGGTCTCCGAGATGCACTTGCCATTCATCGATTTCGTATCCTCTCTCGTGCAAAGCAGCGGCGATGAAATCCTGCGCTGGGCCTTCTTGGAAGCGCAGGCTGGGAATACGGACAAAATCGGCGAGAAATGAGACTTGCTTATCGAAGCTGCTCTCTATCGCTTGGAGAAGGAGTTGTTGAGTTACTGTCAAATCTGGTGTCCAGGCGATCATCATGCGGCGGCTTGATCTTGGTTTGATGGCTTGATGCCGTTGATGAAGTCGACGCCTTCGATGACGTCGGCGAGATGAGCGAATCCGCG